>NZ_QXDJ01000002.1:0-1101418 GCF_003575225.1 Clostridium chromiireducens | reverse complement strand
GGCATACTTATAACTCTTGCATCTATTCCTTTAGCTGCTAGTTCATCAGCTGCTTTGTAGATTAATTCCACTTCTGAACCTGATGCCATTAAAAGTACATCTGGAGTTTCTTTCTTAGAATCTTTAAGGATATACCCACCCTTTAAAGCTCTCTTAGCGCATCCGTCATATAGTGGTAACTTTTGTCTTGTTAATACTAATGATGTTGGAGTAGTTCCGTTAGTTACAGCATAATACCAAGCTGCTGCAGTTTCTTTTGAATCTGCTGGTCTAAATACTGTCATGTTTGGCATACTTCTAAGTGCTGCTAATTGTTCTATTGGTTGGTGAGTTGGACCGTCTTCTCCTACACCAATACTGTCATGTGTTAATACATAAGCTATTGGAAGATTCATAAGAGCTGATAATCTCATGGCACCTTTCATGTAATCGCTGAATACAAAGAATGTTGCACAGAATACTTTAAGTCCACCGTGAGCATACATTGCATTGGCTATAGCTGCCATAGCATGTTCTCTAACTCCAAAGTGAAGGTTTTGTCCACTTCTGTCTTCTGCTGAGAAATCTCCTTTTCCAGCCATGTAAGTTTTATTTGAAGGAGCAAGGTCAGCTGATCCTCCAATAAAGTTTGGAATAAGTGCAGCTAATCTGTTTATCATCATTCCTGAAGAATCTCTTGTAGCCATTTCTTTGTCAAAGCTCCAAAGTTCTTCATTATTTAATAATGCTTCTTTATCAATTTCACCGCTCATCCATTTAGCATATTCTGATGCTAATTCTGGATAAGATTTTTCATAGCTACTAAATAATTCATTCCAAGCTGCTTCTTTACCCATACCACTTTCTATATGTGTATCCATATTTGTGTACACTTCGTCTGGTACGTAGAATGCTGGTTCTGTTTTCCAACCTAAGTTTTCTTTCATAGCAAGTACATTTTCAGCTCCTAGAGGCTCACCATGAGCTGAAGCTTTTCCTTGTTTTGCAGGACATCCAAAACCAATTTGATTTTTAACTATTATGATAGATGGTTTTGTAGTTTCTGCTTTAGCAGCTTCTATTGCAGCTTCTATTGCATCTATATCATTTCCATCTGCTATATTTAATACTTGCCATCCATAAGCTTCGTATCTTCTTCCTACATCTTCTCTAAATGCTATATCTGTATGCCCTTCAATTGAAATGTTATTTGAATCGTATAATACAACTAACTTACCAAGACCTAAAGTTCCAGCAAGGGATGATGCTTCTCCTGAAATACCTTCCATAAGACATCCATCTCCAACTATAGCATATGTATAGTGGTCAACTACGCTGTAATCTGGCTTGTTAAATTTTTCTGCAAGATGCGCTTCTGCCATAGCAAAACCTACTGCATTACAGATACCTTGTCCAAGTGGTCCTGTTGTAATTTCAACACCTTTAGTGTGGCCATACTCTGGATGTCCTGGTGTTAAACTTCCGATTTGTCTGAAGTTTTTAATATCTTCAACAGTAACTCCATAACCGAATAAGTGTAATAATGAATATTCAAGCATCGAACCATGTCCTGCTGATAATACAAATCTATCTCTGTTATCCCACTCTGGATTTTTTCCATTATGATTCATTTTTGACCATAATGTAAATGCCATTGTAGCTGACCCAAGTGGTAACCCTGGATGTCCTGATTTTGATTTTTCGATAGCATCTGCTGATAATACTCTTATTGCATTAATAGATAATTTATCTAATTCTCTACTCATTTTTTACCTCACTTTATATATAAATATGACCTCGTAAAACGCTGCATGGCGCTCTATTACTATACCTTTTTATATTGTTATCTTTATTTCTTTTTAAATTCTTTTAAGTTTTTATTGATATCTTCTTATATTCTTATAAATATATATTCTTAAGAATATATATTTATAAGAAAAGCTGTAGGCTTTTCATCAATAACTGTTAACTGCTTTAAGACTGTTACTTGCCGAAAGCTGCTGCCCAGTCTGCCTTAAATCTTTCAAGTCCTTGGTCTGTTAATGGATGTTTTACCATTTGTAGAACTAAGCTGTGAGGAACTGTTGAAATATGTGCTCCTGCTTTTGCTGCTTCTATTACATGAACTGGGTTTCTTACACTTGCTGCTATTATTTCTGTTTCTATTCCATGAATTTCAAATATTTCTGCTATATCTCTAACTAAATCCATACCTATCATTGATATATCATCTAACCTTCCAAGGAATGGACTTACATATGTTGCTCCTGCATTTGCTGCAAGTAATGCTTGTGTTGCTGAGAATATTAAAGTTACGTTTGTTTTGATTCCTTCACTAGCTAAAACTTTTGTAGCTTTTAATCCTTCAACTGTCATTGGGATTTTTACTATCATGTTTTTATGAATTGCTGCTATTTCTCTTCCTTCTTTAATCATTCCTTCAGCATCTTCACTTACAACTTCTCCACTTATTGGTCCATCAACTATTTCTGTTATTTCTTTAATAACTTCATTGAAGTCTCTTCCTTCTTTTGCTACTAGTGATGGGTTAGTTGTAACACCACAGATAACTCCCATTTCATTTGCTTCTTTAATGTGTTCTACATTTGCTGTGTCTAAAAAAAATCTCATTTCCTTAACATCTCCTCTTGTTTTTAATGAATAGTTAATAATGGATACTCTCAAAAGTAATATAACCGGATTTATACAATAATACCTTTTTTAAAATTCTATATTTTTTTAGAATATCCATTATCAGCTATCTGTTATTATTTTAAAGGTTCGTCTAAATCCGGAGTTCCAATCAAGATTTAAGACTTTCCTAATAATAATCTTACTAACGTAACTTTGAAAATATGTTTTCAAAATTTGTTTAATAAGTTTTCAAATTAATAGAGCAGCTATTCACTACTCTGTTATTTAATTTCTAAGAATTCTTCAATAGGCATCATAGCTGCCCCTAACAAATATGACTCTTTAAAATCTGCCATAGTAATTGTACAGCTGTTTTCATCTGTAAATAAATTATCCTTATAGATATTTTTCTTCAAAATATCCATTTTATCATTTAATATATTATTTATATCCCCACCTATAATTATTGTATCAGGATCTAATAACATAATTAAATTTGATATACCAGTACCTAATATTTTCAAGTACTTATCTAAAACTTTTTTTGTAGCTGTATCATTTTTCAAATACAATTCTTCAAATTCATCTATATCTGATATATCTTCTAACGTCGCCTCATTATAACTATCAACTAGAACATTTTTAGATGTATATGCTTCTAAGCAGCCTTTTGCTCCACATTTACACTTCTTTCCGTTTATAGACACTTTTATATGTCCAAATTCTCCTGATGAATTATTGTCTCCTCTATAAATCTTACCATTTATAATTATTCCAAGACCTAAGCCATCTGTTATGGATACATAAAGTAAATTTTTCACTATATCTTTTCTATTTAAAAATTCATAATATGCTGATAGATTTGCTTCGTTATCTACATATATTGGTACATTTAAATATTCAAACTTTTCCCTTAAATTAAAATCTTTAATACCAAGAAGATATGAATATTTTACTATGCCCTCTTGAAAATCTACTGTTCCAGGCAAAGATAAGCCTATTCCCAATAACTTTTCAGAATCTAAGTTATATTTTTTCATTACAAAATCAATGTTTTCACTAATTATTGTGATTAAATTTTCTATTCCATTATTTTTATGTCTAATTCTTATATTTTCAATAATTTCTTTCTTCAAATTAACCAATGCTATTTTAATGTGATTTGGTGTTAATGCAACTCCTATTGAGTATCTGCAGTTTTCATCTAACTTTATAGCAATAGCTTTTCTGCCACCAGTAGATTCCAAAGATCTTACATCTTCTACAATACCTTCATTTTTCAATTCAGTAATATTAGTAGAAACTGTAGTTATACTTATATCTAAAATTCTTGAAATATCTAATTTAGTAATCTCATTTTTTTCTAGTAATAATGCTATTATTTTTTTTCTATTCGTCTCTTTAATTTTGCTGTGATTTACCTCAATCAAATTTGATAATACTCCTCTCATCTATCATATGAACAATAGTAGCTTTCTTAAATAATATCACTATTATTATTTTTGTAAAAGTATTTATAAGTCATTACAAATAACTTTCACATTATAGTACTATTTAATGCTTTTAAAACTACGTATTATCAAGATATAAAGTGAAACTTTTCAGATGAAGTTTTTACTCCATCTGAATTTAGTTGAACTAATCCAGGAGCGCGCAGCCGTTATCTCCCACTTAAGCAGAGAACCTAAATCTATGATTTAGTGTGAATCGCTTACTCATCTATTGTAGGAGTATTACGGATGATAGCTATCGGATAAATTAGATATTTAAATTTATTCTTATATATCCTTGATTCTAGGATAAGCTGAGTTATATATTTCGTATACTTTTGAATATACTTCTTTTAACTCTTCATTTGGAGCTACTTTTTCATTTCCCTTAACAATTTTATTACAAGCATCCTCTACTGACTCGTATATACCAGCCCCAACACCTGCTAATATTGCCACTCCAAGTGCTCCACCTTCTGAAGCCTTTACTGTAGTTAGCGAGTATTGGAATATATCAGCTAATATTTGTCTCCATATACTACTTTCAGCTCCACCACCGCTTACTCTTATTTCATCAATATTTACGCTCATTCCTTCAATAAGGTCAAGACAGTTCTTTAAGCTAAAGCTAACTCCTTCTAATATACTACGTACAAAATCATCATGATTATTTATTAGGGATACTCCTAAAAATGCTCCCTTAACATTTGGATCTATATGTGGTGTTCTTTCTCCCATAAGGTATGGTAGATAAACTATTCCATTTGATCCTGGTTTAGATTGTGCAGCCTTTTCAGTTAATAAGTCATATATATCTCTTCCTAACTTTTCACTTTCTTCAACTTCTTTAGCACAGAATGTTCTTTTAAACCAGTTAAGTGATAGTCCTGCTCCTTGAGTTACCCCCATTATATGCCACTTGCCAGGAACAGCATGACAAAGAGTATGAACTCTTCCTTCTTTATCAAATCTAGGTGTATCAGTTGCTGCAAATACCACTCCAGAGGTACCTATTGTTGTCGATATTATTCCTTCGCTTACTATTCCATTTCCTATAGCACCAGCTGCTTGATCTCCAGCACCACCAACAACTGGTGTATCTACTGCTAAGTTTGTTAATTCTGCAGCTTCTTCTGTTACCTTTCCGCTGACAACTACTGATTCATAAACATCTGCTAATATATTTTTATCTATATTTAATTCATTAAGTAATTCTTCACTCCAGTTTCTAGTGTTTATATCTAACATTTGCATTCCGCTAGCATCAGAAACTTCTGTTGCAAATACATTTGTTAATTTATATCTTATATAATCTTTTGGAAGAAGAATCTTATATATATTCTTATAGTTGTCTGGTTCGTTATTTCTAACCCATAATAACTTTGAAAGAGTAAATCCAGTTAAAGCAGGATTACCAGTTATCTTAATTAATCTTTCTTTCCCAATTACTTCAGTCATGTATTCACATTCTTTTTCAGTTCTTTGGTCACACCAGATTATAGAGTTTCTTATTACCTTATGATCCTTGTCCATTAGAACAAGCCCATGCATTTGTCCACTTAATCCTATACCTTTAATATCTGAAGCTTGTACACCGCTTTTTTCAATAACAGCTTTTATTCCGCTAACACACGCTTGCCACCAATCTTCAGGATTTTGCTCTGCCCAACCTGCTTGTGGTTGAAATAAATCATAACCAAAAGTTGCAGTTTTTATCGTTTGTCCATTTTCATCAAATAGGGCTGTTTTAGTTCCAGATGTCCCAATATCTAAGCCTAATAAATATCTCATAGTAAACCTCTCCTGTTATATAATTTTTTCATTACTTAACGTTGTTAATGTTTCACTCTTAAACATATTTTAAAATAACTTTTTAAATGTTGTTTTATAAGTTTATAATACCCCCTTTTATTTAAATCGTCAAGAGTTTTTTGAATACATTTTCAGCTTTTTTGCCACAAAATATTTGATACTTATTATACCAAAATTTATGTAAATTTAAATTTCATATTATTTTACATAATAGATGTAATTATATATAAATTTTGGTATAATAGGCATTGTTAATGTTTTCATTCTGGAATCTACTAGGAGTGATTTATAATGAAAAGAACTAAAAAAACCACAAAAAGAGTTAATAAATCTTTCAACCTAAAAGAGAATTTCAAAAATTATTCTATTACTAAAAAGATAGATTCAACATTTAATTTCATACTCATAGTTACAATGATAAGTATGATCATATCAATGGCAGTACTACTTTCATTATCATTTAGAACCTCTTCCCTTTATAATGGACCATACTCTCTTTCACAGGCAATTTCAGATATTAGACTTTCATTTCAAACTTCTGATAATAATATTTATAGAGCTATAATAGAGAATAATACAAAAAATAAAGAAGTATTCATAGAAAAATCTGATTCAGCCGCGGAAGAACTTAATGCTAAAGTAAGATTATTAAATGATAGTCCTGGTAATGATGAAATCGTAATCAAACAGCTATTGCAAAATTTATCCATTGCGGAAACTTATCGAAAAGACTTACGTAATGGAATAAAAAATAATGATCCAAATAGTAGTTTAGCCTCAAAATTAGATACATATAGTTTTCAAAGAGACATCGTTGAAAATTATATTTCTAAATTATACGAATCTTCAAAAGGAAATGCAAAAACTTTTGTTGACAGTTCTATTATTTATAGAAATATAGCTATGACTATTCTTGTTATTATAATGATTCTTTTAGTTATAGTTCCAAGACTACTAGGTAAAACACTAAAAGCAGTTCTTCTTGAAGGAGTGAATAATGTAAAACGAATATCCTATAATCTCTCTCAAGGAAAGTTATATATAGATAACGAATATAGTTCAAAGGATGAAATGGGTGAAATGTTTAATGATCTAAGCAAATCCATAAATATGTTAAAAGACTATATCAAAGATATAACACATAAATTAGAGGAATTATCTAATTGTAACTTAAATCTTACTATAGATAAATCAGTTAACTATATTGGAGATTTTATACCTATACACATATCTTTAGAGAAAATAATAAATAATCTAAATGACAGTTTCTCAGATTTAAATAAATCAGTTGATTTCACTGCAAATAGTTCAAAAGAAATTGCATCCATAACAAAAGTACTTTCTGAAGGCGCTTCTGAACAAGCTAATGCCGTTGAGCAGCTTCAAAACAACTTTAGTTTAATGATAGATAAAGTTAAGACCAATACAAAAAACTCTGAGAAGGCATATGATTACTATAGTGAAACCAGAAAGATTATAGACGAAGGAAACAATAAGATGGAGCAGTTAATGAACTCAATTAACGAAATAGCTGTTTCATCTAATCAAATTTCTGTTATTATAAATGCTATTCAGTCAATATCAGAACAAACAAATTTACTTGCATTAAATGCAGCTATTGAAGCAGCTAGAGCCGGAGAGGCCGGTAAAGGATTTGCTGTTGTCGCTGATGAAGTAAGAAAACTTGCTGATCAATCTTCTGAATCTGTTAAAACTATTACTCAAATTATTGAAAATTCATTAAAGGCCATATCTAAAGGTGAATCTATAGCAAATGAAACAAAAATTTCTTTAAATAATATTGTTAGCAATGTTGAGTATACATCACTGCTTGTAAAAGAAATAGCAATTTCTTCTGAAGAGCAAACAGCTTCTGTATCAAATATGACATCACATGTAAATATTATATCCGATATAGTTCAAACTAATTTAGCAACTGCCGAAGAAACTTCTGCTTCAAGCGAAGAGTTAGCATCTCAATCACAAATTATGTATGATCAGATTTCTGAGTTTAAGCTCCGAGGTTAGTAATATCCATTTTACTGCGGATCTCTGATAGACTATTAGTCCTTAGTTACCCATTCAAATAGTTGATAGTAACAAAATGGTTGTTTTGTTACTATCAACTATTTTTTATATGTAAAAACTATGTTTATTACAAACTTCTCACCTATAGGACTCGATGAATCAAAAGAACTTTTTGTAATTCAAATATCACAAAAAGTTCTATTAATTTTCCTATATTAATATTAAATTATTAGAATTCAACCATGACTTTTTCAAAAAACTTTATTATATTATAGGTAAGCCGCTTAAGAGTTTGGCTATAGTTATAACTAGTATCTATAAATGTAACTTAATTGCATCACTATACCAGAAATAAGTAACATATTGTTTGCAGTGTTTCATTTGAATTTTATTGTAATGATTCTTGACTAGAAATCGAAACATAATATGTCACTTGTTCCAGTAAGTCACACATGAGTCTAAGTTATATATGCTTATTTATATATACAGCGCAACTATATTATAAGTTTGATTTATGCTTCAAAATATATCACCAGAAAGAGAAGGTGCTCTTTTACGCAGTGTTTCATTGAGAATTAGGCTGTAGGATTTCTTCAGTAGAAGTTGTTCCAGTTATGCTTGTCATTTGCTTGTCAAATGAGCATGCATAACTGGGTACAACTTCTGCTGTTAGAAATCCACAGACAAATTCTCTAGAAACCGAGTAACAGAGCACCTTCTCTTTCGGTAAGTTATCACATAATTCTAAATTACATACTGTTTATCTATGATCTTCAAATATATATTGATTAACTATTGATTCAAGTAATTCTTGTCTTCCAGATTTATTAGCAATAGCATTATTATTTAATGCATATGCTTCTAATTCCTTGAATCCAACTTTTCCTTCAATTATTTCTTTACCTATGCCTTGAGTAAAGCTTGAATATCTATCTTTTACAAAGTTCTCTAAATCACCATTTTCTAAAAGTTTATGTGCAACTCTTAATCCTTTAGCAAATGTATCCATTCCAGCTATATAGCCTAAGAATAAATCTTCTTTTTCGAAGGATGCTCTTCTAACTTTAGAATCGAAATTAACTCCACCTGGTGCAATTCCACCATTTTTAAGTATTTCATACATAGCTAAAGTTGAATCGTATATATTTGTAGGGAATTGATCTGTATCCCATCCAAGTAATTGATCTCCTTGATTAGCATCTATACTTCCTAAGAAATTATTAACTCTTGCAAAATGAAGTTCATGTTGGAATGTATGTTGTGCTAAAGTAGCATGGTTTGCTTCTATATTAACTTTAAAATATTTATCAAGATTATATTTTTTAAGGAATCCTAAAACAGTTGCTGTATCGAAATCATATTGATGTTTTGTTGGTTCCTTTGGTTTTGGTTCAATAAGGAATTGACCTGTAAATCCTATTTCCTTTGCGTAGTCAACAGCCATTTGAAGTAATCTAGCGAAGTTATCTAATTCTAATCCCATATCAGTGTTTAATAAAGTTTCATATCCTTCACGTCCACCCCAGAAAACATAATTCTCTCCATTAAGTTCTTTAGTTACTTCTATAGCTTTCTTAATTTGTGCTGCTGCATAAGCAAATACATCTGCATTACAGCTAGTACCTGCTCCATGAACATATCTTGGATTACTGAAACAATTTGCTGTTCCCCATAAAAGTTTCTTGTTGTATTTTTCCATTAAGGATTTACATAACTTAACTATTTCGTCTAAATTCTCGTTAGTTTCTTGTAATGTTTTTCCTTCTGGAGCTATATCTCTATCGTGGAAGCAAAAATATTCGATATTTAGTTTATCCATTAATTCAAAAGCAGCTTCCATTCTTGCTTTAGCTAAATCCATTGGGTCTGTTTCATTATCCCATGGACGAATCATTGTTCCAACTCCAAATGGATCTGATCCGTTAGCAGTTAATGTATGCCAATAAGATAAAGAAAATCTTAGATGTTCTTTCATTGTCTTATCACCAACTACTTCATCTGGATTGTAATACTTAAATGAATATGGATTTTTAGAATCTGCCCCCTCATAATTTATTTTCGAAACGTTTTCAAAGTATTCTCTCATATTAATACCCTCCTTATTTTAATTTACAAATAGAAATTATTTGTAGTAAATAACTTAATTCTATACCTTTAATAAAAAAGGCCCTCAACCATTTTTAAATAACTTTTTAAATGTTATTTTATAAGTTTATAATACTTTCTTTTTTTTAAATCGTCAATAGATTTTTTGAAAACTTTTTCATTTATTTAGAAACAAATTTCCACTAGTAGCTTTAAGTACTTGTTATTCTAAAAATATGCAATTTCATTTCTAAAAATCGATAGTAGCAGGCACCTAAGATAACCTGCTACTATGACTTATTGTCATCTATTTATAATAATTTTAATTAAGGGCTTAATTTATTATTTATTTAAGACCTACTTTTTATTCTTAGAAGATATATCCAACCATACTGCGATTAATAATATTAATCCTTTAACAATATACTGCCAGAATGTTGGAGTATTCATCATACTCATACCATTATCCACACTTGCCATTACAAGTGCACCAACTAATGCTCCGACAACTGATCCAGTACCACCTGCTAAACTTGCACCACCTATAACACATGATGCTATTGCGTCTAATTCTGCATTTTGCCCGGCAGCAACTGATCCAGCATTTAATCTTGCTGTAAGTAATATTCCTGCTACTGCTGCTAGTAATCCAACCATTGAATATACTACCAAAATATGTTTCTTTACATTTATACCTGATAATCTTGCTGCGTCTCTATTACCGCCAATTCCATATACTCTTCTACCAAATATAGTTTTTGTTCCTACAAATGATAGTACCAAAGCTATAACTAACATTATAAAAACTGGTATTGGAAAACCTTGATAATCGTTAAGAATTAATACCAATCCTAAAGACAATATTCCAATTGCTGCTATTATTGATACATCAAAAGCCATAGGTTTTACTTCAATGTTATACTTAATTTTGTTTTTTCTATTACCTAATATTAAATATGCTGAACCTGCAACTGCTAGTACAACTAATACATATCCAAATGCAGTTGGCAAATACGCTTGCCCCATTGTCTTGAAGTCTGCTGTCAGTGGAGCTACAGTATTACCACCTGTTATACCTATTAATATTCCTCTAAAAACAAGCATACTTGCTAAAGTAACTATGAATGATGGTACATTTCTAAATGCTATCCAATATCCATTCCAAGCTCCTATTACTATCCCAAGTAATAATGTTATAACCATGGTTGGAATAGCTGAAAGACCAAACCAAACATTTAATATAGCTGCAATTCCTCCAAGTAACCCAAGGGTTGATCCTACCGAAAGATCTATCTCTCCCAGGATGATTACAAATACCATTCCTATTGCAAGTATTCCAGTGATTGACATTTGTCTAAATAAATTTGATAAATTTCTAGTAGTCAAGAAATTTCCGCCTGTCAAAACCGTGAATAAAATCCATATTGCTACCGTTGCTATCAATATTGTTGCCATTTTAGATTTGAATATATTGCCTAATCCTATTTTTCTTTCCTTCTCCGAACTTACACTTTTGCTTAATTGCATATCTATACCCCTCCTACAGACGTTATAATTTCTTCATTATCTATTGCGTCATTTTCTTCGTTTTTCTTACCAACTGAATATGCCATAATCATTTCTTGAGTTAAACCATTATTATCAAGACTCGCTTTTATTTCACCTTCATTCATAACTAGAACTCTGTCACTAATTCCGAGAACTTCTGGTAATTCAGATGAAACCATTATTATTGATATACCTTGCTTAGCTAACTTAAAAATCAATTTATAAATTTCAAACTTAGCTCCAACATCAATCCCTCTAGTTGGTTCATCTAGTATTAGAATCTTAGGCTCAGCTAAGAGATTTTTTGCTAGTATTACTTTTTGCTGATTACCACCACTTAGGTTCTTTATTGCTAATTCTGTTGATGCAGTCTTTATCTTTATTTCATCAATGTATTTAAGAACATCCATCATTTCCCTGTCACTATCTATTACATCAAGTGCTTTTTTATATTTTACAAGATTACTTATAGTCATATTCTTAGCAACACTCATTCCAGCGATTATTCCATCTTTCTTTCTATCTTCTGGAACCATAGCTATACCTTTACTTAAAGCATCATCTGGATTTTTGATATTGACTTTTTCACCTTCAAAATATATTTCACCATTTCTTTCGCCTTGAAAACTTCCATATATACTTGCTACCATTTCAGTTCTACCTGAACCAACTAATCCTGAAATGCCAAGTATTTCTCCACGCCTCAATGTAAAACTCGCATTTTTAACTCTCAATAAATTACTATTAAATGGGTCGCGAACATTGAGATTTTTCACTTCAAAGAATTCTTCTCCAATTTTATGTTCTTCTCTTGGAAATAAATTTTTCATTTCTCTTCCAACCATCATTTGTACTAATCTATCTTGATCTATTTCTTTTATAGGGACTTGACCTATTGTCGAACCATCTCTAATTACAGTAACATTATCACATATTCTCGTAACTTCGTTAAGTTTGTGAGAAATATAAATACAAGTAACTCCGTCTTTTCTTAAGTCTTCTAAAATTCCCATTAAGACTTCTACTTCACCTTCACTTAATGATGCTGAAGGTTCATCTAAAATTAATAATTTTGCATCTTTAGATAATGCTTTTGCAATCTCAACTAATTGCTGATGACCAATTCCTAAATCCCCTGCTCTAGTAAGAGGATTAATATTTAATTTAACTCTATTTAATAATTCATTAGTTTTATTTAATTGCTCACTAAAACTTACTAGCCCATGTTTGCCAATTTCATTTCCCAAAAAAATGTTTTCTGCAATAGAAAGCTGTTTTATCAGAGCTAATTCTTGGTGAATAATCGCTATACCAACTTTCTCAGAATCTTTTATGCCAGTTTGATTTAACTCTTTTCCCTCAAAGATTATTTTTCCTGAAAAAGATCCTGCAGGATGTTCTCCACTTAAAATTTTCATTAGAGTAGATTTTCCGGCTCCATTTTCACCACAAAGTGCATGTACTTCTGCTTTCTTAACTTTTAATGTTACTCCATCTAATGCCTTTACTCCAAAGAACTCTTTTACTATATCTTGCATTTCTAAAATATACTCACTCATGAAATACATATCTCCTTTCTATATTGGGGTTTGAAACTATAATTTCAAACCCCAATATTCTAATTACTTACTTGGTCTTTTATCTTCTGGCACGTTTTTATATACATCATCAAACTTTTGGAATCCATCTTTTATAACAGTATCTTTCATATTATCAGCTGTTACTGCTATTGGATTAAGTAACACTGAAGGTACATCCTTTTGACCATTATTTGTTACACTTCCACTTGTTTGAATTTCTTCACCTTTACCCATTTTCACTGCCATTTCTGCAGCTTTTGCAGCAATATCCTTAATTGGTTTATATACTGTCATAGTTTGAGTTCCCTCTACAACTCTTTGGCATCCTGCTAAATCTGCATCTTGTCCTGAAATCGAAACCTTACCTGCTAAGCTTTGAGCTTGTAACGCTTGAACAGCACCGCCTGCAGTACTATCATTAGATGCAACAACAGCATCAATCTTATTGTTGTTTGCAGTTAATGCATTTTCCATTATCTTTAACGCTTCTTCTGCTAACCAGTCTTTTGCCCATTGGTCTCCTATTATTTTAATGTCACCTTTATCTACATAAGGTTTTATAATATTCATTTGACCTTGTCTAAATAATTTCGCATTATTATCTGTTGGAGAACCTCCCATCATAAAGTAGTTTCCTTTAGGAGTTTTATCAACAATTGCTTTTCCTTGTAATTCTCCAACTTTAACATTATCAAATGATACATAATAATCTAAATCACTATTTGTAATTAATCTATCATAAGCTAAAACTTTTATTTTATTTTGATGAGCTGATTCAACGATAGGTGCTATAGATTCTCCATTATGAGGAATTATTACCAAAACATCTATTCCTTGAGATATAAGATTTTCACATTGTGACATTTGAGTTGGATCATCTCCATTTGCAGATTGGAAAACAACATCTGCCCCAAGCTTTTTAGCTTGTTCTTCAAATATATCTTTATCATGTTGCCATCTTTCAAGTCTTAAATCATCAAAGCTTACACCAATTTTTATTTTCTTATCCCCTCCAGCTGATGTTTGAGCATCTTTCTTCCCACTACAACCTGTTAGTGCTGAAAATATTAATACTCCACTTAGCGCTAAACCTAACAATTTAACCATTTTTTTAGACTTCATTATTTATCTCCCCTTTTTTCATAATTGTTTATCTCTTTTACAATGCTAATTATATTATCAAAAGTAAACGTTTCAAATAGACCCATTTGCTGACTTATAATTTTATATTGCCGTATTCAAACAGCAATTTTTTACCAGTAAATAAGCTAAAATAGAAAATAATCTAGGTTAATCTCTTAAATATAAGAGGTCGACCTAGATTATTTGTTTATTCTACAAATTAGTGTAGTAAAATATTGCTCAATAGATATCAAACCGAAATAGAAGGTACTCTATTACTCGGTTGCTAGAAAAAACATCTATGGATTTCTACCAGTAAAAGTTGTTCCAGTCCTGCTTGCTCCTTAGGCAAGCTAATGACAAGCAGGACTGGAACAACTTTCACTGAAGAAATACCTATAGATATTTTTTCAATGCAACACTGCGTAAAAGAGTACCTTCTATTTCTGTTACAGTATATATTTAAAATCATAAATCAGCTTCATAGTTTAGATACCTATATGGATATTTAAATTAAACATTAGATTTATTAGTAGAATAACTATTCATATTTATTAACTTTAAGTTTTAGTTTAGCACTATACCAGAAATAAGTAACATATTGTTTGCAGTGTTTCATTGGAATTTTGATGGTAATGATTCTTGACTAGAGGTTGTTCCATAATGCTTGTTCAACGCATGTCGTTGAGGCAAGCATTGTGGGTACAACTTCTAGTCGTAGAATCATCCATCGAAATTCCTAGAAACCGAAACACAATATGTTACTTATTTCGGTTTGTTATCACATAAATCTAAGTCATATATTGTCTATCTATTGATATTTTAAAATTTACTGGACTTACGCCTTCATATTTTTTAAACACTTTGCTAAAGTAATTAGGGTCATTGTATCCTACCTTATAACAAACTTCTTTTACGTTCATCTCACCACTTAATAATAATTCCTTAGCAATATCTATTCTGCATTTATTCACATAATCAGAAAAATTAACTCCCGTCACCTCTTTAAATGTTCTACTAAAATAATATACACTCAATCCGAAATTATTAGCTACTTTCTCTAATTCGAGTTCTTCCTCAATATTTTCTCTGATATAATTCTTCACATCTTCAAATAACTTCATTTTTATTTTATTAGTGTTCCTACTTTTATTTTCCTTAACGTTAATAGTATATTGGTCCTTGAGTAACTTATCGTTCACATCATCTATATAGATTATATTTACATTATCCGAATTATACACTAAACATTTAGTCGCCTGTCTATAAGACTCAACTATTTGTTCCACTGAATCAAATGTTTCCCCAAGTCCAGCCCTTACTGAAACGTTGAATCTCTTTTTTATTTCTCTCCTCAGATTAAAGGCAAGATCTATCTTTAGGTTCTTAAAGTCACTAATATTTTCATTTTCTATTTGTATAAAATATGTTAGTTCTTCATAAAACACATAATTTCCTATACATTTATATTTTCTATTAATATATTCCTTAATATACTCCCCTATTTTTATTTTAATCTCATCTTTTTCATTTCTGCCTATATCTGTATAAGCATATTTATCCTTTATAGATATGACCATTGCATAACTGCTTACAAAGTTCATATTTAAGCAGCGTAAGTACATTCCATAATCAATACCTTTTAACTTATCATTTATGATTAAATCACTTAATTGATTTTCGAGAACAGGTAATAAGGTATATATCTTTTCTTTATCTTCAATTTCACTTTTTCGTTTATTTTGTTCTTTTTTAACCGAGCGAATACCTGCAGAGACTTTTTCAACTATCTCTTCTTTTGTGAATGGTTTCAAAAGATATTCTTTTACGTTTATTTTTACAGCTTCCTGTGCAAAATCAAAGTAATCATATGCTGTTAAAATTATGCTATATAAGTTTGGCAGTGTAGCACTTATTTCCTTTAGGGCTTGTATACCATCAATTCCTGGCATTTTTATATCAATTATAACCATGTCAGGCCTAATGCTTTCAGATAATTCTATTGCCTCTCTTCCATTTTTAGCTTCATATACCTCTAATTCTTCGGAAAAATTATCTTTTAATATATGCTTAACTGTTTCTCTATCATATTTCTCATCATCAGCAAGTAATATTTTCATCATTATTATCCTCCCCCATTATAGGTATTCTCAAATAAACTTTTGTCCCCTTACCCTCTTCACTTTCTATTTCAAACATGTTTTCTCGATCATATAAATATCTTAACCTTTTTTCAACAATATTTAACCCAAGGCCTGTTGTATGTCCAGTATGTTTCATTTCGTAGTTATAATTATTAATCTTGTCCAAAATTTCTTTTGGAATTCCAATACCATCATCCTCAATCATGATCATACAAATTCCATTTTTCTCATTAATGCAGATATTTATATATCCGCCTTCTTCTTTGGGTTCTATTCCATGAATAAATGCATTCTCTACCAAAGGTTGTATTGTCATTCCAGGAACCTTTACTTTTTTCATATCCATATTGGTGCTTAAATTAAATTTTATTCTGTCGTCAAACCTACATTCTTGAATATAGATATAATCTTTTATTATGTTTATTTCATCTTCCAAAAGTGCATTTGTGCTCATGGACCTCAATGAATATCTCAAAATATTAGATACTGATTTTATCAACTTGCTTGTTGTTGTAGCATTTTCCATCATAGCCGTAGCATTTATACAATTCAAAGTATTAAATAAAAAATGTGGATTTATCTGAGATTGTAATACTTTTAAATCAAATTCCTTCAAAGCATTCTCGTATTGAAGATTTTTCATTTCCTCTTCTTTTAATTTCTTTTCTAATGTAAGTTTTTCACTTATAGATCTTATAAGATCTTTTATATCCTTTATCATTGTATTAAAAGTTTTCGTGAGCAAATCTAACTCATATATATCTGTTTTATCACCTTCATAGTATTCGAACTGCCCCCTGGATACCTTATTTGAAATATCAACAATTCCTTTTAAACCTTTTGAAATATTTTTAATAAATAAAAGTGCATATGAAACACACATTGATAAAATTAATATAAGGTATATAGTTAGGGATACATATATTAATCTACTATGTTTATTTAATTCTTTATATGCTACGCTATTAGTTTCTAAATAATTCTGCATTAATGTAGATGCATATTCTTTAGAATATCCGGCAATATTTTTAGCTGATACAAAATCGTCATAATAAAAAATATATCCTTCTTTGTTTTCATAAGCCGAAATTGTTTTCTTAGAATTTTCCACATAAGAATCTAAGGTATTATCTAAATCTCTTAAAATATATTGGCTCGTATTATCAGAATTACTTTTAAGTGTCTCGATTTCCTGTTTAGCAATAAATATCTCATTATTATAGCTTTCTTTCTTATCTTCAGCCCCACTTAATATATATTGATTAAATCCATCTAAAGAATTATCAATATGCTGCTTAATTTCATTGGTAATAAGCATATTATTAAGCATATTTACATAACCATCTTCAATTTTCTTACTCATAGCCAAGGATATAATATTACATATGCCTACTGGGATAATTAAACATATAACAAATATAATAAATTTGCTATTTAAAGTTTTGATTTTCAAACTTATCGTCTCCCTGCTTATAAATATCTATATTACGTTTATTGACTAACTTAACATTTGTTAAGGATTTAGGATTAACTTCAGACTTTTTTTGAATTTTATCCATTATAATATTTACCGCCTTATACCCCATCTCATCACTTTTTTGAACTATCGTTGCTGAAACTAGTCCAGTTCTTATGTTATTTAAAGTTTCTTCTAAATCATCAAAACATATAATTTTCACTTTACCTTTAGCATTTAAATCGTTTACTGCTTTAGCGGCTCCTATTCCATCTAATGCTGACGTGCAAAACAGTGCATCTATTTTATCATTTCTATTTAGTATTTTTCTTGTTACAATCTCCGCTTCAAGAAGCATTGCATCAGATGAATCCACATCCACAATCTTTAGGTTTGAGTTTGATGTAATATAATCTTTAAATCCGTCCACTCTTTCCCTTTGATTTTTAACATCCTTCCCCCCCATTACTATTGCAACATTTCCATCTACTCCAATTTGCTTTACAGCTTCTTCTCCAGCAACTTGTCCCGCAAGAATGTTATCTGTTCCTACATATGCTATTCTATTGCTATTTTCTTCATCTGAATCTATTGTCACAACCGGTATTCCTTTTTCTATAGCACTATTAATTTGCTTTGCATACTTTCCTTCTTCTTGGACATAAGTTATTATTCCACTAACCTTAGCCGATGTGGCCATGTCAAAAAGTTTTAGACCTTCTTCTGTATTTGCAGTAGTAGGCCCCAAAAATTCAACTACCGCCCCTCTTTCTGCTGCTGCCCTTTCTGCTCCTTTCTTTATGCTAAGCCAATAGGGATTTGTCTTAATGTGAGATATTAATACTATTTTAGGTTTTATATTTTCATTTTCTACCTTCTTGTCCTTTAATAGATTGAGAAAAAATAAATTACTACCTAAAAAAAGCACTACAAGTATAATCCCTAAAATACTCTTTAAGTATTTCATTAACAAGTTCTCCTTTTCATTAGAATTAATTCATAAAATTTATTTAATTAAAAACTACTTTTTAAATGTTCTTTAATAATGTTATTCTATATTTCTTCTTTTTTTAAGTCAATGTTTTTTTGTATAGCTTTTCATAAAACTAAAATTAACCACAATCTTTTCAAAATAAACCTCTGACCATATTTACATTTATTAAATACTAAATTTGAGTAATAAAAAAGAAATATGAGAAAATATTTTTGTTTTTCTCATACCTCTAAATCATTGTTTTAAATTCTATAACTAGCTTATTTCAAATTAAAATTTATATTTATAATTTTCATAATTCCACTTTTGCAGATCATATTTTAAATTTCAACACCATTTCATTAAGTTTTTGAGCAAGTTCAGCTTGATTTTGAGCTGTTAAAGCAACTTGTCCTATTGCTTTTGTCGTTTCATCCACACTTCCTTTTATTGTTTCAGCATGTTCTGATGATTTTTGCGACGCCACTGCAACATTTTGTATTGCCTCACTTACTTGTCCAATTGTAGCAGCAAGTTCCTCAGACATAGATGCTATTTCCTCAGACATTTTGCTTACAAACTCTGAATCTCTATAATATGTATTTCCAACTTTCTCAAACTCTTCGAACTGTAGATCTACATCTTCATTTATAAATTTCAATACTTCATCACCGTTTTCAGATAGATTTTTAAATGCATCTTGAACCTTAGTAATAGTATCCTTAATCCCTATTACTGCTTGTGATGATTGTTCTGCAAGTTTTCTTATTTCTTCAGCAACAACAGCAAACCCTTTGCCTTGATCCCCTGCTCTTGCAGCCTCTATAGACGCATTTAATGCTAATAAATTTGTCTGTTCAGATATGCTTGCAATTGTATCTGCCATTACCCTTATATTGCCTACAACCTTGCCATCTTCAATCGCCATTAACATATTATTTTTCTTTTCCTTATATAAACTTCTAACGCTTCTTATTGCTTCTTTCCCTTTTCTCTCGACTTCAGCAGCTCTTTCTTTTGATTGATTAGCATTATTACTTCCAACCATTGCTTCTTCTGAAAGTTCATTAATACTTGAATCTACTTCTTGAACAGATGCTGATACTTCTTCTGAAACTGCGCTTGTTTCTTGAACTCCCGATACAATATTTGTTAGTGCATTATCAATTTCTTCAGTTTTTACCGATAATTCTTCTACTGTAGCTGACAGTTCTTCACTTGATTCACTCATGACCTGTGAATTACTTATTATTGTCGTTACAAGTTCTTTAATATTCTGCTGAGCTTTTATTAGCGCTCTGCCCGTTTCTCCAAATTCATCCTTCCTTGCAATTTCAAAGTTCTTAGACAAATCAAAGGCAGCAAGATTTTTTGCGATCCCCATCATTTTAATTAATGAACTGTTTATATCTTTCGATATAAGTAATCCTATGACAATAGCTAGCAATAATCCTACAATCATTAATACTGTCATAATATTATCACTATTTAAGTATATAGAATTATTCTTAATATTATGTTGTTTTGCACTTTCAATATTTATATTTATTACCTTATCAATATTCTCCATCAATTCTTCTCTAATCTTTGGTATCTGTTGATATTCTTTTGCTGCTTCGTCGTATTTTCCACTATCAACAAGTTTAATCACATTATCTGTTTTTATTCTATATTCGCTAAGCTGATTTTTAATTGTTGGCCATACTTCTTTTTCTAAAGGATCCATAAAAATATTTTCATAATTCAATATATCCTCATCATACTTCTTTATATTTAGTTGAATATCTTTCTCTAAATCAGTTTTTTTCGAAATATCTCTTATATAAACAAGTTCTATAACATCACTTTTAGTACTAACTAATGATTGTTTTATTTCAGTAAGTAATTGTATAGATTGTAAATCATCACTATACATTGATTTCGAATTTGCATCTACTGTTTTTAGTGATGCTTTTCCTATTATAGCAACGACAGATATCAATATCGCCATAATAAGAAAAGATAAAAGTAATTTAGTCTTTACTTTAATATTTTTTATAAACATTATAATTTCCCCCTTTTTCTCAATTAAAAATATATTTGATAGAATTATAATATTTTAGTAAAACATGTAATGATAGTATGTCAATTATATAAATTTATTATGTCAAAACCATGACAATTGGATTATTATGGAATCAAATAATCTTTCCATCAAAAAAAGGACTAAGTTTTTTCCTTAATCCTTTATTTTAATCAAAATCTATTTCATTTCTCCAACTTGTTCGTATACATGCATCTCAAAAATCCGCCCCATTTGTCCAATAGATTCTTCAATAAAAGCGAATCCAATTGATATGATTCTAGAAAAACATAAGCTACAGTATCGATTAGATTACCATAGCTGTTAATTAGTACATTAGTTCAACTTTTCCAAAAAATTTTGTAGCATTTCCGCAGTAATTCCCCATATATTATAGGTTTCATATTTATAAAATAAAGATTTGTAATTAGCTTCTCTAAATTTGTAATTTTCTCTATTAACAATCAAATCGTAGGGAAATTCTTTGGCTCTCTCTATATTTATTTTGTTGTTAAACTCAAGGGGTTGATGTTCTAAAAGATAAGATAATGGTACATAAAACACATGATCAACTTCATCTTCACTTATTTTTATTTCCTCAATATTTTTAATAACCCCTACATATGGATGAATTATTATACCATCATATCTAACTACGGTATCTAGTTCATTTATTAAATTAATATTCTTTATACCAAGCTCTTCTAACATTTCCCTAAGAGCCGCTTCTTTAGGAGTTTCATTTTCGTCTATCTTCCCTCCCGGAAAACAAATATCACCCGGCTGGCTATTTAGTTTCTTTGATCTAACCTCAAATAATACATGCACTACTTTATTAATTTCTACTAGCGGAATAATTATAGATGATCTTCTCATTCTTTCCCAGCCATTGATATATGGCTTACTATTTCCTATTTTATTCGTTATATTCTCTAAATTCATATGCTATAATCTCCCCCTAACTAGTTATTCTATAGATATATTATATCAAATTCTTAACTTTAAAAACACAAAAGCTGCACTTTGCTAATAATTATTATATAACGAGCTCGCTCAAAGATACCTCAATAGTGTAAACTTTTTCTTCTATTTAAATAATGCAACATAATGACCTCTATTTTCATCTTTCGGTATCCGAACAATTTTATTTTCTCCTCTATACAAAAATAAACAGAGTTGTTAGAAATTTAGTTTCTATTTCTAACAACTCTGTATGCTTCTAATAATATACTAAAAAGCTATTTCCTCATACAATTCCTTAATTGAACTAAAGCTATATGTGGGTTTAAATTCCGTGTTTTTCAAATCTTCCTTTGTTGCTTCTCCTGTGAATACTACAGCAGTATCAACGCCGCCATTTATCCCACAAGCAATATCAGTATACAGTCTATCCCCTATAACAAGAGTTTCTTCTCTTGAAAACCCAGTTTGTTCTAAACACATTTCTACAATGGTCTTATTAGGCTTACCTATATATAAAGGTTCCCTTTTTACTGCATGCCCTATCATTTCGCATATTGATCCACAGTCTGGAATAAAGCCAAAAGTAGTTGGACAAACAAGATCAGGGTTTGTTGCTACATAATCAATATTTCTTGTAAGTAATAATTCACATATATTTTCTACCTTCTTATAGTTTAATTCATTATCAAAACCTACAACTGCACAAACTATATCGTCATCTTGTTCTTCTGTAACATTCACATTAAATCTTCTAAGTTCTTCAATAAATGATTTTGTTCCAAGAACAAATATTTTTTTATCATCATAAGTTTCTCTTAGATATAATGCTGTTGCATATGATGATGTTACAAAGCTTGTTTTATCTACCTTGATATCAAACTTTTCAAATTTTATGATATAATCCTCAATACTTTTAGTAGAATTATTAGTTATAAAAATATATTTTCCACCAATGCTTAAAACATAATTCATAAACTCTAAAGTTCCAGCAATTAATTTAGTATCTAAAGCTATTGTTCCATCAATATCTAATAAAAATAGTTTTTTATCTTTTAACATAATATTACTCTCCGTAAAATAAATTTGTTAATTTATCTGCACATTCTTCTAATTTATTTTCATTTTTCGCATATTGTAAAATAGTAAACCTTGGTCTTATTTCAAGAGCATGAATTATACTTCTGCGGAATAATTCTTTTTCAATACCTAGCGTTTTAGGACTTGACTTTGCTCCAATACAATCTAATAACTTTATAATTTCTTCAGCAGTCGGAACTTTAATCCCATATCTTTCTTCTATTTTAAGTTCATTATATATCCATGCTGATATAATGGTACCTACTCCGACTGAATTTCCATGAAGCGGATGTTCCAAATTCCTTGAAAGTTTATCTATTTCCCAATAATGAGAAAGATGATGTTCTGCTCCTGACGCTGGCCTTGAATTTCCTGATAAAGTCATAGCTACACCAGATAAAATAAGTCCTTCTGCTATATATCCAATTGCTTTTGGATCTCTATTAACTGCACCTTCTATATTATCAAAGCATTTATTCATAGCATCTCTTACTAGCTTTTCAGTAGTATGACAAAAATATTCGTCATTTTTTTTATGAGACAACATCCAATCTGAAAGCGCTGTATATTTTCCAAGTATATCTCCAAACCCTGCACATATCATCTCAAAAGGAGCATTTTTCATAATATTAGTATCTGCTATAATAGCATATGGATGAGTTCCTGGATATGTTACTTTTGCTCCATCAATAATTAATGGTGATACTGTTGATGCATACCCATCCATAGACGGAGCAGTTCCAATGATAACATATGGTATTTTGGTTCTTGCACTAACCATCCTGCTTATATCATTAATACTCCCTGACCCTACTGCAACAATAAGTTCTGTTTCATCATCAACTTCAACAAGTATTCTACCTATTGCTCTTTCATCAGGAACTAAATCTCCTTGACTGCTTAAAATAATGTTTTTAGTTCTATAGCCTGCCTCATCAATTATACTTTTCACATCTTTACCTAATACTTCATAAGTGTTATTATCACTTACTAATAAAATTTTACTTGGCAGGATTTCTTTCACAACATCTAAAATTTTAATATATACACCTTCTCCGACATATATATGTTTCATTTCTATCTTATGTTGCTTTCCACAACTGCACTCAAACTCCATATCTGCCATTTCTTTAATTTCTTTACTTAAAATATCATCCAAAATAAAATCCCTCCCTAACCTTGTGCCTAGTCACTATGATCCTTACGATTTAATTTAAATAAAAATATCATGCTAACAAGAACTAGTATGATTTCAACAAAGATTTCAGATGCTGATTCCACCTGAAGCAAGTTTTACATAATTTACAATTTAGTTTAGCCACATCTAAATTATATAATATATTACCTCTAATTAACAGCGTACAAGTTCCTTATATTTAGTGTAAAAAATCATAGTCTTTTTTAGTCTATATTACAATATTAAGCTATTGAAGTTAATGTTATAATATAAGGATAAAACTAATATTTATCCTATTTAAATGTTCACTTTAGAAAACCTTCAAACAAACATTAAGGTTCTATTTTTTCTGCTTTATTTTATTAATTATTAAAATAATTATTCACATTTATTCTTATACAATGTATAATTAAATTAATGTTATGTTTAAATTTGTATATAAAAGTATAATGTTTATATACAAACTATAAGAAAAATCTATAATTTTTCTTAATATTTTTATTTTAACTTTTATGAGAATTACATTTTATTAAAATAAACACTAAATTAATTAGAGGAGATTATTTATGATACATATAACTAACTTAAAAGACAGTTTACCTATTTTTAAAGCTTTAAGTTCTGACGTAAGAATTAATATATTAGATATTTTATCACAATTCAAACAATTAAATATGAATGAATTATCTGAGAAGCTGGATTTAACTAATGGTGCGGTTACTATGCATATAAAAAAATTAGAAGAGTGCGGATTAATAAAAACAACTAACTTGACTGGGAAGCATGGACTTCAAAAAATATGTTCTCTTCACGAGGATAAATTTGTAATTGATATAGGTAAGCAAGATTTAGAAAATTCGTATGATATAGATTTAAATATAGGTCATTATTCCAATTATGATATTGCTCCTACTTGCGGAATCGCTACCAAAGAAAAAATTATCGGAGAAGTTGATAATCCAAATTACTTTGCAGACCCTGAAAGGATTAATGCTGATATACTATGGTTCACTAAGGGATACATTGAATATAGAATTCCTAATTATCTAAAACCTAACGAAACATTTTCTGATCTTCAAATATCTATGGAGATAAGCTCCGAAGCACCTGGTTCTTGTAGTGATTGGCCTTCTGATATTCATTTCTATGTTAATAATGTTAATATAGGTAGTTGGACCAGTCCTGGAGATTTTGGTGATAACAAAGGAATCTTAACACCATCTTGGTGGTTGTCAAATTGGAATCAATATGGACTTTTAAAACTTTTAAATATTAATGCATTTGGAACTTTTATTGATGGAATAAAAATTTCAGATATCACTTTAGAAGATTTAGGTTTGACGTATAAAAGTGATATACTTCTTAAATTGGCTGTTCCAGAAGAAACAAAGCATGTTGGTGGATTAACTATCTTCGGAAAAAACTTTGGTAATTATAGCCAAGGCATAAACGTGAGACTTGTTTATAATGAATTAACTCAACAAGATATTTAAGAAATAATATCGGTTATAAAATATAGATATCTATTTTTTTATAAAACAAAAACATGAATGAATATGAAGTAACTTCATATTCATTCATGTTTTGTTTTATGAGAAATTTACTTTTTGTTCTCAAAATTTTTTCATATACTATCTCATGAGTTTTCCCCATAAAGACACTCCATTTTTATCAATTACAGTAAACACTAAGGTTTGCTTTTTATTTTCCCAATCCCATGATGGGATTACTTTTCCTTTATATTCTACTTTTTTACCATTATTATTCGAAAGTTCAATAATTATATTGTTATCGCCACTTAATTCCCATTTTCCAGATTGTTTTTCGTTCTTAATCTTCCCATTACTTGTAAATTCATATTGTTCTGACGGTATTATTTCATTAATATTTTTATCCTGTAATATTAGTTGCCAATTTCCTATTAGAGCATTTTTTTCAATCGCCTGTTCTTTTTCTCCAGTATACCTTTCTGGTGATACTATAGGCCATCCATCTTCTGACCAAAGAATTTTTCTAACATTTAAATAGAACCAATCTTTATTTTTCTCTGTTCTCACATGATGAACTATATAGTAATTTCCATTATCATTCAATACAGAGTTATGTCCTGGTGCCATCCAGCCTTCATTATCACCAAATTTATATCCACCTAAAATTTTATTCCCAATTTCATTTGGTTTTGAATTTGATATATCAGTCATATCATTTCCGTTACTGTCTAAATAAGGTCCTTCGATATTATCAGCTCGGCCCACTCTAACATTGTAATCTGAAGATAGCGACCCATATGAAACAAACAAATAATATTTCTTTTGTTCTTCATTATAAACTATATAAGGCCCTTCCACAGCTCCACTTACGCCTGCGTCTCTTTTTGAAATATTTTTTCCCATATCATTTTGATTTTCAGGTTTTCCAGTGTTTTTATCAAGCTTTACAATATATATACCATTCCAAAAGGAACCGTATGTCATCCACATTTGCCCATCTTTATCATATACTATATTGGGGTCTAATGCATTTTTATCATCCCCTTGATTGGTTTTCAAAACAACTCCTTTATCTTCCCATGGTCCTTCTATTGATTTACTTTTTAATAATCCAATATACGATCTATTCTTACCGAAAGTTGATGCACAATAATAAAGATAATATTCCTCTCCTACCTTTGTTACATCCGGAGCCCATATTCCTTGAGCGCGACTCCATTTCTTTGCTTCTTCTGGGATTCCTTTTAACGCTTGACCTACGAACTCCCAGTGAATTAAATCTTTAGATTTACGAACCTGTATTCCTGGAGTTGCCGGTCCACCTACCCTCGCATCAGTGGAAAATACATAATATGTGTCTTTATCCTTAAATATTGATGGATCATGAGCACCTAAAGTTCCCCAGTTACCTTTATCAAGAACAATACTTGAATCTCTTAATTCTTCAATTTTAGGATCTTCCGGAAAACTTATTTTCGCCAAACTACTTTCACTGTTTTGTTTTGATGAACATCCTATCATGATGGTGATACCTGCCATAAAAGCTGTTAACATTAATGCCAAAATTCTCTTTCTCATTTTTCTACTCCTCCACTTAATAATAAAATAGGATTTAGTACATGAAGCCTATGCACTAAATCCTAAGTTCTATAAACTAAAATAGTTTATAGATAAATCATTTTCTATTTCTTACAGCAATATTTAAATAAAGTATTCTTTATTTAATCTTTCCTAAGCGAATTACATTCCAAGATGCTTTTCCTAAAGAAGAATTAATAATTCCATCATTTAATTCACTTCTATCTACACATTTCGGAGTAACTGCTTCACCTTTTGGAGAATTTACAATTTTCATATCTTCATGTTCTAATACAATATGTTCAATAATTTTATAACCTACAAAACTTCTTACATCGCAAGTCAATTCAATATTTTCCTCTAGATTACGATTAACTGCAAATATAGTAACTTCGTCCTTTTCTTCATTATACACTGCTATAGATTCAACATCTGTCACATCTGTAAAATCGATAGTGTCATGTTTTGGTGAAGATATTACTGGTTGAAGCGCGATTCCTCTACCATATTTTGAAGCATGTAAATATGGATAATAAATAGTTTGTTTCCATGCCGGCCCATTTTCTTCTGTCATAATTGGCGCTATGACATTAACTAATTGCGCTAAACATGCCATTTTAACTCTATCAGAATGTTTCATTAGAACAATTAACATTAATCCAACTAAAAGTGCATCTTCAAAATTATAAACATCTTCTAAAAGTGCAGGCGCTTTTTGCCATGGATGATTTTTCATTATATTATCATCATCTTGATTCGAATGAAACCATACATTCCATTCATCAAAACTCAAATTCATGGTCTTCTTACTGCGTTTTTTAGATTTTATGTAATCACAAGTAGCAGTAACGGTTTTAATAAAGTGTTCCATATCATCACTTTGAGCCAGGAAATTTGCAGTATCATTTAATCTATTACCATAATATTGATGAAGTGATATAAAATCTACTACATCGTAAGTATGATCAAGAGTTGATGCTTCCCATTCAGGGAAAGTAGGCATGGCTGTATTTGAACTTCCGCATGAAACTAATTCGATATCTGGGTCTATTAATTTCATGGCCTTACCTGTTTCTAGAGCTAATCTTCCATACTCTTCAGAAGTTTTATGTCCTATTTGCCATGGTCCATCCATTTCATTTCCTAAGCACCATGTTTTTATTTTATGTGGTTTATTAACACCATGTTTTATTCTTAAATCACTATATTTTGTACCACCTATATGATTACAATATTCCAAAAGGTTGCAGGCATCTGCAATTCCTCTTGTTCCAAGATTTACTGCCATCATTACTTCAGATCCTACCGCATTAGTCCATTTTGAGAATTCGTTTAATCCAATTTCATTAGTTTCTAAGCTTCTCCAAGCTAATTCTAGTCTCTTTGGTCTTTCTGATATCGGTCCAACACTATCTTCCCAGAAGAAATTTGATACAAAATTCCCACCCGGGTATCTTATAATAGGAACATCTAATTCTTTTACTAATTCCATTACATCAGTTCTGAAGCCATTTTCATCAGCTGACATATGATCTGGCTGATAAATCCCTCCATACACAGCCCTTCCTAAATGTTCAATGAAAGAACCATAAATTCTTTTATCTATTTCGGATATTTTGAAGTCTTTGTCTACTACCATTTTTGCTTTTTTTGCCATTATAATTCATCTCCTTAAGTATTTAGTTTGGACTTTTCATATTAACCCTTTACAGCTCCAGCTGTCATACCATCAACAAAGTACTTTTGGAAGCACATAAATAATATGAATATAGGTAAGATTGAAAGGAAAGAACCCACAAATAATAAGTTGAAGTTGTTTCCATAAGGTGTCATTAAAGTATTTAAACCTATTGGTAAAGTGAATTTTTTAGCATCCTTCAATACTAACATTGGCCATAATAAGTTGTTCCAGCTACCCATAGCATTTAAGATTGCCATTGCTGCAAAGGATGGTTTCATGATTGGTAATATTAATCTAAAGAAAATACCATATTCTGATGCTCCATCTATTCTTCCCGCTTCAACAAGATCCTTAGGAATTCCCGATAAATACTGTCTAAAGAAAAATATTGTCGAAGCATTTGCTATGCTTGGTAAAATAATTCCGGCGTAACTGTTTGTTAAATGCATAGTACTTACTTGACTATAAAGAGGTAACATTAGAATTTCAAAAGGCACCATCATAACGAATAGAACACAAACAAACAAGAAATTTTTCCCTTTAAAATCATACATTGCAAACCCATATGCAACAAATGCACTAATAAATAATTGAAGTGCTACTTGACCTATTGTTAAGAACAAGCTGTTAAAAAACCATATAAAGAAACTATTTTTTGCTGTAAACAAAATAACATAGTTTTTAATAGACATTTTAGATATATCTATTGATGCATCCATACCTTTAGCAACTACTACTGCACCGTCTTTAAAAGTCGAAATGAAAAGTGTGTAAAAAGGAATTAGTAGTATTACTGCTATGACAGTGAATAATATAAAAATCATCACTTTAGTAGGCATATTATTTCCTTGTCCTGCTATTTTTTGAGTGTTTTTTTTAGTTCTTTTTCTACTATATAAACTTACATTACTTTGCATACTAATCCTCCTTATTAAATGTTCCATTTAACTTTAATTGTACTAAGTTAATAGCCATTCCTACGACAAATAGTACTAAACCTACAGCAGATGCATAACCCATAGCATTCTTTTCAATACCTTGTCTATATAAATATCCTACAATTGTAAGACCTATATTATTTGGCGAATTGTTACCGTTATATACCATGTAACTTTCTATAAACATTGCAAGACCTGCATATATTGATATAGTAAGTACATAAATAGTTGTTGGCTTAAGCTGAGGTATTGTAACATATCTAAACTTTTGCCAAATACTTGCTCCATCAATATCTGCCGATTCATATAATTCTGCTGGAATGTTCTTTAATCCCGATAAGAAATATAGCATATTAACGCCTGTCCATCTCCAACAAGCTAAAACTAATAGAACAATAAAGCCTGTAGTTCCATTTTTGAGCCATTTATATGGATCCATTCCAAATAATGCAACGAATTGATTCATTAAAGAAGTAGCTTGTTCTCCGAAGCTGAACCTAAAAACTATACCTGCAACAGCAACAGATGTCAAAGCTGGTATGTATAATGCTGCTTTAAAGAATTCTCTGCCAACCATTAATTTACTGTTTATAATGCATGCTAGTACCATTGGAATTGGAATAAGTAATATTAGTGTCCACACCATATATTTAACACTATTCCATAATGCAATTAAAAAAACCTTATCTCCTAATAATTTCGTATAGTTTTCTAAACCAACAAATTTCCTTGAACCCGGTAATACATTTTGAAAACTCATTATTATCGTGTTTATCATCGGAGAAATAAAAAATACTAAAAACACAAGAATAAATGGCAATATGAATACATATGGTGCTGCTTTTTTATTGTATATAAATCCTTTAAACATTACTTAACTTCCTCCTATTACACACTAAAATAATACAGAGGAGCTATTTTTATAGCTTTATTTTTTGTTAAATAGCTTCCCTGTATTATTATTTTATTATTTCAATTCATTTTCAGCTTGTTGTTGTGCTTCATCTAACGCTTGTTTTATATCTTTTTTATCTTCAAATATACTATTTAAAGTAACTGTACATAAAACATTATTGATATTTGGACTAGCTTCAGTTGATTTAATTAATGATATTTCGTTCTTAATTTCATTTAATGTATCAAAAGGATTAGTCTTGAAGTATTTTATAAACTTATTATCTTTGTTTTGAGTAAGCTCTTTATTAGTCCATAAATCTGTATTTACTGGATCAAACCCTAATTCATTCCATATAGCTTTTTCTCCATCTTCAGAAAATTTAGCATATGCTATGAATTCTTTAAGGTTTTGTTTGTTTTTAGCAGTTTTAGTAACAGCTGTACCAGTACCACCTAAACCTACAGAACGTGGTTGACCTTTTTCAAATACAGGAGCTGGAGCAATTGCCCATTTACCTGCTTGATCAGGCATATATTGTAAAAATCTTGACATATACCACATTGCTTTAATTACAACTGCATAATCTCCATTATTTATTGCACCTTCAGCATCTGTTGTATCAGGTTGCCCACCCGGAATAGTAGCTATAGCATGAGCATCTTGCATGTCTCTTAAGGTAGTAAGTGCTTTAACCATTTGAGGGCTGTTTAATTGTGGCTTACCACTTGCATCAGTATAGTCAGATTTTTGTTCTGCTAACATAAGACTTGTTTGCCAAATAGCACTTGTATCGGCTGTACCGAAATTTTTACCAGTTGCAGCATAATATTTAGCACCTGCTTTTTTGAAATCATCCCAAGTTACTATAGATTTATAATCAATTCCTGCTTTTTCTAAAAGTTCTGTGTTATAGTACGCAACAGTAGCACCAACATGATAATCAAGTCCATATACATGATTGTCTTTACTGTAAATATCTACACGTGATTTAACTACCTTGTCCTTATATGGTGCATATACATCATCAAGTGGCTCTAGCTGTGGTTCTCCCTTTAAGAAGTTAGGGAATTTACCTAATTCTATATCTACTGCATCAGGAGCACCTTGTCCAGACAATAGAGCTGATTGTAATTTATTGTGCATATCATCATAAGGTAGCACTGTAACATTAATATTTAGTTTCTTATCCGGATTTTTTTCATTCCATTTAACTACCATCTCATCCAGGAAAGTTTTATGCATATCAACGAATGTCCACATTTCTAATTGATCACCTGAGGCTGAAGCAGTTGAATTATCCTTTCCGCTTTCGCCAGCACTTGTAGCAGAACTATCACTACTACCGCATCCAATTAACATCGATGCTGCAAGAGATGTTGTAACAACAGCAGTTGCAAGTTTTTTTAATATTTTTACACTTTTCATATTATTTACCTCCCATTTTTATAAATGAAGTTAATATATTAGCGAACATTATTCTTCTCGTGAAAGTTGAAGTAACATATCTCAAAAAAATAATGGCCAAAACAAATGAATTATTTATTATTTCTTATTTCTTCTTTATACGTTTACTTTAAATATATATTGATATAAGGTTCAAACACAGCATACATTACTCAAGGTTTATTTTATACAATTCTAAAATATATTATAATAACCACTTATTTTATAAATATCGATTTTTTCTTCAATTTAATTATCATATGTATATTTTTGTAATATTCTATAAATTTTATTATCAGTAACCCTTTTCATTTATGGTATTTTGGTTTGTCCTTATATATTTATTATATACCTACATCTTCCAAAGTCAACACTTTATATTATAATTCATTAAATTATTTTAATCTTTTTTAAACTATAATATATTTATTATTTTAGAAATTCTTGAAGTTAAGCACTTCAAATGATATACTAAATCTAAACTTATCTAAAACAAATCCCCTACAAAGTTACAATTATTAATTTGTAATTTATTTCTTAAACAGAAAACCATTACATGATTAAGGAGACTGATTAATATGAAAATATTTGTACCCAATTTTCATCGTGAAGGCCCTGGTGTAGATAAAAATGAACCCGAAAAGAAAGGCATTTCACTATTTTTTTATCTACTATTAAATAAATTTTGGGACATACTTAAACTTAATATGATTTTTATCCTATATTCTATTCCTATAATTACTATAGCTCCCGCTTTTGGAGCAATGACATCAATTACCATGTCAATGGTTAGAGACAAGCATGTCTTTATTTTTTCCGATTTCCATGAAGCATTTAAGCTTAATTGGAAGCAATCAGTAGCTTGTGGAATTATAAATACTATAATACTTGTATTACTTAGTACCTCTATTTTGTTTTATTTTAAATTATCACAAAATAATGTTAACTTTTATATAGTTCTATTCTTATGTATTTTTATTACAGTATTATTTTTATTTGCTTCATTATATATTTATCCTTTACTTACTACCGTATCTCTTTCGCTAAAGGATATTCTTAAAAATTCATTATTACTAAGCATCGTTTGTTTTAAAAACACATTAATTGGCGCGGTGGTTTGCGGAATAATACTTGGATTTAATGTTTTTTTCTTCCCTCTAACAGTTCCTCTATACCTATTTCTTACATTTAGCCTTTTATCTTTCATTTCAAGCTTCGCAACTTGGGGAGCCATAAAAAACTTTATACTTAAATGAGTTTAACACATATACTTTATATGAAAAAAATGGCACTCATCTTTATGTATCCAGTTTCGTAAAAAACCGGATACATAAGAGAGTACCATTATTTATATAAAGTATGTCTTAAAAAAAATCAATTATAATCTTTATTACAACTTCATTAAAGATTGATTAAAAGTTCTACCGGACAATGATCTGATCCCTCAATGTTCATATGTACTTTAGCATCTTCTAATTTATCTTTTAAAGATTCTGAACTCAAGAAATAGTCTATTCTCCATCCAGCATTGTTTGCCCTTGCATTAAATCTATAAGACCACCACGAATATACCCCTTCTGTATCAGGATAGAAATATCTATATGTATCAATAAAACCTGAATCTAATAATTTAGAGATTTTATCTCTTTCTTCATCTGTAAACCCAGCATTTTTTCTATTAGCTTTTGGGTTTTTCAGATCTATTTCTTTATGTGCAACATTTAAGTCTCCACATATTATTACAGGCTTGCTTTCTTCAAGTCCTTTTAGATATATTCTAAAAACATCCTCCCATACCATTCTATAATCAAGTCTTTCTAAACCTTGTTTCGAATTCGGAGTATAGACATTTACTAAATAAAATTCATTAAATTCTAATGTAAGAACTCTTCCTTCATTATCATGATCTTCTATTCCAATACCTTTCTTAACAGATAAAGGTTCTTCTTTAGTGAACACAGCAGTGCCTGAATATCCTTTCTTCTCTGCGTAATTCCAATAGCTATAATATCCTTCTAACGCTAAATCTATTTGCCCTTCTTGTAGTTTACTTTCTTGTATACAAAATACGTCTGCATCCTCTTCTTTAAAATAATCTAAAAAGCCTTTTTTAACACAAGCTCTTAATCCATTAACATTCCACGAAATTAATTTCTTCACGTTTATATCCTCCTGCTCTAGAAAAATTGTTTTTACCAATAATAATTATTATATATTATTATTACTACTTAATCTATACATTCACTAATAACTGATTAATTCTTAGTTTGTTTATGCAATTTGCAAATATATTTTGAATTCCCATAGAAAACGAAAGAAATAATAAAAAATTCACCATTATACTGGTGAATTTTTCATTTTATCTAGTTCTAGATTTACTTTTAGCTTTTGATTTAGCTTTCTGGCTGCTCTTACCTCTAACATTCCCAGGTTTATTTTTATCTTTTTGAGATTTATCTTTACTACCATTAATCGATTTATCATTATTACCTTTACGAGCTGCGTTTTTGCTTTGACTTCTTCTATCTTTATTTTCTTTGCTATCTTTATTGTTGTATGTATTACCATATCTTGAACCATTACTTTTATCCTTTATAAGGCACTTCGGCCCATTCCCAATTAAATCTGTTCTTCCAGCTTGTGTTAAAGCTTCATAAACTAATGTATAATATTTAGGATTTTTAAATTGTAAAAGTGCTCTCTGCATAGCTTTTTCATGTTTAGTTTTCGGAACGTAAACTTCCTTCATAGTCATCGGATCTAATCCTGTATAATACATAGTTGTTGCAAGTGTCCCTGGAGTCGGATAGAAATCCTGTACTTGCTCAGGCTGATAATTTATATCCCTTAAATATTCAGCAAGCTCAATAGCAGAGTCTAATGTACTTCCTGGATGAGATGACATCAAATATGGTATTATGTATTGTTTTTTACCAAGTTTCTTTGTTATCTTTTCAAATTTCTCCACAAATTTATCATAAGTTTCCCCTGCAGGCTTACCCATATACTTTAATACATCTTTTGAAACATGTTCCGGAGCTACTTTTAATTTTCCACTCACATGGTGCTCAACCAATTCCTTAAAGAAAGTATCATCTTTATCCGCCATTATATAATCATACCTAAGACCTGACCGAACAAATGCTTTTTTAACTTTAGGAACTTCTCTTATTGATCTAAGTAAATCTAAATATTCCGTGTGATCTACATCCATATTTTTGCAAACACTTGGTGACAGACATTCTTTTCCTTTACATGCTCCAAAAGACAATTGCTTTGTGCAAGCTGGCTTTCTAAAGTTCGCAGTGGGTCCTCCAACATCATGTATATATCCTTTGAAGTCTGGAAGCTTAGTAATATCTTCAACTTCCTCTAATATAGACTCTTTGCTTCTACTTTGAACGACTCTTCCTTGATGAAATGTTATAGCACAAAACTTACAGTCTCCAAAACAGCCTCTTGAGCTTACTGTGCTAAATTTAACTTCTTCAATTGCAGCTATTCCACCTTTCCCTTCATACATAGGGTGATAATCTCTCATATATGGAAGCCCATATACTTCATCTAACTCTTCTCTACTTAAAGGTGCTTCTGGAATATTTTGCACCACAAATTTATTCCCATGTTTTTGAACAATAACATGACCTCTTACTGAATCTTGTTCTTCATATTGAATTCTACTAGCTTCTGCGTGCTTATATCTATCAGTACAAACTTCCTTATAAGAAGGTATTTCGATATAATCTTGAACATCTTCTAAAGTCTCTGTCATATAACAAGTTCCTCTAAGATAAGTTATATCCTTTGCTGGAACCTTATTTTTCAAACTTTCTGCAACTGCGACTATTTGCTTCTCTCCCATACCATAAATTAAAAGATCAGCTGTACTATCGACTAGAATTGATTTTCTAACTTTATCACTCCAATAATCATAATGCGCAAACCTTCTTAGACTAGCTTCTATACCTCCAATTACAATATCTACATCTTTATAAGCTTCTCTTATTTTATTACAATATACAATTGTTGCCATATCAGGTCTAAGACCCATTTGTCCACCTGGAGAATAAAAATCTTTTTCTCTTAACCTTTTACTTACAGTGTAGTGGTTAACCATAGAATCCATATTACCACCATTAACTAAAAACGCATACTTCGGTCTTCCAAGCCTTTGAAAATCATAAATAGTCTTCCAATCCGGTTGGGCTATTATCCCTACCTTATAACCATTAGCCTCAAGTACTCGCGAAATAATCGCAGTTCCAAAACTATGATGATCTATATATGCATCAGCTGTAACAATTATAAAATCTAATTCATCCCAGCCTCTTTCTCTCATATCTTTTTTACTTATTGGCAAAAACTTCTTTTCAGTTGTCATCTTTCCACCTACTTATTTTTCTTGTAGTTTTGCATATAAAATTAATATGCTGATAAATTTCTCTTTGCATATTATAGCATAAAGAGACTCCATTCTGTATCAATCTAAGAATTTTTCTTGATAAATATATTATTCACTTGTTTTAGTGATCATAATTAATATTTTTTCTCATTTATTTCTCTTTGATATGTAACACTTTTTAATTATGTTTAATATATTAACACTATAACAAATGATCAAGGTATACAAAGGAGAAATGAATAATGAGTAGATGTTGTTATAATAGATGTTGTAACAGATGTTGCAATAATTACAATGGTTGTGGAAACTTTGGTGGATACGGCTGCGGTGGATTTGGTGGATGTGGATTTGGTGGAAATAATTTATGGTCACTATGGCCATTATTATTCTTCCTATAAAATAAATAACTGATCCTGCTAGTTTATCCTCTCACCAGTAGTATAATTAAAGTAAACTTCCCACGATTTCCTTTATATTTAAAAATAATATAAAATGTAAAGAAGACCCAAAAGATATACATCTTTTAGGTCTTTTTTATTTATATATTTCTAATTAGTTCTTAAACGAATGTATCGGTGCAGGAATTCTTCCACCTCTTTGAGAAAATAACTCTGATGACTTTCCGTTGACTTTCATTACAGGTGCTCTACCTAATAAGCCACCAAACTCAACCATGTCTCCTACTTCACATCCTGGTGCTGGTATAATTCTAACAGCTGTTGTCTTGTTATTAATCACACCAATTGCTGCTTCATCAGCAATCATACCTGCAATTGTAGATGCTGGAGTATCTCCTGGAATTGCAATCATATCAAGTCCAACTGAGCATACACATGTCATACCTTCTAATTTTTCTAAGTTTAATGATCCACTATTAACTGCATCTATCATACCTGCATCTTCTGATACTGGAATGAAAGCTCCACTTAATCCACCAACGTGGCTACAAGCCATAACTCCACCTTTTTTAACAGCATCATTAAGCATAGCTAGAGCTGCTATTGTACCATGAGTTCCAACTTGTTCTAATCCTATTTCTTCTAAAATTTCAGCAACAGAATCTCCAACAGCTGGTGTAGGAGCTAAAGATAAATCAACTATACCGAAAGGTACATCTAATCTTCTTGATGCTTCATTTGCAACTAATTCACCCATTCTTGTAACTTTAAATGCAGTTTGCTTAATTGTCTCAGCAACAACATCAAAAGATGCTCCTCTTACTTTTTCAAGAGCTCTTTTAACAACTCCTGGTCCACTTACTCCAACATTTATAATTCTTTCTGCTTCTCCAACCCCATGGAAAGCTCCTGCCATAAACGGATTATCTTCTACTGCATTTGCAAATACAACTAGTTTCGCACATCCAAATCCTTTAGCATCCTTAGTAAGCTCTGCAGTTCTTTTAATAACTTCTGCCATATCTCTTACAGCATTCATATTTATTCCTGATTTTGTACATCCTACATTAACAGATGCACAAACCTTTTTTGTCACTGCTAATGCTTCAGGAATTGAACTAATTAAGATTTTATCTCCTTTAGTGCAGCCTTTTTGAACTAAAGCTGAAAATCCACCCAAGAAATCTATCCCTAAAGTTTCTGCTGCTCTATCTAAAGTTCTTGCAAATTCAACATAACTAGTTTCATTTGTTGCTCCTGCAATTATTGACATAGGAGTTATTGAAACTCTTTTATTTACTATTGGAATACCAAATTCCGTTTCTATTTGTCTACCAACTTCAACTAAACGTTCTGCTGATTTTGTAATTTTATCATATATCTTAATTCTGGCTTTATCTCCATCTGGATCTATACAATCAAGTAGAGATATCCCCATTGTAATTGTTCTTACATCTAGTTTTTCTTCTTCAATCATTTTTATCGTTTCAAGTATATTATTAGTATTCATAAGCCCCTCCTAATTATAGTGAATGCATTGACTTAAATATTTCTTCTCTTTGGATCTTTACTTCTACCCCAAGTCTTTCTCCTTCAGCTGTAAGTCCTGTACGAACTTCTTCAAAAGTCGCATTCATATCTTTACAGTCTAATACCATTATCATAGTAAAAAAACCTTGCATTATAGTTTGGTTAACATCTAATATGTTAATACTATATTCTAACATCTTCTGACTTACCCCTGCTATAATACCAACTTTATCTTGCCCAATTACTGTTAATATTGCTTTCATGCTTATCTACTCCATTCGTTAAGTTTATTTTTAAGATCCTTCCTAAGACATATCTAAAAATAATAAATCACTATACTTAGATTTTCTTACGTAGGTGATTTATTATTATATATCTTATGTCTAAAAATATTATCCAATTCACATTGAATTGGATAATATTTAGAAAGTATCATCGTTGCTATCTTTATTCTATAATTTATATTATATTTTGTCAATTTTCACAGAACATTTTGTAGTATTTTTTTCTTTTTGTTCGTATTATCGCCTTAGATTCTTTAATATTTTTAATATATTATTTGGCTTATAGGTATAATCAAAACATTCTCATCATATAAAACAAAAGAAGTAAGCATTTCCAACTTACCTCCTTCAAAATTAACATTTTAATTGTTATTATTATCTTTTGCACTCAATTTTGTAGTACTTAAATGCTCACCAGATATTCTTTCTTTATTCTTGGATTTTTTATAATCATTTGAAAAACATATTCTTAGACTTTCATCATTACTTTCAGCATTCACTTGATACGTTACACTCTGAACATATCCATGGATGAAATCATCTTTACTGAAAAACAAATTTATTTCTGTTCCTACTTTAGTAATGACATTAATAATATCTTTCAAATCTTTAGATTCTTTTGTAAAAACTACATCACCACTATCCAAGAGACAAAACTCAACCTTCATAGCTTTCACCCCTTCCTCTAATGAAATTATATATAATATCTCTCCTGTATTTCAATGATGAAATTCAAGCGATTACCCCTATTTATTTCGATTAGACTATAAAAATCACAAGAAATTTTATCTATACATTAATTACTGCAATATTTTGCTTAAATAAAATTATAACCTCTATCTATCTCGACTCTATATAAATATTTATAAAACAGAATAGCACCTACTATTTTGTAAGTGCCGTAGTTATTCTATTGATCTTATCTATATATTACTAACGATATCTTTAGTTACCTTCTCATATTACCATTATGCTTACATTAAATAAGTGTATTATGTTATCTATTCCAACTATTTTTGCATATCTTATATACTTCATACATTTCTTCCTCAGTACATTTTTCAAATGCACCATAGTTCCAATCCCATCTTCCATAAGGTTCTCTATAACTTCCACGATATCTTATTTTAGGATGTTCCATCACATTTAAATTGGGATCTGTTCCTTTTATTAAAGAAATTAAATCATTCTTATCTAAATCAAGTTTCAAATTCATATCCCCTTAGATTATATTAGTAAATTATATTCCAATTTAAATATTATATTCATCTATAAAATTAAATGTTTAAATTAAATTCGTTTGGAATTACATCCCACCCTATGGAATTAAAAGCTACATCAGTATCATGATTATATTTCTGAGTAAAAATAAAACCTGTTTTAATTCCAACTTCTTTTAGCTTTTTTAAAGAACGATCCAACATACTTTTATTAATCTCATTTACTCTATATTCCTCATATATTGCAATATGATATATAAATCCCCTTACGCCATCATTACCACACAATAGAGCTCCTATAACTTTTCCATCCCCATTACAAGCTACTGAACTAGTTTCTGGATTTTTCTTTAAATATCCAATTAAATCACTTTTTGTAACAGAACTTTCCAGAAATGAAGATCCAAAAATATCACTCCACAATTTAAGTACTTGATCTATATCTAACTCTTTCATCGCTTGAACTACAATACCATTATTCATTTATAATGTATCCTCCATATAATTCTTTAGTATTTAATTATATTTTAACACTCTATTATTTTAATAGATATATAAATCTAAAGACATTACTTCCAATCATTTTATTTTTTCTAAACTCTTATAATACTCTTTCATTACATACTCATCACTTGCTCCAAACATCTTTTCTAAACATTCTAATCCCACTCAATTGTTAATATCTCTAACTCGCCTTCCTTAAGTGAAACCTTATATCCATCAGTTATTAACCAAGTAGCCAAATCTGTAACCATATTTTTTCTAATTTCATCTCTTTTACTAATGGCAAATACAGCTGAAACCTTATTTATTCCTGCTTTCTTTCCTTGTTCTATGTTTCTCAATATTATGTTCTTATTTTCGTTTAACTTCTCTTCATATTCATTCACAATATTTCCTCCCTCTAATCTTACATACAATTTCAAAACATCTATCTTCGGGCGACAGGTATAGTATTAAATTATAATACTATTATAAATTTATGATACGAAACTCTAAGATATTCTCTATTTTATGGTTTTCTATAAAAAACGTTACAAAATAAAAGGTTGTCTTAAAAGCAATTTAAGACAACCTTTATCTAAATAATATATATTTCTTATGCGACCATTTAATAATTAACTAAGTTATAAAAAATTATCCTTATAAATATATAACATATACCTATTTAGTTTCAACCTCTGAAGTCACATCTATTCCTCTATGTTCAACCGCTGTAGAGAATACTATTTGAGTTTCTGTATTCCCAAACTTTTGTAACTCTCCAATAAAAGCATCTAATTCTAAAGTAGTATGATACGCTACTTTTATGAGCATAGAATATTTTCCTGTTACACAATTACATTCAAGAACGTTTGAACAGCTAGCTATAAAAGGATAAAATTCTGGTTTTTGCTTTGGTGACATTTCTAAATTAATAAATGCCTTAATGTTATATCCAAGTTTCAAAGGATCAACATGTGCAGAATACCCAGTTATAACACCCGCTTGTTCTAATTTCTCGATACGGGCAGATACTGCTGGTGTTGATAAAAATACCTCCTCAGCTAAATGCTTTAGTGGATATCGTGCATTTTTTTGTAAAAGTTCAATAATCTTAAAATCAATCTTGTCCATTTTAATACCTCTATTCCATTTAAAATAATTATATTACTAAATACTAAAAAAGAACATATCAAATAATCATTTATTATCGATACGCTCCTTTGCGTTAATTTATTAAATTATCTTTGTAAAAACTATTTTTACATTTAAATTGATTACATTTCTATGTATAATTATTCATTTCACACAATTATCCTATTTATATTTTAAAGTTATTATTGAAATTTTACAAGAGTTTTTTACTATTTTGATTTAAAAAATTAACCACAATTGTATTTAAACTCAATACAACAATAAAAATATTTAATTTTTCTCTTTAGTGAATCAGCATCAATTATAATTACAAAGATATATCTTATAGTTTCTTAATTATTATATGTTTATATCCTACAAAACTCGAATATTTAGCAAAAGTTTTATACTTATATTCGCATTTTTACTTTTAATTTCTAGCTTTATAAAATTAAGCATCTTTATATCTGAAATAATTTTAATTAAGTATATTATACTCTTTTTTAGATTTTTTTCACAATTCTTTTTCTAATATTTACATTAAGATTAAAGCATGATAATCTTCATTTCAAGAGGACAAATAAAAAAATAAATATTTAATTTTTTAGATTTAAAATCTATTTCTTTTATATATACGAGAGTTAATAACCTATTAATTTAAATTTTAAACAAAATGAAAGTGGGGAATTCTAAATGAAAATTCGAATGGAATCAGATTCAATAGGAAGTATGGAAGTGCCAGCAGAGGCTTATTATGGTGTACAATCTTTAAGAGCTAATAATAATTTTCATATAACAGGAAAAACTTTGCATAAAGATTTAATAATAAGTCTTGCGGAAATAAAAAAAGCAGCTGCAATTACTAATAGAGATGCAGGTCTTTTAACTACTACTATTGCTAATGCTATAATAAATGCTTGTAATGAAATTATTTGTGGAAAATTACTTGAGGAATTTATAGTTGATCCTATTCAAGGTGGTGCAGGAACTTCTGCAAATATGAATGCTAATGAAGTAATAGCTAATCGCGCTATTGAATTACTTGGCTCATTCAAAGGCAACTATGACATCGTTCATCCAAATGATCATGTTAATATGGCTCAATCAACTAATGATGTATTCCCAACTGCTGGAAAACTAACAGTTTTAAAAATGCTTCCAAGAACAATTTCGGAGCTTCATAGTTTATATAATGCTCTTAAAATAAAATCGTTAGAATTTGATAATATAATAAAAATGGGACGTACCCAACTTCAAGATGCAGTTCCTATGAGACTCGGACAATCATTTAATGCTTTTGCATCAATGGTAATGCGTGATATCAAGCGTTTAGAAGAAGCTCAAAAAGAAATGCTTACTGTAAACATTGGCGCCACTGCTATCGGGACATCTATAAACGTGAGTACTGAATATTTTGAAAATATCATCCCAAACCTAAGAAAAGTCAGTGGATTTAAAATAGAGCAAGCCAAAGATTTAATTGATGCTACTCAAAATCTTGATAGCTTTGTAAGTATTTCAAATGCTTTAAAGACATGTGCTGTTAATCTTTCTAAAATGGCTAATGATCTTAGATTATTGTCCAGCGGACCTAAAACTGGATTTGCTGAAATAAACTTGCCTCCAATGCAAAATGGTTCATCAATTATGCCAGGTAAAGTAAATCCTGTTATTTTAGAAGTAGTTTCCCAAGTTGCATTTAACATTATAGGTAATGATTTTACTATAACTATGGCTGCTGAAGGCGGCCAGTTAGAATTAAACGCCTTCGAACCAGTTCTTTTCTATAACTTATTCGAATCTATCGAAACGCTTCAACATGCTACTAGAACTTTAGTAAATAACTGCGTTTTAGGAATAACTGCAAATGAAGATAGATGTAAAGAACTTTTAGATAACAGTGTAGGAATGGTAACAGCTCTTTGTCCCTATATTGGATATAAAAAATCTTCACAAATTGCAAAAAAATCATTAGAATCCGGCATTCCTGTGAAGGAACTTGTATTAAGTGAAGGATTGCTATCATTAATGGAATTAGATAGAATTCTAGATCCAATTTCAATGACAGAATTGAATCCTTCAATTATTATGGAAGAGAAAGCAAGCGAAGCCATTTAGATGCATAATATATATTTTCACTTTTATTTTTATTTCACTTTAGAAAAAGGTAGTAATCTTCTATGCGAATACAAAAAATTACTGCCTTTTTAATCCTTTTATAATTTTAGCTAAAGATTTATTTATGTATATTTCTATAAAACATGAATATTTTTTACTTATTTACGTATACTTATAATGTACATGATCTTAATAAATTGTTGTATTAACCTAAAGAGGCAGCATATGCAATATATGCTGCCTCTTTATTATTTTTCCTTTTCTAATCACAATAACTTTTCAAATAATCTCCAAACATCGAAACTCAACTTATACAATATTCATTATTTATATAAGTAATAGGTATTTTCTCATATCTCTCAAAATTCTTATTATTTTGGCTACTCCATAAATTCATATAATCTTTATTTAAATCATTATCTAACTCTTGAGATATTATTTTTCCACGTAAAGGATTTTCCTTGTTGGACTCAAAGTAAACCGCTCCAAATATAGAAGAAAAATTATCTTCTATTTCATATCCTCTAGGCAGTTCCTTCTTTATTTTATGCAGCAATTCATATAAGTCATATCCTTCCACTTCACAAGTTACATCTTGCGAAAATAAAGAAAGTGAATTATTATAATAATTCTTTTGTCTTTCAACATGCAGCACAAACTCTTCTACATAATAGCTTTTATTATAAGCCAGCAGCAAAGGAATCTTAATATCTATAGAGTATTCTACTAATTCATTATCCTTTAATTCAAAAGTATGTTCAGCTCCTTCAAGTCCCTTAGTATAAAATTCAAAGTTGAAACTATCATTTTCAAAAATGTTATTCCTTACTTTAAGCCGAAAACCACTTTTTGAAAAGTATACCTCTGCTTGTTCACACCCAAAATTATCAGTATACAAAGCAGAATATTTTAATTTGACCATATAGTATATATACCCCTCCTATATTTAATTTTTCTCTCCTACCCATTTTTCTCAAATTCAAAAGTCCAAACCATCATACCATAATTATCCATAAATTTCAAAGGTTATTTTCGTTATAAAATAAAAGTTAAATTTTGGGGTTCAAAAAATGATAACTCATGCTTTTTAGCAAGTTCCTGAATTAAATCATTTACATATTCAGCCTTGCTTATCACACAAGACATTATTATATGGCCCTCAGATTTATCAAAAGCAATACTCCAAGGACATAAATCTAAGTTATTTATTTCCTCTTCCCCGATATCATCTATTTCCGGATGTTTTGATGTTAATTCTTCATAGAAATCCTGTATTCGTTGCGTCGGCCCAATCAGCGAAGTATCCCCTTCACATAATTTCTCATATAGTTTTCCTGCCTCTTCTTCATTTTTAACACTTTTACTATGCCACACTGCACAATCCCAGCTCATTATTTAATCCCCCTGAAAATTATATTTTGATTGTCGTTTCTATGGAATTTTACATTTAATATCTTTTTATACCAATTTAGTATATTCTTATTATAAGATATTATTTTTCTTTTTTGAAATAATATTTATTAATATTTTTCTTTTTAATTTCCTTAAATATAAATATAGTTGAACCACCTATCAATCCCCCGATAATAGCACCCGCAAAAACGTCAGACGGATAATGTACATATAAATATAGTCTAGAAAATCCAATAAGAGTTCCTAAAATAAGCGCACAAATTCCTGCTTTTCTGTTCATATAATATATAATTACTGCAGATGCAAATGAACTCATTGTATGCCCTGATGGAAATGAGAAATCCTTTGGCGGACTTATCAGAAGCACATCTAGTATTGGTCTTGCATCGAAAGGACGAGCTCTAGCAACCAAAGGTTTTAAACTGAAATTTCCTACAATTAAACATAATAATAATGAAAATATAATCATATATCCATATTTTCTATACTTATTACTTGCAATAAGTATAAGTCCAGCAATAGACCATATTGTTAATTTATTCCCCAAACTTGTTATCAAAGGCATTGCTATATCTAAAATAGTGTTTCTCATATGCAATTGAATAAATTGTAGGATAGTATTATCTATACTTTGAATAATATTCATATAACCACATTCTTTTCCTTTCTGTATAATGATAAAACAATATTTAGGTTATTCACCTAAAAAATAAATATCATTTTTATTTATCTATAGTCATTTTTCGTATTTAAAAGTATAATTATAATGTATTTAACTATTTCATTATATTATATTTATAGAAAGAAGGTAATTATTTATGTACAAATTTAAAGATGAATATAGAACTGGAATTGATTTTATTGACGAACAACATAAAGTACTCTTTGAGATAGCTGATAAAACTTATAATCTTTTAAAAAATGATTTTGCTCTTGATAAATACGATAGAATAGTTGGACTAATAGAAGAATTACAAGATTATACCGCATTCCATTTCAACGCTGAAGAAGAATATATGCAAAAAATAAATTATAAGAGAATGTTTACTCAAAAAGTTGCTCATGATGCTTTTATTAAAAGAATCAATGATGTAAATTTTTCAAAGATAGATGAAAATCAAGAAGAATATATAACTAAAATCCTTCAACTTTTAAATGATTGGCTAACTGAACATATACTAGAAAACGACATGCTTATCGGAAAATAAGTTCTTTATTTAGAAACTCCTTTTAAAAAAGTTCTAGTTATAATACTTCCACCATGCATTATAACTAGAACTTTTTTATTTACTTATTATCAGCCGAACACACTCTATCTCTTCCAGTTTGCTTTGCTTTATATAAAGAGTCATCTGCCTGTTTTAGTAGCATTTCAATATTATCAGTTGATTCCGGGTAAGCAGATACCCCTACAGAAACAGTAATTCTTATTATTCTACCAGCAACAATTTCAAACTCATGATTCTTTACTTCATCACATATTCTTTTTCCTATATCTATAGCCCTATCTTTAGAGCAATCAATTAGTAAGACACAAAATTCTTCTCCTCCAACTCTTGATACAGCATCAAATACTCTACAAGTATTTTTTAAAATAACAGCTAATTCTCTTAAAATTATATCTCCAACTGCATGACCGTATGTATCATTAACACGCTTAAAATGATCTATATCAACCATTAAGCAGGATAACTTTTCATCCTTTTCCTTTGCATTTGCGACACTTTTATTAAATATCAAATCAAATTGCCTTGTATTATTTAATCCAGTCAAAAAATCTTTTGTAGCCTCATTTTTATATCTCTTATACAATTCATTTGATGACCTAACATATTTTAATAAATAATAAGACAATATAGCTGCAATCGTCGAAATAATAAAATACTCCAAAAGTATCTTAAAAACATTATCCTCATTAAATAACAAGTAATAATATGTACCTATTATGAAAAACGTATTAACTAAGTATATCGCCAACCACTTTTTAACCATATTTAACTTCAATTTACTAATTATTGGATATGACAATATTATTATTAGAATTTGAAAAACTGCAACTATTGATGATTGATTTATTCCAAAATATAAAGTCCTAAATATAACTACAATTATTCCTGTAATTAGTGACGGTAGAATTCCACCAATGTAATATATTAACATTAATGCTATAACTCTTAAATCTACTAAAGTTTTTGTACTGTCAATATTTATTGAGTAAATCATCATACCTATTGCGAGAATTCCACCTCCTAAACCAAGTAAAATATTTGTGCAAATTTTGGAGTTGCATTCAAAAGGTGCATCCTTAAATAAATGTCCACCTATAAATATTGCTGAAATTAAAAGAAGTATATTAATAAAAAAGTTACTCATTATCCTCACCTCCAATTCTATTTCTTTAGCTATAGGTATATAAATAATAGTTATTGTTTAAAATTTATTATTACAATTATACCACTAACTACCTTTTATGACAAATAGTTTGTATTTAAATTAAAAGCCCAATACAAGGCCAATTTTAGCCTTGTATGAGCTTTTGATTTATTAGTTTATCCATGGTTATTTCGAAAATATTTTTTCCACTAGTTCAATTAATTCATCAATAATCATATCTTTTTTTATAAAATAAGTAGCCCCCAATGCTTCACACACACCTAGCTCGTTCGAAAAGTTATTTTCTCCACCGTCTGAAAGGACAATTACGTTTATATTACTATATTCTTCTCTTAATTCTACTACAAGTTCTAAACCAGTTTTTTGTGGCATATATATATCCGTGATTATTAAATCAATATTTCCTGATTTTTTATATATCTCGATTCCTTCTTCACCATTTGATGCTTCAATTACATTATAATCTGCATTTTCCAAGATAAGACTTATAAATTTTCTAACACTTGGCATGTCCTCAACCAATAATATATTTTTTTGCTTCTCACTCATTACTTTTCACCCTTCCTTTTCTGATTTTACTATACAAACTCAATATTTACGCAATAACTCATTTTTTATATTGTTATCTATTTCATATATAAAAAAAGACCAATAAAAACTAATATATTTCTAATTAGTTTAAATTGGTCGGTTGCACAACTAGCTCTAAATCCTTAAAGTGCCCAAATATAAAGAATTTTTCATAGCTTCCAATCTTGATATTATTATTCGAAATTTATGTCTATGTTATCATAATTATGCAAAAGATTCAATATTAAACATATAATATGTTAACTACAAATTCGACATCGTTCGAATAGATCATCATTTCTTCAGAAAGTTTAATCTAATTATTCTCTTTTCTTTCGTTCTCTTCTTGTTTCTTTATTTTGCTTAAAGTAATCTTTATTGTATATTCCATATCTTCTGTACCTCACACTAAAATACTCATTAAAATGAATAATGAATCTTTATATAAGTATTATCAATTATTTTATATTTGAATTTCGCTTTAATGCTATTAATAGCTGAGATTTTTTCTAAATAATACATATCTGCTAAAGTTAAATCTCCTAATTCTGAAACAAATTCAAACTCTGAGTTTGTTTTCAAATTATCATTTATAACCTTTATAATTTTATCTCTTGTATTCATAACACATCCACCTCTTATATAAATAATTTTAAAATTTAATTTATCACTTATTTTATAAATAAAAAAACCAATCAAAACTAATTATAAAAAATAAATTAGTTTTGATTGGTGGGTTGCATCATTAACTCCAAATTCTCAAGATGCCCAAATAAAGAGAATTCTTCATAGTTCCCAATCCTTGTATACATATGTAATTTTATGTCTTTATATGTATATATTATCACATTAATACAAGAAAAATCAACATTAAATGCAATATTTTCCTAATAACATTGTAAATTTTATTTAATAACTTTATCAATTATTGTGTAAACCTTGTCTAAATCTAGATATTTATAGTCTTTTACACAATTAATATTCTGCCACCTTATATTTAAATAGCTTTCGACATTGCTTTTTATTAATAAAAAATGCATGCTTTATAATAATTTTTATGTGACAAAATCATAACAATCTAATGCTATCTAATTAGTTTATCTTTTATTATAATTTTAATTTTAATTTCTAATTATCAAACTATACATAAAATACCTATATAATCTCTAAAATGTTTTTTATTTATTCTCTTACATTTAAATATATAATTTTACAATAATGTACTATATAATTAATTATATCTATAAATAAGATGGAGATATATAATGTTTAAAAATAGATTATATACAAAAACATATATTGTGGTAAATCTATCTATAACATTATTTACTTAATACATTCAAAAAATAACACAAGATAAAATAAATTTATTTATTTTATATATAATTTTTAGGGGGAAATAAAATGAGAAACGTAAGATTAATAGCAAGTTCATTAGTAGTAGCATCAATATTAGCATTAAATCCAATCAAAGCAAATGCTGAATGGATACAAGATAATAATGGATGGAAGTATACAGAAGGTAACTCATATGTAAAAGGAACATGGAAATCAATAAATGGAAATTGGTATTATTTTTTTGCAGATGGATATATGGCGCATAATACTTCAATAGATGGATATTATGTAAATTCAAGTGGAGCATGGGTTACAAATTCAAATTCATCTTCGTCTACAACTTCATCTGAAACTAAAATTGTAACTTCATCAAGTCCTCAATATTCTGTTGCTGATATAAATGATGAATGGAGAACAAAATACTTTAGAGGACAGGTAGGTCTTTATAATGGAGTTAAAAACACATACTTAGATAATATAACCAAGGCAGTTGGAGATGGTAGTCTTTCGCCAGAAAGCGCTAAATCTCAAATAAATGCTATTGATGGCTGGTCAGAACCAGACGGCGTAACATCATACAAGATTATTTCCGTTGATGTTAATGTTTATGAAACTCCAATTAATGATCCTCTAAAAATTTTGGGGTCATTTTATCAAAATAGAATGTTAATTGGTGGAACATATGAGAATTCATATGCATATTATGATTCTTCAACAGGCCAATATAGAATTGTTCTGGTTGCAGTTGATTTAATCAAGAGAATAACTACTACTACTACTACTGTAATCAGATGAAATTAATTTAATACATATATAAAGAGAGTCCTTATGGACTCTTTTTCATATTTTTGATTTATTAGATTCTATCGCAGTGGCATGGCTTTACTTCTAAATATCTGGATAAAAATTCATCTGTACTTTTATCCAAATTAGATTCAGCCCATCCACGTTTAAATTTTAGAATTTCTTTTTCTACACATGATAAAATATTCCATTGTTTTGGATAATCATATTCTTTACCCCCTACTACCTTTTATTGACCATCCCCCTTCTATAAGCGTACATGTTGAGTTTCCTAATATATTACACGTATAATTAATTATAGTTGTGTATAAAAAAATACACACATCTATAGATATTAAAATCTATTAGATGTGTGTATTTAAATCAATACATTCTAACCTTATTAAGCTAGTATTTTAGCCTATTTAGTAAGAGCTTCTTGAACTGCAACTGCAACTGCAACAGTCATACCAACCATTGGGTTGTTACCTGCTCCGATTAATCCCATCATTTCAACGTGAGCTGGAACTGATGAAGATCCTGCGAATTGTGCATCTGAGTGCATTCTTCCCATAGTATCAGTCATACCATAAGAAGCTGGACCTGCTCCCATGTTATCTGGGTGAAGAGTTCTTCCTGTACCACCACCTGATGCTACTGAGAAGTATTTCTTACCTTGTTCGATACATTCTTTTTTGTATGTTCCAGCAACTGGATGTTGGAATCTTGTTGGGTTAGTTGAGTTACCAGTGATTGATACGTCAACACCTTCCATATGCATGATTGCAACACCTTCTCTAACGTCGTCAGCACCGTAACATCTTACTTTTGCTCTTTCTCCGTCTGAGTATGCTTTTTCTTTAACTACTTTAACTTCTCCAGTGTAGTAGTCAAATTGAGTTTGAACATATGTGAAACCATTGATTCTTGAAATGATGAATGCAGCATCTTTTCCAAGACCGTTTAAGATAACTCTTAATGGTTCTTTTCTTACTCTGTTAGCTTTTTCAGCTATTTTGATAGCACCTTCAGCAGCAGCGAAACTTTCGTGTCCTGCTAAGAATGCGAAACATTTAGTTTCTTCTCTTAAAAGCATAGCTCCTAAGTTTCCGTGTCCTAGACCAACTTTTCTGTCGTCTGCAACAGATCCTGGGATACAAAATGCTTGTAATCCTTCTCCGATTGCTTCAGCAGCATCAGCAGCTTTAACGCAACCTTTCTTTATTGCTATAGCAGCACCTAAAACGTATGCCCATCCAGCGTTTTCGAATGCGATTGGTTGAGTTTCTTTAGCAATTGTATATGCATCCACTCCAACTTCAGCACAAACTGCCTTTGCATCTTCTAGAGTTTTCATTCCGTATTTTTCTAATACTGGAGTGATTTGGTTAATTCTTCTTTCATAACTTTCAAATAATGCCATTTTAAAAATCCTCCTTTACAAATAATTATTTATGTCTTGGGTCTAATAATTCAACAGCGTCAGCAACTCTTCCATATTGACCTTTAGCAGCTTCTAATGCTTCGTTAGCATCCATACCTTTAGCGATACTTTCCATCATTTTTCCTAAGTTAACAAACTTATATCCAATGATTTCTTTGTCTGCATCAACAGCAACATCAGTAACATAACCTTCTGCCATTTCAAGGTATCTTGGTCCTTTAGCTAAAGTTCCGTACATAGTACCAACTTGAGATCTTAACCCTTTTCCTAAATCTTCAAGACCTGCTCCGATAGGTAGTCCATCTTCTGAGAAAGCAGTTTGAGTTCTTCCATAAACGATTTGTAAGAATAATTCTCTCATAGCTGTGTTTATAGCATCACAAACTAAGTCTGTGTTTAATGCTTCTAATATAGTCTTTCCTGGTAATATTTCTGAAGCCATAGCAGCTGAATGAGTCATTCCTGAACATCCAATTGTTTCAACTAACGCCTCTTGGATAATACCACCTTTAACGTTTAATGTTAATTTACAAGCACCTTGTTGTGGCGCACACCAACCTATTCCGTGAGTTAAACCTGATATATCAGTAACTTCTTTAGATTGAACCCATCTTCCTTCTTGAGGAATTGGCGCAGATCCGTGATTAGGACCTTTAGCAAGTACACACATTTCTTCAACTTCTTTTGAATACATCATATATTTTTGCTCCTCCCTAATTAATAGATAATTACAAATATTAAATCTTATTTCTAAGTCTTAAAATTGCAGTTGGGCATAAAATAACCCAGTGGGGCACTTTTCCCTAATCCTATTCTAGCAAATGATTGGACATGCTACAACCTTTATTTAAAAATTTATGCACATTTATCTACTTTTATTTGAAAATCTACACTAGAAAAGAATAAAAATCTTTTATTAGCTTTAATTAGATAAAATACTGTCTAATATTTTTATTATGTATAAACTAATGGATAATGTATGATTATTTTCCACAAAAAATAAAAAATGAAAAATACCTATTGAAATATCTTTTAAGACGTGATACAATAATTTTTGTCAGTTTACGTGCCGCTGTGATGGAATGGCAGACGTGGTGGACTCAAAATCCTCTGGTAGTGATACCGTGCCGGTTCGAGTCCGGCCAGCGGCACCATTTATTTTGGTTGATTGCTGTATTACTTGGTTTAAATACCTTGTAGTACAGCTTTTTTTATGTGTTTCCCACTTCTGCATTTAATCCTGTTTTTCCCATGCTTTAATCACTCAAACCCACTGATAATGCGTATTATAGAGCTTTGTAATATTTTAATAATAATTCCATATTATCTTAACATTTTCCTTTGGGACATCCATCGATTTTAATTAATTTTGTGCTTATGATTACCACTAAGTGTTAATTTAAACCCTATAAAATTTTAATAAACAGTTCAAAATTATATAAAAAACTATTTATAATAAAAAAATTTCAATAAAGAACATATAACATTAATTGGTTACATGTACATTATTGAAATCGTATTATATTAATTTGTATATTACTTCTTTATTTTAGAGCGTAATTATATGAATAATTAGAAGTTTCCTTTTAACAAATAAACAACATTAGTTAAAATTATTTATCTATCCTATATTTAAATATATTTGTTTTATAACTAAAGACTAATATATGAAATTTAGGCATACTTTTATATCTTGCCACTAATATATTTCTTGTATCATCATTTTCAATATTTTCAAAGTAATCCATAAATGAAATACCAACGATTTTTTCGTTAAAAGAATTATAATATTTTCTAACAAATTCTTGAAATAGCCTTCTATCCTTATTATTTTCTATAACTTTTTTAAACAGATAATCATTATAATTAATTTTTGTTCCCATAAATTCTATATCATCTTGGCTATAATTATAGGTTTTTAGAAAGTCCTTAACTTGTTCTTCAAATACATCCGTGTATATGCAATTTATTAATACTATTTTAACTTTTTTGTCTATAAGCTTTTTCAATTCATCTTTCTTTACACTCTGAATATTTTGTGCCTTTTCGCCATTCAGTAACTTAGTCAGATTTTTTTTAAATTGACTTCCACTTATTGCAATATCATTTACTATAACTAATTGATCTATTTTCTTATCAGTATTGATTAAATTATAATCATCTTTAAAGCGTCGTAAATTAATACTATTTCTATCAAATTCCTCTTTAAACTTTCCTAAAATTATTTGATGTAATCCATTATCATCATTCAATTTTTTAAGTGGAAATATACATGTATTTTCTGTATTTATCTTATTAATTATTTCCTCCTTGAAATTTATCAATTCTTCTTCACTCATATATTTATATCTAGAAATAACTTTTAAAACAACATGAAAATATTTCTGCTCTACGTGTTCTAAGAACTTTCCAATTCTTCTTTTGGCTTCATATTCATCAACATCACTTTGATTTTTTATGACTTCAACTGCTTCTCCATAATATTGACAATTTGAAATTGATGTATTTATCTCATAGTTTTCTTTATCAAACTGTCCGCTTTTATTGTCAATTATTTCTAAAATGCGTATGATAACATCAGGTATTTTAAAGATAGTATTTTCAAATTTGTAAGTATATTGGTAATTTATCAATTCAAAAATATCTCTTTCTTCAAATCTTCTAAATAAATTAGTAGAAGCAACCTCGTAATAATTTAATTCATTTATTTTATATTTACTTCCATTGATTTTAATTGATAATGAGTTCGTAATATCCCTTTCTATTTTAATATTTTCTATTTCCATGAGTGCCTCAATATCTTCTTTCCCTATAATATTTAATATTGCCTTTACCTCATCCTCAAAATACTTATTTACATAATTTATTTCATCATAATTCATATTTTTACCTATGGAATTTTGAATAGTTTTTATTAATTCATATAAGTTATCCTGTTTAATTTCTACATTTCCATATAATATAAATTTCTCAAAATCATTCTTATATAATGAGTTATAATATTTAAGCAACTGAATCTCCTTTGAGTAATTTGTGACTTTCTCATTTATCAGAAATTTTCCAATAGCCTGTAATTTACCTAACTCAATTGAATATATATCTTCCCCATACCTTTCAATGCCTTTTGTAATCTCTTCGTCTAATTTTTCCACATATGACATTTGTTCGTAAGCTTTTACAATTACGCTAGGTACAAAATCAATTTTAAAATTTGATATTTTATAAGTTCTTCCTAAATCATATACCTTATCTTCAATTACAGCATCACATAGTGTATCAAGTAATTGTTTTAAAAAATTACTTTCATTATTTATTATATATTTGTCTTTATCAATTACTAATGCCTTATCAAATTTGCTAACATTAATATAAATTTCTTTATTTTTTCTAGTAAATGCTCCTCGCTCAAATATGTTTACATATTTATTTCTAAATTGTGCAGTATTTTTTATACTTACAGTAAAATTAATCGCTTCAAAATAATTCAAATATTCTAATTTTTGTTTAAAATCTAATAGCTCATCTTCTAAATCTAAAATTGCATATGAATATTTTTCATCTTTATACCAAATTTCTTCTTCAATTTCTGTTTTGTAATTGCTTTTACCTACAGTGTTGTTAATAACATCAGTTGTACTTCTAATCATTAATTTATTGACTTTTTGCAACAATATTCTATTATTCAAATATATATTTTTTAGTGCAACTTTTTCTGACGGAAAATATCTTACCTCTGGTTCTAAGCACCATAATAAAAACTTCAATTTCCTTTCTTCTAATATTTTTCTTATATCGGAAATTTTGGAGCTTTTCATATCAAACAAATAAATTATGAAATAGAAAGCACATTCTTTTTCGATATTAGTAACACCAATCTCATTATTCATTCCAATTTCATTAAACGTACTCATAAGAAAACATACTAAAACATCATCTCTTATGTCTTGTCTAAGTATATTAGAATCATATTTATACCAATCATTATATTTTATATCATATTGATATCCATCAAATTTATCTATCAATCTCTTCCAAATGTCTTTTAATTTACTTTCATTGTCTAGAAACAAGGTCATAACGGCAGTGAAATTATATAAATATTGTAATGAACTTTTATCAAACTCATCCCATCTATATTTAGTTATTGAATATATGGTATTTATTAAAATTTCGTTATTATTTATTGATTTAGAGTTTTCTAATATATTATTGAGGATTTTAATTATTTGTGTTACATCGTTATATCTTTGAAGTCTACTTAAAAAGTTTTCCAATAATTTAGAATTCCATTTAATACTTTTAGTATTAGAAACAATATTAATAAAATTTATAAATACAGTATCTAAATTTAAATTAAATTCGCATTCTACACCTGATAGTAGGATAATCCTATATAACTCTTTTAATTCATATGTATTCAACTCTTCTTTGTTATAGAAATCAATAATCTCTTTTATATGCTCATTAGAAATTGCGTCAAGATGTTTACTTAATTCATTTAAAAAATTTCCTCGTGAAAGTCCACTAATTTGGGAGTAATATTTTTTACTCTCATCATAGTACTTAAAAAATACATTTTTATAAAAATGTTTAAACATACTTCCACGACCTACATCTGTCGATATAATATATTCTATTATCTCATCTTTTTTCAGGCATAAATACTGCTCATCAATTAGATGTGTTAAATAAAATGGCAATTGCTTAACATCAAATTCTTCCTTACTTTTTTTCAACATATCATTAACCATTTCAATAGCTTTATCCACTATTATTTGGGGCGTATTTTCATTTATTCCATCTATAAAATACTTAGTAATATCTTGATTTATAATATCATATTTATATTCTGAAACCTTACCAAATAAACATTTTTCATTAAATTCTAATCCTAATTCACCGATTTTATCACTAATCTTTTTTCTAATTTCTTTAGCTCTTATTTCATCTTGTATAAGAATAACCATATCATCAACATATCTAAAGTAATATTCGAATTCATCATCTAAAAACGAAACAATAAAATTATCAACTTGAGCTAAATATATTTCGGCTAAATATCTAGCATATGCAGGACCTTGTGGAACTCCTTTCATATTTATCTGTGTAGTAACATTCAATAAATATTCACACATGTTTTTATATTCTTTCATCTTACTATCCGGAATATTTGAAATAGCAATTTCCATCAATTCTTTTGGTTTAGAATATAATATTTCTCTTAGTTGTTCTATTTCAATGTTATCGTAAAATCCTTTTAAATCTAATTTTATTATGTAATACTCATCATAACTCTTGCTATATATTTTATCTTGAATTGCTTTAATGTATTTTAACCACAGTTTATTCCAACTAATGAAAATATCACTAACCCTCATATCATTATTTAATCTATAACTATAACTTGAATTTGAACTCATTCCATATAACATTTTGTTTATTTCCTTCATAATAAACGAAGTTAAAACTCTATCTTTTCCTGATAATGAATATAAGGTTCTTTTCTTTTCTTCCTCATTACGTACAAATCTATATGATTCCAATTTAGGATATTCACCAATCTTAATTTTGTTTATATCTTGTAACAAATTTTTATAATTTAGATTGTTTATTTCATCATAAATAAAATTTAAAGGAACTTCATCATTTAGTGCTAAATATGCTTTTTCTGATTTGATTATCCATTCTAATATCTTTTCATCTAAATTGATAACTTTTATATCGACATTGTCTAATAAGTGTATGGCATTTTCTATTTGATTACTTTTACTATACTCACAAGTCATATTATACTTTTTTTCAAGAAATTTTATATTTGGTGGATATAAATTTCCCAACATCAAAAGCTTAGATTTTGTTAATTCTTCGTTATATATTTCTATATCACCAGAAAAGTACTCAATTAAACAATCTATTCCATAATTATCATTTTCGTTTGTCCTTAGTCTTATTAACGTTCCAGCTAAAACTGTTCTATCTAATTCAGTCAAATCTCTGATTTGTTTTTCAAGAATATATCTATATATACTACATCTTTTTAATTGTTCCAATGTTTCTCTAAAGGACTGATTTTCTACCATTGATGCAACATATGGTTGATACTCTACGATTTCTTCAATATCTTTCAATTCTAAATTATCAACTAATGTTTTTATATCATTTTCTTTTGAATTAATAAGTAATAGTAACTGATTTTGCATAATTTCATTATTTAATTCAGATATATTTCTAATTTCATTTATATTCTCAATACAATACGAATAATGATTACTTTTTAAATGATATGATAATGGTATTTTAACCCCTAGTCCTATCTTGTTGTTTTTGCTCGTTCCCGTTTTGGGAAATAAATCTAATGCTATTTCATCTTCTGATTTTTTTATATATTTAAAATTTACATTTTCGTATATATTATTAACTATTTGATAACCTAATTCTTTGCTTATCTCTCTATTAAGAAATACCCACACATGTATTCCTCTATTTCCAGAGTACTCTATTAGGTAATTTATATTTTTGTTTTTTAAAAATTGACATAAAACTTCAACTTCTGAAAATAATTTATTTTTGTATATTTTATCATCTTCAAATCTATAACTTTCATCTAAAACTTTAGATTTTATATCAAAATCAAAACATAACCATCTCAGTTTATTCAAATTTTGTTGGTATGTCATTATTGACATTTTATTTAATAACATATATCTAATTTTATTTGCATCTATACTACTGTATGTTGTATTGTATACAACTTTTCCATCCAATGCTTGTACCTGTTTAGCATACACCTCTCTATTATAAAAGAATTTTTTTAATAAAATACTTCCTACTTCTGAATATACATCCATTTTCTTCTCCTTAACTAATCATCATTTTACAATTACTCCATCTTAAAACTTTGCAGAAAACTAAACTTCCCATTATAGACATTATACGAATCTTAATATTAATCCCAATCTACTTTTTACAAAATAATAAGGATACGCTATATTTTCCATAAATAGCATATCCTTATTATACTACAAATTTTTATTATTTTACCTATATTTCCCTCAATAATATTTCATTATTTCCACAATACATTATACAAATTAAATTTCTAACCACTCTCCATCCCTATCAACCCTATAACCATCTGGCGTAATACAATCATAATACATCTGCCCATGTTCATTAAAAGCATAACATCCACTATCAATCCAAAGCCATAGTGGTTTCTCCTTGCTGCCTTTAACCATTTTGCAATTTGAATCTAGGTAATGCCAACACTTAGTTATTTCATCATAGTACCAATTATCTTGTAAGGCATATCCCTCGGAATCAAAGATATACCACTCTCCGTCAATCTCTTTCAAGCCATTATCTGATGTATAATAATACTTATTTATAGTATCAGTGCAATACCACCAACCGACATCGTTTATATTCCATCCTAGTTTCCACTCTTTATCACTAGAATTATCGACTCCGATTAGTCCGCTAGCAATAGCTCTTGCAATAACTTCTGGATTATAGATATCTGCATCGTTACTATCAGCAAATAAGCACTCCACTAAAATTGCTGGCATTACTGTATTATTAAGAACAATAAGATTTCTTGTTTTCACTCCTCTGTTTGGTAAATTTAAAATACTTGATAATGAATTACTTATTTTAGCTGCATATTGATTAGCTACTTCTGATTTTCCTGTAACGCACACTTCTGGACCAGTCCCTCCCCCTGCGTTAATATGAATTTCTACATATATCTCTACTTCAGAATTCTTTGCGGTTTCATTAGCTTGATTTGCTCTAAGATAACAATCTTCAAATGTATAACTATTACTTTTATCTATCCTAAGTAAATTAACGCCATATCCTTTCTCCTTTAAGTATTCTGCTACTAATGTTCCAATTTCCCTAGCGCAATTACTTTCATCAAGTCTATCAATAACTCCGCATCCAATTTTCCCACTTGCAGTATGACCTGCTGCTACTATAAATTTTCTCATTTTTATACACCTCCACATGGGAAATACCTCTAAAAAAGCGTTTATGTTGCAGCCAATAACTTTTATAGATGCATATTCCCAATTATTTTTTATTTCATATGGGATATATGATATTTTGTCATATATACTAAATATAGAGGTTATTTTTTATAGCCTTCTATATAACCCCGAAGAATATTTATTGATAAATATAGGAGGTCTATATGGATTTTAATTATGTTGAAGAATTAGTTTACAAATGCAAAAGTGGAGATAAATTATCAAAAGAAAAGCTAGCACAAGAATTTAGACCTTTAATAATTAATATTTCTAAAAGAACTTTTATAGATGGTTATGAAATATATGATCTTCATAATGAATGTTATAAATCTCTTTTTAAATGTCTTGAACTATATAATTTAGACAAACATAGATTTGTTGCATATGCTACAAATGCAATTAAAAATAATATGAATGATTTAATTAAAGGAACTTATTGATTTTCTATTCTTTAAAGATAATACAATTCAAACCTATGCTTATATTAAGAATATGTGTTATTCTACTGCTAGTCTTAAGAAGAAGGTCATACTAAAGAAGATCTTTAACCATATAAATCAAATTTACAATAAACCTCAACAAAAAAGACTCTAAGGTTAATTAAGCCTTGGGGTCCTTTTTGTTTATATTTAATTTTCTAGTCAAAGTTAAAACTACTCACTACATTTGTGCTCTCTTCTTTATAAATCTCAACTACTTCATCAATTAATTCACAAACACAGTTAAGATTACAAATCTCACAGCTTTTAATAATTCCCTCAGCCAATAAAGAACAACCTAAACTATCATCATAAGTAGAATTTCTAATAGCCAGAGCCATCTGCTTCTTATCAAATACTTCTCCCTCTTTAGATTTCATTTTGATTTCATCCTTAATCATTTCACAACACACTCCATAGCTTATTAGCAGCTCAAAATTTCTCACTGCTAATATAGATATATGTTTCATTATATTAAATCACATAAAAATTCAAGTCTTTTTGAAGCATGTAGTCTTCAAACCCGCATTATTGGCGCATATTCTTCAGAATATATATTGTTCTCCATATATATGGTAATATTCTCGAGAATAAATATGGCTTAGAATATATATTCTTCACCATATTTATGGTAAACCATACTAGAATATAGCTATTCTAATCATATATCCTAAGTGAAATACTTAAGTAAGGAGATATATTTATGGCAAAGAAGAAAAAATCTGATGTACCTATAAATGATTTTGCTTGTGAAGATGAGCTTGATATATGTGGATTTAGCGATACCCCTGTTCTACTTGGAGAATGTATTTCATCCTTTTCATTTGATGATAGTTCTTCATGTGAAGAGTCTGAAACTAAATCCACTAATCTATCAAAAGAAAATACCATTAATGAGATTAAACCAATAGATAGTAATAACGTAAGTTTAAATTTACTTATTAATTCTAATAGTAGTAATACACATACTTCTTCAATAAAAACTACCTCTAATTCTAGAGATACACTTCCAGACAATAGAAGAGCTCCTATAGTTAATGGATGCGCCCCTCCTGTCGATGGAGAATATTTGGATGTTAAAAGAACCTATATGCTCCGAAGCTCTACTGTTAGAAAATTAAATGAACTAAAAAGTATTCATCCTGATTTGAATACTTATGTAAGCTCTATAGTAGATATGGCTATAGAGCATTATTACAATCATGTAATCAATGGAGGTTCTCAAACATAAGTAAATTTTCTAATACTTCTATTAATTAATTTTTATTTCATTACTATTGTTATAATTTGTTTCTTTTCATATATCCAATATGAGGAGGTGATTAATTATGGAAGTAAATGAATTAATTAATCTTGCAGTTAATAATGGTTTTCCTGTAGCGGTTGCAGTTTACTTGCTTATCCGCTTAGAGAAACAAATTAATGGCCTATCAAGTTCAATTAATAAACTTAATACCATAATATCAACTAAGCTTGGAGTTGTTATAGATACGAATGGATCTAATGATGATTCTCATAAAGTAGCTTAACAAAAGGCAGTGAACATTTGATTTTTTGAATGTTTACTGCCTTTTATACCTTCACTTATTATTTAATTTATTTGTTAACAGTAATTAATTATAATCCTCATTCATTTTGTAAATATATTATTTTATTTTTCTTTACCTAATTTAAAAGAATCGAAGATATTAATACTCTTCAAGCCACTGCAAAGGTACGTTTAATAGAATAGTGCTATAAATATAATTACTTCGCTCATTATTCGTTGAGCTTGAAGTAATTAATATCTTTTAAATTAACTCGCTTTCGTTCAAACAACTGTATTGGATCATCTTCCCAAAAGCAAACTGGACATATATCATAGTTTCCATCTGGTTCTTCATCAAATGTAAAACATCCACAACAGGGGCATTTATATTTGTTTTAGAACCATTATTACTATAAAAGTATTCTTTTAAAATATGCAAAGCATCTTGCATGTTTTTATTGCAAGCCAAGGATGCTTCAATTATTTCATAAGGTGGTTCATCTAAATCAACTATAATTTTATCAAGAAATACACTTAATTCTGTCTTAGAATATATTCCGCATGCTATTGCTATTCTATATATCTCAACTTGCTCTACTAAATCTATGCTATTCTCCCTAATATATGATCTTTGTATCATAAACTTATATCTCTATATTCAAATATTTTATTGGAACATAATCAGTTAGCCATACCTTATTTTCAGATAAATAGAATTTAAAACCATCTTGATACATTTGATGACTGTTAATTTTAAAAATAACTAATTCACCATGTCTCTTCCCCACTTTTGTAGCAGTTTCTATATCTTTAGATAAATGAACGTATTGTCTATTTTGTTTCTTAATTCCTTCTTTACATATACTATCTCTAAATCTAGTTGCAGTTCCATGATATAACACGCGTGGTGGTTCTATTGGTTTTAATTCAAGATTAACCTTGATTAAATGTCCTTGATTTGCTTTAATTTTAGTTTTATCTTCATTAAATGAATATCTTTGTTTATCATCTTCCATAACAATTCTTTCAATGTCTTCAATTGTAACCTTATATCCTCTTTTATTTATTCCCTTAATTAAATCATAAACATTAACACATCCATATTCATCTAATGTTAATCCAATCTCTTCTGGCTTATGTCTTAATACTAAGCTTATAAACTTACTAACTCTCATATCTTCTTTGATTCTCATTACTTTTACCCCTCTAATTATTTTATTCTTGTGCTACTAAATAGCACTCATATACTTTTTTCATATATCTAAGACTAAAGTATTTTTTCTTCAAAACAAATATGGAATTTAAAGGTAATAAAAATTCACACTCGTTTAAATGATCATTTTCATGGTAAAATTCTACATAATCACCTTTTATTCCTTTAGGCAAGTGCAACTTTAATAAGCAGTTATACTTGTGAGTATCTGCAAAATCTCTAAGTAAATCAGGAACCAATGTTGTATCTATAAATGCCTTATCTGTAAATGTATGCCCAACTTTGATTTTTTGCTTTTCAAACAACAGTTTTAATAATTCCATCATTTTTTATCAAGTAAATATTTTACCTGAATTCGTAATCTTTTATTTTCTTTCTTCAAAGATAAAAATCTCCAAATAAAATATATAGCTGCCATAGGTATTATAATAATACTACATATTATTCCAATTGGTATTATCCAAATAATCATAAAATTATGAAGGGATGTTTCTTTTAGATTTTTCCCCTCATACTCTACTCCCGCCTCTTGAAGTTTCGATATCAGTGTTTCATCATTTAGATTAGGAGTATTTAGAATTTTTCCTTTGTATGCTTCATTACCTTCACTTGGTGTTATTATAAGCTCTTCACTTGTTACTTCTACTTTCGAAAGTTGTTTTTCATCTAGTAATCGTATAAATTCATTATAGCTAATTTCCTTAGTAGAGGCAGTGTCTCTAGCATAATTAAATGCTATTGTAATAGGAAATATTAGTAGGAATAAAATGACTATACCTGATATAATCAAATATTTACTTTTACTTGATTGCATATATTTATCTCCTTGTTCTTAATAATTTGAAATTTACTCCATAAATTCATTTTTATAGTGTACTTAATATATTATAACATGTTTTTAAATAAGTTTATTATCTAACCTTAACTAAGATTTCGGGTAATCTAAAGCTTCAATACTAATTCCTCTTTACTCTTAATCTACTTATCATTTTTAAAAAAAAGTTTGAATTATTTATGTGATAACTCAAATCTACCCATATATCCTATATGAAAAGAAAATGAAGGAGGTAAACAAATGGCTGTAACAAAATCAATTCAAACCGTTTCATTAAGTATTGAGGTTCAAAGTGGGACCGATAAGGCTGGCGACGCGATCTATAGCAAGAAGAGTTTTTCTAATGTAAAAACTGATGCTGCTGCTCAAAATATCTATGAGGTTGCTGAAGCTATCAAAGATGTTTTAGGCGCTGATACTAGAGATTACTTCATAAATGAATCTTCTAGTTTAGTTAATGCTTAAGCAGATATCTCAAATCTATGATTTGATGATAGTCGCTTACTCTGTGAGTACTCCTACGACGTTATGAGTAGGAGTTTCCTTAACTCTCAATTCTTAATTCTCAATTAAATTTTTAAAAATGGAGGTAAAATTAAATGGAATTTTCTTTATCTATGACTTTTTTAACTGAAGGTGGCCAAAAAAGCACTTTGAGTATTTCTGGAGTAAAACCTAATCTTACTAAAGATCAAATAAATACTCTTATGAACACTATAATTGCCAAGAATATATTTAAAACAAATTCTGGTGATTTAGTTAAGAAATCAGGTGCACAAGTTACTCAAAGACAAGTTACTAAATTTGATGTAGCTTAAAAATAAGGACTAAAGTAAGATTATATTTTCAATCTTATTTTAGTCATTTAATTTTGTAATAACAAAAATAACCCAACCTATTTTACTGACTTTTTTTGCTATAGACAAAAATGTAGCCAACTAGTGGTTGCTATACAATAAGGGATATATAATGCCCTTTATATTTCCCAGGAAAACCATGTACCTTTTTAATTGATCATCTCTTATTTAAGTCTATAGTTATTCCTAGTATCCTTCTCAATTTCTACTACATAATCTTTGCACATTTCATAGATCCTAGAGCCTATACCTTCATCAAAGAACAATAGTCTATCAACTGAAAATTCACTGCTAATTATTATGGGTAGATAATTAAGATACCTATAATTAATTATTTCAAATACAATATTTATATCACTCTCATTGATTTTCCCTTTAAAGAGGTCATCAATAAGTAGAACTTCACATAGTTGATACTTTGAAATAGTTCTACTATAATACTCTTCATCAATCATATTCTGTTTTACTTTTGTAATTACATCACGATATGGCATATACACTACCTTAATCTTCTGTTTCAGAAAATTTAGTGCAAGGGCAACACTCAGATGAGTTTTGCCACTTCCAACTTGTCCACAAAATAAAATACTATTACGCCTTCCATTCCTAGCTTCATCAAAATCATTATAATAAGCTACTGCAGTATCCTTTGCTCTTTCAGATGCTTCATTCCAAATCTTAAAGTTAGAAAATGTACTATTGCTATGCTCAACATTAATGCCTGAATACTTCCACTCGCTTTTTAGCTTTTCTATTTTTCTACATTCACAACTTACTGCTAGAGGCTGCCTGTTCTCCTGGGGAATTAGCATCCATCCTGTATCACAGCACTTATCACATTTATATGAGGTCTTTTTCTGATCGTTTTCGTTCTTCATCCGTAATGTCTCGTGGTTTCTTTGGCTTGAATCCTGTAAATTCATTTTTATCCGCTGCGTTATTCTTTCCAGAGCCTCTAACCCCATTATCCTTTACCTCCATATCATCTTTGGGATACCCTTCTCTTCTCCAATTTTTAAGTATTCCATTAATATAAGTCATGTTTACTTTATTAACTTCCAAAGCCTTATCCATAGCCATTTTCACATTATTATATCCATGCATATCAATAGCTAGTTTAAGAATCCCTATATTAAGACCACCATGTCTCCCTGTTAAGTTTTCATAGTACGTTAATAGCTTTGCAGCATTTTGACTGCTCATACCATTATTTTTCAAATCATCAGTAAGTTTTAATTCACTGGCATTTTCCTTTTCTAAATCATCATGTGTAGCATTATTATCTGCTGATGTAGCTGAAGAGGTATCGCTATTAGCGTGACTGACTTCTTCAAATTCTGATATGCCACCAGTTATATTTAAACTAGTATTATAATTAGACTTTATTTCTCTCTCACTCTCTATCTTCTTCTTTTTCTTAATCTCTTTCTTTTTCTGTTCAATTACTGTAATGTTACTGTTACAATTATCATCATTACATGTAATGTTACACTCATTATTAATAATGTTTCTATTATCATCCTCGGCAACATTACTATCATTTAAGTTATTTCTAACTTCTTCATTTCCTGAATCAGAAATATTCTTCTCAGCTTGAGCTTCTATATTATGAATTTCTTCATTATTTTCTCTGTCATTTATATGTGCATTACTAATAACTTTATCTTCGTTTTTATTCTCATTATTTTCTTTCTTTTTAGCTCTATGATTAGCAACTCTTTCTTTATTTAGCTGCCTATATCTCTCCATTCCTTCAACATTTTGATGTTTTTCCCAGTTTTTAATTTTAAAAACTTTACCTTCTGTAAATTCTATCATTTCTAATTTTATTAATATTTTAATAGATGCTTTTATTTCACTTATACTTCTATTAAATTCTATTGCTAATGTCTTAACTGTATATGGCATATTATTAGTAATGTATAAATATCCTCCACGATTTACTTTTCCGGTTAAAACAAGAAGCCTTGTCCAAACATACTGATGTAAATCTCTATTATCCATGTTATCCAATATCTTAAGTTTAGTATCATCATACATATTAACCTCAAATTTTACCCATCTAATCTCTCCCATTATTACTACGCTCCCACATATAAAATTTTTTAAACTTTGCAAGACCTTTAAAAGATGGGTTCACCCCTATTACCTTACAGGTAAACACATAGTACTCAAATATTATTAAATTCAATATTTATCCCTCATTCACTATGATACTTAACTTATACACGCAAAGTAACTAAAACTACCGCAACTATATCAATCTAATTCTTTCTTTGTTATTTTATTAGTATCCCCTTATGCTCTTGAACCTTTTGTCCTTTGTTCCAATCATAATAAATACATTGTTCAACTTGTTTAACTGGAAAGTTTTCTCCTAACATTTCAATACACACTTTTGTATCTCTAGGCACATTTTTTAATATTTCTATTAAGTCATTTGCTGTTAATCCATCAAATTTTCTTATCATCAAAATCCCCCTCACTCTATAAAACTTCTCCTATATGTTCTTCTAAGAACTGATCAAGTTTTGAAATAATAATTCTAATATCTCTTCCTATTCTGAGGACTGGTGCTCCTTGAATATGGGTTATTCTTCTAGCGTTTGCCTCAGAAACATCTAATAATATTGCCAATTCTTTAGTATTTATTGTTTTCTTATATCCATTTACATCCCCCTATAATTAGTCGATTCTAGCAACAATATCATTTGTAAATATTCTAAATGTTATCGTTTAAATAAATGACGTGTTTTAGCTATCAATGCTAAAAAATTTTAATCACAATTTCTCATAATCATTATTTAATAAATCAGTCTTCATCTAATAGTAATTCTTTTACTTCAACATTTAGTGCTTTTGCTATTAATCCAATACTTTTAGGTGATGGTTTTACATACCCATTAATGATCTTTGAAACTGTTGCCCTGCCAAGGCCTGTTTTCTCTACTAATCCATTAACTGATAAGCATTCATTAGCCTGTGCAATTCTAATTTTGTTAACATCTATATTCATTTTACCTCCTTCACACATTTGTATGAATTTTCCATATTTAAATTATATGAATTCATTTGTATGAAGTCAATATCTTTTTGAATATTTTTACATTTTTTTGTTTACATCTGTGTGAAATATTTGTAAAATGTTTCTAAGGAGTGATACTAATGACATTAGGTGAAAAAATCAAATTTTATAGGCGTAAATTAAACCTTTCCCAAGAAGAACTTGCAAATAAATGTAAACTATCTAGAAATGCAATTTACAATTATGAAAATAATAAAAGAACTCCAACTATATCAATATTAGAGGCAATAGCTGAAAGCTTAAACCAGTCTACTTCTGACTTATTAGATGATGATGATAATACAAATTTCTATTCTAATAAATTAAGACTCAGTAAAGCTATTGATAAGGATATAGAAAATACAATTAATGCTGACGAAACAAAAATTGTAGATTACGAACTAGAAATGAATGAATTATATAAGAAATATTTCTTTGACTTATTTAACTGGAAGACTATAAATATGAAGAATCATGATTATTTTAAATTCATTTTATCAATATGTCCTCTGCATGAAGTTGATCATTTAACCGAGGAAGATATAAATGAATTATCAATTCTATTCAATAGATTTCTGAATCTAAAATTTCATGAAAGAAATTGTCTCAATGAACATGAGCATATTGATCATGGTAGTTCAAAACAATATGAGAAGAATAATTTCTTAGCAACAACCACAAAATAACATCATAGGATTTTAGTTACGAAAACTATAGTTCCAATTTTATATAAATACTATTTGCGAGTAGGTGTGAAAGAGTTATGGCAAAGAGGTCAAATGGAGAGGGTTCAGCAAAATGGGTTACTGGAAATGGTAAAAAATATTGGTGCATAATGCTAACCACTGGGTATGATCCATTAACAGGAACACAAAAGAGAAAAGCAATTTATTGAAAAACTCAAAAAGAAGATAAAGCTAAATTAAAAGAATTCCAGGAGAATTTTGTAAGTAATAGTGATAATTCAACTCTTGGGAATTTTTATTATGATTGGTTATGGAATATTAAAAGGCCATCACTAAAGGATTCTACCTTTGAAAAGTGGGAAGAAATCTATAGAAGAAAAAGAAAATTATATTTCAGAAGACGATCAAAAACGATTTATAGCAGCTCTAGAAGGCGATCCACTTGAAGGAATTATTTTATTAGGTTTAATGTGTGGGGTTAGACTAGGAGAAGCAATGGCTTTACAAGTAAAAGATATAGACTTTAACCATATGACTATTAAAATAAAAAAGTCAGTTAAATATGTCTGGACTGGTGAAAGAGATAAAGATGGCAAAAAAATATATGCTAATAAAGTTACTATCCCTAAAACTAAGACTAGTATTAGAGAGGTACCTCTTCCAAGTATGCTTAAGCCAATAATTAAGAATATAATGAAAAAGAACATGGAACATAAATTAAAATATGGTGAATTATATTGTGATAATAATCTAATATTCTGCAAAGAAAATGGTGACTATATAGATAATAAGAATCCTAACAGACATTTAAAATCTGCATTAAAAAAGGCAGGTATTAAGACCGATATACACTACCATAGTTTGAGACACATATTTATAACCAACTGCTTAAGTAAAGATATTAACCCTCGTACTGCAATGGATTGGGTTGGTCATACTGATATTAAAATGACTATGCTTGTTTATGCTGAGATAAATAAAGAAAAGAATAAGACGGAATATGAGAAGATTAATTGCATGTTTGATTAGAGCTAGGCTGATAGCCTAGCTTATTTTTAGCCCTATAAAAAGATCATTAAGGTATTCTAATTAAAATAATCTATTTTAAAATAGTGCAGCTCCATTTAGGAATTATGTCTCTTCTCCATTTAATAGCTCCATCACAAATATATGCTACATGTTTAAATCTATCTGTATTATCATACAGATTTATTTCATTACACAAATCCAGCACTTCTTTCAAATTATCTAGTGACTCATAATATCTTCTTTCAATAGCTTCAGCTGGAATTCCATGTCCACCTTTTAATACTCTACTTCTAACCCTTTCTTTTGCAATTTCAGGGCTATCAACTCCAATATAATTTATAACTACATGGAAACCTTTTCCACTTGCTTTCTCTATATTTTTAATAATACTTTTACCTGAAAGAGTAGTTTCTTGATTAAATGATATATCATTTTTTATATAATGATTTATAAGCTTTACAGCTTCTCTTGCACATTTGATTTGAAGATTATTATCTTTCCATGAACCTACTCTTGCTACCATCTCATCTGTATTTATTCTTTTTTCATCCTTATTTCTTTCATAATAAATAGACTCATATATTGATGTTTTTCCAGCTCCATTTACACCTGCAAATATAGTATAAGTAGCCATTAATTTTTACCTATTACTCTTTCTTGTTCCTTTTGTAGTACTATCTCAGATAAAGTAATATAAAAATCTTGTTCTTCCTTTGTTTTTGCTTTTTTAAATAATTCCTTTAAATCTGCATATGAATATTTTAAAAATTGATCATATAAATTATTTTTTTCATTAATCTTTTCCATAGAACTCCCTCCGATAAATAATACTCTATATTATATTTATATTATAGACTAACTAATTATCAATATAAACAATTTTTATGTACTTCTATTCTTAAAATAAAAACAAGTAGATTATAAATTCATTTATTATTAAAGATAATAAATTATATACTATAAATATCAAAAATTTGAATTTTAATCAATTCACAACAATTCGATCATCTTTAAAATTTGCAACAATAATTAGTAAAAATCAAAATTGCTTGTACACGGCCCAACCCTGATAACAAGAGGCTTTCAAACTTTAGTAGAAATTAGTAAAATGCCTATTTTATGAATCCGGCCATCGGCACCATTTATTTTTGTGGATTGCTGTATTACTTGGTTTAGATGCCTTGTAGTGCAGCTTTTTTTATGTGTTTCCCACTTCTACAAAAAATCTTTATTTCACCATCATTCAACTTTCTAAACCCAGTAATTATGCCATTTATAGCACTTTGTAATATTTATCCTGCAAATCTATATTTTCTTAATATTTTCCTTTTTCGCATAAAATAATATTGGGAATAATACAAAATTCTCTTTAGCTCTTTGTATTGCCTTGTGTAATTTTTCTTGTAATAATTCCTTAGGTGGCAGCTGAGTTAAATATTGACCAACATGTATTCCACTCTTATCTACCTCAAGTAAAAATCTCTTTTTAAGTTATCTTCAATTGTTATCAACTTTAATAAATGAGACCATGTTAATTTTACAGACAGTGTCTGTAAAATTTCAAACTCTTAAATCGCATCATACAATCTAACCATATTAATTTGACAACTTCACCACATAATTCCACATCTGCGCCCCCAATAATACTCTTTTATAATCACCAAACTTATATTACTTCTAACCTACAATATGTAGTGTATTTCATCACCTCGTAATTTTATCTAAAAATGTTGGATTCATTGTTAGATACCCACGTTCATTTTTGCAAATATCAGCCCAATCAAGTACTGCACAAATAACAAAACCAGGACCAAATGCGGTTTCTCCTTCTTTTACTCCATGTACTTTATTAGCAATATATCCTTCAACAGAATTTATAGGAAGATCATCACTTCCAAGCTTTGCACCCGAACGTGCTTTACCCTTTACAGCTTTACCACCGTTATTTAGCACAACCTCTACTGCCGCATCAAACACTTGCCAAATAAGCTGATTTGCTGGAGGTATTTTTGGTGATACAAGCCCTTTACCATTTTCATCAAACCAAATAGCACAGCTATCTCCTTGATAAAGTTTAATAATTGCTCTACCAGTATTATCATTAAGTTTCTCTTTTATTGTTTTAACAACTATACTGTCAGTATCATTAATATCAACATGTGCTACTTTACTCAGTGAAAAATCCAGCTTTTCTTCACCTTTAGACTGTACCAATTCCAATTTTTCAAGTATATCAACTAATCTCTTTTTAGTTGCTGGATAAGACATATCCTTTTCATTCTGAACAGCTTTAAAATTTCCCTGATGTTTTAGGAAACACTCTATAAATTCTCTTTCATCAATAGATAAATAATCAAATTTACTTAGAGGGAAATCACCGCTAAGTTCCATCTCACAGTTATCACAGCTTAATCGAGTTGCTACTAATTTTTCTTTACATCTTGGACATTCAGAAACAGAATCTCGGTTCATTTTTCCACCCCTATTCTTTTACCAAAATTATACAGCAGCATTTATACCTAGTCAATATAGTTATAAATATTATTAAACACTACTTTTAAAAAATAAAAAAGTAATGTCAATGACTCCACATCCAACACTCCTACTTGCAGTGTGACCTACTGCTATAATAAATTTTTTCATTTTCATACACCTCCACATGAGATATACACTTCTAAAAGAGTAGCTATGCTACAATACGGAACTTTTCTGCAACCAAGAACTTTTAAATAAAAAACTTCTATAGATTCATAATCCCAATTATTTTTTATTTCATATGTGATATATGAAATTTCATCATATATACTAAATATAGAGGTTATTTTTAAGGCCTGCTATGTAATCCAAAAGAATATTTATTAATGAATATGGAGGGCAGTATGGATTTTAATTACGTTGAAGAATTAGTTTACAGAGGTAAAAATGGCGATCAGTTATCAAAAGAGAAACTAGCATTAGAATTTAAACCTTTAATAATTAACATTTCTAAAAGAACTTTTATAGATGGTTATGAAATTTATGATTTGCATAATGAATGTTATAAATCTCTTTTTAAATGCCTTAAACTATATAATTTAGAAAAGCATAGTTTTGTTGCTTATGCTACAAATGCTATTAAAAATAATATGAATGACCTGATTAAGAGAACTAAAACTAAAAGTTCCACTGATGGAAATGATGCTTTAAGCTTACATGATGATGTTGAAAAAGATTTACCATCTAATGATATTGACTTTGAATATTTACTTTGCAATGAATGTGATTATATTGATTTAAGATTCGCACTTAATAATTTAACTGAAGAAGAAAAGGAACTTATTGATTTTATATTTTTTAAAGATAATACAATTCAAACCTATGCTTATATCAAGAATATGGCCTATTCCACCGCAAGTCTTAAAAAGAAAGTTACATTAAAGAAGCTTTTTTGCTATATAAATCAAATTAATAATAATCCCCAGATTAAAGGACTCCAAGGTTAGTTAAGCCTTGGAGTCCTTTTTGCCTATATTTAATTTTCTAATCAAAGTTAAAAGTACTTACTACATTTGTGCTCTCTGCTAATATGGATATATGTTTTATTATATTAAATCACATAAAAATGCAAAGCTTTTTAAGCCTACAACCTCAAAACCCGCATTATTGGCGCATATTCTTCAGAATATATATTGTTCTCCATATATATGGTACTATTCTTAAGAATAAATATGGCTTAGAATATATATTCCTTACCATATTTATGGCAAACCATACTAGAATATATCTATTTTAGTCATGTATCTTAAAAGAAAATATCATTAATGAAATTAAATCTACAGATAATACAAACGTAAATTTAAACTCACATACTAATCCTAACAGTAAGAGTACAAATACATCTTCAATAAAAACTACTTCTAATTCTATAGACACACTTCCAGACAATAGAAGAGCTCCTATAGTTAATGGATGTGCTCCTCCTATTGACGGAGAATATTTGGACGTTAAAAGAACCTACATGCTCAGAAGCTCTACTGTTAGAAAATTATTTTTCTCCAATAGAATATGCAACAAACATTGTAACAGATATTCCTTCTCTTCCTTTTATTTCTTTAAGTTTTGAGAAAACTTCTTCTTTTAATTCTTCTATTTTGTCTTTTTGAATTTTTTCTAATACTTTTACATAACCATGAGTCCAAAGCTTATCCCACCATTCTTGCTCATTCCTATATATAAAAGTTTTTTCTTCACTTACAATCTGTATGTTTTTAAATCCAGCTTGTTCTAAAGCTTCATGCACGCCTTCTTCTGTATCAAATTCTGGATCATTATCATCCTTTTTATGCTCTTCAGAAGGAGGTAAATATTTTTGAATTAGCTCATCAAACCATATAAATTTCTCATCTTTCTTCCTAAGAAATGTCGTAAATGAAAATCTTCCTCCATTTTTTAATACTCTCTTAAACTCACTAAATGCTTTTAAGTTACATTCCTTTTTCTTTCTACACTACTATTTTCCATTAGCTCTCCCCTCTAAGTCTATATAAATATTCGTGGAGTTTTTTTAATTTTATTTTTTTCCGCTAACATTTTAGATACAATAAACTTTGGTCTATAGATAATTTTCCTTGCACTTTTAGGACACCTCTTCACACAACAAAAACAGCGGATACATTTGTTATTATCTATCTTCAAAGTATCTTTTTCAATTATATTCATTGGACATAATTTTACGCACACACCACAATGGTTACATATATTCATATCAGCTACTGGTGTTTTGGTAAATATCCTAGCACTATTTTTAGGTAAAATTTTCGCCATTAGAGGCAATTTTCCCTCTGGAATTTTTAGTATCATATTATTTGGATTCTCTACTTTTTTCATTTTTTCTAATATGCTTCTTCCAAAAGATTCAGCTATGCTTAAATCATAATAATCAGGCCTACCTTCTTGCACTGGTACTTCTCTTGTAGAAAATGAATGCTCTCCGATAAATGAAGCTGCTGCTACTACACTAAATCCTGAATTTTTAGCTATATCATTCAGTTCATTTAACGCTATACCTTCTCCAAAATTCCCGTAGACTGCAATAAGCACTACTGGCTTTCCGTTCCCTTCTAAGCTAACTAAGAACTCATGTAACATTTCAGGAATTTTTTCTTCATAAACAGGCACACCAATTATTACTATATCTCCCTCAATTGCTGGAGATAAATCATTCCTAATACTAGGCTTAGTCATATCTATTGTTGTATTACTACTAATACACATACCTTTTAAAATAGAGCTGATAACTTTCTTGGTTGTTCCTGTTGGCGAAAAATATATACTTGTTGCCGAATTAAGTTTCATAATTGCATACCTCTATCATTTTAAATTGCAATAAATTATCTAGATACAAATTCATCTTTTAGAATTGAGTAATATAATCTATCAACATATTGTCCATCTTCATAAAAAAAGTCTCTCAGTGTGCCTTCATAAACTAGTCCACATTTTTCTATAACTTTGCGAGACGCAAAATTTATTGATTTATGACATATTTGGACCTTATGTAAATTAATTTTATCAAAGCCAAATTTAATAACAGCTTTTGTAGCTTCTGTTGCATAGCCTCTTCGTTGAAATAAACTTCCAATGCAGTATTCAATTTCTGCAAAATGATTATTGTCATCTACTGAAAAATAGGCAATTTGACCTATACATTCATTCGTTTCTTTTAGGATTATTGCCCACCTATAGTAATTATCCTTGTCATATGAACCTATATATTTATCAAGCAGCTCCTTAACCTCTTGCTTTGTGCTATAAACTGGTTCACAATATAATGATTGAACTTTAGGATCGCTAATCCAGTATTTTAACATTTCTTTATCATCTGTATACCCAAATTTTCTCAAAATTAATCTTTCTGTTTCAATTTTAGTTGTACCAACATGTGTTAACATAATTCTAGTTCCCCTCCTCTTATATATTTATCTTTCCTTTTTGTTAGTATAAGTAGTTAAACAGAAATCTTATTCGGTTTTCTTCCCCCAATTAAATACTTAATTGTATGAATTACAAATATAATATCATTAACAGTAATTAATGTAAAATTATACATTACATGTTTTTATTTGTATTTTTATTTCAAATTACTATATATCACATTTATTCGAAAAACCTGCTGGTGGCACACCTAAGGCTTGTATAAGCCTAGCCCAATAGTTAACCTGAGCTACAGTACTTGCAATAATAACTATTTCACGTTCGGTAAAGCTAAGCTTTACCTTTTCCATAAACTCTTTTGGCACTTTAATAGGAGTTTGTGATATAAATTTTGTATACTCTATTGCTAATTTTTCTTTAATATTAAATGTAGATACATCATTAATATTATATTTTCCTGTCAGACAATAAATTTCTTCCTTAGTTATTCCCTCTTCCTCATACTCAAAAGAATTCATATCTATACAAAATGGACATGATACACTTAGAGACGCCTGAATTCTTACAAGCTTTAAAATACGTTTATTCAGGTCTCCTTTACCATGAGCCACCATCGCTTCAAGAATACCCGAACTTATTGCAACTTTAGGATACCAAGCAAGAAGTTTAGGAACCAGTAAGTCCTTTTTAGTAACTTTATTTGAAATATATATTCCGATTTTTAAAAACCAAGGAATTTTTTTAGGTGGATTAATAAAGGCATTTACTTTTTTATCTTGCATGACTTGTTACCTGAAATCAAACATAACGGACAAACATCAAATATACCTGATAATATAGGAATTATACCTATTAGCCCTAAATACTTTAAATTTCCTTCTCCCCAAAACAAAATACTCAATAGAATTAATCCTGGAATAAATCTCATTATTCTATTTATGTGTCCAACATTCTTCATTTAAAACACTCCTCTATTTAAAATCACTTTACTTGTTAATTCTAACTTAGCAAAATATAATACATTTTTCTGTGATAAAATCACATTCAATTTCTCTTATTATGTATTAATATAAATTATGATTATACTTAAGAATTTATAATGCTTAAGTTGTATAATATATATGTTGCAATGTTCAACACTCGATGGTCATTGAATTGAGATTCCCATTTGAAATCATTAAGTTTTGAATAATTATTTCTGCAATATATATACGATTAAAATAAATTTTAGGAGGTACATTTTAAACGATGGCACATAAATTTGATGCAAAGAATAAACATAAACTTGACAATGAAAAGCGAAGAGAGCTTTTACCACCAGAGCAAACCCTTATAAGTCTTCATTTGCAGGAAGAAGCTATAATGGCTGATATAGGCTGCGGTATTGGATATTTTACTATTCCAGCATCCAAAATTGTTGGAGAAAACGGTAAGATATTTGCAATGGATATATCACCTGAAATGCTTAAAGATGTTGAAATTAAAATTAGCGATAATAATATATCAAATGTAGAAACGATTTTGACAGAAGAAAATGATTTAAAATTAGAAGATAATAAAGTCACATTTGCTTTTATCAGCCTTGTATTACATGAAGCTAATGAAAAAGAAAACTTTTTAAACGAGGTAAAAAGAATTATAATACCTAATGGGAAGATTACTATTGTTGAATGGGAAAAAGCAGAAAGCGAATTTGGTCCTCCTATTGACCATAGAATAGATAGAGTAAGCTTGATGAAACTGTTAGATAAAGTAGGCTTTTCAACTATTGAGTCTATAGACATTGGTGAAAATTTTTATGGCATAATAGCTCAAAAATAATCCAATTATCTATAAATCTGGATTTTGCAATATAAATTAATACATGCTCTTAATTTTTAGCTATAAAATATTCTGAAGAATATTTATTGTCATATTCTTCAGAATACATCTATTTAAAATACTTCCAAGTCATTCAAAATATTTAAGTATTTGAATAATCCATCTACATTGCATATATTTATGACAAATACTTGTCACAAACTTATAATAAAATATTTGGTGGAATTATTTTATGAATGATGAGGCGAGGAAAGTTATGCAAAAGAAAAAGAAATTATTCACTTTATTAATATTATCAATATCTCTATCTATTTTTCTATTTTTTCATCCACTTTTTTACTACAAGTTTTTCAATAAAGATTTAACAGTTATAAACAATACTGTATATGCGAGTTCACTTCCTGATAATACTTTTAAAAGTACATATACTCCCAAAATTAAATTTGAAGATAGACCTATAACAAAAGTTAGTGGCATAAGTTTAAATATCTTAAATGAATCTAATATTATTAATGTTCCTATGCTGCTTAAATCACAAAGATATTATATGCCACTTAATTTTATTTGTAACAAGCTCAACTATACTATTAGTACTTCGGATAATAAAATTTTATTATCTAACAATAATAATAAGATTTCTTTAAATGTAAATTCTTATACAAAAAATTCTAGGACAGGCAATCTTCGTGGAAATTTAATAAATAGTAATGGTGTTAATTATATTTCTATTTCGGATATAGAGGAACTTTTTAATTTGATTGCTATTTTTGACTTTAAAAATAATAGTATAAGCTTACTCGATAACAGTGTATCAACACCTGAAAATGCTTCTGTACCTTATAGTAATAAAGTTTCTTTAATAAGATTAGAGGACTTTGGATGCGGTGGTAATTATTCAATTGATAAAAACCAAGCAAAAATAAAATTAATGGCTAATCTTTTTTACTCACAAGGAATGAAATATCATGTTAGCTGGATTCCTAGATTTAAATCTCCTACTGATAATATTGATAATGATTTATTAACAAGTGATAATATAACAAATGTTGGATTTGTTAACTTATTAGATTATTTGATTAACAAAGGCGGTGAAATAGGACTTCATGGTTATACTCATCAACATGATGATGAAAAAAGCGGGCCAGGCAACGAAATGACTAAAGATATAAATAACACAGTCGATCAAACACGTGCTATAGTTGAAAATGGAATAGATACTGCAAGCGCTTTAAATATTCCCATTTCATACTATGAAAGCCCTCATTATGGGGAAACTGAGCTTCAAAGAAATGTTATTGAAGATTATTTTCAATTTATATATGAACCTTTTGACAGTAAACAAAACAATATATATGACTTAGATGACTACCATTTATTTGTTCCAACGCCTTTAGGGTATGTACACAATTCGGATGCGACATCCATAATTGATGGGCTTAATAATGATGATCCTGATGTACTTCATAGTTTTTATTATCATCCATTTGTTGAATTGAATTATGTTCATTTTAATATTAGTGCCAACAAGCTTAATATAACCTATGATGAAAATTCTCCATTACAAAAAATAGTTAAAACTCTTAAATCAGATAACTATGTAACAGTTCATATTGATGAACTTATAGATAAATAAGTTATACTTCATTATTAAATGAAATTCTGGATATATTAAAACAGGTAGCCTAACTCCAATTTAGACTACCTATTAAACATATAAAATATATAAGGATTTTATATGTTTAATACATTTCAATTAAAAATATTGTATGTAGTCATATCTCTTTTCTTATTAACCAAGCATTATTGACATATGCCATTAATAGGTTTATTATAATATATAAGAGCATATGCCAATAACCTTTTTATTACATATGCTCATCTATATATTTATTGGAGGTTTATATTATGAAAATTGCATTACCATCACTCGATAATAATATTGATGATCATTTTGGCCATTGTGAATACTACACAATCTTTACGGTTGATACACAAAATAAAAAAATATTAGGTTCTGAAACTCTTGAATCACCAGCTGGATGTGGCTGCAAATCAAACATTGCATCTACTCTTTCTGCTATGGATGTTAAAGTTTTACTTGCAGGTAATATGGGTGAAGGCGCTGTAAGAGTGCTAAGCAATGCAGGAATAGAAGTATTGCGTGGCTGCTCTGGAGATGTAAATACTGTAGCTTTAAACTGGCTTAATGGTTCTCTTGTAGATTCTGGTGATATGTGTCATCATCATGACTGTAATAATGAATAAATAAAGAATTTCAAAACAAAAAAATAATAATAGACCCAAGTTTGTTTACTTGATCTATTATTATTTATTTTTGTGGATATAAACTTAATAATTTAAAACTAAAACTATTTAATAGTATCTGTATTACTACCTCTGCACCAATTTTTACAAAATCCTGCTTTTTTACTACACATAACTTTATCAGATCCGCAGCTTGGGCATACTACTCTGTCTTGATCAAAATTTATTTCATAAATTGTTCCGCATTCTGCACATTTAAATTTACAAAGCTTTGTAGTATAATGGCCTCCGCTTATTCTTATTGCCTTACCTTCTGTTAAAGCTGTAGCCACTTTTTTTCTTGCACTGTCTATTATATTCTGAAAAGTTTGTCTTGATACCTGCATTTTTTCAGCACACTCTTCTTGATTTAACTCTTCTATATCTTTAAGTCTCATTGCTTCAAGTTCTTCTACTTTTAAGACTATTTCTTCAATTTGACATTTTGGTTTTCCCCATGGTACAAAATAATCATCTTCTGGAAAAAACTCAACTCTTCTAAATTTTGTTGGTCTTGCCATTTTCCATCCTCCCTGGATTACTATATATTTAAACTAGTATAATACCTAAATCTGTTGTAACTATTTGTTAACTTAATTATACTCAATTTTATGAAAAGCTTCAAATCTGCATATATAGTAACAAAACCACATTTTCACTATTGAATATTTTTATCAAATCCTAAAATTCAAATTTTTCTTATAATACATCCTTATTCTTAGATGTTATGAACTTATATATTATTTCAGCCGCATCACCCACGATCTCTGCACATGGACGTTTCTTATAATATTCAGCAGTTCTCTCTTCCGGTATATAACTTTCTTTTTGAGTAGATAGTCCCAAAAGTTCTCTACAAACTATAGAACCATTCTTTTCCTTAAATTGTTCAGCTAGCTCTTGAATCCTTTTATAATGTTCTGCTTTAGATAAGCTATCCTTTGGATCGCTATAACCGTATTTCATACCGGCTACCATAAACATGCCGCTTACTGCTCCACACACCTCACGCAACCTTCCCATACCGCCACCAAAAGAAGATGATAATTTAAGTGCTGTATCAAAATCCATATCACACTCTTCACAAAAGGCCCCAAATACAGATTGAGAACAATTATACCCCTGTTTAAATAGCTCCATAGCACGTTTCCTTATGTTATCCATTTATATCGACCTCATTTTACTTTAATAAATTTAACTATGTAATCATAGTATTATTTCTAATATAATTAACAAAACTTATGTTTTGTTTAATTTCCACAATATTATTTATGTTTTAATTTAATTTTACTGTATTTTAAATATATATCAATAATTTCTACATTTAAAAGAAATCTTTCATCCTAAAACTAATGCATATGAAAGAAATAACAAGTCCATGAAGCTAAATAGATTAGCATACTGACTTGTTAATTTTTTGATTATACTAAAAACAAATAATATCTCTTACTTTATTAATCCTCGCAATGCCCTTCATGTGCATGCTCAGTACAAACACTACCTGTTGAATTTAATTGACCGTTTATAAATTTTTGAATAATATCATCACATAAACCTTCTGCGCCAACAATTACTTCTATTTGATTTTCTTTAAATAGTTCTTGAGCAGTTTCGCCCATTCCTCCTGCAATTATTACATTTACATTCTTTTCATGTAAAAATACTGGTAAGAATCCTGGTTTATGTCCTGGGTTAGGTATAAATTCTTTCTTTAAAGATTGACCTTCTTCTACATCATAAGTAGTAAATCCTTCACAGTGTCCAAAATGTCCACTTACGTACTTTCCATCACTTGCAATTGCTATTTTCATTCTTAATTTCCTCCTCATATTTTACAAAATTAAATTTAAATTATTTATTAATAAACTTTTTTATTTTATTTGCTCTTTTAATAGCTCATAGGCGTATTCTATAATTTCTGTACAAGTTACACCTTTTTTCTTTAGCTCAATACATTCAAGTGTTCCATACTTTTCTTTAACTTTAGTTATTATTTCTTTAGTTAATATTCTTGAATTATTTTTTTCCTCACTTGTATTTCTTCCTTTTAATGCACCAACTGCCATTAAAGTTCCTGTGATTGCTCCACATGTACTTCCAACCGTCATACCAGAACCAAAAGGACTTGCAATTGATACTGGAATATCTAATCCTGTATCTTCATTAAATGCTTTTAATACAGATTCCGCACAATTATATCCTTCTTTATGAAATTCAATTACTCTCTCCACTTTATTTTCTCCTCTATAATTAGTTTTTCAATTTAATAAATGTAATTTTTTATGTTCTGCCACATTTCTTTAATAGCACTAGATGCCTTACTATCTTCATAGTATATAATTGGTTTTAACTCATTTATAGATTTCATAACAGTGTCATCATATGGAATTTTACCTGCTAGAACCAAGCCTTCTTTTTTAATGAATTCTTCTATTTTAGTACTCATATCTTCATTTATATCAAATTTATTGATGCAGACCATAGTAAATACTCCGAAATGTTCACATAAAGCTACTACTCTAATTAAGTCTTCAAGTCCAGATTTTGTAGGCTCTGTAACTACTAAAACAGCATCGCTTCCTGTAATAGAAGATATAACAGAACATCCAATTCCTGGTGAACCATCGCTTATAATCAGCTTTTCATCGGTACTAAATTGTTTTCCGTTTTTCCTTAAATAACTTATTAATTTACCTGAGCCATCGCTTCCTATTTTCATTTCTGCTCTTGAAATTACACCTTTGTCTAGTTCAGTAATAAATGCATTTGCTATTTTTTCATCTTCAAAGTTTATAGCTTTTTGTGGGCATGCTAAAACGCAAGAACCACATCCTTCACATGAAAATGGATTAATATTAAAATTTTCTATTGCATCAAATCTGCATACAGTTTCACATTTCCCACACTTAATGCAAAGAGTTTCATCTATGGAAGCTTTTTTCCCACCTATAAACTGATTTTTTTCAATATCTTTACCTTCATAAAACATATAAAAATTTGGTGCATCTACATCACAATCTATTCTTATAACATCTTCTGCAAGTTCTGCTAGAGAGGTTGCGATAGTAGTTTTCCCTGTTCCACCTTTACCGCTTAAAACTACTAGTTCCACTTTAGCACCTCCTTTGCATTCTTAGATAATTCATCAAATAAATTCTTATGTTTTGAATCATCATACAATATTTCACCATTAGAATATAAAACCGCCGTGTCTCTACTATAAGGTATAGTTCCAATTAAATTTATTTTTTCATCTTTGCAATATCTTTTTACGATATTATCTTTCTCATCATCTTTATTTATTACTATTCCAAAAGGTATATCATACATTCTCACAAGTTCAACAGCCATTTTCAAGTCATGAAGTCCAAACTCTGATGGTTCTGTAACAAGTATTGCTCCATTAGCATATTTTAATGAAGTTACTACGTTACATGATGTTCCTGGAGGACAGTCAATTAAATTAATATTTTGTGGTAAATCTTTAAGAAGCTCACGAATGACAGGCACCGCCATAGGTTCACTTATATTTAAAATTCCTCGTCTGCAATCCAAATCTCCTATTTTTCCACCCTCGATTGTTCCTATTTCTCTTTTCCTGTAAGTTAAAGCATCATATTCACATGCAATCTCACAAGCACCACATCCATGACATAATTTCTCAAATAGCATTATATCTTCTTTTACTTTAGCAAGTGCATTAAATTGGCATACACTTACACACTTGCCACATGAAGTGCATTTCTCATCATTTATAAACGGATATTCTACCATTACTTTTTCAGTTTGGTCTATTTTAGGTTTTAAAAAAATGAATCCATTAGGTTCTTCTACGTCACAATCAATATAATTTGATTTTAACGCAAGGGCAAGATTTGTTGAAACTGTAGTCTTACCAGTTCCCCCTTTTCCGCTAAGGACTGCTATATTCATAGCTTTTATCACTCCAATCTAAGCGTTCACTCCATGATGTGCTTTACCTGCAATCGTTATTTCTTCAAGTTCATTATTATTGTATTTTTCTAAAGCATCTGTAATAGCTATGCTTTCACACTTATATGCTTTAATATCTGCCTTTTCCATAATCTCAAAAGCATTAGGTCCAAGGCTTCCTGTGATAATAATATCTACTTCTTCATCAATAAGCTGGTTAGCCGCTGCTATTCCTGCACCACCACTTGCTTCTTGACCTTTATTTTTTACAATTTTAGTAGCTTTAACTTCTGTATCATAGATTTGAAAAAATTCACACCTTCCAAATCTAGGATCAAGTGAATTATCAGTAATCTTTCCTTTTGATGAAACTGCTATTTTCATTAAATCATCTCCTATTTTATTATTGGCATTTGACAATTACATTTTACTCCTTTTATTTTTAATTGTCAAATGCCAATAATAAATAATTTTAAAAAAGAAGTAGGAATCTTTAAATCAAGTTTCCTACCTCCAAAAATAAAATCTCTTAAAAGCTTACTTTCTCTATTTTTTATTTAACCATCAATCCAGGGCACTAAACTATTTTTGCTACTTTATGAATTATAATCATTATTTATTTTGTAGATACTTTATATATCTTCTGCATTCTTGTAAATTTTCTTTATTTCATCTTTAGAAACAAATGCTGATAATAAATAAGCAATTATTATAATACCTGGAATATCAATTAATAATCTTGTTATTGCAAATGTTTTTCCAAGTGAAGACATCTCAAATATAAACATAGGAATTTTAGTGGTAGACCATGCCCCTATGAAAATTAATATATTACTAAACTTAACTCCTTTTTTCATAAAAACTGCTGCAACTGGAAACGCTCCATATAGTGGACCTGCAGCTGCTGATCCTATAATTATAGACAAAAGAATTCCTTTAATTCCAGATCCTTCTCCCATATATTTAATCATTGTTTCTCTTGGAACCCATACATCTAGTAATCCTAATAACATAAAAACTGGTGGTATAACTAAAGCCATTTCTTTAAAGCTAAATCCTGCAATACCTAAAGATTTAAGTCCTAATTCTTTATTAATAATAGTTATAATTCCTACAATTACTATTGTTACAATAAAAAACTTATATCTCTTGATCGAATTTTGTTATATTTCCGGTATTATTATATACAAATTTATTTCCAAACTCACCTTCTAATTTTTCCACTGCATTATCACCTGTGCAATGAGATAATCGAAAAATACTTATATTCTTTTCTTTTAAATAATTAATAGTATTATTTAATCTTAATTCATCGGCTTCAATTAAATGGCTGCCTCCAACAATAGCATAAATAGGTATGCCTGCCCTTTGTGTGATACTTTCTATAATATTCACTATCCCTACATGTGAACATCCAAGTATAACAACTAAACCTTTTTCTTGCTTTACACCTAATACTATTTCATCAGAAAAATCATCAAGGAGATATTCCCCATTTTCCTTAATATAAAACTTTTTGTTGAGAATTTCAAAATTATTTTTTCTTTCAAAATTAGAGAATATTATTACATCCTCTGTGATATTACATATATCTTGATTAATAGATTTTAAAAAAATGTTATTCTGACTAATAAACTCTTCAGAAAAGGAATTACCATTAAATTTATATTGTTCTCTTTCTATCAACTTGTACTTTTCATTAAAAAATCCATTTCCTACAATAAGTTTAAATGATTTACTGGAATTTTGTACAAAATTCCTGAATCCTCCACTATGATCATAGTGCCCATGACTTAACACTACATAATCCAAATCATTTAAATCAATTTTTAATTTTTCTGCATTTTTAATAAAATCTCCACTTTGACCTGTATCAAATAAAATTTTTTTCTCATTAATTTCTATATATAAGGAAAGTCCATGTTCACTACATAAAATATTATTTTTATCAGAATTATTTTCAATAAGAGTTGTTATTTTTAAACTCATTTATTTTTCCCCCTTAGGCAGATGGACTTGTTATTTTTTTGATTGTGCCTTATCATAATAATCTTGAATTGCATTTCTAAGTGCTTGAACACCAAGATTAGAACAATGTTTTTTATTTTCTGGTAATCCTCCTAAAGCATCTATAATATCTTCTTCAGTGATTTTTAATGCTTCTTCTAAAGTTTTCCCTTTTGAAAGTACCATAGTCATACTGCCAGTAGCAATAGCTCCACCACATCCAAAAACTAAAAATCCTATATCTTCAATTAAGTTATTTTCTACTCTTATGAATATTTCTATATAATCACCACAACTTGGATCTCCATTGTATCCTTCACCATTTGGACTATCAATTGTTCCCATATTTCTTGGACACATAAAATGATCTAATGCAATATCTGAAAATTCTTCCATATATATAACCCTCCCATTGTATATTAATAGCATTTGCCACTTTATATTACTTTATTTTAATTTTATTGTCAAACGCCAATAATATTCCTTAAAAAATTCATTTATTGTGTAAAAATAATAAAGATCATGAATACTTAATACTGACATAGAAATGTATTAAGCGTGATTGTATGAATGCTGCTTCTACCTTTTATAATGTAAAACTAATCATAAGGAGTTAGTTATTTCTTAAGTATTTTTAGATATTGTTTGGTAGCATAATAAAATACCTCTGAATACAATATAGTATTCTTTATTACCTATACAATCTATAATATAAAGAGGTGTTTTATGGTCATTACACCAGATATTCCTACACTTAAGTATACCATCGAAAATGGTATTAAATGTTTCAAATTAGTAGCCGAACCTGTAAATCAGGAAATACTTCCAGGTGTCTTTATTAAAGGATGGGGATACAACGGAAGTATACCAGGCCCAACTATTCAAGTTTATCCAGGGGACTATGTCAATATAAGAGTAATTAATCATCTCTCGGAAGCTACAAGTATTCATTGGCATGGACTTAACGTTCCTAATGTGATGGATGGTGTCCCAGACGTTGAACCTTCACCTAGAATTGAACCAGGATACTATTTTGATTATCACTTTAGAATTACTAATCCACCCGGGACCCATATGTATCATTCTCACGTTAATGTTGCAAAGCAAGATATGTTAGGGCTTCTAGGCGGTTTTGTAATTCTAAATCCACATGAAAGAAATGTTAATAAGGATTATCTACTGCTAATGCAGGAATGGAGTCTGATAGGTTTGGATAAAGGAAAAAAAGTAGAACCTGGTCAATACAATCTTAAACCTTTTGCAATGGACTTTAATATGTTTACTATAAACGGCAAGAGTTTTCCATCTACCACACCTATGCCAGTTGAATATGATGATATTGTGCGTTTAAGATTAGGAGCCATACAGATTAACCATCATCCAATGCATATTCATGGACATCAATTTTTAGTTGAAAAAGCTGATGGTAATCCTATAGCTGATAATGATAGAATTTTAAAAAATACAATACTAGTGGCTGCCGGTGAAACTTGGGATGTCTTATTTAAAGCAAATAATCCAGGTATATGGCCTTTTCACTGCCATATTTCCCATCATGTTTCAAATAATTTTACTGATGGGACCGGTGGTATGTTCACCACCTTAGTTTACAAATTGTAAAAACCGCCAATCACTTGTTTTGATTTTATAATCACGAGTTTAGCTAATATTTCACAGCATTTTAAAAATTGGTACTCTTTAAATATTTCTATATCTATAGCAATATTTAAATAACATAATCGAAAGATACATTTAATATTCTAGAACTAAATGAACGCAATAATATTTCTCTACGAAGTTAAAAAGCCTATTAAATCAAAGTAAAGATTTAATAGGCCTTTTTCATTTATAAAACCCTTGTTATGGAACCCACCTTTCAGTGCATGATATGGATGCCGGTACCACCCCTAATTCTAAAAATGTTTATATTATTCCAATTCACTAATAATTCTTTTAACTATAGGATCAAATAATAATTCTAAACTTTCATCTATATGTGAATCTTTATATTGTCCTAAATTATTTATGCTAGTTAACATAGGAAGTTCTCCTAAAAGTTTCAAATCCATATCATTTAAGAACTTTTCTGTATTATCTCCATTAAAAAGTTTCATCTTTTCTCCACATTTAGTACATGTTATATAACTCATATTTTCAATAACACCTAAAATATTTATGTTCATCTTTTTAGCCATATTAACAGCTTTAGCTACTATCATTGAAACTAAATCTTGTGGAACTGAAACCATTACTACACCACTTATAGGAATAGATTGAAGAACTGTTAATGCAACATCTCCTGTACCTGGAGGCATATCTATTACTAAATAGTCAAGTTCTCCCCAGAGTACATCAGTCCAAAATTGTTTAACCATTCCTGAAATTATAGGTCCTCTCCAAAGAACTGGATCTTCTTCACTTTCAATTAATAAATTTAAAGACATAACTTTGATTCCATCACTTGTTGTCACAGGATACATCATATTTTCGGTGAAAGTAACTTTTTTATTCTCTACTCCTAGAAGTCTTGGAACACTTGGCCCAGTTATATCAGCATCTAAAATACCAACACTATATCCAAGTCCTTTTAGATGTTTTGCAATGGTAACAGAAATTGATGATTTACCTACTCCACCTTTACCACTCATAACAGCAATAATTTTCTTCACATTATTTAACGGATTATTTTCAATCATGCAGCTTCCTTTATCCTTATTACATCCATCTTTTGATGAACAAGAATTACAACTTGACATAAAATCATCTCCCAACTTTAATTAGCATTTGCCAACATAAATATTATTACTATTTTTTGTTATTGTCAAATGCTATTAATTTACTTTGTAAAGATTGTGAAAATTTATTTACAAATATAGTAAGAATTATTCTTTCTTTAAAATAAAAAATAAAGTAATATTTATGTTTTCTAAGATTTTAAGCATAAATGTTACTTTATTATTCACTATACTTCTCAAATCAAAAAGAGAATTAACTCTTTCTAACTCCCCTTTTTTGATTCGAATTAATTATTTTAATATACTAAAACTTTATTATTTAGAACATGGACAAAATCTTTCTAATCCCATAATAGCAGCTGCTCCAGCTAAAGTGGTTCCAAAAAATATTGTTGGCTTATCATCCATAAATAAGCTTGTTATTGTACTGTTTGCTATTGTACTTCCGGTTGCAACAATAACATCACACCATGTAAGCAAATCTTTTATATCTTTTTCACCATCTTCAACTAAAACTCCATATTTTACTGTGTTTATATTATTTTTATCTAAATCAGCTACCCTCACTTTAAAACTTTTACTAAGCCTGTCTAACATACTTGGCTGAAATCCTATTAATGCTATTTTAGGATTTCCAAACCTAGATTCTAAATAACTTTCTAATTCCACTGCGCATTTTTCTGGTCCATTATCTCTACAGTGGATTGTATTATCTGTAAGTTTTAAATATCTGCAAACTGCATTTAAAGTAGCAATATATATAGCCCTATTAAAATTACTCTCAAGAGGCATTTCTATTATTTCCTTTAACGTTCCAGTAAAATTACTTGGCATATCAGTAAAAGCTTGTCCTTTTTCTCCTTTAAAAGTTACTTCAATCAATTTCTCTTTTCCTTTTACTATAGGAAAATCTTCCTTTTCAGTATTACCAATAGCTTCTAATGGACTTAATGTTATTCCTCCAACTCTTATTCTTTCTTCCAATAAATTATTATCTGTTACAATATCCATAAATCTATTAATTAAATTATTATAAAATTTGTCTTTGCTCATTATCTTCATCTCCATACTTTAAATTATTTCCATAAATAAATTTAGCTGCAAAATCTGTTTTTGGATGATTAAATATATCTTCTGGTGTTCCTATCTCACATATTCGCCCTTTATTAATAATAGCTATTCTATCTGCTAAATATAATGCTTCATTAAAATCATGAGTCACATGAATTGTTGTTGTATGTAATTTTTTATGTATTTTCTTTAAATTAATTTGAAATTCTCTTTTTGTATTGGGATCCAGTGCACTACTTACCTCATCTAACAAAAGTATCTTAGGATTTGTTACAATAGCCCTTGCAAAAGCTACTCTTTGCTGTTCCCCACCACTTAAATTATTAGTTTTTCTATTTAGCAAATGTTTAATATTTAACATCTTAGTAATCTCATCTAAAACTAAATTAATGTCCTGCTTTTTTGTCTTCCTTGCCTTTAGCCCGAAAGCAATATTATCTCTGACAGATAAGTGAGGGAATAATAAATAACTCTGATATACAAGTCCTATATTCCTGTTTTCTGGTAATACATTTGTAATATTAAGATCATCAATATAGATATCACCTTTATCTATATTGTACATTCCAGCTATTGATTCTAAAATTATTGTTTTCCCTGTTCCTGTAGGACCTAATATAACAAAGTATTCTCCATCATTCACTTGAAAATGTATGTCGTTAAGTTCAAATTCACCAAAACTTTTATATACATGATTTACTTTTAGCATAAACTCACTTCTTTCTACTATTTAAATATGTGCTTTCTTTTTTGCATAGAAATTCAAAAGTGATTAATCCTATAATAGATATAATTATTAAAATTGTTGCTGCTGCCAAGGCTTTATCCAACCGTCCTCCTGATAAATTTAGAAATATTGCTACCGGCAAGGTTTCAGTTTTCATTCTTATGGATCCAGCAAGCATTAATGCAGTTCCAAATTCCCCCAGAGTATTTGTCCAAGTTATAATAATAGCAGTAATTAACCCATTTCTAGCTAAAGGAAGACTCACTTTAAAGAATGTTCCAAAGCTGTCATATCCAAGAGTTCTTGATATAAATTCAAGTTTAGGATTTATATCCTCAAAAGTTGTTCTTATAATTCTAATCATATATGGAGCATTGATAAAAAAGTGAGCTAATATAATTCCTTTAATTGAAAATACAGGATCAAGATTTAATTTATTAAGCAAAATACTTATTTTCTCATTACTAAATAATAATAGTAACGCAATTCCTGATGCTATTGGCGGAATTGAATTAGGTATTTGAATTATTCCGCTGATTGCACCTTTTCCCAAAAACTCAAATTTAGCTAATCCATAAGCTATGGGAATTGCAAATATTAATGAAATCAAAGTTGCTATTGTTGATGTATATAAAGTCATTTTTATTGCAAATTGAATTTCAGCATCCATAAGACTTTCTAAAATATAAGGCAGACTTCTTTTTAATACTGAGCATATTGTAAGCAATATTAATCCAGAAAGCATTATTATAAATATACCTATTATAATCTTAAAAAGAATATCTTTATACTTTTCTTTAAACATACATCTACACCCTTTATCATATTGACTTTAAATTAAATTTTTTTAATATTTCCTTTGCTTCATCAGATACTGTATAATTCATAAACTCCTCTGCTAATTCATTTTCTGCTGAACTTTGCAATGTACATACTGGAATAGTTTTAATCATATTTTCGTTTTCTGGAATGCTTATTAATTCTAAATCTTTTGACGCATTTAAAATATTATCTTCCCATACAATTGAGCAGTCCCCTTTGCCTTGTGACAGAAAAGTAACTACTTCATTTACTGTACTAAATGTAGATACTATATTATTTTTTGCATCATCTAATACTCCTTGCTTTTCAAACAATTTATTTGCTAGTTTACCTAAAGGTGTAACTTGTGGATCTCCTAAAATAACCTTAACTCCTGGATTTCCAAAATCTTTTAGAGATTTAATATTAGCTGGATTTCCTTTAGGAACAGCAATAGCTGGTATGTGTTTAGCTAGTTCTTTTTCATCCTTAACCAAATTTTTATCCTTAGCGGTTTGATAATCTTCTACAGATGCTAAAATACAAAGGTCACCTTTCTTAGAAATCTCCATTTGACTTATAAGTTCAGTAGAATTAGCATATGTAAATTGAACATCAGCCCCATATTTTTCTTTGAATTTTTCACTAACGGCTTCCATTGGATTATTTATACCTGCAGCACAATATACAAGTAATGATTTTCCTTCATATTTTTTCCCTGCTGGTGTATCGGTTTGGGTTTGTTCATTTTTAGTAGTATTTGAATCTACTTGTGCTGATTTTTGTGTTCCAGCACAACCTGTAAATATTGCAACTATTAATAAATTAATTACCCCTAGCCATATAAGTCTTTTAAAATTCATTTATATTCCCCCAATTCATTTATAATTTATAAAAAAATAAAACATGGTATAACACAATCTTATTTTTTCACTTCGTTGTGTTTTACCATGTTTTGTTACATTATATATCATTTGTTTTATTATTTCAAGAATTTTATTGTCAAATGCCAAAAAAATATATTAACTTACTTTCTTAATCACCTTATCATTAATTGTCAATATAATTTATTTTTACATAAAATACGCTCAGACATTAAAAATCACCTGACTTTTAATAAAAACTATGCCTTCTGGAACTTTGATAAAAAAAGATACAGTTTTCCTTGAAGGAAAATTTAACTTATTCAACATTTACTATATTAATGTTATGTTTGTTAACATTAATCATATACTAATATATAATCAGAAAACCTTAGTCTTAAAAGGTAGATTTTAACATTGATTATTAATCCATGAAACATCAACGTTTGAAGCATATTAAACAGTAATACCTACGCCATTACTCTTTACCTATTGCTGTTTTACACACACTACAAATTGATACTTCCTTAAATTCAGTAATACTTTTATCACTTCCACAAAAGATACATCCCCTACTGTATTTTTTAACAACTATCTCATTATTAACTTGAACCATTTCCATAAGATCTCCCTTATTAATCTCCATTACATTTCTAATTTCTTTGGGGATTACAAGCCTTCCCAAATCGTCAAGTTTTCTTACTATTCCTGCTGATTTCATTTTACATACTTCCTCTCATGTCTTTAATTTTAATAAAATACCCTTTCTATTTCCCAGGAAAACCATATGCTTTTTTAATTAGTTATCTCTTATTTAAGTCTATAGTTATTCCCTCTTTGGATTTCATTTGAAGTGAGAAGCCAAATTTTGCATTTGGCTTTTCGATCTTCTTCAGTGAGTTATAATTATATTTTTCTTCATTAAACAACTAATAAATTTTTTTGAAATTTCTTTTGAGGGATTCTAAACCAATATAATAAATTTTCATTTTGGTTTTTTTGTGATAAAATGGTGTTATAAGTAATTATTTATAAATACATGTCGAAAACTTCTTCAAAAATATTATCAAAATTTACTTAGGAGAACTGCATTATGAATAAATTATATTTTTTAAAGAAGCCAAATTTAAACCTTACAAAAGATCAAATTGCTAATGTTGTCCATGATATTAATGTAACTAACTTTGCAAGAATGAAGTTAATTCTTATTATATTTATAATAGTTGAAATTTTATTTATATTATTTAATGATATCCCTTACTTAATAACCCCTTCTTCAAATGTAATTTGGAGTGATAGTAAATACTTTATTTTACATTCATTCAATGTGCTTGTTTCTTTTATTGGAATTATTCTTATAAAAATCTCAACTAAATGCAGTAAATATAAATTTGGACTCATGAATAAATTATTAATTCCAACCTTAGCCACAGTAATTCTAAGCTCTATGGCTATAATAAATGGTTTAGATCAAGCTAAACCTGGCAATGTAAGCAGTGTATTTATTGCTAACTTCATTATATTTAGTGCTGTTATAATGTTGAGATTCCCATTAAATTTAGCTGTTTATTCCATTTCATTTTTAGCTTATTTGGGTGGATTAGTAATATTTCAGCATGATACTCATTTGTTAATTACAAACATCATAAACGGATTTATTTTCTTTTTAGCCATTATTCTAATCTCAACAGAAATTTATAATTCCAATTATGAAAAAATAACTCAAAATATAATTTTACAAGAGATTAATTCTAAATTGAACTACATGTCAAGTCATGATCCATTAACAGAACTTTTAAATCGAAGAAGTTTTAGTAATCAAGTTTCAGAAAAAATGATAATCATTGATGAATCTAACGAAATATCAACTCTTATTTTGATAGATATCGATCATTTTAAACATGTAAATGATAAATTCGGTCATCCAGTTGGAGATATCGTACTTAAAAAAGTAAGTAATATTATCATAAAACATATAAAAACTACAGGCTTAGCTACTCGCTGGGGCGGTGAAGAATTTCTTATATTTCTTTTTCAAACCTCAATTAATGAAGCTCACGCATTAGCTGAAAATATTAGACTAGAAATTCAGAATAAAGTAATCGAAGCTGATAAATTCCAAATACAAATAACTGCAAGCTTTGGAATTTCTCTATTAAAAGATAATTTTTCGAACTCTTTTGATACTTCAATTAAAGCAGCAGACGTTGCACTTTATAAAGCTAAAGATCAAGGCAGAAATCAAGTAGTAATAGCATCTGAAGATTATGAAAGAGTTCTATATTGATACATTAATGCTTATATATTCTAGATTTATTTTTCACTAAATTTAAATAAACAACAAAAACTTAGCATGTTAACACTAAGTTTTTCTTATAACATTTTCACTTTTTCATGTATATATTTATAGCTAAACTTTAGAATTTTAAGAAGTTTCTACTTATCAATATAATAAAAATTAATCTAATTACTACAAGCTTGGTTTAAACTTATCAAATTCATATACGAAGTAGACTATTTACTTAATTGCAAATTACTAAACGTTATATCGCTATCCATAGAGAATATTCCCCATTTATGATTTTGCATATTATACATACGTGTACTAAATGCAGCTTCATTATTTACGTACAAAACCGCAACTGAATCATTAATTAGAATGGTAAAATCCAAAACTCCATTATCTGGAACAGTTATAGGCTTGGTAGATTGCAATTGACCTAAGGACCCATCTGTTGATGCGTTGTAAAATTCTAATCTTCCATATTGATGGTTAAAAACAATATTTAATGGAGCCTTACCATTCTCTCTTACATTAAACATAAAACCAAAGTTATTGTTTTTAGATTTTGTATTTATCTTCCCAGTAATTTTATTTGTTCCAGTAATTTCATTAAAGGTCACTGACTCATAGCCATTTCCTGTGAAAGAATAGTCGCTATTATTCTTAGTTACTGTTGAAGTTTTACTATACTCAGTAAGATTAATGCTATGATTTATTTTATCTACAACTGTTCCAACCGGAGTTGCATAAAGATCTCCGTTTGTATTTTGCTTAATTTGGTGCACTACTAAGTTTCCTGCCCAATCATATGGATTTGAATCATTATAATCTACTTTAGTTGGTGTCCATCCAAACAAGTAAAGATTGTTTGAAGAATCCTTTTCTAATTTTCCAGCATAAAAACCATTTCCATCAAAACTATCTCTACCTGGTTTAGTAAATGGTCCATTTATGCTGCTTGCTTTTCTATAATGAACAACTCGGTTTCCGTATGGATCTGCAGCTGATTGATCTGAGAATGTTAGGTACCAATAGCTTCCATATTGGATCAATGTAGGACACTCTAAATTTGAAGTACCCATATCATTAGTAAAGAATACACCTTGATCAGTCCAATTTTTCAAATCGTCTGATACATATTTTGCTATTACTCCGGTGTTATTCTTTCTAGTTGTTATAAGCATCCAATATTTATTATCAGCTTGATTATAAAAAACGTATGGGTCTCTAAAATCATTCTTTGAATATTGTGCTGAAGCAAAAAAAGTATCGTTATATATCTTTGTCCAATTTTTAAGATCTGTGCTTGTAGCATGCATAATCGCTTCATTAGCTATTTCTGTAGGATTTATACTTACATCAAGTTTTCCGCCATCCCAAGCATTATTGTTATTAGCCGTAATTACAAAGTAAATATTATCTCCTTGATTTACTTTAATCATCTTGATTTTAATGTTATCTACATTTTGTACTAAGTTACTTACAGGTACCACATCTCTTTGTAATATTTCATTGTTACGATAGATTGTTAACGTAACACCATCAGGCCAGCTTGGATTACTGTCATTTTGAGTGTATTTTGTATAAGTTCCTGTTAAATCTATTTTTCCAGTTTCCCCAGCAGTCCATCTATAAATTGCACCTTTGCTAGCTGATGGATGAACAAAATCAGGATGAAGTTCAAGTCCATCTAAACCTGACTGATAGTATTTTTTAGTAGAGGCATCATAGCCTGTAGCTAAAGTAAAATCTGCATTGCTTGTTCCATAACCATAGCTCCATCTATTGCTTCCTTGAACACCAAAATCTGAAGCTAAATTTGCTTTATTTAACTGTGATACTACATAAGGTCTACGATCGTTGAAACCAGTAAAAAATGCATGATATAAACCATTTTTATCTTTCATTACAGATCCTGTTCCCAAAGCTAAGTCTTGATCTAAATTATCATTTGAATGATTAATTACCTTCCCTTGGTTGGTATAGTTATACAAGTTATCTGTCTGCATCAAACTCCAAGGATGAAATCCATTTTCAATTTGATCTCTTATATCGTCTAGATAAAATATATCAAATTTTCCATTTTCATAATATGGCATAGGATCTCCAACAAAACTCAAATTTGATTGTTGTGATTTTGGAAATATATTTTGGCTTTGATTAGTAAGCTCTTCAGCCTTTGCGATCTTAGAAAATATCATAGTGGACAGAATAATTATGATCATTATGAAATAAATTAGAATTCTTGATTTTCTCATTTTAATAATATTATCCATAAACTTTCTCCTTCTCTATATATCATATTTTTCACAAGGTCAGTGTAACCTTTGACTTTATTTTATCTAGCACATCTTTTTATATTGTTATACTTCGGTATTTTAGGTTAATTTAAGTTTTCTTCTAATAAATAATCTTTAAAAGTATCAGTAAGATTTTGCATTAACTTCATTATACTTTGTGATGTTGATGCAATTTTCTCAATTGTAGTGGCTTGTGCTTCAATACTAGTACTTATTTCTAATATCTGGCAGGCTATAGCTTCAATAGACTTAATCATATAATCAAGAGATGTGCTGACATTTTCAGCAGATTCTTTACTTTGAATCGCAAGTTTACCCATTTCTTTAGAAACCACACTAAAACCTCTACCAGAATCACCTGCTCGTGCAGCTTCTATTGCTGCATTAAGTGCAAGAAGATTAGATTGTCTCGCTATATTTTTCATTACTTGAAGGATATCATCCATATCTAAAACTTTATTATATGTTTCTGCACCAAATGCAGATATGCCCTCAACAAATGTCGTTAATCGATGGGAAGTTGATGCTATTTCTCCAATTTCCCCTGAGAGTTTTGAAACAGAATCATATACGGTCAAAAATTTTTCTTCAATATCTCTATGCAAATCTTTTTCTCTCATTTTTTGCTACCTCATTACATTTATCTATATTTTATTAAACACACATCACTTTATAAGCAATTTAAAATAAACCTCATAAAAACCTAACAAGTAATATGATAAAAACAGTTAAAACTCGGTAAAAAATCATAAATTGACACTAATGCAAATATAAATTTAATTTGGCTTCTATATTAATTTCATTGTATTAAACATCTAAATTATCACAGATAATTTATTTGTTATAAAATTTCACATATGTTAATCTTTGTTCATATTGCGATACTTATCTACCGTTCCGATATTTAATCCACCTTAAATTCTATATTTCACTATATAAATAAAAACAGTAGATACTTTTATTTTTGATTTAAAACTATCTACTGTCATAATTTGATTTAATGTCAATTGTAATATTCTTTAGATGTATCTTAGATACATCTTAACAAATCATTAAAAGGCTCTTACAAGCATGATAGGTTTTCTCACCTTTTATTTTTTAATTGGTTTCTGGGAATATTGCTGTTATAACTCCTGAATCAGCATCATTTGTTGCTGTTGCTCCCTCCACTGTAAAGAAGTCTTTTGGCACGCCTATTAATGTATAACCTTCTTTTGGTGTTATTGTTATTGTTGCTGTGTATGGTGTGCTTGCAGCAAATGTTACTGGAGTTCCGCTCCATGCGATATTTGCTGTATATTCTGTAGTATCAGTTATTGTTGATACTGGAGTTGCTCCTGCTACTGGTGCTGTCACTCCTGCTATTGCTGCAACCGAAACAGCTGCTCCTGTAGTTTGATTTGTATTTATTCCTGTAACTGCATCACTAGTAAGAGTTATATTCCTGAATTCTGATGGTCCATTCCATACATTAAATCCAAATTTTCCTGTTGTATAATAATCTTGTTCACCACTGTATACTTCTTTACCATTTACAATGAATGTAATCTTATTTCCTTCTAATTTTATTTTCATATTAAATCTGTTAAATTTAGGTTCTGGAACAGCATCTTCGTTAAATATATCCTTTTCTACCATAACGCCATCCTCTTTAACTCGTGCAAATATTCTACAATGTCCCCATTTACCAACATTTGCTACAATTCCTCCATCGCCCCAGAAATCAGGCCCTTGAGAGAATAGTACAATTCCTGCTACGTCCCCATTTCCTGGCCTGTAAGCATGCCAGTCTCCTAATATTTTTGCATCAACTTCAAACTCATATGTGTTTTTATCAGTATCTATGTCTTGATCTGAAAATGCAAAACCATTATCTTGTCTACCTTTATCTACCACATAACTGTCACCCGAAACGTGTAAATCCACTGGATTTTGATCAAAAGTTAAACCTGAACCTTCAATACTTGTTATATTACTTGGTTCATCATTGCTACGTTTTACATTATCGAAATTGACTTCTCCGCCATAAACATTAAAACCAAATCTTCCTTGTTCAAAGAATTCTTGTTTAGTATCGCAGACAATTTCATCATTAATGAAATATTTAATGTGACCGTCACTTATTTCAGCTCTTAACTTATATTTGTTATCATCTGTCTTTACAACTACACCACTAGTTATATCTTCACCTTCAACTAAATTACCATCACCATTATATCCAACTACTTTTCCATCTTTATTAAATGCAAATACTCTATAGTTTCCATTTTTATCAATATTAGCTATTATTGAGCCTTTCTTTGGATCATCATCCTGTGCTAATAATACAAGACCTGCAGTATTTCCATTTGATAAATCTGCTGTTGCTTCCAGGCTAGAAACCTTTTTTGCCTCATTTGTTTGTTCAGCTACAGCAAATCCATCTCCTGAACTATTTCCTGTATACTTATTATCTTTAACATACCAATCTCCAATTGTTTTAAAGTTAGTTAAATCACTTATTACACCAGTTGGATCACTAGCATAAACATCTACATTAATTGTTTTACTTGATTTTTTATCTTTTGATATAGCAGTCAACTTTGTACTTCCTGCAGCTTTTGTTTTAAATGTAGTTTTTGTATCATCCTGGCTTACGATTTCTAAAATGTTTGAATCATATTCCCAAGTAACACCTTGATCTGCTGTTTCTGGAACTGTAGATGTATAAATAGTAAAGTCATTTCCTATTGTTTTACCTAAATCTCCTTCACTTAATGACACTAAAACTGAATCTTTACTATCACTTTCATTATTCCAAATACTGCTTATTGGATAATAGTTAATTGTAGCTTTTGTATTTCCTCCATTTGATAATACCTCTATTCCTCGACTAGAACGGTTAGGGAATATTTGTCCTGAACCAACTACCTCTCCATTATTTCCATACACTTCTACAGATGATTCGTCTACAAAAATATTTAATTGAATTTTTCCATCTGATGTTTTGTTTATTTTACTCTTGTATGATTCTAAGAATGCACTTGAATTACTTGGAGCTTTTCCTGATTTTGAACGATCAAATATTACTTCTCCAGTTTCAGTATTATACTTAACTATTGTCTCTTGATCCGCATCTTTTCCAACACGTAATTTAAATCCAAACTCTTTTGTATTTTCATCTGGTTCAAACTCAGCCACAATTTCATATTTGCTTCCTGATAAATTACTCATAATATTAGGTTGATCTGGAGAAATTGTAACATTTTCAAAAGTTATAGGAGATTTACGTAATTCTTTATATTCTTCAATTGGTTGTTGTACCATACGAATTCCGTCATTTGTTTCAACTAACTTTAATTCATTCTGTAAAGTAAATTGTCCATTAAATTTCTTTGTTATCGGAGCAATGCCAACACAGTAATCCCAATTGTTCATCCAGTTAATCATAATTCTTCTTCCATCTGGAGTACCATTTTCTCCTGTACCATAATAAGTTTGGGCTGCATATGAATCTTTAACAAAGTTCATAGGCTGATGTTTATCTTTGTATTCTTCATCTGGAACAAATGTCCATTTATCTTCTACTTTCTTAAGATCACCAACACGATAATATCTTCCACCTTCACTTAATACCCATTTATAAGTTCCAGTATTTCCAATTTCTAACTTATATATATCTGGACATTCTGTGTTTATTCCTGATTGCATAGCTTCTGGCTTCCAAGTCTTTAAATCTTTTGATGAGAAGAATCTTAATGGTCCGCCTGCAACTGCCATTAACCATTCTTTAGAATCTTCTAAATAAACTATTTTTGGATCTCTAAAGTCTTTATGGTTAAGAGGATCATTATCTTTTGATATAATTAAATTATTTCCATTTGATATTTCTGGTTTAATCCAAGTTCTTCCATTGTCTTTGCTATAAGCAATTGCTTGTTGTTCAGTGAAAGGATTTTCAGAGTGTTGAGTATAAACTGCAACTAATCCTCCACCTTCAATTCCATCAAAGAATCCAGAGGTATTATCTTTATCTATAACTGCAGATCCAGAATAAATCCAATTCTTTCCATAATTATCCCAAGCCTTTTCGTAACGATCAACATCCTTAAGTTCTCCTGTCTCTGGTAGATCTCCATCAGGTGCTATGGCTATACCAAGTTCCTTCCAATGAATTAAATCTGTACTAACCGCATGTCCCCAATGCATTGGTCCCCATTCATTCTTCTCTGGATAATATTGATAGAATAAATGGTATTCACCATTGAAGTAAACCATTCCATTCGGATCGTTAGCCCAAGCTTTAGCAGGAGAGTAGTGATACTGTTCACGATAGTCTTCTAAATAATTAGTCGAAGTACTCGGATCAACATCTTTATTAATACCATTATCAAATATAGTCATAGCAGCTGCAAGTGCTGTTACTGCCGAATCTATATCTTTTTGCGTAGAACCTGTATTATCTAAAACTGCTTGTGCTGCATCAATAGCTATTTTAAATGTGGACTTTGATCCAACTTTATACTGCCCCACTTCTGTTCCTTCTACTGCTGCTTCATATTTTAATTTTGAAGCTGTTATTGCATTTATTAGAGATACTTTATTAACTTTACCGCTATCACTGTTATGATTATGACCACTACTGCTACCATTACTGTTACTATTCAAATTATTTTGTTCATTTGCCACTGGTGGATTATTGTTAGTTGAATTACCACTAACTTCATTTCCGTTTGAATCAAATATTTTAGTCGGTAATAACTCTGTTCCAACTACTTCTCCAGTTTGTGCAAATACATATGTTTTTCCATTTATCGTTGTATTGCCAACTTGCATAGCTCCTGTAGCTATATCTAAATAATAAATTTTTCCATCTACTTTAACTACACCAGTTTGCATTGCTCCTGAAGCTTCTGCAAAATACCATGTGCCATTATCATTAATCCAACCTGTTTTCATTGCCCCTGATGGTTGCATATAATACCATGTACCGTTATCATTAACCCAACCCGTTTTCATTGCTCCTGATTGTTGCATATAATACCATATACCACTATCATTAACCCAACCTGTTTTCATTTCTCCTGATTGTTGCATATAATACCATGTACCATTATCATTTATCCATCCAGTTTTTCTTTCTCCTAAATCGCCTATATAGTACCAATTCCTTCCACTTTCTTGCCAAGCTGCTGACACTCGTAAGGAAGGTAGTGTTGCTATTGTTGTAGTCGCGACTGTAATTGCTAATAATTTTAACTTTAACTTTTTCATTATGTTTGTCCCCTTCTCTAATATAGTAATATTAAACATGAATTACCTATAAATTTTGCATTAATTTAATATCGGATTTCGTCTCTTGTAAACGCTTACTAAAAGTATATACATATTTATTTTCTATTTTCATCAACAACATAGACTACCTCAATACCAGAAATTGAATTTATATATTTTGAGGTAGTCCATGTTACTTGTATAAATTTTAATACATAATGGTTTCCTTAGAATAAGATTATAAATTTAATATTATTGTAATATTCCAGACGCAACTCCTAAAATACCTATTGCAAATAATCCGAAGATTATTAAAAGCGGATTTACTTTTTTCTTTAATAAATACATACATGCAAATGTTAATAGAAGTGGAACTAATCCTGGCATTAAACTATCTAATACGCTTTGAACTGTAGTAATAACTTCTTTTCCATCAGCTTGTGTATATTTAGATAAAACAAATGGTATGTTAATACTTGTCCATTTAGAAACAAGACCACCTATAACTAATAATCCAAGTACTGAAGATCCTTCTGTAAGATATCTAAGTTTATTTCCTGACATATCAGAAACTAATTGAGTTCCTTTTTCGTATCCATAGAACATTCCATACCAATTTGTCGCAAGTCTTATTGCATTAAATCCTAAAAAGAATATTAATGGTCCTATAATACTTCCAGTTAATGCAAGTCCAGCACCTAAAGCTGCAAGTACTGGTCTTAAAGTTCCCCAGAATATTGGATCTCCAACTCCTGCAAGAGGTCCCATAAGACCAATTTTAACACCACTGATTGATGCTTCACTAATATCAGCACCATTTGCTCTTTGTTCTTCCATAGCTGCTGTTATACCCATAATTGGAGTAGCCATGAATGGTTGTGTATTAAAGAATTCTAAATGTCTTTTAAGTGCTTCACTTAATTCATCACCCTTATATAATTTCTTTAAAGCAGGTATTAAAGTTACACAAAATCCTATTGCTTGCATTCTTTCAAAGTTAAATGATCCTAACAGGAAATTTGAACGAATAAACATTTTTACTATATCACTTCTATTTAATTTCTTTTCACTCATTATCGTATCCTCCTTTTCTAATTTACATTAATTCTGAGTCGTCAATATCGCTAGCACCACCAGCTACAGCTACATTATTTTGTTTAGCTAATGATTGAATGTGGAATATAGCGCAAATAACACCTATAACACCAAAACCAATTAAGTTAACCCCAGTGAATGCTGCCATTATGAATCCAATAAAGAAGAATGGCATTAATGACTTAATATTCATCATGTTAATTACCATTGCATACCCAACAACTACTATGAATCCACCTGATACTTGAAGTCCTCTTGTAATTACTGGTGGTATAGCTGCAAGCATTGCATTTACAGCATCTGTACCTGCAAGCATTCCCACTATAGCAGCTGGTACAGCTACACGAATTGCTTGAAGTGATAATCCTAAGATATGACACATTTCTATTCCTCTTGTATTTCCTTCTGCCGCATACTTATCAGCTAAATGTTGGAAGAATACTGTTATTGTTCTTACAAAGATAGTAAGTACTTGTCCTGCTGCTGCAATTGGAATTGCTACTGCTATACCTGCTCCAATTGATTGATGTCCAATTATAACAAGTATTGCTGAAATTACACTTGCAAGAGCTGCGTCTGGTGCCATAGCAGCCCCAACATTCATCCAGCCAAGTGCTAACATTTCAAGTGTTCCTCCTAATATAATTCCTGTTTGAATATCTCCTAGTACAAGTCCCACTAATGTACATGCAACTATTGGTCTATGAAATTGTGCTTCATCAAGTACGCTTCCCATACCAGCAATTGCTGCAACTATTACTAATAAAATTAATTGTAAAGTGTTCATTTATAATTCCTCTCTTTCTTTTTTGTTTTATATAAAAATTTAATTTTATATCTAAATAAGTTTTAGTTCTTTTAATCTATCCATTAGATTTATTTTAGTATCTTTCGCTAACTTCCTTACTTCTAATTCGATACCTTTTTCATTAAGCTTTTTAAATGCTTCAATATCAACATCATTCATACATAATGCATTTGTAATTTGTTTGTCACCTGCTTTAAAGCACATTCCACCAACGTTTACAGATTTAATAGGTACTCCACCTTCAACCATTCTTAATACATCTGTAGGGTTTGTGAATAAGAATAAAGTTTTAAAGCTGTCAAATTTAGGATTATTATATGCTTCAATTGCCTTTGCTATTGGAAGCACATATGCTTTTATTCCTGGAGGTGCTACTTGGATTACTAATTGTTTTCTTAAGTCATCTGCTGCAACTTCATCACTGCAGGCAAATATTCTATTGCACCCACTCTCCTTTGTCCAAACCGTTGCTACTTGTCCGTGTATTAATCTGTCATCTATTCTTACAAAGCTAATTTCCATTTTCTTATCTCCTATCTTTCAATTCTTATATTTACTTATAAACCTAAAGTTTGTATTTTGAATATTCTACAATCAATTCATCTAATCTCTGGCTAATAGTTACAATCTTAATGTTAGTTAACTTATTTGCGTCAAGTAACTTGTATAGCTCGTTACGTAAGTTTTCAATATTATTTTCTAAGTTAGTCATTTTTAGTCTCCTTACTTAGCTTTAATAGTTACTATCATATGATACTCAAAGTCACTTATTTAAACACAGAATACAGTTAACTGTAGATATAGCTTTTGATTTATCAAACCTTGATTATTTAGATACTTTAATCTATCATAATTTTCTTTACTAACTCTTAAGTTCTAAATAATTTTTAATTACATATAATCTTTTTCTTAATAAATTTGAATTACTTATACAATTTCTTCTTCAACATCAATATTGATATTTTTAGTTAAAACTTTTACAGCATCTTTTCCTGCGTTCTCTGCTATTGTTAACAATTCTTTTATACTTGAAAAATCTCTACTTCCTAGAACTTCTAAAATCATTGGAAGATTAACGCCAGTTACAATTTCCATATTGTCATTTTGCATTGCGATTATACTTGCCGCATTAAATGGACTCCCTCCAAAAAGGTCTACCATAAATAGTACGCCATCTTTCGAGTCTAATTTTTCTATAAGCTGGTTATATTTTTCTACCAGATTTTCTATACCTTCACCTGGTTTAAATGTAACGGCACTAATATTCTCCTGAGTTCCAAAAATCATTTCTGTTGACTTAAGAATCTCTTCTGAAAACATTCCATGTGTACCTATAATTACTGAGATCATTATTTCTTCATCCTTTCTTGCTACATATATTATTTTTATACTTATATACATAGCAATTCCTATGCCAACTAAGAGTGTAAAAAAATATATGTCTGTGAATAGGCTTTTTAAGCACTTTCTCAGCGATAGAGTATTTTAATTTACACTATGCATTATAAATTTACATACTTTTAATTGTAATAAACACAGTTTATCTATTAATATAATTCAATTAACACACATTTACATAGAACCGATTAATGAAAGTCAGTACTTCGTAAGCAGGCTTTTAAATTACTTTTTTCTATTTTATTGCACACTAATTAGACCAGATGTTTTTTCTGGTCTAATCCTCTATTTATTAAATTGCATGTTATAATCGTTATCCAAATTAATCTATCCAGTTTTCTGTTCACCAAAAGGCTTTGTTTCATTAACTCTTTAGCTTTCAAAAGGCTTCTTTTTATTAATGTATTCAATGATCTGGTTTGATTGTGATGTTGAGACTAAAATAATAGCATAAACTTAAGATCTAGCTAAACTTTGTAGTAGCACTATCTTAAATTTATGCACCTCAATATCGCAATCAATTACTAGAATGAGAACATTACATATTACTTTACATATGGATTATTTTTATGTTTATAGTATAAGTTGGCTTTGTCCATAATGCTCATAATACAATCATCTTTTGCATTCACATATTCTCTGGGGCTATAACGAAATTTCAAAGAGGCTTCTATTTTTATTCTTTCATACTCCTTGAATGCTTCATTATCAATTCGTAAATAATCTCTAAACATTAATTCATCAAAGATGTGTTGATTTCCTTTTTGATAAATATGTATGTGATGTGTGTGATTTCTAGAGTTATCTGGGCTTAATTTTACAAAATATCTTCGACCTTCAATTCCGTTTTCTCCCCTAACGCTATATCCGTAATCCTCCATAACTTGATTATATTCATCAATCTGACTTATATCATTAGCTACAATTATAATATCTATTATTGGTTTCGCACTCAATCCTTTGATTGATGTGGAGCCAAAATGCTGCACGTCAATTATTAAATTGCCAAATATATTCAGCAGAATATTTCTTTCTTTTATATATATATCCGGCCACATATCATCATAAGGAACAATCACCATTTCTCTTACCATATCCATTACCTCCCATAATTTAGCTTTTATTTATTGGGAATTATAATATTGTTATCTTCTATTAAACAAATATTCTTCATGTACCTCAATTTCATTTGATGATTTAATTACTTTAAAAATTGACAAATACATACCTCCGTTTTGTAATGAAAAGTAACTTTTCCGTTTTGTTGATATTTCGAAAACAATTTATTCAGTTCTTGAACAAACTTGTCATAATCACCGTCTGATTTTGATGGTGTATATGATAAAGACAGAGCTTTACATATAACCATTTCCTCTGTTGCTGTTTGCCAATTATCATAATATATTTTTATATAGTCTTGTCCAAAAAAGTTAGACTTTTCTTTATCAGGATTAAAGTGAGAATTTCCAGCAGTAGTCCTAATCTCATATTTATGGATAATATTCATGTATTCTTTTGTAAAATCGCTCTCCTCCTGCATGTCATTCCATATAGTAATAACATAACCATTTTCTTTCAGAATTCTCTTGAATTCTGCTTTGCATAATTGTTTATCAAACCAATGAAACGCTTGTGCAATCGTAATAATTTCTATACTATGTTCTTTTAGTTGAGTTTTTTCAGCAGGTGCATTTATATATTCAATATTTGTATTAGTCGAGCAATACTTCCTGCACTCATTAAGCATTTCAAAATTTGGCTCGACTGCTAGAACTCTACAACCTAATCGGCATAGCATATGAGTAAGTAGTCCTGTTCCTGCTCCAATATCTGCAATTGTTAATTGTTCTCCCATTCCTAATTCTTTGATTATATTTAGAATTTCTTCTGGATAAGTTGGTCGACCGATTGCATACTCTTTTGCTTTATTATAAAATTCATTTTCCATAATAAAACTCCTTTATCAAGCTCTAATTTATCGTTTTTTCTAAATTTATATATTACTGTACAATAAAATTATGATATACTTCTTCATAATAACTTACAATTTTATACCAACTACAAATCCTTGATTGCTATACCTTTTTATGAAGGATGTGAACTAAACAGTTTAAGGTTACGTATGTCAGATAGTTATGGTTTTCTCGCAAGCTGTAAATCAATCGTATCATATATTGTGATTTGACCGCCTAGATTATCAATAGCTTCTTCAATTTCTGAAAAGAATTTTTTTCTAATATTTTGTTCAATTGCAATATGGTCGGAATAAGTACCAAGAAGTGATATGTATTCTTTTGCACTAAAAGACCTTGTTCTATGATATAATTTGTAGCTTATGTCAACAAATCCATATTTCTGTGCTATATCTGCACGCTTTTTTGCTTCATCCTCACTGTACTCATTAGGACCAAGCGAATTAGGCATATATGCAGAATATATTTTTTGTAATGCCTCGTGAATTTCTTCTCTGCCTTTATCCTTATATGGATGGTTAGCGAAACGAGCAAAGACTCCGCCACTTTTTAGTATTTCATAAACCTTTTTGTATCCGATTTCTTCTGGTATCCAGTGAAACGCAGATGCAGAATAAATTAAATCACATAAATTATTGTCACACACAAAATCTTCAAATTTTGCTGTTACAGCTGAAAATTTAGGGAACTCTTTGAATTTTTGACGACATAATTCAGCCAAATTTTCGCCATATTCCACAGCAGTTAACTTACACCCAGTTTTTAAAATTGGTAGTGCTGCTTGTCCTCCACCAATACCAATTTCGATAACATTACTGGATTCATTAATTGGGATATACCTAAAAATATCTTTGTACAGCTCCGAAACATATCCTGGTCGCATTTTTTCATACTTTTCAGCTTCTGTGTTAAACGTCCATTCCAACCCTTTTATTATTGGCATAATTCCACCTCCATAATATATAAATAGTCTTTTATTCACAATCAAATACATTGGTGCAACACTTACAAACTTCAATCGTTACATCCCTTATGAAGATCATGAATTACCTCAACGAGAAATTCAAATTTATAATGTACCCTATACACTTATAGTTGAATCCAATATCTTTGTTTTATCTTTCCATCTTCAACAACTTCATTTTCCAAAACCCCACCATTTTTAATAATGGTATTAGCTGATGCAACATTACTTTTAAAACAAGTAATCAAAACCTTTAACATTCCTATTTTTTTACACTCTTCCAATGCTAAAGCAAGCATTTTAGTTGCATATCCTTTTTGACGTTCACTTGGTCTAATTCCATAACCAATATTACCACCATATTCTGATAAATATTCGTTCAAATAATGCCTGATATCTATTGCACCTATCAAATATTTTGAATTTTCATCAACTAAGAAGTATATATCAGAAGGAACAATTCCACTTTGTAAATTTATACCTTTTGAATTATTATTAGCTTCAATTAAAAATTCCTCAAAAGTATTAACATGACCTTTCATTGCTAGCGGAGTTAATTTCTCTTCATTCTTTTTAAACTCACTAATCAAGCTTTCCCATTCATATTTATAATTACTTGTTAATTTAATAAGCTTCATTTCCACTACTCCTTTGGATGCAATCCATTCTATAAATTTATTATTGTCTGTGTACTATAAAAATAGTCTTTCCCAGCATTTTTCATTACATCGCAACCTTTAAATCAATTACACTTATTTTCAACAGCTACTTTTTTGACCAATATATAAAAAATGCTGGCTTGTACCAATTAAATTTTTATCAGTACTTAGTTAAAAGCATACTTCAATCCATTTATTATATTGATCTTCGTTAAGTGAATATATTTCTTTTTCCTTACAACCCAAAATATTTTCTACACCCGCAAAAACTAATTCATGTATACCAAAGTCAGACATTAATGATATAACTTCATTAGGACTTGAAAAATAGGCTGTTGTAAATCCTTCACCTTCCTTGTTTTCTCCATCTTTTAAAAATATTATAAACTACATATTGAATGTATTTTCTATTATATTAGGTAGTAAACTGTAAATTGACTTACCTATTTTTTTCTCAAAATACTCTTTATTCTCGAAAGTTGACTTCCATCTTGGAATTGTATATTCGTTAACTCCGCCTCTTAATGCTATATCTACAATTCTTTTCTCTATTAATACAAAACCAAATGGTAATGCTAAATAATCACATAATCTTATTAATTTATCATAATCATTCTCTTCTATACTAGATAAATAATCTTTTGCAAAATTATATTCTTCAGTTGTACCATCCCATTTGCCTACAATAATTACCTCATTATTATAGGTAAATGCTGTATGACTTAAACAAGTTCTTGCTACTAAATCATATCCTTTACTAATTGCATAATTATATCCATCTAGACCATGCCTCATACCGTGCACGCCTTCTCTTCTTCCTATATCATGCAATAACCCTAAAATATATGCTAATTCAGAATCTAGGTCATCTGTCTGTTCTGCTATTAGTTTTGCTGCCTCAGCTACATTAATTGAATGTTCTATCCATGGTCCTGGATTTAACTTGCCACATTCTTCTAAAATCTTCTTTGCTTCTTCTAAAGTAGGTATACCTTTTTTATTACAATATTGCATACTTATATCTCCTTATAAAAAACTCTCCATAAATTAAATTGGCACAACACTTACAACTCCAATTGTTACATATGTTATGAATATTCTGTGTTAAGATTTACTTATATTGTTACTAGCATTCAAATGTCTTGTATTATGGTATTTAGCAGAAGTTTTCTTCTATCGTTACTTAAATTATGATATATAGCTTCTTCCTTGTAATCTGGCACTATAAAACTATTATCAATATTCATTAGACTTGCTAAATATTTATTAAATTCATAATGACTTACTGGTTTTTCTCCTGATATATTTATTGTTCCTGTAAAACTATTATATGAAAGTTCAATTATTGTATTTGCTAAATCTTCTACATTAACAAAACTGGCATACATATTTGCTGTTCTTGAATACGTTTTACCTGTTTTTGAAATTTCAAGTAACCCTTTCATCCTACAATCCATTTTTCCATCATAGTCATACCCATAAATACTCCCAGGTCTTACAATTACATGATTAGGGTGCTTTCTTACTATGGTTTCCCCTTCAATTTTACCATTAATATATTTATGTAAATATTCATCAGGTTTTCGCTTATGAGGAATTACATCTTCAATTTGATCTTTTCCGTTTCCAACTGTAGTAGAAACATAAATCAAACGTACATCTTTAAAAATATTATTAACTATCCCATTCATGCCTATTTCTGATAATGACATTTCTTGTTCTATATCCATAATGCTCCAAATAATTATATCTGGTTTCAATGAAAGTATTTTATCTATATCTAACTTATCCAATACATTGATTTGTAAAAGTTCATGATTACTTGAGGTATTACAAGTTCCATAAATGTCGTCATTACTATACTCCCTAATTTTCTTATATATTGTATTTCCTAAATATCCACTTGCTCCCATTATCAATAATTTCATAAATGTTCTCCTCGCCTTTTTTTAGCTCTATCAGGGGTATGTCATATAAGAAAATAGCGGTACAATTCAACTTCACATTGTACTCAAAAAATTACTACTCTTTAGTTAAAATGTGTTCTACTGTCGCTGATTGATTAGACAGTTTTTCTTTGAAAAACTCCGGATAAAGATATACATCTGCAATTTTATCCAACGGAATCCATTGTAGTTCTTCTTTTGCTCCATCTTCTGTAAAACTCATGCAAATTGCATTCAGGGCATCCATGTCTTTCATGTAAAAGAAAAAGGACAGTTCATGGAATCTTTCTTCTGTAACATCTTCAGTAAAAAAATTTTCATGAACAAATCCAAGTCTTTCTATTTCCATTTAAGCTCCAGTTTCTTCATACACTTATCTTACAACGGTCTCTTCAGCCGATTCGTGTAACTTAACTCTTCCTCCAACACTGTAAAAATAAGGTACTTTATTATTCTTGACCATCAACAATTTATTATCATGCATAATAATTGCACCTACTCGATAGTTAAATTTTCCTTGCTCTGTCTTAAAAGTTAAATCCATTCTCTCCATTGTATTCCCCCAAAATATTTATTAGCTTTTAATTGCAACGTTGTAGTAACTACAAAACCTTAATTGCTATACCACATAAGAAAATTGTGTCTCAACTTTTTATAATTTTATTCATTAGCAACTTTTACTTTGTATAACTTTCCAACAGGAATTATATCATCAATTACATATAAGTCATTTTCTGGACGTATTAAATGAATTGTATGCATACCAATTTTCTCTGCAATTTTTACATTTTCTAATTTATCGTCAATAAATAAACATTCCTCTGGTTTATTACCAATCTGCGCTATTGAATATTTATATATATCTTCTCCTGGCTTTCTCATTTGTACAAAAGATGATATTGTGATTAACTTAAAGTATTTCCTGATTTCTAAAAAGTCAAATACCCAATCAACACTTGGCAAAGCATTTGAAATAACACCTACGTATAATTATCCGCTAAATTCTTCAATATAGATTTCACTTCAGGATATAACTTATAATAACTTGAAAATTGAGTCAACATAAATAATTCATCTGCTAGATACGGATTAGTGCTATCCACTTCACAGGCTACAGTATTATAAACTATTTTCCAAAGCCTCTTCTCGTCATTCCAATTTTTAGGTTCTATACCTTGTCTAAAATATGTATTAACTTCTTGACTTGATTTCTCTAATGCTCTTTCAATTAAATCTTTATTAATTCCACGTGAATTTAGGATTTTTTTTAATTTATCCTGTGGACTAACTTTCTCATAAAATAGTACGCCCCCTGCATCAAAAAAAATCACTTTAATAGAATTATTCTTCAATAAAATACACCTTCTTTCTCAAACTTTTTAACTATGTGAGAAATAAAAAATGTTACCACATTAATTAACAATTGTTACACAATATAAGAATGTGCACAAAATTATATACTGATAAATTGAAATTTGTCAGTCAAAACTAAGTTAAATTCGTTGATTGAGGTAATTAATCATAACTTTCCCATTGGTTTCAAGTGTTAGTTTAGATACAGAACCACTTAATCCTATGAATCTTCTTTTCGCAAGTGCATAAAACGAATCGCCTATAAGCATAGATTGTAAAAAGCTTAGTGTGGTGCCATGAGATATGATAAGAATTTTTTCCTGGTTGTTGGATATTATATCTTGATAGAAAGGGTATAAGCGATTCCAAAGATCGTTGTCTGATTCAGCATCATCAAATGGCTTGTAATCTGAATCATAATATTCATTTTCTGGTTTTTTGTTACTATGATACCATTCTCGTGACTTCCCATTACCAGCTCCAGCATTTACCTCACGTATAACCTCTGCTACAACAGGTGTAATATTAAGTGTTCTATTTATTTCCTGAGAAGTCTGGAATGCACGTTTTAAATCAGACACATACATACTAAAACCTTTATCACAATTTTCATTAAGCAACCATTTCCCAATCTCATAGGCTTGTTCTCTACCAAATTTAGTTAGTTCCCAATCTCCCCATGCACCTATCATATTATTGATATGGTGTTGTGATTGCGTATGTTGCACCATAATAATTGTTTTTCTTCTTTTATTTTGAAAAAATGTTTTGATAATTTCTTCTGCTATTTCATGACCAAACCAGCCCTCTCCTACATCCTCTCTTGGATAGAGACGGTGCATATCTTCCTTTTCACTATCAGTCAATTGAGAAAAATCAGTTATGTCTCTGTCTTTTAGGACTCCAACTAGCTTATGATCACCATCGTTTCGGCGAAAAACACCAATGATTTTGATGGTGTCTTCATCACCAAGCTTGTACTTCTTATCTGTCATAACTATAACATCTAGGTGTGCACATGGTGGTGTTCCAGATTCCTTGATCCAGCCATAAGGTTGATGGACATTTCTTGAATAGCTAAGGCTGATACAATCTTTTTCAATAAAAGTATCTGTCTGGGCACAATATTTCATTCGTTTAGGGTATGAGTATGTTTGTTCAATTTTTACTGTATAAATCATTTTGTTTCCTCCTATAATTCTAATCTGTAATTCCATGATTTATGAATTTTATAGTAATCAACTCGATAAATTACTATTTGTCTGCGAATTATACAACTAGTCCCTAATTCGTAGTTTGAGAATAATGTGCACAAAATTATATACTGATAAATTGAAATTTATATTCCTAGTTTTATCTTTCCATTTACAATATCACAAATCACTTTAATCAAAAAAGAGTGCTCTCTTTCCAAGACTCTCGCAGCTAAATTTTCAGGCATATCATTAGGCATCACTGGCACTTCTGTTTGTGCAACAATTTCACCACTATCATAATTTTCATTTACTCTATGAATAGTTACACCAGATACTTTTTCTTTTGCTTGTATTACTGCTTTATGAACATTCATACCATACATTCCTTTTCCCCCATACTTTGGAAGTAATGCAGGATGAATATTAAATATTCTATTTTCATATTTTCTCAAAACTGGATATCCTAACATTTTCATATAGCCAGCCAAAAAAATCATATCAATTTTATTTTCTCCCAGAATATTCAATATTCTTCTATCTAATTCATCATTATTAGGAATTACTTTTTGGCTAAGATAATATCCCAATATTCCTTCATTTTTAGATCTTTGTAATGACATTGAATCCAAATTGTTGCTAATTACTAATTTGACCTCTGCATTTATTTTTTAGATTTGCAACCATCTATTATAGCTTGTAGATCTGACCCTCCATGTGATGCAAATACTGCTATATTCATAGTTAGTCCCCCTTATAAATTACGATTTTCTAGTCAGTTCTATACCTTGAAATTTAGATACCAATGAAACTTACTACTCAATTAACAATTCTTTTAGATAACCACTAAAATACTTACCACATTTTTCAACTTCTCCAAGAACACGCTTAATTCCATAATCATTTTTAAACCAATTATCTTTAGAAATACCTTGAGTATCTATAGGACAAACATAAAAATCTACATTGGGAAATACTACACTATATGTCATTAGAACTCTTCTTGCATGAAATGCTTGACACACTAAAATGGCTTTCTTTATTTGCAAATTATTCTTGTCTAATATTCCTTTAGAGAATAATGCATTCTCATAAGTATTAGTTGATTCATCTTCCTTAAGAATTGCCTCTTGTGGCACTCCATTTTTTATAAGTACCTCTCTACAGAACTCCCAGTCTGTTTCGTAAGAGCCCTCATAGCTAGTACCTTTTATATTTTCAACAGCAAATTTATTATTTTTACTACTATACCTACCCGCTGGTAGCAATAATTTTGACAATCCTTGTTTATATAATTCTCCAGCTAATTCAGACAATTGATATTTTGAGGAACCTGGTATAAAAATTACATCAGATTCTTTAATCTCTTTTATATCATTTTCAACAAATATAAATTCCGTTATATCTTTTATTATCTTCATCACAAATCTCCCCTTCAAATTACTATTTGTCTGCGAATTATACAACTAGTCGCTAATTCGTAGTTAAAGAATGTTGCGAACAATTTAACTTGTTTCAGCACCTATTTCATCTTATTATAAGCTTTATTCATTGCCTCACTAATAATTCTATTCATATTATTTACTTCAAAATACAATATCCCCTGTTCAGTTGCTCCTCCTTTTGTTGCAACTGCATTTGCCGTTTCTTCATAATCTCCCATATCTATAGCATTACAAAAAGTCTTGGATACTATCTTCTCGCTTACTTCTTTGCTAAATCCAAAGGCTTGACCTGCCTTTTGAAAAGCATTCAAGATATGGGCCGCAAACCCTAAACCGCAAGCAGAAAATGCAGTAACCTTTTCAATATCTTTTTCCTCAATTTCAAAGGCATATCCTAATTCATTAAGTATTTTTTTGACAAATGTATCATTTGTTTTTGTATAGCCTATAACACCATCAGCTCTATCTATGGCTACACTTGGCATTGCCCTTGTTATAAATATATCTCCAAGTATTTCTTGCATAGATTTAATTGTCATACCTGCCATAAAGCTTACATTAATTTTATGTTTAACATCTTGTTGAATATCCTTACTTAATTCAACAAATACATTTCCTTTTATCACCCAAAATAAAATGCTTGCTTTTTCAATTATGTCGTTAATATCATTACAAACCTGCACCCCAAATTCTTTTTCAGCTACATCTTTTGTTCTTTCTGATTTTGCTAATATAAATATTTCATCTTTAGAAACTATATTTTTAAATATCAATCCCTTTGTTAATGCTTTTCCTAAATGTCCAAAACCAATAATACCAATTTTCATATCTTTCTCCATTCATAGTTTTAAATAATCTTTGATTCTTCATTATTTACATTGGTACAACACTTACAAACTCCAATTTTTACATTCCTTAAGAAAGTTTCGAATTAACACTGCTATGAATTATGCTTATAATCTAATAGAACTATTCCCATAATATAGTTTTTTACTTTTTCATAAATCCAAAAAATTTAAAGATGATCTCCTCCATATGAATATCTATATTTTAATATACAAATAGCACTTACTTAATCTTACACAACACTTATTACACGTTTTTAAAATTTATATTTCTCAGCTTGTAGATTAAACATTTCTGCATATTTTCCATCAAAGTTCATAAGTTCTTCATGGCTTCCCTGCTCAATAATTTCACCCTTTTCAAGCATATATATCCTATCGGCCATTCGTGCACTTGAAAGTCTGTGGGAGATAAATATAACAGTTTTATTTGCGGCTGCCTCTAGCATAGTTTGGTTTAAGTTATATTCACTTATAGGATCAAGGGCACTTGAGGGCTCATCAAGTATGATAATCTGGCAAGGCTTTGCAAACACTCTTGCAATAGCTATTTTTTGTGCCTCACCACCAGATATATTAACACCATTTTCTTCAAACTCCCTGGTAAGTGGAGTGCAAATACCATTTTTATATGAAGTAAGCTTGTCTGTAAAGCCACTATTTTCAAGTGCATTAATAATAATATCCTTCTCATTATTTGTGACTTCATCCATTATTACATTTTCAGCAATATTAGCAGCAAATATTTGATAATCCTGAAAAACTGTTCCAAAACTATTTCTGTAGCTTTCTAATTCATAATTCTTTATATTAACATTATTTAGAAGTATTTCACCTTTAGACACATCATATAAACGCATTAAAAGCTTTGTCAAAGTTGTTTTGCCTGCTCCATTATAGCCGACAAAGGCAATTTTCTCATAGGGCCTTATATTGATCGAAATATTTTTTAGTATTTCACCACTTTTTTCGCTATAGGCAAAGGATACATTCTTAAGTTCAAGCAAGGATGGTTCTTTTGGTACTGATTTAGCATTATCAATATTCTTAATTACCTCCTTATAGTCTAAAAATGCCCTCATTTTTTCTATGTATAGGCTGTTTTGCTGAAACTGCGGTATTAAGTTTGAAATTCCTTTAAGATTAGATTTCATTCTTCTAGCAGAACTTAGTAAAGCAATAACTGTACCTGCACTTATAGATTGCTTTACTACAGCAATAAATAACAGATAAATCATATATAAACCATCTAATATAAAACTGTTAAATATATAATCATTTAAAAAACCTAAAATTAATTGTTTTTTAGAATATTTGTTTATAGTATTTAAAATATCATTATTAGTGTCGTTAAAATCCATCTTTAGCTTTGGAGTAATGTTATTTAATCTAATTTCTTTTGCATAATCTGTAAGATAGAATACTCTATTTATATAACTACGCTTGCGCTGTTTCGGTTTCAATTCCACATCCATTTTGAATCCAAGTTTATTTATTTCTATATCAGTTAACAAAATTAATACAAAGGACATAGTAACAAAAATTAATCCCATTTTATTAAATAAAAGAAAGAGAGTACCTGTAGTTAAAATTACACCCATGCTCTCACAAAATTTGTATAAATATTCAATGGTTTTGTCTACTCTATTCGTAGCTTCACTAATGCTCCATACAAATTCATTGTAATACTCTGGGTTATCATAGCATGACAAATCAATTTGTGCAGCTTTTTGAAACAATTCCATCTGTATATTTTTATGAAGCTTTTCCTTAGAATTAAGTTCAATATACTGGGTATAAAAAATACCAAATAATATTTTTAGTGCTACTATAACTGAAATCACACTTATATAGGTCACAACATCTGAGAATGGTCCCTTGTATTGTATTGTATCTGTTAAATATTTAATACAATAGGTATGTTCGAAAAATACAACAATTGCGCCTAGAAAAGGATACAAACAAGAAGTTATTAAATATAATGGGGTATATTTAAAGGCATATTTAAGAATAAAAAGGTTATTTTGAATAACTCTTTTAAAACTTTGTTTTATCATAATTTCACCATCCAATGAGTATTAAATTTTAGTTCTCTTCAATATATTGTTCTGCTTGCTTTTTAAACATATCAGCGTACTTGCCCTCACTATTCATAAGCTCCTCATGAGTTCCTTCTTCTATTATGACTCCATTCTCAAGCATATATATCTTGTCAGCAAGTATTGCAGATGATAATCGGTGTGATATGAAGATAACGGTTTTATCCTTACAGGCTTCCATCATGCTTTCGTATAGCTTGTACTCAGCAATTGGATCTAAAGCACTAGAAGGCTCATCAAATATAGCAATTTCAAAACTCTTAGCAAAAGCTCGTGCTATAGCGATTTTTTGAAATTCTCCCCCTGATAAAACAACCCCATCATCGTTAAATTCACGAGTTAAAACAGTATCAATCGTGTTTTCAAGGGACATAACCTTTTCATAAACTCCACTTTTTATTAAAGCCTTTTTAACACATTCAATATCATCAATATTCTCTGGCTTTCTCATTAAAACATTTTCTGCAATGGTCATTGAAAATATTTGAAAGTCTTGAAAAGCTGTTCCATATAGGCTTCGATACTGTTTTACATTATAGTCTTTTATATTTTTACCATTAGCACATATTTCACCACTAACTGGATCATATAGTCGCATTAAAAGCTTTACTAGCGTTGTTTTACCTGCTCCGTTATGTCCAACAATAGCTATTTTCTCTTTCGCCCCAATTCTCATATTAATATTTTTTAACACTGGATTTTTTTGTCCTGGAAAAGTGAATTTGAGGTTTTTAAGTTCTATTGAACTAATTTTTTTGTCAGGTATAAGACCATCTTGATTTTCAGAAATTTTAGGTTTGTAATCAAGAAATTTGCGGAGATTTTCAATATATAGACTGTTTTTTAGAGTAGTACTAATTTGTTCAGCAAGACCTATTAAAATCCATGAAGCACTAACCATTGCACTTGCAAGAACTCCAAAATCACTTAATGTTATAGTCTTTGTGACGATAGCACCATAAGCACTATAAAATAAGACACCTTGAAATATAAAAAGGAAGGTAAATATATCTCTAAGATAGTATACAGTAATTCCCTTTACTTTATATTTTTTAATAACATCAATAACCCCCTTATAACCTTCTTCATAAGTGCTTTTTAATACATTAAAAATATTTGATAGACGTATTTCCTTTGCATAGTTTTGCAAGTATACAATTCTTGTTACATAGTCCATTTTTCTTCGATGCGCTACACTTTCAACATCTCTTAAGTAGATTATATTATTCATTATTTTACCAAACACGAAATTACCTATTAAAGGAAAAGCTATAAATAATACAACATAATGATCTACTGTATACATAAACACAGATACATATATTGCTGAAATTACAGCAAACAGAATCGCCGAAACATTATCAAGCACAGAGGAAATTCTTGAGTCAGTTTCCTTTATTGCAAGAGTATAGGTATTGTAGAAATTTGTATCCTCATAACAAGCGAGTTCCACTTCTGTTGCTTTGTCAAATAACATTTCATTTAGCTTTGAATAAAGTATATTGTCTGTGATTGGTCTAAATCTTGTGGTATACCAATTAGAATAAAATGATAATGCTGAAAATATTATAATAGTACCAATTACAAACAGAACAATTGAGGCAAAGCTTTGCTGGTATTGTATAGCAGCCAGTATATATTTTATAAATACAACGGTATAAAATATCCATGAAAAATAATCTATAGCACTCATAAAAAAGTCTGCAATAACCCTTTTAGGATATGCTTTCCAAGCAATTTTGAGTATATAAAAATTATTAATAAACACTTTTCTTAAACTTTTATTTTCATTCTGTTTTACATGCTTGATTTTTTCACTTTCTTTCATAAAAGCTCATCCTTTATTTTTAATATTTTTAGACATATGAAATATGCCTTATGAAAATCACTACAAACAAATAAACTCTCACTGGAACAAATTTAGGATATTCATTTTGACATTAGTAAAATGTTTAAAACGTGCTAAATTACTATATATTCTAAATATTTTGCAAATTATTCTAACTAAATACTACCAATAATAGTGATGTTTGTCAATATAATTTTACATTTTTAGGTTTTATTTGTAACACAGTCACTTTACATTTGTTTGTTTTTTTACATGTTCATAAGATTATTTTTACAGTTATTTTGAGGAAATTATTGCCCAAAGCCTCATTTAATCCCGATAACCATATCCACAAAAAATAAAAGCTGAATTGTTCAGCTTTTACTAAAACTTTGTATTAGTAAGTTTGATTTTTTTACAAAGTAATGTTATATTTATATAAATGGTTGTTACAAAGATGAAATATATTGGTGAAAAAAGATAGGGATAAATTATGAGTAAAGAAAGAGAATTTGGTGAAGGTGTTATTTTCACGATTACAAATTATGTATGGTGGTTTTTTTTAGGGAATTTTTATTTTTGCATTTTGAATATTCCTTTTATATTTGTAGCAGTAGGAATGAGAATTTATGGCACTGTTGATATGAATATGATTAGTATTTTAATGTTCTCCTCAATACCTATTGGACCTGCACTAACTGCACTGTTAAGTTTAATGGGTAAGCTCACTAGAGAGGGCGATATCGATGTTACAAAAGACTTTTTTAAAGCTTATAAGGTGAATTTCCTTGATTCAATACTTTTTTGGACATTAGGGTTAAGTATTTTAACTTTAGCATGGGTTAATATATTGTTCTTTAATGATAGCTCTAGTTTTACTATAACTGGAATTATATCTAAGATTATGATTTTTGCATGTATTGCTTTAGGGTTTTATATCTTTCCTATAATATCAAGATTTTATTTTAAGAAAAAAGATGTTTTAGTATTATCTTTAATATATCTGATTAAGAAAATTTATGTATGTATAATATGTATTGCAGCAGCCTATATGCTATGGTTTATACTAATTACAATTAAATTAGCTGTGATACTGCCATTGTTTTCTGTAAGTATTCTATGTTACTTGGTAATGTTACTGGAAAAAGGTATGCTTCAGGAGATTGAAGAAAAATACATTAATAAGGATATTGAAGTTCAATAAACATAGCAAAATTAAATATATTTACTTTGTAGAATTCCTAAAGTTGTTTAATCCAGCTTTAGGAATTCTTTTTGTTCAGCATTATCCCTATTTTAATTTGCATTTCGTTACTATGTTATCTTTCAAAGGTATGAATATTAGTTTTTGTAATGCTCTTTGATGTAAATCTTCATTTATTTCTTCTGGGTCATACCCCAATGTAGGTTTTTGATTGCCTATATCTACTAAAAAAGTTGTACTATTTTTTCAATTTCTTTACTAAACTTAAAAACAATATTACCTTTCACATTTATCCCTTCCATTACTTCTCGTAAAATTGCATCTTCTGGAGTTTCACCTGTTTCAATTCCTCCACCAATAAAGTAGTGCCTAAATGTTTTGTTAATTTTATCAACACATCCATATCCAAAAATTGCTTTTCCATTTTGTATTATTATTCCTTGAACCCTATGTCGCATAATAAACTCTCCCCTTTTGATGTAAGCACACAATAATTTACATTGGTGCAACACTTACAAACTCCACTTTTTACATCCCGTATGAAGAGTGTTAATTAATTGAACTTCATTTTACGCTCACAATTTACATTTAAATGTGCATTTATATCTTTTTATTCCTACTCCGTATTTATTGCCCAAAGATTGGATGTTGAAACCAAACTTTTTGTAAAACCCAACAGCATCATCATCTGTCTCGGCTATAATCTCATTAGGTTCAAATATATTAATACAATGGTTTATTAGAGAACTACCGATACCTGATTTTTGAATACTATTAAGGACAGCAATATCAAGTATTATGATTTCTTTAATGTTGCTTAGATTCAATACAATTATACCTTTATAAGTTTCATTATTTTTAAGTGAAAACACCACTGTATTCTGATTTGAAATATACTTATCCGCCCGATTATTCAGCCTATCTTCTGTAGGATTATATACACTTTCAGCAAGAACAGACAGCAGCTGTTTATTTTTCAATAATGATTTAGATTCAATTATTTGTTCCATAATACCTCCATATTATACAAATGATTACCTCGTAATAATTTACATTAGTGCAGCATCCATTAAATTGGGATTGCTACCCTTTAACGAATATTGTAAATTAATTCTTGTTTATTATGCGAAAGAATAAGGTTCATCAACTTTTCCTATTTCATAATTACACTCAATTATTTCACCAGGTGCAATTTTTTCTGCATATGTCAATGTTCTTATAACCATTCCATGGCATACCATAATCACTTTATTATAATTAGCGTACTTGTCTGCAACCTTTTTTACTCTGCTTCTTAATGAATTTAAATCTTCCCATCGTCTTGTTTCCCCGTTAGGATAGATGCCTTTATGGTTATTAAAATCTTCTGTTAATTCTAGACATTTTTCAAATACACGATATTGAAAGGTTAAATCAGGCATCCACTCATGTAAATCCATCTCTACTGTTATATCAATATTTGTCTTTTGAGAGATAATTGCAGCAGTCTGTAAAGCCCTTGTATATGGGGAAGATACAATCATGTCTGCACTTTTTAATCTTGGGTCTAATGCTGTTATTAATGCTTGTGATATACCTTCTTTTGATAAAGGTGCTAAATCTCTTCCATGTCCTATATATCCTCTTTCATCGCATGGGTTATAGTCTGGTTGCCCATGTCTAACTAAATAAAATTGTGCCATATAGTACCCTCCATTCAATTCACAATAATTTACAGTGGTGCGACAACTACAAATTTTAATTACCACACCTTTTAAAAATAATGCGTCTTAATATATACAGATTATGCTCATATATTTCTTGGTCTATTTGAAGATGACGGATTCAATATAATAATCTATCAAGACGTATATCCAATCTTTTATATCACTAAATTTATATCCTAATTTTTCTGCCTCATTCGTATTGATACTGTATTCAGGTTCACCATTGTAAGGTGCTCTTTCACCATCTTCCGATAAAACAGCTTTTTTACCTGTTCTTTCTATCACATAGTTCAGTATTTCTCTTATAGAAATAGTTCCATAGGAACTTCCATTGATAGGACCTAAATAACATTTATCAGCAAGGAATGCCATAAATTTACCTGCTTCATCTGAGCGAAGAAATCCCATCTGATAATCAATATTATCTATATGCATTGGTATTCCTTTTATAGCATGCTCTACATAGAAAAATAACCGTTTGGTATAATCATCTTTTCCAATAACAAATGGGTATCTTACAGCAATTGCGTTTATGTTCTTGTAACTCTGCCATAATGCACACTCAGCCTGTCGTTTTATTTCGTCATATGGGAAATCCATTCTTGAACACCAGATGAGTTTCTTTTCTAAAGGCTTAAAGTCATCTTCTTTTGTATTCCAATGTTTTTCATAAACTGATGTACTTGACATCATAATATATTTATTACATTTAATAACATCCAGTACGTATTTCACGTCATTTGAGCAGTAGGCAATTTTATCATATATTACATCAAAGAATCTGTCAGACAATGCTTTTTTAACACTATCAGCATCTGTTCTTTCAAAAGTGATTCTGGAGACTTTATCACCATAACAATCTTTTACATTCCCTCTCGTTGCTATCGTAACATTATGTCCCTGTGTTAATAACTCTTTAACTAGATAAATTCCAAAATATCTTGTTCCCCCTATAACCAAAATATCCATAAGTGTCCTCCATTAATTATATAAAAATTTCTTCTTTCATTATAATTTACAAGGTTATAGTAACTTCAAAATCTTAATTATTACAACTTTTATGGAAAATTTGTACTAATGAATTAAAATCTACTGAAAAAAATTGCTAGCTTCTTTTAATACTTTCGGAATATCTATTCCTTGAGGACATACATCAACACATTTCCTACAATAAATACAACTGTTTATTGAATATTTATTTTTATTAAAATTCATTTTAGCACTTTCAAAATCCATTGTTACTGCATTATTATATTGCATAAAAGCATTATATATATTAATATTTTGTGGGCAAATCCCACAATATCTGCATGTAGTACAAGGTACTTTAATAAGTTTTCTATACACTTCCGATACCTTGTACAATGCTTCTGTCTCTTTCACTGATAACATACCTATGTATGAATTATTAGCTATTTTTATATTTTCTTTAACTTGATCTATATGGTTCATTCCGCTTAATACTATATCCACATCATTACGATTAAACAGAAATTCAAATCCCCACTCCGCTAAACTTTTATCTGGATTAGCATTATGCAAAATACTTTTTATTTCACTGTTTGCTTCATTTACAAGTTGTCCACCTCTAAGTGGCTCCATTATTATAGTGCCAAGCCCATTATTATCAGCATACTGGAGCCCACTTATCCCTGCCTGCATATTTATGTCTACGTAATTCATTTGAATCTGTGCAAACTCCCAATCATATTTAGTAACTATTTCATTAAATAGAGATGCTGTTCCATGATAACTAAACCCATAGTGTTTTATTATACCTTGACGTTTTTTCTTTTCAAAGAAATCAATAATCCCTATTTGTTCAAAAGTCTTCCAACGCTTATCTGTAAGGGCGTGAATCATATAAAAGTCAATATAGTCTGTTTTAAGTCTTTTTAATTGACCTTCTATTAGATTTTCTACGTCTTGAATTCCGTCTTTAACGTGCCAAATTCCTACCTTAGTTGCTATATTTATTTTATCTCTATAATTTTTAATAGCTTCTCCAAGAACACTTTCACTTTCTCCTGACAAATAATTTTCTGCTGTATCAAAATAGTTTACACCATTTTCATATGCATAGTTAATCATTTCAAAAGATTTTTCTCTGTCAACTTTTCCTTCAATTATTGGCAATCTCATAATTCCAAATCCCAGCACTGACACATCAACACCGGTTTTTCCTAATTTTCTATATTGCAAGGTACACATCCTCCTTTTAAACTAATTCTATAGTAAAGAAATATTATAAATATTTTTCCATCTTAATATGACCTTCGTCATTAAGAATATCCACACTCTTTTCATATTCATATCCTAATTTTCTATAAAAGTTCTTTCCTGTAATTGATGGGTCAACAATAATTCTTTTTGCATTTAACTTTCTAGCTTTCTCTTCAAGCTTTTCTATAAGAATCCTACCGATACCCTTTTTATGATACTCTGGTAAAACAAAAACTGTTAGTAACCAATATATACTTTTATCTTTAACGAAATCATTGCATATACTTGCAGTCCCTATAACATTACCTTCATATATTGCAACATAAGTTAGTCTATTCTTAAACTTTTTAATTATATCTTCAGGCTTAAACTTTTCAGCCTGTTTGTATATCTCTTCTTTGCCATAATCTTCAATATTTACTTCGAATAAATTCCTTGTTATTATATTTGAAATTTTTTTGGCATCACATTCTTCATATTCTCTTACTAAAACATTCATATATATCCACCCACTCAATAATGCATACTTCTCCTCTGCCTTCATTTCCAATCTTATAAATTAGTTTCATTCTTTAAGAACATTGTGAATTATATAATTAAATTTTATTATGTTCCAATGAGGTTATTATGACTACTGCTTTGCTTCTACTTGTTCATCAATCCATTTGTATACATTGCTCATTTCTCCTGCATAATCATCATTAATCTCAAAAAATTTAGCATCATTCTTCTTACAGAGTTCTTTGACTTGCGAATGGAATTTAATAAAATTATCTTTATTCATATAAAAATCATCACATTCCTTTTGTTCTATCTCACTTCTATACTCAACAATTCCTGAATCAAAATACTTCTCAATATAATCCTTTGAAAAACCTATATATAAAGCAATTATCTGTTTTAAATAATTAGGTTCAAAATCACTAATATGTTCGGGAGGTAAATAGCACCCTTCGATGATGATGTGCTGTCCATTCTCAATATTGGTCATTATTATCCCTTTTACTATTGGCCATAGTTTATATATAAGTTCATTATCACCGTCAATTGCAGAAAAATCACAATATTTACTTCCACGAATCAACCCCATTTTTATATGGTCTATAGACAAATATGGAATCTTATATTTTTCTAGTAATTTTTGAGCCATCAATGTTTTCCCTGTGCAACTAACTCCACCAATTAAAATAACCATCGTTATTTCCCTCCAAATATCAAATATATTTACAACACAATAATTTTAAATATGAATTCCCATCATTTGAGGAATGTATTCTATTGTCATGTTCAGCAATCATTTTATATATTTTATTTAGTTCCAATTCTGAACAATAATCAGATAAAATACCTCTCACAATTTCCGCACCATTTTCAGGATGATTTTCTTCTCCATTCATTATGTCATGAAACCATGCTGAAATTATTTTCTTTCCCAGGGCGACTTCTCTTTTCAGCCATTAAATCATATACCATTTTCTTTATACCCTTTAAATCCATAACAAGACTCCCTCTAAAATTAATTCCATAACTGATGAAGATATTTGATTCAATTGATAACTTAGAGTTACAATTTTTCAATTCTCCCCATAAATTTCTATTTATAATAATCAACTTTAAATTTATAACGGTTTTTGAGCAAGATATAATGCAATAGTATCGTTAATAATGATTTTATTGCCAGAATCTATAATAGCCTTTCTTACTCCCGTGTAAAATTTAGACTTACAAGGCTCTTCTAAAGTTATATGCTCACAATGTGTACTAATATATGAAATATATTCATCAGCATTAAGTGTTCTTACCTTTTTCCAGTCTTGATATTTGTAATTAACAAAGCCATAATTCACAACATTATCATATATCATTTTACAATTATATCTCTGCTTAACAGAAAAATGCTCTTTATATACCTCGTCTATTCTATTGAACAGTTCTTCATTTGCACTTTTCTCATCTGAACGAGTCATAAACATTGCAAGAATTCCACCAGGTTTTAGTATATTGTAGGCTTTTGAAAATGCTATTTCTTCAGGTATCCATTGAATTGTAGCTGCTGAATATATTAAATCAAATGTTTGATTTCCAAAATCGTATGTTTCGAAATCAGCATTTACAATATGAAAATTACTATAAGTCTCATATTTGTTTTCCATATATTCTGTAAAGTTCTCCCCAAGTTCAATTGCCTTATAATTACAACCAGTTATTAAAATAGGCTCTGTTGCTTGTCCTGTCCCTGGACCAATTTCAAGTACATCTTTGCTTGAATTCAACTCAGATACAGTAATAATTTCTGTAAACAGTTCATCACAATATCGGGGTCTGTATTTATCAAATATTTCTGGTATTCGGTCAAATGTCTTTCTGAAATCCATTATTTAAACCTCCTTGTAAATTACAATTTATACACCTTTTAAGAAAGTTGTGAATTAATCTACCGATAAGCAAAGGCTGCTATAATTATACTTGAAAACAATAAGTAGCATAATTGTGAATTAGTTTATTAATCCCGTCCTTATGATATGGCATTAACTTGTTTGCTGTGGAAATATCTACCCACTTTATCTCAGAAATTTCATCTGGATTTTCAATATGAATTGCCCCTCCAATAATTTCAGTTCTAAAAGTTATAAATATTGCATGTTCATTATTTTCTTGAAAAAAACGCTCATTAATAGCGACTATATACCGAATTTTAACTAAAAGACCTGTTTCTTCTTGAACTTCTCTTATCATGGCTTGTTCTAAAGTCTCATTTTCTTCTACTGCACCTCCAGGCATAGACCAAGAATTATGATGATCTCTATTACATACCAGTAACACTTGTTCAGTCTCCTCATTGTATAATAAAGCGTATACAACATTAACCCTCTTCATTTATATCACTCCCTCATGAATAATAAATTACATTGGTGTAACACTTGCAAACTCCAATTGTTACATCCTTTAAGAAAACTGCAAACTAGTCAAATTTCTAATTCCATTATTTCGTTATTCATGGAAAATCCTTGTCGTTCATAGAAAGTTACTGCTCTTTGACTTGGCCAAACAAATAATAATTCAATTTTATTATTTATAGCCCATTGCTTTACTTTTTTTAAAAGTTCTGTTCCTATTCCTTTATTTCTAAATTCAGTTTTTGTGTGAACATTTGTTACATAACCTATTTCCGCAAATAATTTTTGTGGCTTCGGTACTTTTCTTATTCTATTTATATAAATATTTGAAACAATTTCACTATTTTCTTCTGCAATCCAATACTCCCAAGAGCCATTTTTAAGACCATTAACTAAAAATAAATTACACTCTTTAATAAAATCTTCTTTAGAAATATCGAACTTTCCTTCTTCCTCGTATTCATGTTCCCATCTCATTTCTGAAAGCATTGAAATATCACTTTTTGTTGCTAATCTATATATCACATTAACCTCTCCTTCCTCATAATATGTTTCTATACAAACTTCCCTCTAATTTAATAAATAATCTTAATTCATCATGAATTTACAATTGCGGTTATCTACGTTAATTAAACCTACAATATGCTCATTTTGTGAATCAGGCACATTAGAATTTATTTTTTGATTTTAAATATTTTTCCTGCTTTCTTTTATTTCCTATTTTCCATTCCGTATCTAAATCAAAATCATTATCGGCCGCCATTTCAAATAACAAATATAGCATATCGTATAGTTGATGTTGAATTTTATCTCTTTCCGAAGCATTTACAGCCTTTTTTAATAATTCAAATTCTTAATTTAACCACGTTACTTTTTAGCTATTATCCCCATTCAATGCCCCCATTCTAAGTAAAAATTCTCTAACTTCATTTTTATATTCATTTAATGACATATCGTTTCCCCACAAATTATTATTGTTACATGCTTTAAGAATAATGTGCACAAAATTATATATTAATAAGTTGAAAATTTATCGAACTCCGAATTATGCTCATAATCTGTTGCTACACGTTACAATTATCATAAAAGTAATTTCATCTTTATCTTGTTATCTAATTCCCACAAGGCTATCTTATTACTTTCAAATCTCAATAACTCAACTGCTGTATCATAATTTACCCATCTATATTCTTTATGCTCATCAGATATTTGAATATTGTTCTCCTTAACGCAAACAGCAAATTTATACTCTGGAATTACAAGGCAATCCATTCCCCATACTTTTCGCCTTTCCATTGAAAAGCAATTCGTCGGTACATAGCTAATACTTTCTAATTGATAAAATATAGCTTTTTCTTTTATACCAGTTTCTTCCCATGTTTCTCTTTTTGCTGCTTCCAACGGCTTTTCATCATCTTCACCACCACCAGCCACAAATTGCCAGAAATCTTCATTGTCTTCTATATCAGCTCTATTGAAAATACAATATTTTATTCCATCTTCATTTTCAATATATGGAATTACTAAAACTTGCATTTTTGCTCTTGACATTTTCTAATCCCCCCTACAAATTACTATTTATATCATTCAATCTTAAATTGTAATTTAATGAGCTTCGTATTATACTCACTCATCATCATTATATATTCCAACTCCTAATAAAAAATTTTACTTATATTAATTTTTTAGTAAAACAGATAATCCGATTTGCTTCTGTAAATCCAATTCCTAAATGAAATTCCAAACTATTTTCATTATCAAGCTCACAATCACTTGCTAACTCTTTGCAGCCTTGTTCTTTAGCCCAATTTTCACATTCTTTACATAGCAGCTTTGCTATATTCTGTTTACGATGAGCTTCTTCTACAAATTTATATTTCTCCTATCCATCTTTTATACAAAATTTGATCTGTTTTTGTATATCCTAAATGTTCATAAAATCCTTGCGCATTTAAATTTTTATTGCCAGTAAGCAATTTTATTTTAAATATACTTCTTTGTTTATACCAATTTTCAACAAAATAAATCAATCCCTTACCAATTCCTATTTTTTGATACTCTTCCTGTACAAACAATTCTGCTATTTCAAAACGGCAAGTATCGTAACATACCGACTTCAGTTCTTGACAACAACAAAATCCTATCAATTTTCCATTTCTTTCAGCCACAAAAACTGATTCACTATCAATACTACACAAACTTTTTTTTATATTATCTAAAGAATTTGTATTTTTACCATTAAACATATCATTTAATCTTTTAAATTCGTCTGCATCACTTTTATTTGCTACACGAAATATAGTTTCATTTTCCATAAGAAATCACCTCAAACTAACTTTCTTCATATAATAATTAATCAACTCTACAAATTTGGAATTTGTTTAATACTCATAAGTAACGATATGTTCTATTTCGCTTTTAAGATTAATTAATTTCTCTGTAAAAAATGTAGGATATGCTCTATAATTCTTTAAATCATTAATCGGAATCCAATACATATTTTCTTTAACTCCTTGTGTGTAACTGTTACTATCTAATTCACGTGTTCCTCTTGGTTTCATAAGATAATAAAAAGCTATTTCATTACACTTTTTCCCTGATAAACTACCATCTCCAACAAAGAAATTTTCATGTATGAAAGCTAATCTTTCAACTTTATATTGACATATTTTTCCTATACCAATTATTATACTGTTTCTTAAATAAAAAGTCGTAATTCTCATTTTTACCCTTTAATTCCTCATGTGTACCTTCAGCCATAATAAAGCCATCTTTTATTACAATCACTTTATCACAACTTTGAATTGTGGATAAGCGGTGTGCTATTGAAATAAGAGTTTTATCTTTTGAAAGATTTTTTATCTCATTAATAATATCCCTTTCCTTTTCGCTATCTAGGGCACTAGTACTCTCATCAAAGATTATAATATCGTTGTTTTGTAAAAAAGCACGAGCAATGGAAAGACGTTGTTTTTGCCCTCCAGAAAGTTTAACTCCCTTTTCTCCAATTATTGTGTCAAATTTATTTGGTAAAGTTTCAATAAAATCATATATACTCGCTTTACGGCAACATTCAGTTAACTCTTCATCTTTAGCCTCAGGTTTTACCATAAGAAGATTCTCTCTAACCGTCAAATTAAAAAGAGTTGGTTCTTGCATAACGATACTTATTTTTTTACTTATGCTTTTGCTGTCAATAGCATTAATATCTACTCCACCAATCAAAATATTACCTTTTTGCGGAATTATTTGCCCTGATAATATTTTAGCTATTGTAGATTTACCACTACCACTCTCCCCTACTATAGCCAAATGTTCACCATTTTTTACTTCAAACGAAATATTCTTTAATACAAATTCGTCATTATCTTGGTATTTAAAACTAAGATTTTCAACTATTATATTACCGTCTATAATCGGTAAATTCGCTTTTTTCTCCGTTTCAAGATTCAATATTTCAATAACTTTCTCAATATTAACTGAATCGTTTTTGAGTCTAATAATAGAATCACAAATATTCTTTATTAAGTCATAAAACTGTCCATAGAAATTAATAAAGACTAATACCGTACCCACTTCTGAATAACCTTTTATAACAAATAATCCACCAACAAAATATAAGAACATTTGAGTAATAAAATTACGTTGAAAAAATGAAAACGAAAGTCCCAAATGCCAATAAATTTGATTAAGAAACCAAATGCGTCTTATTTTTTTATAATATACGTTTAATTCTTCAAATAGTTTGTCCTCAAGATTATTAATTTTTACATCCTTCCAATTTTGAAAAGTCATATGTAAAAAGGTTTCATATTTTGTATTTATCTTCCACAGTTTTTCACCAGCTTGCTTTGTTTTTTTACCTAAAAAATTAACCACAACAAAAGTCATTGGAATGAAAATTAAACTTAGCAATGCAAGCTGCCAATTTAAACAGAGCAAAATAATTGCTAATACAAAAGAATAAATTATATCGTAATAAAATTCCAAAAAATAATCTGTAAAAAAACTTTCTACCACCACTGTATCATTTTCGATTCTACTCTTTACATCTCCAGTGCTGAATTTATTATAAGACATGCTGTCAATGGTGGTATATTTTTTTAATAACATATGCTTTATCTTTATGTCATATTTTAAAATAAGCCTGTTTGAAAACTTTTTACTGAGTACAATCCCCACTGTAAGTAATATGTATATTAATATATAAGCACATATTATAGCCCAAAGTTTATTAATATTTTTACCTATCATTACGCTATTGATTAAATATGCATATAAAAGCGGCGGTATAATGCCTATACCTAGAGCCCATAATTTTAAGAAACTTAATGCTATGAGCGGCTTTTTAGTTCCACTTATGCCATTTGTTAATTCTTTATATATTTTAAATCGAGTCATAATTTTCATCTCCTAAAGAAAATTGCTCCTTGAAAAGCTCTATATAGGTTTCATTGTCTTTAATAAGATTTTCATGGCTATCAAAACCTTTTATTACCCCATCTGATAACACCGCAATTTTGTCACAACTTCTTATTGTTGAAAAACGATGAGAGATTATTAGGAGTGTTCTGTCTTTTGCCATATTGTAAAGCGTCTCTTTGATATATTCTTCATTTTGGCTGTCAAGATATGAGGTTGCTTCATCAAAAATCATAATTTTAGGATTTTTAACAAAAATCCTAGCTATAGCAAGACGCTGCTTTTGTCCGCCAGATAGGTTCTGACCTTCGCTTCCAATGATAGTATCGAGACCATTTTTTAATGAAAGAAAAACATCATAAAATGCAGCTTTTTTTATTGCTTCTATTAATTTTTCATCATTATCTTTATTATTCGAGAAAGAAAGACAATATCTTAGTGAGCCATCATAAAGTATATTTTCTTGATGAACTATGCCTATTTGCTCTCTTAGACTATGTAAATTAAATTCATTTACATTTACTCCATCTATTAGCAGTTCTCCACTGCTTACATTATATAAATTGTATATAAGATTAACCATGGTAGTCTTGCCCATACCGCTTTTACCTACTATAGCAATTTTTGCTCCATCATCTATGGTCAAATTGATACCGTCTAGAACATTTTTGTCTGACCTATATCCGAACACTACATTTCTAAATTCTATTTTTCCTTTGCCCAATTGCTTTTGTATACCATTTTCTTTATAATCTTCTTCATCTTCATTTAAAATATCTACTACTCGTTCTATTGATACAACCTGTTTAGAAATATCAACAATTTTACCGTTTATAGAACTAAAATTATTTACCGCCATATTAAAATAACCCAAAGCAGCTACAAAGCTTCCTAGCTGCATAGATCCTTTTACAATGAAAATAGAACAAATAATAAATATTATAAGCTGAGCTAAAAGAGTTATAAACGCATTAGCTCTTTCAGATTTAATATAAATTTTCCCGTTGTCTACATTCATTTTATTTATTAATTTAGTACTTTTCATATAATAATTAATTACATTTTTTGTGGCATTAAGAATTTTTACTTCCTGTAAGCTTTTAACTACTTCAAATAAAAATGATGATAATTTTCCTTTCTCTTTATAAATTTTGGAATTAATCAATTGTGATTTTTTCTTAAAGAACATTGATGTGTAAAAAACGATAGGCACTAATGCTAAAGTTGAGATACCCAAAAATAAATTATAAAAAAACATAAAGTACAGCGAAACAGTTATGGTCAAAATGCCGGAATAGCCCCAAAGTATGCTCCAAAAAATAAGATTCATAAAATCTGTGGCATCATTATTTATTCGACTAATAATATCCCCACTATATAAACTAGAAAGATCTTTGCCTTTTTTATGCAATATTTTTTTAAAAAGCTCCCTACGTATGTCAAACACAAAGCTTGTCATTAAGTTTGACCACATAAAATTATTAATCGTAGCAACAATAAATTGATTAAAAAAGAATATGCTTGCATATATGACACATAAATGTAAAAACCCGTCCATATTCTTTTGATAAAAAATTGTATTAACAATATCTCCGATTATAAATGGATAAATAAGATTTGCCAGTGTCATAATCGTAATACAAATTAATTCGCACATAAATTTAAATTTGTGCCGATATAAAAATCTCAGCATCCATTGTTTTTTTGTCATATTTATAACCTTCCTTATGATTTAATAATTTTCACTATTCTAATTTTTTAATTTCAATGCCTATAAAAATATTAATTATCTTCAATTCACACTTAATTACAAGGTTGTAGTAACTTCAAAATCTTAATTGCTACAACTTTTAAGAATATTACATATTACTTACTGATTATGCTCATTTTCTTCCATATGTCATACTAATACAATGTTGCAATTATAATTCTTTCATTCGGATTGTTCTTCAATCCATTTGTGACCTTTTGGATATGCTATCTTCATAGCATTTATGAACCAATTATATCTTTCTTTTTCAAGTCTATTTATTACTACATCAAAATCATGCTGATAATCGCTATTTTCATAGTTTCGTGATTTATAGAGCAATATAATTTCAGGAGCGAGAATATTAATTTCATCTTTTTTTATAAAAGCATTATGTATATCTCGTGTAATATTATTATTTTTTTGGTAGTAAAAAACTCCATTTTCTATTTTATTAAACACGACTTCTATAAAGTCAAGTTCTGTTTGCTCTCTATTAATAAATTTCATATATTTAAATACACCATCAGTTTTGTCAGTCTTTATAAAATCTGCAACTTTCTTATAACACCATATGTTATCAAAATATAATTCTGAATGTTCAAGAGCAAATTCAACTGATACTAGTCTTTGATTGCCAACAGGTGCATCTATCTCCCACCCCTTTGATTCTAGGTACTGAATACATTCTTTCATATCATTAAAACTAACCGTTATATCTACATCTTTATGCTTTCTTGTTATGTTTCCTAAATAAGCATCAATAGCAAATCCCCCACATAGATACCATTCTACATTCATATCAGATAAATGTTCACTTAATTCAATTAATAATTTCATTTTACCGCTCCTTTGTTACACAATAATTTACATTGGTGCAACAACTAAAAGTTTTTGATTGTTGCACCTTTTAAGAACATGATGTATTAATATCTATTAATTATCCTCATTTTCTTCCGTATGTAATTAGTAATCCTTGTACTTTTAAAAATGATTTTTTATTTTCAGTATTTGTAAAATATTCTTTTATTTTAGATTGCATTTTAATATAGGCTTCCGCCTCAACTCTGTCAATTTCTCGATTCATAAATGTTTCAATTAAATTTTCTCTATCAGATATACTAATAGATTTATCCCATTCATTGATTTCAATAAAATCTTGTACTTTTTCTTCATAATCTTGCATATCAGGATATACATACATCACTTTATCATCCATACGAATATCAATATCATTCAAACCTAACTTTTGCATATAAAAGGGCATTCTCATTCCAATTGCATAATCTCTACCTTCATACTCCAGTTCTTTCTTCCATAACCTACCAAAATTAAAAGTTGTACAAAGGTAATCATAATCAATGTCATCAATGTACAATCCGTTATTTTCAAATTCTCTATTAATTTCTATGCAAATAACAAGACCATTTTTCTTAACAGATTCTACCATATTTGCTAATGCTTCCATCGGCTTATTCATATGTCTTAATCCTGCTTGACAAATAGCCATACCATACTTTTTATTCGTTTTAAGAGAATACATATCTGATACAATAAAATTCACATGGAATTCAGAATTGTCAAAATTCACTTTTGCTTCATTAATAAAATATTCGTTATCAATTCCCGTATAAGTGCTTCCTTTAGGTAAAAGCTCAAGTAATTTCATTCCTAAATACCCATTTCCACACCTAAAATCAATAATATCTATTGGCAATTCTATATTCCAAACATTTTTCACAAGAAATTCTAAGTAATCATCGTTCCAAAAGTATTTTCTATTTTTATATAACTTGTTGCTCTTTCCATTCCAATTATCACGCTTGTCTGTGTTTCTTGGTATATACTCTTGCTGACGTAGTGGTTTTAGCCCTAATAATTCATCTACAGAAATATCAAAATATTCAGCTATACTTGGTAATAAAGTAATATCCGGCATTGTTGTACCAGTCTCCCATTTACTAACCGATTGGAACGATACACCTAATACTTCGGCTAAATCCTGTTGCCCAATTCCCCTTTCTTTCCTTAATTCTGCAATTTTAAGCTTAACTGTTGTCATATAAAGACCTCCTTGTAATTTTATAACTTAATGTTAACATGACCATTCAGTCAAACCCATAACGCTATATGCGAATTAACTCGCATATTAGTTGAATTAAAATAACTTTTACTTCATCTTAATTTACATTAGTGAAACACTTACAAACTCCAATTATTACATCCCTTAAGAAAATTATGAATTATCGCTCTTTCTTTAAAAATTACCGCTTTATATTATTATCGTCATCAGTTGGTGAATCCTTTTTAGCATAATTATTGCTTATACTATCACCACCATAAACATTGATACCTTTCTTTATAGGAGAAATCAAAAATCCTAAAACAATCCCCAATGAAAATGCTGTTGATGATAACATAAAGATTTCTCTTTTTTTCAATTTTATCCCCCCTCATACTACTTCTCAATAAATTACAAGGATGCAACAACTACAACACCTTGATTGCTACATCTTTTAAGAAAAATGCTTCTTAGTTTTTAATATTTCACCTTTTACTAACACATAACTGTAGCATTTTTTTATCAACTTCATCGAAATATCCTATATCACTTTCCAAATCCCATAGCATAATTTCTGTCATTTCATCATTCTCTTTGAATCCAGTGATTTTATGAATTTCTGCAAAATATGCAGTTCTATATCTTACATGATCTTTATTTTTATCATATATTTTAAATAGGCCTCTGTATTCAAGATTAGCAACATTCTGGTTTGTCTCTTCGAATAATTCTCTAATCGCACATTCTTTATATGTTTCACCTTTTTCAACTTTTCCAGCAGGAAATTCCCATTGTTTTCTCCATTTGTTATACGCAATTAAATACTTATCATCACATTTTATAAATGCAAATGAACCTGTGATAGGTTTAAATGTATCACTTTCTAGTAAATCTTTTTCAGGTACTTGTATGTACTCCAATAACTGTTGTCCATTTTTATTTTCTGTTAAAATCATTTCTTAACTCCCGCCCTTTAATTCATGATTATTTACTATTGCGTTCTTTGATGCTCCTTAACTACAGTGGTTATACACTATTATCCTTATCCCTTGAAGCTACTTATTTGCAACAGTTAATATTCCAACACAATGTGATATTTAAATATACTTGCAAATATCTTTATTATTTTACTCATTTGAAACTCCTCTATATACTTTCCTAACCACATCTTCAATATTAGCTTCTGTAACACTTAGATCTCTTATTGGGAGCTTTTGTGCCAATTGAGAAATTAGTTCTGCTGCCGTAATTTCATTCTTCTTGAATCTATACCATATTTTTAGATTCTCTTGTTTGATAATCTCTGCATATGGAGTTACAATATCCACACAATGCTTTGAAAGTTCTACTATCAAAACACGATATGGCGCCAGCCTTTCAACTATAGAATCTAAGGGTCCATCTTCAATAATTCCTCCATTATTAATAACTATAAGCCTTTTGCATAATTGTTCTACATCATCAAGATCATGAGTTGTAAGTATAACTGTTGTGTTGTTGATTTTATTTATTTTTTCAATATAATTTCTAATAGAATGCTTTGCTTCAATATCTAAGCCAATTGTTGGTTCATCAAGAAAAAGTATATTGGGTGAATGAATCATTGCTGCCGCAATGTCTCCCCTCATTCTCTGACCTAAAGATAACTGTCTAACTGGAGTGTCTATAATCTCATTAATTTTCAATATCTCACTCATTATATCCATATTTTTATTAAAACTTTTCAAATCTATTTGATATATTCGTCTTAAGAGTTCAAAAGATTCACCTAAACGTAAATCCCAATAAAGTTGTGTCCTTTGACCAAATACTACACCCAAGTTTTTTACAACAGCTTTTCTATTTTCTTGAGGAGAGATTCCATCAACAAGAACTTTTCCAGAAGTTGGATGCAAAATACCAGACATTATTTTAACTGTTGTGCTTTTACCAGCTCCATTAGGTCCTATGAAACCAACTATTTCTCCCTTTTTAATTGAAAAACTAATGTCATTAACTGCATAAACCGTGCTTTTTTCAGGCTTAATTAAACTTGTTAAAGCACCTTTTAAACCTTTATTCTTTTTAACAACAGTAAACCCCTTTACTATATTTTTAACTTCGATTAATTCCATATAAATTAGCCCCCTTGCACTTGAACAGATTTTCTAGCTTTATTCCACAATAAGTAAACTATCATCATTAGCAAAAATGTCCATATTCCTTGTATGCATATAGCTTCAACTGCTTGTTTAACAGAAAGCTTTCCAATATAAATACTTAAACATGTTTGATAAGTATATTGAAATGGAAGAAAACTAAGAATATTTTGTAACCAATTTGGGAAAAACCAAATTGGTATTATACTACCAGAAAGTAACTTAATAAATACATTTTTGATACCTACTAAGTTTCCAATATCCATAAGCCAAAATGTCATTATGCCAAATATTGCATCCATTGACCATAATAAAAGATAACTAAGTATCACACTAAAACTAAAAAGTAAAGAATATATAAAATTGACTGGTGGTGAAATTTTTATAAATAAAAGTACAATTACACTCAATGGCAGAAGTTTATTTACAAGATTTGTTATAAGTCCTCCAATATCTTGAGCAAAATACTTTCCAATCAGGTTGATCGGTTTTAATAGATCAATTGCTATATTCCCTTCTCTTATACTATCATTTAAAGTTGCTTCTACTTCGAAAGAAAATATTGAAGATAATATTGAGGATAATATTGCATAAGTCACCATTTGACTCTCATTAACGCCATTTGCACTATCAATACCATTAAAAGCTGTTTTCCATAAAAACACTGTGGCCATCATCATTATTAAATTAGTAACCAATACTGTTATGACCTCAAATCTATAGGTTAATGAATTAATCATCTTCATTTTTGCTAAATATAAATAAGCAGACATATTCTTTCCCCCTCACAAAAATTTTCTTCTCATTTGTACCTTATAATGTATGATTTTAGAGTTTTATAAAAATATATTTTTACCCCCTAAGAACCTGCACTTGAATAATTTTTCAATCCCCAGTTAAATACGACACTAGCCAGAAGAAACATTATTAAAGCTACAATTGGTGTCCAAATTGCTAGTCCTAGCGGCAAAGAAGTACGAGAATCCTGACCTAAAAATTCACAAGCTGGGTAAAAACTAATAAAACCTATTGGTATTAAAAATGTAAATATTGTTTGAATTATTTGAGGATAAATTGACAGTGGATATAATGTGGTACGCTCTAATGAATCATGTATAATCCATACCAGCGAACGACTACGATTTGTCCAAAAGGCAATAGAGCAGAAAATAGTATAAATAGAAGATCTAATGATTGCCGCAGAAATTACAACAACTATTATCTCTATTGCATTAACAAGAGTCCATTGAAAATTAACTAACTTACAACCTATGGCGAATATTATTCCTCCAGTAAATATATCCGTGAGACCAATAAAATTAATATAATTAGTAATGAACTGAAAAAATACATTCATTGGCCTTAATAACATTCGATCAAATTCACCACGAGTTACATAGCCTTCTATATTCCAGGTTTGAATTGCAAACATAACCATTAACCCATGGCTTAAATCACCAAGACCATAGATAAATGCAAGCTGTGGGAAGGTCCACCCTGCAAGGGGCTGGAAATTACTAACAAGTATATAAAGAAATAATATTCCAACAAAATATCCTATAGGATTTATAATAAAATAACTCACTAAAAATAATGGATACTCAATTTGCTTTTGAATAACAAGACGTGCGTTGCATAATGCAACAGATCCATAATAACTAATAGTTTTAAACAATACTATTCCCCCTTTTTATTATTTTTTCATTCTTAACAACTTCTATCTTATTTACAAATTACTCCACGAGGACAGAGTAATGTTATGAATTACCATATTGAAATAATTATTGTCTATATTAGTAAAGTCATCTTTATCATTAAATGTATGAATATTAGTTTTTGTAATGCTCTTTAATGTAGGTATCATTTATTTCTTTTTGGTCATACCCAATGTAGGTTTTTGATTTCCTATATCTACTAAAAAAGTTGTACTATTTTTTAAATTTCTTTATTGAACTTACATTATATTTATTTTTTCAATTAGACAAATTGAAATTTGTTCTTATGACACAGTATTTATTTTTTCAATAAATGAATATACTTTTTCTGACCAATCCCAAACATCCTTACAATTATTATTTATGTAATATGTTCTATCTGCTAGTTCATATGGAATAATATCTTGAACTATTTTTTGATATTCTTCTGGAATTATAATTGCATTAACATAATCAGAAACTACAACTTCATCTTTTACCTTTATAGGTAAAAAGCCATCATTAATTGCATTAGGGTGTTTTACTAATTTTTCATATTCAAAATAAAATCTTATGCCAGGTGTTAAATTAATTCCCATATCTTCATCAGTTGGAGGTCTGTTCATTTTTCTTTCCATAACCAACCTATCACCGGCCTGACAGTTTCCCCATGTAAACATTACATAACGAAAAAAGTCCTCTGGGTCATTTGCAGCATTTCTAGGTTCTTTAGCAAGTATTTCAGCAGGTAATTTTCTTGAATTTACAGCTGATAATAATTTCCCGCATTCAAATATTTTTATTGCATTTTCTAATGGTGCTGTGTGGCATACAAATTGTGTCATACATCCTTTTCTATACCTACACGCAGTACATTCTGTAATCTTTTGAGGCTTATTGGGATTTGAATATTTTTCTGGTTCTATTAATGCTTTATTTATTTTTTCTATAATATTATCACTATCCGATATTATTTCAGTTTTTCTCCCATTTAGTTTTTCATAATTTATAAAATCAATTACATTTTTCATTTCCCAGTCGTTTATATTAGGATAATTAGATAACCTCTTATATAGGACACCATCCCATAATTCAGTACAATCGTGATTACATATATTTATTTTCATTCACAATCTCACCTCGCTAAATTATAATTTATAATACTCAACTTTAAATTGTAATTTATTCAATGAACTCCTTTGCTTCATTTAGTATTCTTTTTGAACTCTCAAATTGAAAAGCATTCATTGCTTCCTCATATGTCACTAAATAAGCACCTTCTAATTCCTCTTCTTGATAACATATCTGTTGGTTATCATACTCTGCAAGGAAATATATTATTCTTTTAATAACATCTTTTTTATCAGGGATTGGATGTTCATCAGTTGTCCTAAACCCTACAATAATTTGTGGTCTTATACCTATTTCTTCATATAGCTCCCTTAATGCAGTCTCTTCTTCAGTCTCATTCCCCTCAATATGCCCTTTGGGAAATCCATAAAATCCTTCTAACGATTTCACAATAACAAAATAAATATCATTGTCTTTGCGTGTAAATACTACCGCTCCACTTGATACTTCATATTGCATAACGCACCTCCTTCAAATTACTATTTCTACACTTTTTAAGAAGATCACGTATTCCAACATATTTTATTTACCACACTGCATTTTGAAATTACGTATCATCATTCCTTTACTTTCAAACATATTAAAACGCTTATAAAAATCTGTTAAACTATCATTACACAACTAGTAATTAAAATGAATACTTATATGTCTTAAAATCATATCTTGCATTTTCAATATGAACTTCTAAATTATTAACTCCTTCAAGCTTAAATCCACAATATTCCAATACCTTTTGTGATGCAATATTGCTAACTTCAGCAGTCCCAACTAAATATGGAATATCAAAATAGGATTTAGCCCAAATTAATGCGGCTTTTGTTGCCTCTTTTGCATATCCCTTGCCACGGTAATCTTCCACGATACCATAATCCAATTCTGGAACATGTAAATCATCATGCTCGTTTAGACCGATATTTCCAATCAGCTTGTTAGATTCTTTCAAAAAGACACCCAAACAAATATAGCCATGCTCTATATCCATCTTTTCATAATTTGATAAATGCCAATCGAAAAAACGACGTGAATGTGCTTTTTCCATCTGCCAACCAGGATATAAATCTAGAAGTGTTTCAAACTGTTCAAAATCTTTTTCTTCAAAAGGTCTGATATAAAGTCGTTCCGCATTGATATATACCGAATTATCATCTTCATACAATCCAAAATGCTTTTCAATCTGTGACAGCATCTCTTCTTTTGTACTGTCAGCTTTTCGTTCCAGTATCAAAAATCCACTATCACGCATCATTTTCTGCTCTATTTCATTCGTTAATTCTAATGATTGAAAAATGTTTTCGAAATACGTATATTCCATTTCTTGATGTTTTACAAACTCATAAAATTCTCTCTTTTCGGGACGATTAAAATAAGTTTCTCGAATCATAGATTTATCTACTGTCAAGAATACAAGATGACTATAATCAATAATTTCTTGTATATAATCTGGTGTATATAAAACATCTGCAACCACAATTTGATTTTCAGAAAGTTTTATTAAATCAATGAGCACCATTTCCGTCTGTTCTTTTAAAGAATTTATATTCCATCTTGCTTGTTCCTTAATCGGACGCATCCACTGTTCATGAAAGTTTTTACCATGATAACATGTATCTGGTTGATGTAATTCATCTGATATAGACCTATGTGCAGAATATTCTTTATCCATATCATATAAATAAAATCCATGCTTTTCTGCTAATATTTTTGATATAGTTGTCTTTCCAGCACATGCTGTTCCACATATAAAATACACATTTCTTAAGTGATATTTCAAAATATTATTTTGTATATTCATTCTTGCTCTCCTTTATTTATCAACAAATATATCTATGCCATTTATATAAGTAATCCTTTCCTCTATTGCCATGACTAACGTAATTTATTATTGTTAAATAAGTAGTGACACCACATAATTTATTCCTCCAAAATTCAAGAATTATCATAACATCGTCAATTAACAATGCTTAGATTTTATGGGTAATCTTTAGTTCTCAATCATTTACTATTACTTGCATACCTTTTTATAAAAAAGTTATGACCCTCTGATGTTTCCTATAAATTGTTATATTGTTAACTTTTTTTCTTTCTATATTTTTAAACATTTATCTTTAAAACAATGTTCCTTTTTTAAATTAACTCTCCATTTAGTTCATCTTCATCCATAATTAAACCAGAAGACTTCCTATTAATTAGATTTTTTATAATTTCCTCAATAACCATAATAACCTCCACAAAAATAAGTAATACTCACTTCAGCTTAATTTACATTGGTGTAACACTTACAAACTTCAATTGTTACATCCCTAAATAATGTTGCGATGTAAATCATCTTATTTTCTACATACGCAATGAATAATGGTCCCTTCCTCCTCACGATATATCTTACCTCTTTCGCAATTGAGTACATTAAGTTCTGATTTTTGTGCCAACTCTCTTAATTCATCTATAGTGAATATCTCCCAATCTATACCCTCATCTTTATATGGAAAGAACTTTTTACCTACTAAACAATGAGGATAATTTATCTCTTCATATTCACGTTCATGACCAGAAAAATTAATGATGCCATTATCCTTCAAAACACGTTTACATTCCTTTAAAAAAGCGACTTGCTTACTTCACTATACATGAGTCCAAAAGTTTGATTCCAAATAATAACTACATCGAAAGAACTATCATCAAATGGTAAATCTACACCATTAGTAACTAAGAACGTAATATTACGCTTTGATTCAGATGCTAATTTTCTTCAGCTATATTTTTATCATCTGAATAGAATTTTAGAACGATATTATTATTTTGATCCATTTTACACCTCCATCATTTCAATACTATTTAATTCGCAGTTTCTGAATATTATGCCATAATTCAGATTATGCTCATTTTGTTTAGTTACAATTTTCTCGCTTTGAAAATAATAGATTGTGGGAACTGCTTTGCTTTACAGGGTGAATAATATAGTTGGCTAAACTCATAATCGCTATTTAATGTTTCTTTGTCTGTTTCTTCAATAACTCTTTCAACTGCAAATCCGGCTTTTGCAAGTGCATTTATGTAATCGGATAATCGTCTATTATAAAGTGTCAAAGGAAACCCACTTTCTTTTTCAATATCTGGATTGTTACGATTAGCAGGTTTTTTTACATCTTTTTTAAATGTAAAAGGTTCTTCTTCGTAGTAACTACCTGAAAAAATCAATTTATTCTCAGTAGCTTCAACACAGTGCATAAATGGGTGGTCCCAGCTAAAAATAAAAATGCCGTCTTTCTTTAAATATGATGAAATAAGGTTAAAAGTTACTTGAATATCAATTGTCCAACCTATAGCGTATATCGAATAAACTACGTCAAAATAACTTTCTGGAATACCGGGGTTTTGTTCCATAGGAACATTAAAAAGGTTGGGACTATAATTACTATCAGTTAATAACTTCGTTGCGTTTTCAATCTGTTTTGTAGATAAATCAAGTCCCCATAATTCTTTTGCACCATTATCTCCACACCATTTTAATGAATGACCGCTACCACAACCAATATCCAATACTTTCTTGTTTGTGAGCACAGAATAATAAGCCAAGTTCATCTTCTGTAGGTATAAAAAAACCATAAACAGGTAATGCGGTTACTCCAAAGAAAGAATCCGCAATAGCGTCCCAACTCTCCTTATTTTGCTTTATAATATCTTTTTCCATTTTAAGTACTCCTCCTAATGTTATTTAAATAATCTTCAATTCACATTTAATTACACTGGTGCAATACCTACAAATGCTAATTGTTACACTTATTATGAAACTTGTCCGCTTTTTAGAATTCCAATATATTTTTCTTTATTAAAAATCCTATGTGTTAAAAACTTGCCATCTACTATAATATTAAAAGTTCTATATTGAGATGGTGAATTTTGAGCCTCTATATGATTATCAATTTTATGCAACCTAATACTCACGTTACATTCCTTTGACGCTTCAGTGATATTCTTAATAGCATAATCTATTATTGGACATTGGTCAGAATAAAGTACCGTTATTCCATTACCATAATTCAAGGCTCTTTCTTCCCATCCGCTATTAAAAGATAATAATCTTCTCACTGTCCATTTATAATTCTCCCATTGCTAATATAAAACAATCTTTTGTGTCATCCAACTGTTACATCCCTTAAGAAATTTGCGAACAAATCAATCTCGGATAATGTTTAGAAGCGAATATTAATCCTTCTGCTTATTTTTTTATCAAGTTTTTCTACTACTTGTATTTCCTTTGATATCTATACCTCCAAATCCAATCACTTTTGAACACTTCTTAATTTTACATTTGCACCATTATAACCATTCATCGACTTATACACAAACATTATTGTTATAACTAAATAATAGAACTAAAGCTATTTTTTGTCAATATTTTATAGTTTGTTTTACATTCTTTTATATTTAACTAGTCTTTTGCCTAAATTATTTTTTACATTTGAACAATCAATTTATATATTAATACTTCTTTATAACTATTCCATATACAATTTGTCATATAAAATTAAGCGCTAAAATAAACCCGACAGAAAAACTTATATTCTCTGCTGGGTACAACTTTATAATAGAGATGATTATTTGATAATCTATCAAAAATAGATTCATCTGATAGTGAAAGTCTAGAGGATCTTATGCCTTGGACAAATAAAATTCCTTAAAATATGAAAATTAAAGACACGAAATAAAATTAATCCCAGTAAAGATAATTGCCTTACTGAGATATTTTAATATATTTGATAGTATATAAATTAGGTGCCAAATTTTTTGCGCTTACATAGTAGTTATTGAAAATTCTTAAGTTTATAATGTTATGCTTAGCAGGTGGTATTCACAATACAAAAAATCCTATTAAGACGTAAATATACCCATATCAAACTTAGCCGATATAGTTGGCACTTCTCATCAAAGTTTAACTAATAAATTAAACATCACTAATTCTGAAAGGTAATTATGACTCTTTTCAAATTTTTACTATTATTTAATTCTAATCCATTTAATTATTTAAAGTTAAACATTGAGCATTTAATTCTAATTCCCATAAGAAACAGGTAATTGATTAATAGACTGTTTAAAATTCGTAGTACTTTATCATCTATAATATGAATTCAGTTATGATTTAGTACTTTCCTCCACCTGAACTGAATCTAATCTGATAATATCATCAATATAATATAACTCATCTTCAGTTAAATTTATTGATAATGCATTTTTAAAAATCAAACTGGCTTCTTTTAATGATTCTATAGTTCTTTTATTAAAGTTTAATTTGTCTTCATCATATACTAAACCATTATTCAGTACCATTCTTTCTAACGCACATGCCACATGAAACATAATTCTTAGCTTAACGGGATTTTCAAAATTTATATGTAATAAATTTTCAATTAAATTCACAAATTCATCTAATAATGAATAGATCTTTTTAGGATTAAGAAATGTCATAAATTCATCAAGAGTTTGTATACATAGATTTTTAAAAATTATTTTAGGTTTTTCTGTACTAACAATCGGTTGAATAGTTTTACCCTTTATAATACTTATTAAAATATTTTCTCCAGTTCCTTCAATCAATTGATCTATTGATATAAAAGGAATACCCATATCAGGGTTTGTTATACCTATAATAGCTAAAATATTATTTTCTTCAGAAATCTCACTAATAGACTTAGTTAAATCATTCAATCCAAGTGAAATAATGTTGATATCTTCAGAACTAATATCATTCGTAACATTTTCTACCAATTCTTTAAGTTTAATTGCTGCACCTTTACCAGTAGAACAAATAGTAATTATAGCTCTTTCCTTTTGTTTCTTTTCCTGAGGCAGTTGTGCAGTTATTCCATTAGTATATCCTCTAAAATCAGTAAGTAAATATGAATACACAGAATTTAAATCTGTATCACAAACAGAACATTTTCTAACAGCCTCTAATACTAATGGAGTAGAAACCATATCAACACTTTTAGTAATTATATTAGTTTTTTCAGTAATAACATCACTAAAACTATTTAGGGATCCCATATCAACTAAAAGTAGAACGCCTTTACCTTCATTAACTAATTTTACCTTTTCAATGACAATTTCCAATATATCAGATGGAGTCATTTCAAGAGGCATATCAACGCCTAAAATATTGTCAGCATCAAAAAGTTTTTTAGCTATACCAACCATACTTGTAGCAACACTTGAACCATGTGCAGCTACTACAATTCCTACTCTTTCTTGACGAGATGATTCTTGTATTGAATTCAAAAGTAATGCTAAATACTCTATTTCTACATTAGGTATACTAATATTAAATTTCTTTTCTATAAGCTTATGAATATCTTTAGCCACTTCGTATTCTTTACTTTCACTTGATATTGATAAATCAATATTTGCATCAAAAGAAACAGTATTTTTCTTAATACGATTAAATAATGCACTAAAATGAAGACTTGTAGCATAAATGAATCGTTCATTTAGTTTTTTACTTAATTTATTTTCAGCTAATATTTTTATTTCTTCTGCAAACTCAACAATATCTTTATCAACAATTTTTAGTAGTCCTTCTCTACGGTTTCCATCATTCTTAAATCTATCATAAAACTTTTTTAAATGAATATTTATGTCCGTAGTTATAAACTTCTTTATTTCCTCATCATTCATTCCTTCTTCTTGAAGAAGAGATGTTTTATTCTCTATTATGCTATAAATATTAAATGGTGTTTCATAATCATCTGTTTCTAAAAAAGTTTTATTACCATCAGGCTGAATAGTAATACTACTCGGCATTATATTCCACATAGTTGTATTATCTTTAGTTTCATTTCCAAATGTAAGTATTCCACTTTTTATATTTGGAGGTAATAACGCTAAATTTATCTCAATATCTTTATTGGTATTTATACAATTAAAAAATCCTTTTGCACAAACTAACTGTATATTGGATTTTAATTGTCCAACATTTCCATATGTAGTACTACCTATTAGAGCTTTCATAACTTCCGATGAAATTTTAATAGTTTTATTTACTCTCTGAGCTTCCTTAGAAATCAGATATTGTACCAATTCTATCTTTTCATTTATAGGTCTTTCTTCAAAAATAGGAATATTTATAGTTATAGGAATTCTTCTAATAAATGTATTAAGCAAAGCAGAATTAGGATCTTCTGTTGTAGCTCCGATTAACAATACAGTTGCCTTGCGATTCCTATCGGTCTCTCCAAGCTTATTATAATTACCTGTATCCATAAAATAGAAAACCATTTCTTGACCTTCTGGTGGTAATCTATGTATTTCATCTAAAAATAGTATACCTCCATCAGCCTTTTCAACTATACCTTCCTTTTCTTTTTCAGCACCTGTGAATGCACCTTTAATATGACCGAATATATGAGATAATAGAAGTTGTGGGTTATTACAATAGTCCGCACAATTAAATATAATAAATGGCGGATCTTCAGGTAGTTCTTTTATACGCTTATAATATTCATACATCATATTTGCAAACAAACTTTTACCAACGCCTGTACTACCAATTATTAATGTATGAAGACCATTGGGTGGATATAACAAAGCGGCTTTAGCTTGTTCTATTTGATTTTTCAGACTTATATTATATCCAATTAAAGAATTGAAAGGTGATTTATCTTCTTGTTTATTATCTGATGCCTTGCTAATAAACTCACTAATTTCTATAATTTCCTCACAATCATCATTTAGAGTTACATTCAATTTTTTCATAAATTGCTCTCTATCAAAATACAAAACTGGCCTATTTCTGATCTTGACTATTTTCTTTTCCCTACAAAGAATATTAAGTTCTCTTGATGCATTGCTCCTTAGCACTCCAAGGTGTGCTCCAACTTCATCTGCACTAAAACCTTTGATTTTTAATAATTTTTCTTTTGTAAACTCTTTAGAATTTACTAATATATATTCATAAATCTTATCAATTTGTTTCATTAATTAATACCTCCTTTATCTGTATTTTTTATATGTACTTAATTCTGGCTACTAAGTTTAAATTAAGTTATCCTTCTATATTAATTATTAGGTAAAATTTCAAATTACGTATTTATAATTACTAAAAATAATCCGTACATTTTATTACTCACTTACTAATCTATTTAAGCAATTAATATGCCAAATAAGCGTGTAAATAAAAATATATTCTACCAAAAGTAAATAAATATTTCTTTTACACACTAAATCTTTCAATCACACACTTATAATTATATTTAACACAGTTTTTTCTATAGCCTTAAATAATTAACATGTATTTATAGTGTTTGTACTCTAAGTTGCTGGTAGCTTTATGCCGCCTTACCCATTAGGGAACTTCGTGACCTAAGGAGATACAGATTTAAAATTATCATTGTTCAGATAACATTGCTATTTCTAACCTTTTATCAATAACACCAACTGGCAATATATCACCTTCATTAAATTCTAAATCTGTGATTAAATATTCACCTATTCCTAATACAGCAATACTGTCACCCTTTATTGTACTACCATTACAAGCTACAACATTATTAATTATTGTTACTATTGTCATAGTATCTTTAATATAAATATATCCTTTCATAATCTTTGACCTCCAAAATAAGAATTTTCACCCGTAATATCTACTGGCTGAATGTATAATTATTTAGTAGTGCCACCATCTACAAAAGTAATAGGCAAATAATTAATCTCCTGTACTGTTTTTTATTTTATAACACACTTAATCTCCATTATTAAATCTCAAATATTTCATTATTTAACATCTTCTTTTAATTTAAAATTATTAACTTGTCGAATAAGGTTATTAGAAGTCTCTGTAAGTAATTGTGAGGTATTTGCTAAATTTTCAGCTGATATTGTAACTTCTTGAGTTGAAGCAGCTATTTCCTCAGAAGAAGCTGAATTTTCTTCTGATATGCTGGCTGTAGATTGTATTGTTTCAACAATTTGATCTTTTTCATTATTAATTTCTTCAACAGTAGAATTAATCTCTTCTATTTGTGGAAGAATTGTATTAATAGCTTCAATTATTTTCTTGAAATTATCGACTGAATTTTCTATTACATTTGTTTGCTGTTTCAAATCATCATTCACTCCATTTGTAGTGCTTACTACGATGGTTGTTTCCTTAGAAATATCTTGAATTAACCTATTAATATCATTAGATGATCTCTTTGATTGTTCTGCTAATTTTCTAATTTCCTCAGCAACAACTGAAAATCCCCTACCTGCATCGCCAACTCTAGCTGCTTCTATTGAAGCATTTAATGACAATAAATTAGTCTCCTCTGCAATACTGTTTATAACATCCGTTATTTTATTAATTTCTGAAATTTTTATACCTAACCCTTGAATTTTCCCACTAACATTATCAAATGAGTTGCTGATAGTATTTATTGTTTCCATAAGAGCAGATAATTGAGCATTACTGCTTTGTGCCATATTATTAACTGATTTAGTGTTTCCATCAACATCTTTAATTGATGCAGCAATGTTTGCAATTTCATCACCTAACTTAGAAAATGATTGATTTATTACCATTAATTCATTTGATTGAACTAAAGCACCCTCAGCTATACTATGTATGGCAGTATCAACTTCATGCATTGTAGATTCCGTTTCTTTTGATACAGATGCCAATGATTTAGACTTTTCTAAAGTTAATAAGCTGCCATCCTTGATTAACTTTAATATATAAGAGATTGAATTTATAGTAACTGCTAATTCCTTTTTCATCAGTCCTATTTCAGACTTTTCATCACTTTCAATTTTAACTGTAAAATCTCCCCCAGCTAAAGTATCTAAAATACTGCTAAATGAACTAATAGATTTCTTTAATAATTTTATAACCGTAGTTGCAATTGATAATATTAATATAATGGAAATAACAAAAAGTACTATCAAAGTAATAATTCCATTTACATAATCTTTATCTGTTTTATTAAATAATTGCTCTGCATCAGCTTTATTTTTAATAACTGCTGAAGAAATTGCATCTGAAAAATTATAATTATTTTTTTCAAAATTGGTTTTATTTAAATTCTTTGTATAAGCGCTAATATCACCATTATCTTTAATTTTAGTTATATCATTACAGTTATCTTTCAAAGTAACAAATAGTTGATCTATAAACTCATTCGCTTCTTTGTTATCAGATGTAAACTCTAATGACTTATATTGAGTCAAATCTGCAGAAATTCCCTCAATTGCTTTATTAATATTATTTTTATATGACTCTTTTGGATTCTCCATTTGACTTGGAATATCATTTCTCAAATCATTTAAGTGCATATTAATAGAACTTAATAGTATATCTCGTTGAAGAGAGCTTGTATACATTAGCTTAAGATTATTATGAGTCGCATTAATAGTAAAAAATGATGATATTCCAATAATGAAAGTAGTTAGAATTGAAATTAAGCATATTACTTTAAAACTTCTGATTATAGTTATATTTTTTAATGATAGTTTTGTAAAAATACTTTTGAAAAATCTATTCTTTAAATGTTTATTTTTTAAATCTTTGGTATTTATAATATGATTCTTTTGTTTTTTAAATTTTTTATCCATTGTAGCACAACCTCCAAAATAATCTTCCTAAATTTCCATTGAGTGGTTATATTCATAAATGAATATAATTTCATGAATAATTCAGTATTAGGCAAATACAAAAATCAATTTCTTTAGACCTATAAACAAAATGAGAAAATCCTAAAATTTATAGTAAGCATTATACTTCAATAGTAAAATCGTGAGTTTTTAAATCAGTTAAATTTTCACCTAAACTATCTGCGTAGGTTATAAGCATAATTTCATTTTTAATTCTATTTCTAATATAATAATCTCTTTCTTTATTACCTTTGTTTTCAAATTAATAAGCAAAAAGCCTATACAAACGAATAATCAAAGCTATTAACATTGATATTTTTACTTTATATCACTTAATTTAGGCATAGAAGCTATTGCTCCATAGTTTGTACATGTTATTGCTCCTACTTTATTAGCAAATTCAATTATATTTTTCCACTCTTCAAATCTGATATTTTGTTTATCTTCAATATCAGATACTTGTTTTAATACAGCTCCAACAAAGGCATCTCCAGCTCCTGTTGAATCCACTTGTTTAATTTTAATTGATGGAATTATTATATTTTCCTTATTAACACTTAAATAAGTTCCTTTAGAACCTAGCGTAATAGTTACAACTTTAACGCCTAATTCATGTAACTTATTAACTCCTGCTGTTATATCCTTTTCTTTAGTTAATAAAAACAACTCTTCGTCACTTAATTTAGTAAAATTACTTTCTCTTATAAACTTAATGCTATCTTCAATAAACAACTCTAATTTATCTGGTGTTATTAGAGCATCACGATAATTTGGATCAAAAGACACATAAATATTTTTTGATTTTGCATACTCTAATAATTTAAAGTATGTCTTCTTTAATTCTCCTTCTAAAAATCCTGTAGCTGAGCCAAAGTGAATTATATCTGAGCTAGTTATCTTTGATAAATCAATATTATCAAATGAATACTCCCCATCACTTCCTCTTAAAAAATCAAAATTACGCTCACCATTTGCATCTATACCAACTAATGCTATTGTTGTACTGCCCTTCTCTACAGCCATTTCTGTATTTATATTTAAATCTTTTAGTAATCCTATTAGATGTTTTCCAAAAAAGTCATTTCCCACTTGTCCTAAAAAATAAGTATTTCCATCTAATTTAGAAATGCAAGCTGCAACATTTGCTGGTGCTCCACCTGCTTTTTTTTCAAATTTTTCTCCATCTTTCAGCCCTTTATTATCCACACAAACCATGTCAATTAAAAGCTCTCCTATACAAAAAATATTTTTACTCATATTTATCCCTCCATATTTACTTCATATTTCATCTAGCTACTAAACTTAATCTTCTAAATGTATTTTTTCTAATTCTTTTAATGCTTGATTAATCTGCGATCTTGCCCACTTGTCTCTATCTTCACCTGGATATTGTCTATAATTACACTCTATTACCTCAATAAGGTATAAGTATACTTTATATAGTGTGAATCTTACGTATTCGTCTCTATTTAAATCTTCTCTTCCAACAAACGTATTCATAAGATTTTTATTGTCCCAAAAATATCCACATATTGGTTCAAGTAAAGGATCTCCGAATATTGCGCGTTCACAATCTAAAACTCCAACAATTTCAATAGTTTTAGGATCTATAATAATATTTCCTTCCCACAGATCTTTATGAATAAGTAATGGTTTTGTTACTTTATTTAACGAATCTCTATGCTCATTAATTATTCTATATAATTTATTGTTTTCAAAAGGAAATGAAATTCCTACATCTTCAGCATCTTCTAAAAGTTCTTTAACCATATTTAAAAAAGCTTCGTACCATGTAGAAAATCTTTTATTTTCTTGAGAAATGCATCCAAAATACTCTCCTTCTATTCCATTTATCTTCCTAACAATGTCTACTAGATTCGAGGAAATTTTCGCATATTGTTTTTCTGTAAGCTCATTACGTATCTCATTAAGAGATCTTCCATCAACAAATTCCATAAATAAAAACTCGCAGTTAATAATTTCGCCACTCTTGTCATAATACAAAACTCTAGGAACTGGAATACCTTCAATACAACGCATTTTATTTAGAACTAATACTTCAGTTTCCATAATGTTATTTTCATATCTCATTACCTTTAGATCTTTCACAGGTGATATCTTAAGTACTACCTTTTGCTCACCATTTAAAACTATAATATATGAAGCATTGAAAAAACCGCCCTTTAACTCTATTATGTCTTGCACTACTACGTCTTCTCCAAATGCCCGCTTTGTCATTTTTATGATTTGCTCATTTAAAACCTTTGTCTTAGTTATGCTTACCATATTATTTAATCTCCTAAATTTAGAGTATAATAGAAAATATTCTTAAATCCGTACTAATCATCGAATAATTTTTCTTTATCTCACTCAATATTTCTATAGATTTAAAGTTATATTCGTACATTAATTTAGCATTAGTATTTAATTTATCCATATTGTGTATTCCTATATACCCAATAATTGCAGTAAATGCTGCAATACAAATAAATGACAAAATTAATTTGGATGCAAATTTTAAATTATTAAGTAATTTGATAATAAGATTTACCTACATTTCATGATATTTAGTAAATTTTATCACCTTCTTAAAATCTACATAGAAATTCAATTTCTACTTTCATGATTCTTAATATTAATATTTTTCACTAGAGACTCTTTATGCATTTAAAAGTGGCTAAACTATAAAATCTAATTTAGTCACTTTTTAAATACATCTGAATATAATTTTTAATGTAGAACAATACTATGTTTTTCAATATTTATTTCAGCTTCTCCCTTGGCATAAAACGAAATATCTGTTGCATCTAGAGCAGTGTAAAAAGTTGATGTCATTACTTGTTCACCATCATTCACAAAAATTTCTGCAGAATACTTATCAATAATTAGTCTTAACTTAACCTTTCCATTTTGATTCCTTACATTCATTTCTCTCTTATGCAGCGCATCACTAAGTCTTGCTGAATAACTTCTATCAAATGAAACTAGATTTTTTATTGGATCAAAAGTAATCAATGTTTCATATTCCTTATTTTTAGCAATCTTAATTATAAATTCTTCGCAAGCTGCACCATTAATTTCAACAGACATATCTAATTCTCTTCCTGATATACCTTCCAATTGCACCTCATCCTTAACTGATACATTTTCATATTTTACAGTATTCTTATAGTAATTCTTAATTTCTCTAATTGGATTTTGAATTAATTGTCCATCCTTTATTGTTAGTTCTCTAGGAATACTCATCATTCCACACCACTTAAAGTCTTTTGGAACAATATTGTTTTCCCAAGATTGCATCCATCCAATCATAATTCTTCTTCCATCTTCTGTTTCAAGGGTTTGAGGCGCATAGAAATCTAAACCAAAATCTAGAGTTCCATACTGTTCCCTATTAAATTTATGATTTTCCTTATCATATTTACCAATTAAATACACTGTATTGTGTCCATTATGAAATTTTAGCTCTTGTGCCTTTACTTCCATTGGTGAAATTATCATAATATCGGTTCCATCAACATTAAAGAAATCTGGACATTCCCACATGCGGCCTATTTTATTTTCACATCTATCAAGAATAGTAACAAATGTCCATCCTCTTAAATCCTTTGATTTATATAAAAGAATTTGTCCACTTCCATCAGCATGCCTACTAGCAACTACAACATAGAAGTCATCTCCTTCTTTCCATATCTTTGGATCTCTAAAATCTTCTAAATTACTACCTTCAGGCAATGAATCACTTGTAATAACAGGATTACAATCTAATTTTTCATAATTTATGCCATCTCCTATAGCAATACATTGAGTTTGTCTAATTAAATGAGAGCCATCTTCCTGAACTTTATCTAATACTCCAGTATACATAAGTATATGCTTACCATCTGACTCTACAGCACTTCCCGAAAAACATCCTCCCATATCATATACTTGATCTGGTGCAAGAACTGCCGGCAGTTGCTCCCACTTTATAAAATCTTTTGTTTTACTATGGCCCCAATGCATTGGACCCCATTTAGTATCATACGGATGATATTGATAGAAAAGATGGTATTCCCCTGCAAATTTTGAAAATCCATTTGGATCATTAATCCAGCCTACTGGTGCAGATAAATGAAATGCTGGCTTCTCCCCATCTGGAATATTCTTTATAGATTCTTCTTCAAAAACTCTTGCTTTGTCTAAAATTTCACTATTACTTTTCACTATATTATTCATAATCATTTCCTTTCAATTATTATATATATTACATAAGCGACCCTAAAGTCGCTTATGTGAGTTATTTATTTTGCATAAAATGAATCTAAATATTTTTGTTTAATATCTAATATTTTTTGTAGTCCAAGTTTGTCCATTTCTTGTAAATAAGAATCCCATTCAGCATCAATACCACCATTTAAAATCCATTCAGCTTTTTTACGTTCTGTATATGCTTTTACTGCTGTTTCATATTGTGTAAGTGTATCAATATCTTCTTGTGACATAAATACAACTGGGTAGATATTTTCTGCCTTCATATCTTTTACATAAGTATTACGAATTATATCTAATCTTTCTTGTGCATCATCTGGAGATGTTGTATATTTTCCATAATAACTATTAAGAATTGCTAATGGTCCTCCAACAAATTGGTTTGCACGAACTTCCCATGGAGATGCTTTGCCTAAAGGTAAATGTTTTAAAGTTTTATCTGCTGTTAATTCAAATATATTGGCATTTTTCTCATCACCATATGTTCCCCAGTTATCTTGTACAGATTGAACAGGATCGTATAACTTATCAATCCATTTTGCTGTTAATTCTAAGTTCTTATTTCCTGATGTTATAACACATCTTCCCACATCAACACCCATTGCATTTTGTCTAGTAGCATTAACAATTCCAGTAGGACCTGCAAGTGCTGGAAGTGGAATAAAATCATTTTTATTTACTGATACATTCGAACTATCCCATGTAAAAATCATACCATAACGACCACTTTTACCTTTTGCTACAAAAGTGTCCCATTTTTGAGTAAATGCTTCTGGATCTATAAGACCTTCTGCTTGAAGCTTATTAAGGTATTTAATACCTTCTTTATATCCATCTTGAACAGTTGAATAAACTACTTTCTTATCACTATTTACTAGATAATGATCTCCATTATCCCCCAATCCAAAAGCCCCAAGTATAAATCCTGGATCTTCATTTACACCATTAATAATAAATGACATTGGAATTACATCTGTTTTTCCTTCAGGGTGTTTATCCCTAAATGCTTTTAAAACTGTAACTAATTCATCAGTTGTTTTTGGTACTTGAAGACCTAATTCATCAAGCCATTTTTTATTGATCCATGGAATATCTCCAATTGCTTGAATAGCTTCTTTTCCGCTTCCTAATTCTTCTATCCATGGGAATGAGTAAATGTGACCATCTGGTGCAGTAATCATTTTCTTATACTCTGGTTTTTCTGCTAGAACTTTTTTAAAATTCGGCATATATTTGTCTATTAAATCTTCAACAGGAACTATAACACCTTGTTTTGAATAACGAAGCAAATCATTATTGTTCATACCAGCATTAAATACTACATCTGGAAGTGTATCTTTTTTTGATAATGCTAAATTCTTCTTATCAGGAAATTGTTCATCTGGATAACATGTCCAATCAATGTGAACATTCGTTTCTTTCTCTAATCTTTGAAAAATAACTCTTTCATTTGGATTTTGAGTAGAGATTGAAGGTGCACTTGTAAGCATTTTTAAAGTTGCTGTTTCTTTTAATGGAAATGAAACATCCGTCAATGTATTTTTATCCTCAGTCTTACTTGTTCCACTTCCACATCCTGTGAATGATAGTACTGTTAGCAAAGCTAATGAAATGCTAACTAATTTTTTGATTTTACTTGTTCTCATATTATTTTCCCCTTCCTTTTCTTTATATATTTTTATCCTTTTACTGATCCTGCCATTATTCCTTTATCAAAATACTTTTGGAAAAATGGATACATGATAAGTAAAGGTAAACTGGAAACAACAATAGTAGAGTATTTTAATAATTGTGCAATTTTAGCCATTGCTGCAGAACTTTGAATATCTGCAATCATACCTGCCTTTGGTGTATTTTGAATTAAAATTGATCTAATTACTAATTGTAAAGGTTGTAATTTAGCATCATCCAAATAAATCATGGCATCAAAGTAACTATTCCATTGTGCTACAAATTGATATAAAAGTAACACTGCAATAATTGGTTTACAAATTGGAAGCATGATTTTAAAGAAATGTGTAATATCACTTGCACCATCTATAGCAGATGCTTCCCTTAACTCTTTCGGTAAACTTTGGAAGTAAGTTCTTGCCAGTATAATATTCCATACATTAATTGCTCCTGGAAGCAAAATAGCCCATGGCGTATTAATCATCTTTAAGTTATCTACCAAGAGGTATGTTGGCATTAATCCGCCTCCAAAAAACATAGTAATAACATATAAAGTAGTAATAAACTTTTTTCCCACAAAATCTGGTCTAGATAATGGGTATGCAGCTAAAATTGTAGCACCGACTGAAATTAATGCAAATCCAGTAGAATAGAATATAGAATTTAAGAAGCCTCTTAAAATCATATCGTCTTTAAATACCCTTGCATATCCTTCTGTTGACCATTTACTAAAATCAAATGTTATACCTTGATTACTTAATGTAGTTGGATCCATAAAAGAAGCAATAACTACATATATAAGCGGTATAATAATAGCCAATACGAAAAGCGCCATTCCTAAGTAACCACTTATTGTAATAACTTTATCAGAAAATGATAATTGCTTGAATTTCTTCATTTTCGTATTCATCTTATATTCCTTCCCCTTCGTTTAATTTTTTAACAATTGAATTCACAACTAATAATAGAATTATATTAATAACTGAATTAAATAAACCTACAGCTGTTGAAAAACTATAATCTCCATTTAGAAGACCCATTTTATAAACATAAGTTGGTAAAATTTCTGATGCTGGTAAGTTCAAATCCGTTTGTAGCGCTAATGCTTTTTCAAAACCTACGCTCATAATATTTCCTGCTGATAAAATAAATTGAATAACCATAATTGGTTTAATAGCAGGCAGATCAACATTCAAAATCTGTTGAAAAATATTTGCTCCATCTATAACAGCTGCTTCTGTTAATTCTTGGCTTGCATTTGAAAGTGCTGCTGTATAAATAATTGAAGCCCAACCTGCTCCCTGCCAAACTCCACTAGCTACATATATAGTACGAAATGCACCAGGCATAGTCATGAAGTTTGTTGCAGTACCAAAAATATGATTAACTGGCCCAATTGGTGACAAGAAAATAATAATCATACCAGAAATTACAATTACAGAAATAAAATTTGGAGCATACATAATTAATTGAATCTTTTTCCTTATACCCTCACTCTTTATTCTTGCTAAAAGTAAAGCAAGAATAATTGGAACAGGGAACCCCCACAATAATCCATATAAACTTACCTTTAAAGTATTCATTAATAAATTCATGAAATCTGGCGAAGCTAAAAATCTTTCAAAATGTTTTAATCCTACCCATTGACTATTAAAAACTCCTAAAATAGCACTATAATCTTCAAAGGCAATTAGCACTCCTCCCATAGGAATATACTTGAAAATAATTAATAATAAGAGAGGCGGCAACGTGAAGAAAAGATATAATTGATAATTCTTTTTAATATACTTCAAGTTACTATGCATTTTTGACTTCTTTTTATTGGTTTCTGACTCATTTGCATTCGGCAAAATACTTTTTGTCATATTCAAATTTATCTTCTCCTTTCATTTAATTCTAGAAATAGGATAATTATTGTTACATTTTCATGTTACATTTGCATTTCACATTCACATTTCCCATCTTTTTTACATTTGCACACTTTTTACTGACTTTCAGATATTTGTAAACCTTATCTCTTATTTCTAAATACATATTATCAAACCTTTTATCCTTTTGTCAACATATATCATTACATTTTTTTATTTTTTACTTTATAATTGCACATTTAATTTTTTTACATTTGCACACTTTGGTGTTTATTATACTTCTTTGCTTAGTCATCCTCTATTTCATCTATTTCGATTTCATTTTACATTTGTCACTTTATTTGGTATACTAATGTCAATACATTACTTAAATATTTATATGGAGTCTTATAAAATGAAGAAGGGAGCATTCAATAATGCTAAATAAGAAAATAACAGTTCAAGATATAGCCGATGAATTAGGCATTTCAAGAAATACTGTTTCCAAAGCTTTAAATAATACTGGTACACTTGCAGATGCTACAAAATCTAAGATTATTCAAAAAGCAATAGAAATGGGTTACAAACAATTTGCGTATGTAAATAATACATCATTAGTATCCTCTAATATGCCTTTAAATAAAGAGATTGCACTATTAACACGTAGTATGCCAAATAGTTCTCATTTCGGATCTCATCTTTTATCAGGTTTTGAAGAAAAAATTAGTACTCTAGGTTATAGATTGTCTATGTATATGGTTCGTGATAATGAAGTGAATTCTTCTAGCTTACCGTTCAACTTCAATCCAGAATCAGTTGACGGCATAATATGCATAGAAATGTTTGATAAAAAGTACAGTAAACTCATATGTGAATTAGAAATCCCAACACTTTTTATTGATTCGCCTAGTAATCATGATAATATGCCAGTAAATGCTGATATTCTTTTAATGGAGAATTATCACAGCATTTATAATATTACTAAAACATTAATTAATAATAATAAGACTAATATTGGCTTTATCGGGGATATATACCATTGCGAAAGCTTTTATGAGCGTTGGAAGGGGTATTGCTCTGCTTTATTGGATTCTAATATCCCTGTTGATATTAATAATTCTATTCTTGAAAATGACAAGGAACCTTATGGTGATTCTGAATGGCTTGGAAACAGGATAATGCAAATTCAAATTCTGCCCCAAGCTTTTATATGCGCAAATGATTTTATTGCTATTAATGTCATTAAAGCCTTAAAACATAAAAATATATCGGTACCTGATGACATTCTAATATGTGGTTTTGACAATTCTATAGAATCAAAAATAATTGAACCCCACCTCACTACAGTCAGCATTCCAAGTTACGAGATGGGCGACATCGCTGCAAACTTGTTAATTTCTAGAATAGATAATCCATCTATTCCGTTTAGGATAATGCATGTGCGAACTTCTGCTAAATTTCGAGAATCTACTGGAAATATATTAATCGAAAAAATATATTAGCTCGCCTCTGTTATTAAACAGATGTTTTTTGTAATATTTTATTATAACTATTATGTCCTTCTAATTATTTACTTTATATATCTTTCTAAGAAACATTGTTGCTATAAATGCAACACCAAAACATATTAAAAATGACACCATATATAGAATCACTGATTGTGGTCTTATAACTATTACACTTGACAATCCCGCTGGTCCCTGTGAAAGTGATAATACTTTCCTAAAAGTTGCATAAGAGGATCCAGCGGCAGAACCTATTAACGCTCCTATTTTAATTTCAAATTAACGCCAAACATTGCTGGTTCTGTGATTCCTAATAATGCAGATATTCCAGCTGCTGAAGGTATTCCTCGCATTTTCGAATCCTTTCTTCTATTTCTTGTAGCATTATCTATTTTTGAACCTAACCCTATAAACGCTTTGCTTTTGCAGCCACTTCTCATTAATTCATCAGCTGCCATTTTCCGCATTCAAAATTATCACTTGTTACATAAGTTATATCTTCTGAAAAATACCTATCAATGCTTATTATAGGCATATTTGAATGTATATATTTATCTACATCACTATAAGTTATTACAATAATACCATTGGAATAATTAAAGCTACCGTATTAGTTCCATTAATCTTAAATCCTCTAGCATAAATATTATGTTCATAATTAAGCTCTTTTATAGCTTCTTCTATTGCAATTTTAGTTTTAGGTTTTAACTCAAAATTACTAATATATTTTGAAACAGTTCCAACTGGTACTCCTGCTTTTTTCGCGACATCTTTTATAATATCCATTTTATTTCCCCTTATGTTTTAATTAGTATTTGCTTAAATTATACAACATGAAAATATATTATAGGAAAACTGTCTCTTTTGACTATAGAATAAATTATATTATAGAAATGTAAAATAATATCAAATATTATATAGAAAGTAAGCCTGAAAATATAAATTATTAGACGTAATTACCATTGACTACATTGATAGATATGTTACTGGTATAACTTTTAGGCTGCACCAATTTATTATTATTTATCTGTCTAAATGCAGGAGTGAAATGGAGGCTAATTTGAGAATATTACCGAAAACTTTTATACTAATTATGATTATAACAAGGAACGAACTCAATATTCTATTCAAGCAATTAATGAAGCGGGAATAAAAACAGAGCAACTGGCGTTACAATTTGCTAATTGGGATAAAGAATTAACTAAAGATTTCATCAACTCATTATTTCTTAAATATGATGGTAGTATTGAAGCAGTAATTGCAAATAATGACAATATGGCAATAGGTGCGATTGAAGCGCTGCAAAGCTATGGATATTACAAAGGAGATAAATCAAAAAATATCATTGTTGTTGGTTTTGACGGATTGCAAGAAGCAAAAGATTTAATTGATAAAGGCATGATGACTGGCACTATTGTTCAAGATCCAACTACTATATCTGAAGCGTTGTATAAGATTGGAATGAACTTAGTTAATAGAGTAGATCCGCTTGAAAATACAAACTATAAACTTGGTAAAACAGGCATCGAAGTTGAATTTCCTCATTATGCGTATATAAGGAAATCTAATATCTTATAAATTACTCTGCGGGTATTAATGGCAATTTCTTTGCTTAGTTATAAGCATTTCTGGGCAACTATGACATTAAATGTAGTGATACAATAATCCTTGAAACATGCGAAGTTACTTCCAAAAACATAATAGTAGATGTTCTCCTCCATTTTTTACAATTTATTTAATATATATATGGTAATATTCTCAAGAATAAATATGGCTTAGAATATATATTCTTCACCATATTTATGGTAAGTCACACTTCTATTAAGTAGAAGGAATGGATGGAATTATGAGAAACAAATTATCGTTAATAATATCAATTTTCCTAATTGTAGTTGCAATTCTTCTTTTGCTGAAAGGCGATGACACTGGAAGAACTGTAGTATTTGCTTTACTAATTATAACAAATCTATTAAATATAATTAGAGGATTTATTAACATATGGAATGAAGTAAGATAAACTATTTGATATTATTGTAATAAGTTATTTTATTATTAGATTTAATCGCTAAAGGTGGATAATAACACCTTTAATTTATAAAGATATAAAATCCCCCCAATAACAATAAAAAACCTGCTTAAAGAATTAATAAAATTCATGTAAACAGGTCTTACTTGTAATTACAATAACAATACTTATCTGAGAAAGTTATCATACGTTTTCATTGTCTTTTTCTTAACATTTAATATTATAATTTTTTCAGGACATCTTTCCTATACAATTCTTACATTGTATCCATTTATCACAAGTTAATGAACCACCTATACTTTAAATTGATCTATCGCAGTATTTAATTTTTCAACTACTACGTTTAGTTCTTCAGCAAATTGAGTTATTTTTTGAATTCCATTAATTTGATCTTGGGCCGAAGCTGACACCTGCTCTGTCATCACTGCTGTCTCTTCGGAAATGGCAGAAATACTTTCCATAGCAATTTTAGTATTATCTTTTGAACTAACTATTTCATTAATTGATACAACCATCTCTTCTAATTGATTATCTATTTCATTTACACCTTCGAATATAGTTTTAAAAGCAGTATCTGTATTTTTAACTGCATCCATCTGCTGTTTTATTATGTTACTAGAACTCGTCGCTTCTGTTACTACAACTTCCGTTTTATGTTGAATATTATTAATAATTCCATTAATTTCAGCAGATGACTCTTTTGATTTATCTGCTAACTTCCTTACCTCATCTGCAACAACTGCAAAACCTCTCCCTAACTCTCCAGCTCTTGCAGCTTCAATTGCCGCATTTAGTGATAATAAATTAGTTTGCTCTGCTATATCAGTAATTAATTCCGTGATTTTCCTTATATCTTTAATATTTGAATTCAAGATGGTTACATCTTCTGCAATTTTAGTTGAAGCTTTTTTTGTTTCTTCTGCTTTATTACTTAATGTTTTAACTGATATAATAGCTCCTTCCTTCAACTTTTTTGTTTGTTCCAACACTAAAGATACATTCTGCGTCTTTAAACTTACTATATTTATTCCATGTGATAAGCTATTCATGCAATCCATTCCATCATCGACACTAATAGATTGATTTGAAGCGCCTCTTGCAACCTCATTCATTGTAGTTGCAATTTCCTCTGAGGACACATAAGAATGTTCTGAAACTTCTGCTATTACTTTTGTATTATTAGATACATTTTCAGCTAGAATTTTAACATCCTTAACTAAAATATTTATTTTTCCTACCATGTCACAAAATGCACTTATAACTTCCCCAATTTCATCTTTGCTTTCATCTCTTATATGTAGATTTAAATTTCCTTCCTTAGCCTTGTTCATAAGAGCAACTAATTTCTCCAAAGGATTTGAAATGCTTCCAGATATCATTAATGCAACAACCATTGCAGTTAAAAACGAAATTAAACCAATTATTAAAGTATTATTTCTTAAAGCATTTGATTCTGAATTTAAATAACTATAAGGTATATATCCTATTATATACCAGTCTGAATTGCTTAACGGCTCATAAGAAATTAATGCTTGATTATCAATAGTCGAAAAGGATCTATCTTTTTGTTTTGTTGTATCATCACTTTCTATAGCTAGAATTTTTTCAATAATACTTTTATCTTTATATTTAGTTCCGATTAAATTTGCATCTACACTCGCTATGATAATTCCATTCGAATTTAAAATGAATATATCTGAATTGGTACCCAAATCTACATTTCTAAATATATTAACAAATGATTTTGGATTCAATTCTTCCACCATAATTCCCACATTTTCACTAGTAGTTAAACTATTGACTTTAGCAGAAGTATAAATACTATATCCTGATGAACCTTTTTGTAATGACCATACAAATTCTCCTTTTCCATCATCAGATAAACTTAACAAATTCTTCATTAAATCATCCGATATATTAGATGAAAAACTACCTATTTTTGTATTATCATTACTTATAAAGCCCAAACTCGCTATATCATTTCTTGTAGCGGCTTTACTTGTTATTGATTTACTTAAATCATTAGTTTTATAATATTTTGTGATATTATCCATAGTATGTTTATACTGTAAGTAACTTTGAAAACTAGGCTCTGTTACCATTGTTCTTGCAAAATTAGAATCCACATCCATTTTATTTGAAATATTCATTCTAATTTGTGACATAATCTGAGAGGAAAAATTTGAAATTTTATCATTAATTGCTCTTTTAGATTGAAATACTGATGTACTCCCTATTATTAATAGTGGAATTAAAACAAGTGTTCCATAAGAAATTATTAATCTAGTTTTTATTTTCGAGCCTCTCATAATACCTTCAAACTTAGATAGAATATTATTTTTTTTACCCATTAGATTTTTAACTATTTTCAGGTTGTTTATGTTTAAAAATTTAATCATTATTTACTCCCAAATATATTTATTGTTTCAATTAAATCTTTTATGCAACTCTAACACTAACCAAATCTTTAAAGAATGCATTATTTACAACTAATGATTTTTAACCCTCTCCTTAAATCCCTAATTAACTTACTCAATATTTGTATAAGTCAAAATTTAGAACACCAAATTAAGAATTTCTTCTTTTGCAGGCATTGAGCGAATGGCCCCTCTTCTAGTGGTTATAATTGATGCTGCGGCATTTGCAAAAGTTAACATATCGCTCAAAGAAGATTCCGTTAGAGCCTTTAAGCCATGATCTAATACGTAATTTAAAATGCAAGCACAAAAAGTATCTCCTGCTCCCGTTGTATCTATTGTATTTTTTTGTGTAATACCTTCTTTTTCAACAGACATTCCTTCAAAAAAAGCCTTACTTCCAAACTTCCCCATGGTTACCAAAACTAATCCTATTTTATAGTTTCTTTGGAGATTTTCTACTCCTTCTTCAATTGTTTTGCACCCTGTTACAAACTGTAATTCTTCATCAGCAATTTTCAATATATCACATTGACTTAAACCATATTGTATCCAATCCTTGGCTTCATCTAAAGATTCCCAAAGAGGCGGTCTTAAATTAGGGTCAAAAGAAATTAACAAATTATTCTCTTTTGCAATTTTTAAAGCCTTTTGGGTTGCTTTTCTTACACCTTCATGCGTCATAGATAATGTACCAAAATGAAATATCCTAGCTTTCTTAATAATATCTTCTCTAATCTCAGATTCATTTAGCATCATATCTGCTCCAGGCTTTCTATAAAAGGAAAAGCTTCTCTCCCCATCTGGAGCAGTATGAACAAAAGCCAATGTTGTATTTATTTCATTATCCATTACTAAATTATCAGTTCCTATACCAATTTCTTCAAGTGTTCTTTTTAGTAAAAGACCAAATTGATCATTCCCAACTTTACCTATAAAAGAAGTCTTTTTTCCTAAGTTATGTAACATAGATAATACATTGCAAGGAGCTCCTCCCGGATTTGCTTCAAACAATTGGTTGCCTTGCTCACTAACGCCATTTACTGTAAAATCAATAAGTAATTCTCCTAGTGATACTACATCTAGTTCTTTGCCAATAATCATATTTACACCTCCAAAAGACAATGGAAACTATTTCATAGATGTTTCCATTCCCCATGTACATAATTTTTCAAAAGTTACTTTTCCGTTCTGGACAACTATATAATTTTTATTTTGATCATTTCCTGCAAATACATTTGCAGAATGAACCGTTTGATAATTATCAGTGAAAATTTCAATAGAACTTTGATCAACAAAAATGTGGACATCCAAGATGTTCTTATCATTAAGTTTTAATGTACTTCTGGATACACCATTACTCCATCCATCTGAATTATTTCTATCAAAAGTTAATTCTGATTTCTTTAAATCAAATGTAATAACAGTTTCCTTTGTATCTGAGCATCTAAGTAGTAGTTCAAAACTTTCCGCAGTTGTCTTCTTCAAGTCGATTTTTATTTTTATTTCATACGCAATTCCATCTCCACATTGTATTTCGTATTTTTTATTACCTATTTCTATGTTTTCTTTTATATTCTCATCATAACGAAGTTTCTCAAACTCTTCCACAGGTATAAACATTAACGTATTATCTTTAAGCAACTTTACTTCTCTTGGGATACCAAAAGATCCGCACCAATTCTCCTTATATGATGGCCCCCAATCCTTCCACCAAGGCATCCAATCCCATGCGTTAGCCCATCCTACAATTAATCTTCTGTCTTTTCCATCTAAAAATGATTGTGGAGCATAGTAGTCAAGACCCCAGTCAATTTCACCAATATTGGAATAATTAAATTTCCCAGTTGCGTAATCCATATCCCCCACCAAGTATAATGTTGTACGTTCATGAAGCCCTATAGGGGAAAACATTAGAACATATTTATCTCCAATCTGATAGAAATCTGGGCACTCCCACATATGTCCGAGTTCTCCACGACTTTCAGCTAATACATTAATATACTCCCAATCCTTTAAATTTAAGGACCTGTATAAAAGTGCCTTTGCCAAATTATCTTTTTGGGCACCACATACTAAATAAAAATAATCTCCATGTTTCCACACCTTAGGATCTCTAAAATTTGCTTGGTCATACCCTTCTGGTGCAGTAATTATTGGATTCTTTTCATATTTATCAAAATTGATACCGTCTTCACTATAGGCTAAACACTGAGTTTGTACAAATCCATCTCCACTGTTAGCCACTCCTGTATATACTAAATATAATTTTCCATCATGCTCAATTGAACTTCCAGAAAAGCATCCCCCTCTTTCGTGGTTATCATAATCTTCACTAGGCGCTAAGGCTATAGGTAGATATCTCCACTGAATCATATCATCACTTACTGCATGTCCCCAGTGCATTGCACCCCAGCAAGAATCATATGGATTATATTGATAGAAAAAATGATATTTATTATTAAAAAATATCAAACCATTAGGATCGTTAATCCATCCTACCTCTGCCATGAAATGATACCTTTGTCTCATTTTTGCACCTTTTATTTGCGGCTTGCCTACTTCTATAGCCTTTTGCGCTTTTTTTATATTTATCTGATGTTTTGAAATCATTATCTTATCATCCCCTTATTGATTTTATACGATAACTATATTATATTTGTAATTTTATTCTTTTACGTCATCTGTAGTCATACAGCTTGCAGCATCCTTCTAGGCAGGTATTACAATACTTAACTAGAAAGATAAAATTCTAAAACCATATCTATGCTTGTACAGAAACCGTAGGTATTCATATCACTTCTGATTAATGTCTAAATGGTTCATTACCACATAAAACTATAGTTTTCGAGTTATAATTTTAACTTACTCTTAAATAATCGAGTAGGAGGCGGTAGCTAACCACGGTACTATTACACCAGCGTACGTACGATTTGGTTATATAGGATATTCCTATGTCTTGCTTTACTTATCTATCCTTGGTAAGCATCCCAATTGTTTGTCTTACTATAACCGTTAAGTCCTTTTCTCTATTTTTCACCTCACGCTGAACATCCTTGTCTTAGGATATACACTTTCTACTATAAGGATACTTTGTGGAATTTCACCTATCAGATTATTCCCATGCAAGGCAAAATAATATAAAGAAATATCTTAATTAACTAAGATATTTCTATTAAAACTTTATTGTTGTATTAAAACAAAAATAATGTAGTGTTATTTTTTATGTCTGAATTACGAGAAAAACGCTATTGTCTAAAGATTATAAAAAGCTATATATACTAGGTTAGGAATCTTACATTAAGTCTTTCCTTGTCAATTTAACTATATATGTGTCCAAAATTATACATAGCTCTCTCCCTCTTATCCTTTAGTCGCACCTATTGTCATGCCTGCTGTAACCCATTTGTTAAGGACAAAGTAAATTAGCAATGGAGGCACCATCGAAAGCCCGATGGCTGCATAAGTGGTACCCCAGTCCACATTTCCAAATGCACCCACATAGTCTCGCAATCCCATAGCAACAGTTTTAACTTTGCTATCACTAATAAATGTATTGGCAAAAATAAAGTCATTCCAAATGAAAATGCTGTACATGGACGCAACAGTAATTATAGTGTTTTTTGATAATGGAAGCATTATCTTCCAAAAAATTCGATAGATGGAGCAACCGTCAATCACCGCAGCTTCAATAATCTCATTAGGTATAAAACTATAGAAACTGACAAACAGCATTATGGAAAGCGGCAGTGCGAATCCAACTTGAGGCATTACCAGCGAAAATTTCGTATTCAAGATATTCAACTTTACATAAAAAATAAAGAGTGGAATCAGCGTAATCTGAACGGGTATCATAATCCCAATAGTAAAGAAAGAATAAATACGTTTGTTAAATCTAAAGGCAAATTTTGAAATTGCAAATGCTGTTGTAGAACTCAGGGCAACAATCAGCACTACAGACTCTATCATGACCAGTAGACTGTTTATTATATAACCACCAAACTTACCGTCAGCTATTATCTTCGCATAATTTGCAAAAGTAACAGCTTTTGGCATAGCGAACGGCTGACTTGCCAGCTCAGTGCTTTGTTTTATACTAGCAAGAAAAGTCCAGATGACTGGATAAATCTGAATAAATAGAAATCCAAAAATAACTATATAAAAGAAGGTTTTTCCTACGCTTATCTTCCTTTTCATTTTTTTAATCTCCTCCTTTAGCTGTATTGCTCTTGGCAAATATGTATTTAATTACCCATACAGCCAACAGACTCTCAATTACAATGAATACCGCTATTGAACTTCCATAGCCATACTGCATACTGGAAAACGCTTTTTTATACATATAAGTTGAAAGCAATTCACTAGCATTGCCGGGTCCACCGTTTGTAAGTAGATAAGGAATGTCAAATCCGCGCAATGCACCAGTTAGACACATGATAAGAGCAAGCTCCCAGACAGGGCGAATCATTGGAATTTTTATTTTCCACAAGAGAACCCATTTCGATGCACCGTCTACAATAGCGGCTTCTGAAAGCTCTGGGTCAATTGATATCAACGCTGAGTAAAAAATCACCATATAAAGCCCGATAAATCGCCAACCTTCTGGAACGGACACAGCCGCTAAAACGGTCTTCACATCTGCAAGCCATGGAAGGGAGACACTTCCAAATCCAATAGCATTAAAAAATAAATTAAGAAGGCCTACTGGTTCATTTGAATAAATGCTACGGAATAGCTGTGATACAGCGACAGTGGTAATAATACAAGGTATATAATATAACGTTCTGAAAATATTAACGCCGCGTGTCATATAAGTGAGTAGTACCGCTACCAGCAACCCAATCAGCAGTTGCATAAGCACTACAATAACCACATAAATGATATTATTGAAAAAGGATGACCAAAATATTCCATCCGATAACATTTCTATATAATTCTGAAAACCTACAAATTTTGCATCTCCAATACCATTCCATGACATAAAGCTTAAACGTAGCGATTCTTCTATAGGATAAAATACAGACAAAACGTAAAACAGTAAGCCCGGCAGAAGAAACATCATATATGCCTTTTTATCTTTTAAAATTTCCATCATTTACCTCCTAACAGTTAGAGGAACCGCTTCAGTTCTCGGTTCCCCGTATTATAATCTATTTCTTAGAATTAGCAGCAATTGCAGTATCTATTAACTTAACAAAATCATCCGCTTTCAAATCTCCAGAAGCCAGTGGTAATATATTATCCTGCATAACTGTATTTGTAGCAGGATCCAAATAAGTATCCCAAGGTTTCAGAAAATTTTCACCTGTTTTATCCATATCATCCTTTATACGCTTATAAAGATCGGAAGGTTGCGTACTTAGCGACTGATCCATCTTGATAGGAGACATTTGCTCTTTTTCCGCATATAGTTTGCCGTAGTTTTCAATTAAATAATTAATAAAGTCCTTTGTTTTACTGTCAAATGTTTTAGCATTGAACGCCATACCAATACCAGAGTTGACGCAGAATTCGTTCTCTTTTGTGGTGGCATCATTGGTCATAGGTAGATGAAAATAATCGATTTCACCTTTCGTATACTCTTCTTTCATGGCTTGCAACTCCCAGTCACCAATATAGTACATAGCTGCTTTGCCATCCAAAAACATCCCTTGTGCAGTTGCATAGTCAGTTGTAGCAAAGCCTTTATTGAAATATTTACCTACATTCTGCGTGAACTCAATTGCTTTCATACCAGTTTGATCTCCCATGGATACTTTTCCATTACTTAGACTAGTAATGTATTGATTTCCTGTGAGGCGGAACGGGATCATTGCAATGTACCTCTGTACCGGCCAACGATCAATACCATCAATTGAAATTGGAGTAACTCCATTTTGTTCCAATACTTTGCAATTATTCAAAAATTCATCCATAGTCTTTGGCACATTGAGATTATACTTTTTATAAATCTCTTTATTATACCAGATCATTTCTTCGTGATATTCCAAAGGCAACGTATACATTGATCCGTCTTCGAACTCCTGATATTTCAGCGCAGTAGGATAATATTTATCGTAGAAATTCTGGTCCTTTAGATATTTTTTCACATCGGTCAGCATTCCTTTTTGAACGAGATCTTTACAATACGGGTCAGCGTCAATGTCTATGATATCGGGCATCTGATTACCAGCTATTAATGTTCTCAGCTTTTGTAGGTAAGCAGGCCTATCTGGTGTGGTTTCAATCTCAAGTTTCCACTTGCCTCCATGTTCTTTGCTGTACTGATCAGCAATCTCGCGCACAGTTTTATCAATTGCGCCTCCAACTGGACGTGATGCCATCCATTTAATGGTGGTGACGTCATTGTCACCTGCTGAAGCGTCTGACGAAGAAGACTTGTTGGTTGAGCAGCCAGTAAAGATCGAAGCCATCATTGTAGCCGCTAACACCAATCTAATGATTTTTTTGTTACAATTTTTCATTTCAATTCCCCCTTTATTTAATAAAAATTTAGATAGATGAAATTAGCTTTATTAACCAAAAGCTATATATAGAAAGAATAAATTTAATATTCGAGTTTCCTTTGATACTTGGCTGTCAAAGCTGAGAAATACAGTTTCTCTTAAAATTAAAGTAATCATAAAACTAAAAAAAGAACTCATCTTTTATTATTTGATTAATATTTAATATGCTGGCTAAAATTTGAAATTATACTTGGTCACTTGAAAATACTACTATAATTCTTCCTCTATAAATAACTTTTAATTCAAATAAGATTTTTAACACTTCAATTTCATTAGATACTTTTTTTAGATTAGAATTGTGGTTTCTTCTATATTCAAATCGCCCTGAATTACATATGCGCCTATCAGTCCCTCTCTATGGTTGTACATTCTTGTAGAAAGGGCCACGCAATCATTAATATAAATTACACAGATGGTTCCTTCACGCAGAATTTGCAATTTATAAACCTGTGTTGTGCAAAGTGTACGTTCCAACTCGATCTGATATGGTATATCACCATTAATTTGCCATTGGAACCTTCCTTTTTCTGCTCGCGGCCACATATCTAGTACAACACGGTTATGCATAGTGTCGAAGCGAAGAAAATAACCCTTTTCTAACCCATCATCGGTATGCAGAGCAACACCAAATTCCGTCACATTGTCCTGAGGACAAAGCGTCATCGAAAGAGAAAAATCGGTGGACGGCGCCTGAGTGAGTGCAGCTCCAAGTGTGTCTGAATGAAGCTGAATCCCCTGTGTATTTTTTAAAACACAACTGTTAACATTGATAAACTCACTTATTTTCTGTTTCTGTGTAAAGTATTTGCGCACCGCTTCAGGTGGTTGTACACTTAATAAACCAGTATTGATATCCTGTTCTATTTTATGTATGGCCAAAGTACCACCCCATTCCCACGGCCCAAAGTCCGTCGAACCCTCTTTGCTGGCTATCCATCCGAAGCCATAGCGTTCTACACCATCAGAAGCAGTTTTAATCGCATAACAGGCTCTAGTGTCAAAGTCATCGTTTTCAGGAATTATCCAAGGACCGCTTAGGCTTCTAGACATTCGGTAATGCGTAACAAAACGATCCGAAAAGGTTGAAAACACCAAGTACCACCAGTCCCCTATTTGAAAAATCTCTGGACATTCCATAGTAATATACATGTTTGGTGCATAGAACGGTTCCTCGTAACTCCAATTCATGAGATCTTTAGACTTACACAGCGCCGTACAACCGCCGCGATGCTCCCCTGCACCATTTATCCTTGCTGCAAGTAACATCCAGTAACATTCATCCTTATCATTCCAAAAAACGAATGGATCGCGCCAATCAAATATCTCGTATTGCTTCTCATCCGAAGTAAATAAAAAATCCTTCACAGTTTCCCAATGCAATAAATCCTCGCTGACTGCCTGCATAACCACCTGTGCTTTCTTACCGTTAACCATTAAATCGGCATTATAGCCAGTGTAAAAAGCATGATACAGTCCTTCTTTATCTTTACAAATTGAACCAGTATAAATATTCCAGTTGAATTCATCAGGGCCACCTCTTAGTATGGCCTCACCCTTAGACTCGAAATTTACAAAATCTGTTGTTGTCACAAGATGCCATGTGGTTTCCTCTCCATATTCATTTGGCTTCACGCGCTCGTCGTGAAGATAATAAATATAGTAGATACCGTTTTCATAATATGGAATGCAATCCCCTACCCAGGCATCTTTAGGTTTATAAAAAAGATTTGTCATAGTACCCCCTCTGTGTGCATTTAATGCACACTTTTTTGTATTATTTGCACCTTCATTTCCACTCAGGTGTTAATTTAATGATAACGAATACTTTTAAAAATGTCAACGTAATTTGCAAAAATATTTTAATTATATATGCAAAAATCGCACATACTATGTCATATCAGTGCATTTCACTTTGCATACTGTGCATTTTGCAGTATTGTTTTATATAATACACTTACAAAAAATGCACCATCGTGCATAATACTCAAGTTTATAATTGCTCAAAATGCATATTGATGAAAGAAGCATTTCATGCTATACTAGGTCATAAAATATACAAAAAAAAAAAAAAAAAAAAATATAGAAAGGGTGTTCATAATATATGAAATACACAATACAAGATATTGCTAGAGAGACAAATCTTTCTCGTAATACGGTTTCTAAAGCACTAAAAGGATCAGATGGTGTTTCGCCGGAAACACGTAAGCTGGTTCAGGAAAAAGCCCGTGAAATGCAGTATAGAAAATTTATTATAGAAAATACATCTGTTGAAAACAGTAAGTCACATGGTTCTGTGTTATTCCTCACTAGGGCATCTGTGAATTATTCTGATTTCTGGATTAATGTAATGCGTGGCATCGAATCAGTTTTAGGTGAAAATGGTTACGACTTGGTCCTTGGCATTATGAACGAAGATGATCTGAGCAAACTTCATTTCCCAACTTCACTAGTTGAAAAAAGTGTATGTGGCGTTATTATTGTAGAAATTTGCGATATCAAAGCCTGTAATGCCATCATTAATTTTGGTCTACCCGTTGTGTTTGTTGACATGCCTAATCAATTTGATAGGTTTATTGGTCGTGCTGATATTATAACAATGGAAAATCAAATTAACATTGAATATATCGTGGAGCAACTTATCCAAAAGGGACATAAAAGATTTGCTTTTGCTGGTGATATCAGCTCCATGAACGCTGGGCGTGGGTACCGCGAACGCTATGAAGCACTCTGCCGAACTCTGAATAGACATGACCTTATTCTTGACGAGGAACACAGTTTTCTTCATGAAGCAGAGGAGAATTTTGCTGAATATCCCTATTTAATAAATCGATTTAAGGGCATGTCTTCACTTCCAGATGTATATATTTGCGGCAATGACTGGACAGCATTACATGTGATGCGAGCTGTTCAATCTTTAAATTATGAGGTACCTAAAGATATCTGCTTTGTCGGTTTTGACAATATTCACGATTCCTCCAAATCTTTCCCCACTCTTACCACGATTGATACACCCAAAGAGTATCTAGGAATTCAGGCTGCAAGGTGCATTTTAAATCGAATTGCTGATCCACATATTCCTTATGTATACTCTGAATATACCACAAAACTGATTTTACGCGGTTCAACCGACCTGTAATTTTATCCTTACATGGTTTTATAGAAGCATTTGTTCACATTTACTTAAAATTTCAGATTGCATACAAAAAGCATTTTTTTAATCTAAGAAAATGCTTTTTACTAATTTGTGTATATTATTTACCAATATCTTTTCTATATAAATATGAAATATACTATCGAAACAACAGTTACTGTTCTTTTCCATAAGTGGCTACTATCTTTTTTAATTAATGTCTGCAAAAGTAAGCGTAACCTCCATTTTCATTTTGACTAAGCTTCTTAAGTATGTATCTCTTATAATATGATTTTTAGCATCAGGGTTTATATAGATTTATTTAATAAATATTTTATAACTTTTATCCTTGTCTATAAATAAATTCAAATGATTTACATTAGTAATGATTCCAACCCAACTTCCATTCCACATCAATAGAATCATCAAATTCATTTATGTTATATACTTCTCTTTTTAATTCATCCTTAAGTTTATTTAGATTATTAATTTTTAATCGCCCTTTTTCTATTTTTTAAAGTCATGTTTTTTTGTGTCATATTCACCTCTTGTCTTTGGATCCCATGTTATATATCACCGTTTTCCTTACAATCCATTTTTACATCTATTACATTCAAGTACTCAAATAAGTTAAAAACTTCTATATAAATAAAAAAAGCAATCTTCAAATATATTGATTATTTGAAGATCGCTCTTTGATTAATATATATTATGAATTAATAAATTATGGACTGTTATTCTTGTACTGGTTTCTTTAATATACCTAGTATTATAGCACCAACTACAGATCCAGCAATTATAGCTGCAAGATATGCTAATGGATTAGATACAATTGCTATAACAAATATTCCACCATGAGGTGCTCTTAATGCACATCCAAATGCCATCGATAATGCTCCTGCTACTGCTGACCCAATTATACAAGAAGGTAATACTCTTATTGGATCTGCTGCTGCAAAAGGTATTGCACCTTCTGATATGAATGAAAGTCCCATTACGTAGTTTACAATTCCCGCTTGTCTGTCCTTTTCAGTAAATTTATTTCTGAAGAATGTTGTACATAATGCGATTACAAGTGGTGGAACCATACCACCAGCCATAACAGCTGCCATTATATCAAAGTTTCCACTAGCAAGTGATGCTGTACCAAAAAGATACGCTGCCTTATTAACAGGACCACCCATATCAACTGACATCATTCCACCTACAACAATTCCCAAAAGAATTTTACTTGTTCCACCCATTGAACTAAGCGCACCACTAATACCTGTATTTATAGCTCCCATAGCTGGGTTTATGAATAGAATTATAACACCTATTAAGAATATTCCCAGTAAAGGATATAATAATACTGGTTTTATACCTTCTAAGCTGTTAGGTAAATTTGCAAATAATTTCTTAAGTCCAAGAACTAGATATCCTGCAACGAAACCTGCAAGTAATGCACCTAAGAAACCTGAACTTACTGCCGGAAGTTTTGAATCAAACGCATTAGCAAAAGTAACACCTGAACTAGCTAGCGCTCCCCCAACGAAACCTACAGCAAGACCTGGTCTATCTGCAATACTCATTGCAATAAATCCAGCAAGTACTGGTAACATAAACCCAAATGCACTACCACCAATTTTCATTAAAACTGCTGCAAGTGGTGTACCAGAACCGAAACCACTAGGATTAGCAGGATTAAATGTATCAAAAAGGAATGCTAAAGCTATAAGGATTCCTCCACCAATAACAAATGGTAACATATGTGATACACCATTCATAAGGTGTTTATAAATTTTGCGACCTACTGATTCGTCTGCAACATTTGAATCGCTGTCACCTGTATTTCCAGTATGATGATAAATAGGTGCATTTCCACTAGTAGCTTCTTCTATTAATTTTGATGCTTTATGAATTCCGTCTGCAACCTTAGTTTTAATTAGTCTCTTTCCATCAAATCTAGCCATATCAACATTTTTATCAGCTGCTATGATTATACATTCAGCATTAGCAATTTCTTCTTTAGTTAAAACGTTTTTAGCTCCTCCAGAACCATTTGTTTCAACCTTTATTGAAATTCCCATATCTTTACCTTTATTTTCAAGGCTTTCTGCAGCCATGTATGTGTGTGCAATTCCAGTTGGGCAAGCAGTAACTGCTAAAACTTTATAACCATTAGAATTAGTTTTAACTTCTTCCTTTACCTCATCCGGGAATTTTTCCATTTCTTTTTTATTTATTAATTTTAAAAATTCATCTTTATCAGAACAGTTGATTAAGCTTGTTCTAAAGCTTTCATCCATTAATATAGTAGATAATCTTGCTAATACTTCTAAATGTAAATTATCATTATTATCTGGTACAGCGATCATGAAGAAAAGATGTGCAGGTTGACCATCTAACGAATCATAGTCAACACCAGTTTTGCTGATTGCTGCTGCAAGAGATGCTTTTTTTACTGCACTTGTTTTTCCATGTGGAATTGCTATTCCATCTCCAATTCCTGTTGTGCTTAATTCTTCTCTAGCCAATATTGCCTTTTTATATTCTTCTTTATTATTTAAGTTCCCTGTCTTATCCATTAAGTCAACTAATTCATTAATACATTGTTCTTTTGTGCTCGGATTAAAATTTAAGTTAATACCTTGTTTGTGTAATAAATCTACAATCTTCATTTTTGATCCTCCCTAAAACTTAGAATATATTATGACCTCGTATAATTTAATTAAATTGTTTTAATAATTCATATACTTCTTTTTCTGTTGCAAGTTCTTCTGAGAAAGCACTTGCACTACCAGTAGCAATTCCCATTTTAAATGCTTCATCTATGTCGTTATTTTTTAGATATCCACATAAGAAACCTGCTACCATTGAGTCTCCAGCTCCAACCGAATTTTTTAGAACTCCTTTTGGAACTTCTCTCTTTATAGCTTCACCATTTTCAGGCAATAAAATAGCTCCATCCCCTGCCATTGAAATAAGAACATTTTTCGCTCCCATCTCTTGAAGTTTTTTACCATATTTAATTATGTCTTCATCGCTTTTCAACTCAACATTAAACATTTCCGCAAGTTCATGATGATTTGGTTTTATTAAAAATGGCTTATATTTTAATACTTTTAATAGTAAATCTTTTGTTGCATCAACAATGAATTCTACACCTTTATCTAATAAACTAATTATAATGTTTTCATAGATATCATCTGGCACACTGTTTGGTATGCTTCCTGATAATATCAAGTAATCACCTTTAGTTAAACCAGAAAGCTTTTGATATAGTATTTTTAAATCTTCGCTTGTAATTTCAGGACCAGAACCATTAATTTCTGTTTCCCCATCACTTTTAAGCTTTACATTGATTCTAGAAAAACCATTATTTAATTTTATAAAATCGCAACTTACTCCATAACCTCTAATTTGTCTTAATATTTCATCTCCAGTAAACCCTGCAACATATCCAAGCGCTGTATTTTCAACTCCTAAGTTTTTAAGAACTATAGATACATTTATTCCTTTACCGCCAGCATAAATTTGTTCTTCTTGATTTCTATTTAAAGAATCAACTTTAAAAGAATCAACTTTGACGATATAATCCAACGAAGGATTAAGCGTTATTGTATTAATCATTTTTTAACACCTCTACTACATTGTTTTCATAATTAACATTATTTTAAATCAGTAACTGATACCTATATCTTTTGTTTCTTTAAGAATGATATTAAGCCTCTCTCTTGAAACATTATCGCTATTCCTGTGATTTAATAATAACTTATATTTCAACAAATTTCAATCATTTTCTTTCATAATAAATCAAAAAGAATCATCTTTTTTTGCAATTACCGTTATTAGCGGATTATTTATGCTCTATTTTATTGTTTTTTTGATTTATATTGATTGTTTTTTTGATTCATTTAGTTTTTGTAATAATGCTCCTAATATTCCTCATTTCTTTATCGAATACTCGTAAATACAAATTTTTTAATAATTCACTTCAGTGGTTACAACGACTCATATTAAAAAATGAATAAAAAAGCTATACTAGTTACCACACCAGTACAGCTCTTAATTATCCACATATTTATATTTTCCATTGAAATTCCTCTAAACTATAGTTATTCTTTATAAAAAGGAAAAAATTCTTCTGTTAAATCCTGTGGAGAAAACGACATGAATACAAAATCTAGATCCTTAATTCCATTCACATAACTAGGAATATCATCTTTATAATATCTAGGATCAACTAAATAAACATCTGAGCAAACAGTTGATAAAAATGCCGCGAGTGGTACAGCCAATGAATCTTTAATAAACAGTACTTTAGGACCATTAGGATTATCTTTGTTTTGTACATGTACTATTCCTCTATTTCCAAAAAGATACGCCGAATATTTATCAGCTTCTAACGAGTAAACTCCTTTTTCTGTCCTAAATGGCGATACAGTTAATAATGCTTCCTCAAATCTTCCTTCTAATTTAGCTTCTTGATCTCCTGTTTTTGAATAGTATGAAAAAGCTGTTTTGAATTTAGGGTATATTAGTGTAAAATCATCTGCTCCATCATAATAAACTCCCGTTTTTCTTCCCATAGATCCAATATATGAATCCTTATATTGAATAAAATTATAATTTTCTTTATTAGTATAAAATCCATTAGGATCTAAATTCATATCATAATCTTTGTTCAGTATATTAACCAATTGGCCAAATTCCCAAAATACGGTTTCTATTTTCCAATGATGATCTGTCTTAAAAAATAAATCATCTAGTGGAATTCCACTTTCAGTTAAATTTTGTCGTAAATCAATGTTGTCTACATCTTTTTTGCTAAGCAAGTCCAAAAAGTTATCTGCAGTTTCATTAGCATAATTATATGGGATTCCTGTAGATAATTCCGAATAACCTCTAATATATTTATCCGGTGTCATCAAATATATAAATTTTGTATTTTTATTAACTAACCCTTCTTTAAAAGCTTGTGTTCTTGTCACAATTTCATATACTGGATTAGGTTGATATGCTATAAATGTGTAATGCATAAATCCATTTTTATCTTTTATAACTTCAAAATTATTTTCTTCATTTTTATCCATTACTTTTTGTAAGTATCCATATCCATCTATAAATCTATATCTCCCATAAACATTTTCATTTGCTGTACTTTCAACTAACTTAGATACTTGATCTAAGTTTGATAAGTTTATCTCTTTATCTTTAAATACTTCTTTAAATTTAGTGTACATGGAGTATCCATTGAAAATAGAAAATAGAAATAGAAATCCTATGAATATTATTGAAGTAATTATTTTTTTCCTAAATATGTTCTCCATTGATTCATATTCCTCCTTTCTTCTAAAAAATAAAATCTTTCTTCTAAAAATTAAAATATATAAAAGGATTATATGTTCCTTTTATGATATAAGTAATGCATACAAAAAACAATAAAATCATAACAAATGGATATATAACTTCAAGTACTTTATGTCCTGGTGCACTATCTACAATAAACTTATTTGTTTTCTTTGCAATCGGAGTACTAAATATAATAGCTGCTATAAAGAAAATTAAATTTTCTTTGATAAACATGAACGTGTAATCACTCCAAAAACCATTACTCTTAGCTCCAAACATGCACCCTATGTAATTTCCAGCTTCTATTAAATCTTTTGATCTAAATAAAACCCATCCCAAATTAATAATAAACAATGCATAAATATGTCTTACTTTATTATTGATTTCTAATTTTTCAAACGAAAAAACTTTTTCAATCGTAATAAATACAAAATTTAATAATCCCCATATAATAAAAGTCCACTCAGCTCCATGCCAAATACCAGTTAAAAGCCATACAACTAGTAAATTCCTTATAACCTTATCTTTATTTGATACTCTTGATCCACCAAGAGGAAAGTAAACATAGTCTCTGAACCATGAACTTAAAGATATATGCCACCGTCTCCAAAACTCTGTAATAGATTTAGATATATATGGATAATTAAAATTCTCATTAGTCTTAAATCCAAACATTAGACCCAAACCAATCGCCATATCTGAATATCCAGAAAAATCGAAAAATATTTGAAGTGTATATGCTATTGATCCAAGCCAAGCAAGACTTATAGGTATGGCAATATTAGAATTCATTTGAAATATCCTATCTACAATTACAGCCATACTACTCGATATTAAAACTTTTTTACTTAAACCAATTATAAATCTGCAACATCCTACTGAAAATTTTCTTAAAGTCTCTTTTCTATTTAATATTTGCTCGCTAATTTCTGTGTAACGTGATATTGGTCCAGAAAGAACTTGAGGAAAAAATGCTATATAAAGTCCTACATAGCAAGGATTTTTTTCAGCAACACATTTTCCTCTATAAACATCAATAACATAAGAAATAGCTTTAAAAGTAAAAAATGAAATACCTATTGGAAGTGCTAACTTAGGAACTACTAATTGATAACTTTGCATTTCGTTAATATTTCGAATTACAAACCCTAAGTACTTAAACACAAAAAGCAGCGATAAGTTAATTGTACACATAATTATTATAATTATTTTAGAAACTTTCTCATTTCTTCTGTATCTTTCAATTCCCAACGCAAAAATATAGTTTATTAATATAGAACTGATTAGTAAAAGTACAACTTTTGATTCTCCCCATGCATAGAAAAACAAACTGAAGATAAGTAATATTATATTTTGTAATTTCCTAGAAAAAATTGTTCCATAGTACATTAATAAAACTATAGGTAGAAAATAGAATAAAAATATTACGCTTGAAAAAAGCAATATCTTCCCCCCTTACTATTGTTCTTATTTTTATATAATTTTAAATCTTTAATAGTATATAAATTTTAATTTCATACATATAATCTTTATTTGTTTGGCAGAAGTGCATCTAGCATTTCCTTATCCCACTTACCGGTATTTGAATCATATATTCCAAACCATGAACACAATTCCCAATATCCAAAACTAAAACCGTAATTTTGAGCTTCTTTTCTAACGGCCTCTGTCCAACGCTTTCGATCTTCAGCAGGTGCATTTTGATTAGCTCCAAATTCACCTAAAAATATATTAACATCGTTTTTCTCAGACCATTTTTTTGCAATATCAAAACGTGATTTTAAATAATCTATTTCCTCTTTAGACCCATTCCACTTAATATCCTTTAGATTCTCAAATCCTGGATGATATTGATTCCCTTGAAAAGTAAAGTTATTTGGTTCATAATAATGAAACGATACTGCTATATTTTCATCCTTTGGAATCGAAAGTGCCTCTAACCTATATACAGAATAATAATTATCTGGTCCGACAATTATCATTCTATTTTTATCATTCTTACGAATTTCTGCTACCCCATCTTTTATGAATCCATTCCAAATATCGCCTTTTAAATTATCTTTAGGTTCATTCAATAATTCAAAAACAAGTTCTGGGGGATAATCTTTATACCTTTCGCTTAGTTGCCTCCAAATACTAATAAAACAGTCTTTATATTTTTCTGGATCCTGCATTACCTCCTCAAAATGATGAAAATCTAATATCACAATTAAATTATCTTTAAGTGCATAATTCACATATGAATCTAACTGTTTCATAAAATCCTCTTCAAGGACATAATTAGGTGAATTCTTTGCATAATCTGAAAATCTTACGGGTACTCTTACACTATCAAATCCAGCTTTTTTTATATCATCAAAATATTCTAGCTTCATTTGAACACCCCATGAAATACCTTTAGGTGCTTCAAGCGTATTTCCAATATTCATACAAGACTTAAATTCCAAATTTTTTCGACTTTTAGAATCACATTCAAATAAAATCCCTGATGTAATTATGATACACACCATAAATAAACATATTATTATATATCTAGCCTTTATAATTGATTCCTCCTTTTTTCACTAATTAAAGAAAAATCTTCACACCAGTCAATTTATTATTCTATTCTAAGAAGTTTTATTATTCTTCTCTCTTTTCCACCACCAATATAATGTGGCAAATGCTGCGCATATAATGCAAGCTATAATTCTTACTGAATTCAAAAATTTCTCACTTAATATAAATTTATCATTGTTTGATAAAATGTTTGATATCTCCTCCGGTCTAGGGATACTCTTACTAGTACCATCTACTTCCCTAGCACTTAATGTCCAGGATTTAATTAATTGAACATCCATTATTTCTATTAATCTATTATCTAAAACAGCACTTATTCTTATATTTTGAGCCTCTACATCTGGCTTCACTGATAAACGTCCATTCTCATTTATTGATACCCCATCTATACTATCTAATAGTTGAAACTTTACATTTTTATTAGTTTCGTTAGTTCTATATTCTGAGATCGATTCTCCTACAACTGGTATCTCTACAATATTGTCACCTTTAATCGATATATCCGAATTTAAATAATATTCAATACTTGATTCTTTATTTATTAGTTGAAAGTTACTTAGACTAAATCTACCTTTATCATTCTCCGGCATTGTAGCAATAATTCCCCACGAAGTGATTTGAGTTATTCCGTTAAAAGCGCTTTCACTATTCGCTCCTTTCTCTTTAAAGCTATTAAACGGCATATATATTCTTCCCTTAAAACCTTGTGGTAATTCTATTGTCCCAAAAGAAGGTTGCATTTTCTCCAACATTTCTGAAGTTTCCCTCTTAACTACAATGTTACTATTATCTGATGGGGATAAAACTTTTCCATCATATCTTTTTACATCCATATTTATCCTTATTGTATTATCACTTTCATTTGATATATAAAAACTCATCGCCTCATAATTAGACCAGTCTCTATATTGGTTTTCATATAAATATGCGGTATAATACCCCTTACCTAATCCCATGGTATTCATATCAACATTTAACTGATATTCACTAGCTTTACCTATTTCTATTTCTATATGTCCTGCATCCATTATTTTTTGAATATTCACTGGATTAAAATTCTCATAATCTGAATCTGATATTCCATATACACTCATAGAATTCATAAAACATACTAATGTAATACAAATAGTTGTTATTATTTTTCTTCGTAACTTTTCAAATATCATTATATCCCCCTATTGACGCAAACATAACCTTTAAATATATTCATAACTTACTATTTACTATATATATAACATTTCATCAAATTCATCTAAATATTTCAATTTGATCTGTTCCACGCTTTCTTGTTTCTGCCTTAGCAAATCATGTTTACACTCAACTTGCCAACTTGACAACTTACTTTTAAAAACCTCATCTTCTGCTATAGTTTCATATTCTTGTATTTTATATAATTGTAATGACGTATCTATTTTTTGTTTTTTCTTTTTAAATGATTCATTATAATTTATTTGTTTATCTAATATAAATCTAATAGTTATTTCATCTTCAATTTTTACAGTTATTACTTTATTATTTTTGAATTTTAGATCTGTTTTTATAACCGCATATTCATAGTTAAAGTCATTAATTATAATTTCTCCGCATTCCTCAGATTTTAACTTCTTGTTTAATTTTATACGTGGAAGTTTTCTGTTTAGTAAATTCGATTTCTTTCCCCTACTCAATATATTAATTCTAATGTCATCAAAAATACTGTTATTTTTTTCAATATATTTAGGTAATGTAGGCTCTCTATCATAAATTAATGATAATAATTTTTTAAGGTTAGAATCATCTATTTCACTAATTTTAAGTGCATATTTCCAACTCTCTCTAATTTCACTTACTTGAACAATTTGTCCTTTAAATTTAGACACATACCTTTCTGTAGATAGCGCTATATCTAAACTTCTATCGTAAGGTATATATATTGGTTCATCTAAAACAATTCCGATACCACCTTCGGAAATATCAATAGTTTTACAATTAATTGTCTTATTACCATAAGAAATATTACAATCAATTTCTACAGAAACTCTCTCTGATTTCCTATAAGCGTTTCTCCCTAACATGAAAAATATTGACATTATAATATTGTATAGATTTACTATAAGCCAAAACAATAAAACACTATATGCAGGAGAACCCGTCTCAAATGTCATTTTAATACAATTTATAATCCCAATTACAGAAAGCACCGCAAAAAAAGAATGAGGTATAATCTTTTTTATCTGATAATTTCTATCATCTTCAGCCTTTCCATCTTTTCTTGTCACCGCAAACTTTCTTTGAGATATTCCCAAAGTCTCAAGAATAACAACAGGAAGAAGTGATGGAAATAAAATAGTTTCATATATATTAGTCCATTTAGTACTTCTTATGTTATTTGATAATTTCTTAAGAGTTGCATCACTAAATAAATACATTGGCAACCAAAAAATAAGAACCTGTATCAGATTACATTTTAGAACAACTACTCCAAATACAGAAAACATAATTGGGGCCATTATATATGCCAATCTTTTTAAGCAAGAGTACCAATAAGAAATAGCGGATATATAACTAAGTTTTTGCTCTATATTAAGGCCTTTTCTAAAAAGAATGTTTAGTTTTCTACCTGTCTGTATACACCCTCTGCTCCACCTTTCCCTTTGCTTGATTAAACTTTTTAAATCTGATGGTGAAAGCCCTGAGGCATGGATCTCATTAATTGCATAACACTTATATCCTTTGCTTTGAATTAGTAATCCTGTAGCGAAATCTTCAGTTATTACTTTCGTGTAAAATCCACCGATTTCTTCTAATGCTTTTCTCAAAATCATTGTATTAGAACCACCATATATAACTGAATTAGTCTTATTTCTTGAAACTTGTACATCACGGTAAAAATAATCTTGTTCATTAGGAATTCTCCCTTCGGAGAACAAACAGTATTGAAATAAATCTGGATTATAAAAACTCTGCGGAGTTTGAACAAATCCTATTTTTTCTTCAGTTAAGAAATAAGGAACACATGTTGTTAAAAAATCATGCATTGGAATCATATCTGCATCAAAAGTTACAATTAATGGTGAATTTGTTTTTGCTAATGCATTATTTAAGTTTCCTGCTTTAGCATCTATATGTTCAGTTCTAGTTATATAGTTAATCCCCATTGAATCTGCAAGTTCTTTCATTTCTGCCCTATTAGAATCGTCACAGATAAATATATGTACTTTACTTTTGTCTGGATAATCCATGTTAATACATCCATTAACTGTTTTATATAATAATTCTACTGGTTCATTATATGTTGCTATAAATACATCCACATCTGGAAATAAGATATCATCTACATTGGGCTTAACAGGATATTCTATATTTGACATACTATAATAATGTATAGCTGCCTCTATCATACCTACTATTTCAACCAGTAGTAAGTAAATCCCACATGTAATCGCCACAATTCCGTACCCAAAAGGTATTGTAAAGAATATTCTCCATACAAGATAAATAACAGAGGATACTATTGTTCCTATAATTAAAAATTTATTTCTTAAAACTTTCAAATTCATAACAATCACCTCTTTCGACTTTTTTCTCCAATTAATACTGTTGTTATTCTAATATAATGATATCAGTTTATTTGTATTAAAAATATATTGAGTATTTGGGTTTAATTCTTGAATAAGGAAATAAAATAGAGGAGCATATTATAAATATAACTCCTCTACTTTAAAATACTGTTTTCTTATTTAAGAACTTAAGAACAACTTATGTCATTTATACAATTCAAAGCACATTGCTTTGCTCTTTGACATCCATCTCTTTCACCTTGTTCATAACCATCATTGAAAGCAAAAAAAAGATACAGATATAAACGTATCTGTATCCTGAATAAAATTTATAGTTAGATGCCTAGCCAAGTGGGATGGCTAATGCAGTCTTCTTAATTATTATAATTCAATTAAGAAAAAATCTTTATATTAATTCTACATGTAAATTATACTAACACATGCATATATAGTAATCTTTTTATGTTCATTGTGGCATTTCAAAATTATTTTATTCAACATATTTTTTATATAGATTCTTTATCATAGATATCAATTGAGTATGGTAGAACTAACCCGCCACACGATAGTAAAGAAACTACTATTTGATGACCATATACATTCTTACTTTTTAAGTGAGAATTATGAAATGAACACTTTTCAATTGGATTTTTAGCCTTTGACGAGGGCTTTGTCTTTTCAGAAATAGTGTCATCAATAATAAAGTATATTGGTTGTCTTGATTCTCTTGATTTAGCCCAGATCAGTTCTATGATACACGATTTCAATGCTCTTTCTAAAGGTTTTTCATCCCAATTACTATTTGAAAAAAATCTAGTACTACTAGTTCGATGCCTCGAAGGAGCAAGCTCCGCTATGTCGGAAAAAGAAACATCTTTTATTTTTTTAACCTTACCAGATGAGGATCCTCAATGTAAGTAACATTTTCTATGCGTGGTGAATATGCTAATATATGGTGCTCCGGCATATAATTAGTATGTAATTGAGAGGTAATTGCAATGATGAAGCTTGCTTTGATAGGCTGTGGAAAATGGGGAAAAAATTATCTTAAAACTGTAAATGCTATAGATGGTTGTGAATTGAAGTGGGCCTGCGACCTAGACTATGAAAAGCTAAATCAGGCAGCTGCTGTTTACCCTCAGACTAGGTTCACTGAAAATAAAGCAGATATATTAAATGACAGTGAGGTACAGGGAGTTATCATAGCCACAACACCTGAAAGTCATTACATGCTGGCGAAGGAAGCAATAAGCAAAGGTAAAGCTGTTCTCGTAGAAAAGCCTGTGACAATTAACAGGAAAGATAGTCATGATCTAATTGAATTGGCTACTGCTCAAAATACCGTATTGATGGCCGGCCATACATTGATTTACCACCCTGCTGTCAAAAGGATAAAGGGGCTTCTAGAAGAAAAACATATTATCGATGATCTCTGTTACTTGAACATGTCCAGAACCAGTTCCACCTCTCAGGCCCCCAATGTAGATGTTCTTTATGATCTGGCAGTTCATGATATTTATCTTTCCCGCCACCTCATAGGGATGGACCCTATCTGGGTAATTGCCCATGGTGAAAGATATATTCAAAGTACTTATAACAATGTTATCAATATACTGTTGGGGTTCCCCAATGGTAAAATAGCTTCTATATTTGCTAGCTTCATTCATAGGTCAAAAACCAGGAAAATAACACTGGTTGCATCAAAAACAAAATTGGTATTTGACGATACACAAACTGCTGATAGAAAAATCAAAATCTTCAATAAGGTCGAGCAGGAACATTTTTTGGCAATGGAAGATAATTCGGAACCTCTGACACTGGAGTGTATTCATTTTATGGAATGTATTAGAGAACACAAGGAGCCTCTTAGCGGCAAAGAAAATATAGAATTTGTAGCAAAAATAATCGATTGCATTTCAAAATCTCTCGCAAAAGGCGGAGAGAAAATCAACATCTTTTGATGGAGATGGTAAGCACTATAATCAGAAAGGTGTGGTGAAATTATATTGTATGTAAAGATCTATTCAAAAGAATTTGAGAATGAATGGGAGGCATTTGTGAGGTCCTCAGTTAACGGCACTTTTATGCAGGAGAGAAGATTCCTAAGTTATCATCCTTCAGACAGGTTTTCAGATCATTCCCTGATATTTATGGAGGATAAGAGAATCATTGCTGTTCTTCCTGCTGCCGTTATAGAGCAAGAGGATAAACGCATCCTAGTTTCCCATCCTGGCGCTTCCCATGGAGGGCTCATAGTAAAGTCCAGTCTAGGCACTAAAAAATGTCTGGAGCTTGTAAGTGCCCTTATTGAATATTGTGCCACTGCTGGTTTTGACTATATACGGCTAAAACCTGTTCCGAAGGTTTACCATAAGGAGCTTTCAGACCAACTGGACTTTGCTTTAAGGTTTTCTGGGTTTAGGCTTGAGTATACAGAGCTGGCCACAGTCCTTGAGCTAAAAAAAGGTGAGGGATCTTTTGCAAAGCGGGTAATGAGTGGCACAGCTTTTCGAAACTATCAGAAGGCATTGAAAAGTGGGCTATCAGTGGTGGAGGATGCCGATATAAATGATTTTTGGCCCATTTTGGAACATAAACTTAAACTTAATCATAATGCAAAGCCTGCACATACATTAGATGAAATCAGACATCTAAAAACCCTTTATCCAGACAGGATAAAACTCTTTGCAGCATATGAAGGAGTAACTCCTGTCGCAGGTGTTTTGGCATTTTTACTGAACGATAGAGTTATAAACTGTTTTTATATTGCCCACCACGATGGTTTTCAGCATAAGCGACCCTTAAACCTTATTTTCGGTCATATGATGGAATGGGGACTAAAAAACGGCTTTTCTTATTTAGATTTTGGTATTTCCACTGAGGCAAAAGGAAGTATCGTTAATACAGGGTTGTTCCATTTCAAAGAAGGCTATGGAGGACATGGACTACTTCGGGAATGCTATTTGTATGAAATAAACAATAGGCAATAATTTAAAGGAGTGAGGTAATGAAATTAGCAGGTCATCAACCAAATTATATTCCCTGGCCAGGATATTTTGTTAAGATGGCACAGTGTGATATTTTTTTTATTTTAGATACTGCTCAGTTTCAAACAGGCAGTTCATTGGATAATAGGAATCTTATCAAAACTTCCCAAGGCACTCAAATACTAACAGTGCCGGTAAAACGCAAAGGCATGGGCTTGCAGCGGTTTAATGAAGTTACTGTCATACCGGGCTTTAAAAGGAATCATCTTATGGCACTCAAAGTAAACTACACAAAGGCGCCTCATTTCAAAGAAGTTTTCCCAATGATGGAGCAGGTATTGCAAGATACTGGATATCTTATAGATACCAACATAGCTTTTATCAAACTGGTACATGACCTGCTTGGACTTAAAACAAAGCTTGTGTTTTTATCAGATTTACCTCAATTTTCTGAGCTTCGAAAAAATGAGCTGATAGTTGCAATCTGCCGCCACTTTTCTGCTGATAGCTACCTGTCCGGTATTGGAGGAAAAGCATATAATAAGCCAGAGATTTTTGAAAAACAAGGTATTAAATTGGAGTATTTGGATTATGAGCCTATATCATATCCCCAGCTTTGGGGCAATTTTATACCCAACTTGTCAATAGTTGATATGTTATTTAATTGTGGGACAGCAGGCACACGCAAGCTTTTATTGAAAGAGGTGTAAGTATGAAAAAAATACTGTTTTTTGCACATAGTTCTAAATATACTCTTGGTCTACCCCAGGGCTTTGGAGAATTGAACTGCCCTGTTTTTATCCTGAAGGATTTAAGTAGAAGTTCTATAACAGATGCAATTGACAACTTTAGGCCTGATATTATGATAACAACGGGATGGGCTTACCGCAGATATAGCCGTAAGCATATAGACGAGCTTACGAAAAGAGCTTCTAAATATAAGGTAAAACATGTCTATTGGGCAACTGAAGATCCAAGATGGACAGAAAAATGTTCCTTCAGGTGTATTGAAACCTTTAAACCTAATGCAGTTATGACCATACATCCTGGTAGTGTAAATAAATACAGGGAGCTTGGGCTTCCAGCCGGGCATCTGGATTTTGGCTGCAATCCCGAATTCAATAAAAGTGAACCTCCAAGTAGTAAATATGATTATGATGTGGTCCTAATTGGAAATGGCGGACGAGAGTGGAAGTCATATCGGAAGGATAGCGTTCAGATATTACTTAAGCCTTTGGTAGAAAGAGGATATAACATTGCTATTTGGGGTAAGCGCTGGGACAGTTTTAATGAGGAGCTAATGGGTTTTAAGATCCCAAAGCACATGCTTAAAGGTGAACTACCTTATGAGGAAACAAATAAAGTATATAATTCAGCTAGAATTATATTAGGTTTGCAAAATGACCATGACATGTTAACATCTCGAACTTTTGAAGTACTAGGTTCGGGAGGTTTTTTGCTTACGGTACCAACACCATCTGTCACCAAGCTGTTTATAAATAATGTTCACCTGTCATGTGCCTCTTCCCAAGAAGACACAGTTGACCTGGTAAATTATTTTCTTAAAAATACCGCAGTACGACAAGAAATAGCGCGTAATGGTCAGCAGGAGGTTTATTTAAGACATAGTTATAAGGAACGGGCCAGACAAATTCTTGATTTCTGCAGTTTAGTTGAAAGGAATTGAAATTGAAATGGATAATCAGACAACTATTAAACAAAGGGTTTCATTAATGGGTACTAGCATTTCTGGCGGAACTGATGCAAAAGTAACTTTTTATCCAGCCCCGCCGAGTACTGGTATAATATTTATCCGTAACGACCTGCCAGGCTGCCCTAAAATAAAATGCTCACTAGAAAAAGCAAAGGTTGAATACAGATGGACTTCTCTTGTTGATGGAGATGTTCGCATCGAACACACGGAGCATGCCTTGGCAGCCTTATCAGGATTATGCTTAGACAACGTATTTATTGAGCTAGAACAGGCCAGCCTGCCCGTAACAGAGGATTACAGCAGTAAAATGTTCAAAGAGGCACTCACAGGAGCTGGGATAGTGGAACAAACTGCCAAGAAGGAAACGATAAAAATACTTAAGCCAATTATTGTATATAAACATGAAAGCTTAGAGGATATGGAATATGAAAAGTTCCTTATGGCTCTTCCCTACGATGGATTTAAACTAACCTATATGGTTGACTATCCCAATCTGCCGCAATTTTCTCAAGTAGCTGAAATGGACATAACTCCAGAAACCTTTGCTAAAGAGCTGGCAGATGCCCGTTCTTATATAATTGAGTCAGAGCTTGAAGATGTTGTAAACCTAACTGGGAAAGTCAGCTCAAATGTATTGGTAGTCAAATCCGCGGATGAGTACAGGTCGTGGAAATGGCCCAATGAACCTGCCAGACATAAAGTCCTTGACCTTCTCGGAGACCTTGGGCTACTTGGGAAAAAGGTACAGGGACATGTAATAGGATTCAGATCCGGTCACCGGTTAAATCTAGAGCTGTGTAAAAAAATTTATGAGGAGTGTAATGATGAGAGTTTTACCTAAACCTATGCTTGGTATAGATGAAAAAACACTTGTGAATGAAATCAATAGTGCTCTCAGAGTACTTATTACAGGTGCAGGTTCCGTATACGGGCAGGGTATTATCAGGTCACTGAAAGAATCGGTGCTTCCTGTTGAAACAATAGCAATTGACTCTAATCCATATTCCCTAGGTTTATTCTTTGCCCACAAAAGCTATATCGCTCCACAGGTAGCAGATGAAGAAATCTATTATATGTTTATTAAAAATCTTTGTATAAATCATCAGATTAAAGCGATATTTATCGGCTCTACAGCGGAGCTTCCCTTTTATTCAAGAAATAGAGAATCACTTGAAATATCTACAGGAGCAAAGGTGTTTGTAAATCCTCCTACAGTGATAGAGCTTTGCACCGATAAGTGGCTCACCATGTGCCATTTATCAAGCTCAGGTTTTCAAATTCCTGCAACTATCAGGTACCCTGAAGATGCTGGCATGCTCTCCTCATTTATTGAAAGCACTGGGTTTCCCTTGATAGTCAAGCCGCGTTTTGGACGTGGTTCAGTAGGTGTTGTTCTAGTTAAGGATAAGCAGCAGCTACTTGAAAATATAAAGGGTAAGGAAAGCCTAATAATACAGGAATACCTTACAGATGAGGAGCAAGAGTTTACCGTAGGGATTTGCATAAATCAAAAAGGAAAGGTCATTTCCAAAATAGCTTTAAGGCGGTATTTACTGGAAGGAGTTTCTATTGCTGCAGTTTCTGATGATTATCACCATATTGCAGATTATTGTGCCAAGGCTATAAGTACATTTGGAGCCTATGGGGCTATAAATATTCAATTGCGCCTTAAAGACTCCATGCCAGTAATTTTCGAAATAAATCCTAGGTTCAGCAGTTCTACAGGCATGCGTTTACTATTTGGAATAAATGAGCCAGAAAGCTTAATACGCTCAGAGGTGCTTTGCCAGGAGGTAATACCCGGCAGCCCAGCAACTGGCCTTGTACTTAGACAGTACATGGATTATTACTTCTCACTAGATAAGCTTAACTCGCTTTCTACATCCAGACTTCACTAGATATGCTAATGCATCTTCTTCCTATAAAAATTTGCGTTTAATACATTTTTATTCTAGCATTTTGAATTTGACAACAGTGTGTCATATTCAAATGCAATTGATAAAATAAAAAAGAATGATCTACTAGGGTGTATAGACCATTCTAAATACTGGTTAATATTTATTTAATAGGGGATAAATAATTTTTAACTACTTTATATTTATATACTACCGTAGATTTGTGACAATAATATGACAAAATATATATAATTTATATTTTTATAAAACAAGAAAATTTCTTTAGTTCACTATTTCTCTAATATAAATTTTTCAACAGATTTCTTTAATCTATTAGCTAAAACAACTTGATTTTCCATGGAACCTTTCGCTTCATTCATAATTAAATTTATTTCAGATAAACTATGATTAATTTCAACTGTTGAATCTGAAGTTTTTCCTGATATATAAGCAACTTCATCAATGACTTTGCTAATTTCTCCAATTGAGTTATTCATTGATTTAGCAGATGAAGTGACTTCTATAGATATATCATTTATAAGCTTAGCATCATTTTGATATTGCTCACCCGTTTGAAGTAATAATTCATAATCTGCCTTAACATTGTTATCAATATAATTTAAAATATCTTGAGAACTAATTGCAAGGTTATCAAAAACTTCTCTTACTTGGACAATGAGATTGTTCACATTTGAAATAGCTTCTGCGGATTGCTCAGCTAGTTTTTTTACTTCTTCAGCTACTACCGCAAACCCCTTACCTTGTTCACCTGCTCTTGAAGCTTCAATAGACGCATTTAATGCAAGGAGATTTGTTTGAGATGAGATACCTTTTATGGTATCAGACATTATCCTAATTTCTTCAACTATTTTACCTGCTTCAATAGCTCTAAGAATTTTTTCTTGTTTTTCACTATAAGTTATATTTGCTTTTTCAAGTGAACTAGAAACTTTTAGTTTCATTTCCTCTGCCCTTGTTTCCATTTCAGTTGATGAAGTTAAACTATCTTTTACTTTAGTTAAAAGTAATTCTTTTGTCTTTACTATCTCTTCTATGGATAAATTTGCTTTTTGAGTAGTATCTATTAAACTAAACGCTTCATCAGAAAGTGTAGATGAAGTTGAATTAATAGTATTTATGCTTGACCTAGAGCTTTTTGTACCTTCTAATAATTCATAGCTTGAAGTATTAATATTTTGAGAAATATTAGTTATATCTGATACTAATATTTTTATATTTGATACAGCTTTATTTAAACTCTCTCCCAACTTGCTTATATCGTCATGTCCTTTAAAATTAATCTCCCCGGACAAATCTCCATTGCCTAATTTTTGTGTGAAACTCAATACTTTTTTAAGTCTTTTTAAAACCAATTTATCATAAATATAAACTATGATAAAAACTGATATTATTATACTTATAGCAGCAGATACAAAAACACCAACAGCACCATCTAAAAAGAAAGTAGCCACACCTACTCCCTGTAGTGCATCTCTTCCTCTTGCTATAGCTAAATTTACACCTTGTCCTATATAGGAGCTGACGCATTGCACAATTACAATAGCAATTATTAATTTAAATTTAATAGAATCCAAAGTAGAACTTAAAATTTTTTCTTTCATGTTCATAAAAATTCCTCCTCAAAAGTAGAATTATATCGTCAATTTTTTACAATTTGATTGAAACCAAAAACATTTTTAATAAAATTTGGAGTTTCTTCCATGGTGTTTCTTTTTATAAAAAATACGAGTAAAGCTTGAGTTTACTCGTATTAACTTCTTTTCATAAATCTTCAGTTCTAAATTATACCAGTTTAGTATTTATAGTATCAGTTTATTTACTAAAAGTACTTTTGTCAATATGCAAATTAACACATTATCCATGTTTCTTAAGTTTAAATATAGCAAATATTTTTTAATTGAAAGTTTCTAGTTAATCACTTTAGCTTTTGCCTGATTCTCTTCAATTTTAGTATTAACCAAAGAATACATAACTGGCACTACTATAAATGTAAGGAAAGTTGCTGATGCAAGTCCAAATATTATGGTTACAGACATTGGTCCAAATAATGTACTCTTTGATAGTGCAAGTGGTATAAGCCCTGTAATAGTTGCTACTGAACTTAATATTATAGGTCTGAATCTTAAACTTACAGCATGTATACAAGCTTCATCTATGGAAAGACCTTCATGTCTGCCTTCAATTATATATTCTACAAGTAAAATGGCATTTCTTATAACTACTCCTATTAAACTTATTATTCCCATAACAGCAGTTAAGGATAGCGGCATGTTACACATTAGCAGCCCTATTATTACTCCTATTAATGATAGTGGCAGTGAATATATTATTACAAGAGGTTGTATAAACGACTTAAATTGAACAAATAGAATGATATAAATTATTACTATTGTAAGCACGCCCGCAATACCTAAGCTTGTAAAGTTTGTTTCTATTTGATTTTGTTCTCCATCATAAAGAACATTTACACCATTTAGATCCATTTTACCTATTTCCTGCTTCAATTCATTTTCTATATCACTTGAGTTAGAACCTGATTTTAAATCACTAAATACTGTTACAGTCTTTTCCTTTTTATAATGCTTTATTTGATCCAATTGAGAATTAAGTTTTATATCTGCAACTTGAGATAGTAAAATCTTATTACTTGTAATACTTGATTTTACTTGTAAGTTTTTCAAATCTTCTACTGAGCTAATATTGCTTTTAACTAATATATCGTATTCGCTTCCGCTTTTTCTATAAACAGACCCTGCATATCCTTTTAAGGCAATGTTTATCTGTTTTAAGATGTCAGACTTTAACAAACCATATTGAGATGCTTTATCACTATCTATATTCACTTCATATTCATATGTCTTTTTAGCTGCATCATCTCTTACATTTGTAGTACCTTGCATATTTTTTAATTTCTCTTGTATTTGTTCCGACGCAGCATAAATATTATCTAAATCATCTCCTGTAAGTCTTAATCTAATCAGTGATCCTATTGGTTCTGCTTGTTCTAAAAGTTTTACTGTTGCAGTTCCACCAGATATTTTATTATCCAACTGAGTTTGTATATATTCTACAAACTTTTCTCTTGTTTTAAATGTTTTAGTTTTATCTAAATCTACTTTAACCATAATTCGTGCAGTATCTTTTGATGGTGCAACTGTAGGGAGTGTAATGTAAAAACTAGGCATCCCGCCTCCTATCGCTGAAGTATAACCTGTAACTTCTTCTTGGGGTTTTAAAACATCTTCTACTCCTTTTACTAATTCACCAGTATTTTCTATGTCTTCAAATTTTTCATTAGAAACATCTATATAAATAACATTCTTATCTACATAAGGGAAAAATTGCGACCCTAGTAAATTCATTAATCCCATTGAAACTGCAAATATAAGTAAAGAGGCAGCAATCACTTTTATTTTATGCTGAAGCCCATAATTCAAAAGTTTATGAAAGAACTTTTGAATTTTATTTTCCTTCGCAGCTACTTTACTTTTCTTAAAAAATAAGGATGACATAGCAGGAGTTATAAATAATGCTGATATATATGAACAAGTTATACAAATCATTACTACTTGTGGCAGTGTTCGTATAAATTCTCCCACAGCTCCCGGTATATTTAAAAGAGGGGCAAAAGCGCCAACTATAATTAACGTGGAGGTAAATACAGGCACAAATAACTTTTTAATTCCTCTAAACGCTGCTTCATCTCCAGACAATCCATCATCAATTCCAACTTGTACAACATCACCTATTACAATTGCATCATCTACCAATATTCCGAGTGCTATAATGAGAGCTGTAGTTGACATTTGATGAACTTTTATTCCTAAAACCTCCATAGCAATAAATGATAGAGCAATAGATATTGGAATTACTGAAGATACTACTAGTGCATTCCTAATTCCCATCCCTATAAGAACAGTTATAACAACTAGAATTACACCTTCTTCAAGATTTTTCATAAAGAAGGAAACCGATTCATCTACGTCTTTAGGTTGAAAAGTAACCTCATCTATCTTTAAATCCTGTGGCAATTGTTTCTTTACCTCATCTAATTTTTTTCTTACATCATCTCCAATTAAAACTATATTTTTATTATCTTGAAAATACCCTGCAAGGAGCACTGCCTTTTCTCCGTTATCCGTGAACTTATAAGCTGAATCGTCATCATAATCCATCTTCACAGTAGCTATATCCTTAAGCTTCAAAGTTTGTCCACTCTCCGTTGAAACTCCTACAATTGTATTTTCTATATCCTTAATGGATGTGAAGCTTCCAGGTGTTTGCACTTTAATTTTCCCAGTTTTAAGCTCCAAATCTCCAGATGGAATTTCTACATTTTGCGCCTTTAATACTCCACATACTTCCTCAAGAGAAATAGAGTATTTATTTATTTTACTTAAATCCACCTCTACTTTTACTTGTTTATCCTGTTTTCCTTTTATATCAAATCTTGAAATACCACTGACATTACCTAATTGCTTCTTAATATCATCAGCATAATTTCCTAGTTGTTCATAAGAATAATTTTCACCAGATACGCTTAAAATTATACCTGCTGTTTCAGTAAGCTTTGTATCTATCGTACTTTCTTCACAGCCATCTGGAAGCTCTGATTTTAAATCTTTGACCTTATCTCTTAATGCTCGCCAGGCTTTATCTTTATCAGCATCACTATTTAAATAAACAATGACAATAGATGCACTATTTTGTGAGAAAGATTCAGCATAATCATATCCATCTATTTCTTCTACCTTATCTTCTATTTTTTTTGTTACTAAACTTTCTACATCTTTAGGAGAAGCTCCTGGATAAATAGTTGTAATCATTGCTGCTGGTGATGAAACATCTGGACTTTCTTGTTTAGGAATATAATGATAACATCCTAGACCAGCGACGATAGCAATTAACACTAAAAACAATACTATCTTTTTATTTTTTATAGCAGCATTTATCAATCCCATAATTTCTCCTCCTTTAGTTTACTGAAACTTGATATCCAGCTTTTATATTTTTCATACCTTCATTAACAAGATTATCTCCACTTTTTAAGCCTTCCACACACACTTGATTTTCGTTAGTCTGCCCTAAAGTTATATTTTTCTTAACAGCACGTCCGTCTTCTACAACATAAACATAATCTTGTCCATCATTTAAAATAGTCGTAATAGGAATCCAAATTCCACCCTTTTCTCCTTCATTAATATAAACTTTTACAGATTGGCCTATATAAAATTTACTATTATCTATCGGAGTTAAAAGTTTAATTTCTGCACTATATGTCCCTGACTTGCTATCAGCCATTTGAACTATATTCATAACTTCTCCCTCTACTTTAGCATCATCAATTTTAACTTGTGCTTTTGTTTCAAGCTGTATCTTCTTTACATCTTCATCAGATAATCCTACTGTAACCACCTGATTTTCACTTCTAATTAATACAACTGGATATCCTGCTGGCTGCATTTCTCCTTCTTTACAAATAACATCTACTACATAGCCATCTACATCTGCTGTAAGAGAACCATCTTCAAACAAATCAACTTTCGAATTATAATCAGCCTTTGCAGCATTAAGCTGCCCAAGTGCTGCTTTCTTATCTTCACTCCTAGTTCCATTTTGAACCTGATTTAAAGTTTCCTTTGCAGCGTTAAATTCACTTTCACTTCCATCTAATTTAATTTTAATATCATTAAGCTGCTGCTTAGTAACTGCATGCATTTCATATAAAGTAAGGTTTTTATTATATAAATCCTTGCAGTAATTATAATTATCCTCAGCATTTTTTGCTGCAATTTGTGCTTTATTTATATCCTCTGCATCCGCTCCATTTACTGCTTTTTCATACTGTGCTGAAGCAGCTTCCATTTGTGCTTTTGAGCCCTCCATTGCAAACTTTAAATCTGTTTTATCTAAATCAACAAGCTTATCTCCTTTTTTAACCTGCTGTCCTTTTGAAACATATATTTTAGCTACTTTTGCTGAGCTTTTAAAAGAAAGCTTTCTAACTTCACTCCCTCCTGTCAAGCCTTCATATTCCAAGGAAACTGGATAACTTTTATCTTGAAGTTCTACAGTTTTTACTGGATAAGTTTTTGTTTCTGCTTTTGAGTTACTTTCATCGCTACAGCTGCCTAATATAAAAATATTAAGAAATACTACACATCCTGCTAATATTTTCTTATTCATATGTCCTCCTATTATTTATGAAGTTCTATCCTTCACCTAATTCATACTTTTGATTTCTTTACAAACTTAGTTGTTACTTAATATCCAAGGTTTTTGTATGCTATCTTTTAAATTGTTATAAGTATAAACAAGTTTTCTTATTCCAGTATCTAAATCTTCACTTTCTAAAACCTGCTTATCATAATCATTTTCAAGAATTAATCCCATATCTACTTGTGCTTTCCCAAAACTTAATTTTGTATTTGTTGAATTAACCTGCTCTTTCAAAGTATCTATTTTATTTTCTAAATCAAGAAGCGTTGAATAGCCTTCTTTTAATCCATTTTTAAGGTTCCTCTTTGATTCCTCTAGTTTAACTTTTGCTTCGCTCACATTATAATCTCCATTAATATATTCTCCATATGCATTTAGCTTAGCTAAATATTCCATCTGTTTTTGTTGATATTCTATTAGTTTTAAAGCATAGGAACCTGAATCAAATTCATATGTTCCATCCTCCTTAGCTGTTATGCTTAAAGCTTTATCTGGAAGCTTCTCTGTATCCTTTATCATAATGTCTTTTATTCCATCATCTTTTAAATCTTTCATGTAATCTTTAGTAAGTTTTAATATTTCAGTATCATATTTTAAATATTTATCTATTTTGTCATCTATATACTCATCCATAGAACCACTTATTTTAAATTTTTCATATTTCATGCTATCGTCAAGTTTATAAGTATTTTTTATATCCAAATCTGTAAGCACTTTAAAATATTCTTTGTTATCATTTAACAAATTCTCCTTTGCCTTTATGTCATTTTCTAATGATTTTAATTCAATTTCTGCATCTTTAACTTCAGTAGGCGTTGCCATTTCCAATGATAATTTCCCTTTAATAAAATCAAAATCTTTTTTCTTAAGTTCTAAATATCTTTTTGATTTATTCATATCAATTTCTTTTAAAATCATATCGTTATATTTGTTAGTTATATCATTAGCAATTTGGTCTTCCATGAATTCTTTTGACTCTTTTGTTTGTTTTTCTTGAAGTTCAAGCTTATCATAAGGAAAATCATATACTTTCTGACCAATAGATTCATAATAATCATTGGTCTTTTCTTGAAGATTAATTTTATCTTGGTACATTTTAATTTCTTTTGATTTCAATTTTAGTTTGTCACTATTGCTTATAGCAGCTTCAATTGCTTTATCTAATGTAAGAATTTTTCTTACTTCAGTAATTTGTAGATTTTGAGTCTTAGTTGAGATATCTACTATTTTCTCATTTACTAGAGTTGTTTGAACCTTAGTTAACTTTTCCTTATCTTCTACTGCAAACGCTGGTAGAGAGCTGCTATTAATAATGCTTAGAACAATTCCAATTATTAATACTTTTTTTATTTTTTTACTCATTTACATCCACCTCTATATTATTAATTCTAAAACTCATTTTATTCTACAGTTGTATATTATCTTTACAACTGTATATTTATAATTTATACTGTTGCTATATAGTAATCAAGAAACAATATTTTTAATTTATACACTTAATCTACAATTTGGAATAAATGTAGATTATTAGTTTGGAGGAAAAAATATGAGTAATAATACAACTACAGAAACCCTTGATCTAAGAATAAGAAGAACTTATAAGTTACTATCTGATTCTTTAATATCATTACTTACAGAAAAAAGCTTTGAAGATATTAGAATTTCAGATATCTGTGATAAAGCTATGATACATAGAACTACCTTTTATAAACATTTTGAAGACAAATACCAATTGCTTGATTTTTTATTAAGACAATTAATAAAAGATTTTGAGGAAAAAAGTATGCAATATTCTGATACAGAAGACTCAAAGAAGTATTATACAAATTTATTTAAACTTCTTCTTGAACATATGTGTGAAAATAAGAAAATGTATTGCGTGGGATTATTAAAAAATGGTTCTGCAATGAAAACGCTTCAAAAAATAGTACTTGAATGCGTAAAAGCAAAACTTAAAAATGATGAGGCTAGTGGAATTAAATTTATTGTCCCTATAGATATCATTGCGGACTTCTATTCCCCTGCTTTAGTTTATTCTGCCGGTGAATGGCTTGAAGAAGGTATGCCTATATCAATTGACCAAATGGTTGAATATTGCAATACTATAGTTGGTGCATTACATATAAGTGATAGAAGAAAATAGTTACAATAGCTAGGTAAATTATTACTGCTTTCTTATTTAGCTTTTCAACAGTAAATTATTTAATATCTTCAACTATATAGATAAAATTTATGATAAACCTCAACAAAAAAAAGACTCCAAGGTTAGTTAAGCCTTGGAGTCCTTTTTGCTTAAATTTAATTTTCTAATCAAATTTAATTATTTATTTTTATAATTTACCTTCATAATCTTCAATCATGTGTTTAACCATAAAGCCACCAACACTTCCATTTTGTCTAGATGAAAGGTTGCCCTTATCTACATGTTCATAATCACCTAATCCAATTTCTGATGCAACCTCAGTTTTTAATCTGCTTAAACCTTGTTTTGCTTCTGGTACTAAAGTTCTGTTTCTTCCACTTTTATTTGAAGCCATTTCTATCTCCTCCTTTAGCAATTAATTTATTGGACACTATTATATTAACCATCATTACAAAAAATAATCTATTTAATTAATAACAAAAATAGCATTGAAAAGTTCTATTAGATAACTTTATATATTTTGTAATTAAAACTCGTTTCTTAAAAAATAAAGAAATTTCTATTTTAAATAAAAACAGATAACAGACCAATGTATCAATTGATCTGTTATTTTCATAGGCTCCTATTAAATTTAAAAGGTACACATAATCCTAAATTTTCTACTAAAAAATCATTCAGTAACCTCTGCATATATCCTTACTATGTTGCTATGATCACGTTCTACTTTCAATATTTTAATTAAATTATTATCCCAAATATACTCAGCTGCCTCGTTAAAATCTTCTGCGCTTAAATTTGCTTCATTACTTGATAATGTTATTATGGATTTCTTTCCTGATTTAATTGTTGGTACTGACTTTATTTTTTCTAATACTACATTTACATTATCACCCATACTCTCATTCCTTTCATATAACTATTATATAAAAATCAACTTATTTTATTCTTATAAAAATAACAAAAGCTAATGAGGCATCTCTATATATTTGTACTTGTCTACCAGCTTAATAATATAATTATAGTTCAATAATTGGTTAGAAGTAATTAATTTTTTGTTAATAATTATTCTACAAAAAATAATAGATGCGCTAAGAATTACCTTAATGCATCTATTAAAATTTATTTATTAAAAATTTTTTGTAATTTTTATTATATACTTGCCACCAAGCCAGCCAGTATTTCCATTTTGTCACAATAATAGCTTGTCTTTATTTTGGAGGCATTATAGTAGCAATTCCTTTAAGCACCTCAACTCCATTTTGATTAGTACATATAGTATTTAATTTTATTCTATTCTTTTCTTCAATCTTCTCTATTATTTCAACCTCAGCTTTAATTGTATCTCCTATTTTTACTGGGGCTAAGAATTTCAGTTCTTGTCCAAGATAAATTGAACCTGGGCCAGGCAACTGCATACCTAGCACTGCAGACACTAAACCAGCTGTTAGCATTCCGTGAGCTATTCTACCTTGAAACATTGTTGCCTCAGCTTCAACTTGATTTATGTGTGCTGGATTCAAATCTCCTGTTATACCGGCATATAAGTATACATCGGTTTCTGTAATAGTTTTTTGAAAAGAAGCTTTATCCCCAATATTTAATTCTTTTATAGTCAATCCTTTCATTTGCAATTCCTCCTTTTTAAGCTATACATAATCCTTATCTTCTTTTGCAATTCAAATTAAACAAAGTGAAATATGCTTTGTAATGCAATTAATACAAATACTGTCCCTGTCTTTATACAAGTGATTGCAAATATATCTTTATATGATTGTTTATGAGTTAGGCCTGCAATTCCTAGTAATGTAATAACTGCACCATTATGAGGTAATGTGTCCATTCCACCTGAAGCCATTGCAGCTACACGGTGAAGTAATTGAGGATCTATTCCTACACTATTTGCCCAAGTTAAATATTGTTTACCAAAGGTATCAAGAGCTATACTCATTCCCCCTGATGCAGAACCTGTAACTCCAGCAAGAGTATTAACTGTAACTGCTTCTGAAAGTAATGGGCTTCCATTTGGATTAATATTTGTTAAAGCATGAGCTATAGATTGAAATCCTGGTAAAGTCTTTATAACATTACCAAAACCTACTTCTGATGCTGTATTCATAACTGCTAATAATGATCCAACTGCACCTGCATTAATAGATGTAGCTAAGTTACCTTTCATACGCTTTGGATTAATAGCAACTGCAAGAATAATACCGCATACAAGTGCAATCATAAGTGCCCAGTTATTCATAGAACCGATAACTCCTGCTTCTGGAATTTTGTAAGGTTCCTTAGTTACCCAAGATACTATATCCCATTTTGGAAATACAACTTTTTGTAAAATTAAAGTTATTCCTAGTACAGATATTAGTGGTAATGCTGATATAAATGGATTTGGTAAATTACCGTCTTCAACCATGACAGGTTCTTGCTTATGATTTTCTCCGTAACCTTCTCCATTTGCTTGAGCTTTACGTTTACGCCATTCTAAGTAAGATACTCCACAAACTAAAACGATAATCGCACCCAATGTTCCAAATACTGGAGCTGCATAAAGATCTGTGTTAAAAAACTTCATTGGTATAGAGTTTTGAATTTGAGGTGTTCCAGGAAGTGCATCCATTGTGAATGTAAAAGCACCAACAGCAATAGTTGCAGGAACAAGTCTTTTTGGTATATCTGCTTCTTTAAATATTGAAGCTGCAAATGGATAAACAGCAAATGCTACAACGAAAAGGCTTACTCCACCATATGTTAATATAGCTGCTGCTAAGATTACAGATAACATAGCACGCTTTTTGCCTAACTTCTCTACTATAAATTTCGCAATAGATTTTGCTGCACCAGATTGTTCCATGACCTTACCAAATACAGCACCTAATAAGAAGAATGGAAAGTAAACTTTTACATAGTTACCCAAATTAGGTAGAAATATTTCTGTATAAGTTGGCATTACTGCCATTCCAGAAAATACAGCCGCTGCTATTGCAAATATAGGTGCGAAAACAATAACTGAGAACCCCCTATAGGCCATGAACATTAATAATGCTAAACTTAATAAAATACCTATAACTGCCATATATAAAACCTCCGTTATTTTATTATTTTTCTTTTCTACTACTCTATCCGTCTTTTCATTTATCTAAGTTTGTCCGTTATTTTAATCCCATAATTTTATCTTCAAAAATTCTTTCATCCATTATCTTTAAGTCTTTTGAGATTATTGGATTGAAATCCATTTGATCGAGAATATCCTTTTGTATATCTATACCTGGAGCTATTTCTTCCAAAGTCACTCCATTACTTGATAATCTAAATACTGCCCTTTCAGTTACATATAATACTTGTTGTCCAACATCCCTAGCATAATCTCCGCTAAATGTTATCTGTTCAACATCCTTTATGAATTTTTTTGATTTACCTTCATTTTGAATTATTAACTTGCCATCATTAACACTGATCTTAAGTCCTCCCGCTGTAAAAGTTCCACAGAATATAACCTTCTTTGCATTTTGAGTAATATTTATAAATCCTCCACAACCTGCTATCTTAGGACCAAACTTACTTACGTTTATGTTACCTTCTTCATCACATTGAGCTAGTCCCAAAAACGCTACATCTAATCCTCCACCATCATAAAAATCAAATTGAGATGATTGATCTATTATACTATCTGGATTTATAGCTGCCCCGAAACTTAAACCTCCTGCTGGAATTCCACCAATCGGGCCAGATTCGATAGTTAATTTCATTGTATCACCTATACCTTCTTCATTGGCGACAATTGAAATTCCCTCTGGCATGCCTATTCCTAAATTCGTAACTGCATTTGGTATAAGTTCCATTGCACAGCGCCTTGCAATTATTTTTCTTTCATCCATTGGCAGGCATTTGATAGTATTTGATGGCATTTTTATCTCTCCGCAAAAAGCCGGATTAAATGCTTCAGAGAATGTCTGCATATGATCTTCAGCATTTGCTACAACTATTGCATCTACAAGTATTCCAGGAATTTTTACGAGTTTTGGATCTAAAGTTCCTTTTGATACTATCTTTTCAACCTGAATGATAACTTTTCCCCCTGAATTTTTAGCTGCTTGGGCCATTGCTAAACCATCAAGGGTTGCAGCCTCTTTCTGAAGGCTTGCATTTCCATCCTCGTCTGCGTAAGTAGCCCTTAGTATAGCTATATTTATCGGAAAAGCCTTGTAGTATAGATACTCTTTATCATCTATTTCGATTACCTTTACAATATCTTCAATAGTATATTCATTTAATTTTCCACCTTCAACTCTCGGATCCACAAAAGTTTTTAAGCCAACATGAGTTATTGTCCCTGGCTTTCCAGCCGCAATATCTCTATACAGACTAGATATTACTCCTTGTGGAAGATTATAAGCTTTTATCTTATTTTCAATGGCAAGCTTTTGAACCTTAGGTGCTAACCCCCAATGTCCTCCAATTACCTTTGAAAGAAGACCTTCCTGCCCTAAATGATTTAATCCTTTTTCCTTACCATCTCCTTGCCCTGCTGCATAAACAAGCGTTAATTTGTTAGGGCTGCCCTGCTCTAGGTAAATTTCTTTAAGCTTCTTAGAAATCCCCTCAGCATGTCCAGCGCCTATGAATCCTCCAAATGCTACTGTGTCTCCACTTTTTATTAATGAGATTGCATGTTCAACTGACATTATCTTGCTCATATCTTATCCTCCTTTTCACATACTCCATAAAGCAAGAGTTTAATATTTATTGATAAGTTCGTTTATACTTATTTATATAAGCAACATCCATGCCAAAGTTTTAAAGGAGAATTTAACGTAAAATAGGGCTTTATCCGTCTAGAATTAAAGATAAAACATATAATACTCGAAAATTATGTACGTTTTTCCGTACATAATTTTAAGTAAACATTTACATATTGTGCGTGTTTCCGTACAATTATTTTCCATAAAAAAAGTAGTTGTTCGCATTAGCGAACAACTATACTTGTATTTTATACTTTTCTATTTTCTCATATAAACTGGTACGACCTATATCTAAAATTTTTGCAGCTTTTGTTTTATTCCCATTTGAAGCTCTAAGAGCAAGAATAATAGCATTTTTCTCGCTTTCCTCAATAATGTCGTGAAGTCTCTTAGGAATTATCGACGCTTTTTTACCTGTAATTTCTTTCGGTAAATCATCTACATTAATTACTTCACTATCCCCCATAATATTAATTGCGCGCTCTAAAATATTCTCTAACTCTCTTACGTTACCTTTCCATTCATAGGTTTTAAGATATTGTTCAGCTTCTTTTGAGATTCCTTTAACTCTTTTATCTAAGTCCACTGAGAGCTTTTTAATAAGATGATTTGAAATTAGTATAATATCATTTCCACGTTCTCTTAAAGGAGGAATTTCGATTGTTACAACATTAAGCCTATAGTACAAATCCTCACGGAACTTCCCCTCTGAAACTAATCTTTCAAGATTTCTGTTTGTCGCAGCAATTATTCTTATATTAATCTTCTTAGTTGCAACGCCACCAACCTTTTCAACTTCTCTTTCTTGAATAACTCTTAAAAGCTTTACCTGCATATGAAGAGGCATATCTCCAATTTCATCTAGAAATATTGTTCCTTCATTTGCAATTTCAAATTTTCCTATCTTCCCTTCTTTTTTTGCTCCAGTAAAAGCTCCCGCCTCATAACCAAACAACTCTGATTCAAGCAAATCACTTGGAATAGCCGCACAATTAACTTTAACAAATGGTCCTTCATGGCGGTTGCTTTCTGAATGAATAGCATGGGCAAAAATTTCCTTTCCAGTACCGCTTTCCCCTAAAATAAGTACATTTGAACTGGTATGTGCCGCCTTTTGCACTATTGCCTTAGCTAAAAGAATAGTATCACTTTCTCCTATTATATTTTCAAGAGAATAGCTAGCTGTATTTAATTCCTTAAGCTTTGATTTATAATTAGCCAATTCCTTTTCTATTACACTAATCTTTTTGTAAAGACTATTTAATTCTTTTACATTTCTAAATAGAACTTTTCCCACTACCCCAATAATTTCTCCATTCTTTATTATTGGTATTCTCGATGCTATCATATAATTTCCTTTAATCCTATGAAGCTGGGCTACTTCTTCTTTACCTGTTTCAAGCACTATTGGCATTCTTGTATTCTCTATAACTTCACTAACATGCTTGCCTATTGCATCTTCTCTCTTTATTCCTAAAAAATCTGTATATGCATTACTCATCATAGTTATTATACCCGCCTTATCAATAATAACCATTCCATCATAGGCAGTCTCTATTACTGTATTTAATATTTCAGTACTATTTCTCTCTTCATCAAGTTTATGAAGAAGTTGATTATAATTTGTAACATTACTAAAAATTAAGATTGATCCTTTTAAATCACTTGATTCACATAACGGTATAATACTCAATATCAAATTCAACTCACCAACTACTATTGTTCTCTTGATTTCTTCTCTTTTAGTTGATAAAAAATATGCTATTTCTGAATTTAGTATTAATTTATTAATATCTTCTCCCAAGCTGTTTTCACAATCTATATCAAAAAGAATGCTGGCAGCCTCATTAATAAAAAATATGTTGTTACTATTGTCTACAGCTATTATTGCATTAAACATATTATCCAATATAACTTTGAATTTTTCTAAATAGTTTGCTAGTAATGGCTCTTTCCCCATATAATAACCTCTCTCATAAGTCATATTTTTAACTTTAGTTTACTAAAAATTCTATATAAATTCAAAAAAGCTTTTTAAGGCTCCAAGTTCTTTAAGATTTCAATATCTATATCTTCCTCATAATTTACTCCATTTATCTCAAAACCATTTAACTGCATAAATTCTTCTTTATATCCTTCGTAATCGGATAATGTTTTAAAATTATCTGGAGTAATTTTCTCCCACAAATCATTCACTTCACTTTGTATATCTTCCCTAAGCTCCCAATCATCCATTCTAAGTCTTCCTGCTTCATCAAATTCAGCTGGATTTATTGAGTATACTTTTTCATTAAACATTCTTTGAGTCTGCATTATACAATTTTCGTGCAAGCCTTTTTCTTTCATTACCTTATATAGTATTGCTGCGTAAAGAGAAAAGCTTGGTATAAATGCACTTGCCTTTGTAACCAGTGCTTTATTCACTGAAACAAAAGCTTTCCCATTAATCTTATTTTTCCATTCCTTATCTATTTCTAAAGCAGAATTTTCAAGGTGACGTTTAGCCCCACCTATAGTTCCTTCCTTATAGATTTTGTATGTTCTTGGTGACCCAATATATGAATAAGCAATTGTTATAGCTTTATCTGAAAGACAGTCATTTTGAAGGAGTAATTCGCACCAATCCTTCCAATCTTCCCCTCCCATAACCTTCTCCGTCGCTCCAATTTCCTCTTCCGTTGCTGAATTAATTTTTGTCGTAATTAACTCATCTTTTTCTATATCAATTGTTGGCCCTGAAAATGCCTCTGAAGTAGTTTTTAATGTTGAATCATATATTTTTCCTGTCTTCGGATCTTTTCTTCTTGGAGCCGCCAAACTATAAATAAGCAAATCAATTTTTCCAAACTCTTTCTTTATATAATCTATAACATTTGCTTTAACTTCATAAGAAAATGCATCTCCAATAAAATTCTTTGCAATAAGACCTTCCTTTTCTGCAAATTCCTTAAAAAATATGTTATTATACCATCCAGCGGTGCCTGTTCTTCTATCTGTAAAACCAGTTTCAAATGAAACTCCTATTGTATCTGCCTTTGCTCCACCAAAAGCTAATGAAATTCTTGTTGCGAGTCCAAATCCTGATGATGCTCCAATAATCAATGCTTTTTTAGGCCCATTAAATTGTTTAGCCTTTTTACAATATTCTATTTGATTTAGTACTTCTTTTCTACATCCATATGGATGAGCTGTCTTAGCCATTCCTTTAATTAATTCAGGTTTAAATCTCATGGTATACCCTCCAATAAACTTGGTTACTATTTCCTTTTATTATATCAATTTCACATATAAAATAAACAATTATTTATCTTATATATTTAATATGTTAATTTCACTTTTGTACAAAGTTTATTGCTAGCATAATAATCTCTGCTATCATATAATACCGTATTAATAATGTTTTATGAGAAGGAATTAAATGAGCAAACTAAATCCAGAAAAACTTTCAGTTGAATTTAGAAAAGGGGTTACTTCTACAGAACCTATTATACCAAGACGCTACACATTAACTCACAATGATATGACTGCAGAACTTTTTTTAACAATTGGATTAAGATATGCTAATGATAAAATTACTGCCATGAGAGATGAAGTACTAGGCGAATGGGTTAAGCCAAAGGATAAATACATTTTTTATGTGTATCTATATGTAGATGGACAATTTGGCTCAGAAGTAGCAGCTATACGAGATTATATTTTTAGACGAGAACTTCCATTAGCCCTAGAATCTATACGGTATGGAGATAGGGACTTTTTTAATACACATCCTGAATTAAATAATTCTAGAATAACTGTTAACTTTTCATCCACAGATTCACAATACAATAAAATAGAAAATTGGGGTACTTTCCAAGACTACGATATTACAATGAAAATGGTAAACTAAAGAAGCCTGCTCGAGGTGAAGTCCTCGCCTTAAGCGCATTAGTTCCAATTCTAAACAATGAATTAATACTTTCTAAATATCTTCTAATATAATATAAAATTAGGCCCTCAAATGTTATTCTTAACATTCGAGGGCCTAAAATAATTGGCTAGGATGACAGGATTCGAACCTGCGAATAATGGAGTCAGAATCCATTGCCTTACCGCTTGGCGACATCCCAATATGTGGGGTGAACGATGGGACTCGAACCCACGACAACCAGTGCCACAAACTGGCGCTCTACCAACTGAACTACGTTCACCATAATAATATATTTAATAATATAAATTCACTTTCCAAATTTAAAAAGTAAATATTACTAAAATATATGTTATTAAATTCATTTGCCTGTTTATTATAAAATACATATTTTTATTTGTCAATAATATACATACTTTCTTTTTATAGATAGATAACGTATAAGTTAGGCTCATGTGATAAATTACCTAAATAAGTAACATATTGTGTTTCATTGGAGTTATTATTTTTAATCTTTTTTATATCTACTATTTCACTCATTACAATTAATTTTAAAAAAATTATATTCTTATCATTAATATTACTACACTCAAATCATAATTTTTCATCAATTATATTAAATACATAATAATATTGTTGATGATTTAAATATGAATGAAAAAAGATATCTGACTTCTAAAATCAGATATCTTAATAAAAATAAGTTAGGCATATATAAATATTATAATTTCTTTAATTATTTTATAATTTTAAATTCATAACCTTGCTTTTTTAAATATTCTATTATTCCCGGTAAAGCTTTTGCTGTTTCTTCTTTTCCATAAGTATCATGCATTAATATTAATGCCTTTTCTCTATTGCCTATAGTTTTTATAGCCTCCTGAGTCAACTTACTTGCATCTTTATGTCCACTTTCTGCATCTCCAGATAATGCATTCCAATCAATTTGATGCCAATCTCTTTCATGCAAAGCTTTGTCTATAGCCTCTGCTCCTTGTGGATCCTTCTTGCTCCAAGTCTCCTGCCCACCTGGAAATCTAATAGCACGAGATGAAAAATCCTGCCCTAAAACATTTTTTATAGCTTTATCTGTTTTATCAAAATCAGACATACAATTATCTAAATTTATCTTTCCATTTGGGAATAAGTATTTATAATCATGTGAATAAGAGTGAATGCCAATTCCATTACCTTCTGCTATTTCTCTCTTTACTAAGTTCTTGCTTTCATCATCTTTATCAACATATTTTCCTATAAGAAAGAAAGTTGCATGTACATTTTCAGATTTAAGAATATCTAATATTTGTGGTGTTACTGTTTCTGATGGACCATCATCAAAAGTTAAATAAGCAACTTTTTTACCATCAGCTCCATCTGGTTTTTGTCCTTTAATTTGCTGATCAATATACTTTTCCAAATATGCGACATTTTCTACATTACTTTCGCTTTCTTTATTTAGTGAATCATCATTTTTTTGGGTATCTTCATTATTTCGTTCAGCATCTTTACCATTAGTTTGTGCAAAACTACTAACTGCTTGTACCGCTTGATCTTTCCTAAAAAACTTTTGATCCATTATTGCAAATCCTACAATTCCAAATAATACAACTGCAATAAGTAATATAGAAATCCTCTTTTTCTTAATACTCTTCACTCTATTCTTATTATTTATATAATTACGTTTCATTTTTCTACCTCTTATAAATTGGCCATTTTCTATTATTTTTACAATTGATGCTTAAACTGACTGTTATAGAGTTCCGTATAAATTCCGCCCTTATTTACAAGTTCATCATGATTTCCTCTTTCAACAATTTTACCATTCTTCATAACAAGTATTATATCTGCATCCCTTATAGTTGAAAGTCTATGGGCTATAACAAAACTTGTACGTCCCTTCATCATTGAAAGGAAAGCACTTTGTATTTTTAATTCTGTTCTTGTATCTACACTACTTGTTGCCTCATCTAATATAAGCATTGGTGGATCTATAAGCATTACTCTTGCTATAGTTAAAAGTTGTTTCTGACCTTCTGAAAGGTTTCCTCCAGATTCAGTTATAAGCGTATCATAGCCATCTGGAAGTCTCTTTATAAAGCTATGAATAAATGCTGCTTTAGCTGCATTTTGAATTTCTTCTAATGTAGCATTTGGTTTACCATAAGCTATGTTTTCCCTTATAGTCCCCTCAAAAAGCCATGTATCTTGAAGTACCATACCAAATTGACTTCTAAGATTATCTCTCTTAAGATTATTTATTTCCCTGCCATCTATAGTAATCTTACCTTTATCTAAATCATAGAATCTCATAAGCAGGTTAACCATAGTAGTTTTTCCAGCACCTGTGGGCCCTACAATAGCCACTGTACTTCCTTGATTTATATCCACACTGAAATCTTCTATAAGTTTCACTTTTTTATCATAAGAGAAAGATACATTTTCAAACTTAACATTTCCTTCACATCCAGTTACATTTTCAGAGTCCTTAGCATCTGCTTTTTCTGGCTCTTCATCTATAACAGAAAATATTCTTTCACAAGATGCTAGAGCTGCTTGAAGCTGAGTAGCAACACTTGTAATATTGTTTATTGGTTGTGAAAATTGAGTTGAATAAGTTAAAAAACTCGAAATCACACCAACACTTAATCCACTTAAAACTGAAAGTATACCCCCAACCAAACCTACTAAAATATATGTAATATTATTAACAAGTCTTGTTGCTGGATTTGTAAGTGATGAATAAAACTGAGCAAGCTGTCCACATTTATAAAGTCTTCCGTTAATTTCTCCGAAGCTTTCCTCAGCTTTTGTTTCATATCCAAAAAGTCTTACTACCTTTTGATTTCCTATGATTTCTTCTATATATCCATTTAATTCTCCTAAAGTCTTTTGTTGCTCTTTAAACATTTTATTAGATCTTTTTGTAATAAAAGAAGCAATAAGGAAACAAAATGGTGTCATTACTACTATTACAGCTGTTAATTTAAAACTTAAGCTTACCATTAAAATAAGTGAACTTAATATTGTAATTATACCTGGATAAAATTGTGTTATACCTTGAAATAATCCATCTGAAATATTATCCATATCATTTGTAAGTCTACTTATAATATCTCCATGAGGATGTCTATCAAAATATTTTAGAGGAAGATTACTTATCTTACTTAACGCTTCATTTCTAAGATCCCTTACTGTGTTATAAGCTACAATATTGGCAACTATGGTAAATAGCCATGTAAATAAGGCACTTATTACATAAATTATTCCAAGTATTATAATTGTTTTTATTAAACCGTCAAAATCAACTTTGCCCTCTGTAATTATTTTATCAATAGCTTTTCCGACTATTAATGGCATAAAAGCAATAAGGATATTACTTATAAGTGCAAATATTAAAGATGCAAACATATAACCTTTATATTTTGAAACATAACCTATTAATCTAGAAAATGTACTTTTTTTCATTTACATAGCCTCCTTTGTAATTTGAGAACTACATATTTCTTTATAAACCTCTGATTCTTTAAGCAATTCTTCATGTTTTCCAACTCCTGCGAGCTTTCCATCATCTAAGACGATTATTAAATCCGCATCTTTTATAGTGCTTATTCTTTGAGTAACCATCATTACAGTTGTACCTTGAGAATTTTCCTTAAGAGCTTCTCTAAGAGCTGCATCTGTAGCATAATCAAGGGCACTTAAACTATCATCCATAATTAATATTTCTGGATTTTTCACTAAAGCTCTTGCTATAGTGAGTCTTTGTTTTTGACCTCCAGAAAAATTAACTCCTCCTTGAGAAATATATGTATCATATTTCTCAGGCATTTTTTCCACGAAATCAGCTGCCATTCCTATTTTAGCTGCTTTCTTAACTTCATCCATAGTCGCATTTTGAGATCCCCATCTTATATTTTCTGCTACAGTACCAGAGAATAAAACAGCCTTTTGAGGAACTAAGCCTATGTTATCATCAAGTTCTTTTTTATTTAAATCTTTAACATTAATTCCATTTATTAATATACTTCCTTTAGTTGTATCATATAATCTAGGAATTAAATTAACTAAGGTAGTTTTTCCTGAACCTGTACCACCTATTATTCCAACCATTTGTCCTCTTTTTATTTCAAAAGATATATTTGTAATAGCATCTTCCTTAGAATCCTTGTAAGAAAAAGATACATTATCAAATTTAAGTATTGGCATATTTTTATCATTATTTTTACTAAAAGTGCTATTTCCACTATACTTAATGCTTGCCTCCGTATTAAGTACTTCATTTACACGAGCTGCACTAGCTGCTGCTTTAGTAAAGGTAACTATAAGATTAGCTAGTACTATAAGAGCTGATAAAACCATATTTATATAGTTAATATAAGCAATAACCTTTCCTGTTGTCATTGCACCTTCATTTACTCTTATTCCACCAAACCAAATTACTGCCATAAGTGCAAAATTCATTATTATACTTGTAACTGGATTCATAAGTGCAGATATTTTTCCTACGTGAATTGCAGTGCTTGCAAGTTCTTCATTTGATTCTTTAAATCTTACCTTTTCCCCTTCTACTCTGGCAAACGCTCTTATAACTCTAACTCCAGATAGATTTTCTCTTAATATAAGTGCTAATTTATCAAGTTTTTTCTGAACCACTTTATAGAGAGGAAGTGATTTACTCATAATGAGATATATAGCAAAGGCAAAAAATGGTATTGATAAATACATTATTAAAGATAATTTAAGATCAAGATACATAGCCATTACAATTCCACCAATGCAAAGAAATGGAACTCTTATAGCTAGTCTTATAAGCATTGCAAGACCAAGTTGAAGTTGATTTACATCATTTGTTACACGATTAATAAGAGATGGTGTTCCAAAATCATCAATCTCATTATAGGAAAAAGTTCCTATCTTTTTAAACATCTCATTTCTAAGAGTTGTACCAAATCCCTGTGAAGCAATTGACGCAAAATATTGACAGGTAAAAGATGACACAACTCCAAGAATTGCCATTAAAAGCATTATTAATCCTACCTCAAAGATGTATTTAACATCTCCTGTTCCTATACCTTTATCTGTTATGAGAATCATTATTGTAGGTATAGATATTTCAAAAATAGCCTCAAGCAATTTAAATATAGGTCCGAGTATAACTTGTTTTTTATAAGGCTTTGCGAATCTAAATAAATTATTCAAAGTTTATCCTCCATTCTTTAGTGTATTGTTGAATATTTTTCTAATTTCCTTTATTATTATATCAAAAATGAATACATATAAAAAATACATGATATATATGAGTGTCATATATATTTTATATATGAGAAGGTGAAAAAATGGATATTAAACAATTAAAATATTTTTATGTAATTGCAGAAGAGGGCCAAATAACAAGTGCTGCTAAAAGACTTCACATCGCTCAGCCTCCTTTAAGTTACCAACTAAAAAGCCTCGAAGATGAGTTAGGTGTAAAACTTTTTGAAAGGGGAAGCCGTAATGTTACACTAACAGATGCAGGACATATACTTTATAAACGTGCGCAGCAGATATTATCTTTAACAAAATCTACAGTTGACGAATTAACAGATTTTAAAGATGGAGCTTATGGAACTCTATCCATCGGTACTGTATCTTCATCTGGCGCATCACTTTTAGACAGCAGACTAAGTATATTTCACAACAATTATCCATATATAAATTTTGAAATTTATGAAGGAAACACATATGAACTATTAAAATCACTAACTAAAGGTATAATTGAAATTGCCATTGTTAGAACTCCGTTCAACAATTCTGAAATAAACTCAATTTTATTACCAAAAGAACCTATGGTTGCAGCAATGGTAAAAGACTTAAGTTGGACTGATAATAAAATTATTGATATTACAGAATTAAAAAATAAGCCACTAATATTTTATAGAAGATTTGAAAGACTCATCCTTAAAGCATGTTCAGATTCTAATTTTGAGCCAACTGTGTTCTGCAAAAACGATGATGCAAGGACGTCCTTGCTTTGGGCAAACGCTGGACTTGGAATAGCTATAGTTCCAAAATCTTCAATAAAATTAATAGGCTCTTCAAATATAATTTTCAAAGAAATTGATAATGAAGATTTATCAACCCAAATAGCTATAATATGGTCTAAAAAAGGTTATCTTTCATCTGCTGGGAAAAATTTCTTATCCCTTTTCCAAGTTACATAAACTTTTCGTGTAAACTTGTAGCAATTCTACATGCAGTCATGTTTTGTGTTAGATTCAGTATCCAATGAATCTTAATTGGTGATTCTAAGACCAAAAGTATGCTGCCCATTTCTAGTTCAGATTCATTTAAAAGTAAATATAATTTGCTCATCCTTAATACTTAGTTATTTTATTTCCTATTAATTAATAATTATTATTGACTAATAAATTAAATTACTATATAATAATTTTAAAGATAAAGTTCTCACTTCTTTTAATTTATGGTAAATATATTTTTGGAATATGATCTTTATTTACAATGAGAAATAAAAATACCGAGATAGGTTATTCTAAATTTCGAAGGTATTAATATTATATATAGAATGTTAAAAACATTGATGAAAAGGATGTGTGATTATGAGTTCAAAAGAAATTTTTGAAGAGAGAAGATCTATAAACTTTTTTGATACTGAAAAAAGTTTGGATGATAATTTATTGAAAGATATTATAAACCTTGCTGCACTCGCACCTTCAGCATTTAATCTTCAACCTTGGGAGATAGTCGCTGTTAAATCAAAAGAGGCGAAGGAAAAATTGTATAGGCTATCAAGTAATCAACCAAAAGTACTTGAAGCACCAGTAACATTAATCATTGCTGGAGATAAGAATGGTTATGATAAATCTAATCCTATATGGGATATTTTTCTTAAGAATTTCAACGGTGATGAAGAAAAGTTAGCTAACGTTCAAGGTTATGCGTATAGTTTATATGGTACTTCTGATGAAAGAAAAATAAAATTTGCTGAAAGCAATGCAGCTCTATTGGCTATGTCAATTATGTATGCAGCCAAATCCTTTGGAGTGGACTCTCATCCTATGAGCGGGATCGACTTTGAAGGGATTAAAAAGGAATTCGAACTTGATGATAATAAGACAGTAGTAATGACAATTGCCCTTGGTTATTTAGACGAAACAAAAACTCTTTATCCAAGAGCATATAGAAAAAATTATGAAGAAATAGTTAAAGAAGTATAGTTAATTTTAGGAGGTATTAAGATGACTGAGTTAAAACAAGTTTATAAATGTGAAGTTTGCGGTAATATTGTAGAGGTTGTGCATGGTGCTGGTGGTACATTAGTGTGTTGCAATCAACCAATGAAGCTTAAAGTAGAAAATACAACTGAAGCTGCAACAGAAAAACATATTCCTGTAATCGAGAAAGTTGATGGTGGTGTTTTAGTTAAGGTTGGTTCAGTTGAACATCCTATGCTTGATAATCACTATATAGAATGGATAGAAGTACACACTGAAAACAATGTGTATAGAAAATTCTTAAAACCGGGCGAAAAGCCAGAAGCTTTCTTTAAATTGGATGAAGAAGTTCTTTTTGCACGAGAATACTGTAACTTACATGGATTGTGGACAGAAAAGGACTCTTAAATATTATGATTATATAGCTTTAATTTGAAATCTTTTTGATTTATAGCTTATAGATATTTATACAACCAAAACTCCCCTTTATATATAATAAAACCATGAATATAGGAATCCCCTCCTTATATTCATGGTTTTTTATTACAAATCATAAAAAACTTAGTTCAAAACGCCTTGTATTAACAAATGAAATTTTTCTTCTAACCATATATATTAAGAGCTCAAACCTTATGAATTAGACGAACCACTTGCTCCAGAAAGCAACCAAGGCTTTTGTAACTCTGATTTTAATGTATTATATCCATCAACCGCAGTTCTTAATTGGACATCTAAGTCTAAACTATTAACTACTAAAGTATCATAATCAGATTTAGTCATTAAACCTAAATCATATTTAAGTTTTGCATTACTTAATTGTTTATTTGTTAGATCAATATTTTGCTTAATATAATTGATGTTATCTTCTGTTGCAAGAAGATTTGTGTATAATGTTTTTAATGTATCTTTTAATTGTTTTTTAGTCTCATTTAAATTTGTTTCAGCTGTATAAACACCTAATTTAGCATTTAAGTATGATAGACGTCTTGATAAAGCATTTGTATAAGCACTTGCATCTGATTCATATTGATTATAATCTTTCACATACTTTTCATATTTTTCAAGAGTATCAACTGTAGCATCTAAAACAGGTTTATTAGCCCCATCTGACGTTCTTTTTGCATCATTTACATACTCTTCAGATACTTCATTGTCTTTATCATTGAAATAATCCTTATTAAGCTTAGTTAATTTTTCATTATATTTTAACTCAGTATCAATTATATTATCTAAATATTCATCTACAGAACCATCTATTTTAAATGACTCATATTTAATATCTTGCTGTAAACTATATTGTGTTACATCTTTACCAGTTAATACTTTAAAACTATATTCTGCATCTTTTAAAGCATTTTGGCTCGCTTTTAGCGAGTTTTGAAGACTTACAACCTGAAGCTCAGTACTTTGCAAATCAATTGCTGTTGTGAGTCCTAAGCTTTGCTTTAATTTCGCATCATTCAGCTGCTTAGTTTTTACATCTATACCTTTTATGGACTTATCTATTTTCATTTGACTTGTAACCATATTATTATAAGCAGTAGTAGTTTTTTGTATTAATGAATCTTCATCAAAATCTCTTTGTTGTTTAAGTTGATCTAATGTGGTATCACGAGTATCACTATTAAGATCCTCTTTATCACCTGATACTCCTGTAGCATCATCAATATTTTCATTAATATCATTAAATTTATCTTGATAAGTTATTTTTTTGTCATCAAGCTTTAATTTATCACTGTTACTAATAGCTGAATTTATTGCATCCTGCAATGTAAGAATTGGTTTTCCATTTACTTGTGCTACTGTACTAACATTAGCATTTGTATTTTGAGCTGTATCTGCCGCAAATGCTGGTACAATACTTCCACTAATAACACTTACTCCAATTGCTAAAGCAACTAACTTATTTATATTATTTCTCATGGATGATCTCCCTTTCACTAAATCTTATAATTTACTAATTCTTTTTAATTTTTTCAGTATTTAAAGGGACTATCTAAAAGTATATTTTAGAATAGTCTCTTTAAAATATTAAACTTTCTATAAACTTGTATTTACTTCTTCATTAACCTTTAATGGTTTCTTTTTAGTAACTTTTTTAAACTTATTTTTAAAATCATCTAATATTGTATAAGCTATCGGTACAACAACTAAGGTTAAAATTGTTGCAGTAATTAATCCTCCTATTATAGCCTGTGACATTGGTGCACTCATTTCTGAACCTGAACTTGTAGAAACAGCTGAAGGTATCATACCAAATATCATAGCCAAAGTAGTCATGACAATCGGACGAAGTCTTACAAGCCCTGCTTCTATTAAAGCTTCATTTCTTGGCATTCCTTCTTTAATTCTTTCTTTCGCCGCATCAATAAGCAGTATTCCATTCTTGGAGACCAGACCCATAAGCATTATTATACCTATTAATGCAGTCATAGTTATTTCATTTCCAAATACAAATAATCCAAGCATTGCTCCAATTATAGCAAGCGGAAGTGAGAACATTATTGCTGCTGGATCAATAAAGCTTTCAAATTGTGCTGCCATAACTAAATATAAGAAAAGTATTGATAGCACTATTGATTGTAATAAACTTATCATACTCTTTTGCATCATCTGATTCATCCCACCAAGAGATAGAGAAACCCCATCTGGTAGTTCACTTTTTATCTTTTCAAGATATTTATTTTGGAAAGTTCCCGTAGATGTACCTGTTACGTTACAAGAAATTTCAATTTGTGCTTGTCTATTATATCTGTGTAATTCCGCTGAAGTTGTTCCAATAACTTTCTTAGTTACTTGTGTTAATGGAATTTGAGTATTATTCGTACCTGATACATAAATTCCATCAAGGTCGTTAAGATTTTTACGCTGAGTATCTTCTAAGGACACTTTAACATCATATCTATTGGTTCCACCATCGTATTTTGTTACAGTTGAACCATTAAATAAGATTGCTAAAGTACTCGCGACATCTGAACTGTTAACACCTAAATCTGCAGCTTTATCACGATCTACATCCATTTTTACTATTGGTGACCCAGACTTATCATTACTGCTTACATCTCTTGCATTAGGATCCTTAGACATATCTGCCTTTATTTTCTCTGCAAATTCTTGAAGCTTTACTCGATCATCTCCAACAAGATTGTAAGATACATCTTTAGATGATCCTCCACCGCCTCCCATTGATGCAGCTGATACGGTAACTTGAGTTCCTGGAATTCCATTTAGATCTTCTCTAAGCTTTTCAGCTATCTGTCTTGAACTCTCTTTACGCTCTTTTTTATCCACCAACTCAATCTTAATTGATGTTCTACTTTTACTAACTGTAGAGTATAAAAATTTCACTTCTGGATACTTATTTTTAATGATTTCTTCAAGTTTTTCATTTTTTTGTTTCGCAGTATCTAAAGTTATTCCTGAATCAAAATTAGCACTAACTGTCACCTGACTATTATCAGTTGAAGGCATCATAGCAAAACCTAATGTAGTTGCGAGTCCAATACTACTTACAAACATAAGAGCACAAATAACTAAAATCACTACTCTATGATGAAGAGACTTCTCCAAAAGGTGAGAATATTTTTCAGCTAAAGTATCAAATTTTTCATTAAACAACTTAAAAAACTTACCAACAAATGTTTTACTTTCTTTCTTCTCTGCCTTGAGCATTTTAGATGACATCATAGGCACAAGAGTGAAGGATACAAACAATGAAACCGCCATACTAAAAACAATAGTAAGGGAAAATTCAATAAAGTATTTTCCAAGTATTCCTTCTATCATTGCCATCGGTAGGAATACCGCAATAACAGCTGAAGTTGTTGCAATTACTGCAAACCCAATTTCAGAAGTTGCATCTCTAGCAGCTTCCAATGGACCTTTACCCATATGCAAATGTCTTACAATATTTTCAATAACAACTATAGCATCATCAATTAAGAGCCCGACGGCCAGCGATAACCCCATCAAGGACATTGTATTTAATGAAAAATCCATCAATTTCAAACAAATGAAAGTGGTGATAATTGAAATTGGAAGAGATAATGCACTTATAAGAGTACTTTCCCATTCATATAAGAACAAGAATACTATAATAACTGCTAGTACACATCCTTCTATAATAGTTTCCATAACCCCATCAACTGTTCTTTGAATTGATTCTGAGTTATCACTAACAATATCAACATGTACGCCTTCTGGCAAGGAGCCTTTAATTTCATTTAGTATTGCCTTAACATTTTTTGCTACTTCAACAGTGTTAGCACCTGATTGCTTCACTATATTTATACCAATTGATTGGTTTCCTTGATAAAAAGCAAGACTTGTTTTATCTTCAAATGTATCTTCAACTTTTGCGACATCTTTTAATCTGATTTCTGTTCCATTTTTCTTTGTTATTAGAATATTCTTAAAGTCTTCTACTTTTTGTATCTTACTATTTGTTGTAATAGAAATTTCATTATCTCCATTTGTAACTTTTCCGCTTGATTGGTCAATATTATCAGTTTTAATACTGCCAATCACTTGACTTGCAGTAAGACCATATGATACTAACTTATCATTATCCAAATTTATATGAATTTCCCTTGTATCTTGACCTGATATATCCACTGATCCAATCCCTGAAACTGTGTATAGCTTTGGTTTAATAGTATTATCTACAATATCCGACAACTCTTTATTATCCTCTAATCCATAAATAGCTATAGATAAAATAGACGATGCTGACATATCAAATTTAGAAATAACCGGATCATTTGCATCAGTAGGTAATTCACCTCTAATACTTGAAACTTTATCTCTAACTTCTTGTGCTGCAACTTCGGAATTTTTACTTAACTCAAATCCTACAGTAGTTTGTGAAACCCCATTTGTTACAGTTGAAGTTACTGTATCCACTCCTGAAATTTTCTGAACTGCTTCTTCAACTTTCTTTGTTACTTTTGTTTCAAGTTCTTGTGGCGTTGCACCTGGATATGTAACCACGACTGAAACATAAGGTATATCTGCATTTGGCATATCATTAAGTACTAATTTCTCATAATTTACATAACCTAAAATAGTGAGGGCAATCATTATAACTGTAATAAATACGGGTCTTTTTATACTAATATTTGCTATATTCATTTATAATCCCTCCTATCTTAAGAAACAATATCTATTTCATCACCATCTTGTAATGAACCTGTATTAGAGCATATTATCTGATCTCCACTCTGTATACCAGATGTTATTTCCACATTATTTTCATCAGTTTCTCCTATGACAACTTTTTGCTTTTTAGCTTTTCCATTATCATTAATAAAAACTGAATAATTACCTTCACTTCCAACTAAAGCATTTATAGGTACTGTAATCATTTGAGTCTTTTCACCACTAATAAGTTGTACTTTACCAAAAATACCTGGATATAATGTTTTATCACTATTATCAATCTTTATTTTGCAATTAAAAACTCTAGCAGATGTGTCTGCTGAAAGATCTATATTTTGTATGATTCCATCATACTTTGTATCACTTCCGTCAACAGTAAGTGTAGCAGCTTGTCCTATCTTCACACTGTTTATCTTATCTTCTTGTATTTGAACTTTTGCATACACTGCTGATATATTGTTTACAGTTGCAAGAGCTGTACCTGGAGATGCCATCTGCCCTATACTTACACTTTTTCCTGTAATCACCCCACTTATAGGTGCTTTAATCACAGTATTATTTAAGTTATCTTGTAAATTTGATAAGCTTACTTTTTGAGCTTCTATATTTGCCTTTGCTGTTTCAATACTTACATTACCTGCCTCATAATCAGCTTGGGCACTATTTAATGATTTCTCTGCTGCCAGAAAATCAACTTGGGATATAACCTCTTTCTCATAAAGAGCTTTCTGCCTATCATAGTTACGCTGTACATCATCTAAATTAAGCTTAAGCTTTTTTAAAGAAACTTCTGCAGAACTTAATTGTTGTTCAGTTACCTTTATTTGACTTTCTGATACTTTTATATTATTTCTTATATCTTGATCATCTAATGTAATTAAGGCATCTCCTGCATTTACATATTGCCCATTTTCCAAAGATATACTAACAACCTTTGCTGATAACTTACTAGCTACAATTCCTTGCTCACTGGCTTCTAATGTAGCTTTATATGTATCCCCAGAATTTTTGTCAACTAACTTAGCCTCTTGAGCCTCAACTGCTACTTTACTTGCTGCAACTGCTGTTGGAATATTTTTTTTAGCTGCTGTAAACTTTCTAACTCCTACAACAGCGCCTATTACAGCTATAACAATAACTGCATATATAACTATCTTTTTTACATTTTTCATTTTCTATCCTCCCATTTTGTAACGGTGATTATCACGATTTTAGCTCTGTAATAAATCCAAAATTTATTATAATTTTTGGCATTATTGATTACTTTTATATTTTAAACCTTTATACACTACTTTTACCACTCCTATTTCTATTTAATTAGAAGTTTAACATTGAATTATTAACTCAATTTAAACTTTTCGCCTTATTTATAAATTTAGTTATAAAAATATAATAATTCTTATGATAAAAATATTTTTTTATAACTAATTTATTAACTTTAAAAAATATTTTACGCATAGTATAATAAGGACAGTTAAGGAGGTTAGCTGAATGTTTCATATTTTAATTGTTGAGGACGATAAAGAATTATGCGAATTATTTTCTACCGTTTTAGTGAAAAACGGTTACAATTCAACATGTGCAAGAGATGGTATTGAGGCTCTTGATATTTTAGATAGAGAATATATTGATCTAATTATTTCTGATATTATGATGCCTAATATGGATGGTTTTGAATTAACTAAAACTATTAGAGAGACTCAATTTAATATTCCAATCTTAATAATTACAGCTAGAGAAAGCTTTCAAGATAAGCAACGTGGGTTTATGCTTGGTACTGATGATTATATGGTTAAACCCATAGATGTTAATGAAATGATACTAAGAGTTGGAGCCTTACTTAGAAGGGCTAAAAGTATTAATGAAAGAAAACAGTGTGTTGGTGAAACCATACTTGAATATGATTCTCTGTCTGTTTACCAAAATGGCGAAACAATATTACTTCCCCAAAAAGAATTTCTAATTCTATATAAGCTTATTTCTTATCCTGGGCGTATCTTTACAAGACAACAGCTTATGGACGAGTTTTGGGGCCTTGACTCTGAAACAGATATTAGAACAGTGGATGTACATATTAATCGATTGCGAGATCGTTTTAAGAATAATAATGACTTTGAAATCCTAACTGTAAGAGGCCTTGGATATAAGGTGGTGAAAAAACATGAATCGTAAACACTCTTTAAAACTAGGATTAGTTTTTTCAGTCATAATTTTTTTAATCATTCTTGCTTCGGGGGTGATTTCTGCTCTCTTAGCTATTTCTCTACATATGAAAGTTTTCTCTCCTCCTAATAATATACTATACCCAATTCTTAATTTATATGCTGTTAGCGTTATTGTTGGAACAAGTATTTCAGCTGTGGTAGGGAAGAGAATATTGTCTCCCCTTGTAAAGTTCAGTGGGGCATTAATGGAAGTTGGTAAGGGTAACTTTAATATTCAATTAGATGAAAATAAATATCATATAGAAGAACTTAAAGAAATGTCTCAAAATTTCAATATAATGGTAAGAGAACTAAATAATATAGAGACTTTTCGTAATGACTTTATTGCCAACGTATCTCATGAATTTAAAACCCCTCTTGCATCTATAGAGGGATATACAATGCTGTTGCAGAGCGATAATTTAACAGATAAAGAAAAAAATGAATACACCAAGAAAATTCTTAATAATACAAAAAGATTATCGAATTTAGTTGGTATTATTTTGCAAATTTCAAGATTAGAAAATCAAGGTATCATCGCAGAAAAAAACAAATTTAAATTAGATGAACAACTAAGACAGACTTTATTGCTTTTTGAGTCAAAATGGACTAGTAAAAATATTGATTTAGATCTTGACTTAGATGAAATAACTTTCTATGGAAATGAAGAACTTCTAATGCAGGTATGGGCAAATCTCTTTAGCAATGCAATAAAATTCACTCCTGATAATGGAACTATTGCTTGTACGCTAAAACGATATGATAGCTTTATTATCACTACAATTTCAGACAACGGCATAGGAATTTCAGAAGATGTTCAAAAACATATATTTGAAAAGTTTTACCAAGGAGATAAATCACATTCTTCTGAAGGCAATGGCTTGGGGTTAGCTCTTGTAAAAAGAATTATTGATTTATGTAACGGCACAATAGAAGTACAAAGTGAATTAGGTACTGGTTCTACTTTTACTGTTAAATTACCATATTAATTGAACTTTTATAAACTGTATTTCGATCAATTAATTTTCTCTAATGACAGAGCTATATTAATTGATCTAAATGCAGTTTTTTATTATATAAATTTCTATCGAATAACCTTGAATATCTTAAAACAATTCACTCTAAAAACCTATCATCTTACTGAATAAATAATCAAATTTCCATAATACTATAAGTAATGCAATAATAACATTAATTGAAATATGTTAAGCAAAGTAATATATTGGTCCAACAATATTCAAAGGAGATATAACCAGTGAAAAAATTTATTTTCATTTTATTATTAACTTTTTTATCATTATATATATTTATAACACCTTCTATGGCTGATTCAAGATACTTAACTGAAGGTCTTTATGGGGCATCAGATTTAAATTTATCTCAAAATGCTACTCATACTGTTCAAAATAATTCTGATACTGAATATGCCTTTATAATGATTTTTGACTCCAATCAGTTGACTCAACAATACATGCTATTAAAACCTGAATCGAAAGAATATATTTTAGTTCCTATAGAACTAGGATATAAACTTTTGGTAGTCACCAATGACAGCATCACTATAAATTAAATGTAATCCATAGTTTATTTTTATTCTTACACCAAAATTCAAATTTGAAAGGTAGTTATTTGATGAAAAAATTCTTTTTTTTACTTTTATGTTTCTTACTTATCTTTACTGAACCTGCAGCAGCAAATCCAAAATCGCTTAAAGAAGGATTCTATAAAGTTACTGATTTAACTATATCAGAAAATACAACTTATACAGTACAAAATATTTCTTTTAATGAACGTATTTATGTGATTATTTTTGATTCTCATGCTCAACCTCTTCAAGGTGTTCGTCTAAAACCACAATCAAAAAAGTACAACTTAATTTCACTACAGCCAGGCTATAAGATTGTACTAATCGGCGGTGGTGAAATTAATATATCTCCTGATATTATGTTAAAATAAAAAACTAATGTTTTCTTCTATTTTTTATTAAAAACTCACTATGACTATTATAAATATGTATACTTTTCCTCAGTTTTCAAATAATAAATGAGATAAAAAATTTAGATGATATATAGAAAACATACGAGGAGGACTAGTCTAATGCAAAAAGTCACAAAAACAATGGACGGAAACCAAGCCGCAGCATATGCTTCATATAATTTTACTGAAGTGGCTGCAATATATCCAATAACTCCTTCTACACCAATGGCTGAGGGGGTTGATGAATGGTCTGCCCACGGAAAGAAAAACATGTTTAATCAACCAGTTAAAGTAGCTGAGATGCAATCAGAAGCTGGTGCTGCTGGTGCCGTACATGGATCACTTCAAGGTGGAGCATTAACTACAACATATACAGCATCTCAAGGATTGCTTCTTATGATACCGAATATGTATAAGATAGCCGGTGAACTTTTACCAGCAGTATTTCATGTAACTGCTCGTGCAATTGCAACTCATGCTCTATCAATATTTGGAGACCACCAAGATGTTATGGCAACTAGACAAACTGGATTTGCTATGCTTGCATCAAGCAGCGTTCAAGAGGTACTGGATTTAGCCTGCATAGCTCATTTAAGTGCAATTAAAGGAAGAGTCCCATTTACCCATTTCTTTGATGGTTTTAGAACATCACATGAATATCAAAAAATTGAAGTACCAAATTTTGATGCAGTAACTAGCCTTGTAGATAAATCTGCCTTAAAAGCTTTTAGAGATAGAGCTTTAAATCCAGAACATCCAGTTGCTAGAGGTACAGCACAAAACCCTGATATATACTTCCAAGGAAGAGAAGCACAGAATCCTTTCTTTAATGCAGTGCCTGACATAGTGGAAGATTATATGAAGGAATTAAAGAATATTACTGGAAGAGAATATCATCCATTTGATTACTACGGTGATCCAGAAGCTGAAAATATTATAGTAGCTATAGGTTCAGTATGTGATACTATAAGTGAAGTTGTAGACTACCTAAGAGAAAAAGGCGAAAAAGTTGGTATGATAAAAGTTCATTTATACAGACCATTCTGTGATAAATACTTCTTTAATGTTTTACCTAAGTCTGTTAAGAGAATAGCTGTTTTAGATAGAACAAAAGAGCCTGGCGCACCTGCGGAACCACTATACTTAGATGTTACTAAACTTTTCTACAATGAAAATAATAAACCAGTAATAGTTGGAGGAAGATATGGTTTAGCCTCTAAGGATACAAGACCATCTCAAATTATTTCTGTATTTGATAATCTTAAATCAGATAAACCGAAAGATAATTTCACTGTTGGTATAGTTGATGATATAACTAACACTTCTCTACCTGAAGGGGAAATAATTGATACAACACCACAAGGTACTATCAGCTGTAAGTTCTGGGGACTAGGATCAGATGGTACAGTTGGAGCTAATAAGAGCGCTGTTAAAATTATAGGTGATAATACGGATTTATATGCTCAAGCATACTTTTCTTATGATAGTAAAAAGTCTGGTGGTACTACTGTCTCACATTTAAGATTCGGTAAGAGCCCTATAAAATCTCCTTATTTAGTTTATAATGCAGATTATGTTGCGTGTCACAACAAATCTTTTATTTATAATTTTGATATTTTAAAAGGATTAAAGAACAACGGAACTTTTGTACTTAACTGCCCATGGGATAAAGATGAAATTGAAGATAAACTTCCAGCGGCATATAAAAGATATATAGCAAAAAACAATATAAAATTCTACACTATAGATGCGATTGCTATTGCTGGTGAGATAGGTCTTGGAAATAGAATTAATATGATAATGCAATCTGCTTTCTTTAAATTGGCAAACGTTATCCCTGTAGAAGATGCAGTTAAATATTTAAAAGATTCTATTTCAAAACTATATGGTAAAAAAGGTGATAAAATAGTTAAAATGAATCATGATGCTGTGGATAGAGGCATAGATTCATTAAATGAAGTTAATATACCTGACTCTTGGGCTAATGCAGAAGAAAGTAATAAACCAGTTAAAAACGAACCAGATTTCGTTAAGAATATTCAACGTCCTATGGCAAGACTTGAAGGCGATGAATTACCAACAAGTGCTTTTGCAGGTATGGAAGATGGTACTTTCCCACTTGGTACAACTGCTTACGAAAAACGTGGAATTGCTGTTAACGTTCCTGAATGGCAGACAGATAAGTGTATTCAATGTGGTCAATGTGCATTTATCTGCCCTCATGCAACTATACGTCAATTCTTAGTTAATGAAAACGAAAAGAACAATGCTCCTGAAGACTTTATCACAAAGAAAGCTGCCGGAAAGGACCTAGAAGACTATGGATACAGAATACAAATAGCTCCGTTAGACTGCACAGGCTGCGGAAACTGCGCAGATGTATGTCCTGCTCCTGGCAAAGCTCTTATAATGAAGCCAGCTGAAGAACAAATATTAGAACAGGCAGAAAATTGGGAATATGCGATGAGGCTTACTCCTAAGGAAGATTTAATTGACAGAAACACCTTAAAGGGTAGTCAATTAGTTAGACCTCTTTTAGAATTTAACGGTGCTTGCCCAGGATGTGGTGAAACACCATACATAAGACTTTTAACACAACTTTTTGGAGAAAGAATGATAATTGCAAATGCAACTGGATGTTCATCTATTTGGGGTGCAAGTGCTCCCTCTATTGCTTACACCACAAATGCCGAAGGAAAAGGTCCAGCTTGGGCAAATTCATTATTTGAAGACAATGCTGAATTCGGATATGGTATTTTCCTTGGTGTTAAACAAATTAGAGAAAAACTTGCAAACTTAATGAATGAAGGATTAGAATCATCTGACTTTAATGATGATATTAAGAATGCATTCCGTGAGTGGCTTGATAATTTTAATGATGGAAACGGTTCAAAAACAGCCTCTGCTAAAATTTTAGAAGTTTTAAAGGATTCTAACAGTGAAATTGCAAAAGAAATATTAGAAAGAAAAGATTATTTAATTAAGAAATCTCACTGGATACTTGGCGGAGACGGATGGGCTTACGATATAGGTTATGGCGGAGTTGACCAAGTGCTTGCTATGGGCGACGATGTAAACATATTTGTAATGGATACTGAAATATACTCTAACACTGGAGGTCAGGCTTCAAAATCAACTCAAACTGCTCAAGTAGCAAAATTCGCTGCAGCAGGTAAGAAAACTAGAAAGAAAGATTTAGGACTAATGGCTATGAGCTACGGTTATGTATATGTTGCTCAAATAGCTATGGGTGCAAACATGAATCATGCAATCAAAGTAATTGCTGAAGCCGAAAAATATCCAGGTCCATCAATAATTATAGCTTATGCTCCATGTATCAGCCATGGTATAAAAGTTGGTATGGGCAATAGTATTAAAGAGGAAAAGAAAGCTGTAGACTCTGGATACTGGCACCTATATAGATATAACCCATTATTAAAAGATGAAGGCAAGAATCCATTCTTACTTGAATCTAAAGAACCTTCTGCTCCATATAAAGATTTCTTACATGGTGAAATACGTTACTCATCCCTAATGAACGTATTCCCAGAAATAGCAGATAAATTATTTGACGAAGCAGAAAAGAACGCAAAAGAAAGATATGATACTTATAAGCGTTTAGCTGATATGCAATATTAAACAAGAAACGCTTCAAATACCTTATCAATAATATAGTAAATAAAATAAAAAAATCCTCGATTTTTCGGGGATTTTTTTATACGATAGTTTGAAAATCAAAAGTTATATTCCACTAGAAATAAGAAGCATGTTTTGTGAAGTGTTTCATTGGAATTTTGATGGCTATGATTCTTGATTAGAAGTTGTTCCAAATATGCTAGTTCAAACTCGCTTTTGAGACTAGCATTTTGGGTACAACTTCTAATTTAGAATCATCCATAAAAATTCCTTAGAAACCGTAATAAAACATGCTTCTTATTTCAGCGATGGACATATACTTACTTTTGATTTGTATCTACATATTCTTTTGCATTTCTTACTTGTATTTCGCTAGGAATATTTACGTTAGATACTGGTTGTGCATCTTCCATATTAGCCCATGCTGCTGCATCATGCTTTTCTATTGGCATACCAACAAATTTTTCTTTAAATCTATTTGTCATGTGTAAAGCCTCCTTTTTTGTTCAATAGAGTTTTAATAACTTGAGATTAATAATAGTATTAGCATAAAAATGAAAAGTATAACTGCAATTAATTCTTAACTTACTATTAGTTAAGAGGCAGATACTACTTTTATATTTTATGAAGCTTCTTATATTTTACTCGTTAAGCTAAAAAAATAGTATATGACAAAAAATAAAAGCCTCCTAATAAGACTTTTACTAAACCAAAACAAAGATTTAAATTTTACTTGTGCTTCTCTATTTATTAAAATTATACCTACTTATAACTATTACCAATCTTCTCTACAACATCAAATCCATATTCTTTATCAATAATATAACTATTTTCACTAGTTTTACATAGATAGAAAGCCATTAATAAATCTCCCATGCTTCCTAAAAAATTTAATATAAATATTATAGTTCCAATATTTCCCGAGATAAATATTGAAGCTACAGAAATTATGGTTACTGGAGCTAAAAGAACTAATAGAAACTTCGTTCTATGCAGTGGATTTCCCGAAACTTCCTGAACATAAGCATATAACACTTTAAAACCATATCTTACCTTACCACCAAAGATTCTATAAACAAAACCATGAATCAACTCATGTATACACGCTACAATAGAAAAAATTATTATAATAGAAATATTAAGTTTTATAAACTCAGTCCCTGTAATACTCATCATATTATTATGAAATAACATATTTGCAAACAAATTGTAGATATTTTCTTGCTCTATTAAACAGAATAGAAATGCTATAATAAAACATACTGCATGAAGTTTCCATGAAACTTTAAAAGACATATCAACACCTCCACTATGGAGTATTGACATATATTTTTTATTCTAATCCTACACTAAAGTAAACTATTTTTTTGCATTTCATGGAGTAGTGATTATAATATCTATTTTTAGAAAATCTAAATTGTACGATTCATAATAAATATCATGAAACTAATTTCCTATTTCATTTATCATCATTTCAGCATTTGAAACGTAATTTGACTTTGGATAATTTTCTTTTACTTTCTTGAAGTAAATAAGCGCATTAACTTTATCATTTGTTTCTTTATAGCATGTCCCTATTTGATATGTAATCCATGGCATAAGGTATAGATTAGGATCAATTTCTGATGCTATTATTAACTTCGGAAGTGCTTCAGAATACTTTTTTTGCTTATACAACTTATTGCCTTGATTATATATACTCCATAATGCATTAGGATTTAAATCTTTCCACAACTTATCAAACTTCATTTTAGTTTCACTATCAAAATTAGTATTTTTTATACTTATTAAAATACCGGCAGCCTTCTCATAATTACCATCCTTAAAAGCTTTCTCAGTATCATTTAACTTATTTATAATGTCCTCGTTACTCTTGTTCTTATCTGCTTCTACTTTAGAATCCTCTATCCCTTGTGGCACACTTTTGTTTTCTTCATAAGTAATATTTTCTTTATCCAAACCTTCACTTTCATCTAAAAGCTTATCAGTTTCTTCCTCTGAATCAATCATATTATTATTACCTTTAAATCTATCTAAAAAATCTTGAATATTATATGAATAGAAACGACTTGCCCCTGCTCCAGTAATAATCGTCATTATAATTAATAAACCTATTACAATGCTGCCTGTTGAACGTTTAGCTGATGTAGATTTCTTGAAATCATTATTAGGTATATATTTAATTTCATCTATGTCTATTACATTATTTTTAGCAATTAATTTTTGGGTTATTAAACTTTGTATGTATTCATTTGCCAATTCATTGTATATTAAATCCTTAGAAAGCTTTTTAAATATTTTTTCACCTTTCTTATATTCTTTCATATTAACATGGCATAACCCCTTAAGTTTTAATGCATCTGAAAATTCCTTATTGTAAGACAAAGATTTCTTCAAATCATTTATAGCTAGCTCTAATTTACCTTTTCGTATGTCTCCTATGGCCATATTATATAAAATTATAGATTTTTTGATGTTATCATTAATTCCATGTTTGTTTAATTCCATTTCTCTTATATTGATTGGCTGAGCTTTTTTTATTTCCAGATCAAAATTAACCAACTAATCTCCCCCTTAAAATTTTACATAATAACGCATAGTACCTCTTCATTTGATACTCTATTATTATAAAAAAAACTAAACTTTCCACATTTATTAAACTTTAACTAATATTTATATATAAAGTTTAGCAAATTATGTCACAAAACACAATAAAAAGTCTCATTGATAAAATCAAATTTTCTTTTTTAAAGGGTAGATAGATATTTAGATAATAAAGTTAATCATTCTTTAGAAATTTCCTTAGTAAATATCCACTGCTTATCTTTAATATTTCTCCCTTGAATAACAACCTTATCTCCATTGACTTCGATATATAAACCTTTAATATAAGGTTCTCTCCTCCTGCCACCTTCACTACCTTGATCAGGAATTATAGTATAGTGAACAGCACCAGTATGGACCATTGTAAATGGTTGATTTAATACTACACTATTTTCATCTAAGTCTCTATGAGTATGAGAAGAGAATAGTATTACTTCAGGATATTTAGATAATATTTCTTTAACTTGATCACTTTGTTTAACACCAACCCAGCTATTTGCTCCATTTCCGCTATTTAATGGTTGATGTAAGAATACAAATATCGGTTTCCCTTTTTGATATTTTTCAGCCAACTTTTCTTTTAGCCATTTTTGTTGTTCTTCAGATATAAAAGCTGTTATGGAATTCATAGTTTCTGAATTACCATCTTCCGATCCTAGAGATATAAAATGATAATCTTTTACCCATGTATCGTGATACACTTTATCTTCTTCAGCAAATTCAAGATATCTATTTATGAATGTTTGAACCTGTTCTGGTGAATTAACCTCTATATCATAGTTGAAAAATTCATGATTACCTATATTCTTAATAATTATTTTAGGCAGTAAATCTTTATTTTTATTAATGGTTTTCTTAACTGAGTCATATTGTTTTTCAATTCCTTGGTCTACAGTATCACCGTTTAAAACCAAAGCATCCATACCTGGATTTATTTTATATAAATCATTTATTGACTCCTGAAAGCTATCAATATTTTCATGGACATCGCCAAGTACTGCAAAAGCAAGATCCACATCAGGTACTTTCGATGCTGCACTTTTATCTATAGGTTTGGGTTTATTCATATATATAACTGCTGCTACTCCTGCAATTATTAATATAATGGAAATAACTACTTTCTTTATCTTCCTCATTATTACTCACCTCTTCCTTATTTTAATCAGCTTTATGAAAAATATATCATATTCTTTATAAATAATAAAACAAACCACATATTAGTTGATCAACTTAATATGTGGTTCATCTTTATATATTTAATTTGAAAGCATTTTTATTACTTATTGCAACTCATTAAATTACTTTTTTATAATTTGTACCTACTTAAAACTTTTAATAATTTTTATTAATTATTTATACAGCATTCTCTGAATCCTCTGAATCTTTTTCATTTTGAAGAACACTGTGCTTTCTTCCATAAACGAAATATACTATAAGTCCTATAATAAGCCAAACTATGAAACCTATCCATGTTATTAATTTCAATCCGCATAATAAAACTACACAACATATTATTGAAATTAATGGAGTAAATGGAACTCCTGGTGTTTTAAAAATTCTTTTAAAATCTGGCATTGTTTTTCTAAGCACTATAACTGCAACAGATACTGCTATAAAACTTAATAATGTACCTGTACTTAAAAATTCTACTATAATATCTAATGGTAAAAATCCTGCTATTATTGCAGCTATACTTCCAGTTATTATAGTTGATATATGTGGTGTCTTATGAGTAGAGTGTACTTTTGAAAATACTTTTGGTAAAAGACCATCTCTTGACATAACCATAAATACTCTAACTTGGCCATAAAGCACTACCATCATAGTAGAAATCATTCCAAGAATAGCACCTGTTCCTACTAACGCTGCACCCCATTTTATACCAACTCTAGCTAAAGCTCCTGGTACTGCATTTTCCGAAATAATTTCACCGAAAGGAACCATTCCTGTTAATACAATAGCTACTGAAACATAAAGCAAAGTAACTGCTATTAAACAAATTATAAGTCCAATCGGAATGTCTCTCTTTGGATTTTCAGCCTCTTCTGCAGCTGTAGAAATAGCATCAAATCCTATAAACGAGAAGAATATAGTAGCTGTTGCTGCAAAAATCCCTTTAAATCCAAATGGAGCAAAAGGTTGATAATTAGCAGTATCTATATGTCCCAATCCAAGTACTATAAATATAATAATTATTGATATCTTTATTCCTACAATAAGATTATTAACTCTAGCACTTTCCTTCATACCATAATATAATATGTAAGTTATTATTGCAATTATTAATACAGCTGGTAAATCTACTATTCCACCCTTACTTGGTGATGAAGTAAATACTGCCGGAAGAGATACGCCTACTGATTTTAGAATACCAACAAAAGTACCCGACCATCCCGATGCTACTGCACTACATGCAACCAGATATTCCGCAGTAAGACACCAACCAATTATCATAGCGATTATTTCACCAAATACTATATACGAATACGAATATGTACTTCCTGCTACCGGAAACATTGTTGACAGTTCACAATAACATAGTGCGCATAAACCTGCTACTATACCTGCTAAAATAAATGAAATAATTACGGCAGGTCCTGCTAAATGTGCACCTGTTCCTGTTGCGACAAAGATACCTACTCCAACTACTGCTCCAATCCCAAATGCAGCTATATCCTTAGCTTTAAGATTCCTCTTTAGGGATGTTTGCTGAGCACCTTTCAGCATCTTATCTACTGACTTTTTCTTGAAAATGTTCATAAGGGTCCTCCTATTTAATTAATATATGCCCCAAATATTTACGTTTTAATATGCTAATTTTTCAGCTTTTAAATATATATGCTGAGAAATTATAAACTTTTAACAAATCACTTGCTATTTTAACATATTTCGATAATACTCGGCAAGCTATTGATATAATGATAATTTGAATTTTTTTATAATTTTTATTTTCGCAGTGAAAATATTCATCATTATTACCTTAAGTATTATATTCCCAAAAGGAAAACTCATATAACAAAAACGCTTAAACAGATGATTATAACTCATTTTAAAGCAATATTACTTATTTATTTTATTGTTTATAAAAATCCATGCCTAGGAAATAAAAACATTTCTTTAAAGTTAAAAATTTCTTTTTTAATAATTGGGCACATTTAATTTTATATATTTAATATTAAATTTCCTATTATTCAATGTTTTATTCCTTTATAAATAAAATCACAAATTATAATTTTTTATATAAAAATTTATAATTCATTAAAGAGATACTCTCTAATATTTAGTATTTTTGAAAATATCCCCTATCAAAGACCCATAATTTAGAACAAAAAAAAAGAATGACTTACTAGGACGTAATAAGCCATTCAAATATTGGTTAATAATTATATTTTAATAGGGGTAAATAATTTTCAACTATCTTACACTTAATATATTACAGCGTGAATATGTCAGTAGTGTGGCAAAAGTATTAAAAATAATAAGCTGAATCAAAATCAAAAATTATTCTATTTGGGTACAACTTGTATATATTATTTATGACAATGGCAACTATTTTAGATTACTTTTCTTATCAATGTACCGTATTTAAATAATTTATTGTCTGAGTATCGATTGCTAAATAGAATTTCTCCACTCTCGTCAATTAAAATATCATTATCAGAACAATTTAGTAATATCTCTATCTTATTATCGCCATACTCATCAATTTTAATATATTCTATTACCCTATTATCCTTAATAGTGTTAGGAAAGTGAAAATTCCGGCTTTTAAATAATTTTTGTTCTTTTCTAAGTTTAACAAACTGTTTCATAATGCCAATCTTAACATCATGCTGCCCACCTTCAATTTCATCCCATGGCATACATCTTCTGCAATCCGGATCGTGTTCCCCTTCAAGAACTATTTCTGTTCCATAATATATACATGGGCTTCCAGGCATTGTGAAGAGAACGGCCAGTTGTTGATAAAATATATTAATATCCTTTACTTTAGAAATTAACCTTTCAGTATCGTGAGAATCCAACAAATTAAACAACACATCATTATTTTGTTGCATATACATGGTATAGCATCTATTAATTGTATATTCGAAATCTTCCTTAGTTAGACTATCATCAATCCAAAAATCAGATATGCTGTTAGTTAAAGGATAATTCATAACAGCATCAAATTCATCTCCTCTAAGCCAAGAAATTGAATCATGCCATATCTCCCCCAAAATATAGAAATCTGGTTTTATAGCTTTCATCTTTTGCCTTAATGTCTTACAAAACTTGTGTGATATTTCATTTGCTACATCTAATCTAAAACCATCAATATCATAGTTTTTCACCCAATATTCACAAACATTGATTAAATAATCAATTACTTCAGGGTTATTTGTATTTAGCTTTGGCATCTTTTCAGTGAAAGCAAAAGAGTAAAACCTTCCATCTTTTGTATCTCGATTATTATTTTCAAAAGGCCATTTATTTACCATGAACCAATTAAAGTACTTCGATTTTGGCCCCCTCTCTACAACATCAATCCAAGGCCAAAACTTAGTCCCGCAATGATTAAATACTCCATCAAGCATGATCTTAATTCCTTTTTCATGAGCTGCATTTACGAGCTTTCTAAATACCTCTTCATCTCCAAAACCAGAATCAATTTTCATATAATCAGTAGTATCGTACTTATGAGTTGAAACGGCTTGAAATATAGGAGTCAAGTAAAGTCCTGTAATTCCTAGATCTTCTAAATAATCTAATTTATTTAATATACCTTGCAAATCTCCGCCGTAATATTCCTTATTTGTAACTTTCCCCTTATGCCAAGGTTTTACGCCCTCAGTATTAATTGACGGATCTCCATTACAAAAACGTTCCGGAAATATTTGATACCATACTATATCATTTACCCAGTCAGGAGTTATATTTACATCTGCGCTATTCATCCAAGGAAATGTAAAACATTGAAGCATTCTTCCATCCATATGCATTTGCTTTTCACTTAGAAAACCATCTTCAAAGTAAAACCAAGTCTCTTTCTCTCCTACTAATTCAAAATAGTATCTACATCTCTTGAACTCCGGCTTCAATGTAGTTGTCCACCAAAGTTGTTGCTTAAGTCTCTTTTTATATGCAATTTCTTCTCTTTTACCTTCCCATTTCCACTCCCCACCTAAGATTCCTGTTGCAAAAGGATCTCCATAATGTATAAATACTTTTTTTATATCATAACCTGTTTTTAAATTTATAATTAAATCATATTCATTAATTGGATAACATAAGTTATCTGAAGTTCTATGATATACTGCTTCAAATTTCATAATGCTAATCTTTCTCCTTTTCACTTCGAGATAGCTGATACGCTATTCAAATTATAATATATAGTAAATAAAAATCTTACATAACCTTTCTCTACATCATCCTTTTACTGATCCAGCGGTTAATCCTTTTGCAAAGAATTTTTGTGTAACAACGAATATTGCAACAATTGGTACTGTCGCCATTACTGCAGCCGCAGAGAACTGGGTCCAGTTTGCTGAATATTGATCTCTAATGAAGTCTCTCATACCTGTTGCCACAGTTTGAGCTTCTTTAGCTTTTATAAGTGCTGATGTAAAATAAAATTCACTATATGTTCCAATAAAAGCAAAAATAAAAATTACCACTATCATATTTCTTATTAGGGGAATTATTATTTTTGTAAATGCTTGAAAAGTTGATGCCCCATCTATATAAGCAGATTCAGTTAGTTCTTTTGGAATACTATCCATGTATCCTTTCATGAGCCAAATATTATATGCGCTTCCTCCAGCTAAAAGTAATACTAATGCGCCTAACTTGTCCATCATGTTGTATTTATAAGCAACACCTAATATTGCTGGTAACGCCATAGTTGTTGGAAACATTTGTAGCAATAAAAGCGACATAAGTCCATATTTCCTGCCTTTAAATTTAATTTTAGAGAAGGCAAAAGCCGCCGGCATTGTCAATAATAGCTGTATTACAGCTACAGCTGTGCAAAGAATCATCGAATTTTTAACCCATATTAAAAATTGAGTTTTAGTTAAGACTTTAATATAATTCTCTAATGTAATAGTTTTAGGAAAAATAGATGATTGTGTAAATCCCTGACCTTTAGCTAATGATGCTGTAACAACAGCCATTAATGGTATAAGCACTATTATACACATAAACCAGATTACAACTCTTGAGGCCCATGCAGCTCTTCTCTGAGCAGGCCTTGTTTTCTTTTTATACTTTAATACTTCAACTTTTTGATTTTCAATTGATACCATCTTAATTAACCTCCTCAAATTGCCTTGATGCTTTCATTTGAATAAATGAAATTGTTCCTAATATTATAAATATAATAATACTTATAGTTGAAGCTATTTCATATCTTCCAAATTGCATTGACAATCTATAGTTAACTGATGCAAGTATATCTGTATAACCTGCAAATTGTGTCCCTGCTCTAGCCGGTGCACCGTTAGTTATTAAAAATGCTGTTCCGAAATTATTAAAGTTAAATGCAAAACTTGTTATTACCAATGGATATGCTGTTTGCGCAAGAGAAGGTAATGTTATTTTTAAAAATTGAGTAAATTTACTAGCTCCATCAACCTCTGCCGCTTCATAATAGGACTTTGGTATTGCCTGCAGAGCGCCTAAGCAAACATTCATCATATATGGAAACCCTAGCCATACTGTAACAACTACTACCACTGCCTGTGCATAAGTAGCGTTTGTTAACCAAGGAATTGGTTTTATTATAAGATGCATGCTAATAAGTAAATTATTGATAGCTCCATATGTTCCATTAAACAAACCTTGAAACGAAAGTACAGCAACTGTACCTGGCAATGCCCATGGAACAACCAAAATCGCCTTGTAAAAACCTCTTTCCTTTATGTTCTCATTGTTAACTAGTATAGCCATAATAAGACCTAATAAAAAACCTCCAAGTGTTGCTAATACAGCATAAACCATAGTCCATGCAAATACAGGGAAGAATACCTTGCTAAATGGTCCCTTAAACACTTCTATAAAATTTGCAATACCTACAACATGAATAACACCTTTTGAATATTGTGTATAATCTGTAAACGCAATATATATTGTATAAATTATCGGTAAAAATGATAATATGAATATTGAAATTAAGGCTGGTGATAAAAAAGGAATTGCGATATAATTCTTTTTACTTTTTACTATTTCTTTACTTTTCATGATTGCCTCCCTCTTTAGCATAAAAAAATAAAATTTAGAATAATAATATTCTTTCTATCAATCTTTATCTATTTATATAATTAGATTCATCAAGTATTCTATATAAAAATATTGTGATAAACCATTATTTGCAAATTCAAATTTCTATTATATGAAATAAGGGGAAGTATATTCCCCCTATTTCAACTATATTATTGTTGAGCTATACCTTCTTTTATTTGCTTTACAATTTCTTCTCCAGTTGTCTTAGGATCTTGTTGTCCTGCTGTCATTGCAGTTAACATGTTGCCTGCCGGAGTCCATACAGCTTGCATTTCTGGAATATTTGGCATTGGAACAGCATATTTTGCTTGTTCTGCAAATGCAATCATGTCCTTATTCGCCTTAAATGCATCACTTTCTACGCCTTCTTTAGTCACTGGAATTCTGCCACTGTCTATTATTATTGGATTGATATTATCTTGTATATATTTCATTAAATCCCAAGCAATATCTTTATTTGGTGATTTTTCAGCTACAAATGCTGTTTGAACTCCTAGAGCAGTTGTAACATTTTTTCCACCAAATGTTGGCATTGCGGCAATTTCATAGTTAATATTTGCCGCTTTAGCTGATGCAGTATCCCATGCTCCTGAGATATAGAATGCTGCATCTCCTGACATGAATCTATTTTTAGCAATATCATCAGTAGTATCTGGCGCCAAAAGTTTATCTTTAATAACTAGATCTTGAATAAATTGTAATCCCTTTATTGCACCTTCATTTGAAAGTCCTATATCATTTGGATCAAGTGTTCCGTTATTGTTCTTAAATACATATCCTCCTTGAGTTGTAAGGAATCCTAAATTATAAAATAAAGCATTAACACTGTATGAGAATCCAACGCCTGGTTCCTTCGCCTTAGTTACTAGTTCCTCAAAAGATTTTGGAACTTCTTTAACCTTGTCTTTATTAATGAATAAGGACACTGTTTCTTGAGCATATGGAACTCCATATTGTTTACCGCCTATAGTTACGGCATCAATAGGTCCCTTAGAAGTATACTTACTTGGATCTAGTAAACCACTTGGTACTTCCGCAAGTAAACCAGCTTTTTGGAATGTACCTAAATTATCATGAGGTATACCAATCATTATATCTGGAGCTGAAGAGCTGTTCGCCGCTTGCATGTATTCTTGAATCTTACCTTTATCATCGACGCAGTTAACTTTAACTCCTTTATCTTTGCCCCATTTTTCTACTAATTCTTGAAATTTTGGAAATTCTGATTCAGAAGTCATGTGTGACCATACTGTTATTGTTTTATCACCACCTGAGCTGCTACTTGTTGCTGCATCTTTTGATCCTCCTGAGCATCCAGCTAATGTTCCCATCATTAATGCTGTTGTCATTATTAACGACAGTATTTTCTTATTTTTTACCATTTCATATTCCCCCTATAATTTTGTACTTTTAAATTTTTTCAAGCCTAATAACTTTTGATTTTAGGTTTAAAAATATATGCAATGACTTTTATTCCATAATCTAGTATAATTATTATAACAACAAATTTATTTATAAAAAGAAAGTCATACAGCCATTTGGAATCGGTACCAAAAATAATTATGATATATCAACATTAAATGAGATATGTTGAATTGCACTTTTAGAATTGTTTTCTGGAACCTGTATAAAAATAATTGTGATGTATGCATTTTGAATATTCTAACACAATTAATGAATTCTATCAGATATGAACTTTTTATAGTTCTTATCTGAACATCGTTTACATTAACTATTATAATGCTATATTCATTTATAATATAGGTTTATATTATAAAAAACATTGCCAATTATTAATATTTTTTATAATATCACAGAACTCACATAATAAATTATTGCGTAAAGGAGATTTTATATATGGAATATAATTATGAAATAGTTACAACTCCCAAAAATATTCCTGCCAAAATTATTATAAATTCTTCTCCTGAAGTAGTTTATAGACATTGGCACAAGGATTTAGAATTAATATATTCTTATGAAGGTAGCTTCGTAAGTCATATAAATGGTGCAATTCACTCAATACGAAATAAAGAGCTTATTTTAGTTAATAGCGGAGATATACATTCCGTAGATGAATATAGTAAAGATAAAGCTACAACTTTATCTATCTTAATTTCATATGATTTTATAAAAGATAATTATCCAGAGATAGATAATATAGAATTTAAGCTGGACAAAAAGAATTTTAATGTGATAGACAAGCTCAATGAAATTCATGAGGAAATCTGTGGCATGTATGTGGACGATATGAAAATTAGTAATAAATCCCTTCTATTTGTTGAAGAAGAAAAACCTAATAATAAATTTCATCATTTAAAAATAAATAGTTACTTGTATGAAATTCTATATTTACTACTATACAATTATGGAATTGAAAAAGATACCCACATAACTCTTAAAACTCAAAAGCATTTGGAGCGTTTTAAAATCATTACAGAATTTATTGATAATAATTTTAAGGATAATATTTCTTTAGATGAAATAGCATGCAGATACGATATCACAAAAGAATATCTTGCAACAATTTTCAAGAAATATATGGGTATAACTGTTGGCACATATTTAAAAAACAAACGCCTTAAATCTGCATATATGGATTTAGTTAACACAGATTTATCAATTAACCAATTAGCTTTTGATAATGGTTTTCCTAATATTAAATCATTCATAAACTCTTTTAAAGAATACTATGGTCAAACCCCTTATGCATACAGAAAAGATTTAGAAAATAAGAATAAATTACTTTAAGTATAATTTCTTCTTAATAAATTAAAATTGAGTAGAATCGAAATGCCCTAATTCATATAATACCTAAAGTAATTCTATAAAGTGATAAGATGAGATACGTATTAGATACAAAAGAGTGTGAATTCTTAGGTAAAGGTAAAGAAGGCGCTGTCTATTTGACTCCTGAAGGATACGCCCTAAAGATATTTCATAATAAAAGAAAAGCTGAGGATGAAGCAAAGCTTCTTGAAGTAGTTAATGACAGTAGATTCTTTCCTAAAGTATTATTCATAGCAAATAATATGATTTTGAGAGATTATGTTCAAGGAGATAATCTTTATGATTATGTTAAAAAAAATGGTTTATCTTATAATCTTTCCATTGAGCTTATAAGCCTTATAGAAGAATTTAAACGCTTAAAATTTACAAGGCTTGATATTAGAAATGCTCATATATTTGTAGATAAGAATGAACAGATACAAGTTATTGATCCTAGAAAAGTATTTATAAAAAAGACTCCGTACCCAAAGGAAATTATTAAAGTACTTGTAAAGCTAGACCTATTTGATGAATTTTTAAAAAACCTTCTAATGTATAATCCTCAGCTCATTAAATATTGGGTTAATGGATATAACTACTTTAAGTATACATCAAAAAAAGTGATACGTATTAACATGTATGCCTGTTAGAAGATTTATATCCTTACTTTACCAAATGTTTTAATAATACTCTTTTTCTTAATCCTAAAAACCATAAAAATATCATCGGAAACATTAATTAATTTATTAAACAGAAGACAGGGTACTAATCAAGTAGTGCCCTGTCACTTAATTATGTGCTGTATATAAAACAAAAGTTCTATCTAGACTTATTTCTCCTAGCAAATAGTATAAGTCCTACTCCTAACAAAATACCCGCAATACTTATTAGTTGGGCTACTCTTATGTTTCCAAGCATCAAGCTATCAGTTCTCAATCCTTCTATAAAGAATCTTCCTAGTGAGTATAATGATATGTAGCTTCCTATAACAATTCCATCATTATGACGGCTTTTCTTATATAAAATTACTAATAATATTACACATACCATAAGATTCCACATTGACTCATACAAGAAAGTTGGATGATAATAAGTTCCACCAATATTCATACCTTTTTGAATGAACCCTGGAAATTTACTTATAAATTCATAAGGCACTTCCCCACCATGCGCTTCTCCATTCATGAAATTCCCCCATCTTCCAATAGCTTGAGCTAATATAATTGATGGAGCAACTACATCTAAATACTTTAGCATTTTCAGTTTTTTTATTTTGAAAAAGATATAAGTTGCTATAAAAGCACCTATCAACCCACCATGTATAGCTAATCCGCCTTTTCTAATATTAAATATATCCATTAAATTATTTTGGTAGTTTTGAAATTCAAAAATTACATAATACGCTCTTGCTCCAACTATGGCAGCCGGAAAAGCTATAAAAAAACAGTCAAGTATTGTATCAAAATCTACATCATTTTTCTTAGAATTATAACTAGCTAGTAATATAGCTGCTATAACGCCTAACGCTATCAATATCCCATACCATCTTATTTCAAAAGTTCCAATTTGGAAGGCTACTGGATTCATAAATAATTCCTCTTTTCTTTAGTCAGTATTTTTATTTAATTAATGATTTTATCTTGCTTTCTAAAATATCTTTTGATATTCCACCTGAATAATCATTAATAATATATCCATCTTTATCTATAATAATTGTCCTTGGTATAGCTGTAATATTATATTTATCTGATGCATCCATTTCATTATCAAATAAAACTTTCATATTATAATCATTTTCCTTAATAAATTTTTTTGCATCATCTACTGTTTCCCTTTGCCCATCAGTTAAGTTTATCATTAATATGGCTACTTTATCCTTGTACTTATTTGACATTTCGTTAAATGCAGGCATTTCTTCTCTACAAGGCGGACACCAACTAGCCCAAAAATTTAGCACTACAGGAGTTCCTCTATAATCTGATAACTTTACCTCTTTAGAATTTTCATTATAAACAGTGAAATCTTCTGCCATTACTTTTGCTTTAAATTTTGATGGTTTTGTACTCTGCTTGTTCTCATCGCCATCTTTTTCTGCCTGTATAGTAACATTCTTTTTATTATATTCTGAAGACAACAAACCATATCCAAAATATGTAACTACTAGAAATGCGGCAAATCCTAAAAAACCTATTATTAATATAATTAATTTTTTCCTATTTTCCATAGTTCCTCCTAAAACTTAAAAAGCGAAAGTATCCTATTTAAGTGCCCAGTCATAATAGATATACCTATTAAAACAAGCATAATTCCAGATACATAATTTATTATACTATAATTCTTCTTAATAAAATTAAAAGTTTCCTTTAAATTATCAATTAAAACCGCACATATTATAAATGGTATTCCTAATCCCAAACTATAAATAAGCAGCATTACTATCCCTTTTATTATATGTCTCGAATTCACTGCAATCATTAATGCTGAGCCTAGAAATGTACCTATACACGGGGTCCATCCTATAGCAAATATTATTCCAAATAAAACAGAAGAGAAAAATTTAAAAGATTTTATTTTAATGTTCAATTTCAAAGTTTTCTCCAAAAATCCAATTTTAATTACTCCCATATAGTTAAGACCGAATATAATAATTATTATTCCACTTATGATATTCAAAATTATGCTTTGCCTTTTTATTAAATTTCCTAATGAACCTGCTAATCCTCCGAGTAAAGTAAATACTACAGTAAAGCCTAATACGAACCCTAAAGAATTGGTAAGTGCACTACTTTCATTTTTCTCGGCTCTGCTCAAGTTATCGCCAGCGAAGTAAGAAATATATAATGGTAATAGAGGCAATATGCAGGGCGAGATAAATGTTATAATTCCCTCTAAAAATAATAAAAAATATTCCATTCCCTTATCCTTTCATATGAATAAAAATATATGGACCTCTAATATATACTTATTCTTTACTAATACATTATATCATTAATTTAAAATTATAGTTATTATATATAATATTTTCTATATATACCGCATATAACTTAGACTTATGTGTCACTTACCGAAATAAGTAACATATTGTGTTTCGGTTTCTAGTATAGTGATACACTCAAAGTTAATACGTATGGATAGTCATTTTAATTATAGGTTAAATATACAATTTAGGAGATCACTCCATAAATCTAATTTATATATTGTTTATCTATGAATAAAGACGAATTTGAATCTATAAGACTTCTTGAAATGATTGTATAAAAATAGAGCTAATATCCTATAGATCTCATATTCTTCTATGGATATTAACTCTGTTATGCAATTATATTTTAGTCTATAGCATAAATTTTCATAAAACTATCTAAGGTTTATTCCATATTCTTTAATACAGATTTCTAATGCCTCATCTGTAGTATAAAAATTCATTCCAGTGGAACGTGCCTTATCGCAATTTAATCTTATATCTCTTGGGTTTGTTTTGTATTTTTCTTTATCTTCTATTATTAGCTCATCTATCCTGCTTTCAAGACCAAGTTTTTTAAAAATAGATTTTACTATTTCATACCTATTTTGATTGTTTTCACTACCTAAATGATATGTTCCATAAGGAGATTTGAATAATATTTGGAAATTTTCAATCATATTATAAACATAGGTCATTCCTCTAAATTCATTGCTTGAAACTGTAATTTTTTCATTTTTCATAATACTGCTGATAGTCTCCCACAAGATATTTCCTGCCATACCACAATTTCTATCTGGCAATCCAAAAAGCCATGTGAATCTAACAATCCATAGTTCATCAATTATATCTCTTAATGATTTTTCTGCTTCAAGCTTATTTTTACCATACACTGTATCAGGAACAGCTTCATCTTCTTCTTTGAATGGACCAGGATTTGTATTTCCATTAAATACTTGTTCACTGCTTATAAACACAAGTTTTCCACCAATCTTTTTTGTTGCTTTTGCTACATTTATAGCTCCATTTACATTAATTTTATAAGCAGCTTCTGGATTCTTATTACAAAAATCAGTTACTGCTATAGCCGCTGCATGAATAACAATATCAGGATTAAACTTTTCAAAGATTTCATTTACATTCTTTTCATCTGTAATATCTAACTCATCTTTATCTGTAACTAAAAATTCGTATTTTCCCTTATAATATTGCACTAATCTGCTGGAAAAAAATCCTTTTCCACCTGTTATCAATATTTTTTCCATTTAAGATCCCCCCATTAATTACATACAATCACTTTATTTTTTCTCACTAAATTATTAGACATCTATTTTAGCTATTGAAGTTTTCACCGATACTCCATCTATACTTTCAAGCTGCTCTGAAAACTCGTTAATAACCTCCTCTGTTTCACCCGTAAGCGCTATAGAGATAACTGACAATTCATCCGCAAATGGTATTCCCATTCTTCCTTTTATACTGCCTCTAAATGATGCAACAACATCATTAAACTCATCTTGAACTTCCTTTGGATGCTCTAATATTGCACTAACTACTCCTAATTTTGACATTTTCTATTCCTCCATCGTTCTTAATATAAAAATAAGATCTTCTTTAATATGAAGATCTTATTTTTATACTATTCAAAATTTTATACATTATATTTTTTCCTATTTCATATATATTATTCACTAAATTAAAGTCGTCTATATTTTTTTATTCTAACTTATTTTTTATTAGCTTATTATCAACTCTTGAAATAATACCTTTAGAATAAGATTGAACAAAATTACCTTTATATTTTATTGATTTGTTGCTTATTAACTCTAAAACACTATTTTCTGATTTATTATTAATATATACCTTACCTGAATAATCAATAACTATATCAGTTTTATCTACTGGCTCCTTTAGATTTAATGAATTCCACTTTTTATTTGCATCTGATAATACTGCATAGAATATCTTATTAACCTTGTTATTTTCTATCTCACCAAAATATACATTATCATTCACATCTGCTCCTAATATTTTAGAACTTTTAACATTAGGTATTGATAAAGGTGCTTTAGCATTTAGTACTGTTATAGATGCACCTTCTTCCATAACCGCATTTGTACTAGTTGTGGGAACTACTACACTCCCTAAAACTTTATCACTCTTTACCTTTTTTAATTGATTCATAACGTTTGCGTAATATAAATCATATTTCCCATCGCCTTTTTTGACCTTAATATATAAGCTATGTGTTAATGTTGAAAATACTACGTTACTTATCTCCTCTTTGGAACTATTAAGCCTAATTCTCATTTTATTCAAGTCAAAATCTGCAAGATCTCTAACTTCTCCTTTTTTAGCATCAAACGATATAGGTTCAAAGTAGTATATCCCTTTGTCTTTTATTTTTTGGATTACAATCATATTATCTTCATTATTTAACCACTTATAAAATGATACCTGTGCACCACTATCAAGCTCACATTCTGTCTCTTTGTTATCATTACTATCCAATATTTTCAGCTTGTTTCCATCTATATATGAAACAAATCTACCATCTGAAGATACTTTAATTTCACTTATGTTACTTTTTATATCGATTTCTGTTTTTTTATCTGCTATATCTTCTTCTTCATCAATTTTCTCTGCCTGTATGCTAATATCTGAACCTAAATACACTTTATCTACATATAAAAATATGCTTTGCTGCAATATTAAAGCAATTGCAAACCACGTTAATCTTCTCTTTATATTCTTATTCATAAATTTCTCTCCTTTATTGTTCTACATAAAATGCTGTGGCAACAGATCTTTCACCATCCCAAGCATTAGGAGAATTTATTACATTGCCTTTATAATACATGGTTGATGAGTATCCGCCATCAAGAGCTCCTGCGTTAACCGCGCCTCTACTCATCATGATTTCTTGAACATCATATAAGCTAGCGCCAGGTGATGTTACTTTCCGTCCATCTATAACTAAAAAGATTATTGTTCCATCCGCCTTTTGACCAACAGCAGTTCTTGGGTTAAGACCTTCCTCCATTTTATTTTTCACTTGCCTTACTCCATTAATTATAATATTAGGTTTTCTAAAGCACATAGCTTCTTGAACATTTAATTTTTTAAGCTGAGAGATTGAATGATCCCCAACTATAAGCTCTCCATTTTTTGTAAATGCAACAACATTTTCAATTGTATTCTCATTAACGTTTCCTTGTGGGTAAACAACTTTTCCACCAGAAATTACAAAACCACCAGGTTCTGAACCAGTACCTGCATATGCAGTTCCATCAGAAGATTTATCTATAAATGAACCACCATTAATGGCTGCAACGGCATTATGTTCACCAGCCATATCACTTGTTTTTTGCCCCATTTTCCCTAAAAACTTGGTCATTGCCACCTTAACCTTCAAAGGATTTTTTATTTCTAATATATATGCATCAAACCTTTGTTCATGTACTTTATATCTGTTAACCTCATTACCAACTGTATATTTAACATTTACCTTTTTCATGTCTTGGAAAACCTCTGCACTATCATCATTTTCTTCAATTCCAAGCATTTTATCTAATAATGGTTTAGGGATTATATCATTTATTAAGTACGCGTGTCTTGTTGCAAGTACTGTTGAGATTAATGTTTTTCTAGTATTATCATAGGGTCCTAAAAAAAACACAAGAGGCGTAGTTACAACTAGGAATATAAGCATATCCAATACTCCTCTTAATAGTACTTTTGTATTAGATTTCTTTTTCTTTTTCCGTTTTTTAGGTCTACGATTAACTTGTTTATCCATGTATTCCTCCAATTATATGCTTTACTTAATATCTTCATTATTTCCTATTATATAGAAAATTATTTGCATAGTTGTTACAAAAAAATTAAAAATATATTTAAAAAGAGATATTTATAAAATAGGAACCAATCTCTATCTAAAAATATCTCCAACTAAATTTTAAACTAGATTTCTAAGCCATACCTTTTGTTTATACCTTTTAAATCCTAAAATAAATTTATATACTTCTTCAAATGCAACCATTGCATATACAGAGTATATAGGTAATTTTAAAACCATTCCACCAAGAAAAGCAAAAGGAATTCCAACTAACCATACACCACTAATATCTAACATTAATGCTACCTTTGTATCCCCGCCGCTTCTTAGAATTCCAACTATATTAACCCAGTTAAAAATTTTAAATGGTAAGTAAATTATAAAAACAATTAAGCATTTACTTATATCTCCTCCTACTGCATCTGATACACTAAAAAGAGTAATCAATGGATTCCTTATAATAAAGCATATCACACCCATTATTAGCGCACAAATAAATTGAAGAACAATGAAGTACTTTGCATGAGCCCTAGCCTCATCTAATTTATTCGCCCCTAATTCATTTCCTAATATAACAGCAGTTGCAGCACTAATGCCTTGGAATATTACTGTGATTATTTGTTCAACGGTTTGAGTAATTGTGATAGACGCAACAGCTCCATCTCCCATTCTTCCGTATACTAACGAATACATTGTAACTCCAAGTCCCCACATAAATTCATTTAGAATAACAGGTGAAACAGTTTTAAAATATAAATTAACAAAGTTTTTATTAAAAGACACTAATTCTTTAATTTTTGCTGCCGCTGGTCCTTTCTCATAATATACTATAGACAGAATGCACAAGCATTCAATTGTTCTAGCAATCAATGTTGCAATAGCCTCACCTTGAACCCCAAGAGCGGGTGCTCCAAAATGTCCAAATATTAAAGTATAATTTAGTATTACTTTTATAAAAATAGAAATCAATGTAATAAATACTGGCGCCTTTACTTGATTTACACCTCTTAAAAGCGCAACGTAGACATTGGTAATTGCTGTTAGTGGATAACTAATTGCAGATATTGCTAGATATCCCGCACCAATTTTTATAGTATTTTCATTAGGAGTAAATATCCCCATAACTAACTCGGGGCACATTAAACTTGGAATGACAAAAAGAATTGAACCCAGCAAAGCAATTGTAAGAGACATTCCCAATACTCTTCTTATATTTTGAATATCCTTTTTTCCAAAGTATTGAGCTGTTAAAATAGAAGAACCGCTTACAACACCAAATAACAACAATGTAAAAACAAAGAAAACTTTATTTGCTAGTCCAACTGCTGCAATCGAGCTCTGCCCCAAACTCCCAATCATTACAGTATCTACGAGATTTAAACTTGTATTTAATAGAGCCTGCAATGCTATTGGTATAGTAATTGCTACAGCTTTACGTATAAATTTTTTATCTTCTGAAATATCCTTTAAAGTTCTAGTAATAATCATAATCTTCCGTACCTCGTATATTCTGCTATTTTATCAAATTCTATTGTAACTCAGTTAAAATACTTATGTCCAGCACTAATACTTAGTTTATAACTTATTACAACCGAATCCTTACTCTTTTAAATGCATAAAAATTCTGAATAAAGCAAAAAAACCACACATGAATATGGAATAAGTTCCCTTTATATGTATGGTCTTTATACATTAAAATTTATAAATATACTTTTATGTTTCTAAATTCCCATTGTTCTGTTTTAATATATGAATTTCTATTTAGATAAAAGCATTTTTATTGAAATTGCAATCATCAATATAGCAAAACCCTTTTTTATTACTGATATAGGAACACTATTTGCAATCTTAGCGCCAAATACGGACCCTATTACCAAAAATATGCATATTAATATTCCTGCCTTTATACTCACCTGCCCTCTTCTATAATATTCGATAAAAGCTAAAATTCCAACGGGCGGCAACATAATTGCAAGTGAAGTCCCCTGTGCCTTTAACTGGTCAAAACCGCATAAATAAATAAGTGCAGGAACAATTATTATTCCACCTCCAATTCCAAACATTCCACTTAATACTCCTGCCATCAAACCAATTAATGTAAATAACATTATCTCCGTCATGACAACCTCCTATTTGATTTATTTAATTAATCAAACTTTTAATTTTATAGTTTAGCCTAAAAATTCTCATAATTACTCTTTAGTATTATAATCATTATTTTATATATCTACGCTAAGAAAAATAAAATTAGTAAAATATTTTAATATAGTATGTAATTAGTTAAATGTTTAAATATTTTATAAATTTATTGAGTTTTTAATATTGGGTGTTTTTATTTAATGATCTTGGTTGCGCTTCGCGCTTTTTTTAGATGCATGCTTTTTTAGATTCAATGATCTTGGTTGCGCTTCGCGCTTTTTTTAAAGGTGTATATTTTTTTAGAATTTAATGATCTTAATTGCGCTTCGCGCTTTTTTTAGATGCATGCTTTTTTAGATTCAATGATCTTGGTTGCGCTTCGCGCTTTTTTTAAAGGTGTATATTTTTTTAGAATTTAATGATCTTAATTGCGCTTCGCGCTTTTTTTAGATGTGTATATCTTTTATATTTTTAATCTGGTATAATAATGTAATGTTTAAATTTAACGCATATTAGCAATACTAAAAGATAGATAATCCCTTGTAAAATAACTTATTTTATGTTATTTTTTCAAATGGAAGTTATTATAGATTTTTTATTATTCAAATATTAAAATACTGAAAGAGGTGCTTAACCATAAATACAAATTATAAAACTCAAGAAAATAAATATACGCCAAAAGGTAACTTAACTGAAATTACTGTGCTAAAGAAGGATGGATCTGAACTTACTTGTAAAATAGATACATATGATGCCGAAAGAGTAAAGCAAGAAGGAATTTGGTTTGCTGAATGGCATAAAGATTTCAATAACTACTTAGTACAAACTCAATCTGTAACTAAGGTTAACGGCAAGACTACGGCTACTAAAAAAACTATTCACTCAGTAATTCTAGATGTTGATCCAAGAACTCCTATAAAGCATTTAAATGGAAATACATTAGATAACAGAAAAGAAAATTTAGAAGTATACAATAGAACATCTAAAAATGATTGTACAAAAATAGATCATGAAACAATGGGAATTATCTTAAGGGATAAATTCGGAAATCACAAAGAAACAGCCTTAATCTCAATGGAAGATGTAAATAAGGTCGTAAGGGATAATTATAACTGGGTTATATATAAAAAAGGTTCTGAATTAATGGTTGTAGCTAATACTCCTGAAGGCAGAATTCGTTTAGATAACTTAATTATGAATCCTGATGAAACAATGAAGGTGCATCACATAAATCTAAATCCTTTAGATAATAGAAGAAAAAATTTAGAAAATCAACCTATCTAAAATTTGATAAACGTGAATATAAGTCATTAATTAATACTAATAAAAAGGGAGGACATTCTATTTATAATAATAAGTGTTTTCTCTTTTTTTTATTTAATAAATATGAGAATTATGTCACTTCTATTAACAATTTATTGGAATTTTGTTATTTTTATTTAAGAGAATTAGGTGTAAACTATTAAGTAAGAGAATTTGTGTGACTAAATATGAGGTGATTAATTTGACTAAATTTGAAATACTATTTGGGGATATCACTAAGATTAAGTTTGATGCGATTGTAAATGCTGCAAATGCATCTTTACTTGGTGGTGGCGGAGTTGATGGTGCAATTCATCGAGCTTGTGGTGATAAATTACTTGAAGAATGTAGACATTTAAATGGATGTTTAACAGGAAAATCAAAAATAACTAAATCCTATGGGCTGAGAGATTATGGGATATCATGGGTAATACACACCGTTGGCCCCATTTACAGAAATAATGGCACAGAAGAAAAATATTTACGAAGTGCGTATCGCTCAGTTTTTGAAATTGCAGAAAATTATTCAAATTACTATGCTAAGCAGTGTAATGAAATCTTAGATAAAAATCTTTATCGTTTTAATACAAGCAGGCAAAAAGATCTTTTAGTAAAAGAATTTGAAGATTATATAAAAGAACATCCAATTAGAACTATTGCTTTACCCTCAATAAGTACTGGCGCATACTCATACCCACTAAAAGATGCTTGTAGTATAGCCTTAGATGAAATTCTAAATTTTATCGAAAATTCGCCTGAAGTTTTTGATAAAATTGCAATGGTCTGCTTAGATGAAAAGACTTATGATATGTATCAATCTTTATATCAAGAGAAGCTATAAAAATACAAACATAAATGCTTGTTTATCATTTATAAATCAAAATTAATAGCAGGTTATCCTAGTTTTGCTTGTCCAAATCTAAATTTGATTCATGCAAAACTAAATAACCTGCTATTAATATTTTCTATTAATCCATATAGAATTAAATCTGCATTTATTTTAAGTATATATTAAAGTCTATGCAAAATATCTATCTAAAAGTCCTTTGAATGCTTTTCCATGTCTAGCTTCATCTTTACACATTTCATGTACTGTATCATGGATAGCATCTAAGTTTAATTTTTTAGCAAGTGTTGCTAAATCTTTTTTACCTTGACATGCACCATGCTCTGCATCAACTCTCGCTTGTAAGTTAGCTTTTGTATCTGCTGCTACTACTTCACCTAATAATTCTGCAAATTTTGAAGCATGTTCTGCTTCTTCAAAAGCTATTCTCTTATAAGCTTCTGCTACTTCTGGATATCCTTCTCTATCAGCTTGTCTTGACATAGCTAAGTACATTCCTACTTCTGTACATTCACCAATAAAGTTTGCTTGTAATCCATCAATTATTTCTTTATCCACACCTTTAGCAACTCCGATTACATGTTCATCAGCAAAAGCTAAGTCTCCACTTTGTTCTACGAACTTGTCTGAACCTACCCCACACACTGGGCATTTTTCTGGTGCTGCTTCTCCTTCATAAATATATCCACACACTGTACAAACGAATTTTTTCATAATTTATTCCTCCTAAAATTTTAATTTATTTTAATTATATTTACTTATTTTTCTTTTGTTAATTTATTAATATTTAGCTATCTGCTACATTTGTTATTATATAATAATTATTATCCGCTGTAAAGAGTTTTTTAATAAATATTTGAAATTTATAACGAAATATTTATTAAACTCTATTATATCCCTATAGATCCTTTTTACTCCAAGAATATTATACTATTGTCCGTTAGTAAAAATGCATGCAGCAACATTTCTGACCACAAAAATTTCAGCCTAAATAATTCATTATTTCACTTGTACCTCCAGAAGATGATATAACTAGTTATATAGATGTTACTATACACGTACTTTAATATAATTACAAATACCTTCTCTAGTATTAAACAATAACACTTTAAATTGTTAATAATATCTGAATGTTTTATTATATATCTATAAACTTTATTGTTTGAATATTGATATTTACTGTATAATGTATTTATACTTAATTTTAAAGGAGTGTTTTTATTGTTTGGATATGTAACTCCCTTAAAGGCAGAAATGAAAGTAAAAGATTTTGCTAGATTTAAATGCTATTATTGTGGTTTATGTTGTCATATTAAAAATGAATTCGGTAATTTGCCTAGGATGGCTTTAAATTATGATATGACTTTTTTAGGCTTGTTATTGGACGCATTAATCCCTGAAGAATTAGAGGTTTCGAAGTATAGATGTTCACTTCATCCCACTGAGAAAAAAGCTGTAATTGTAAATAATAAAGCTTTATCCTACGCAGCCGCTATGAATATATCTTTATTTTATTACAAGCTTTTAGATGATGTTAATGATGATAAAAATATAAAGAGTAAATTTTTCTCAATTCTTTTGTCGACATATAAAAGAAAATTTTCTTCTTCAGTTATAAATATTAATGATAAAATTATGGAATCGCTAAATAAGCTTTCCACCTTAGAGAGCACAAAATCCTTTGCCTCTATTGATGAAATATGTGATCCATTTAGTGATTTAGTCGGGATAATCTTGCGAGACTATCCTTTTGAATTAATAAACGATTCTCCTGAACTAAGAAATACTTTATATAGTTTAGGGTATTCTATAGGCAAATGGATTTATTTAATTGATGCTTTAGACGATTTAAAATCTGATATGGAAAAAGGAAAGTTTAATCCAATAGATTTTTTATATAATAAAGATGCCTTAATATACGATAAATTTATAGGATTGATAAAATCAAAAATAGAATTTACAATTTTAAATTGCGGCTATAGCTGTAAAGAAAATTTAGAACGCTTGAAACTTAGGAGAAATGAAGATATATTATATAACATAATAGAATTAGGCTTAATGGATAAATATAACAATATAATTAATCATCCAGAAACTACTAATGAAACTAAAAGGAGAGATTTATAATGAATCCATATGAAATATTAGGCGTAAAACCAGGTGCCAGTCAGGATGAGATAAAAAGTGCTTATAGAAAATTAATTAAACAATATCATCCTGATCAATTTGGTGATAATCCTTTAAAAAATTTAGCTCAAGAAAAAATGATTGAAATTAATGAGGCTTATGAAAAATTAACCAAGAACCCAAATGCTAATTATAGCAATAATTCTTCTTATAATAATTCTTCTAGCAGCTTTTCTGATTTTCAAGAAATAAGAAGATTTATTCAATCTGGAAATTATGCAGCTGCTGAAAGCAGATTAAATTCTAATAATAATAGAAATGCAGAATGGAATTATTTATATGGCGCTGTACTTTTAAACAAGGGATGGTTTGATTCCGCTTTGGAACATATGAATACAGCGGTAACTATGGATCCAAATAACTTCGAATATAGACAAGGTTTAAACTCATTGAGGCAAAGAGGAAACAATTACTCTAATCCATATTATAGAACAACCAACACAAACAATGCAGACATGTGTAACTGTTGTATAAATCTTTGGTGTTTAGATTCTTTATGCGAATGTGCTGGTGGAGATTTGATTGGCTGTTGCTAATCTTTAGTTTGTTAAGGCTTTCCCATGAAAATTCACAGTACAAACTTGTACTTATTTAAAGAGGTGAATAATTTTATGAATGCAAAATCTATTGCTGAAAGTGGAATATTAGTGACTTTAACTCTAATAATACTTTATGCTGCTTCTATTATGTCAATAAGTACTTTATCTATTTTGACAGTTGCTTCATGCTTAATTCCTATATCAATTATTAGAACTTCAATTAAAGGAACAATACTGGTTTATATTGCATCCAGTATATTAAGCTTTTTCTTAACTCCAGTTAATATTGCTTTTTTATATACTTTATTTTTTGGTATTTATGGGATAGTAAAGTACTTTATAGAAAAACGCAGAAACATTGTTATAGAGATATTCTTAAAGTTAATTTCTTTTAATATTCTACTTTCTCTAATGTATTTTGTTATCTCAAATTTCTTAGATACTTTTAATATTAAATCGCCTATCTATTTAATGTGGATAGCAGGACAAATCGGCTTTTTAATATATGATTATGCCTTAACTCTTATAATAAGTTTTTACTTAAATAGAATTCACAAGCATGTTTAAATATAGGTGTGCAATAATTTGCATAAAGATGTTACCATCTTTTAGTAATGTCTAAAAAATAAACATAATAGTGAATTTATCAATATTATATAGATATTTTGCATTTGGTGAAAGAAAACTCTAAAGTCAGTTTAGCAAAAATCATATAATTCAGATGACTTAATGCATATAGACAAACTATATTTAACTTGTCTATATGCAGCTTTTATCATTCCTTATATTTTGTAATTAATTTATTTAAAAATTCAACTGTTTTGACTGGTGCTTTTCCTACTGATGTTTCACCAGCTAATAGAAATCCTGTAGCTCCTATCTTTATGAAATTATATATACTTTCCACTTCTGAAATAGCCGGCATTTTTCCGCTTTTCATACTATTAAAAAGGTGAGTTCCGATGATTATATCTTTTCCCTTATCCTTAATAACTTCTTTTATTATTTGCTCTTCATATACTGGCGTATCTTCAATTGATGTTTCTGGAATAAGATCTCCTCTGCCTATTACAATTCCATCTGCCTCAGTCAAAATAGTTTTTATATTATTTACGCCATTTAAGGTTTCAATCTTTGCCCAAATTTTTGGTTGAATACCACCTTCCATATTTTTATTTAAGAATAGTTTTATATCTTCTATATCTTCTTTACTTTCAACAAATGATTGGCATATAATATCTACTTTATTTTTTATTCCCCATCTTATTGCATTCTTATCATTTTCACTTAATGAGAAAGCTTTTCTTTCTAAATTTTTTATATTACAGCCCTTCCCTTTTCTTATTATCCCCCCTCTTATTGTAACAACCCTAATAAGTCCATCTTTTTTACCTATAACATTAAAAATCATGGTATTATCTTTTATTCCTATTTGTTCATAGTCCTTTTCATTTAATATTTTATTTTTTATATTTAATGGAATTATCTTTGTTTTTATTTTATTAGTATCTTTGTTTATCTCTTCATATTTATCTTCTCCACAAAAATAAATTTCTTCTCCATCATAAACTTTATATATATATTGAAATTTACTAGATACTCTTACTTTATTCCCTGAAAGGTCCAGCACAATTTCTATGTTATCTTTTATTTCCTTCGCCATCTCAAAAAATTCTAAAAATTCTGTTGCACTTCCGTGTATAAAATTAAATCTTAATGCATTTACGCCACTATCTATTATACCTTTTAGTATAGTTCTATCTTTTACATTTGGTCCTACTGTTCCTATTATATACATACTGTCCCCCAAATTTATCATTACTCTTATTCATATTATAAAATAACGTTAATTATCACCTATTCATTGTCCAAAATGTTCTAAAATATAATACAAAGAATAAATTAATAATGAATAAAGTATTTCAAGGAGGTCTTTTATTTGAAGAAATTACATTATATTTTTATTGTTCTTTTTCTTTTTTCCACTATTAGTGGTTGTAGCTTACAAGATCCTAAATACATAAGTTTATCTGTAAAACCGAACAATCATTATTATATTGATGAAATTAGAAATAAAATATTAAATAATGAAAAGTTTACCCTTTATGTGTTTGATACAAACTTATATAAGGAAATAGATGTTCCTAGTGATGAAAATATAATAATTGAAGATTTTATTTCTTCTTTAACTAGTGATAATTATTCTGATGAGGCTGCTGATAAAAAAGAGCCTTACAGAATAAAACTTATTTTTGATGATAAGAAACAGTATTTAATAAAAGTTTTTGATGATTGTCTCATATCTGTTTCTCCATGGGATGGAAACTTTAAAGAAGATATAGTATCAATAAAGAATTTACCTTTAAGATATAATCTTTTCGACTTCTGCAATCATATTGCAAACGAACCCTTAACTAAATAAACCCAGTAATATTAACATTTACAAAATATCGATAAAATTTTTGCCCCTTATAACATAGTACTAGATATTATATAAAAATATGAAAAGGTACTTTTATTTGTGAACATCCATAAAAAATTTAAAACCTATTATAAAGAACATTGGTAGACTGCTCCTTATAATAGGTTTGTTAAACTAATGCAAGAAATATTTATCTTCACTTTACTACTAATAATCTCTGGTCATCTTACTCTTATCTAATAGTTTGGATATACCAGTCTTTTCCCAATCCGATATCTCACTAGTAGCTTCATCAAAAGTTCTTCCTTGCCCTACAAGTATACCTACCATGATATATTTCTGAAATAAATGTTCTAAACTAACTCCACCATTAGCTTCTTCTAATGCATCATCAACTAATGGAGTAATATATCCAATCCAATCATCAGGGCTAAAATCATATGTATCTGCCAGTGCTACCCTAGCTTTAGAAGCAGTATTTATATTTTTACTTTCTGTAAGTATTCCAATCTTAGGTATTCCGCTAAGTTCTGTAATAACTCCATGATGAGAATTAAATTCGGTTGTTAAATCTTTCCCAGCAGTAAGATCAAAATGCTTACCTCCTGACCATGATTCTACTTTACTTAAATCATAGACTATACCATCAACTGCCACATAAATTGGCTTTCCATTACTTCCATCATATTGTGCTAATTCTTCTAAAGTAAATTGTTTTTGTTGCCTGCAATAATTTTCTCGTATAAGATCTTCGATTGTTTTTAAATCAAAATAAATAGACATAAATACCCCTAAACTATTTTTATCTATAAACATTTTATTAATATAATAATGATAATATGATACTTGTTTATTAATGTAGAATTTTTCTAAATATTGTACTACTTCTTAATTTCTATTATTATCAAATAGAAATTAAGGAATAATCTATAAAAACCACTCAAATTTAACACAACTTGAGTGGTTTTCTTATTAAGACCTTTCAAAACTTTATCTAAAATTATATTCTGTAACAATACTTTCTCTATTCTTAGTTTTATCATTAAAGTATTCATAAAAAGATAATGCTAAAAAGCTTCCTGTGATATTATACACCTTACTAAATCCTAAGTTTTGAAGTGCTAAAGTAGCATTATAACTTCTTTGTCCTGTCCTACAATGTAGATATACTGGTTTATCTTTTGGTATTTCATTTATTCTTTGTCTTAATTCACTTAATGGAATATTTACTGCATTTTTAATATGGCCGCTTGCAAACTCGCCTCTTTCTCTTACATCTATTATATGAGAATCATGCTCTACAAGGCCTCTTACTAAATCAACATTAACCTGTTTAAAGTCACCATTTAAGAGATTAGAACCAACATATCCTGCATAGTTAACCACATCTTTTGCAGTAGAAAATGGTGGTGCATAACACAATTCTAAATCTTTTAAATCTTCTAAAGTGCCTCCAAATTTTATAGCTGTAGCAATTACATCTATTCTCTTTGTGACATCACCTTTACCTATAGCTTGAGCTCCTAAAATCTTTCCTGTTGGAACTTCAAATAATAATTTTAAGTGCACTGGTGATGAATTAGGCATTATTCCTACTTTATCTGTAAGTATAACCCTTACAACATCATATTGTATTTTCATATTTAAGACATTTATAAGCGCTTCATTTAGGCCTGTCGATGCTCCATTATAATCAAAAACTTTTATAGCCGATGATCCTATATAGCCCTTATTTATTCCCTTCTTTCCGTTCATATGGTCTGCAACGGATCTTGCCTGCTTTTGAGCTGGTCCTGCAAGGGATAATTTTTGTACGGAATGAGTTAATGAATTATAAACTTCTATTGCATCTCCAACAGCATAAATATTCTCATCATTTGTTCTGTAATTTTGATCTACCTTTATTGCACCTGTTTCGCCAATGTCCAATGCTGCTTCTTTAGCTAAAGCAGTTTCAGGTGAGACACCAATAGCCATTACTACAACTTTAGCATTAACTTTTTTACCTGATTCTAAAACTACTGTATCCTTTTCAAATTTTTCAACTTTATCTCCTACAATTAAATCTATTCCATGATCATAAAGTTCTTTATGAAGAATTTGAACCATATCATAATCAAATGGCCTTAATATTTGATCTGTTCCTTCTATAAGTGTCACATTATAATCAGCTTCCCTTAAATTTTCAGCTGCTTCAACCCCTACATATCCACCGCCAATAACGACTATGTCTTTTGCATCCATTGATTTAATGTATTTATTTAGTTTATCTATATCAACTACATTTCTTATTGTAAAAACATTCACTTCTTCTATTCCTGGAATATTAGGTACAATTGGCTTAGCTCCTGGAGATAACACTAACTTATCATAGTTCTCTTTATATGTTTCACCAGTTAGTAGATTTTTAATAAGTGCATATTTTTCTTCTTTATTTATAGATAACACTTCATTATTTACTCTAGCTTGAATATTATATTGAACTAGAAATTTTTCTGGACTCATTAAAACCAATCTATCAGCTTCATCTATTAACCCACTTAAATGATATGGTAGGGCACAATTCGAAAAAGATACATGTGGCCCTCTTTCAAACATTATTATTTCATCTTCTTCACTAAGCCTTCTAAGTCTTGCTGCAGCTGATGCTCCCCCTGCAACTCCTCCAACTATTAATATTTTCTTCTTCATAATCACGAACCTCCTATTTTATCATAAAAGTCATTTATTTACTTCCATGACTTTATTATATATAAATCTCTAGAAAATTTATGCGATCTAGTCACACACATATACTATAGCAAAAGAAAACAAACTATTTTCTTTTAGTTCCTGCATATGACCCCATTCCACCTGAAACATTGACAACATTAAATCCTTGACTTGTAAGTGTATTACATGCTCTTGCGCTTCTGCCACCTGATTGGCACATTATGTAGTATTCTTTACTTTTATTTAAATATTTTTCTGGCTCATTTAAAAGTTTACCCATTGGTATATTTTTAGCACTTTTTATACTGCCACCCTTATATTCATAATCTTCTCGGATATCAATCAACTCAACCTTTCCTATTAACTCATCAATATCATTCACATTAATTACTCTTCCATTATCCTTCTTAAATAATCCAAACATTTTAATTCCTCCTCAAATTTTTCTTAATTAGTATTTCTTAAATCATTAATATCATTAATTTTTTATTATTTCATTTAAATCTTTTAATAATATTATTCTTTTTATCTATTTTCTCTAATACTGGATAATTGCCAGATAAAGCTTGTATATAACTTGATTTATCATCTAATATATCTAACTTACTATTCCTAGTGTGACTCCTTGATATTATTATATACTAGTATCTCAAAAACATTTGTGATTTAGTCACACAAATAAAATCCATTAAAAAAAAGAGGATATATTATTCTCAGTTTCCTCTCTTCTTATTATTAAACTATTTAAAATGCCATAATGACCATGCAATTTTAACATTTCGTACCTTAAAACAGAATCATTCCTATTTTATAGTAATGTTATTGTATCCTATGGCTTTTTTAGGGCATGCTATAGCACACTTTCCGCATTGAATACAATCTGGATGGCTTAATATATCACCTTTATAATCATATGGAACTAACCCTAATGGACATTTCTTTTCGCAAATTTTGCAAGATACACATGTATCTGATACATGCAATACGTTTTTACTTTTTCTAAATTTTCCTGTGATTGATGCTAAAGTTCCCATAGGACAAAAGCTGCACCAAGTTCTATGATTGAATACTAGGGATAATGCTATACCTATTATAGTTGTTACTACAATCAATCTATAAACGACCATTCCTATTCCATAAAGGTTCCCCCAATTTTTATATACTCCTGAGGTAAACATTGTCATCATTATTGTTAGAATAACCGCTCTAAAATAATAGGATTTAAAAAACTTAGGCGGCTTTCTCTTATTACTAAATTTTGATACTACGTTATCATAAAAATTTCCTCTTGGACATAAATTTCCGCACCAAAATCTCCCCTTATAAATAGATACAATTACTGGTGCTATCATACAAATTAAAGCCACCACTGCAAATCTCAAATCAAACATACCTAATACTATAAATGCGATTAATAGTGTAAATGAATACTTCTTCCATAACTTTAAAAATTTTTCCAAATAAAATCCCCCCGATTTGTTATTTATTAAATAAGCGCTTTCTATTTTTTTACCTTCGCTTTTTTGGTTCTCTTTTATTCTAATAAATATCGCTATTCTTATCTGTGACAATGTCACTCAACTAAAGTATTATCATTTTTCACTCAAACAAAAGTATGTCTTATTCGAATTATCACTTAATTTAATTATCTTAACTTTTCCCTAGCCCCTTCTACTTCAAAATCTGGAATTATGTTTTTAATGTCTTTTAATTTAGTATCTTTTGAAATAGACATAGGTAAATCAAGCTTTTTATAAACTTCATTTAAATCCATGTTTAATCCAATTGATAATTCATTTAAGGTCATATAACCTTTTATTTCTTCTGGATTTATTTTTGTTCCAGAAGTTATAGGCGGTGGAGTAATTTCATATACTCCCATAATTTTAGTGATTCCAATTCCACCAAAGAATAATACAAATACAAAAATTAGTACGAATATTGGTTTGATGGCTTTGTTCCTAATCTTAAATTCTAAAGTATTATTTTTAGGACATGAAAGTATACAGATTTGACAATTGATACATTCAGCTGATTTTACTTCTTTCTGCTCTGAAACTTTAATATTAACAGAGCAATTTTTATTGCATATACCACAATTAACACAAGTATTTTCATTTCTTGTAATTTTAGCTGGACTTAATTTTGAAATCATTCCATAAACAGCACCCATAGGGCAAAGATATTTACAAAAAAATCTATCATATAATAAAGACCCTATTAAGATAACAATTAATATAATCAATCCAATTAAATATTCATCAATTAAAGATTCTATTCCAGCAGATACATGTCCATATGCAGCCCAAGGATCATATGGATTTACCCATAACCCAGCTGTATTCCATGCAAAATATAAGGTAACTAGAAGAACAAGATATTTAAGATACCTTAAAGGCTTATCTACTTTTTCTGGCATAATAAACCTTTTTCTAAATAATTTCTTTCCTATAATCCCGAAGAATTCTTGAAGAGCGCCAAATGGACAAATAAGTCCACAAAAACTCCTTCTAAATATTAATGCTATTATTAGTGTTATTATCAAAATAACTACTGTACCTGAAAATATCTTTTCTATAAAGGTGCCTCCAAAAATCAAACTATAAAGTGACTCTAATCCTCCATAAGGGCACAGAGCATGTATCGATGGTTCCTTACCTCCTCCCAGAAGTTGGTGAAGATAAGCTTCTACAGTACTATGTATCAAAAATATCGCAAGTAGAATATAACGTAGACTTTTTAAAACTTTATTATTTGGCATTTGTTTTCCCCCTAATACTTTTTATTTGTTTCCATTCAATAGTTTTTATGAATTTATATTCTCTTTATAAAAAGTAATTCTATTTCCTAAGTTTAAACTCATCATAAGACAATTCTCCCTTTGCAAGTTTTTCACATGTTGAGTTATTAATACCTTTACTTTCAATTTCATTTTTAATATTTAAAAATTCCTTGGTGTCTATGGCACAATGTGCATATCTTTTTAAAAGTATAGTAGTATAAGGATTCGAATCCTCTGTATCTTCAATAACAGCTTTTCTTTCAATATACTCATCAGCATTGATTATACCTGCAGCATATTTTTCTTTAAGAATATCAATTAATATTATTGCAAATGGATTTTCAGTTTTCTTATTTCTTAATAAAATGAATAATAAGACTGCAAAAATCATTAAAATAAGCATTAAGATATACGAACCCCAAAATCCATATCCCATATGATATCCATGTCTCACAAAATCACCTCTTCCTACATAATTGAAAATGAAATAGTTATTGTTGTGCCTTTTCCTAAATCACTTTCTATAGAAACACTTCCATTTAAAACCTTTGCTAATCTTTTTGCTATTGAAAGACCAAGACCAGTTCCACCTGCATTTGCATTTCGTGCTTTATCAGCCTTGTAGAATTTTTCACCTAAATACTGAATTTCATCGTTAGGTATACCAATTCCATTATCTTTTATGGTTATATAAATATTTTTGTTATCTGCATATGTTGTTACTCTTAAAATACCTTTATTTTCAGAAAACTTAATTGCATTGTCTAAAAATATGATTAACAGTTGTTTTAATTTATCATAATCACTTAATAATGTTGGTAAATTTCCCTCTAAAGACAATTCCAAATCTATCTGCTTATTTCTTATTAATGGCCTAAGGCTTCTTATAGTATCATTAATGAGCATATTAACATCTAATTCACTAAAATCAATTTCTAATTTGCCTGAATCCAATTTACTTAAATTAAGTAAATCTTTAACCATTCTTTCTAGTCTATTTGTTTCTTTTATGAGAGTAACACAGGTATTTGCTACATGTTCTGGCTTTGTCATTCCATCTGCAATAGACTCTAAATTACCTTTTATAACTGTTAAAGGAGTCCTAAACTCATGGGAAACATTTGAAATGAAGTCCTTACGCATTTGTTCAAGTTTTTCTTTTTCACTTATATCTTGTATAAGAATGACACCACCTATAATCTCATTTGAATTACTCTTTATAGGAGACAATGAAAATCCCAACACCTTACTTTCATGCTCTTTTATTATTACTTTTTTCTCATTTTTTAATATAGCAGAATTGAATTCTTGAATTACATCTAATTCTGCTAATATTTTAATAACTTCATTTTCATCTACCATTTTATATGAAAGCAGATTTATAGCAGCTTCATTTATATTTATTATCTGTGAATTTCTATCCAAAGCTAAAATTCCATCACTCATGCTTGTTATAATATTACTTAATTTGTTTTTTTCTTCAAAAAGCTCATCTATAGTATACTTAAGCTTCAAAGACAACAAATCAAATGAATTCGATAATTCCCCTATTTCATCCTTTTGATATATGTTTGTTTTTATTCCATAGTGACCCCTTGCTAATTCCAAGGCAGATGAATTAATTATCTTTATTGGTCTAGAAATATTCCTAGAAAAATAATATCCTAATACCCCTACAAGGATTGTTTCACCTAAAACTGCTAAAATTAAATTTAGAAAGAATTTATTCATGGAATTTGATAAATCAGTTATTGATGAATTTAGAATTACAGCTCCTATTATGGTATTACTCTCTTTTATTGGAACTGCTATTGTCATTATTTCTTCATTATAATAAGGATTATAACCTTCATCATACGCTTCTTCTCCATCTAATACTTTGCTATTAATATCATTATATAAATCCGTTATTTCTGAATCATTAATGTACTTAATATCATTGTCAGTATCCGATGCAGTTATAATACTCTTATCTGTATTAAGTATCCAAATCTTTGCATTATCAATATCATTTAGTAAATGTATCATTTTTATAAACTCTTCATTATTTGAAGAATTCCCCACGTATGGTTTAATAGTTTCAGAAATTGCTATTGCATGTTTTTTCATATTATTTTTTTTAACTTCATAAATATTATTTCTAAATATATTTAAAGCTATAATACCTATAAAAAGAGTCGAAACTACGACAATTACTAAAAATCCAAGTGTTAGTTTGAAAGTAATATTTTTCTTAAACATCTTTCACCTCAAATTTGTACCCCATACCCCATATAGTTTTAATATCCCAATTATACTGTCCATTAATGTCAAGCTTTGCTCTTATTCTCTTTATGTGAGTATCAACTGTTCTTGGATCTCCAAAGTAATCGATTCCCCATACATTATCTAAAAGATCATCCCTTTTAATAATATTATTAGGTGAACTTGCAAGCATCCATAAAACTTCAATTTCTTTTTTCGTAAGATTTAAATATACTCCTTCTAATTTAACAGCATAATTATTTATATCTATTTCAAGTGATGAATATTTAATTAACGATAGCTTATTATTTTCAATAGGAGTAATGCGTCGTAGTATTGCTCTTATTCTAGCCACTACTTCTCCAGGGCTAAAAGGCTTTACAATATAATCATCAGCACCAGAATTTAATCCTAGTATCTTATCTGCATCTTCGCTTTTAGCAGTTATCATTATAATTGGAGTATTTGATTCTTCTCTAATTCTATTGCAGACTTCAATTCCATCCATTAATGGCATCATGATATCAAGTAAAATTAATACAGGATTATAATGTTTAAATTTTAATAATGCTTCTTCCCCGTCAAGTGCAAAAATCACATTAAATCCTTCCCTTTCTATATAAGGTTTTAAAATTTTAATTATTTCCATATTATCATCAGCAATCAAAATATCTTTACTCATTTTTATCACCTCACATCTTTTTTTTGATGTTCCTATGGCAAAATTATATCATCAACTGTAATTAAAATTGTGTCCTAATTGTGTACTTTTATTTCACAATTAGGACACTTTTACATATTAGAAATGATTTATTATTAGGGTGTAGACAATATCAAACTAAAAAACAGTTTAACAAACTTTCGCACTAACTTAAAATTTAAGGAGGACTATATAATGAAATCAAAGAAATTAATATTAGGATTAACTTTAGCTATTACAATGGGGTTAGGTGCAACTGCCTATGCAGCCAGTACAGAAATAACAACATCATCATCAACTGCTACTCACCAAAGAGCTGGACTTGGAAGAATTACAGGAATGAGAGGTTATGATTATATAGAATCAATATTAAAAAATAACCTTGGTATGACAGATGCAGAAATAACAGCGGGGCTTAATTCTGGAAAAACAATGTATACTTTAGCAGAAGAAAAAGGAATGACAGAAGATCAATTTAAATCAGCTCTACTTGAAGAAAGAAATAAAGCAGTTGATAAAGCCGTTGCAGATGGCACTATAACAAATGAAGAAGGTGTTTTACTAAAAGAAACTTTAAAAAATAATCTTGATAATTGCACTGGAACCCCAGGTCAAAAAACAGGCAAAAATGGAGCTGGACTCAAAAATGCACAAGGAACTGGACATATGTCAGGTGGTGGATTTAGAGGTACAGGTAATTGTTACATTGATAATACTGTAAAATAAATATAATCTAATAATACAACCAAAGAATGAGACTTAATGTTTCATTCTTTTTTATGTAAAATACATTAAGGCTCAATAGAAGCCGTTACTTTTTATCTTACATGATTTTTTACCTGAAATTAGGCAAAAAGGACAAACATCAAATACACCTGATAATATAGGAATTATACCTATTAGCCCTAAATACTTTAAATTCCCTTCTCCCCAAAACAAAATACTCAATAGCATTAATCCTGGAGTAAATTTCATTATTCTATTTATGTGTCCAACATTCTTCATTTAAAACACTCCTCTACTTAAAATCACTTTACTTTTTAATTCTAACTTAGCAAAATCTAATTCACTTTTCTGTGATAAAATCACATCCAATTTCTCTTATTATGTATTAATATAAATTATGATTATACTTAAGAATTTATATTACTTAAGTTGTATAATATATATGTTGCTATGTTCAACACTCAATGATCATTTAATTGAGATTTCCGTTTAAAATCATTAAGTTTTGAATAATTATTTCTGCAATATATATACGATTAAAATAAATTTTAGGAGGTGCATTTTAAAAAATGGCACATAAGTTTGATGCAAAGAATAAACATAAACTTGACAATGAAAAGCGAAGAGAGCTTTTACCACCAGAACAAACCCTTATAAGTCTTCATTTGCAGGAAGTAGATATAATGGCTGATATAGGCTGCGGTATTGGATATTTTACTATTCCAGCATCCAAAATTGTTGGAGAAAACGGTAAGATATTTGCAATGGATATATCGCCTGAAATGCTTAAAGATGTTGAAGTTAAAATTAGCGATAATAATATATCAAATGTAGAAACGATTTTGACAGAAGAAAATGATTTAAAATTAGAAGATAATAAAGTGACATTTGCTTTTATAAGCCTTGTATTACATGAAGCTAATGAAAAAGAAAACTTTATAAGTGAGATAAAAAGAATTATATCTCCTGAAGGGAAAATTGCTATTGTCGAATGGGAAAAAATTAATAGCGATTTTGGACCTCCTATTGATCATAGATTAGATAAAAAGGATTTAATAGAGGTACTAGATAAACTTGGATTTACTAATATATCTACTATAAATATTGGTGTGAATTTTTATGGTATCATAGCTCAAAAATAAGTCAATTATCCATAAACCTGCTTTTTGCAATATATCTGCTATTTGCATAATTCTTGCATTATTTTATACAAACCTTGCTGATATAGGAAAAGCATAGATCAAGGTTTAAATTCTCATTATTGTTATACTTTCTCACTAATAATAAACAAAAGACTTTGCGCAATTTACACGAAGTCTTTTGTATCTAAATTTACAAACATATGTGAGAGTATATTTCTTTGCTACTGGCAATCAATTTAAAATTCATTAACAAAAATATCTACTCATCTTACTCATTTTTAGTAATTGAGAGGTTCCTGTCTTTTCCCAATCTTCTACTTGTTCAATAGCTTCTTGAGGCTTATTCCCTAAGCCAACGAGTACACCTGACAATATAAATTCTTGGTATAAATGTTCTTGGTTAATACCTTCTTTTGACTCTGCTAAAGCACGATTAACTAATGGTGTAATATACCTTACCCAATCATCAGGAGTAAAATTAGCAGTATTTGTTGTACTTGCTGCATTAGTTACACTACTACCTTCATTATTAGTTGTATCTGTTATCGTATTTATCTTCTGTTTCATTAAATTTTCATTCATATTAGAATTATTACTTGTACTATTTAATGTAAATAAATAGTTATATTTAGATGCATGTTTTAATTCATCTGTAATTATATCAAATAATACATCTTTGTATGCTCCCATAGGAAGTCTTCTCCTAATAGCTTTATACCTTTCCACAGCTCCTAATTCTCCAAATAAAGCTTTCTTAATACCATCTAAATATGATTCAGGAGTTTCAAAAGTTTCTTCTTCTCCTACTGGGACTTCCATACCTGTAAAGTCTTGATATATTATTCTAAATATTCTGTTATGTCTGCGTTCGTCATCTCTAATAGATGCTATTATTTCCCTTTCTTCATCTGTTGGTGCCTGACTAATTAGATAATCATAAAACAATTCGTCTTCTCTTTCTCCTTGAACTGCTTTTCTTATGCCTTGAAGTACAATCTGTAACTGCTCATCATTAGTAGTTTGATTATTTGTATATTCCATAAAATGTTATTAATTCTCCTAAAATAGTTAACTCACTTATATTGTATTAATTCTACATTAATTTGTGTATTATTACATTTACATAGAAATTAAATAATATATTCATTTCAATATTCTACGATACTATATTTTGAAATGAGTTCTCATAATCCATTTTGTAAGATTTAATGATATACAATATTTTAACGTTAAGCCTTTGTTTCATTTGAATTAGAATTTTGAGTGTTTTGAGTATTGTTCTCATTTTGTGCACTTTGCTCATTTTGTGCCGTATCAGCTCTCGAAGCTATACTTAATCTCTGTAGCTGAATTAATGCCAGAATATCACCTATACTAGTGAAAAAGAGTGCCAATACTCCTAACCGGTCACCTTCAGGATATTGTTTTGCAATTCCTATAGATAGAACCGCTGTTAATGCAGTGAGCTCCTCTGGCGATAAATCAAAAATATCCATAAATATTACCTAAATAATTGTTTATAATTTATTTATATACATTACTTATAATAAAAGTTCTAAGCGAACTAACTATTTCAATCTATTTTCTTTTAATTTACCAATCTTATTCCAAGATTTTTATAAACTTCATTGTCTTATCTAAATTTCATCACATACCACTTCATTCCATCACTATATATATCATCAAATCTCCAGGATAATGACAAGAAGATTAAATTTCTTGGTATTCATAATAAACTTAATGGCAAAGAGAAAAAGCACTAATGATATAGTACCTATCATTTATTAAGTTCCCAGTCAGACCAGAATGCATAAATCTAATTTTCACTAAGATTTCCCCTATTACCAATTATAGTTAAACTTATTTATAAAGTTTCTCAAATTCATCAAAGTAATTAGGAAAGGTTTTTGAAACACAGTCAGGATCGGCAATAATAGTGCCAGGGATTTTAAGTCCAGCAATAGAGAAACTCATTGCCATTCTATGATCATCATAAGTATCTATTGTAACATTTTCTTTGTAATTATAGCTTGGTTCAATAATTATTCCATCCTCTAGTTCAATCACCTTTGCACCGAGTTTTGTAAGTTCAATATTTAAAGCTTTTAATCTATCTGTTTCTTTCAAACGCATATTATAAACATTTTTGATTTCTGTTTTTCCTTCTGCAAATAAGGCTGTAATAGCTAAAGTTTGTGCTACATCAGACATATGATGCATATCTACTGAGATTCCTTTAAGTTTACCTGTTCCTTTAACAACAACAAAATTCTCTCCATAAGTTACTTCAGCGCCCATTTCATGAAGAATATCTAGTAATTTTATATCCCCCTGCATAGCATTTTTTGATACATTATTAACTTTTATTTGACTGCTTGTAGCAGCTGCTATAGCAAAAAAATATGAAGCAGATGAGCAGTCACCTTCAACAATATATTCTCGCCCTTTATACTTTTGTCCAGCTTTAATAAAAAATTCCTTGTAGTTTCTATTTTGAACTTCAACCCCAAAATCTTTCATCATTTTTAAAGTTATATCAACATAAGGTATAGACACAAGTTTCCCTTGAATTTTAATCGTAACATCCTCTTTAGCATAAGGTGCAGAAAGTAAAATTGATGTGAGATATTGTGAACTTTTATCACCTTTTATGTAAAGTTCACCACCAGAAAGACCTTTTGCATTTATTTCAAAAGGTGGATAACCTTCTTTTTCTTTATAAGTAACATCTACTCCTAATTCAAGGAGTCCATCCACTAAATCTTTAATAGGTCTCTGTTTCATTCGTTGAATTCCTGTCAAGCTCACTTTACCCTCGCCAGTTGAAATATAAGTAGGTAAGAATCTCATGGCAGTTCCTGCATTTCCTACAAAAAGTTCTGTGTCTGAAAATATTCTATTCTTATTACTTTGAATTACTACTGTTCTGGTATTTTCATCAATAGTTACGTTGTTCCCCAATTTTCTTATAGCTTCCATCATATATTTAGTATCATCAGAAAAAAGCATATTTTTTAGTATAGTAGTACCTTCTGCAAATGCAGATATGACTAGTGCTCTATTAGCCACTGATTTTGATCCAGGTATATCTACTTCTGCAATGAAATTTTCACCAGTATTAACTTTATATATCTTATTAGACATTGAATACCTCCTAATTATGTAGCAATTTATTATGAAATATATAGTAACTAATATCGCTCATAATAAGTTTATGAATAATAGAATTTGAATTCTATTAATGCTCGTTCACTGCGTCAATAGAATTCGATAACTCTACGAAATTGGAATATAGCTTTATTCAATTTCAAGTGAATACGTTAATTCTTCTCTATCCTCTTTAGAAGATTTGTTCCTACGCCCTTGCATTTTACTAACTAATGACATTCCTAATCTCTCCATAACTCTATATGAACCGATATTTTCACTATCACAGTGTGCAACAAACTTTCTGACTCCGAGTTCTTGTATTGCAAAATTCAAGATTCCTTTTGCAGCTTCTTCTGCATATCCATTTCTCCAGTATTTTTTATTTATTATCCAGCCAATGTTCCCTTCCCCATTATCTTTATTAATATAAATGCTGACAGCACCGATGTGTTCCCCATCAAGCAGAATAGCATATTCATAAAACTGAGGGCTAGCCTTTTGCCATTCTTCCTGTACCCTTTCTAAGAAATCTTTCGTCTCGCTTACGGTAGTACTTGGTAGGCATTTCATATATCTTGTGTTATCAAAATCACTCGCATATTCATGTGTAGATATAAGATACTGTGGTCCTAACGGGACTAATAATAACCTTTTAGTATTTATATTCACTAGCTGATTCTCCTTTATAAATTACTATTTATCTTTCAATTAATCCTATAACACATTTTCAAAATGTTATACAAATCAATGCTCAAAGAACAATTTTTATTTACCATCCGAAACTCGGCTTAGTATTATTAGCCTAATGGGGACGGGATTACAATTATTAAAATTATAACGTTTCTAATTTCCAATCCTGAGAAGCTTAGCGAGACTTCGCTTAGCTTCTCAGGTATAGCTTGGCTGTTTCTTCACTCCAAGCCGTACGGAGTTTTCTTGTTAGGAGAAGTTTTTATTTTTTAATATTACTCAAATAAATTTTTTATTTTAAATCTTATCTTTTCATATGGCGGAACAATTCCAAGTGAAATAAAAAATATATCTGTAAATGCAATTACATTTGTTAATGCCCAATCTACACAACCATACGATAAGCATTTATCCGGGAAAAAGGGATTGTTATCTCCAGTAAATTTATTTATTTGAAATTTATACATTAATAGTTTTTCTAATTTCTGCCGATCTTTTGTATTATTTATAATATCTCTTGTTACTACCCATTCAGGTTCAAAATGAATCAATGCATTTCGAAGCTTAATCAATACTGAGATATCTTGTCCAGGCGAACAACCAAAATTAATTTTGTCTCTTTTACAGAGAGTTAATGCAATTTGATATTTTTCAACTATGTTATAACTGGCAGTTCTCGGTATTCCTAATTCCCACATTTGCCCTAATGAATCAATATATTCACTTGGCAAGTCTCTTACAATTCCTTCTGGATTATCATATGAATCTGAAAAAAATTCATTTATTAATGCCTCTAAAAAGGAAACTGCACTAAAAATTGCACTTGTACAAAGAGAGCGATGCTTTAAAAATTCATACTCATTATATTTCTTATTTAAATTATTTTCTAATTCTCTTATTTCTTTTCTGTATAACGCAGTAGATATTAAATGCTGAATTGAAAAATATGTTCTAACAGAAATGTTATCATTATCTTCTATATCGATAGCATCTTGAATATTACCAGAGCGTTTAATTCGAATTAGATTAGATAGATGGTGTTTAATTTTTTTCCTAGTTATTTCTCCAAACCATGAATCCTGATGGAAATCTTCCTCAATTACAGCTAAAGTTTCATATGTATATGGGAATATATCGACCTTATCCTTATTAATATATGGAAATATAAACTGTTGAGGTATGTACTTGTCTAAATTCTCAGTAACAAATTCAGTCTCCCAGAGTTCTCCACCTGATGATTTATCAATAACACAAAATACAGGGTAATAAGTGTTATCATTAGCCTTTAATATTGCCTTTGCATAGATAAATTCCTCGTCAATTATTTCTATGGATTCTTCAGGTAGTTTTCTCAAATAATTGTAAGCTTCAATTCTGGTTATAAATCCCCCAATAATAACTGGTGGTTTTGCTCTAAGACACTCTTCAAATTTTCTATCTTCCTTTGCTCTTTCATTATCTATATCCGCAAATATTTGAGAATATATATTATCTCGACACTTTTTACACATTCTATTTAACTGTTTAAATTCTTTTCTTTCTTTATCATAGTTAGATAGTTCAAATATTAGTTTTTCGTCCTTACAACAATCACAAATACCATAGCATTTCTGTATTTTTGAACTAGCCCAATCAACTATTTGTTTATCTATTGAATCTCCTTTATTTACATACTTTAGAAAAGATTCATTTGCACTATTCTCAAAAACAACTGCTATATCATCTTCAAATATATCAATTCGATAATTTCCCCACATTTTAATAGAAGTCATTTTATATTTGTGTTTTTTATAAACTATTGTATTAGTTTCTTTAAGTTTTTCATTCCAAATAAACATTATTAAATCTCCCTTAATTCGTCATTATTGCGACTAACTACAGTATTTTCAAAACTCTTAAAACAGCTATTCATATTCACTTTTTCAACTTCCCATTATCGACATTACAGGTATCCCCAAATTAGTTTTATCTACTTTTTACAAAATAACAATGATACACTATTTTTCCCATAAATATCATATCAATATTATACTACAAAGTTTTATTATTTTACCTATATTTCCCTTAATAATTTTTCATTATTTTCACACCGCATTATTCGAATTAAATATTTAACCACTCTCCATCAATTTCTTTCCAACTATTTTGAGATGTATAATAATATTTATTTATTACATCTATTCAGTACCACCATCCAACCTCGTTCCTATTCCAACCAATTTTCCATTCTCCATTATTCATATTATCTGCTCCAACTAAGCCATTAATAATAGCTCTAGCAATAACTTCTGGATTATAACCCTCTAAATCAGAACTATCAGCAAATAAACATTCAACTAAGATCGCTGGCATAACAGTTTTATTCAAAACAATAAGATTTCTTGTTTTGACTCCTCTATTAGGTAAATTTAAGGAACTAGCTAGTGCATTAGTTATCTTTGCTGCATACTGATTATCTACTTCTGACTTTCCAGTAACGCATACTTCGGGCCCTGTTCCTCCCCCTGCATTAATATGAATTTCTACATATAACTCAATACTTAAAGATTCTGCTATATAATTTTCTTGATTTGTTCTTTCATAGCAATCTTCACAGTTATAAATATTACTTTTATCAAGCTTACCAATAACTCCACATCCAATGTTCCCACTTGCTGTATGCCCTACAGCTATTATAAATGAATGTTACAAATCCCTTTTTAAATGTGTTTCCTTATATAATTTAGAAAAACATAGATTTGTTGCTTATGCTACAAATGCTATTAAAAATAATATGAATGATTTAATTAAAAGAATGAAAACTAGAAGCTCTACTGATGGAAATGATGCACTAAGCCTGCATAACGATGTTGAAATAGATCTCACATCTCAAGATATTAGCCTAGAAAATTTATTCTGTGATAAATGCGATTATGAAGATTTGATACTTGCTCTTAAAAATTTAAATGAAGAATAAAAGGAACTCATTGATTTCATATTCTTTAAAAATAATACCGTTCAAAGTTATGCTTACTATAAAAATTTATGCTACTCTACTGCTTGTCTAAAAAAGAAAGTTACTTTAAAGAAGATTTTTAAATTTATTTCTCTATATTATAAATACCCTAATACACAAAAATCCGAGGCCAACCTTGGATTTTTTGATTTCACTTATGTTCCAGCATTCAAATCTATTTTTATCTAATCAAATGTGAAATTACCCACAACTCTAGTTATCCTTTCTACATATTTATCAACTAATTCATTAGCCTCATTACAAATATCTTTAAGTCCACATGCCTCACATTTTATAATCCCTTCATCAAGTAAAGAACAACTAAGTTCATCCTCAATTGTTGAATTTCTAGTAGCTAAAGCAATTTGCTTTTTATCAAATCTTTCTTCTTCCTGTGACTTCATTTTAATTTCATTTCTAACCATACCAACACACTCCATAATTTTATTAGCAGCTTAAAATATTATTAGCTTCTACTATGGATATATATTTCATTATAAAAAATCACATTAAATTAAATAGCTTTTTTCATATTAATATACCGCAAGGCCTCATTTTTCAAGCATATTCTGAAGAATATATATTCTTTAGAATATCTATGGTGTAGAATATTTATTCTAGTATTCTGCAGAATATTTATGGTCCACAATATTAGAATATATACCTTTTAATCATATAACTTTATTAGAGTACCAATAAAAGGAGATATATTATGGCCAAGAAAAAAACATCTAAAGTACAAAAAAATGATTTTGCTCCTGAAAAGGACCTTGATATATGCGGATGTACTTCTGAACCAATTGAAGTTGGCGATTGTATTTCATCATTTTCATTTGATGATGATTCAAGTGAAAAAGTTTCTATATCAAGTGATAAAAATAATGCCATTGCTATTTCACCATAAGTCACTAAGAACATGGATTTTTATACTTCTTCTGTAAATAACGAGGATGGACAAATCACTATAATTTCAGCAGACAGAAATATATTAGAACATAACAGAAAAACTCCAATAGCAAAAGTAATATTGATAAACAAAAGTTTTTTCTACTGAATAAATTATCTTAATTTTCCCTTATACTAACAATAAAGTTTTTTATTCTTATTTAGGTTAAAAAAGCTATAATATAAAAATTTAAGGAGGATTTTAAATAGTAATGGCGAATTATATACATTGTAAACATTTACTGGTGTTTGCATAAATATAATTATTGATAAATTAAAGGGAGGCAGAATTATGAAAAATTTATTTAAATGTACTGTTTGTGGATTTATATGTGAAGGTGTAGAAGCTCCAGAAAAATGTCCAAAATGTGGAGTTACTAAAGAAAAATTTGTTGAATTAACTAGTGAAGAAGCTAATAAGATTTATCAATCTGATAGAACTAACGATATTCACTTAGAGATCATTAATTTGGCTGATAAAATTTTCAAGCTTTCTAGAGAAGGAATAAATATTAATTTAGATCCTACTTGCGTATCTGCCTTTGAAAAAGCTAAGAATGATGCTTGGACCATAAAACAAATATCTAAAGCTGAATTAGCAGCTCATATGAATAAAGGTAAATGGTAAGCTTATATAATTATAAAAGCCTATTGATTTAGAACATATTAATTAAAAAGCTGAGAATCTTTAAATTTAAGGATTCTCAGCTTTATTAAATATGAAATTTATTAAAAATATTCACTCAAACTTTTTTAACATCAAATTAAAATTATATTTTAGTCACCTTCAGCCAAGATATTAAATACTAAATTTTTGAGATAATTCACCTAATGTCTCAGCTGTTTCTGCTTGACTTTGAGATGATTTGGCTACTTCTGCAATTGCTAATGTCACTTCATTAATACTAACTAATATATCTTCAGAGCTAGTAGCTGATTCTACTGCTGTCGAAGATAAACTTTCTAGAGCAAAATTTATTTGATTTATGACTTCTTTCATTTGTTCTGATGAACTTGATATGTCACTTGCTATATCATTAACCAATTCTGCATCCTTTTCATATTGGATTCCTGTATTTTTAAGCAATTCATAACTTGGTTTAACGTCATTTTCAAGATAATCTAAAACCTCTTGTCCACTTTTTGATAAATTATCAAAAGCATTTTGAACCTTATGAACCATTCCTTGAATGCTAGATACAGCTTCTGCTGATTGTTCTGCAAGGCTTCGTACTTCATCAGCAACTACAGCAAATCCTTTTCCCATCTCTCCTGCCCTTGCTGCTTCTATAGCAGCATTTAATGCAAGCAAATTAGTTTGAGATGCTATTTCTCCTATTGATTCTGCCATTACTTTAACATCTTGAACTATTTTACCTTCTTCAATAGCTTTAAGAATATTTATTTTGTTTTCTTCATAAATTTTATTTCCATTTTCAATATTTTGTATTGCTTGTCCTTTTATTTCTTCTGCTCTCTTCTTTATTTCTTTTGCAGATTCAAAGCTTTTATTTGCTTTATTATTTAACTCGCTTGTCGCATTTGCTATTTCTTCTGCTGATGCACTTACTTCTTCAGTTGTTGCACTTAAATCTTGAGCTCCTTTAGTTATTTGTTCCGTAGAATCATTAACCATTTGCATTTTTGAAGAAACTTCTTCAGCTGTTGCTGATAATTCTTCACTAGCAGCGCTAATATCACCTGAACTGCCTATCATTTGAGATATTAGTACCTTTATATTGTCTTTGGATTTGTTCAATGCACTTGCAACTTCTCCGATTTCATCATTGTTTTTAATATCTATTTCCTTTGTTAAATCCCCTTCACCTAGTGCTTTTGAAAAATTGACTATTTTTCTTAATTCTTTTGAGATAGATACAGAAAATAACATTCCAATTATTATAGCAACAATAAATATAAATATAGTAATTGCAATAACTGTAATCTTTGAACTATTGTAAGTCATTATATTATTTTCTGAATTTGTGCTCGCCTCGTTAATATTCATAGAAATTATTTCATCTAATGATTTGAAAAGATTTTCTCTTACAGCAGTTCCATTTGAAATTTCTCCTATTGAAGATTTATTATTTCCATCTAAAGCAAATGTATATATCTTCTTTGCTATATCTGAATATTCTTTTGCTGAATTTTCTATTTTTACAAATGTATTTTTCTCATGCTCTGCAAGTAATTCATTATTATAGGTTTCCATAAGCTTTTCATTATTATTTAATAAAGTTTGTACCTCTTTAGCTATATTATTTTTTTGACTTACGTCCATGTCCTCATTATACGCTAATGTAGTTAAATTCCCACGAATGGATAAATAATTCTGTTTTATTTCATCCAGTTTTTGTATAGATCTAAAGTTATATTCATACATTAGTTTGGTATTATTGAATAACCCTGGTCATAATAAAAGAAACAGCATTCTGTTAATTGCTGCTTCTTTTATTTTTTAATTATTCATAATAATTAAACTTGATATTTCATTTCTAAAATCCTTTACAGATTATACTTGCTGATTTATGAAACGTAACTAATCGTTATAATCATCAACATCAAACTCGTTGTTTTTATAATAATATTTGCGATCTTCTTCTGTAATCTCACGAATAACCTTGCATGGATTTCCTACCGCTATAACATTATCTGGGATATCTTTAGTAACTACACTTCCTGCTCCAATAACAACATTATTTCCAATATGAACTCCAGGATTTACAACGACATTTCCACCAAGCCAAACATTATCTCCTATTGTTATACCAATTCCATATTCATATCCAGAATTTCTCGAATCAGGATGTATTGGATGTCCTGCTGTATATAGAGAAACATTCGGTGCGAACTGCACATTTTCACCTATGGTCACCTTTCCAACATCTAATATTATGCAATTATAATTAGCAAAAAAATTATTCCCAATTTCAATATTTTTACCATAATCACAGTGAAAAGGCTGCTCTATTAAAACTTTATCACCAGTTTTCCCTAATATGTCTTTAATCAATTCATCCATTTTATTTACTTCATCTGGAGGAAGTAAATTATACTCATGTATTTTTAACTTATTTTTTATTCTGTCTTCTCCAAGTCCATCTAACCACGCTTTATATGGCAATCCTGCTAACATTCTTTCTTTTTGATTCATTCTCTACTCCTCTTCCCTTCTCCTATCTTATTTCTATAACTATTTCTTAAGCACTTTTCCTTCATTCCCTCACAATCTGTTCCACCTATAGTGCATTATATTCAGTTTTTCCATCATAATTTATCATATCATAAAACATGTAAATTAAATTTATAAATAGTACAATCCAATTCTATTATATTGCTGAATTACTTCCATGATATTTTTATATTAATATATTTTCTATATACTTTAACTCTAATATAATTCTCAAAGCAAATCCCATAATTGAATATTAATTAGGAGTCATCTTTACCAATTCTTACTCATGGTTTTACTTCTTTATTGGAAAATATAGTTCTTTTGTTTCTTCAGTTATTGTTCTGAATTCATAGCCCTTTGATTTATAGTATTTTATTATTCTAGGAAGAGCTTTACATGTATTTTGATGATTATCTGTGCAATGCAAAAGTAATATACTGTTATCCTTTTTTTCACTTCCATTTATAGCTTTTAAGTATAATTCATCTGGTGAAGTTTTAGGTTTTAAGCCATCACTGTTTTCTAAATTCCAATCGTACACCTTAAAATTCCTCTCATGCAGCTTTTTAAGAAAACTATAACTTAAGCGTTTATGACTACCCCCTGGAAACCTAATTATATTAGGCGAAATTCCAACAACTTTGTTTATTTCATTCCTGCAAGCTACCATTTCTTTAATAAAGTTGTTTTCATCGCTATAAATTTTCTCATAATTATGAGTATAACTGTGAAGACCTATACTATTTCCTTCATTATAAATTCTCTTCACCACTACTTCCCTACCTTTAATCTGATTTCCAATCAAAAAAAATGTTGCCTTCACTCTATTCTCTTTTAATATATCTAGAACCGTACTTGTCACTTTAGAACTTGGTCCATCATCAAAGGTTAAATATATTATTTTTTTCTTACTTCTTGCAAAATTCTTATCTTCTTCAACTATTTTACTTGATTTAGGTGTAGTTTTCGCATTAGATTCTTCATTTCTATTGGGGGTGGCCTTTTCCTTATTTTCATCAGAATTTTTGCTTAATTCACTATTAGGTTTTTGATTTATTTCTTTCTCGTCTACTTCTTCATATTTTCTTTCTGATTGTTCATTATTGGATTGATTTTCAGGTGAAGACATACTTTTGCCAAATGTACAACCAATAAGTAGTATAGTAGAAGCAAGGATCAAAATATATTTTAATTTACTTCTCATAATAATACCTCCAAACGCAACTTGCTTCTTTATATTAATTAATCTACATGTCTTATTGTTTGTTTTTTTACCTTCTTTTATTTGTGGTAATTTAAAACACATTGAGCCGCAAATAAATTAATGATCCCTGGTAAAATGGAATCAATTGGTCTTGGATTTATAGTTATGTCTATTTCTTCCACTGTATTTAAAACTCAAATATTGCCTAAATCATACTATATTGTCAATATATCTTATAGTCACAATCAATATTGTTAAACACTTCTTCTTAATAGGTGGATGTGATGGAGCAAAACCTGGAAGAAATTATTACACAGAGTTTGCTGAAAAAATTCCTAATGATTGTATTATTCTTACTTTAGCATGTGGAAAATATCGTTTCAACAAGTTACAATTTGGTGAAGTTGCAGGACTTCCAAGATTACTTGATGTTGGACAATGTAATGATGCTTACTCAGCAGTTAGAATAGCTTTGGCTTTAGCTGATGCTTTTAGCTATACAGTTAATGATTTACCTCTATCAATAATATTGTCTTGGTATGAACAGAAGGCTGTATGTGATCTACTAGCGTTACTTTCATTAGGAGTAAAAGGAATGTATCTTGGACCAAGCTTACCTGCATTCATAACACCTAATGTATTAAATTTCCTAGTTGAGAATTTTGATATTAAGCCGATCAGCACTCCTGATGAAGACTTAAAATAAATATTAGGATAATTAGTCATTTAGTATAAGCAATTTAGCTTATTAACAATTAATAAGATTTTTTAAAAAATTAAAACCATACACATACAGAGATATCCTGCTTGTGTATGGTTTTTGCCATTCTTATTTTGCAATTAATCTTCCAAAACTAAAATACTTAATAATAATCAAATTTATATAATATATAAATATTTGATTTGAATCATATTTTTAGTAACCAAATAGTTATAAGATAAAGCTAAAGAAAGACAACAATCAAAATTAATTTGAATACATGAATAAAATAAAAGCATGGAGGATTTATATTATGGAAAAAAATATTATGTTAAATGAAAATATATATTGGGTTGGTAAGGTTGATGACAGAGATGTGCCTTTCCATAGATTAACTTTAACTAAAGGAACTACTTACAATAGTTATTTATTAAATACTGAAAAACCTACAGTAATTGATACTGTTGATATAAGCTTTGGAAGAGAATTTGTACAGAACTTAAGTAATATAATTGAACTAGACAAAATCAAATATATTGTAATTAATCACACAGAGCCTGACCACTCTGGCGCTCTTGGGAGCTTAGCTGCTAAAGCAAAAAATGCAGTGATTGTATGCACAGAGCCTGCTGTAAATGAACTTAAAGAAATGTATAGACTTCATAGTAGAGAATTTTTAGTTGTAAGTGATGGTGATACTCTAGATATAGGAGGTAAAATTCTTAAGTTTATGCAAACACCATATCTTCATACAGAAGAAACTATGATAACTTACTGTGAAGATGATAAAATTTTATTCCCTTGCGATATTTTCAGCACTCATGTTGCAAATTATGAATACTTCAATGACTTAGCTAAAGAAGATATTAAGGAAGATTTTACTGTTTATTATAAATTGATAATGCATCCTCATAGAAGATATGTTCAAGAAATGATTGAAAAAATCAAAGATCTAGACATAAAAATCATAGCTCCTTCTCACGGATTTATTATTAGAGATGATGTTCAAAGCTTTATAGATATTTATGATAATATGAGCAAGAGTACAGATCAAAGCAAGAAAGCATTAGTTTTATATTCTACTATGACAGGTAATACAAAAAAAATCGCAACTATTCTTAAGGAAAAATTTGAAAAACAAAATATAACTTCAGAAATCATTGATGTAAATAAAGTTCCAATGGAAGAAATAATAAGTGCTATTAACGAAGCTGATACAATCTTCTTTGGAAGTTCAACTAGATATGGTGACATGATTGGAAATATGGAAGAGGTACTAAAAAATCTTAAAACTCTAAACTTAGAAAGCAAGCTAGGTGCAGCATTTGGGTCATATGGCTGGAGTGGTGAAGCTATAGAGGTTATACAAGACTACTTGAATGAAAGTAATCTAAAAGCATTAAATACTTCTGACATAATTAAATCTACTGGTATGACTGATATAGAATTACCACTAAGAATCAGATTTTCCTCAAAAGAAGATAGCCTAAAGAGCATTGATAGATTAGTTACTTATACTAGCGATTTATTACTTAGTGCAATTTAAATCAAGTGAAACTTGATTCAGGTGGAGTTTGATTTCCATCTGAATCTTAGTTGAACTTATACCCACAAGGGGGACCTCATCTGATGTTTAGCCACATGAAAATAAATAACAAGTCCAAAATAGCCTAACAAATGGACTTGTTATTTTTTATGCCTAATTTTAATATTCTTCTAACATTTTTTCAGCAAAATTCTTTCCAAATGTTATACACTCTTCAAGCTCTTCGTCATTTGGCATATATTTCAGCTTTATTCCTTTGTCAATAATTTTAATTTTAGCCTTTGTTAAATAATCAGTAATAATATCTGTTGATTCACCGCTCCATCCATAGCTGCCAAAGGATGCGCCTACTTTTTCATTAAACTTTAGTCCAATTAAATCTTCGATAAGAGGTAGTAAAGAAGTTAAGATTCCATTATTGACCGTTGATGATCCAAGTATTATTCCCTTTGCTTTAAAAACTTCAGCCAATACATCACTTTTATCTGAAGTAGCAACATTGAATATTTTATATTCTATTCCTGCTTCGCCTAAACCTTTACCTATGAATTCAGCCATCTTATGGGTAGCTCCCCACATTGAGTTATATGCAATTACTGCACTTTTATTTGATTTACCGGCTGCCCATTCATAATATTTTTCTACTATCGTCATAGGATCTTTTCTCCAAATTACGCCATGAGCTGGGGCTATCATGTCTACGGGTACTCCAAGTTTTTTAAGTTCATCTATTTTTTTTGTAACTAGTCTGCTAAAAGGAGTAAGTATATTTGCGTAATATTTAAGAGCTTCCTGATTAACTTCTGTTTCATCTACTTCATCATTAAAAATGCTTGAAGATGCATAATGTTGTCCAAATGCATCATTAGAAAACAATATATTCTCCCCAGTAAGATATGTAAACATACTATCAGGCCAGTGAAGCATGGGAGCCTCTATAAATATAAGATCATTTTTACCTATATTTATTTTATCTCCTGTAGAAACAACCTTAAAATTCCATTCCTTGTGATATTGTTTTTGTATTGATTCTAAACCCTTTTTTGAAACAAAAACTGTTGCATTAGGAATGTACTCCATTAATGCAGGCAATGCTCCTGAATGATCAGGTTCCCCGTGATTCATAACCACATAGTCAATCTTTGATATATCAGTTATCTCACTTAAATTTTCAAGAAATCTATCCGTTAAAGGTTCCCAGACAGTGTCTATAAGAACTGTTTTTTCATCTTTTATAAGATATGAGTTATATGTGCTTCCTCTATGTGTAGATAATTCATTTCCATGAATATGCCTTACAATCCAGTCCGTTGCACCAACCCAATATACTCCATCTCTAAGTTTCTTCATGTTATCTCCTCCAATGGTTAAATTTCACTCCATAGATTCTATAAAATGTATAATTCAAACCTTAATATATGTAGTTTTCTGTTAGATTATACTTATTACAATTAACACCTAAACCATGAATAAGGGTGTCTGCGACACGTTTGATTAATGATGAATGATTAAAAATGAAAAAAGCAGCTAGATTTCTAGCCGCTTTTTTTGTTATTAAGAATCTCAATAAATTCATCTATTGAATATTTAGTTGATTTATTAAAGTTAACTTCTATTTTACTTTCTATAAGACTTTTAATCACCATAAATTTCTTATTATCACCTAATACGATGGTTCCAATAATATGATTGTTACGTATAAATATTTTATAATACTTATGTTCATCCTCTAATACTTCAACCAATGAATCTACATCTTGATCTCCTTCAATATCTCCCATTGAGAACACAGATATTCCAAAGGCACTTAATGAAGTTACTGGTGGTAACGGTTCGAAAATCAAACCCTTACTACATATATTAGCTCCTGCAATTTTTCCCTGCTGCATTGCCATGCCCCATAATCCATAAATTCTACCGTTAAACTCTGAAACATCTCCTGCGGCAAATATATCCTTCATATTAGTCTCCATTTTGTTATTTACTACTATCCCCTTATTCACCTCTAAATCAGTATTTTGGGCAATTGAAATATTAGGCATAATTCCAGTAGAATATATAACCATGTCACAAGCACCTTGCACTCCAGACTTTGATATAAATCCTTCAACCTTTTCTTCTCCAAATATTTCTTGTACTTGAGTATCTAACATTACTTCAATACTTTTAGCTTCAATTGATTGTTTTAGCTTATCTGATGCAAATTCATCTAACTGACGAGGCATTAAACGTGAAGCAAATTCTGCAATGATCACTTTTTTTCCACCTTCAGATAGTACATTAGCAATTTCTAGGCTCTGAACTCCACCGCCAATAAGTAACACTGTCTTAACATCTTTTAAATACTCTAAAATTTTTAATGCTCCATCTAATGTTCTTAAGTTAAATACTCCTGGCTTATCTATGCCTTTAATTGGAGGCGTAAGATTGCTTGCTCCATTTGCTAAAAGTAGTTTAGTATAAGTTACTCGGGTTCCATCTTCAAGAGTTACTTCTTTATTTTTTGTATCTATAGCTGTAACCTTATTATCAGAATGAACCTGAATATTATTATCCTTATACCATTGTTTTTTTTGAATTAAAAGTTTTTCTTCCTCCAAATTACCAAAAAGTCCTTTAGAGATCTTAATTCGATAGTATGGATAAAATTTTTCCTCACCAAATATGATAATCTCACTGTCTGGTCTCATTTCACGTATTGCTTTGGCTGCTGAAATAGCTGCAATACCACTTCCAATAATGACTATTTTTTCTTCCAATAAAAACACCTCTTTTTTATTCATAAAAGATATATGAATGTCTTAATTAGGTTCCTTTTATTATACCTATCAGCTAATTATATTATACTTCGTATCAGTTTAAGATTATATAATTATATATAGAAATGCCTATTTCTTTGTGATAGCAACTCTCCATACCTCTGGCCCTTGTTCAAGGTATTCCCACTCAAATTGCTCCGGAAGTTCCATTATAAACTGATAATGAAGGGGACGAGGATCATGATCATTTATAAGTTCCATCTTCTCATCATGCATTAACCCTTCAAAAGTTTTAAAAATCATAGGGTGTTTGTCTTTAGGTTCATATATTCTAGCATCCACAGTTGCAGTATAATTTGACATAATTAATTCCTCCTAAATTTGTTTATTTGTTATTAAGATTTATTTCACTCTTGAAACTATTATAGCTTTCCTGAATCAAATAAAATGTGATTAGAATCAAATAAGATTTTAAATATTAAAAAATACATTAATTTATCTAGTCATTCAAAATGTTCAAAGAAAATTCTACTTATTGATATTTTAGTTCTTAATATAATCTTTAGCCTAAAAATTACATAAAAGAGATATTTAATTCTATCCTTCTAAATTAAATATCTCTTTTTTAATGCTAAGATTGAGTTTCACAGTGACACAAAAATTTTAATCTCTCCATTTTAAAGTTCTCTTTTGCTAGTATTTCTGGCCAAGCTTTTACCATTTCGTATATCTTATTTTTCTTATCATCTGATAAGTTATCCCACTTCACAACGGAAGGGTCCGTTTTTTTTCTATTATCTATAAAATCCCCATACTTCCAGCCCAATTTTTTCTTATACTTATACCAACTTGTATGTTGATTTTTGGCTAAGATTTCTAATTCCTTAGCTGTAAATTCTATAAAGGGTTCACTTTCTTTAACAGATACAATGTCATAGTTTATTTTAAGCAAATCATTAGGAATATTTTTCGCTTGATGCCTAATGGAATCTTTAAGCTCTTCATTTAGTTCCAGCCATGGAATTATATCATCTAAGTATTTATCTTTATTACGTTCATAAATAGACATTGCAAGATTTTCGATTTTCTCACTATAGAATGCATCATGCATTAAATGACGCAGAAATTGTTCTTCATCTACATGAAGCCTTAATTGTTCTTTAGATGGTAAATGTGATTGTTCCCACTTTTTTGCATTTGTCAGCATGCTCATTTCAAGTATTGCTTCCATAGATCTTGATTCATGTTTATATCTCTTTATTTTAAGTAATGCTCTAAGTACACCATCATCAATTTGAGCTTCTCCAGCTTCATTTATAAGATGTGACACCTTACGTTCTAACAGTGAACGTAACAGCATCGCTCTTCTAATTATAAATAAATGATCCCACTTTTCATCAGTTTGATTAGGTCCTAAGATGTTTACATAACCTCTTAATCTACTTATAAAGTCAGGCCCTTTAGCTCCTTTAAACTCTAGCAAAAACTTTTTTTGTTCATTTTTATCTTCGAAATCTTCTCCACAAAATTCCCTAAATGTACTACTTGTTCCACCAGCAAATACAAAAATAGCCTTTCCTATAGGATGAATAGAATCTCCTTCTCTAAATACACCATCCTGCATAGGTGCTAAAAAATATTTTAGCCATCCAAGTTTTCCTTCAAGGGCAGAATCAAATTCATCAAAAAACACTAATGGAATTTTCCCTTCCAGCACTATATCTCTTACTTTATGAAAAGCATTAACCAAGTCTGCTGGTGTTCTAAATTGCGATAAATTAAAATCCAGCTTTTTAATTACATTTGAAGCTATGCTGTTAGCTACTTCAACTATACCAAAAGATTTCCCCGATCCCGGTGTACCAAATACTGCAATTGAAAGAGGTCTAACGGTATTTTTAGTAGATATGTATTCTAACATAAGATTTTTAATACTCCTATAACTTTCTATCTCCGCTTTATCTACTGTTGTCAAATTTCCAAATTGCGCTATTGGAATAGATTGTAATGCACTTTTCACTCCATTTTTAACTATATCATAAGCTATTTCAGCTAAATTGGTAGAACTTTTATCCTTTAAAATATACCAACAAGAACGACAATCAGAATTATGTGAAATAGGCACTAGTACGTCTTGTACATGCTCCTTCTGTACAAAATCATCTTCTTTTTCCATAAATATTATAGAATTAGGATATACGTATTCTTCGATATTTACTCCAAAACCCTCAACATAATATTTCTGTGCTGAAACAATTCCTTGACGTACTCCACTACCTATGGACTCATATAACTCTTCATTATCTTGACTTCCCGAAACAATTGCGCTCGCAAGTCCTGCCACAAAACAAGAAGTGAGCCCAATCATTTTGCCTTGTGAATCTTTAACCAAACTCCCCTCAAATCCATAAGGCAGAAAAAATAATCTAGTTTCAGGTACATTATCATTTCTATAATAGATTGCACCTTCAAGACCAAATGGTATTATAAGATGGCGGCATTTTGAAAGAAATGCAAGATTAGGATTATTACTAATTTGCCAAACAAAATCTTGTGCTGTCCTCTCCCATGAAAGACTTTTACTTATGTTAACACCCTTTGAACGTAAATCGTCACCGTTTATAATAACTATTGTCTTTTCATTATGAAACTTTTGAAGATGTTTCCAAAGTTCACTAGTATCAATAGGATTATTCATTTTATATAATACAATTGGTGATGTTTGAGTTGACTTTAAAGCCAAAGGCCAAAAATCCTTACTAAAATTAAAGCCATTATTTTCGTCATCTAATATAATCATATCTGCGTTCACATCGTCGTTCATAATAGGAAGAAGCCTTGTCATACCTGACATGGCTGCGGTAAATCCCATTAAACGCTTTATTCTATAAACTTTTGTGCCATTACTTTTACCATCAATTTTAGAAAAAACATCTAGTTCTGCAGTAGAACTAAGAAATTCTCTTTGCCAAACCCCTTCTATATCACGTATTTGTGGAGCAAGTACAGATGCATCTGTAGAGAGTTCTACAAGTTTCGATAGAAGCAATGCTTCCCCTGGTTTTAAAGTATTATGCACATTTAAATGTGTCTGCCAGTTTAAGCCGTTATTAATCTTAGGATATGTTACCCATTGCAGTGCATTTATACATATGTCACCTGACACTGCAATTTTATATTTTTTATGTTTCATATTCAGCTCCTTATAAAACTATTCTGATGTGATTATTTTAAAAATACGTACCATAAGTTATTCTTTAGGAGTAAAGCCACAGTATCCTATTTCATCACATCTACTTTTCATATCATCCCATATTTCATTATCTTTTATAGCTTCTATTGCTGTAGGGTATAAAATATAATTTTCCTTGAATATGTGATCTCTTAAGTTAAATATTATATATTTTGCTGTATCATCAACTTTTTCTTTTATTTCCTTAAACTCAGATTTAGAAGCATTTTCAGCTATTTCTTTTAAGAACTTCTTCTTCGCTCTTAAATCATCATGTTCCATTCTCATTATTCTAGTTGGACCCGTAATTTCTCTCTCTTCCATCTCTGAAAACAAAACTTGTTCTTCTCTTAAATGATGCTTTTCTGCATCTAAAATGTTATCAATAACAGTCTTCAATACCTCAAATTCTTTTGCGCAGCTATCATAATTATCTGATTTTTGAATTCTTGAATTAATCTCCTCAAGTTCTGTTAAAAATCCAAGAATTTTCTCATGCTCAATAATAAATGTATCAACAACATGCCCTGGTTTAATTTTTGTTTTAATCTTATCAAGTTCATCCTTTAAGACTTCCATGTGAATATCACAAAGATGCCTTAAATCTTGTGGGTTCATTCCTTTTTCTATTAAATTTTGTTCTGCAATTGACAACTCAATCGGATTTATATCTGAAACAATCTCTAAAGCTTCTTTTCTTAAATCATCTGTTACTCCATGCTTATTTAATTTTTCTAAAACATCAGTTAAATTTTTAATTTTTGTAGTGTTCATTTCTAATTCCTCCTACTTGACTATATTATTTCTATGTCCTAATTCTATTCGAATTTCATTAATAAACATGTGATTCAAATCAAAATCAAAAAACATTTTACTAGAGATTTCTGTTCCACTGCAGTGTACTACTTCTCCCTGAACAATTTTATATTACCCTTTTACTATACGATTCTAATTGTATTTTCGTTTCTTCTAATTGTCTGTCTACAATACTTGCTTGTTCTATGTGATTTGTTATAGTTTTTGATGTCACTTTTAAAATTTCATCTACATTTATTATTTCTTTACTCATATTTTCAATATATCGTTTTTGATTTGTTAAAATTTCAATTACTTCCCTTACTTCATGCTCAACTTTCCCTATAGAAGATAAACTTTCTTCTATCTTTTCTGCCGCATTTACTGATGCATTAACCCCTTTTGCAATAACTTCTTTAGATTTATCCGAATTATCTATAACAATTTTTGTTTCATCTTCTATATTACCTATTAACATTGAAATATCTTTAGTACTTTGCTTAGTCATTTCCGCTAGATTTCTTATTTCACCCGCAACTATCGCAAACCCTTTCCCTTGTTCTCCAGCCCTTGCTGCTTCTATTGCAGCATTTAAAGCCAGTAAATTAGTCTGATTTGCTATATTCGTTATTAACTTTACAACCTCATTAACCTTGCTAAACCGTCTTGCCAATTCATTTATGTTTTCAGTATTATTCCTATTCTCATCTTCTAAAGATTTTACCACTTTGACAATTTCCTCAATAGCACTTTTGCCTTCATGTGATTTATTAACTGTATCTTTTGTAATTTCTATAAGATTATTCCCTTCAAAATATAATTTATCAGTCAAGTCATTAGTATTTTCTGTCAAGTTAGAAATCTCATTCATATGTACCTTTACTTCATCAGCAAGCTTTCCTAAAACATCATGTTGATCATCTACTCTATGATGTTGTTTTACAATACCTGCTAATAACTTACTCATTTTCTGAATAAAATTATTAGTATTATCTTGTAATTCTTTTGTCTTTATTATTTCTTCTCCACCATCCATTGCGTGCTTATTTTCTAAATCTTTAATTTTCTTATTTCTAAATAGGTTCATTCAGTTTCCTCCTAAGTCTTTATATATATTAAATATTCCTTAACTTGTATCTTTAATTATTTTTATATCTTGTTCTTTCATTCTTGCCTGAGCCAAATAGAACCTTCTAGTAACGATAGTTAAATCTACCTCTTAATATAATTTTAAGCTAAAATATTCAAAAAGAATGTGATTTAAATCATATTTCACTAAATTTTCAGTAATTGTAAATCTATAGGGCGTAAAATACTATATATTCATAAGTTAGAACCAAAGATCTAAACTTTAAATCAAGTTAAACCGGGCATTGCTGTTAATTATACAATGAATTACTTGTATTAAATACAAATTTCATTTTTTGCGTTTAAACATAGATACAGAGACCTTAATACAACATCCAGCTACTATGAGCCATGCTGTGTGTTCAAAAGAAGAAAGATTATCAGCTGGAATTAGTGATGGTCTTGTTCGGTTGGCCGTTGGTCTTGAAGATGCTACGGATATAATCAAAGATTTAGAACAAGCTCTCAACTTAATAGCTATGTGATTTATATCACGGCGCTAAAATCTCTTATATTATAAAGTTGAATAGTTAAATAAAATAATTTACTAATAATACACAATTAAGGCACATGAAAATAAAATTTTTAGTAATATATTCTTAAAAATTTGTGCTTATTCTTTATCCTAATTAAAATTACTAAGGAGGAAATTAAATGTCTTATGAAGCAATTTGGACTAAGAATCAAAGATTAAATGAAGTAGAAATTATAAAGCTTGAAAAAGATGGTTTAGATGTAATTGAAACCATAATAGACAAATACTCAAAGGAAGGTTATGCGTCTATAACGCCTGAAGATATGAATAGATTTAAATGGGCTGGTGTTTACCAGCAAAAGCCAAGAGAGGGATTTTTTATGATGAGAGTACGTATTAATTCTGGAATAATGACTTCAGAGCAAGCAAAAGTTTTAGCAGGAATTGCTAAAGATTATGGACGTGGAATTGCAAATGTTTCTACAAGAGGAGCTATACAATTTCACTGGGTTCAAATAGAAGACTTACCTTCTATTTATGAAAGACTAGAGGCTTGTGGATTAAGTCCTTTTGAGGCCTGTGGCGATTGTCCTAGAACAATAGTTGGAAATCCTCTTGCTGGTATTGATAAAGATGAACTTATGGATACAACTAAACTTGTAGAAGAAGTTAATAATTTCTTTTTATTAAATAGAGATTTTTCTAATTTGCCTAGAAAATTTAAAATATCTATATCAGCTAGTATACACAATGCAGCTCATGCACAAATTAATGATCTTGCATTTACTCCAGCAGTCAAAAATATTGATGGCAAGGATGTAATAGGCTTTCATGTATGGGTTGGAGGCGGCCTTTCAGCCAGCCCTCATTTAGCACAAAAACTTGATATCTTTGTTAAACCAAAAGATGTGCTTAAAGTTGCTGAAGGTGTATGCACTATTTTTAGAGATTATGGGTATAGGGAAAAACGTACTCGTGCTCGTTTAAAATTCTTAGTAGCAGACTGGGGAGCAGAGAAATTTAAAGATAAATTGATAGAATTCACTGGAGATATGCCAACTAGTGGTGAAGATAAATTATCTACTTGGAATGCATCGTATTACTTTGGAGTACATCCTCAAAATGAAGCTGGGAAAAGCTATATTGGTGTTAGTTTACCATTAGGCGAAATTACTCATGACCAGCTTTTAGAACTTTCGGATGTTTCAGAAAAATACGGAGATAGCAAGATAAGAACTACACTATCACAAAATTTAATTATTACAGGTATAAGCGATGAAAACATACCTTCGTTATTAGAAAAAGACATATTTAAACAACTATCTCCATCTCCAAGTATCTTTACAGGATACACGGTTTCTTGCACAGGTAAAGAATTCTGCAATTTAGCCATTGTTGAAACAAAAGAACGTGCTAGAGAAGTTATTAAATATCTTGATTCTAAAATAAAGCTAGATACACCAATACGTATCCATTTTACAGGCTGTCCTAACTCTTGCGGGCAAAAGCATATAGCTGATATCAGTCTTCAAGGGGCACTTGTAAAAACTGAGAATAGCTGCGATGAAGCTTTTACTCTATGGCTTGGCGGCACACTAAACAATGGTGGACAGTTTGCAGAAAATCTAAACTGCCGTGTAAAATCCACTGAGGTTCATATAGTCCTTGAAAAGATAATAAACTTCTTTCAAGAAAATAAGTTAGAAAAAGAAAACTTTAATGAATTTATAGGTAGAGTCGGAATCGATGAAATTAGAAATATTATTTAAAAACTATTTTTTGTAGTGCAATTATTAAAACGACTGAATATGTACATAAACTAGAGCAATTATTTCAAGCGAGAAATTAATAACAACATATTTTATATTCTAAGCCGATGAGATGTTAATACTTATCTCATCGGCTTTATTTTTATTATTCTTGCTTTTTTCCAACAGCTGCAAGATATACTATAAACTCTTCATCTCCATCTAATCGTAAAATATTGTCTATCATCTTTTGATCGTATATTCCAATTGCACAAGTTCCTGCACCAATAGATTCACTAGCTAAGTAAAGATTCTGGCAGACATGTCCTATATCTATTAAGATTTTTTTATGTGCAGTAATATCGAACTTCCATTCTGAACGATATGGAATAGTGCTCCATGCAAACACCGCTGCTGCCTTTTTAGTAAAGTTAGGCACAAAAGGCTGATCTAACGTGATTTCATCTACTTTATTATCCATTTCGTCTAGTTCAAACATAAATAAAAGTGTATGATCTTCTGGTAAATACCTGTAAACTCCTTTCTGTATTCCATCCACTCCCATAATAAATAAATATGTTTCAAATGAGTGCGTAGCTCCACTACAAGGAACTGTTCTTAGAATAAGTCCAGCATTGTTTGTTCCAGTAATACCCTGAGTAGCCCATAATAGATATGATAATTCCTCTAGACTCATCTGTTTCTCAGCATAAAATCTTGTACTTCTTCTCTTCCCTATGCACTCGTAAATATTAGAATTTGTTACAGTTTTTTCACTAGGCTTTGGTAGAATAACTATTTTGGAGTTCGAATCATAGGATTTAATACTCGCCGGCTTAGGTATTCCATTCATTTTATCAGTTTTTATATTTTTGAATTCATCAAAGTTAGATTTTAAAAAATTTCTCTGCTTCTCATATCTTGCCATAAAATTTCTCCTATCTTTATTCTTTGCAAAATATATTACTATAATATCAAAAAGAAGTATGTACCATAAGTTACGGTTTTTAATTTCACCGCTAAAAACAATTACTACTACAATGTTGATATTATAAAGCAACTTAATAAACATTCAAGATATACTTAATTAGTTTATAAATAAAAATGCTGTTTATTCATAAAGGTAGGTAGTCTAACTTTAATTTAGACTACCTACCAAAATTTCTAACACCATTAAATAAATAGATTTAATCCAGAATCTTCTGTTGATCCTAAGTATGAAGCAACTCCACCTATTTCTACTCCATCAATAAATTCTTCTTTTTTTATTCCCATTAAGTCCATACTCATTGAGCATGCAACTACATTAACACCCATATCTATTGCATTTTTTATTAGAGTTTCCAAATCATCAACATTATGTTTTTTCATTATTTGCTTTATCATTGCAGGCCCCATTCCCATCATGTTCATTTGTGATAATGGTAATTTCCCTGGATGCCCTGGAAGCATAATATCAAACATTTTTTCCATAGTATCCTTAGCTACACTAGGTTTATTTTTACTCTTTAATATGTTAAGCCCCCAGAATGTAAAGAACATAGTAACTTCTTTCCCCATAGATGCTGCTCCTGTTGCTATTATAAATGAAGCTATTGCTTTATCTAAATCTCCACTAAATACAACCAATGTTGCTCCATTCTTTTCCACAACATTTGGTGAAGAAGCATTTTTCCTCAAAGCTGCTGATGTCCCCTTCTGAATATATGCTATGAAGGCTTTTTCTTTATTATCAAATTCAGATTTTAATAAAGTATTTCCTGTTGAATCACACCATGATTTTATGTCCTTTGTAAATCCAGGATCACTTGCTTTAACTTCTAATATATTGCCATCTTCCATCTTCTTAATTTCTTCAAATACTCTTTTTATTGGACCTGGACATTGGAGACCGCATGCATTTAACGTAATATTTGCATTTATTTCTGTTATATCTAGATCTTCTAATTTCATTACAGCCACCTCATCTTTTATTTCTTCATTATTTTCATGTTGATTTTTAATGCTTTCTTCTGCTCTTTTTACATATAGATATGTTTTTACACCACCATCTATATTTGCGCACTGTATTCCATTTTGTTCTAGAACTCTGCAAGCAACATATCCTCTAAGTCCAACTTGACAAGTAACGTATATTTTTTTATCTTTTGGAATTTCATTTAATCTGCTTCTTAATTGTCCAAGGGGAATATGAATAGAGTTATCAAAACCTCCTGTAACTAATTCAAACTCTTCTCTAACATCAATTATTAATGATCTTTCTTTGTCTAATTCATCTATTTCGTTCCATTGAATTGTTTTAACAAATCCCTCACTAATATTTGATGCATAGTACCCAAGCATATTAACTGGATCTTTTGCAGAATTATATGGAGGTGCATAACAAGGTTCAAAATCTTGCAAATCAAAGACTGTAAAATTTCCTTTAATAGCAGCTGAAAGCACATCTATTCTTTTTTCAACTCCATCAAGTCCTACACCTTGAGCCCCAAATATTTTTCCTGACTTTGGATCAAATAGCAATTTAAAAGCTATTGGGAATGATCCAGGGTAATATCCAGCATGAGAACCTGGATGAATATGAATAGCCTCGTATGCTATGCCTAATCTATTTAATGTCTTTTCGTTATTACCTGTTGTTGCTACTGTATAATCAAATATCTTCGCAACTGATGATCCAAGAGTTCCTTTGTATTCAGTATTTTTTCCACATATATTATCTGCTACTATTCTTCCTTGTCTATTAGCAGGCCAAGCAAGAGGAATCATTGTTTGCTTTTTATTTACAAAATCCATAACTTCTACTGCATCTCCTAAAGCATAAATGCTTGGGTCAGAAGTTTTCATAAATTTATCAACTACTATTGCCCCTCTTTCATTTAGTTTAAGATTAGCTTCTCTTGCAATTGTTGTTTCTGGTTTAACTCCAATTGATAATATTATCATATCAGTTGTAATTTCTTTTCCACTGCTTAATATTATCTTTTTACCTTTGTTTTCAAAAGCTGCTACTCCATCTTTTAATATTAATTCTACATTTTTATCTATTAAATGTTCATGAATTATACTTGCCATTTCCATATCTAGAGGAGCCATTACCTGGTCACCTGCTTCTACAAGTGTGATATTTATTCCTCTAGCATGAAGATTTTCAGCCATTTCAAGCCCTATAAATCCACCACCTATTACAGTTGCGTGTTTAGGCTTATAGTTATCTACATAAGATTTAATTTTATCTGTATCTGGTATATTCCTTAGAGTAAATAAATTATCACATTCATTTATTCCTGGTATTTGTGGTTTAAGTGGCGCTGCTCCAGGAGATAAAACTAAAACATCATAGGTCTCTTCATATTCCACATCTGTTTTGTGATTTTTTATTTTAACTTTCTTATTTTCTTTATCTATACTTATAACTTCATTTAAGTTTCTTATATCTAAATTAAACTTGCTGCTCATTTCTTCTACTGTTTGAACTATTAATTTTCCTCTTTCATCAATAGTTTCTCCTATATAATATGGAAGTCCACAATTAGCAAAAGATATGTATTCACCTTTTTCCACCATAATTATATCAACATTTTCATCTAACCTTCTAAGTCTAGCTGCTGTAGATGCACCACCTGCAACGCCACCAACAATAATAATCTTTTTATTCATAAGAATCTCTCCTTTTTAATTTACGAATTAATATATAAATTATAAACTTCTATTTCTTTTAAATTTATATAGGATATATTCATTAACCTTAGTTCATTAATTAAATTAATGTTACTTCAAGTTTAATTAAAATAATTATTATTGTCTGTGACTTTATCACACTTGAAACTCTATTATTAAATTTTGCTATATTAATTATCAAGTCCCTATTTATTTCCTCTTTGTACCTACATAATTAATCTTTTAATATTTCATTTAAATCTTTAATTATTATTACCTTACCTCTTTCTAACTTTATGTATCCTGATTTCTCAATGCTTTTTAATTTTCTACTCACAACTTCACGAGCAGAATCAATTTGAAAAGCTAGTTCGCTATGCGTTGCATAAATTATATTACTATTTTTGCTTATTAATAATTTTATTAGTCTTGTTTCTAGAGACTCATGCATCATTTCTTCTTTGTTTTCAATAACAGCACTGAATTTTCTATGCAAATCTCCATATATATATAATAAAAATTCTTCATCTATCATAATGTACTGCTTAACAACCTCCATTGGTATAATGCATACTTCTGAATATTGAATTGCTTTTCCAATTATATTTAGTGATTCAAATTTCGATATACAGCTTAAGGCTTCATGGCAGAATTCACCTTCTTTAATATTGTATAAATTAGTTTGCTCTCCATTTAAATTTATCTTTTGTATATTAATTGCTCCTTCTAGAACAAATAAAATCCCATGACATGTTCCTTCTGCCGCTTCTACATATTCATCAGCATGTAAAATTTTAAAATATGCTTCCTTACTTATTACTCCATTACTCTTTTTATCAACTTTCTCTAACACGGGATATTTGTTATATAAAGTATTAATACATTTTCCTCTATTATCTAATGTTCCACTATTATCACTCAACATTTGCTTCCCCCTATGATTTTATTATATATGAATCTTTGAGAAATTTATGTGATTTAGTCACATAAATATAATATAACCCCAGAACGGGAATATAAACTATTATATATTTAGAATATTTTTAATATAAGAATCAACTGCCCTTTCAAAACCTTTATTCTCAAGATATTCTTCTCTTACCGCATCCAAATTGTTTTACTCATTATCTACAACCAGTATCCCAAATTTATTGTTCAAATTTACACCTTTTATGCGGATTTAATGATTATATTATAGTTTAAATTATGAAAAAATAGAGCGAGGCTAATATCCTGCTCTAATCTTTATAGTTTTATGTTATTCTATTTTTTAATTGTGTCTTAGCTTTGTTCACCTTGAATGTTTTTAAGAATAGCAATTTGATCCTGCATATCTTCTCTCCTCACATTAATTTTTGTCCATTCTCCAATTAAATCACAATCCTCATACTTAAGATGTTCATAAAGGTTGTCCTCATTAACATGACTCCTGTGATTCACTATAACAGTAAATGTATTAACTTTATTAATATTGTTAGCTGCACATATTTTTTTTAATTCCTGGGAAATCTTACTCAACAAAATAGTATCGTGCATATTTTTCACTCCCTACACTTATTTATAATATATTTTTCTATTTTATCTAAAACGTCTTTAGAAATGACTTTTAATTTTTCCTGCAATGCAGAACTTAATCCGATTCCAAACTCAACTTCTTTAACTTCAATTGCACAAATTTCGCCTTTAACACCAGGATAATAAAGTTTCAATAAATCTAAAAAACTATAATTATGCTGTGAACATCCTTTTTTCTTTGAAATGAAATCATTTAGTGGCAAGCAAGTAATTTCACCTGGCTCCTTTCCGTAATATGCAGCATCTAAAACAAAAATATAATCATCCTTTTCTATATTAGAAATTCCATATTGAGCATCAGTTTCAGCATAAATAACTTCAATTTCTTTTTCTAAAAGCTTTTCTTCTATACCTTTTGCCACTTCAATGCCTATAGCATCATCTCTCATTAGCATATTTCCAATAGCAATAACCTTCACATCAGAACTTCTATTTCTCATAATAATTTCTCTATTTTCATCTATATTCAAACTAAAACCTCTACTATTTCTGTGTCTCCTGCTGCTCCAATTAAATGAGTTGCACAAGATACACAAGGATCAAAGGATCTTACAATACGACCAATTTCTATAGGTTCTTTAACATTATTTAATTTAGTTCCAATCAAGGCTCTTTCTGTAATTCCTGGAAGACTTGATGCATCCTTAGGTGATAAATTCCATACAGAAGGTGTTATGATATTATAATGATTAATAACATTTTTATCTATTTCAATCCAATGTCCAAGTGCACCTCTAGTAGTATCTATCATTCCAACTCCATAAGCTTTTTCTGGAATATTATAGACCTGTTGATTATTTGGTTTTAGTTCTACCCTTTCAGCAAGGTTCTTCATTATTCCAAGTATCTTTTTTGTTTCTAACACCCTTGCAATATTTCTGTCCATACAGGAATGTCCATTTGTGTATTCTCCGCTAATAATTAACCGTGCTAACGGCCCAACTTCCATAGGTAGACCTAAATAACGAGGAGCCTTTATAAAAGAGTATGCATCTAATTTAGACAAGTCCACTTCCTCTATACCTGCATCTTTTTTATACCAAGAATAATGGATTTGTTCTGTTATTTTATCTGGTTCTAAATTATATTTAATATTATCCTTCATTACTCCTGGTTTAACATATGTGATTTCTGTATCTTCATACTTATCAAAAGTACCATAGGTCATAAAATTTGGATAAGATTCACCCTTCTTAAAATAATCATAATAATATTTTGAAATTATTCCTACGTCTTCTATCATTATATTTTTTACAAAAGACTCTACCTTTCTAATAATACTCTTCACTTTTTCAAGTTTATATGCATCTATATTTACCGTAACTCCTCCCACAAAAATCCCATGATTATGAGGAGCCTTTCCTCCAAGAAGTGCAAGTCCTTCATGAGCTAATCTACTAAGTTCAATACTTTTAATATAATCTCCTTCTATTTTTTTGCTTATTCTTTCTGGAAGTCTGTAATCAGTATATTGTTGTTCTTCTACTAGTTTTATGCTTGATATTTCTACGTAGCTTGGCATTGAAAGTAAATAAAAATGTCTTAAATGATTTTGTACAAATTCAAAGCCATGCATAATATCTCGAATATAATTATCATTCAAACTAACTGTCACTTTTAATGCATCCTCTAAAGCTAAAGTAGAAGCCATAGAATGAGCTGTAGAGCATATTCCACAAATTCTCTCTGTAAAATACACTGCATCTAAAGGCGACCTTCCTTTTAGCATTTTTTCAAATCCCCTAAAAAGCAATCCACTGGCATTTGCTTTAGCAATTGTATTCCCTTCTACTTCTGCTTTTATTTCCAAGAATCCACTAATTCTAGTTACTGGATCTATAGTTATTGTTTTACCCATAATTCCTCCTAATACTTTACAAAAGGTTCCATTCCATCTGGGAATTTTGATTGCGCACATCCAATACAATTTGTGTTATCTCCAATAGGCCAATTAACATATCCATTCCATTTTCTCCTTGGACAATCCGTTTTTGTTACAGGTCCTCTACACCCAAGTTTGAGCATACATCCTTCTTCACCAAATTTTTGTGCAAAAATGCCTTTATCAAAAAATCCACGCCTTGTACAAGTATCATGAATTGTAACTCCATAAAAAAGAAGAGGTCTTCCCTCATCATCCAATTGTGGCATACCATACCCTACTAAATGTGCTATCGTTCCAACTACCCAATCAGGATGACATGGACATCCTGGCAGCTTTATAACCTGGCGGCTTAGAACTTCTTGCACGCTTTTGCTTTCTGATGGATTAGGTTTTGCAGCAGATATACCTCCGTGAGAAGCGCAAGTTCCTACAGCAACAACATACTTTGCTTTTCCACCTGCTAATTGTATTGCCTCTAATGCTGTAATGTTTTTTCCATTATAATTTGCCACAATGTTATAACGGCCCTTTTCTTTTGTTGAAACTGCTCCATCTACTAATAATATAAACTCCGTATCCAATGTCTCTAAAAATTTTTCAAAAGCAAACTCTCCTTCTGAACCCATAAGTGTATTGTTATACGTGAAATTCACCATATCAGTTAAAATATCATACAGTCCTGGATTTTCACTATTAAGTAATGATATTATATTTCCTGAACAACCTGTTACTTCCAGCCATATAGCGTTTACTTTCTTGGTATCTTCAACCATTCCCGCAACATCATTTACTAGTCTCCTTGCAGTATGTTTTTTAACTTCTGTAAGTGGACATCGTTCCTTACTAGTCAACTTAATTCCTCCAATATAATATATTGCTTTACTATAGTTCTTTCAAATTATTAGAAATATGACCTCTAATATTTCTATGTAAAGTGTATGCTTTAAATGTTAAAAAATAAAAAATTCAGCTTAAAAACCTTAATTTATAAGTTTTAAAGACACAATTTCTTATATACGCATCTATTATTTTCTAAATCATATACTAGTAGTAATTTATTATAATAAAATATATTTTTAAATTGATTTTGTAAAACAGATATATTTATTCATATACTTATGTTCATCTACTATGATATGATTATGTTATTATAATTTTGTAACTAAAAATCCATAAAAATAGGGGGTTAAATTTATGCTTAAAGTGGACTTCCATGTTCATACTACTTCTTCAGATGGGACTCTCTCTCCAAAGGAGGTTGTTCAAAGAGCTCATAAAAATAATGTCAGATATTTAGCCATAACTGATCATGACACTCTAACCGGCTTAAACGAAGCTATAGAAGAGAGTTACAAACATGATGTAGTTGTAATACCTGGTATTGAACTTTCAACACAACATAATAATGAAAGTATACATATTTTAGGTTTTTTTAAGGATGACAACTTTAAAAATGATGAACTTGCAAAAGAATTAGACAACATTAAAAATCATAGAATCGTTAGAGCAAAAAAGATGATTGACAAACTTAAAGAGGAATATAATATAGAAATAAATTTTGAAAAGATTCTTAAAGAAGCTAAAGATACAATTGCAAGACCTCATATCGCAAGAGAGATAATTAAATGTGGCTACCCATATGAAATGGATGAAATATTTGATAAGTTTATTGGAAAAGGCTGTAAAGCCTATGTGCCTACATTAAAGTTATCTACTACTGATGGGATAAAACTCTTAAAAAAATATAATGCTCTTGCATTTCTAGCTCATCCTAAATTAATTCGTCATTCTGATATTAATGATTTTTTAGAAATGAATCTTGATGGCTTGGAATCGATTTACTACCAGAATTCAGAAGATGAGACTAAAAAATTTGTGAAAATAGCAAATGAAAATAATCTATTAACCACCTGTGGTTCTGATTTTCATGGTGATTTAGAGACAGATACTCGTCATGGAGACATTGGTTCTATGGAACTACCATATGAATATTTATCAAAATTAATTTCAGCTTTAAATTTAAAGTAATCTCGAGTACGCACATACTTAAAGTGAAGCAATGAACAACCGAAAGAGAATACATATATGTTCCTCAGGCTGTGAAAAATTTCGCTGAGCATATCTAAACAGAAAGTTGCACCCACTTCTGCATGTTCCTATGACAAGCACAGGACAAGCAAAAGTGGAACAACTTTCTGTTAAGATATTCAGCAGCTTATTTTTCAATGCCTGCTCCACATATATGTATTCTCTTTCTTTGTTTGCTATCTCTTTAAGTATTTCACCAATGCCTATTCTCGAAAAATGAAGTATATATTTTGAGCCATCATGAAATTTTGTGATGCTTGATATTGTGCCTCAAAAGTAAATGTAATTAAATAAAGGCATTGTAACAACAGAAATATAAAAATACTTGCATTAATATAAGTTTACTTCAGATTTACTGCTAAAACTAGAAATGGAATTAAAGATAATTTTACTTTTGATATTAAATTTAGACATGATTAATAAAAGGTACCATTGTTACTGTAATATATGTTATATATTACAGTAATTACCTTGGATAAATTACATATATTTTAAATTACATTCCTGTAAGACCATATAATCTAAGAGTTCTCTAATACTTTTATCACCTTTTCTTATTGATTTCATTGCAAATCTTCGAAGTGTATCAATAATTGTATTAATTAAAATCAAAATACTGATCTCGTCTTCAAAAACTTTTATTCTAAGAATAGGGAAAAATTCTTTGACTTGTTTAAACGCTTTTAAGTCATTTATTTCTTTTTCGTTATTATCTGATTTCTCATTATGAATACTCTCCTTTACTACAGAAACTATCTTAGATGAGAAAAGTATTGAAATTAAACGCCCGTACAAAAAACACTTGAATCTTTGAATCTTGATACTTTTATTATTTTTCGTGTTAGATATTTTAAATATAGATTTCCATACTTTAAACATATAATCTTTTTAGATATACCTGTGAAATAAAATACTTGAAGTGCTAGCATAACAAAGAAATAGAATACATATATGTGGAGTCAGGCATTGAAAAATAAGCTGCTGCATATCTTAACTGAAAGTTGTTCCAATTTTGCTTGTCCTGTGCTTGTCACAGGAGCATGCAGAAGTGGGTACAACTTTCAGTTTAGATATGCTCAGCGAAATTTTTTCACAGTCCTGCGGAACATATATGTATTCTATTTCGGTTGTTCATTGCTTCACTTCAAGTTCTTCACAATACCTATAATTTATGCTTCAATTAAGAAAGCTTTATATCCCTTTATTGTTTCATATATATCAACTTTACTTGCCACTTCCCATGGTGAATGCATATTATGAAGCGCTACTCCACAATCTATTACTTCCATATTATATTGAGCTAATATATAGGCAATAGTTCCACCACCACCTTGATCAACTTTTCCAAGTTCTGCAGTTTGAATTGATACATCATGTTTTTCCATTATATTTCTAAGCTCTGCCATGTATTCAGCACTAGCATCGTTAGAGCCTGACTTTCCTCTAGCTCCAGTGTATTTATTAAACACCATACCTCTTCCAAAAAATGCTGCATTCTTCTTTTCCATTACTGATGGGTAATTAGGATCAAACGCTGCGCTTACGTCGGAAGACAGCATCTTAGAATTAGTAAGACATCTTCTTAGTTTAAGATCATTATAACCTTCAACTTTATCAATTATTTCTGCAACTATATTTTCGAAAAATCTTGAATGCATACCAGTAGCACCTATACTACCTACTTCTTCTTTATCAACAAGTAAACAGCAACAAGTTTTATCAACGTCTTGTATTTGGAACATAGCCATTAATGAAGTATAAGAACATACTCTATCATCATGTCCATATGCCATTACCATACTTCTGTCTAAACCATAATCTCTGGCTTTTCCCGCTGGTACAATTTCTATTTCAGCTGATAAGAAATCTTCTTCATCAAAATCATATTTGTCTTTAAGTATTTTCAAAATATTTGCCTTTACAGATTTTTTGTCGCTTCCTTTTAAAGGCATACTTCCAACTAATACATTTAAATCTTCACCTTCAACTACCTTATCAGCTTTTTTCCCCATTTGATCTCCTGCTAAGTGAATCAAAAGGTCTGATATTCCTACAACAGGATCGTTTTCCTCTTCACCAATGGTGATATCTATTAAACTTCCATCTTTTTTTGCTACTACTCCATGTAGGGCTAACGGTAATGTAACCCATTGATATTTCTTAATTCCACCATAATAATGTGTATCAAGCAGTGCCAATTCACTATCTTCATAAAGAGGATTTTGCTTTAAATCTAATCTTGGTGAATCAACATGGGCCCCTAAAATCTTCAACCCCTTTTCCATAGGTTCATTTCCAATGATAAATAAAGCAATTGCTTTCCCTTTATTATTAGAATAAACTTTATCTCCTGGCTGTAATTTCTTGTTTTCATTAATTATTTCTTCTATATCCATGTAACCTTCTGCTTTTGCTAACCTGATTACTTCTTTTATGCATTCTCTCTCAGTTTTACACTTTGACATAAAATCTTTATATTCATCACAAAATTTAAATATATCTTTCACTTGTTTCGCATTGTACTTATTCCATATATTTTTACATAACTCTTTCTTATCATTTTTCATAGCCATTCCTCCTTCTTTGATTCTTAATCAATTTTAATCATTAAGGTCATTCATTCTACTTTCTATTACATCTACTGGCGTAATCTTTGACATCAATGCATGCCTATAATTAACTGCTGCTGCTTCGATAATAACGGCTATATTTCTACCTGGTCTGATAGGTACAGTTAATTTCTTCACATTAATTCCTAGTATATTCATATATTCATTATCTATTCCTAATCTGTCGTAATCATTATCATCTTTCCAGTGTTCGAAATGCATAACTAACCTAATTTCTTTTTCTTGTACCACCGAACTCAATCCATATAAAGTTGTGACATCAATAATTCCAAGTCCTCTAACCTCTAACATACCTACTGTTATTTTAGGGGATCTTCCTATTAATTGGCCATCTATATCTTTTATATCGACCGCATCATCGGTAACAAGTCTATGCCCTCTTTTTATTAATTCCAACGCTGTTTCACTTTTTCCAATTCCACTTTCGCCAGTAATTAATATTCCTATACCTGAAACATCGACTAAAACACCATGCAATCTTGTTTCTGGAGCAAGTTTATCCGCTAAATATATTGTGGTCTTGCTTATAAACTGTGTAGTTACTAAGTTACTTCTAACAAACCAAATATTATGCTTTTTAGCTTCTTTTATAAATTCAGGATGTGGCTCTAATCCTCTAGTAATTATTAAACAATTTATATCAAAACTAAAATATTTCTTAACTCTTTTTTTTCTTAGTTCTATTTGCATATAATCTAAAAAGCTCCATTCAGCTTTTCCTATAACTTGAATTCTCTCAGGAGCAAAATAATTATAGAATCCTGCTAATTGCAATCCCGGCCTATTAATATCGTTTACTGATATTTCTACGTCTTCCTTCCCCTCAACTAGAACTTCTAAATTCAAATCGTCTATTAACTTTTTAACTGAAACACCCAAATACTATCATCCCTTTTTTCTATTTTTAGGTTCTACACCTTCTAATTGTGCTCTAAAGTTTTTCTTAACATTATCTATGTACTTTTTTCTAAGTTTTCCTTGTAATTCTTTTTCTTCTTCTGTCAATTCTCTTTCTTGACTAGTTCTGTATAATAAATTTATTTTTTCTACAACTTGTTCTATTTTTGCATTTTCAAAATCCATTACAAATTCATCCTTTCTATGTATCTATCAATAATTTTACCATTTAAAATAATATAATCAATATGAATTTTTTCGACATCATTCATTTTATTTTTAGTATGCGTGTCGAACAGTTTTTTTGTAAAATATATACATTTTTGTTTTATTTGGAATATTCTCGGGTAGAAAAATATACTTTTTATAACTTTATATCATTTTTTTACACATTATTGTCATTAATTGTTAAATGAAATATTTTTACAAATTTTATTTTCTTGTTTATAATAAATCTATAATATTAACCAATCATGGTAAAAAGAGGTGTAATTATGAAAACTTGGGCATTATTTAAACTTAAATGTAATATTTCTTTTAGAAGACATTTACTTAATTTACTTTTATTATTTTTCTCACCAAGTAAAAGGTTTATAATTGCTTTATCTCAAAATTTGGACAAGCACATTGTTTTATATCAAAAAGAATTAAATTCTTTATACAGCAAGCAACATAATTCCAAATCTGTCAAAGAGATAGCTGCTTAATATAAATAAATATTATCATAAATTTACAATTCTATATTCTTAGTTTTATGATAATTTGAAATAATATACTGTAAAGTCTTCTTTTAAAATTTGCATGATAAAAAGACTAACTCGAGTTAATTTAGTTAGTCTTTTTAATTAATTATATTTTCATAATAAATAAAACACCTCATTACTGAGGTGTTGAATACAAATCATAGCTCCCAACATGCCGTCCACCTATATATTCAAGTCCTGCGCCTCGCAGGTGGGTTAAGCGCAATCCATTCCTGTCTTCTACCGTCACAATCAGTGATAAAATGAAGCCTGACATTTATGAATCTATTGCAAATCCCGATAATATCATGTAGGTTGAATATCATAAGCTTTACGCACATCTCAGGAAATCTATGATTTAATTATAGCATATGATACTATATTTTCAATAGTATTTTTATTCCAATTTTACTCAAAGTAATCGTTTAAAATATCTTCCATTTCCGTATCTGTTAACTCATCTGAAAATGCTGCAATAAATTTACAGTATCCGCTATCTCCATTTTCCATTCCAAACTCTTTGTATTTAGCTTCTAATTCAAACTCTTCCATTGCTTCTTCTAATATTGATTCAACATTATCTACTGCAATATCTCTTAAATATGGAATGTAGTATTCTTTATACCATTCGTCACTTTCTGGTTCAAAATCGCTTTCCTCTGTTGAATAAGCTTTTGCTGCACTTAATTCTTCTTTATCAAAATCATAGTAAAATTTTATTATTACATAATCGCCTTTTCGTTTTATTTCCTCAACATCAGTTAAATCGCTATCTTCTAAAAAGCTTATAATTTCTGAACTTTTCATTGATTTCACCTCTTTTATCTAATACAATAATTTCTTATATTCCTTTTTAATCTCTTCGAACTCCTTATCATCTTCAACAAGATTAAGCTCTTCTATACCTTCCTCATTTACATCTATTCTAAAGGCAAACATATCATCACTTGTTTCATCTACAGGTGATAATAATAAATACCCTTGTTCCCCTAAGTATATTTTTGCTATTGCTTCAAAATCGACTTTGTTTCCCTCTTCATCTCTAAATGACATTATTTCTTTTTCTTCCAAAATGTCCACCTCTTCTTTTCTACTTGTAACTCATCTTATTATATTCGGAGTTGAATCACAATGTTTTTAATTTATTCTAACCTTATTATATGATATTTCATATTTTTGTCTATATTTTTTTATTATTTTTCTATAATTTCTATCCTATAGCAAAAACTAAAAAACTCAGTTCATACTTTAGTATATAAACTGAGTTTTCTCTTTAAAAGTTTTAACTTGTTTTAGTCAATTGATTTTACATTAATTTTTACTTGATATAACTATATTGCTGTTTAGTTTTAAAGTCTCCAAAGACATTATAGATACTCTTCTTACTCGCTCTTGCAACTGATCTAATTATTCCATATGCAATTACACTATCAACAGCATGATGTACAATTGTTCCAATACCTGTTACTACAATTAAAGTAAAAAGATTTAACCCAACAAAAGGTATTACAACTAATGCTTCTAATATTCCGTGAATAGGTGCTGTAATAGCTACCGCTTTAGTATAACTTTGATTTTTCATAATTAAGTAAGCACCAACATATCCAACAACAATATGAGTTGCTGCTCTTGCCACTATTGGGGCTGGCATTCCTGCTATTAAAAACCCAATTGTAGAACCAATTCCAACTACCACCGCTACAAAAGGTGATATTAACATTGATAACATCATTGGTACATGTGAAGCTAATGTCGCTGAGAATGGTGGAATCATTATTCTTAAAAATCCAAATTGAATAGGTATTAAAATCGCTAAAGCAGTAAGTAGTCCGGCATAAACCATTTGTTTTATTTTATTATTCATTTATCCTGTCTCCTCCTCTGTTTACACACTGTATATACACTAGTATATATTATACACAAGCATAAGTAAATGCTTTTAAATAATTTATGTACAAACCTTCTATGTTTTTTCAATCTTTTATTTCCTTGATATTATTCCTTATAACTTTTATAATATAGTTAATTTGAAACTACATATAAGAAAGAAACTTAATTTATCCTATTAACTGGATATAAAACTCTACTTGAAAAGTTTCACTCTATATTGTCTTTAATATTCTTATCTTTATGCAAGGAGATTTAAAATGGAAAAAATAAATATACTTGGTACTGGTTCTGCTATGGTTACAAAATGTTATAATACTTGTTTTACTTTATCAAAAGATGATGAGCATTTCCTTATTGATACCGGTGGCGGTAATACTATACTTACAAATTTAGAAAAGTTAGATATCCCAATTAATAGAATACATAATATGTTTATATCGCATAACCATAATGATCACATATTAGGTAGTGTGTGGATTATTCGTGCTGTGGCGCAAGGCATATTAAATAATAAATACACTGGAAACTTAAATATTTATTGTCATGAAACTTCTATAGATGCGGTAAAAACCATTTCGGCATTTGTCCTTCAAAAAAAATTTTTAGATATGTTTGATTCAAGAATTATATTCAATAAAATTAGCGACAATTATACTGTCACTATATTAGATAGACCTACTACTTTCTTCGATATACATAGTACTAAAGATCTTCAATATGGTTTCAGGACTTTACTTTCAAACGGTAAATTCATGACTTTTTTAGGCGATGAACCTTATAGAGATGCTGTTAAAGATTACTGTGAGAATGTGGATTATTTATTTCATGAAGCGTTTTGCCTGTACTCTCAAAGAGAAATTTTCAAACCATATGAAAAACATCATGCTACCGCAAAAGACGCATGTAAAAATGCTAAAGAATTAAATGTTAAAAATGTTATACTATATCATACTGAAGATAAAAATTTAGAAAAGAGAAAAGAACTTTATACGAATGAAGGAAAAGAAGAATTCCAAGGTACAATATATGTACCTGATGATTTAGATATAATCGAATTATAAATATTCATTATCTATAAAATAACCTAATTATATCTACAAATCGCAGCTTTATAATTGTTTTAACAAAAGTAAAATTGAGGCTATACCTTATGAGTTTGCTCTATAATATAGTTTAGGACAAACTCATAGGTACAACCTCTAAATATAAAGTTCTTTGTATATTTAATCCCGATTAATATTTTATTACAATAGTACATATGTCTTGAATTTCTATATATTTTCATATGTAAATTCTTTATCTAAATTTTAATTCACTTATGTTATGCTCATTCCAAGTTCCAAATCCCTCAGAAAACTTCCTATCAAAAAACATTGGTAATCTTTCTTTAAAGCCATCTGAGAGTTTTAGTTCCAGCAACTCCTCCCTATTAATCCAAAACACCCTGCCCTCATCAGTTTCTTCTAAAAGTTCTCCACTAAATGTTTCAGTTCTATAATTGAATACGAAATATTTATCACCCGTTTGGTCATTAAATCTATAAATAATTCCACATGGCTCTAATTCAGATATAGTTAACCCGGTCTCTTCCTTTATCTCTCTAATAATTGATTCTACTATACTTTCTCCATCCTCAACGTGTCCTCCCGGAAAAGCAATGCCTTTCCAAGACTTAATCCTCTCTTGAACTAAAACCTTGTTATTAGTTCTATCATAAATCATACACATATTTGTTAATTCAACTTTTGACATTATCTACTCCACCCCACAATTTATAAAACTAAAATCTTATGCTTCATTCGATAAAGCTAACAGCTTAGGTTAATACATATTTTTCTATAATTATTATAACTTATCTTTGCATTATTTTATCAATTCTCCATTTATTTGTATTATTATTTAGACAAACAAAATTTAAAGAAAATTAATACTTTGACATATATTATATACTAGAAAGAGAAGGTGCTCTTTTACGCAGAGTTGCATTGAAAATGGAACTGTAGGCATTTCTTCATTAAAAGTTGTTCCATTCTTGCTTGTCATTAGCTTGCCTAAGGAACAAGCAGGAATGGTGCAACTTTTAATGTTTGAAATCCACAGTTCTATTTTCTAGCAACCGAGTAACAGAGCTCCTTCTCTTTCGGTTGTTTATTATATAATTTAAGCTTATCAGAAATTATCTAAGTATTAACCTAATACTTCTTTTGCTATTTCTACTGATTCTTTTGCATCTTTTGCGTAAAAATCAGCCCCTATTCTTTCAGCAGTATCTTTTGTTACTACTGCTCCACCAACGAATATCTTCCCATCATATCCGTCTTCTCTCAAGGCCTTAATTGTTTCTTCCATGCTCCTAAGAGTTGTTGTCATAAGGGCACTTAATCCTATTAAAGAAACATTATGCTTTTTAGCTTCTTCTACAACAGTTTTTACAGGTACATCTTTACCTAAATCTATCATTTCATAGCCATAGTTTTCTAATATTACTTTTACTATATTCTTTCCTATATCATGAATGTCACCTTTTACTGTAGCTACTATTATTTTGCCTTTTGAGATAGATTTAGCATTACTCTTTACTATTTCAGCCTTTAAAATACTAAAAGAGTTTTTTACGGTTTCAGCAGCTTGAATTAATTGTGGCAAGAAAAGTTCTCCCTTTTCATACTTGTTTCCTACTTCATCTAAAGCTGGAATTAAATATTCATTCACTATTTCAAGCTCTTTTTTGACTTTTAAGAGTTCTATTGTAGCTTGTTTCGCTTCTTCTTTCAACCCTTTGATAACAATGTATTTTAAATCATGTTCTACATTTACATTATTACTTGAAGTATTCTTTCCTGCTCCGCCACCTTTAGCAGTAACTGCTGTTGATACTTCAACATTAGCATAGTTATTAATATATACTTCGGCTCCTTTATCATAATTGTATAGTACATTATAAGAATCAATGACTCTAGTCATTCCACTTACATTTGGATTAATTATAGGTAAATCCAATCCATTTGCGAGAGCTAATGCTAAGAAAGTTTCATTAATTAATTCCCTATTTGGAAGACCAAAAGATATATTAGAAACTCCCAGTACTGTTTTTGCGCCCAAGTTTTCTTTAACCATTCTCACAGCCTTCAATGTTTCCTGAACTTCTTTCTGTTGTGCAGAAACAGTTAATACTAAACAATCTATAAATACATCTTCTTTCCTAATTCCATAATGCGCTGCTCTATCAATTATTTTTTTAGCAATTTCAAATCTTTCTTCAGCCTTTGCTGGAATTCCTCTCTCATCTAAAGTCAAACCGACAACACTAGCTCCATATTTTTTTACTAGAGGTAGTATTCTATCTAAGACTTCATCTTCACCATTTACAGAATTTAAGATAGGCTTCCCATTATAATATCTAAGTCCCGTTTCTATAGCTTTATGATCTGAAGAATCTATTTGAAGTGGTGTATCCATTATTCCTTGAATTTCTTTTATAACCCTATGCATCATAGTAGGTTCATCAATTTCAGGTAATCCAACATTTACATCTAAAATATGTGCCCCCGCCTCAATTTGAGAAACAGCTTGGTTTAATATATAATCAAAATCTCCATTTTTTAGTGCCTCTTTAAATATCTTTTTACCAGTTGGATTAATTCGTTCACCTATTATTCTAACACGATCTATTCTCACAACTTTTGAAGGCGTACATACTGCTGAATAATAACTTCTTTCTACAGCTGTAAGTTTTTTGTCTTTTACTCTTAAGTTCAATTCCTTTATATAATCTGGAGTTGTTCCACAACATCCTCCAATAACTCTGACCCCCGAGTCAATAAAGCTGCATAATGTGTCTGCAAATTCTTCTTTTGTAACATCATATTTAGTTTCATTTCCTATTGATAGCGTTGGAAGTCCTGCATTAGGCTGAACCATAACTGGAATATGTGCCAAATTACATATTTCCTCTATAACAGGTTTCAATTGCTTTGGCCCTAATGAGCAGTTTACTCCTAGTGCATCTACCCCTAATCCTTCTAGTACAAGTACCATGGCTTCTGGAGAACATCCTGTAAATGTTCTTAAATTCTCTTCAAAGGTCATTGTACAAAATACAGGTAAGTCTGAGTTTTCTTTTGCTGCAAGTATTGCAGCCTTAAGCTCATATAAATCGGTCATCGTCTCAATTAGAACTATATCAACACCCGATTTAGCACCTTGAACCACTTGACGTTTGAAAATTTCATATGCTCTATCAAAACTCAAAGTCCCCATTGGTTCCAAAAGTTCTCCAATTGGTCCAATATCTAAAGCAATGTAGGTATTACTATCTCCTTTTGCTTTTCGTGCAATCTTTACTGCAGCATCTACAGCCACCTCTACTTCAAGATTACAAAGCTTCAACTTAAGTTCATTAGCACCAAAAGTATTAGTTGTAATTACATTTGCACCACTTTCTATATATTCCCTATGAATTTCTTCTATTATATCTGGTTCTTTTATATTTAATAGTTCAGGATTTTCACCTAGTTTTAATCCCTTTTTCTGAAGCATAGTCCCCATTGCTCCATCAAATATTAATATATTATCTTTTATATATTCCTTAAGCCCCACAATTTTCGCCCTCTCTTCTAAAACTGCAATTTTGATAATTATTACATTCTTCACAGCTCTTTTTTTTCTTTTTTATTCCATTCTCTACTATTCCTATTATAGCTGTAACAGATTTCCTAGGAAATAATAAATTATTTTCTGATACAGTAAGTCCAATCTTTTTCTGTGCATCCAAAGCTCTTAAAAAACTATTTTGAACATCTAAGGGTAAATCACCATAACCTGGACTATACCTAAAAGTTATATCCATACCTTCCAATGCGGCTTTTTCTTTAACATCATTCTCAACTATGTCACAAACTTCTTCTACCGCAGTAGTAGCACAAGCATCTAATATAAGCGCTCTCGTTAGATCAATCTTTTCATATAATCTTGTCTTTTTCTCTACTTCATTTCCTAAGGTTACTGCCATTAATACACATACCTTAGAATTGCTTAAATGTTCTTTTATATCCTTGCCTTTTAAGACTAAATTTGTAGTTATAACCTCTACACCTTCATCATTCTGATGTATATCTTTATAATTATAGACAACTCTAGGATTTATAATTTTTTTAATCTCTTCTCTGCATTCATCAATTATTGAAATCATCTTTTCATCTATATCTTGCCCTTTATACCCCAGGTACCTTAGCACTTCATCTCTGTTTATCTGTAGTTCATAAGCCCCCATTTGTTCACCACCTTATTGCTAAAATATAAATATGTACTTACATAAAGTTATAAAAAAAAGCCTAAAGGCATTCCTCTAGGCTTAAAACTTCCTAAAACACCTTATCTTTCAGTTCTTACACTGCTGGATTTAGCACCAAGTATACTTCAAAAAAATAAACCGGTTGCTGGGTTTCACAGGGCCAGTCCCTCCACCACTCTTGATAAGTTCTTATATTTAGTGATTATATATTATAAAATATAGTTTGTAAAGATTTTATTTTTCATAGTCTAAATTAAAATATAAACAAGTGCTCTAATTTTGATCAATATATAATTTGTTTTATTTCTTACATGGTTTATTGTTTTACTAACAAAAGAATTATAGAAAATATACTAAAAGTTAAACTTATGAGCATGATATAATTTATAACTTGTACAGTTGTAAAACCTTTTTCTTCCAACCTAAAATGTATTTGACTTCTATCTGCCTGATACACCGGTTTACCTTCCGAAAATCTTTTAAATATAACAAATAAATTATCAAATATTGGAACAGCCAAAGCTAATATTGGTATAAATAAACTCATAACTGTAGCTTGTTTAAACGCACCGTCTAACGCAGTAATACTTAGAATAAATCCTAAAAAATTTGCTCCTGAATCACCCATGAATACTTTTGCTGGAAACTTATTGTAGTATAGAAATCCTAAAATTGTTCCACCCAATATTATAGATAATAATGCTGATTTACCTTGATCAAGTATAAGTGCTGCTAGAAAAAATGTTATCGCAGAAATTAATGACAAACCTCCTGCTAATCCATCCATTCCATCAGACCAATTGATTACAGTGGTAACTCCAAATATCCATGTTATTGTAAGTATAAATTGTATTGTTGAATTCAATTCTATATAAGAATTTGTAAAAGGATTTGTAAACCCTCTAAAAAAAATTCCTGCTTTAAATACAAGTATCGCTGATAACAATTGGATAACCAACCTTGGAAATATGGCAAATTCTTTTCCTTTTGACTTATACCAATCGTCTATTAGTCCAATTAATACTATCATTGTTGCTGCAACAAAAATTGCTAATTGTTTTTTCATATCATCATCTTTATAAAATATAAAATATGATATAAAAAAACCAATATATAAAGCTATCCCTCCACACAATGGTGTTGGAGCTTTATGTTGCTTTCTTTTATTTGGTTTATCTGTAAAATGTAATTTGTTAGCTAGTTTCATAAGAAATGGCATGATAATCAGTGCAATTGAAAGCGAAACTACCATCGCTAATATATAATCCATCTTTCCTACTCCTTAGTTAAGTCTTTAGAAGTAAATTATCCCCAAGTATTCCATAATGGCTTACTTCCTATTAGATTATACTATTAATGATATGTTATATCAATTACAAAATTATTAATGTTGCTGCCATCTCTTAAAATATTTAACCTCTATTATTCATTTATGTATCTATCTGACAAATAAAATTACAAAGTAAATTATCATAATGAAAAATCCTAATGGAACACCTAACCTAATCCATTCGCTACTTTTAATTTTCAATTTACCAGCTGAAATAATATTAGGAATATTCCCCGGAATCATCATTCCACCACTAATAAGTAATCCCATTAATACCGCTTCAATTTGTAATTTTGACATTTTAACACTTATCTCAGCTGCAGCTAATGTTGCATTATCTAGAATTGCTGAGCATATATTAACCCAATATAGATAACGGGTATCGAGAGATATTATATATGTATCAATAACTGGTTTAAATCCTTCCCCTAGTAAATCTAATGCTATAATAAATAAGAAAATTTTAAGTGCTCTTATTACTATAGTTCTATTTGTTTCTTGGATAATAATTTCTTCTTCTTTCTCTTCTTGAATCCTCTCCTCTTTTGCAAATATCATTCCAAAAATTCCAAGAATCAAGATGCCTGGAATAATATAAATACCAAACTCATTGAAAAGAAACCAAAAGCTTTCATCAAGCCTTGAAACAACAATTGTAGCTAAAGGCTCACCTATTGGTGTTAATACTGCTCCAAGCCCAATTGAAAAGCATGAAATTATATTTATGTTTATTTTATTTTTTCTACTAATCGGAAGCATACTTATTATCTCAACAAGTAGAAGAGATGCTATAATTGCAGTTATAATGCTGGATAAAAGCCCCAAAACTACAATTAATAAATATACAAAAAACTTTAGTGGAATATATTTTAATATATTGGTTAGTACTGCGTTCACATGATCAGTTAACACTTTAAATAATAACCCACCTAATAGTACAGCTAATACGATGATATACATAAATTCATTTTTAAAAATATTTAAAAAAAGTTCTTTATTTAGAACACCAGAAGTAATAGATGCCAGAATCCCTATAATAAATAGAAATGGTTCAAGGTTTTCTTCTACCGTCTTCGATATAATAGGAAATACGAAAGTTATTACTAAAAGTGAGATTAATATGTACAACATTATTATTCCTCCCTTCCTTTGTCATATGATAGGTTAAAATAAGTCCTCAAAGCAATAATAAAGTTATTATTTAAAATCCCCACTTCAATTATTGCTTTAATTAGATTCCATCCTATTTATTTTCTAAATATATATATTTAGAATTATCATTAAAAATATAATATGAATTTTTATCTAATATTTCATTATTTGAAATATATCTTTCTATGTCCATATTGAATTTTTCTAATTGATATTCTTTAAACGAATATTCTTCTCTTAGTTCCTCTTTAATACTTTTCTCTTCTTCCTTTAACATATCACTTCTTAAAAACTCAGGTAATCCTCTTCTTTTATTGTATATTAGATAATTAAATCTAATTATTTCTTTTAAGTACTTATTGCTTTCTTTTAGTATCATTTCATTAAAATCTAGAAATAATTTGTAATATTCTGCATTTCCTATATTTTTGCTAAAGTATCCTTGTTTTTCAAAAAACATGCCTAAGCTATAATAAAAATCAAAAGGTTTCTCAAATTTATCTTCAAAATACTTAATTATAAGCTTAAACTTTTGAGAATTGTAATACTTATCAACCATTTCTTCTACTTTCTTAAGCTTTAATAGTTCTTCATAAGAAAGTTTATCCGTTTTTAAAATTTCATATGGAGGGTATGGTGAATATTCCATTCCATATTTATCTGCATCTTCTCTCATAGAAGATCCTTTTAATAACTTTAAGAAACCAAGTTGTATTTCTTCAGGTTTTATTTCATACATATCATTAAAAGACTTTTTGAAAGATTCATAATCTTCTCCTGGAAGTCCTGCTATTAAATCTAAATGCTGGTCTATATTTCTTAATGCTTCAATTTCTAAAACTTTTTCTTTTATATCATTAAAATTAACAAATCTATTTATATTTCTTAAAACCTCATCATTAGTTGTTTGCACCCCAACTTCAAATCTAAATCTCCCTTTTGGAGCCTTTGATAAAAGTTCTATTTCTTGAGGCTTCAATATGTCAGCTGATATTTCAAAATGAAATTGAGTATTTGTATCTTGTTTTATTAAAAAGTCCCATATTGCCATAGCAAATTTAGAATTGCAGTTAAATGTACGATCAACAAATTTAACTAATCTGACTTTTTTATTTATGAAATACATTAAATCTTTTAATACTCTATCAATATCTAAAAATCTAACTCCATGGCTTGTAGATGAAAGGCAGTAACGACAACTGAATGGGCATCCTCTTGAAGCCTCATAATATACAATTTTATTGCTTAAATCTTCATCTTCTTCATATGGAAATGCTATTTCATCCATTGACATAAGTGGACGCTTTTCATTTGAATAAACTATATTATCCTTTTTGTAATGAAGTCCTTTTATATTTTCTAACTGTAGCTTTCCTAATTTATATAATATAAAATCTCTATATGTTTTTTCTCCTTCCCCTTCTATAACATATTCCCCTACATTATTTTGAAGAAAATTTCTTGAATCAAAAGAAACTTCTGGACCACCATAAAGAATTTCTATATTAGAATCTACTCTTTTTATCAGATTCGCTACCCTTGAAATTAATTCAACATTCCAAATATAGGTTGAAAATGCTACTACATCTGGTTTTTCTTTCATTATCTCTTCTAGTATTCGGCCTTCTCTATCATTTATAGTGAATTCCTTTATTTTGCTTTCATAATCAATGTCCCTTGTAAAACTTTTTAAATACCTAACAGCTAAATTACTGTGAATGAATTTAGAGTCAACTGCTGTGATTAACACTTTCATATTCAACTTTCTCCTCTACTTTAACTTTTGTCGTTAATTTTTTCCCTTTAATGAAAAAAACATCTTCCCATGCTTTAGTTTCTTCTATTTCAAAGTATTTTTCAAGAATTTTTTTTATTTCTTCAATATTTGAACTTAAAAGTACATTTAAATTTCTAAAAGTAAATTCCTTTATTTTCCCATTAGGTAATATAACCTTTATTTTATTGTTAAATACTTTCCCCCTTTCCTTATTTATGTCCCAAACAAATATTTCACCATTTTCTTTTAAATAAGAACTTATTTCCTTGATTATTTTTTCCTTTTCTAAACTAGTCCATATCTTGTTTAAATCAAAGAAAAATGTACATGCATCATATTCTCTACTTATTAATTCAATCTTTGTATCATTGCATACATAGTCCAATGATAATTCATCCTGAGCTTCTTTAGAAATATTATATATAATGCCTAAGTTTTTTTCTCCAACATCTAATATATCTCCTTGCAAAACAATATCCTCTAAATCTATTACCAATGTCTTTCCCATAACTAACTATTCCTCCAAACCTATATACTTACAATTATATTCTACCATTTATTTACATAATTTAAATATTAAATTTAATTTCTCACACCTAAAACTGCCTTAAAAGATAAATTCTCTTAAGGCAGTTTGTTATTTCTATTTATTTTTTTTAGAGTGAAATTTATAAATAACTATGCAAGTTAGTGTGAAAAGAAATCCACAAATGAATATCCAAACTGAATTTGGCAAGTTAAATTTCAAATCCAAATCTTCTGATTGTAACTTGTATATACAACCTATACCACTATCTAATATATAGATATATCCTTCTGAATATTTTATCCCTTTTATCTGACTTGTATCTTTTAGTTTTAATAAATCAGATACAACATTATCGGTGCTTATTTCTGATATAACATTCCCTTTTTTATCAAAATATACTTTTGTATTCTTTCCTAAAATATTCCCCTCTTTATCTATAGCCAGATATTTTATTATTCCTGCATCAGAGTATTGGTGAATAGGCGCCGCAACAGTTTTATTAGGAGGGTTATATATTATATTAGATACTATCCTATCCCCTTTAAATCTTGGAGAAGTTATAGGATCTCCTCCACTAAAATCTGGCCATCCATACCATTTTCCTTTATCTATTTCATATAGATAATCAAAATCTCTATTTATAGGTCTTTCCCCAATATTCTCCATCCCGCCAACAATTCCAATTAATGATCCTTCACTGTCTAAATCCCACCCAGTAATATTCCTTATTCCTGTTGCATACAATGTTCTCTTATTAGTATTTAAGTTTATTTCGATAATGCATGAATTACCTAAGTCCTGAGCTTTTATCCTTTGTCCCTCCTGACTTGAGTTTCCGTATGGCATAAACGCTCCTGTTTTCTTATCTCCATAATTAAATCCATTTAAAGTTATATCTATAGAGCTTTTATCGTATGGAATTTTATTTATTGGGTAAGATCCATCGTCAGAAGCTATACCAGAATTTGTAGCACTTCCAATTGCTAATAGAAGCTTTGAATCTTTAATAATTAAATTTCTATCTAAATATTTACCTTCAGCTGGTATTTTATCTAAAATCTGTTTTAACTCTTTATTAGCTAGGTCATATCCATATAAGGTTGATTTAGAAATAAAGTACAATTTATTATTATAATAAACTATATTTTCTATTTTTAATGACTTATCTTGCAGTAAAGTTTCTTCTCTTCCATCTTCCTTTATAACCTTAATATAATTATCATAGGCCAAATACGTATCCTTATTCTCTGCTCTATCAAAGGCTACAGCATTTTTACAATTTTTATAAGCAACACTCCAACTAATATTATTTTTTAATGTATTCATTCTATATTGATTAGAAAATTTATATACGCCAAATGCTACTACAACTATTATAACTGAAACAATTAAAAACTTTAGGAATCTTCTCACTTCACTCTCCCCTTACTGCTCTAATGTAATATTAAATATATTTTCTCACTAAGACTTATGTATCAAAATATAATATTCATATTTAATTTATATTGTAAAGTTACTAAAATAAGACCTCTATTTTAAAATCTTATTTATTTATATAGATAGACAAAATACAACTTAGATTTATGCAATAAACCACCGAAAGAAAAGGTGCTCTGTTACTCGGTTTCTAGAGAATTTGTCTGTGGATTTCTAACAGCAGAAGTTGTACCCAGTTATGCATGCTCCTTTGGCAAGCAAATGACAAGCACAACTGGAACAACTTCTACTGAAGAAATCCTACAGACAAATTCTCAATGAAACACTGCGTAAAAGAGCACCTTTTCTTTCTGGTATAGTATATATTTCAAAGCATAAGTTAAACTCTTAATTGGTTTATCTATATATGGATAGACATAACATAATTAGACTTATGTGGTAAATCATTAAAATCATAAATATAATATTAAATTTATCTACATACATACAGAGAATTAGGCTATGCTTAAAAATCAGTGATGTGAAATTGTATTAAAAATAAACTAATAAAAGCACTAAATGCAACGTTGGCTTATTTCAACTTGTACAGTTAAAATGGTTCCAACTTCACATTTAATGCTTTTAAAAAATTTTAATAATTCTATCAAAAAAGGATTTAAATAAATTCATGTTTTTTAATTAGGTATGTATGAGTTCAATTATAATTGGTTAGCCAAATCTTCTAATTTTTTAGCTGTAACATTTAATTCTGAAATAGATGCTGCAATTTCTTCTAATGCCGCTGATTGGTTTTGAGAAACATCATTGGACTTAGTTAAATTGTTATTTATGCTGTTTATTGATGATGAAATATGTTTTATAACTGAATCAATCTTTTTAATGGATTCATTAGAAGAATTTGATAATTTTCTGATCTCTTGCGCAACAACACTAAATCCTTTTCCTGATTCACCAGCTCTTGCTGCTTCAATTGCTGCATTTAATCCAAGAAGATTTGTTTGTGATGAAATTCCTTGAATAAATGTTAGTATATCATCAGTATTTTTTGCTCTTTCATTAGCCTCTTTTGTTTCCACTAATAATTGCTCATTCATGGTGGCTAATTCTTGTACCCCCTTAGATATCTCATTAATCCCTATTGAAATCTGTGAAAGAGACTCTGTTAAATTTTTTGTAATACTGGTTACTGAATTTTTCTTAGCTAAACTCTTTGCCGCAACAAATACACCAATTACATCTCTTCCTTCCTTTATTGGAAATGCAAACGACTTGAATTCAGTTCCATAAATATTTTCTGGCACAATTTTTATTATATTATTTCCTGTTCTAAGTGCCTCAACTACAGCACCGCCATCAGGTATTGGATCTCCTTCCTTTGCATTCAAAACTAGATCTTTACAATACTTAGTATACAGATATTTTTTAGTATCTGCTAACGCCACAGATACCTCTCCATCAAGTAGTATTTCTATAAATGGAATTGTGTTATAAAAGAAATTTATCTCTTCTTTTTCTGAAATTTTATTCATTATCTTCACCCCTAAATATTCCTGTTTGTATAATTATATCCTTTTTCCAACTTCTTTTAAAGCAGTTGTCATATTTTATAGAATTTTCTTAATGATTAGTATTTTTATAAATTCATATTTATAGTTTATTTTGAATATGAATTTATAGTGGTTTATAAGGAGTGAGTTAACATTGGATAAAGATAATTTTTTCAAAAATTCCTTTTTACTGGTATCATCAAATGTGACTACTGGTATACTTGGATTTATATTCTCGATATATCTCTCTAAGATCTTAGGTCCCGAGGGAATGGGACTTTATAATTTGGTTATGCCGATTTACAATTTATTTATATGTCTTATGACAGCTGGAATAGTCGCTTCCATTTCAAAAATAACAGCTGTTTATGCTCAAAAAGGTGAACACAATAATATAGTTAAAACTATTAGGGCTGTTTCCCTATTTAATATATCATGGGCATTCCTAATAGGGCTTATTGTATTCTTTTGCGCCCCATTAATAGGAAAATATGGTGTTAATGATATTCGGACAATAAATGCTATAAAGGTTATTTGTCCAGCTATGGTGTGTATCGCAATTTCTAATATCCTTAAAGGATATTTTTACGGAACTTCAAAAATAGCAATACCTGCTATAATTGATATTTGTGAAAAAGCTATGAGAATTTTAACCGTGAGCTTACTTATCTTTCTAACTAATGCTCATACTTTAGAAGGAATGGTAACTATGGCTACAGTTGCATTGTGTATAGGTGAATTTCAGAGTTTGCTTTTTCTCTATATTTATTATAAATACTCTATAAATAGAATGCCAATTTCTCACGAAGTGCCTGAGAGCAGGTTTCAGCTACTTTTCGATGTAGTAATAATATCTATTCCACTTTTATTAAATGGCTTTTTAACAAATATTCTTGGAACACTTGCCACATTAATTGTTCCAAGGCGCTTACTAGTTGCAGGCTTTACCTATCCAGATGCATTAAGCATGATAGGCAAGTATACAGGTATGGCCCTTAGTATAATAACAATTCCTCTAATTGTGGTTTCCACAATTAATACACTGTTAATTCCAGATTTATCTCAATCCTTAGCCTTGGGGAAGCAATATGAGGTATCGGTTAGAATAAAAAAGATACTTAAAATTGCATTTTTGCTTGGCATTGCAACAACAATAATATGCAATATAATTCCTAACTCTTTAGGTGAAATGTTCTACGGTAGAAATGATTTAGGTCAGTATATTAGATTTGCCTCGCTTACTGCACCAATATTTTTTCCTGCTGTAACAATGTTCGGAGTTTTAAACGGGCTTAATAGACAAAGCATTATTCTTAGAAATTCGCTAATTGAAGCTATAATCGAGCTAATATGTTTATACATATTTACTGCAGTTCATTCCATTAATATATTTGGATATAGCCTAACTATGCTTATAGCATGTACAATTGGTTTTATACTTAATATGTATGAAGTAAATAAACATATTGATCTTGGTTTAAACAAATCAAATATAATTATATATGCTTTACTCGGCTTTTTAACATTTTTAGTTGTTAATACATTTTCAAAGCATATGCATACTAATTCTCTAATTATTAATAACTTCGTTATAATGGGACTCGTGTTCTCAATATTTGCATATCTCGGAACTTTTGGAGAAAATGAAACCTAAATAATAATAATCAAAAAAATTGGATACATGTCTATCGTATAGATATGTACCCAATTTATATTTGTACGTTATTATAATTTTTTCATACCACCATGGATATCACTTTAAGTTTTTCCTTATAAAACGAGGTAAATAATTAAATATTCTAGATGATATGCTATCTATATCACTTTTTTTAATTCCACCTAATAGAACTAGCAAGTATAGGTATACAAAACCGCCTATTGAAATAAGTATAAGCGTTATTATTCCCTTTAACAGCGTATTTCCATTTGCGATTTCTATAAGCAGTACTGCTGGTGTTTTTATAGCTAATATTACTACTGCCATAACTGCTGATGCTATGAGTGGTTTTATTGCATTTCTTAATATCGATATTCTCACTCTTAATGCTCTTTTTAGTGCTCTTTGGTTCAAGAGCATTGGTATTACAAACCACAAAAAATTTCCAGCTACTACACCTAAAATATTAATCTCTGGCATTCCAACTAATATGTAATTAGCTATTATCTTTGCAATAATCCCTATACTAAAGGTACCAAGTACAAAATATAATTTATTCATACTTTGGAGTATAACTGTTTGTATTTGTACCACAGACATTAGAATTAATACAACTGAACCCATTACCATTAATTCAAACCCTTGATCTGTCCCGTATAAAAGTTCAAAAACTTCTTTTCCCAAACACGAAAGACCTACTGCCGCTGGGACAGTTATTATTAGTGTTATTCTAAAAGCAAAAGTTGTTTTTCTTCTTATTTCCTTTTTATCTTTTAAAGCCATAGCTGCTGCCACTGCTGGTAAAACGGTTGTCCCAAGAGCTGTTACAATAATAAGTGGTACAGATAGTAAAGTTTTATATCTTCCAAGAACTCCGTATAATATATGAGCTTCTTCTGAATTAAATCCTGCAAATGCTAATCTACTATTTACATTCACCATATCAACTAAACTTCCAAAGTTTTGCAATCCTGAACTTAAAGTTATTGGCAATCCATATTTAATTAATTTTCTAATTATATGTTTGGTTCTTACTCTTTTACCATTTTGTTGAGCTACTATAGAATCTTCCTCAAATTTATTTTGCCCATAAATATAAACCATATATAAACATGCAACCAGAGCACCTACTGAAGTTCCTATAGTACCTCCGGCACTACCGTATTCAACACTTATGTGTACTAAAAAGTATGCACAAGCTAAGCTGATTACAATATTTATAACTTGCTCCAATACTTGAGAGACAGCAATAGCTGTCATGCTATTTCTACCTTGAAAATACCCTCTGTAAGACGATAACAATGATGTTACAAAAATACTTGGAGCAAGCATTAGTATCCCAGACGTTGCTGATGGATTTCCTATTAAATTCCCGATAGGAGCTGCAAACAGCATTAAAAAAATTGTTAATATTGCACCAATTACAGCTAGAAGAGTTCTTGATATTTTAAGTGCTCTTATAGCATCATTGGGTTTTTCTAAGGCTGTAAGTTCAGCAACTACTTTAGCTATGGCTGGCTGAGTACCTAAATTGGTAACTGCATATACAAATAAAAATACTTCATAACAATTTGTATATATTCCATACCCTTCAAGACCGATTATTCTTTGAAGGATTGGTATGTAAAATACTGATATTACTTTGGTTAAAAGCCCTGCTATTGAAAGAATTAAAAAGCCTCTACTACCGGCTGATTTCTCTTCCATAATTACCCCCTATCTAAGTGAAAACTTAAACACATCTTGCTTTATTTTTTTTAACATTGGAGGTAGTGCAACTGCAATAGTCTTATTTTTTAAATACTCAAGCTTACCATTTATTTTTCTAAAATTTAATTTATAAGCATATAAATATTGATAATTTAGACCATACTTATTTTCAAAAAATGAATTTAATCTCTTATCTCCATATTTATTATCTCCAATTATAGGATTTCCTAAATGCGCTAAATGCGCTCTAATTTGATGGCTTCTTCCAGTAATTAAGTTAATGTCTATAAGTGAATAAGCACCATTTGTTTCCACTGTACTTATCTCCATTGATATCTTTTTAGAATTCTTAACTTCAGTATCATAAATCTTCGATACATTTGTTTCAGGATTCTTTAGTATGTACGCTTCATAAAGCCCATCTCTTATTTTTCCTTTTGCTAAAGTATAATAATATTTTTTTATTTCATCTTCCCTTATAGCTTCATTTATGCATTTCAATCCATCAAATGATTTTCCAAATACAACTATACCAGCTGTATTTCTGTCTAACCTATTACACGCTGCTGGGGTAAACGTCAATTCATTTTCTGGCACATAAGCTCCTTTATCGTTTAAGTATGAAAGTACATAATCAGTAAGGGTTGGCTCAGTGCTATCCTTAGTGTCTGAATGAACCAATACATCTGGCCATTTTTCAAGTACTAACATATTGTCATCTTCATATGCAATTTTAATTCCTTTTGCATTAACTTTAATAAACTTTTCGGTTTTATCTTCCTTTTTACTTTGTATGTATCTAATCTCTACTACATCGCCTACTTGTAAGAAATACTTTTCGTTTTGCTTTGCATCATTAACTCTTATATCTTTTTTTCTAAGTGCCTTAAAAATAGCACTCAATGGTACATCTTTTAATAACTTTCTTAAAAATTTATCTAATCTTTGACCTGCTTCATTTGGACCTATTTCTATCTTCAAATACAATCACTCCTAATTTTATTACCCTTAGCATTATGTAGTTTTTTTAGGATATTGTCAATTTAAATTATAACAACATCCTAAAATACGACTACTTTGTTAAATAATTAAATGCTGCCAACGCCTGAATAGAAACTCCAATTGAAAGACAATCTTCATCAATATCAAACAAATTGCTGTGTGCTGGCTCTGTAGTTTTCTTTTCTTTATTCCCAGAACCTAAGAAATAAAACGCACTTGGCCTTTCATTAGCAAAATAAGCAAAACTTTCAACTCCCATTTTAGGAGCCTTTTGTTCTAAGACATTTTCTTTACCTATAATTTCGCTTGCACTGTCATTAATTATATCTACAAATTCATCACTATTATAAAGACAAGGATAACTTTCTTCTATTTTAATTTCAGCTTTAGCCCTTGACATCGCTGCAATTCCATTTACGATTTCACTCAACCTTTGAGTAGCAAATGCCCTATCCTCCTTAGTCATTGTTCTAATCATTCCACTTAAAGTCGCTTCTCCTGGAATAATATTTTGAGCTGTTCCTGCATGCAGTGTCCCAACTGTTATAACTATTGGATTTACAGGAGCTATTTCTCTACTTACTATTGTTTGAAGCGCTACTACAATATGACTTGCAATAACTATAGGGTCAACAGTTGTATGGGGTGATGCACCATGGCCTCCTTGACCTGTTATTTTTATGCTAAATGGATTTGAAGCTGCATTAACAACACCTTTTTTTATCTTAATATTCCCACATTCTGTTTCTTCATCTACATGAAGTCCTAAAATGCAATCAACCCTAGGATTTTCTAGAATCCCTTCATTTATCATGGGAGTAGCTCCACCTGTAGTTTCCTCTGCTGGTTCAAACAATAACTTTACTGTCCCAGAAAATTTATCTCTATTATCGTTTAATAACTTTCCTGCTCCCATAAGTATTGTTGTATGTGCATCATGACCACATGCATGCATCCTACCATCTATTTTAGATTTAAACTCACAAGCTTTCATATCTTTAATAGGAAGCCCATCTATATCTCCTCTTAAAGCTATAGTTTTATTATTACCTTCTTTTGTTCCTTTTATTATCCCACATACTCCTGTTTTTGCCACTTCAATATATGGAATATTATTAGATGTCAAGAAATCTTTAATGACCTTAGATGTTCTTACTTCCTCGAAGCCAAGTTCAGGATGTTCATGTAGATCTCTCCTTATTTGAATAAGTTCCTCTTTTATTAGATCAGCCTCTTTTTTAAAATCTATCACTCTATTGGTTCCTCCAATTTTAATTAATTTATATTAAACTACTAAAATTAATTGCAATGATTTAATTATCACTCCAAAAAATTTTGATTATATCTCCATCATTTATTTTAGCTGTATATGCAGCTTTCTCTCCATTTAAAATTAAGTTTATTATACCTTTCGGAACAGTTAAATCAAAATCAATATAATCAAATATATCAACAATAATGTATTCAGATTTTCCTTTTAATAATATATTGTTTTCATTTATATTTACCGTTATGCTATTAACATACTCTTTAGCTATTGCAACTTCATTTTGTTTGTTCTCTTCAAAATTTTCCGGTTCTTCTACATTGATTGCTACCATATTTTGATCATTATTAGTTTGATATATATCATTTAAGTAATCTTTTTCTTCTGTTATGTCCTTAGAAACTTTAATTGATTCTGTGGAACCAACTTTTTTTATAATGCGATCACCTTCTGAGAGTTTATAATTATCTTCTAGAATACTATTATTCATATACAAATCAACATCTTCTTCTAAAACATATTTTTTAAAATCACTTATCTTAGATGGCAAAAATACATTTACTTCATCACCGTTACTAATTTTATAATTTAGACTCTCTATTTTTTCATTAACAATAATTATAGGTTCTATATTCTTAATTTCTTCATTTAGATAGATAGAAATTGAGTATATATTTCTAATATGTTCAGATAGTTTCGGTGCTGCATCTTTACCATTTTGCGCATATTCTAGGACTATATTATCATTTGCTTTTACTTCAGTTTCAAGTGTAGCCTCTTCTCCATTAATTGTAATCTTTGCATTTGTTCCATATTCTCCAAAGACTATCCTTTTACACCCATTATAATTGAATCTAATGCTCTTTCCATTCTTACTTATAAGTAATGATGGATTTATCCCTGCTTGAAGCAATACATCCATTATAGTATGTTTATGCGAATTGAACAAACTAATAGGATCATTGTTTAAAATTACATCAATAAAATCATTTCCTAAACTTCTTAATGCCGATAGAGCTATTCCCAGAACCGTAACCCCTGCTGAACCCAACTTGTTATCTGAAATACATTCTATTACTGCCTGCCTATCTTTAATTGCGATCCTCTGAGGCGGTAAATTTAATTTCTCTGATATTGCCTCTAAAATACCTGGCGTATGAGCACCACCGCCAACTAAGAATACAGCACTAGGAGCTTTCCCTCCATTTAATTCTAATATCTTTTTAGATATCTCTTCAGCAGTTTTAGTAACAATTGAGTTAATTAATTTAAACACATTTTCTGATAGCAATGTGTTTTCCATCCCTAAAACATCTATATATGTTACTTCCTTTTCTTCTACTATGGATCGCTTTATATTTTCAGCAGTATTAAAATCAACTAAATATTCCTGAACAATCGTTTCTGTAATTTCATCTCCTGCCATCGGAACCATTCCATATGCTGATATACTTTCTTTGGAACTTATAGCTATATCCGATGTTCCTGCTCCAATATCTACCAATGCAATATTTAATAATCTCAGATTTTTAGGTATGGCTGCCTCCATTGCTGCTATTGGTTCCAATGTTAAATTTACAACTTTTAAGTTAACTCTATTCATTACTGCATAGAGAGAATCAATTACAGACCTTGGTAAAAACGTAGCAATAACTTCTGCTCCGATATTCTCTCCTTTATGACCTATTAGATTTGAGATTAGGAACCCATTTAAATAATAATTTTTAACTGAATAACCAACACAATATAGTTTACCTTCAGTCGTTGCTGATATTTCATCTTCAGCCTTTTTAACAGCACTTAATTCAAGGCTTCTTACTATTTCCTTGTTAACTTCTTCATCTTCATTAAGTTCAATATCAGCTTTTACATCAATCGTTCTTAGAAATCTCCCTGCCGCTGCAATGGATACTTCACTTAATTGAATTTGAAGCTCTTCTTCAAGATGATTTTTAACTTTTTGAACAACAGATGCAACTAATGTTATATCATGGATCTGACCATCAATCATTGCTCTTTCTTCATGTTCTATGTACTTTTCACATACTACTTGAAACTTTTTGTCTTTTATAACCCCTACTGTTCCTATAATTGATCTTGTTCCAATATCTAATGCAAAAATAATATCCTTTTGATTAAATCTCTTTAATTCCATATAAACACAACCTTTATTGCTTTATTTATCGGACGTTTAGCTGTTCAAACATCTCATCTCTAGATTCAAACTAAAAACGCCATCTCTTTAGATTGGATAACTCTTTAAGACATCAGTCCAACTAAATTTAAATTGGTGGATTAAATCCACCCCAAAAATTTTACTTAAATATCTTTCTTTTACCTAAATATACTATAAATTATATATTATAAGCTAATTTCACACAATGATTTAAAACATTTGTTTAGACATTTTGTGTCAATTCAGCTTGTTTACTTATCATCTTTACTCTGGTAAAATGATATCGATATACTATGTAAAATTTAACTACTATATGTTTTATAAGAAATAATGTAAAATTAGTCAAAGTTAAAACTAAGAGGTGGATAATATGCAAAATAGACCTGATGTATCTTTATTAAAAAACACATATCTTGAGACTTATAAATCAATAAAATCGTGTTTAATGCATCATAATTTTAGTCTTTTACTATCAAGAAACGTAGAAAGACAAGTTTTTGATATCGTGATTACAGCTCAGAAACAAAAAGTGCCAACAAAAAAATTAGAATGCAATAAAGATTTAAATAAGTTCTGCAATAATCTTATCTATGAGTATAACAAAGGGGTTTCGGTAGTGCAGCAAATGATTGAGGGAGTATTTATTTACTCACTATTAATGTTTTTTTTCTCTTTATTAGACGTTGTTGTTGGAAAAGTAGTAGCAGTAAATACAATAGTAATTTGTTCATTAATTTTTATTGGTTACTTTACAGCAAGCATGGTTTTACGCCGTAAAAAAGAGTATGATCCTAAGCTTCGTTCACTTTTAGTTTTAGTGCTTATATTCATACCTTTTATGTTGATGTCTTATTTAAAATCTCAAGTAGGAATATTAACTATGGTTATTCCATTAACATATAGCTTGCTTATTCTACTAATCACTTTCATAGTAGCCGCAATTTCATATTATATACTTATAAAAAAATATGATTTATTCCTTTTTATAAAAGGTAAATAAATACAATCATTTATACATTAAGCATTATAAAATCTGAAGCTAGAGATATTATTCCCTAGCTTATAATTTTTATTTCGGCTTTAATATCTTTCTCTTTTTTACTAAAATTTATTTAATGTTTATAATTCTGTAACACTTTTGTCATAAATAAGAGGTATAATAATATTTGTAAAGTAGTTAAAGCATTATTATTTTACCCTTATTTAGAAATACTTATAACAGTATTGAAAAAGAATGACTTATTCCCCTAAGTAAGTCATTCTTTTTCGTTTTAAAGTATTTTATTATCAATATTAAAAACATAAATATAAATAAAGCACTAAATAAAATCAATCACCTTTATTGTCCTTAATTTTTTCTGAGACAAAGTCCAAAATTAACTGTCTATGCTGTGTCTTTATATCATTATATTTAAAAGCTATTCTATTATGTCTAGAATCATTAGTGTAATCTAACCTAACTTTTTCACATAGTGCCATAATTTTTTCATTCCTCAAAGATAGAGATACAACAGCGAATTTAGTGTCTATTTCATTCTTTGGAACTATGAAATAGACTCCACCTGCACTAATATCTACCGTATATGTTTTTCTAAATGCCCTAAGATATCTTGATTCTACATTGTTTAGTTTTAGATAACTTGTTTCTGGTGGAAGTATTGAATATTCAATATCAATAACAATTGGAAGCCTTTCGAATTCCCTTCTATCAATAGCTAGAATAAACTTCGGAATAGTAATTAAAACAGCTTGTTCAAAATCACTTTGGCTAGTTCCTATTACAATAGAAGCACATTTTATAGCTTGACGTGCATGAACTAAGATCAACTTAACCTGCTGGTCTTTACTTAGCCTTACAAAATTCTCTTGTCTCACATCAATGGTAAGACCTAAACAGTTTTCAGATACCTTTTTTACTTTTCCTTCAAACAAAGTTTTATTGGGTGTAATAAATTTAATCATGTCATTTTCATTTATAATACTCACATCTATTAGCCCCATATATAACCCTCTCCTTTTTCTCAAAATATAATAAACACTCTTATATTCATTTATACTGATAGATATAAAATACGAAAATAATCCTTTTTTATATATTTTACCCATAGAAATTTATTCAACCTAATACAATAATAACATATTTTTGACATCAATTAAATTTATAATCATATATTTGTCTATTCATAAAATATTATAGATTTTATTTTATAATTTTAATTCCAGTTTGCGCTGGAATCATATCATGAATATATTTAGCATCATCTATGGAAAGTCGAACACACCCGTGGGATACCGCTTCACCTAAGCAATCATCAATAACTTCTCCTATTTCATTATATGGGACGCTATGAAATAGATAATTCCCGTTTATTTGTGTAAAATACTTTACATGTATCTCATTTATTCTTAATTCTTTCCCTTTTAAGCCACTATAAAAATTGCCTTCTATAGTTGGATTTTCTGGCGATCCTATACTACACGGAAATACTTTTATATTTACCCATGAATCTAACTCTTTATGATAAATATAAACTTCCCTTTTTGATTTACTTACAGCTATAAAGTAATTTGTATCTGAATTTATCTCTTTAGAATTCAATTGTGATTTTATCATTTCATTCACATTAATTACCTTTTCTGTTTGCTCATCATTCTTAATCTGTGATTTTATAATATTTGATTTAGGTTTAGCATCAATATTTAATAATTTTACTGCTGTCTCCTTACCCACAATACCATCCTGTTTTAAGCCATTTTTAGATTGATATTTAATTATGGCATTATAAGTTTCCGTCCCATATATACCATCCTCCTGAATATTATAGCCCTCAACAGTGTTCAGCAATCGCTGTATACTTTTTACAACGTCGCCCTGAGAACCTAGTGAAAGTATCTTACCACTATTTTGTAATGCCAATATTGTAGTAGAATTCTTTATGGTATCACTAGTGGTATTTATCGTTGCGGCATGGGCATTAGTTTTTATACTACATCCTATAATAATTTCTGCCACTGCCAAACTTAAAATTGTTTTCTTCATATTATTTATTCCCTTTTCTCTTTTGCTCTTTATTTTTCATTTTTATCTTATTTGTGAATTATAATCCTCTATATCCTTAAAATGCATAATAAGGACACACATTACTTTAATTCGTAATTCTATATAAAAATCTGACAAAAAATTTAATAATTCTGTTCAATAGATCCTTTGTCCATTATCTTGAAACTTGAACTTCTCTAGATAAATATATTTATTTAATCATAAAAACAAGACCAGGGCTTATTCTTAAACCCTGGTCTCATTGAGAAATTAGTGTACTTCTATTCAACTTTCTCTACTAAATTATTATCAATCAAAACCTTCAAAGAAAAACTTCGAAGCGTATTATCAAAGCTTATTGTTATTTTATCTTCCTTAAGTTCCTCTATCTCTCCCATTCCATAAGCCTTATGAGCTATCTTATTTCCTACTTCATAGCCATAAGTCTCCACAGGCATATCATTCAACTTCCCTTCGACTATAAACCTTGAAACTTCTTTAAATTGCCCTTTTCTGTTTCTTGGTGAAAATAAATAAAGGTTATCTATTGCCCGGGTTATTCCAACATAAAATAATCTTCGCTCTTCTTCAATGTTATCTTTTATGCTATTTGAATGAGGAATTGTTTCTTCTACGCAGTTTATAACATAGACATTTTTAAACTCCATTCCTTTTACGCCGTGAATAGTGCTTAGAATAACTCCCTCTCTTTTTGTATTCTTCTTACTTGCCTCTATACTTTCTTTTACTTCTTCTACATGTTCTAAAAACTCAAAGATAGTCTTATAACCTTCTGCTGACAATTTAAATTCTTCAATTATATCTTCTAAATCTTCAATACTTTGACTAAATTTTTGAGCATAATCTCGTAAGTGATCTATGTATCCTAAATCCATAACAATATACGCAATCGCTGAGGATAATGATATCTTGTTTAAATAGAGTATATCTTTTCTTAAATCATCAAGTTTTTTCTTCTGAAAAGGTGGTGTATCACTTTTATTTATTAATATAGTGAAGGGACTTTCTTCTTCCCTGTAATTTCTTATATATGCAGAGTTACTTTTACTTATATATCTAAATGGTCTGTTAATTATTTGCAAGAAACTGTCCCTATCAAATTCATTAATTGATAATTTTAAATAACCTATTAAGTCTTTGCATATAAAATGTTCAAAAAAATTATATTCTCTATCTAATAGTGTAAAAGGAATCTTCCTCTTTGTTAAATTTTCAACAATCGTCATTGATTCCATATTAGTTCTATATAATATAGCATTATCTTCATATGAAATACCAAGATCTTTATTATTACTTATTATCTTTTCAATACTCTCTGCCTGCATTCTCTCATTATAAGGGCTGGACCATTTTATTATTCCTTCGCTATCCCTATTCCATTTTATTTCCTTATCATTTCTCTCTTTATTAAAGCTAATTACTGACTTCGATTTATCAACTATATTCATTTTGCTCCTATAATTAATTGATAAATAATACTTTTTGCCATTCTTAAACATTTTATCGAAACTCACCATATATTCTGGCTTAGATCCTCTAAATGAATAAATGCATTGATCCTCATCTCCAACAGCAAAAAGACAATTGTCTTCGCCCCCATTAATCAGCTTTAAAAAATCAATTTGCATTTCATCGCAATCTTGAAATTCATCAACAAGCACATATTTAAATAATTTCCTATAAGATAACAACATTTTCTCATCTTTTTTTAGTAACTCTAGCACTTCTATAGCCAGATCATCAAAATCTTTTTTATTATTTTCATGTTTATAAGCTTCATATTTTTCTAAAGATTCTTCAAAAATTTCTTTTGTAAGGGAAGGTTTAAATTCCTGCAAAGAAACTCTCGATGTTTTATATAAAGATATATTATTTATTGCTTCCTTTATTTTATCTTCATTAACTTCATCAAAGTATTTACTTAAAACATTACTTACAATTTTATGTACAACAGCTCCATCTACAATATCTATACTTTTTCCGCATCTTAAAAGCATCTTATAAAATAAGCCATGAAATGTCCCAAAAAACGGAGAAACATCTGCATTGAACATCTTAGCATATCTATTCTTCATGTTTTGAGCTGCAGCTTTTGTAAATGTAATTACAATTATATTTCCATTAGGTATTTTTCTATTTTTAACTAAATGATTAACCTTATTTATTATAACGGTTGTCTTTCCAGATCCTGGAGCCGCAACTATTAAGGTATTCTTTTCCTCAGCATTTACTGCATTCATTTGAAACTTATCAAGATTGTACCCCACAATTAAAATCCCTCTTTCTTTAAAATTAGACTCGCCTTTACTTTCGTTATTTCTATAATAAGTTATACCTCTTTTAGATTCTTACCAAATTTAATACACATATTTCAATTCTGTCTCAAAATCTCGAATATTAAATTTTTATATTCAAAAAATTATAATATCACTAAAATTAAGTTAATAGCAACTATATTGTAATCAAACGGTTATAGATGTACAATAGTTTTAAGTATTTTAATTAATAATGAGATAATATACCAATTATTAAACAGAAATTATTTTATGTTTTTATTTAAAGGAGATTGTTATGGATAATAAACCCGATTTCAATGTAAAAGATGAAAGAAACTTAACAATGCTAGTTGATTTTTATGAACTAACTATGGGAAATGGCTATTTCGATAAAGGACTTAAAGATAGAATAGCTTACTTTGATATGTTTTTTAGAAGAGTTCCAGACGGTGGTGGATATTGCATAATGGCCGGCGTTGAACAATTAATTGATTACTTAAAATCTTTAAAATTCACACATGATGATATAACTTATCTAAGATCTAAACAGTTGTTTTCTGAAGAATTTCTCGAATATCTTGAAAACTTTAATTTTAGTTGCGATGTTTGGGCAGTTCCAGAAGGAAATCCTGTCTTTCCAAATGAACCACTTGTAACTGTTCGTGGTCCTGTAATTCAGGCACAATTTTTAGAGACAATGATTCTCTTAACAATAAATCATCAAACATTAATTGCAACAAAAGCTAATAGAATTTGTAGAGCTGCAGAAGGTCGTCCTGTAATGGAATTTGGCTCAAGAAGAGCTCAAGGGTATGATGGTGCTATTTATGGTGCTAGAGCTGCTATTATAGGTGGCTGTAGCTCAACTGCCTGCACTATGTCTGATAGAATGTTTAACATACCTGCTGTAGGTACAATGGCTCACAGCTGGGTTCAATTATATGATACAGAATACGATGCATTTAAAGCTTGGGCCGAAATTTATCCTGATGATTGTGTATTACTTATAGATACCTATAATGTTATAAAATCAGGTATTCCAAATTCAATAAAAGTATTCAACGAAATCTTGAAACCACTCGGCAAAAGACCTCGTGGAATCAGAATTGATTCTGGTGATATCACTTATTTGACAACAAAGTGCAGGCAAATGCTTGATGAAGCTGGTTATCCCGATTGTGGCATCGTAGTTTCCAATTCTCTTGATGAACATATTATAAAAGATGTATTAGACCAAGGCGCATGCATAAATTCATTTGGAGTTGGTGAACGTCTCATAACCGCAAAATCTGAGCCAGTTTTTGGAGGCGTATATAAATTAGTTGCTTTAGCTGGAGACAACTCAATTATTCCTAAAATAAAGATCAGCGAAAACGAAGAAAAAATCACTAATCCTGGATTTAAAAAGATCGTTAGAATATTTGACAAAAATTCTCATAAGGCTTTAGCCGATTTGATAGCTTTAAGAGATGAACATATTAATGAAAATGAACCTCTAGTAATATTTGACCCTATTCATACCTGGAAGAGAAAAAAGATCAGCAACTATTATACTAAAGACCTTCAAGTTCAAATCTTTAAATCTGGTCAGTGTATATATGAATCTCCAAGTGTTTTAGATATAAAAGAATTTTCTAAAACCGAAACTGATAAACTTTGGCCTGAAGTATTAAGATTTGAGAATCCTCATACTTACTATGTTGACTTATCGCAAAATCTATGGTCACTAAAGCACTCTTTACTTCATAAATATACTAATTCATATGAAACACAGGATTAATTTCTAGCTCAATAACTTTCTAGATATTTTTCTATAATAAGTTAAAAACTTATTTGTGCTCATATGTAAATAAGAAAGGATTAGAATATACCATCATATTCTAATCCTTTCTTATTTATTTTAATAGTTTACATTTATACTATTTTCCTCATCATATATAGCTAAATTCAAAAAGCCATAATCTTCCTTTATAATCTCTTTAAAGTTTAAACTATTTGATTCAGTACACTCGTTAAAAATACATTGTGACACATCTTTTCCTTCAAACGCCTCACTTGTTATTATAGGGCACTCCTTATAACATTCAACTCTCTCTCTCGCTGTTGACCAAAATGGACACCTACTCATAATCCCCCGCCATCCTTTTCTCATCCTCGTAATCTCAAATTAATAAATTTATGAAATCATTATATTACAAATACTACAAAAAGTAAAGTTTTACAAATATTTTTATATATTTACTCCAGAAAGTTAATACTATTAAAAAAAGAGCATCTTTTATGTTAAAGATGCTCTTTTTATAAATTTTAATATTACCATTTATTTTTATTAACAGAAATATCTATTACTTCATTTTGAAATGCTCTAAGTAATGCCTTTTCTAAAACCTTTTCCTTATCAAAGTTTTCTATGTCTTTACATACTGCAAAAACCTTGTTTTTCTCGCCATTAACATTTTTATAAGTTAATGTTACGTTAGGTTTATCATATTCTACTTCTAATATCTTTATCCCCCATGATATTTGAGCAAAATCCCCATCCACTATCAAATTTGTTAATTCTTTCAACTTAGCATTGTCTTTATTTGGATCATTAACTATTATTAATTCTTCTCCAACTTTATATTTTCCCACAACAATACGCCTCCTTATTAATTCAAATATTATTTGTATTTTTATCATAGGCTATATAATTTCAAGTCTGTAATAAAAATTAGTATCTTTTCTGTGGTTTAAATTAATTGTATACTATTATTGTTCCAAAAGAATGTTAATAAATTAACATTCTTTTTCTTACTTTTATTTTAACAGACTTTTCCTAACTATACAATAAATTTTTATCATTTTTCATTTAATCTGTGTAATATTTAAGTTAAAATAATGTAAACTGATCATTAAAATCATTTTTATATATTATAGCTTAATAACACTCATTTATTTATAAATAATAATTGTTTCTAAATAACATTAATCAATATCGTTGACTATTTATTTATCTTCATGTTATAATTTCAACATAATCTTAATAAAAGTGAGGTATTAAAGATGGATTATATAGCTTCAATTTTTAAAGAAAAAAAGCTAAAGTTAACTCCTCAAAGACTTGCAGTATATAACTATTTAATTGGTACAACTACTCATCCTTCGGCTGATGTTATTTATACAGATATACATGTCCAATACCCAACTATGAGTTTAGCGACAGTTTATAAAGCCTTAAAAACATTAGTTGATGTTGGATTAATTCAAGAAATAAATGTTGGTGAAGGTAACTTTAGATATGATGGAAATTCTTCTCCCCATCCACATTTACAATGTTTAGGCTGTGGTAGGGTTGATGATTTTAAAGACTTATCTCTTGATAATCTTAACTCTTTAGCGGAAGAGCATACTGACTATAAAATTGTTTCCAATAAAGTTTATTTTTATGGGTATTGCAATAACTGTAAGTAATTTCTATTCTCGACTATAACGTTAAATAAAAGTATACTAAATGAAGTATACTTTTATTTAACGTTATAGTCTTTTTTTCTCTATATACCGTATATTATTAATATGCACCTCATTATTAACATATAATTTATTGAGGTGATACATAATGAAAATTATAATAATAAAGAAAAAACTTTTAGCAAACACAGTGCTATATTTGAGCTTATTTGCTGTAATTATAACTCTAATTTACTTTATATCAAATAATTTTGAATCTATCCAGACCATTTCCCCTATAAACATTTCCCAAGATGCACACTATGATTTAACAGGTGATGGCACAAAAGAGACCCTCGAAATGTTAAATTCACAGAATAAAATTGATTTTAACATAAAAAGTTCTAAATATGATTATTATCTTTCTAATGAAATTAAGGATAAAACACTTTTCACTATAAATAATCATTGGGAGCCTAAAGTTTTTATTCATGATATTTCAAGAGATAATATACCAGAAATAATTCTTATTGGTTCTAAAGATAATAAACCTACATCCTATATTTTTCATTGGAACAAAGATAAATTCAATCTAATATCTTCGAATCAAAATAACATATCTGGCATATTAGATTGCAAAAATTCAAGAACTCCTCAGTTCTATTCATTATTATCTTCAGAAGGACTTTCTTCATTAAAAAGTTTTATGCTTATTAATAATAAATCATTGGATACTAGCAAGGAAAATGTAACTCTTCCTTCTCTCGATTCTGCTACACAATTTATAAACTTAATTGAATTTCAATATTTGCCTGATGATCTTCCTGGCATATTTACATCTACTATTGACAAGAATAATTTATCTCTACTTTGGACTTTGGACAAAGAGAATTATTCATATACTTTCCAAAATGCTTTCTTCTATGATTATAGATGGAATGACTCTGGAGAACCATCTTCTATAAGATGGAGACTTTCTTTTGAAAAAAGTGATAAAAAAGGTTCCAATGCTGGTAAAAGTGAGCTTGTACTATTAATAGATTTAAATTTAGATCAAATTGACTCATCCTATAAAATTAATAGTATACAGAAAATTTCATAAAAATATGAAGGCCGCATTATGCGGCCTAAAGGGGGATGAGGGGTTACTTAATGAAATAAATAAATTATAATTCATTAAGTTTGTAAGAGAATGCTTTCTCTATTACATTAATATTATTGACATGTTTTTCTATTGTATACACATTTATAAAAAATATTTTTAAGATTTTTAAGCATCCTTAAGTTCCCCTCTTTTATAAGCTTCAATGATACTATCTATAAATTTTATTCTATCTGGATGAGCATAGCTTCTTAATGCCATTAGAAATTGCAAATTCACATCATTTTCACTAATATTTTTGCTTGCACTATGCCTTCTATTACTTTTGTCCCCATTTTGATTTTCAGTGCTCTTTGAGCTCACAGTATTTGCATTTGACGTACTTGAATGCTCCTTTGGTGTTTGATTAACATTCGGAAACATATTCCTACTAAAATCATTACTTTGAGTATTCATATTACCTTGGAAAAGGTTATTATCTAAGTTTAATCCCATCATTTGAGCTAACGAGCTTAAATTCCCCATATTGAATCCATTTGTATTCATTGAAGCTAACATATTCCCCATATTATTCATATCAACATTTCCTCCTAACAACCCCATCAGCTGCATAGGATCTATCCCAAAAGGAGTACTAGTATTATTTCTGCTGCTGGTATTGTTATCTGTTTCGTTCCTTATTGTATCTTGTTCTCTATGTTTACGCTTAGACATCTTAAATTCCTTTCAACTATAATTGCCTCTTTTTAATATATGTATATTATCATAAAAATGTTTATGTTTTTGGGCATTTTTTTAGAGGGCTTGAAGCCCTCTATCCATTATCCTAGCAGCAACAATTAGATTCTTGATTTCCACCGAATCCTAAAAAGCTTCCACCGCCACATAATAAGAATAATAAAATAATTAAATATGATTTATTACAATTTAGCAATCCTGAACCACATGCTATTAATAAGAATATGATTGGTGTACAACCACTTCCACCTAATAGCCCTCCTCCAGAATAATTAGAAGATGTTGAGGTACAGCAGCACTCTTGTCGTCTCTTCTCACAGCAGCATTTATTCTTCTTTCTAGACATATTTATCTCTCCTTCCTAAATATTTCAAATTTTAACAAGTTGTAGCACAACCGTTATTGAAAGGACTTATTCCTCCGCCAAAACCTTGCCCACAACCAAAGCAATTATTTAATCCATTGCCAGCAAAGCTATTATTGCAAAGGAATAATATTACTAGTATAAACAAGTATGGTGAACAATTATTTAAGAATCCACTACCTCTGCCATTGTTTCCTTGATTACAGCAGCAATCATTTTTCTTCTCACAGCAACATTCCTTTTTCTCACAGCAACACTCACAACAATTATTCATTCCTCTGCCGTAGTTATTTCTTCCACAACCGCAATAGAATAATATTAATAAAATCCAAATCCAGCTACCAAATCCACCATTACATTGCCCTTGTCCAAAGCCACCCATTCCACCTGGAAATCCTCCGATTCCTGGCCCACCGAAGCTTGGACCGCAACTATAATTGTTAGACATTGAATCAGAACAATCATCATCACATGAATTTAAACCATTTAGGATATCATTCATCTCCATTTTTATTCCTCCTTGGAAATATTTTTTCTTTTTTATACTATATATTATTCCTACCCAAAACTTTTGACACTATTTTTTATAATTTATAATTTAAATTATTTGTACAGTTATTAAGAACAAATTATCAAATAATGTCTGAATTTTAGATAAAAATAACCTCCTACAAATATTATATTTGTAAGAGGTTATTTGTTTACTATTATATATACATATATCTAAAATTTTTTATTAATCTAAATCCGTCGCGAATTCCAAGAAAAGATTATCAATTAACTGGTCTCTTCCATCCTTATTTAAAGATGAGAAGAAATATAATTTATCTTCAGGATTTAACTTCAATGTTTCTTTTATTATCTTTTCGCTTTTTTTCAAATCATTTCTTGTAAGCTTATCACTTTTAGTAGCAACAACTCTAACGTCATATCCAAAGTGTTTACTCCATTCATACATCATTATATCATCACCTGTAGGCTTATGCCTTGAATCAACAAGCAGCACAACTCTCTTTAACTGTTCTCTATCAGTTAAATACATTTCAACAGTTTTTCCCCAACTATCTTTTTCTGCTTTTGATACTTTAGCATATCCATACCCTGGTAAATCAACTAAATAAAAATCATCATTAATAAGAAAAAAGTTAACTAATCTTGTTTTTCCTGGGGTTTGACTTACTTTTGCCAGCTTCTTTCTGTTTGTTAAAGAGTTAATCAACGAACTCTTTCCAACGTTAGACCTTCCAACAAAAGCAACTTCCACTCTATTATCAATTGGATATTGATCTCTTTTTACTGCCGATGTTATAAATTCAGATTTTTTAATTCTCATTAGTATCCTCTCCAATTAGCGCATTTTTCAATACCTCATTAACTTCCTTAGCAGAAATAATATTTAAACTATTTCTAATTGAATTTGGTATCTTATCTATATCTTTCTCATTTTCCTTAGGAATTATTATAGTATCCACTCCAGCTCTAAATGCTGCTAATGATTTTTCTTTTAAACCACCAATCGGAAGTACTCTGCCTGTTAATGTCACTTCTCCTGTCATTGCTACATTATGCTTAACCTTCTTACCTGATAATGCAGATACAAGTGCTGTTACCATTGTAACTCCTGCTGATGGGCCATCTTTAGGGACAGCACCCTCTGGCGCATGAATATGAATATCTTTTTCCTTATAAAAGGCTTCATTAATTCCAAACTTAATTGCATTAGCTCTAACATAACTATATGCAGTTTTTGCTGATTCCCTCATGACATCTCCCAGTTTACCTGTAAGTTCAAGTTTTCCTGAACCTGTCATAACCATAGCCTCTATAGGAAGCGTATCTCCACCATAAGCTGTCCATGCCATTCCTGTTACTACTCCAATTTTGTCCACCTTGTCAATTTTATCAGAATCGAATGTTCTTTTTCCTAAAAGTTCTTGAACCACGTCATTTTCTATTATAAACTCATTCTCTTCTTTCTTTAACATTTCCGCTAATGCTTTTCTTATTAAGGAGCTTATCTTTCTCTCTAACCCACGCACTCCTGATTCTCTTGTATATCCCTCAATAACCATTCTAATAGACTCATCATCTATTTTAATCTTATCTTCAGGTATATCCAATTCTTTAAAAATCTTTGGAATCAAGTGATTCTTAGCTATATTGAATTTCTCTTCATAGGTATATCCTGATACTTCAATAACTTCCATTCTATCTAAAAGTGGTCTTGGAATTGTTTCTAAAGTATTAGCTGTTGCTATGAACATCACTTTTGATAAATCAATCGGTACTTCTAAATAGTTATCTCTAAAATCTTTATTTTGCTCACTATCTAATATTTCTAACAATGCATCTGATGGATCTCCTTTATAATTTGAACTTATTTTATCAATCTCATCAAATAACACAAGAGGATTCATTGATTTTGCCTCTTTCATTGCATAAACTATTCTACCTGGAATAGCTCCAATATAAGTTTTTCTATGACCTCTAATCTCAGCCTCATCCTTCATACCACCGAGAGAGATTCTAGTATACCTTCTATTAATAGCATGTGCTATAGATCTCGCGATAGATGTCTTTCCTACCCCTGGAGGTCCAACTAAACAAAGAATTGGGCCCTTTTGAGATTTACTAAATTGTCTTACTGCTAAATATTCAATTATTCTGTCTTTGACATCTTCCAATCCATAGTGTTCATTATCTAAAATTTCTCTAGCTTTAGTAACATTTATACTTTCCTTTGTATATTTACCCCATGAAATGTCCAGTATCCAATCTAAATATGCTTTAACAACATTCCCTTCAGATGAGGTAGCACTCATGCCTTTAAGTCTAGATAATTCATAATTAGCTTTATCTTTAACTTCTTTAGTTAATTTTGCCTTAGCTATTCTCTCCTCATATTTTGCTATCTCTTTTTTGTCTTCATCATCTTCGCCTAATTCTTCTTGAATAGCTCTTAGTTGTTCCCTTAGATAAAATTCCTTTTGTTCCTTTGCAACAGTATTCTTTACTTTGTTTGCTATTTTACGTTGAATTTTAGCTATAGAAATTTCTATCTTAACTCTTTCTAAGACTTTCTCTATTCTTTTCGTCAAATTTATAGTTTCTAATATATCTTGCTTTAACTTTTCGTCAGTTATAGCGTAGGAAGCCACCATATCAACAAACTGACTTGGCTTTTCTGATACATCAATTAGTTTTACTACATCTCCGTAATTATCCTCACTAAGTTTAAGTAATTTCAAAAATTCTTTATTTAAATATTTTATATAAGCATCTAATTCTTCATTTTTAACTACGTGATCGTCTAATTTCTCTGCTGAAACCTTTATATAATTTTCTTCTTCCTCTATATATTCAACTATTTTACCTCTTTCTTGTCCTTCCACAAGAACTCTAATAGTATTATCAGACATTTTTAGGATTTGTTTTATTTTGCATATAGTTCCAATTGAATAGATTTCATCCTGATTAGGCTCTTCTATTGCTGAATTTTTTTGACCTACAAGAAATATTTCTTGTTCATCTAGCATAGCTTGTTCGATAGCTGCAATAGATTTTTCTCTTCCCACATCAAAATGTACAACTACATTAGGAAAAACAGTCAATCCTCTTAAAGGAATTAGCGGAATCGTATATAACTTTTTCATAGTACTATTTCCCCCCATATCATAATCAAATTATTTATTTTGACTTATCTAGTATACACATAATAATTATTTTTTTCAATGATTCTTCATATAAAAACTTACTACTATCTTATGTTTTATACAGAATAAGTAAAACATAAAATAGTTTCATAGTTTCAAATAATTTATTCAACATAATTAGCTCGCATATTATTTAGTTATCTATTATAACATATATAGATCAATAAGCAATAGATGTGATCTAAAATAAAAAAGATTAATAAATAATATATAACATTTATTATAATATTATTTATTAATCTAAATTTTCTTCTAAATAAAATCTATAGAGCGTTATTCCCCTCAGCAGATAGTATTTCTCTATCTCCTTCACATATGACATCTTTATCCTCTATTGCAAATTTTATAACATCCTTGAAATTAGATACTGGAATTATATCTATTTCGCATATATCATTTAATGAGTCATCATAGTTATCTTGTGGAATAATTACTTTTTGTGCTCCTCCCTTAAATGCTGCTGATATTTTTGCCTTTACACCTCCAATTGCTTTCACTGATCCCAATATACTTATTTCACCTGTCATTGCAACGAATCTATTCACTTCTTTCTTATTTATAGCACTATAAATTGCTGTTGCTATACTTATTCCTGCTGATGGCCCATCAACCGGCATACCCCCAGGTATATTTATGTGTATATCATATTTATCTGTGCATAAGTCAAACAAATTATCTAAAACTGTAAGTACATTTTGAATTGATGAATACGCTGTACTTTTCATTTTTATTTTTTTATTATTATTAGTTATCTCTTCCTCCTCAACTATACCTGATATTTTTAATTCTCCTCTTCTTCCATTTACCCTCTTGCAGCTAACTTCAAGAGGCATTAACATTCCTATATTAGCTCCATATACTGCCAATCCATTGACAACCCCGATTTTAGATTTAGTTGGAATTTTATTACTCACTATTTTATTATATTGGCCATTTTCTAATACCCATCTAATATCTTCTAATGTTATTTCTTTTCTATCCTCATTAATTGCAATTCCGGAAGCTAGTTGAATTAAATTTATTACCTCTCTTCCATTAGTGCAGTATTTACTTACTTCTTCAATGCCATCTTGCGTTATTTCTAATCCTACTTTATTAACACAATTAGCAGCTATTTTTTCTATTTCTTCTGGCAATAATGCTCTAAAAAATATTTCTACACATCTTGATCTTATGGCTGGTATTATTTCTTCTGGCGATCTTGTAGTTGCACCAATTAATCTAAAATCTGCTGGAAGTCCATTATCAAATACTTCCTTTATGTATTTGGGCATATTAGTATCTTCTGAACTATAATACGAGCTGTCTAAAAATACTTTTCTATCTTCTAAAACTTTCAAGAGTTTATTTAATTCAATCGGATGCAATTCTCCAATTTCATCTAAAAATAATACTCCCCCATGAGCTTTAGTAACTGCGCCAGCCTTAGGTTGTGGGATTCCTGCTACTCCCAATGCCCCTGCCCCTTGATATATTGGATCATGAACCGATCCAATAAGTGGATCTGCTATTCCTCTTTCATCGAATCTCAATGTTGTTGCATCTATTTCAACAAATTTTGATTTATCGGTAAAAGGTGATAAATTTGATTTTATAGCCTCCTCAAGTACTAATCTAGCTGCCGCGGTTTTTCCGACTCCAGGAGGCCCATATATAATAACGTGTTGTGGGTTAGGACCACATAATGCTGCCTTTAAAGCCTTTATGCCTTTCTCTTGGCCTATTATCTCATCAAAAGTTGAAGGTCTGCTCTTTTCTGTTAAAGGTTTCGATAAACTTATTTGCCTAAGCTTATTTAACTTATTCAACTCCTTAGTATTTTCTCTATCAATTACAATCTCTCTATTTTTTTGCGGTTTATTTATTGAATTGCATAATACATAAACCATAAGCACTAAAACTATTATTTGTAAAATCATTAATATATTTGCCATATCCTATTTATATATTTACAATCAATAATACAAAAACTATAACATCTAGTAATTAATACTATCTTAGTAAATATATTTCCTCCTTCTATTTTTATTAATAGTATTATTTGCTTAATATTACAAATATATTCTTATTTTATAAATATAATTAAAAATAACTTTTTTATTATATTTAAAAATAATATCGCAATTATATATTATCCTCAACTCTAAACCTTCTATACCTCTATAAAGAGTTTATAATTTTCGCTCGTCTAGAAATACTCATGAATTTGTTCCTTATTTATCAATTCTTATACCTAGCTATATTTTCAAACTAATCACGACAAACAAAAAAACAAGTTGGTACACACTAAATATTGCATACCAACTTGTTTTTTAATATTATTTTCTAAGCAGATTCGATGTCTTTTTTAGCCCTAGCTTTTACTAACGTAGGTCTAATTTTTCCCTCTTCTACTCTTTCAATCTTAGGTTCTTTCTTATCTTTAATCGCATCTTCAGTTATTGTTACCTTTGTAATTCTATTATCCGAAGGTATTTCATACATAACTTCATTCATTATATCTTCAATTATAGCTCTTAATCCTCTTGCACCTGTTTGCCTACTTATAGCTTCATCTGCAATAGCATTTAAAGATTTTTCATCGAAGTCTAATTTAACATCATCTAATTCAAATAGCTTCTTATATTGTTTTACAAGAGCGTTTTTAGGTTTAGTTAAAATTTGAATTAATGCATCTCTATCTAAAGACTCCAATGTAACAAGTATTGGAAGTCTTCCAACAAACTCAGGAATTAAACCAAACTTTAATAAGTCGGCAGGCATAATTTCCTTAAGTAAGCTTCCAACATCTTTTTCATTCTTAGCTTGAATTTCTGCACCAAATCCCATTGAGCTTTTTCTTGTTCTATTTTCTATTATCTTATCAACACCATCAAAAGCTCCACCACAAATAAATAATATATTTGAAGTATTTATTTGTATGAATTCTTGATGTGGATGTTTTCTACCACCTTGAGGTGGAACTGATGCAACAGTTCCTTCTAATATTTTTAGAAGTGCTTGCTGAACACCTTCTCCAGACACATCACGAGTAATAGATGGATTTTCAGATTTTCTTGCAATCTTATCTATTTCATCAATATATATTATTCCTCTTTCAGCCTTCTCAACATCATAATCTGCATTTTGTATTAGCTTTAGAAGAATATTTTCAACGTCTTCTCCAACATACCCTGCTTCAGTCAATGTTGTTGCATCAGCTATTGCAAAAGGTACATTTAGAAATCTTGCTAAAGTTTGAGCAAGTAATGTTTTACCTGAACCTGTTGGTCCTAATAATAATATATTACTCTTTGACAATTCAACATCTATATCTTCTTTATTAGTATTTATTCTTTTATAATGATTATAAACTGCTACCGCTAAAGATTTTTTTGCTCTTTCTTGCCCAATAACATAAGAATCTAAATACTCTTTAATCTCATTTGGTTTTGGGACACTCTTAGGATCAAAGTCAACAGTTTCTTGAAATTCATCTGCAATGATTTCAGAACATAAGTCAATACATTCATCACAGATATATACTCCTGGACCAGCAATTAATCTTTTTACTTGTTCTTGAGTTTTACCACAGAAAGAACACTTTAACTGTTTCTTTTCATCGTATTTAGCCATATACTCACCTCACTTAAACGTATAAATAAAACTATTTTCTTATTTATCTTTTCCTATTTTATGTGTAGTTATTACGTCATCTATTAATCCATAAGCTTTAGCTTCTTCTGCAGTCATGAAATTATCTCTTTCAACATCTGCCTTAATAGTTTCTAAAGGCTTACCTGTATTCTCACTCAAAATTTTATTTAAAGATTCTTTCATCTTTAATATTCTCTTTGCGTGTATTTCAAAATCTGTTGCTTGACCTTGGAATCCACCTAATGGTTGATGTATCATAACTTCAGCATTTGGAAGTGCAAATCTTTTTCCTTTAGCTCCAGATGAAAGTAAAAATGCTCCCATAGAAGCAGCCATTCCTATGCATATTGTTGACACATCACACTTTATATACTGCATAGTATCATAAATTGCATTTCCTGCTGTTATTGATCCTCCTGGACTATTTATATATAAATAAATATCTTTATCTGGATCTTCACTTTCTAAGAATATTAATTGTGCTACTATTAAATTAGCGCTATCATCATTAACTTCACCACTTAACATGATTATTCTTTCTTTTAATAATCTAGAAAATATATCATAGGAGCGTTCTCCTCTACTTGTTTGTTCTACGACCATTGGTATTAGTGCCATGTAAATCCTCCTTCTACTCTTTATACTTTTCCCTAATTTTAATTATATATATTTTTTATTAGTTTGTTAATTATTATTTGAATAAATTGCCAGAAAATTTTATTTCTGGCAATTATAATTCATATACTTATTTTATATTATATCTCAAAAAAAATTATTTGCAATTTTCTTTTATAAATTTAAGAGTATTTTCTAATACTATATCTTTTTCAATCATATTCTTTTGAGACTTAACTAATATTTTAGCCATTTTTTCTGGGTCCTTAGGTCCATATATTTTTCCTAATTCAAGAGCTCTTGCATTTAATTCTTCTTCAGTAGCTTTAACATCTTCTGCCTTAGCAATTGCTTCAAGAACTAGATCAGCTTTAACTTTTCTTTCTGCATTTTCTTTCATGAACTCTCTCATTTTTTCAGTTGTATTTCCTGTGAATTCCATGTATTGATCTAGGCTTAAACCTTGATATTTTAATCTTTGTTCAAGATCTTGCATCATAGAATCAATTTCTTTATCTACCATTACTTCAGGAATATCCATTTTTGAAGTTTCGATTACTGATGTAATAACAGCTTCTTCAAATTCTCTTTCAGCCTTTTCATCGTTGTTCTTTTCTAATGTGTTTTTAAGATTTTCTTTTAATTCTGCAAATGTATCAACTGCAGCTACATCTTTAGCGAATTCATCATCTAATTCTGGTAATTCTTTAACTTTAATTGATTTAATTTCAACTTCAAACATTGCAGGTTTTCCATTTAATTCTTCTTTACCATAGCTTTCAGGGAAAGCAACGTTAACTTCTTTTTTATCTCCTATAGCTAATCCGATTAATTGCTCTTCGAAGTTATCTATAAAAGTACCTGAACCTATTTCTAAAGAATAATCAGTTCCTTCTCCACCTTCAAAAGCAACACCATCTATGTATCCTTTAAAATCTATAACAGCTATATCGCCTTTTTCAACGTTTCCTTCTTTTTTAACTTCTACTCTAGCATTCTTTTCTTGCATTTCTTTGATTTGCTTATCTATTTCACTATCTTCTACTTCGTATTTAGGTTTCTTTATATCTAAACCTTTATATTCTCCTAATTCCACTTCTGGATAAGTACTAACTGTTGCAGTATAAACTAGTTCTTTACCTTCTCCTAATTCAACAACATCAATTTGTGGATAATCTACTGGTCTAATATTTTCATCATTTAATGCTGCAGAATATGATTCTTCAATTGCAAAGTTAACAGCATCATCATAAAAAACTTCTACTCCGTAGAATTTCTTAACCATTGCCATTGGAACTTTTCCTTTTCTAAATCCTGGTATGTTATATTTGCTCTTATTCTTATTATAAGCTTTAGTTAATGCCGCATCAAATTTTTCAGCTTCAACCCTTATTTCTAATTTAATCACATTTGTTTCTATCTTTTCCACTTTAGCTTTCATTTTATTCTTTCCTCCTAAATAGTGTGCATCTAATTTAACTAAGTCATTATACCATAAACCCTTAAATCTTATCAAATAATTTATTAATATTATCTTTATTGAATATAATTTCCATTTACATCTATATAATATATCTTGCCATCAACTGTAACTTTTATTCCTTTTTCTTCTTTTTCTCCAATTTGTATGCTTACTCCAGCTAATTCCCATAGTATTTTATCTTCATTTGTTTTCACATCTGTTATCCATAGATATTGCTTCGTTGCTGATTTCCCGAAATAAGGTCTATTGGTCACAAATATTATCTTATCTTCATTAACAAATTTAGGGCTAAAATTCCATAAATATTCTGGTTGCGCTTTCAATGTTGCTTCTTTTGTAAAAACACTACCACTAGTAGAAATATATTGATCTTTAGATACTACTCTACTAGTACCGTCATCTACATTATATAAGGTAATTATTGAATTAGTATCTGTTACAATCATTTGCTTCCCAGATTGACTAATATCAAAGCTTACCCCGCTATCAGTTGTATCTAAAGTTTTAAATGCCTTTCCAATTTTACTATCATTTATATAAATAGCTTTTGCAGCATTTCCACTAATTAGAGTAACATTTATATATTCTTCTACAGGCTTTTGCGGCTCTTCTTTTATTGGTTCCTTATTTATAGTATCATCATTAGTTATTTCCTTTTTTTCCGCTTCAGTCTTTTCTGAAGTATTAGTAGTATCACTATCAATCCATGCTTGTATATTCTTTTTTATGTTTGTATAATCTATAGGATTATATGCAAATTTAATCGCTATTCCAGACATAGCTAATACTACAACCAAAAAAAATATAATAATATTTCTTCTTCTTCTCTTCATTCTTTTTTCATATTCTCTACTAAAAATACTTGGTCTTCCCAAAAATGGCCCCTCCAACTCTTTTTAATTTACTGCAAAATAATAAACATATTTATTATATATTATTCCTTCCCTTAAATCTACAATATATTTAAGATTTTAATATTAAATTTATTATCTAAGTTTAAGAAGATTATTTTTTACAGCTATTCTTGCTTTTGCAATTAGTGCATTTATCCTTTTTCTTATCTCCTTTTAAACAACATCCACCGCACTGCAGTAATCCCTCTTCTTTTAATTCTTCCAATGTAAGTTTACAAACATTTTCTGAGTATTCTTCATAATCTATTGTATTTTTTAGTAATTCTTCTTTATAAATTTTAATCATAATTTTTCTCCTATACTCGATATTTTATTCTTATGTTTATTATAGTATACACTACTTTTTGTTCATAAAAACGCCTCAAATATTTTTTTGCTCAATATCTAATTCTATTATTTAAATAATTCGCTTAAATATATATGTATCTTTATAAAGATTTTTTACATTAACTTTTTAAATTTTGCATAATTATTTTATAAAATCAAATTTTTCTCTTGATTTCACCAAAAAATACATACTTTTCTAACTATAATGCTTGTCGTATTATAAAAAATTATTGTTTTTTTATCTGTTTATTGTATAATAAAATTAGTAGGTATTAATTACGCCCATACACTTTTCAGCATACCGCTGTAAAGTTTATAAACCCATATAACATGTTCGTTTTCCCTTTCTCAAATGAACATGCGAAAACCTGTATTATGAAAATACAGGTTTTCTTTTTTGCACAATGTTGCGAAATAATTTCTTCACCACTATATTATATACTTAAACTTATTATACTTCTGTTATAGGTTTTCTTTCACCTTTAAAATTATTTATTTTATTTCTTCTCTTTTCTAGCTCTGATGATACTTCCTCTACTGATATATTCATTTGGGCCATTAATACTAACAAATGATAAGTAAGATCACAAATCTCGTTTATTTGTTCTTCTTTATTATCTTCTTTACAGCTTATTATAACTTCCGTACATTCCTCTCCAACTTTTTTTAATATCTTATTAGTACCTTTTTCAAAAAGATAATTTGTATAAGAACCTTCCCCACCTTCAATTTTTCTCTTTAGTATTGTATTATACAAAGCACTTATATTTTCATTCATATTCAATCCTCCAAGCTCCTCAGCTGATATATTATAAATCTCTGTAGAAACAGCTCATATTTCCTGTATGACATGCTGCACCTATCTGTTCAACCAAAATTAAAATAGTATCATTATCACAATCTACTTTTATTTCCTTAACATACTGAAAGTGTCCAGAAGTTGCCCCCTTATTCCAAAGTTGATCTCTGCTTCTGCTGTAAAACCAAGTAGTGTTTTTTTCTAATGTTTTACTCAAACTTTCTTTTGACATATAAGCAAGCATTAAAACCTCTTTAGTTTTGTAATCTTGAACTATAGCTGGAACTAGTCCATTACCTTTTTCAAAATCAACTTGCTCTACTCTTTTGCAAATTTCCATATAAAGTTCTCCTTCCAAGACTCTAGCAATATAAGATGTATTATAACTTAAATTAACATATCATTTTTCTATTTAAATACGAACTGGAATATTCCTATCATTTAAGTATTTTTTCACTTCATCAACAGTTAGCTCTCCATAGTGAAAAAGTGAAGCTGCAAGAGCTGCATCTGCTACATTGTTCTTAAATACATCATAAAAATCTTCTAGACATCCACATCCACCAGATGCAATTACTGGAACATTAGTTATATCACTTACTGCTTTTGTTAATTCTAAATCAAATCCTTTTTTAGTCCCATCTGCATCCATCGAAGTTAAAAGTATTTCTCCAGCACCAAGCTGCGTTGCTTCTTCAATCCATTTTAACAAATCAATTCCTGTATCTATTCGTCCTCCATTTATAACAACATTCCATCCTGTATTATCGGCTCTCTTCTTTGCGTCAGCAGCTAGCACTATACATTGACTGCCAAAATAAAACGCACCTTCTTTTATAAGGTTTTTATTTCTAACGGCTGCTGAATTTAAACTTATCTTATCTGCACCTGCTCTAAGTATTGATTTTATATCATCTACAGTTTGAAGTCCTCCACCTACTGTAAAAGGAATAAAGATCTTCTCAGCTACACTTTGTACAACCTTTTCCATTATCCCCCGCTTTTCATGGGTTGCAGTTATATCCAAAAAAACAAGTTCATCTGCTCCCTGCTTATTATAATGTTCCGCAAGTGCAACCGGATCACCCACATCTACTAAACCTTCAAAGTTAATTCCTTTAACAACTCTTCCTTCTTTTACGTCAAGACACGGAATAATTCTTTTTGTATGCATGATCCTATCTCCCTTCTTTAGAAATTTCTATTGCTTCTTCTAAAGATAATGTTTTAGCATATATTGCTTTACCAGTTATTGCCCCATACAAATCTATATCAATTAATTCCTTAATATTTTCAATATCTTTAATTCCACCTGAAGCTGTGATATCTATGCTTACTGTCTCTTTTAATTTTCTAAGCATTTCAACATTAGGTCCCTCTAAAGTTCCATCTTTACTTATATCTGTCACAATAATATTCTTAACACCAAGACTCTCCATTTTTTGTGCAAAATCTATGTAGTCTAAATCACTGCCAGCTAGCCAGCCTCTTCCATATACTTTACCATCTTTACAATCTATTCCAACAGCAATTTTATCACCGTATGTTTCTATTGCTTTTTTTAATAGCTCCTCATCTTCCATCGCAATTGTTCCAAGGATTACTCTTGATACTCCATTATCCAATAAATATTTAATAGTTTCAAAAGATCTTATTCCTCCACCTAATTCCACAGGAATTTTAAGTTCTTTAGCAATTTTTATTACCAATTCATGATTTTCGTTACTACCACTTTTTGCACCATCTAAATCAACTAAGTGCACATATTCCGCACCCATATCTTCAAATGATTTTGCTGTTTGAAATACATCCTCGGCAACTATTTCTTTCTTATTATAATCTCCTTGATACAATCTCACTGGCTTGCCATCAATTATATCAATCGCTGGTAAAATTATCATTTAATCAACTCCCCAAATTTTTTTAAAATGGCTAACCCTACAGTACCACTTTTCTCTGGGTGAAATTGAGCCCCCATAATATTATTACACCTAACCACACCCGGAATTTTATTTTCTCCATACTCACTATAAGCCACTAAATCTTCATTATTATAGTTTTGTGCAAAATAAGAATGTACATAATAAACAAACTTGCCCTCTTCTATATTATTAAACAGTTCATCTTTTCTATTATATATCAAATCATTCCACCCAATATGAGGAATTTTAATGTTATTTTCCTTATCATCTTTCATTTTAACTATATTGCCTTTTAATAATCCAAGGCCATTTCTCTCGATACCTTCAAAACCACTTTCAAATAACAGCTGCATACCAAGACATATTCCAAGAAGAGGTTTATTCTTATTAACTTCTTCCTTTATTACTTTATCTAAAGACAATTTTTCAATAGTATCCATAGCATCAGGAAAAGCACCAACTCCTGGTAATATTAATGCCTTTGAGCTTTTTATATCCTCTAATTCAGATGATATTTTGCTTTCAAGTCCAAGAAAATCTAGTGCATTCTTTACACTTTTTAAATTACCCATACCATAATCTATTATAACTATCATTAGAGCACCCCTTTCATAAGTTATTTTCTATAAGCTGCCTTTTGTGGATGGAACTCCATTTTCAGCGCTTCTAAATTTAGCTTCTTTAATAGCTCTTCCAAAAGCTTTAAATAGAGCTTCTATTTTATGATGATCATTTTCTCCATACAATATCTTTAAATGAAGTGTTATACCAGCATTAAAAGCAAATGCTCTAAAAAATTCAATTACCATTTCAGTAGACATTTCCCCTACTTTTTCTCTCTTGAATTCACAATCAAAAACCACGAAAGGCCTGTTACTTATATCCAGAGATACTAATGCTAAAGTTTCATCCATAGGCACATAAAATGTTCCATATCTATTTATTCCTGACTTATCCCCAATAGCTTCTTTGAATGCCTCACCAAGAGTTATTCCAATATCCTCAATTGTGTGGTGATCACAAACCTCTATGTCTCCTTTAGCAATTACATTTAAATCTACTTTACCGTTAAAGGCAAACAAGTTTAACATATGATCAAAAAAACCAATCCCTGTACTTATTTCGCTCTTTCCAGTTCCATCTAAGTTAAGTTCTAAATTTATACTAGTTTCTTTAGTTATTCTCTCTCTTTTTGAGCATCTATCTAACATATTAGCCCCCTCTTATAACTGCTGTGCAGCTTAATAATAATTTAATAATAAATAATAAACTTCTTCTATTAGTTGGCAATGCTTTGTTGATATATAAATATCTTCTTTATTCCATCTACCACTTTTCTATTCTGCATAGGAGATCCAACTGTAATTCTAAAGGTATCATCATTAAAATTTCTAATCACAATACCGTTATTTTCAAGCCCCTTTATTAAAGCTTCCTTATGTGGTGTTCTTCCATATATAAAATTACCTTTGGATGGATAAAATTCTATTTTCATAGCGGCATTTTTTTCAATCTCTTTAAGGCTTTTATACAACTCTTCTCTTTGCTCTATTACCTGTTTTGCATTATTCACAACATTTTCTGGATATCTCAAAGCAATAGAAGCCAAATTTTGTGAGAAAGAGCTTATTGAATATGGCACCTTATAGTTTAATAATTCAGGTATATTATCTTCATGAGTTATTAAAAAACCAACTCTTAGTGAGGCAAGCCCCCATGCCTTTGAAAGGGTTCTTGTTACAATCAAATTCTTGTATTTGCTTATGTAAGGAATCATTGATTTTCCATAAAACTCATAGTAAGCTTCATCAACAACAACTTTTATATCTTGAAACGCTTCTAATATAGCGATAATATCTTCTACATCAATAGCAATTCCAGTAGGATTATTGGGATTCGAAAAAACAATTAAATCTACACATTCCTTTTTCCCAAGTTCAATAAATTCTTGTACTTTAAAGCTCATTGATTTATCTATATCGTAAGTTTTAAGTTCACCACCAGATCTAGAAACAAAAAAATTATACATTACAAAGTCAGGTCCCAAACTCAATGCCTTCTTGCCATGTCTAATCTCTTTACTAATGACAAGTTCTAGCACTTCGTCTGATCCATTTCCTACAATAATATTTTTACCTTCTGTGTTCGCATATTTTGCATATAGCTCTTTTATTATCTTAAGTTCATTAGTGGGATATTTATGAAGTTCTATGTTTGTTAAGCATGACTTCATTTTCATAAGAATATTTTTATCCATTTCTAAATAGATCTCGTTGCTATCTAGCGTTATTATATATTCATCATAAGCATTTATATATTCATTATAAACTCCCATTGTTTAACCTCACTTTTACTGAATTAGCATGAGCTGTCAAACCTTCCTTATTAGCTAATGTTATAATTTTTTCTCCATTCTCTATAATTGCTTCTTGTGAATAATAAATAAATGATGATTTTTTTATAAAACTATCAACTGATAACGCCGAGAAAAATCTTGCTGTACCACTTGTAGGTAATACGTGGTTTGTTCCACCAAAATAATCGCCTATCGGTTCTGGGCAATATCTTCCTAAAAATACTGAACCTGCATTTTTAACCATACCTAAATATTTCATCGGATCATCTACCATAATTTCTAAATGCTCAGGTGCAATTGCGTTAGAAACATCAATACACTCTTCAATAGATTTGCAAATTATTGCACTTCCGAAATCTTTAAGAGAAGCCCTTATTATTTCTTCCCTTTCAAGAGTTTTGACTTGTCTCTCTAATTCAATCTCAACTTTCTCATATAATTCTTTAGATGTAGTAATTAATATGGATGATGCCAATTTATCATGTTCTGCTTGTGACATTAAGTCTGCTGCCACAAAACTCGGGTCAGATTTTTCATCTGCTATAACCAAAATCTCACTAGGACCGGCTATCATGTCTATATCAACTTCTCCAAATACAAGTTTCTTTGCAGTTGCAACAAAAATATTTCCTGGTCCTACTATTTTATCAACTTTTTTAATACTTTCTGTACCATAAGCTAAAGCCCCAACCGCTTGTGCTCCACCAACTTTGTATATCTTGTCTATTCCTGAAATTCTTGCTGCTACCCCTATATATGGATTGATTCCCCCATTTTTATCTGGTGGTGTTACCATTATAATTTCATCAACGCCAGCAACCTTAGCAGGAATTACATTCATAAGCACAGATGATGGATAGGCTGCAGTGCCTCCCGGAACATATACCCCTACCCTTTCTAATGGAAGAACTCTTTGTCCTAAGAAAACACCTTTATCCTTAGTCATTAAGAAACCATTTGACTTTTGTTTATTATGATATTCTTCAATATTTACCTTGGCTTCTTCTAATGCCTTAATAAACTCTTCCTCAACTTCACTGAAACACTCATCAATCTCTTTGCTTGAAACTTCTAGGTTTGTAAGTTCTACTCTATCAAATGATTTAGTAAATTCAAATAGAGCTTTATCTCCATCTTTTTTTACTTTTGATAGAATCTCATTTACACTTAAAAGTATTTCTTGTTCTGTTTCTGTAACTCTACTTTTAAGTTCATTAATTAATATTTTCTTATTGCTCTCCGTAATCTCCATCAAATTTAACATATAACAATGGCCCCCCTTTAATTTGATATCAAAACAATTTACTAAAAAATCTGTTTAATTTTCATAGCAATTTATTATCATTTGTATAAAATATATTACTTATAATTATCAACATTTCACGAATAATGTCAATTATTAATCACTTTTTTAATTCTATCTATAAATTCCCAAATCTCAGCTTGCTTCATTTTAAAACTGGCCTTATTTACAATTAATCTTGCGCTAATTTCACAAATTCTATCCAAAACTACTAATCCATTTTCTTTTAATGTTGTTCCAGTTTCCATAATATCGACTATACCATCACATAACCCTAGTATTGGTGCTAGCTCTACTGATCCTTCTATTTTTATGACTTCAACATCCATTCCTTTATTCTTAAAATAATCTTTTGCTACTTTAGGATATTTACTTCCTATCTTTATATGGCCAACTTTTTTAAAAATATCATTTTCAGGTAATGAAGCTACTATGAAACCACACTTTCCAAATCCCAAGTCTAATACTTCATAACAATTATTATCACTTTCTAGAATCGTGTCCTTTCCTACAACCCCAAGATCGGCCACCCCATGTTCAACATAAGTTATAGAATCGGCTGCCTTTACTAAAAAATACTTTATATCTTGTGTTTTGTCTTCAAACACAAGTTTTCTTCCTTTATTTTTTAATTCTGAAGGATCAAAATTAGCTTTGTCTAAAATTTTAATTGTTTCTTGTTCCAATCTTCCTTTTGTTAATGCTATGCTTATGCTCATTATTAAAATCCCCCACCCTTAACAATTTTAATTTCTTCTATATCATCCTTTGTAAACAAATCAACTATATATCCTTGGTTTCTAAGTTCTTGACTTTTCTTAATAGCCTCTATTCTATCCTTTTGACTGTAGTATATCTTATATACCTCTTCACTCGAATTATTAAATTTAACATTTGGTATTACAGAATCAATATCTATTGAGAATCCTATTGCTGGAACAGAACTTTTTGAAAAATGAATTAAATTATCATATCTTCCTCCACGTAAAAGCGTATTACCTACACCTTCACCATATCCTCTAAATATGATCCCTGTATAATAATTAAGTCTTGGAATCATTCCTAAATCAAATGTTACATTTTCTCCGTAGCCTAATGCTTCCAATTCTATATATAACTTCTCTAAATATTCGAGAGTTTCTTTTATATCGTCATTAAATGCTAGCTTTTTTGCATCCTCTAAAACTTGTTTGCTTCCAAACAACCAAGGCAGCTTATTAAAAAATATTCTGTATTCTTCTTTAATATCTAAATTTGCCAAATAATCCTCTAAACTTTTTAAATTCTTATCTTCTATAAATTTAGCGATAATTTCTTTATACTCTTCATCAATTTCTAAATTTTTAAATGCTCCATTAAAGAAACCGATATTACCTATTTCAAGCTTAAAGTCATTTAACCCCAATTTTTTCAGTGCTTCCAATGCCAATACTAAAACTTCTAAATCTGACTTTTTATCCTCTAGGCCTATAAATTCAACTCCGCAGTCTGTATATTCATTTCTTTTACCTCCAAGACTTTCGTGAACTCTAAATACATTAGACGTATATCTAAGTTTTATCGGTAATTCAACATCTTTTAATTTAGTCTCCACTACTCTAGCTATTGGAATAGTCATATCTGGTCTTAAAATCAATATACGTCCCCTATTATCGAAGAACTTGTACATATCTTCTTCTCTTAAAGTTTGAGAATTATGATTAAATGTTTCATAAAATTCTAAAGTTGGTGTTATAACTTCTTTGTATCCCCATTTTTCAAAAAGTTTATCTATATCTCTTTCTAAGGCCCTTTTCACAATACATTCGTCTAATACTAAATCTCTTGTTCCCTCTGGGAGTATATTTTTTTTGCTCATTGCCCATCCACCTATCTTTTATCGCTATGCTATTGCGTTGTTTTAACATTTTACCAATTTAGCACGCTAAATTATTGTTAAATTTATCATATATTATTTCTAACTCCATGTCAACAATTCAAATCTATTTTCCACTTCTGTTTATTATACCGAAAACTTATTCATTGGCTAATTCCTTATATATTATTAACATAAATAAAAAAATACATTACATATAATAAAATAAAAACCAACATAATCACTAATTCTCCTTAGTAATTGTATTGATTTTTATTTCTTAATTATTTATTATATAAAATAGTTAGTTAAGAATATTTAAACTTAAGTAATATTTAGTATAAACTTAATTATCCCATAATATTCTTAAGAAAATTATAGTGAAAGGAGATATTTTATATTGATTACAAAAGATATTAACAATAGTTCCCCCCAAAAAACTCAAATCTACACAAAAACTTCTGAATCAGTCCAACTTGGATTTCTTCTTGCAATAGTAGGCGGTTTTTTAGATGCATATACATTTATTTGTAGGGGGGAAGTCTTTGCTAATGCTCAGACCGGTAATATTGTTTTAGTTGGAATAGAACTTACTAAAGGTGATTTTGTACAAGCTCTTACGGCTTTTTTCCCTATTTTAGCTTTTATAGTTGGTGTGCTTGTCGCCGAGAGACTCAGGGATGTTAATTTCTCATCACCATCTTTTATTACAGGTGCAGAACGTATAATTTTGATTATAGAAATCATTGTACTTATTATTATAGGATTTATCCCAAATACAGTGCCACATATATTTACAACTGTTCCTATTTCCTTTGTCTCTTCAGTCCAAATATCTTGCTTTAGGAAATTGGTTGATTCTCCTTACTGTACGACTATGTGCACTGGAAATTTAAGGTCAGCCTGTCAATCAGCCTATATAGCTTTTACAAGAAAGGATAAAAAATCTATTACAACTACTATTCGTTATGGAATAATAATATTTTCGTTTTTAGCAGGTGCATGTATTGGAGGGATACTAACCTTACAAGTTGGTGTTAAATCTATATGGTTTGCTGCATTGATACTTATTTTTTCTTTATGCTTGTATATTATAGATGAGCGTAGATTTTCTAATAACACTTCAGTTAATTAATTTGGGAATAATACTCTCTTGGAGTGAAAATAACTTTATATCAATAAAAAAACTAGACCCACATTTGTGAAATAGACATAAAATAATTTCTATTTACAAATATGGATCTAATTATTAAATTGAATACTGATATATGATTTTAATTTGATTTTTTTACATAATTTCAATACTCTGTTTATTATTGCGCAGCAACACTAAAGAACAGTGCTTTTCCGATGTTAGTTTCTTTTATTGCTTGCTTTATTATCCCAGCAGATTTTTGATCATCTCCAAGAGAAGATTCAAAAATGATCTTAAGCCCTTCTTTTTTAACATACTTAAAAACTTTTTCATTTTCTACTTGAATGTTTTCAACAATTTCAACAATATCATCTTGTCTTAATGCACAGTTAACTACTATCATTACTTTCCCTCATTTCTATTAATCTTCTGCAAAGATAATATGTACTAGTAAGAACTTATCACATATAATCATTCTTGCAAAATAACTAATCATATTTTTTCTTTATACATATAAAACTTTTAAATAATTAGTTATATCATTTAATAAATTAAATATATCATATTTAATTTACTTTTTCAATTTTTTTATGTAAAATTAATAAAAATTAAAAATAAAAATTTATTCCATTGTCTTTAAACATAACTTATTGCTGTAACCATCTTCCTCTTTACCATTTTAATACTAAAAGATTAAATCCCCCAAGAAACTTCTTGGGGGATTTAATTAGAATGTTACAACTTCAATATTTTCAATTGAGTTTTTAACTAACTCATCTATATCTAATTTTTCCTCTTCTTTTCTTATAGCATCAAGCTTTGGATTAGTCTTTGGATGTTTGGGAACAAATATTGTACAACAGTCTTCATAAGGAAGAATTGAAGTTTCATACGTTCCTATTTTTCTTGCTATTTCCATAATATCTGTCTTATCCATAGCGATTAATGGTCTAAATGCAGGTCTATCGGAGCAATCATCACTTACAACAAGACCATCCATAGTTTGACTTGCTACTTGACCAATACTTTCTCCGGTACTTACTGAATTTATTCCATACTTATCCGCAAGGGCACAAGCTATTCTCATCATAAATCTTCTCATTATAATAGTTAGCTCATCTTCTCTACATTTATTTATGATTTCCATCTGTATATCAGTAAAAGGAACTATGTATAAGTTTATTTTCTCTGTATATTGGGCTAATATTTTTGCCAAATCCTTAACTTTATCCTTTGCTCTTTCTGATGTATATGGATGGCTGTGATAATATACGCAGCTTACTTCAACTCCTCTTTTAGCCATAAGGTATCCAGCGACTGGCGAATCTATCCCACCTGATAACATAAGCATTGTGCTTCCATTCATTCCATAAGGAAGACCTGCTACAGCCTTTGTGGCATCTTGAGTTGACCAGACGTAAGCATAATTATTTCTAATTTCGATATTTATTAAAATATCAGGCTTTTTAACATCAACTGATATATCGCCTTCGAAATTAGTAAGAACGTATGCGCCAACTTTTTGTGAAACTTCCATGGAGTTTAACTCAAATTTTTTATTTGCTCTATTAGTAATAATCTTAAAAGTTTTTCCTGTTGCGCTCTTTGCTTTTTCTAAAGCTACTTCTTTTATACTATTAAAATCAATTTCAACTTCTCTAACTCGGCACACTTCAAGAACCCCAAATACTTTGCTTATTCTTTTAATACTTTCTTCTATTTCTTCAGTTCTTATAAAGTATCTTCCACTATCATGTATAAATTCAGCTTGTATTCCCTCAAGTTTTTTACCTATATTATCTCTTAATTTTCTTTCAAATTTTCCTCTATTCAATCCTTTTAGAAATATTTCTGGTGCATATTTCACTAAAATAAGTTCTTTCATTATTTTTTAATCCTCCTTAAAAACGTAAGTCCTTTGCTTAAAATTTCTATTACATAATCAACTTCTTCTTCTTTATTTTCCTCTGAAAAAGAGAATCTGATTCCTCCTGATATCTCATCTTGAGTTAACCCTAAAGATTTTAGTACATAACTTCCTCCAATTTTTTCTCTTTCTTTAGAAGAACACGCTGATCCAGTAGATACATATATTCCTGATTCTTCTAAGAAATGAAGCAGCACTTCACCTCTAACGCCTCTAAATGAAACATTTAATATATAGGGTGAAAATTTTTCATTTAATGGGCTATTTATTTTAATATTATCTATCCCTTTTAGTTTCTCTATAAATTTCTTCTTTATTTCAAAAACTTTTTCATAATTTTCTTTTATAAGAGCATTAACTATTTTAGCCGCTATACCCATTCCCATAATACCAGGTATATTTTGTGTACCAGCTCTTACGCCAAATTCCTGTGATCCACCTTCTATAAGTGGACTTAGTGTATTAGGCTTCTTTATGTATATAAATCCTACACCCTTTGGTCCATGGAACTTATGAGCACTTACTGTTAAGAAATCAATATTTAATTTTTTAACATCAATTTGAAACTTCCCATAACTTTGTACTGCATCAACATGAAATTTAGCTCTATTACTATTTTCTTTTATTATTTGGCTAATTGCACCTAAATCCTGAACAACTCCTATTTCATTATTCACATGCATTACTGAAACAAGCACAGTTTCTTTGGTTATAGATTCTTTTAAATGCTCTAAATCAACTTTCCCATCTTCATTTATCTTTAAATATGTAACTTTAACATTGCTCTCTTCTAATTTTTTTATGGTATTTAAAATAGATGCGTGTTCAAAAGGCGTTGTAATTAAATGAGATCCACTTTTTAAAACACCCTTAAGAACTAAATTATTACCTTCGCTTCCACCTGAATTAAAATATATTTCACTTTCGACAGCATTTATAGTCTTAGCTAACATCTCTCTGCATTCTTTTAATTTTCTTTCACTTTTCAATCCCAAATTATGCAAAGAAGAAGGATTTCCATAAAATTCTTTCATACCTAAAGCCACTTCATCTATTACTTCATCAAAAGGCCTTGTTGTTGAACTATTATCGAAATAAACTTCCATCTAATATCTCTTCCTTTCAAGCATAAATATAAATCAACATATATTATATTATTTATATTTTTAACTTTTCTTATAAACTTACTATACAAATACATGTTTTATTATAACAAAAATTTTATATCTGCATAGTATTATTTTATATACACGAAAAATAAAGCAGTAAATAAGCTATTCTTATTTACTGCTTTAGAGAGAGAGAAAATTGTTAAGGGGTAATTAATTAGTATTTATTAGGGTAATTCTATTATATCATATTTTGACAAAAAGCAACATAATTATTTGATGTGTATTTATATTTTTCTTCTTTTTTAACTTTTTTCAAAGCCAATAATAAGTATACGAAAATTATATGATAAAACCTCTGATAACTCTTATTTCTTGCACCCATTATTTATTTCTTAAGCTAATAAGTATTCTTTTTAATTTTTTAATTAAATAACCGTAATCTATCCCTAGTATTACAATATTTTTCAGATCAAAATTACTTAGAATGTCTAGAATTTCTTCATTATCTCCTAATGTCTTTATAACAGACCTAAATTGCATAATTGTTCTCTATTCAATCCTAGTTCTGACCCTATTGCTATTGATATAACTGTAACACTCAATGAATGTAGATAAGTATTTTCGTCATATGATTGTAAATCTTAAATTCCTATATTAAATTTTACTTTTCAATTTATTTATTTCGACTTGTTGATTTTCTATTATCTTTCTATAGTTTACTTCCTTCTCTCCCCATTCCTTGCTCAGGTTATTAATTAGTGATGCCATTTCATCTGCACTCCCTACAATTCTATTGAATAACAATAGATTAGACTGGAGAATTTCAGGGATTTCCCTATGTGAATATCTTAATCTATGATCTATTTCTCCATAACCTTCTTCAAAAATTGTTCTGACTTGTATTTCAGCTATGACCTTCTCATTAGTGGGATAAAACTCCACAAGATAATGAACCGATCTGTATCCTGAAGCTTTTGATCGTACCTCTATATTCGTATCGTCAAAAACATCAATATTGTCCCCATCTCTCACATTAGCAGTTATTTCAATAACTCTCCAAGTTTTCACGATAAAATTATGTATCTCTTGCCATTGATCTTTAAATATATGTATTACTCTAATGCCTATCAAATCATTTATTTCATTTTTGTAATTATTTACAGTGAATTCAAAATCATCTCCATATTTACTTCTTCTATCTTCTGTCTTTCTTATAACTTTTTCAATTAATCCACTTGGGTCCTTTATTCTTGATTTAACTGAATGCACCATTCTCTTTGCCCTTAATATATTAGCTATAAATTCTGCTTGATTATCATATGAACTTTTATAATCTATGTAATCTTCATAAATTTCTTTAAGATTATTAATATCTATGTTATTCTTTGATATTGTTTCTTTAGCATAAGGATATTTCTTTAAAAATTCATCTATACTAAAACTTTTTTTCATCTTCTTCACTTCCTTTATTAAATTCTGTCAAACTTCCTATTATCAAAATTATACTATATAAGCAAACAATTATTTATGATTTAACCATTCTCTTTAATAATTTCTTAATAAAATTAAATAGCTATCTTAAAATTTTATAATCATTTTAAGATAGCTTATTTAAGCCATACACTCTAAAATAATGGCCTAAAACATTTCTAAACTAATTAAATTTAATATGACAATATCCTGTCGGATTTTTTTCTAAATAATCTTGATGATATTCTTCAGCCGAATAATATTTTTCTAGTGGTTTAACCTCTGTTACCACTGGATTTTCATATTGTTCTTGTACCTTCATTTTACTTTTATTTATCATATCTAAATCCGACTCTTCAATATAATAAATTCCACTTCGATACTGAGTACCGATATCTCCAGCTTGTTTATTCAATGTCGTAGGATCAATTATGTTCCAAAACTTATCAAGTAGTGTATATAACGAAACAATTTTTTCATCATAGGTTATGTAACATACCTCAACGAAATCCGTATCATTTTTACATACTTCTTCGTAAGTGGGATTTTCTGTTTTTCCGTTTGCATATCCCACTTCCGTTTCTAATACTCCTGGTATCATAGCGAAATATTTCTCTACTCCCCAGAAACAGCCTCCACCTAAAACTATTTTCTTCATATTTAACACATCCTTTAACAGCATTATAAATCCAAGCAATAACATTTTGCAATTATATTTTATCTAAAATCTATTTTTAATAAAGAACCACTATATTTTTTCTGTTTTAGAATTATTCATCCAACTTAGAATATCCTTGTATACTTCTAGTTTATTTACTTCATGTAATATATCATGATATTTATTTAAATATGTTTTTGATTCTATATTTCTGTAACCAATTCGATTTAAGAATTTTATTAATTCACAAAACTTTTTCTGGCTTATTACTACAATATCATCTTCTCCTGCAATTATTAGTATAGGAAGATTTAAGCTTTTTTTAATCCAATTTTTCTTACTATATACATTAATTATTAATGTACAAATGTTATCAAATCCATTTATCGTGAATATAAATCCACAACCTTCATCATTAGTAAATTTCTCTATTTCATTTTCTGAATTAGTCAGCCAGTTATCGTCTATTCCTCGAATTATTTTATGTATAAAAGATGATCTAAAATGATCCCCCTTTATTTTCTCTATGACCTTACACAACTTTTTAATAATTGGTATAGCACTGTTCTGAACTGGCGGCCCACATAAAATAAGTCCATCCAACTCGTAATCATATTTCTTTAAATACGCCCTTGCTATTAACGCCCCCATACTAAACCCTAACAGATAAAATTTATAATCTCCACACCTGTTCTTTATGTACAAAGTTATTTGGTGCAAGTCTTCAACAAGATTTATATCGCCGTTATCATAAAAATACCCATAATCATCTTTAGATTTTACACTTTCACCATGGCCTATATGATCATGCACTACACATATATATCCACAGTTCCCTAAATAATTCATAAATTCTATATAGCGCTTTCTATGCTCCATCATACCATGGCTAATCTGTAAAATTCCTTTAATTTCACCTCGTGGCACATAAAGGGTAACTCCCAAATCCACTTTATCTTTAATTGATTTAATTTTAAAATCCTCAAATTTTTTTGAATAATCAACTATCCCTTTTTCGTATAATGTTTTTTTCACATAATACCTCACAAAATCCGTAACTAATTTTTTATATCTTTCCCAATTTTTCATTATTTAAATATAAAGATATTTGTATTTAAAGTTTTAATTTAAATTATGCAAAACAAAATTACCCTGAAAGCTCAACTATAACCTCCAGGGGATTTCATTACTCTAAAAATCTATAAATTATAGAATTAATTTAATTTTTAGCAACTGTATTTATTTAATTGGTTCTGTTTATCTTAACATCTATTTCCGAAAAAATTCTCGATATAATATTCTCGCCTCTTTTATTAATCAAAACTTCCCCTAACTGTTTACTTAATAATTGGATCTCATTAATTAAGCTACTAATTTCTTTATCCTTTTCAATAATACTTGTATCCTTAAGTGCCAATTGCTCCTTAAGGATTTCCACTTCCTTATTAAAGGTTTCTATATTATTATATTGAATGCTCTGTAGATGATTACTTGGAATCCCAATCTCAACTTCCTTATATAATTTATGTTTTATTGAATCGAATATTTTATCCTTATAACCATATTCATTATATGATATTAATTTTCTATCAATTTCTCTTATCCCATTTGATACCCTACAAATAATATTATTCAACATATTATTTAATTCAATACCTGTGCCATAAGTCTTATTATTTTTTTCGCAAACTATAAAAGTATTAATTTTATCTTTAATATTAGACGGAATACTTAAGTTTGTATTTCTTTCATAATATACATTAAAGAAGTTTTGTTGCATTATGCAGCTAGATCTCTCATTTCTAGCTTCCATAATCACTCCACCCGATTCTCCATTTTTCCTTATAACAAATGAATAGAATTTTTTTAATAACCTCCTAGTTACTAAAGAATATGAATCATTTGTTTTATTGCTATCATGTTTTGCAGAGCTCGATATTATTGTAAACTTTAAGTTTTTTAATAATGCTGGTAGATGATTAACAAATCTCTTTTTCTCGATAATATCGATATTCTTATAGACATTTTTATCAAAAACTATATCATCTAGAAATAACTTACAGTTTATCTCACTAAGAATCCCTTTTTTATACTCTTTTAGCTTTGATTTTAACTCACACTCTTTATTTTTTGAATTTACACAATAATCATATTCAAATATTACACCAATCATAGTGATATTATCATTAATGTTCTTACTTAAGAAACCCCTTTCATCAACAAACATTAAATATTTTTTACCCATACAACTCTCCCCTTTAACAATTATTCCGTAACCTGAATATCCATTTTATCAATTAGTATATTTAGTACTTAATAAGAATATAAAATATACTTATGTACACATTTTCATAGACATACGTCTAAATTTTTCATGTTAACGTTATTATACAAAGGCAATTAGTTCATGTTAATATTCTGTCAATCTATCCTATCTCATATAATTCCTCCTCATTTTAATTCTCCATATAATCACTTTGTATATTAATTCTACATAAGGTATATTTTTCCTTTTTATTAACATTAATCACAATAATAAATACAATTGTAAAATATATAAAAGATCATCTTACAATTGTATTTATTCAATTCTAAATTAGTATATGTTATGTAAATACTAACTTAGAACAATTTTTAAAATTATAAGTTAATTAAGTAACCCAATATAAATAAAGATAGAGTAATTTACTTTATAAATCACCCTATCTTTTAATTTACACTCTTTTCTTTTCTTAATTGATAGTGATAAGTGAATTAGTTATTCTTGCCTTTACCTATATTTTCTGAACTCGAATTACCATTTCCGCTTTTCTCTGACTTAGAGGAATTTCCCTTTCCTTGTGAACTATCACTATTTTTTTCTGATGCTGCTCCAGACTTTTCTTCTTTCTTTGCAGCGTTTTCTTCCTTCTTAACACTACCGTTATTACTATTCTCCTCTTTCTTAACACTGCCAGTAGTGCTGTTCTCTTCTTTTTTAATTATGCCATTGCTTGTTTTCTCACTAGAAGAGTTCTTATTTTTTCCTGGTACAGCAATTGTAGCAGAGTCTACTGATGATTTAGATACAGTCTCGTCTTGTTCAACATTTTCATCAGCTGTCATATCAGTATTAGTAGATTTAGTATCAGTGTCAGTTGTCGTACTTGTCGTTGTGTCTGTACCAGTAGTTGTTTCACTGCTTGTCTTCATTTTTCTTAATTCTTTAGTTTTCTTTTGAATATCTTTTACGGAACTAGATTTATAATCTTCAACTTTAATTTCCGGATCTAATGCTTGAAGCTTTTGTATAAGATTTAGTTTTCCTGGTGTCATTCCAAGCTGCCTTGCTTCATCTCTTCTTGCAAGTGCCACTTTATTAGTTTCAACTTCTGCATCTACATTATTATTTTCTAGTGTCTGATCAGCAGTTTCTTTTAGAGATTCATTTAGTTTATCTGCAATACCATCCTTATCCGTAGATACTGTAATTTCAACTGCTGCAGATGTAGTTGCAGTTTCATCAGTTGTAATTGCATCATCTTCTTCTATATATCCATCAGAAATTGCATTTGTTATCACAGCACTTACTGCATCATCAACATTTGTATTTATTAGATCGGTACCTTCTAATACTTTTTCACCGTCTTCATTATAAGCCTCAACTGATACTACTTGATCAAAAGCATTTACTCCTAATTCAACGCTTGGATTAATATCCACACTTACATATGCTACTGGAGTTTTTGCGTATGCGTATCCGCCTCCTCCTAATCCTAAAACTGCTACAGCTGATAATGCTAGCGCTATCTTTCTTTTCATATAAATTCCCCCTAAATAATCATTTATTCTTCCTGAAAGTGTATTGGCTGCGGCATAAAATCCCGCCTTTTTCTTTACTGATCTCTCTATACGTTTTCTAGTAAGAGTGTCTAACGATAAATTCATCTCTTCATTTAATAATAAATCAGTATCAGCTATACCTAGTTTCTCTAATTCCTCAAATAACTTATCATCCAATTATAATATCCCTCCCAACACATTTTTTAATTTTTGTATACATCTCGATACTTTTTTATCAATAGTATTAACTTTAATTCCCAAATCACTAGAAATATCTTTTGAACTTTGATATAAGTAATATTTTCTTATAACTATTTCACTATCAGGTTCTCCTAATGATTTTATTGCGTTGATTAATACTGACTTGCTCTCCTTTAGCAGAAGCGAATTAGCTACGTCATCAACCATACTATATAAATCTTCTGGTAAGTCCTCTATAGGAATATGATTATTATTCTTATTTTTTCTGTACATATCTATTGCTTTTCTTTTTGCTACGACTGCCAAAAACGCTTTTATTGATCCCTTTTCCAAATCAATCCTATTTTTATAGTGGAATACTTGAAAAAACACATCGCTTACACATTCCTCAATATCCTCTTTTGAATATGTTCCTGAAAGTTTATTTAATATAATAGTATAAATAAGTGCCATATAGCTGTCCATCATCACTTTGAGGCCTTCCTCTGGTTTATCATGCAAAAGCTTAAGTAGTTCTATATCTGAAATCAAAGTGCACCTTCTTTCCCTCAAATTTCCTCTATATTATTTAATTCGCAATAACCTAACGAAATCTGACACAAGATTTCAAAAAACATATTATTTATTATTTACATAATCTTTTCTAAATAATTATATTTTCTTCTCTAAAAATACATCATGTATTAGATTCTTAAGTATTACTAACTAAACTTTAAATTTGAGTTAAAATATCAAATTTAATCTACACAAAATAATAGAGCAGCTAATACCGAATTCAATATTAGCAACTCCTTTCTTATATCACTCCATTAATATCCTTACTTTTTATCCTTATTATTTTCCTTATTTTGTGCATTTGCATTGTCATTACCATTTTGTTTTTCAGACTTATCTACATTATCTTTTGCATTTGTAGTCTTAGTCTCAGCTTTCTTAACTTCTGTATTTTTCTTTTCTTCTTTATTAGCATTCTCGTTTGCTTTTGAAGAATTATTGGTTTTGTCTTGAGTAACTACATCTTTACTTGTGTTTGTTTCTGCATTAACATCGGTGTTGGTATTTTCTTCAGTAGTAACTTCATCACTCTTATTTTCTTTTCTTAATTCTTTAGCTTTCTTTTGAATATCTTTTACAGAACTATCTTTATACTCTTCCACTTTTATATTTGGATCTAATGCTTGTAGTTTTTGTATAAGATTTAACTTTCCAGGTGTTATTCCAAGTTCCCTTGCTTCATCTCTTCTTGCAAGAGCTACATTATCAGTTTCAACAGTTGCATCTGCGTCATTTTCTTCTAATGTTTTATCAACTGCATCTTTTAAAGCTTCTTCTAATTCAGCTGCCACATTATCCTTATCTGTAGATATTGTAATTTCTACTGCCGCAGATGTAGTTGTATCAGCTAATGTGTCAATTGCAGCTGTATCATCTTCTTTTATATATCCATCAGAAATTGCATTTGAGACTACAGTACTTACTGCAACATCAATATCAGTACTTATTAAGTTAGTTCCTTCTAAGACTTTCTCACCATCTTCATTATAAGCTTCAGCTGAAACTACTTCATTAAAAGTATTCACTCCTAATTCTACACTTGGATTAATATCTAAACTAACATATGCTACTGGAGTGGTTTTTGCATGTGCATATACGCCTCCACCTAAACTTGAAACTGCGACAACCGCTAATGCCAATGCTATTTTTCTTTTCATAATAAATCCCCCTAAAATATTATTTATCTTTTGCTTGAATACATTATTCTCACTATAATAACCAGTTTTTCTTTTTATAGATTTTTCAATCCTTTTTATAGTTAGATCATCTAATGATAGATTAATATCTTTGTCTAATAGTAACTCAGTCTCTCTTATATTTAGGTCATCTAACTTTTCGAACAATTTTTCTTCCAAATTATCAAATCCCTCCTAACGATTATTATTAATCGTATCTAGATACTTTCAACTGCATTTATTTCTTAACCATGGTTTGGATAAATACTCTTTTTAACTTTTATAAGCTTAATTTTGTTTTATATAATATAGTTCGCTAGAGCAATTTCAAATCTGACAAAACGAGCAGATAATTTTATTATTTTTTTAATTTAATATAATTAATATTAAAAAAAGAGCCTTTTATTTAGTCTCTCTTCTCACTGGTTTATATTTTGAATCTTTATCATTAGGATTTATATAATCATAGTCTCCATTTTCAGTTTTTTTCAATCCTAATGAGGCCATTTGATTTTTAGTAACTTTACGCTTATTTGTCATGATTATTCCTCCAACATTTCAAATTTAAAACAAAATAATATTGATATGTATATTTATATTTCCAACCCAAATTATAATTTGAATTTAACTTGGCACATATCGTCTATATGGAATACGTACACTCACTCCAGAATCATCAAAGGTATAATCTGTTCCTTCAAGAGGTTTTTTATTTGCAATCAAATTCATTCCAATTCTATATACAGCATTTGCTATGCCTCGAGCATCTTGAATAACAGTTCCTGTCATGTATCCCTTCTTAATGAAATCTATAGCTTCAGGTATCGCATCAACTCCAACAACTGAAATTGTTCTCCCTTTATCTCCAGCATTGTATCCAAAAGCTTGAAGTGCTTTGATTGCACCTATTGCCATTGCATCGTTATTGGCAATTATAGCTTCAATTCTATCACCATATCGTAAAAAAATTGAAGTCATAAGTTTTTTTGCTTGTTCCTCATCCCAATTCGCAATCTGAGAAGTGAGCTCTTGTGTATTTATACCTGCATCATTAATTGTTAAAATTGAATATTTTGTTCTATAATCAGTATCTAAACTCTCTTCCCTTCCCTTTAACATTACATATTCCATTATGTCATCATTATTTCTATCGATTAACTCTTTATTTTTATTCCACTCATCAATGAGAATTTCACCTTGAAATATACCTGCATCTTCTAAAGTACTTCCTACGAAGACGGCTTTCCCATAAGATTGAATTGCATCTTTTTTATACGGTTCCCTATTAAAGAAAATTACAGGAATATTATATTGCTTAATTCTAGCAACGACTTCCTGCACTGAATTTATATCAACTAATGCTAATAACAACAAATCATATTCGCTGCTCTCTAGTACTGTTTTAATAATTTCATTTTCAGTTTCCTGACTTTCATTGGCCGAAAAGGTTGTAATCTGTACATTTCCGCCATTTTCCTTCGTAATCTCTGCTAAGTTCTTAAAAATTTCATTTATAAATGGTGCATTAATGTCGTAAACTATCATTGCTACTTTAATTGTTTTTACTGTCGAATCACCTGAATTAATCATTTTTGCATATGCACAGTTACTTTCTATGGCTGTGGAAAAAACAAAAATTACAGCTATGATAGATATAATTCTTATGCCTAATTGCTTCATATTTTCATTTTCCTCCATGTAACTGTAATATACAAATTATATACTTACAATTAGTTTCAGTCATATAAAACTTATTTGTTCCATTCATTTGCAGTTTTCACTATATAAACACATATAGTTTTGTTTATTAATCTCACTTTCTATTTTAGTATTTACTTTAGTAAAAAGTTTATTCTACGCAATTATTGATTCAACCTATAACTAAATTTTATTTTAAAATTATTAAAGCAAAAAATAGAGCTCGTTAATCAAGCCCTATTAGGTATATAATTTCCAAACATTAATTATACTTAGTTTTAATAAATTCTCAAATTATAAAAAAATTATATTTTAAATCTATAACCAGCTCCCCATACAGTTTCAATTAACTTTATATTATTATTTTCTCCCTCAATCTTCTCTCTTATTCTATTGATATGAACAGTTACTGTCGCAACATCTGCATAAGAATCAAATCCCCATATTCTGTCCAATAGAGCTGTTTTTGAAAATACTATATTGGGATTAGTTGCTAAAAATAATAATAATTCAAATTCCTTATTCGTAAATTTCACTTCTTTTTCATCAACATATACCCTCCAAGCTTTTGTTAAAATCTTCAATCTTCCAAATGTTATGGTTCCAAGCTCTGACGATTCATTCTTTTTATCTATTGATGTTAATCTATCATAACGTGAAAGGTGAGCATTTACTCTAGCCACTAGCTCACTTGGATCAAACGGCTTAACTATATAATCATCTGCTCCAAGTCCAAGCCCTCTTATTTTATCTATTGATTCTTTTTTTGCTGTGACCATTAAAATAGGTATTTCTTTGCAATTTCTTATTTCTCTGCAAAGTTGAAATCCGTCCTTAATAGGCAGCATTAAATCTAAAAGAATTAAATCAAATTCCTTATTTAATGCAAGTTCTAATCCCTTATCTCCGTTTTCTGCAATTTCAGTTTCAAATCCATTTATCTCCAAATAGTCTCTCTCTAATTCTGCAATAAGCCTATCATCTTCAATAATTAAAATTTTTCTCATTTTCTCTTCCCCCATCACGGTATTTACTCCAAATTATTTGCTAACCTTCGTAAATAGATCCTTCATAGTTACTTATTGGTAGCGTTATAATAATTGCTAATCCATTTATATTTTCAGCTGATATTGTACCGCCATGTGCTCTTACTATATACTCAGATATAGACAGTCCAAGACCACTGCCTTGACCTGGATTAGTTCTAGCAGAGTCCTCCCTATAGAAGCTAACAAATAAACGATTAAGATTTTCTTCTAAAACCCCTGGCCCATCATCCTTAATTTTCAAGATAATATTCTCTTCTTTCTGATCTATTATAATATTCACGTTCCCACATTCCTTTGTTTTATACCTTACGCTATTTTCAAGTATGTTAACTAGCACTCTATTCATTTCTTCAATATCAATACTGATTAAAATATTATTGTCACAACTATTTTCATAAGATAAATTAAGTCCTTTCCCTTTAAATTCGTCTACAGCATTAACAAAGAAACTTTGAAAGAAGTCGATACAGTTTACTATTTCAAAATGAAATGGAAATTTTCCTGTATCTAGCTTAGAAAATAGAAATAATTTATCTACCAACATATCCATATCACAAGCTTTATTATATATAATTTCATGATACCTTTCACGTTTTTCAGGTGTATTCGCCACTCCATCTTTTAACCCTTTTATATACCCCTTAATTGTTGTTAACGGTGTACGCAAATCATGTGATATTCCTGCCACTAACTCTTTTCTATTTTCTTCATATTTTAGCTGCATATGAACAGATTCCTGTAATCTAATCCGCATTTTATCAAAATCTGAACAAACTTTTGCAAATTCATCATTTCCTTCGTAATTCATTTTAAAATCGAGATTACCCTCTTCTATTTGCCCCGCGCCATAACTTAATAATTCTAAAGGTTTAATCACACTTTTAGCTACACGGGATGATAAAATGCCATTTGTAAATATAATGATAAGTAATGCTATAATAAATACAATTCCCATATAACTAACAAAGAAAGATCTTACTTCAGTTCTCATATGGTCTTTATTGATGATATTATTTGACTTAACAGCAAGTAAAGTAATGCTTTTATTATTTTTTGTAATAGTATTTTTAATTAAACTTACCGAATTTACTTCAAGTACCATTGAATCTGATGAAGAAATTATATCACTTTGTAATTTAGAAATAGAATCTCTATCTTCATCAGTCAAATTTGAGAAGATAGTATTTTCATTGCTTGTAACTAATAAATTATACCCCGCATCATTTAAGGTTTCTCCAAACTTTTCAAAACCTTCCTCTCTCATATCAATATTTTTTAAACTTTTGCTATATGAACTTATAGCCCTCTGTACAAAATAAGTTCCGTTTTCATCATTTAATCCCCTTATCTTCTTTCCATATATCTCCGTAAATCCTTCTAGGACACCTCCGGCAATTACTACAATTAATATCGCTGGAACTATCAACATTAAAATATTGGAGATAATAAGACGTTTTTTTATCATCATAACAAGATACCCCCTAATTTATCTTATGACACTTCACTTTCTGTTTGTTTTTCCTTAATTCTTTCAAAATCAAGAAGTAACCTATAACTATCTAATATTCCCTTTTTTCAAACAATGCATATGCACCTGAAAAGAAAATTAAGGAGTATCCTGATAATAATCCAATAACTGTCAGTATCGACTTTACTGGCATTTGAGATCCAATAAAAAACTTATATAAATTTGTGTATGAAGTAAATAAAACGGAAGATATTGATGGAAATATTAACCCCAAAGCCATTATTATGATATAAATTAATACTGAAAGCATTACTGAAGAAGTACTGCTTTTTGACAATTGAGATATTAATATGGAAAGAAAGATTATTGGAATTGATGGTAGTATGGAAATTATATACGCTGCAAAAATCCCTGGAATATTTATCACCTGCGTTCTTCCGAATAATACTCCAATGACTGAACTTATAATAAATGTTATCATTAATACGCATATTACGTAAATCAGAATCGATATCATCTTAGACACAAGAATTTCATATCTACTTATAGGCCTTGTTATTACAGCTTTAATAGTTCCATTTTCTTGTTCTGCTGCAAATAAATCTGCAACTGCCATAAAAACAATTAATGGGATTAATATATTAGTGAATATTGATAATATGTTTAATTCAAAACTAGATAATGAAACATTAATATGTCCTTCTGTAAAATTACTTATAATTCCTATAAATATAACTAATAATTCAATACAGATTAGTAATACTTTATACTTAGTTCTCTTAAATAACTTAGTGCTTTCGCTAATTATACCTGCTTTCACTGAACTCATACATCCTCCTCCTTTTCTACAACTTGACTAAGAAAATATTTTTCTAAAGTTTCGCATTCACTAAGTGCGTCCTTCATTAATGATATATTTAATAACTTTCCTTCTTTAATTATACCAACTTTATTACACATTAACTCTATCTCGTGAGCAATATGACTAGAAACTAAGAATGTTATTCCTAACTTTGATTGCTTAATTATTATTTCCCTAATTTCTACAGTTCCTTCAATATCTAATCCATTAGTAGGTTCATCTAAGATTACTAGCTTAGGTCTAGCTAACAGTGCTAGTGCAAGACCTAATCTCTGCTTCATCCCAAGAGAAAAATTTTTCACTTTCTCATTTGCATATTTTATTAGTCCAGTCTGTGTAAGAATATCATCTATTCTCGGATCTTTTATTCCTGAATAATAATTTGCTGCCAATTTTAAATTTTCCTTAGCCGTAAGATACTCATATATAGCTGGGGCTTCAATAAGACACCCTATCTCTTTTGAACTTTCCTCCATAATATCTTTTCCTAATATTTGAACACTGCCTTTATCTGCATATGACAAGCCAGTGATAATTTTCATAGTAGTTGTTTTTCCTGATCCATTTGGACCCAGTAACCCAAAAATATCTCCCTTTTCAATTTTAAAGGATATATCACTAATTCCGCGGCCATTTTTATAGTTCTTCGTTAAATTATTAACTTCAAGTATCGGCTCCATAATAATTCCTCCTCATTTTAGGATTTACTGTCTCAAAATCAAGTCAAGCTATATTTCCAAAAAACTTTAAGAATATAAAGTTGTTTCCCTTACAATATTAATTTTGAGACAGAATTGTAACTTTAAAATATTTGTCATACAACAAAATTACTAAATAGTCAATTTAAGATATATGATTAAAATATATCTTTTATATTCTATATTTATTTTTATTTTGATCGTTTATTTTCCATTGTTTGAACTTGTTTACCTGTTGTGTCAATTGAATCAGCTTTTGTAGAATTTACATTGCTAACTGCAGTATTAACAGATAGTTCAAATTCATGTGAAACTCCTTTTTCATCTTCTCCAGTAATTACTACTTTTACATCATTTTCAGATAGTGTATTTCCATCTACTTTTGCAGTCAGACTTAATGATTTTATATCTACATTTTTTAAAGTTGGTATATCACTTATTGCTTTTCTTAGTTCATCGTTTGCAAATTCACCCTTGTTATAACTTTTTTTATCATTCTGCTCCTCAACAGCAGCTGAGATTGCTAGTTTAGCAAGTTCAGGAATTTGTGCACCCTCTAGTTTTACACTAATTTCATCTCCATCTACAACAAATTGATTTTTAACATCTCCAACTAATGTATCAAGAACCATTTCTCCGAGTTTTGCCCTACTAGATGAAGCATCAATTTTTCTGTTTCCTCTTCCAATATTACCCTTGGCGCTATTCCCCATAGAATAATAATTATCCCCTTCTTTAATAACAATCTTGCCATCTACTCTACTTGTTTCAGTATCCTTAGTGACATCACCAATTTTCACCTCAATATTTGAAGAACTGTTGGTACCTTCAAGTTTTTCTACACTATTTCCTGAAATATCAGTATTTCCGTTATCCTTTACCTCAAAAGAAGTTGAAAATGTAGCATTTCTAGTCGTAACTAGTTCTCTTACTGCACTTTTATAAGTTTCATACCCTGATGCTCCACTTGCAGATGCTGATACAGTAACTGCTAATAACATACATCCTGTTAATGCAGTTATAACTATGGTCTTTATTTTCTTACTTTTCATAGTTTACATCTCCCTTTATTTTTTCAGCTATTAACCATGTCGAATGTCAAAAAAAGTTTATTAACTAATAGCTTAATTGCATTATAAATAGTAGGTGTAATCTTTTTATAAAAGAAATATAAACAATTTATAAACTCTCCCACAGTAATCAATACTTTTTTTAAGTTAATAAAAAACTATAAGCAAGTTTTCACACACATGTTCAACCTTGCTTATAGTTTCATTATTGATATTCTTATTCATTTTTACTTTACATCATCTACTAATCAATCATCGAATCAAGTCTATCAAAAATTTTTTAAAACTTATAGAGAAATTATCTTATTTGACAGTCCTAACTTAAGAACTAATATACTTCTTCAGCCATAAATTAGCAACAACATCTGGACCTACGACATTTTCTCATGCATATACCTTTTAAGATTTCTTGCTTTGCTAAAACATACCCAGCTTTTACACCTTGAGTATAACATTCATTGCAACCTCTAACTCTTCCGTCGTTAAATCCCTCACTATACCCATCTCTATATCCTTGATCATAAGTGTCTGCTAATGTATCTGAAAAAGGTCCATTCCCCCTACAATAAGGTCCTCTAGCAGCTCCGGCTGTATTTGCAATTTGATTTGGATTGCCTGGTCTGTATCTTCTGATACGAGTTCTATTTTGCATTTTTTTACTCCTTTGTATTTTGATACATTTCTAATAGTATATTATGATAATTTATGTTATTTGTTATTAATAAATAGCATATGAGCTTAACTTTTTCATGTGTACGTTAATTGATTATCACAAACTTTACCAATCATAAATGTATATTATATTGTTTTAACATTCTTCCTATCTCAAAAATAACTCCCAATTCAAAATTTTTCACTCTATATATAATTTCATTTGTCTTAATCTCTCTATAGTATGTTCCATCAAATTTAATTTCATCATATTTATTACCCATATCAAAAACATAGTCAGACTTTATTTTACCTTCTTTTTTTAAAATCCCTGCTAATAACGAGTGATTTCCATAATAAATTATGGCTATATTAATAGGTAGAAATAAGTGTGCCTTGTAATCATTATGGTTATAAAAAAATGAACTTCTATTTCCTCTAGTATCCTTAGCTAATCTCTTTGCAAATCTTTTTCTATCCCCTGCAATAGGGATAGCCATATCATTATCTAAAGATATATCTATCATTTTCTCTTCTTCATTTAAAAGATCTCTATCAAAATATTTTCTTAATCTAAATCCTAAATCATTAAATATACTTTCTATAAAATCAACTTCTTCTCCTAAATACATTTTCATAATAAGTCTATCTCGCACTATTTGTCCTAGTGAATTAATATATAATTTTATAGGTACGTAATTTGCTCCTCCTTCTGCGATTATAATTTCCGCTAACTCTAAGAGTTCTTCTAATTTATTCATATTTCTTAATTCTTCCTCTAATTTAGGCACCTCAGAATTTGACCTTGCTAACTTATGTATTCTTTTTCTAAAATCGATAGACATCTCATCACCTCTACCAGATTTATATTAGAAAATCTAAATAAATATGTTACTAATGAGATTTTATGAAGAAAGATGTGTAGTAAATAAAGAATAAACACCATTTACTTCCAACGAATTTAACTAGAGCTTCTATAGTTCTATTTATCTAAAGATATATCCATTCTATTAGAATGATTCAATGTATTAAAATCATGAAAATCTGAACCTCCAGTAATTAAAAGTTTATGTTGTTCGCATATGTCTAGAAATTTAGAATTATCGTCTTGTGAATTAAATCTATATATAGCTTTCATCAAATTTAAAATTAGTCAATAAATCTTCTATTTTCGTTTTTCTAATCAATATAGGATGCGCCAATACTACAGTTGCATTATTATTTCTTAATAAATCTACTCCTTCTTGCACCGATAAAATAGAACTTCGAATATATGCCGGGCTACCATTCACCAAATATTTATTAAAAATCTCATGCATACTAAATTCATATCCTGCATTAATGATTTCTTTTGCTATATGAGGCCTTCCAATCATTCCATTATTCTTTGACAATAATTCATCTCCATTTATTTTTATACCAAAATTTTTCCAAACTATTAACAATTGTTTTGCAACGATTTTCACTACCTTGTTCTTTTATCCTAGCAAACTCGATTATTTCAATACCTGTTATTACTTTGCCATATACAATAGCTTCCTTGCAACCTTCTAATGTATCATTATCTGTTTATAGAAGCTATATTATACCCACTCTTTTTATATAAATCTAATAGCCCGTTAATACTACACTTTCCATCAGAATAATTTGAGTGAATATGGAAATCTCCCTTGCTAAACATAAATCTACTCCCTCTCTAGTCAATCATCCTCAAAAATATTGAAACTTGCGGTGTTTATATTGAGGATTAATTATATCATAGTTTCTAAACTCATATTTATCTATTAATTATAATCTTCTAATTCCTATTGAGCAGATAGATAGAACTTTTTGTCCAAAAGAATTCTCTACATATTGTTAAAATTAATGTAATAAAAAAAAAGAGAATCTTTATAATTTCTAATTCTCTTTCTTTGTTATTTGTAATATTTCTCCACAAAGTTAAACTTATTCACAAAATAATATAAACTATTTACTCTGATATAATTTCTTTAAAAACTTTTAGCCGAATATTTCGATTCCTAAGCTTGTTAACCCCCTCAGATGAAGCCAATTTATATATTCTTATCTTATCTTCATAACTTCCTTCTTCAATAATACTTCCAGAATCGTTTTTAAAATCATTATATTGAGTTATAAAGGAATCAATTTTATCTTGTATTTCAGATGTAATTTTAATATTATTCTTTCTCATATATCTTATTAATGAGAACAAAGTGTAAAGTTGTGTCTTTTTTCTAAAGAATTTCAGATTATTTTCATTAAAAATTTCTGTTGCAATTTTCATCCATTCAAAGATTTCAGCTTTGTCGGCTTCCATTTGTTCATAATTTTCAGCATAGTCTGTATAAGCATCATTAATAGCTTTTTGAGTTGTTTGATCTATTACACCTTTTCTTGCCAATATAATTAATGTAGCGCAAAATTCATTATCTCGCATTCGTCTTATATCTTGAGAATTAAATAATGAAAATTTTTCCCAAAATTCTAACGATGCAATTTCGGTTGTTAGATCTGCAAATTTCCCCCAACTTGTACCATGTCTTTTCTCTTGTGCATTTAAATCATAATCTGTTAAGTTTAATCTATAGAACATCATTTTTATACGTTCTTTAGATTCTTCGTTAATTTGTACAACTGATAGTGGATAGTTCCAAAATTCAATTTTTTCGGATTCGCTAAAATCATTAAAATACTTATTTCCATATTTCTCTTTAGCCTCATCACTAATGAGGCAATCTGTACTTAATTTGTATGCACCTTCTGTAAATTCAAAAATTGCATTCACTCTTTGTTGTCCATCTACAATATGAGTAATTGATAACCCCGTTTCCGGATCGGTTGCAGCATCCCAAAAAAATAACTCTGGAATTATGTATCCTAAGGTAATTGTTTCTATCAATCTAATCTTATCTTCTGGCAACCATACTTTTCTTCTTTGATATGATGTATCAACCACTAATTTCCCTCTTTTAAATTGACTTCTTATTTCTGCTAATTTAACAGCAGACCTAATATAATCAAACCCCATTTAAATTCCCCTCCTTTATTTCTCTTAATCCTCTTATTTGATAATCCATTAAGTCTCTTAAACTGCGATAAATTCTATAGTTTACTTGATGATCAAACCCAAAATCTGATACTAAACTATCATTTAATTTATCAACTTTACGATTCCACATACTTCTAATTTCATCAATCTCAGTAAAGGTTTTATCATTTACAAAACCTCTAAATATTTCTTTTGCCACTTTATTATAAGAATAATTAAATGTTATTGAATGAACTCCCCTAAATTCACTCCACAATTGAGTAAATATTTCATTTGATATAAGAGCTATATCAATATCTGATGGATGCTCGTCATCATCCACCCTAAATTCTTGGAATAGCTTTTTCGTAGGGGAAATACTATATCCTATTTTACTACTCCCAATTGTTACTATATTATTAAATCCAATATCTAATTCTTTTGATATTAAAGCTTTTATATTATCACTTATTTTATGTATTTGATCTTGTTTATATCCTAAATACTCGGATAAATACCAATTATCTGTTCTAAAATAATATTTTATTATAAATTCATCCTCTGGCAACTTGTACAAATCATTTTTAATACATTCAAAATCAAACATGTTAGATTTACTTCCTTTCCAAAATTTTATTTAGTGCCTTAGCAATAGCTCTACTCATTTGAACCGGGACTCCATTGCCAATAGCCTTAAACTTTATAGTTAAAGGCATTTTATGTGGCATTATATACTCATCTGGAACTGATTGAATTCTTAGTGCTTCTCGAATACTTAGTCTTCTTGGCAAAGTTGGATGCAAATGAACTTCATTATTACCATACGCCACTGTGGGGCTAAATCTATACCTATGCAATCTCTTAAAACTTTTTCTACATGTATCCCCCTCATCAATTTCATGGAATTTCTTTGATTTTGGCTTAAAATACTCTTCAATATTTTCAACTTTTGATTTTTTATCATCAAAGGTTAAGCACCAATCTACCATTAGTTCGTTTGGTATATCTTTGGGCTTTTGAATAAAATCGCCGAATTTATTCTTATCTGGCCATAAAAATTTTCCTTTAGCATTTTCATACTTTACTCCTTCTAACCAAGGAAACCACTTATCTTTTTCATTTAATCGAGAATTATTTTTAAAGAAGTCTTGCTCAATTCCAATTAAAATAACACGTTCTCTATCTTGTGGAACTCCATAATCCAATGCATTTAGAACTTTAAAATCAACTATGTATCCGCTCATTTCCAATTTAGCTTTTAATGTTAAAAAATACTCTCGATGTTTTTTAGTTGTAATTAATCCTTTTACATTTTCAAAGACAAAAAATGTTGGTTGAAGATATATTATTGTATCTACATAAACACTAGACAGAATTCCATTCTTACCTTTTTCCCCCAATTGATTACCAGCTACTGAAAAATCTGGACATGGTGGACCACCAATTATTCCCCAAATTGTATTATCATCTAACCATGAAGATTTAAACTGCCTTTTTAAATCTCTTAAATTCAAATCTGCAATTGAATCGTTAGATATAACTTTCATTTCCTTTTGTAAAACTGCTGACATACCAACTCTATATATTTCGGAAAAATCTTTAGATATCTCATTAGACCACATTACATCAAAATTTTCCAGTTCAAAGCCCAAATCTAAAAATCCTGCACCCGAAAAAAATGACACTATTGGAATTTTATTCATACGTTATTACTCCTATTTCTCTGCAAAAATCAATTATTATGATTATATATCAATTCAATAAAATATAATAGCAACTTTTTATATTAGTAATTTTAAAAGTATAGTTAAAACCAACACTAATAAATTAATTTTTATAAGAAACTATAAAATTCTAAATTATATATAATGTTTCAATCGTAAAACCGTCAAATATTCATTATATTTCTAAAACCATATTAGTTCCTAATTATACATTATATGGTTATTATCACTGTCATTATATAATTTTAACAATATACTCTTATTATAGCATATTTTATAAATACTTAATCATAAAACTACAATCTCACCAATTTACATATAATTCTTAAACGACCGTTTATATTGTATTATAATAACATCATAACTTATATAATAGTAATAGACAAATAATAAAATTAGCTTTTTAACATTATTTATAAATAGAATCTACTTATTGTAATAACATAATTTTAATAATACTTATTTCATAAAGGATTATACTTTAAAATTCTTGAATTACTTCAACCATAATCGTAGAAAAATCTATTGTTAAGGACCGATGTAAACTTATTTTTACTCTTTCTGAGGAATTGATTTGCCTCTCACAATTATAGATAATTTAATTGAAGATATTAATATTTATGCTGAATATCTTCTAAAAAGCAAAAAATAAAATTAAATTAAGCTAGACTACAAAAATGAGAAACGAGTCACTTTTATTATTCCTTTTATTACACTAATTATATTAAGGCTAAAAAGAAGAAATATATTTTTTGTTTAGGCGATATTACTCAGTATTAAAGAGCACATAAATATCCAGCCGCTATATTAGAGCTCGCCTGCAGCATATTTATTTGTATACACTAACATTTGAGAATATATCTACACCAGAAATCAAATACATTTGTGTGAAGCAGGCATCAGAAAATTTCGATGCTAAAAACACTTAGAGGAAGGTTGTTCCACTTTAGCTTGTCTAACCGAATGGTTGGAGCAAGCTAAAGTGGGTGCAACCTTCCTCTTAGTGTTTTCATCGAAATTTTCGTAAGTCCTGCGGAATACAAATGTATTTGATTTCGGTAGATTACCACACAATTATGGTTGTATACATAAAAATAGCGAGGATTTCTCCTCGCTACTCCATTCCTATAAACTCAACCTTTTCAACATTTTTAAGGTCAAGAAGACCACTTGTTAACATTTTTATGTCGCCATCCACTGTTGAAAGATCTATTGTTATACTTAAATTAGCATATCCATTTAACGGTATACCTTGATTTATTGTCAAGATATCTCCGCCTTTTTCTGCTATATAATTACTTATATTCGATAAAACGCCCTTTTCATTTTTTAATATTATATTATAAGTAACTTTTCTTCCTTCCGAAGTTTCAGAAAAATCAAATACAAAGTCTTTATATTTATAATATACACTTCTGCTTATGCCAGCTATTTTCACAGCTTCTGTTATTTCTTTTATCTTTCCATCTTTTAATAGTTTTTTTGCAAACAGAACTTTTTCATAAACGTCAGGTAAAACCCTTTTATCTATAACTAAGTAATCTCCACTCATTATTTTGTACCTTCTATAATGGTTGCCCCCGCATTATCTAAAGATAACTCTAATATATTCCATTCCAATCCTTTTATTCTTAAAAATTCTCTAAGCTTATTGCTAAAGCGCTCATCACCTTCGTCGATAATCGCCATGATTGTTGGGCCTGCTCCACTTAGGTAACAAGCCAATGCTCCTAATTCATAGCTCATATTATACACCTCTTCAAAACCTGGAATTAACTTACTCCTGTAATTTTGGTGAAAGGCATCTTTACATGCGTACTTTATTAATTCATATTTCCCACTACAGAAGCAAGATACCATAAGAGCAGCCCTTGAGACGTTATAAACTCCATCTTTTAAGCTTATTTCTTTTGGAAGTACGCTTCTTGCTTTCTCAGTAGATAATCTAAAATCAGGAATAATTGAAACAAACTTGATTCCATCCTTAACATTCACTTTATCATAGTAAGTCTTGTTTTCATCAACTATTGCAACAACCATACCCCCAAGCAAGGCTGGTGCAACATTATCTGGATGACCTTCAATTTCTACTGCCATCTCCAATAATTCTTCGTCTGAAAACTTCTTCCCCAAGATTTCGTTAGCTCCTACTAGTCCCCCAACTATACATGTAGAGCTACTTCCAAGACCTCTAGATACTGGTACATCTTGTTTAATTTCGCTTATTTCTAATCCTTTTATTTTATAGCCCGCTTTATCAAAACAATGCTTCATTGCTTGATAAATAATATTTTCTTCATTACAAAATTCCTCTGGCATTCCATTAAACTTCAAACCATCTTCTAATTCCCTGAATTCAAAATCATTATATAAATTTAATGCTATCCCTAATGAATCAAATCCAGGTCCCATATTTGCTGATGTAGCTGGTACTCTAACTCTAATCATATATTATCCCCTATGAATTTAAGTAAGAAAGTAGAGCATTTCTCATCTCACTCTTATCCCAAACTTCATCATGTAATACCTTAGCATTTTCTAAAGTACTTAAGCTATTTGGTATCTTAGTGTTTGTTGAATTAGATAATTCATTTAATACTTTAAAATCATCTACTCCATCAACATCTATATCAAGTGCATTACAAATACTTCTTGGGAATTTGTATGGACTTGCAGTTGATAGTATTAAAGTTGGTTTGTCGTCTTTAGTTTCTTCTACATATTTCTTCTTAACTACATATGCTACAGCTGTATGAGTGTCCATTAAATAATTATCTTTTTTATATATTTCTTCTATAGCATCATACACTTCTTCTGTTGTTGCAAAATTTCCATAGAATTCTTTAATGAAATTTCTAACTTTTTCATTTACTTTATAAACACCTTTAGTATTTAAGTTGTTCATCATCTCACTAACCACTTCAGCATCTCTACCACTTGCTTCAAATAATAATCTTTCTAGATTAGATGAAACAAGTATATCCATTGAAGGTGATTCTGTTAAAACAAGTTCTCTCTTCTTATCATACACCCCTGTTTCAAAGAAGTCTGTTAGAACTTTGTTTTCATTAGATGCACATATAAATTTATCTATTGGCAGTCCCATTTGTTTAGCATAATATCCAGCCAAGATATTTCCAAAGTTACCTGTTGGAACTACTACATTTATAGAATCATCCTTTTGTATTACTCCTTGGTTTACTAAATTAAAATATCCATAAAAATAATACACTATTTGAGGCACAAGTCTTCCAATGTTAATTGAGTTTGCAGATGATAAGATAAATCCCTTTTGAGCTAGCCCTGCCCTAAAATCATTATCTCCAAAAATCTCTTTTACTCCAGTTTGAGCATCATCGAAATTGCCATTTATTCCAATGACTTTAACATTATTTCCTTCTTGACTTGACATTTGTCTTTCTTGAATTGCACTTACTCCATTCTTAGGATAATAAACTACAACTTTAAAGCCTTCAACATCTTTAAATCCTTCAAGTGCAGCTTTTCCTGTGTCTCCCGACGTTGCAGTAAGAATTGTTATATCTTCTTTAACATCACAAATTTTCTTAGCTCTTTTCATAATTTGTGGCAGAAATAACAGCGCTGCATCCTTAAATGCACAAGTTGGCCCATGATATAATTCCAAAAAGTTATTTTTTACTTCTACACTGAATCTATCATTATATGCATCATTAATTGCCCCCATTAATTCTGCATCATCAATGTCTGTAAAATACTCATTGATAACTTTAAATGCTAAATCTTCGTATTTAATGTGTGTATCTTTTTTTAATTTATCATATACTTTAGGAAATCCATCTGGAACATATAGCCCGCCATCTTTAGAAATTCCATTAATTATTGCTTTAGCAGATTCTATATCTTTCTCTAAGCCTCTAGTACTTCTAAACTTCATTTAATCTCACCTCAAAATTGTATTAAATATGAATATATATCCACTTATATTTACAAAATTAAATATTTATAAACATATTTCACCTGTAATATATATTATCATGTATTCTATTGATATACAAGTGTTTTTCTGCAAAATACATTTTAAATATAATAAAAATTTTACATGTAAATGTTTAACGGCATAATTTGTATTGCACATTCATTTATTCTAAAATTGGGGAATTCCGGTACTAGAATATTATTCTTTCTTAAACATTCTAAAAGAGGTTTACATTGTTCAAAAAACTTTTCATAAAATTCTTCCTGCCCTGTTTTTCTCAATAAACTTATAGTGTCACATTCTTCTGTACATGTTTTAATCACCTTACCGATTACTTTACAATGACAATTAACATTATCAAAAACGTTATATCTATTGTTCATAAAGTTTTCCTTATTTACAGTTAAAATTGCCGTTCCATTCCCGCATTTCATTATTAGATCCACCGTATTATTATATGCCAAAATACTTTTTACATAGTTTAACATCTTTAAAAACATAGTAAAATCAATTTTCCCATCACACTCTTTGGTCACTGTGTTTAAATAATCATCTCCAAATATAGTTATTAAATTTATTAAAGTATCAATAAATGGCAGAACACCTTTATTGGTAATAGTTCCTTCAAGCTGTATTAAATCACCTGGATATATGTTATTATTTTCAATATCATCTTCGTTTTTCTGATGTAGATGTTTGTGCTCATTAAAATAATCCATTAAACTTCCATTTAAAACAAAGGTCGTGTACGTTGTTTTAATCTGTTTTTCTTCTCTTATGAACTGTTTTGCATCAATATCTTTATCCACATGATGATTCAATAAGTTATTATTTGCATTTATTTTATTTTTATCCCTAAAGCCTTTTCTTTCAATTCTTGAAATACTACCTTGATTAGAACTTTCAATTCTGTCACCTTCATGATATCCTGCAGATAAAGTCCTATCAAAGGCTTGAGTTCTAGTTATTGTTTCTATAAATCCAGTTAATACTAGTGAAGATAAATTTCTCACTAAGTTTTCATCTAAATAGACAAGCACATCAAAAGAATTGTTCATAATATCTCCTTTCAAAAGGATTAATTCTAATTGTTCTGTTCTTATATATTATTAATATTCATATAAATATAAAATATTATTTTAATTATATATTTACTTAGCAAAACACCATTGTCTCTCAATATATTACAAAATTCTTAATTTACGATTTTTACTAATTTCCTATGATATAATTTTATAGTATAAATTATTATTCATATACAAACTCTATTAAAGTGTTTAGCGTGGTTCTAAAAAATAATTTGTAATTAATATTATATAGAATACTTATAAATGCTAATTATTATATAAATTTATTAATATTCTATAAATTTTATAAGAAAGGAGATAAGCCTAATAAAGTAAAACTTTTCAGGTGGAAGTTTTAACTCCAGCTGAATTTTGTTTAATTTATACCCATAAAGGGCACAATGTCCGTGAGTTTGCAGCCGTTATCTCCGATTTGAAAAAAATATGATTTTACGGATGCTAGATATCGGATAAGTATATTTATTTCTATATATTAGGCATATATTTTAATGAAGAAATTTTTTAAAATGTTTTTTCTGATTTTATTTATTACAATTATTGTTTTAGCTATAGTATTTTATAAGAGAATTATGTTGTCTTACAGAATAGCTGATAAATACATCTCCTTAAAAAATCATGTATGGACTACTCAAGACTTTACTATGAATAAATCATCAAGTTCTATGAATTATAAAGATGTAGTCTACAAAAATACAAACGGAGTGCCTTTATCCTTGGATATCTATGGGCCAATAAATCAAGTTTATAAATCTTCTCCAGTGCTTATATATGTACATGGTGGAAGCTGGGCCTATGGTGATAAAAGTATTCCTGAGGCTATAAGTCCAATTCTTGATACATTCAGAGAACAAGGATATACAATTATAAGTACTTCATACGAGCTTATGAGAAATAAGGAAAACTTTAGCAAGCAAATTTCAGATGTAAAAGACACAATAAGATGGGTATATAAAAATAAATCTACCTATAACCTTAATACAGATGAAATAGGGGTTATCGGCGTTTCTTCTGGCGCTCATCTTTCACTTATGGCAAGCTATAGCGATAATAATGAATTTATAGACGATACAGATTTGAGTAGTTATCCATCAAAAGTCAAATACTTAATTGACTTTGCAGGTCCAACTGATTTAACTCTTTTAAATACTACAAGCTTAAACTATGATTTATCAAAAATTTTTGCATCTATTACAGATAAAGAAAGTGTAGAAAAAATATATAACCCTATAAACTATGTTGATCCAACAAATCCAAATACACTTATAATTCACAGTAATTCAGATGCTATGGTTCCATACGAAAGTTCTAAACAGCTTTATAATAAATGTATTGAAGTTAATGCGAAAGCTAAACTTATCACCTTAAATAGCAGTGCTCATGACCTTTCAACTATATCAAATGATGATATTATTTCTATTTCTGAGGGATTATTGAAATTTGTCATATTCAATTCTCCATTATAAAGTGAAAAATGCAGTACAAAAATCTTAATTTTAGATTCTTGTGCTGCACTTTTTTACCATTTAAGGTCAAAACTTTAACATATTTTTAGTACTCATAACTTTTCGTATTTTCACATAAAACTATATTTATTTTCTTATCTTCAATTACTTTTTTATATGAACATAAAAATTCATTTAATTCAGTATCATTTAAATCTATATTCTTCTCACTTATTAAGAATACCTCTTCGTTTTCTAGGAATATTTTAAGATCATTTTTTTCATTTTTTATAAAGTATTCTGACATTGATTTAATTGATATTCTGCTCTTATATTTTTCTTGAAAACCCATAGTCTTTTTAATAGTGCTATAATTAGTATTTGAACTTTTTGCACCAAATCCCGGAATATTTAGCTGTTGTTCTATCATGGATGGATCTAATCCATATCTCTCTAAAAATTTTTTTTGAATATTAATAAGCTTATCTTGTGAAATATTGTTTTCTTCCATATAAGCCATTATATTTTTAGAGAAATCGGCCATGTTCATTTTTCCTTCAGCTAATTTATAATACATAGAATAAATATACTCTTCAAATTTATCTATATCTTTATCTTTAACTTTATTTTTCAATTCATTAAAGTCTATGATTTTATCAGACATATTAATCCTCTCCTTTACACTATTATATAATAAAAAGTATTTATCTGTTGTAAATTTTTTATTACATTTATAAAGTGAAACTTTTAAGTTGGAGTTTCATATAGATGAAGTCTTACGGATGCTATCTATCGGATAAAAAAGATATTGCTATATGTATTATGTTTTAAAAATTCATATTAATATTCTTTATACCATTGTATCATCTGAATTAATCCTCTCATTATAAGAAAAAACGCATCCACAATAATCTTGTCTATATAAGTTATATTCTTTAGATAACTCAATAGAACGTTTATATCCTTCTTTCTTTTTAAAATCTGAATATAAGTATTTAACTCCATATTCTTCACTTAAAATTTTTCCTATTTCATTTAGCTTTTGTGCATTCTTATGTGGGCTTATAGATAAGGTAGTAGTAAAATAATCATAACTTTTTTCACTTGCAATAAGTGCTGCTTCTTTAAGTCTTAATTCATAACACTTAAAACATCTTGCACCACCTTCTTTTTCCTGTTCTAATCCCTTTGATATCTTATAAAAGTTTTCAGTATCATATCTACCTTCTATAAACATTATTTCATGTTTAACTTTAAGTTCAGATATAAGTCCCTTTTGTTCTGCTACTCTTCGCGAGAATTCTTCTAATGGATATATATTTGGATTATAAAAGAAAATTGTTATGCTGAAATACTGAGATAAATATTCCAGTACATAGCTGCTACAAGGAGCACAGCAGCTATGCAGTAACAAAGTTGGAACTTTTTCTTCTTTAACCAAATTTTCTATTAGGGAGTCTAATTCCTTTTGATAATTAATTTTATTCATATGTAGTTCATTCCTTTTATAGGTTTTATATTATGCTAAATACTATACATCATTTTATATAAACTTGTTAAACTTCACTTGCAGCAAATTTCTCGAAAGTATTTAAGAATGTATTAATATGGTTTTCTTCATGCTTAACACTTAAAAACAGTGCTTCAAATTGTGAAGGAGGTATATTTATACCACTCTTAAGCATGTGCTCAAAGTATCGATTAAATCTCTCAACATCACAAGTTTTTACATCATCATAAGTTCTAACTTCTTTTAAGTTACTAAAGAATATTGTCATCATTCCTCCAACTCTATTCATTACTACTGGAAGATTATATTTTTGCGATATTTTTAATATTCCTTCTTGAAGTTTAGCTCCTATATTTTCAATATGATTATAATAGTCTAAGTTATTTTTTAGTTTAGCTAAAGTTGCAAGCCCCGCAGCCATAACTATAGGATTTCCTGACATTGTACCTGCCTGATATACTCCTCCTAAAGGCGCTAAATTCTCCATTATTTCTCTTCTTCCTCCATATGCTCCACATGGTAGTCCACCACCCATAATTTTTGCATATGTAACTAGATCCGGTTTTACCTTAAATAAAGATTGCGCACCTTTAAATGCAACCCTAAAACCATTCATAACTTCATCAAATATTAATAATGACCCATATTCGTCGCAAAGTTCTCTTAATGTTTCCATAAAATCATCTTCTGCTTTTATTACTCCCATATTTCCAGCTACAGGTTCAATAATAACACCAGCAATTTCATTACCATATTTCTTAAATAATTCTGTAATTTGTTCTTTATCATTATATATACCAATTAAAGTATTTTCTATACTTTCAGTTGGAACACCAAGTGAACCTGGTATCCCTCCAGTAATTACACCTGAGCCTGCTTCAATTAAAAATCCATCGAAATGCCCATGGTAGCATCCTGCAAATTTAACTATTCTTTTTCTATTAGTATATCCCCTTGCAAGCTTTACCGCGCTCATAGTAGCTTCTGTTCCTGAGTTAACCATTCTAATCATTTCGATATTATCTAAACTAGTGCACATAAACTTAGCCAAATCTAATTCTAATTTTGTTGGCGCTCCAAAAGCTAAAGCCTTTGAGCTTACTTCCTTAATCGCTTCTACAACATCTTCATCACAGTGACCAAGGATTAATGGTCCCCAAGCCAACACAAAATCTATATACTCGTTATCTTCTTCATCTTTAATTACTACACCTTTTCCAGACTTTATAATAGGTGGATTTATCTTTACTCCCCTAAAAGCCCTAACTGGACTGTTAACTCCACCAGGCATATACTGTTTCGATTCTCTAAATATATCAATATTTTTCATAATAATATCTCCTTAGCCCGCATAAAATCTATAAATATTTATATATATTCATATTTTTATTGTTTTATAGTTATGTTTTTTATATTTAAATATTTAAATTGTTATCTATTTAAAATTTTTGCCGCCTCTAAAGCATGGTAAGTAATAATTATATCAGCTCCAGCTCTCTTAATAGAAGTTAAAGTTTCCATCATTACTTTTTCTTCATCAATAACTCCAAGCTTTCCAGCCGCCTTAATCATAGCATACTCTCCGCTCACATTATATGCAACAAGAGGTAAGTTAAAATTTTCCCTGCAATCTCTAATTATATCTAGATATGAAAGAGCTGGCTTAACCATTATAAAATCTGCGCCCTCTTCTATATCCATTTGAGTTTCACGAATAGCTTCCATTCTATTTCCTGGATCCATTTGATATGTCTTTCTATCTCCGAATTGCGGTGCTGAGTTTGCAGCATCTCTAAATGGTCCATAATAAGCTGAGCAGTACTTAGCTGAATAGCTCATTATACTAACATTTTTAAAATTGCTCTTATCTAAAGCCTGCCTTAATGATTCAATTCTTCCATCCATCATGTCAGAAGGCGCTATAATATCTGCACCAGCCTTCGCATGAGATACTGCTATCTTATTTAAATATTGTAAAGTTTCATCATTATCTACATATTCATCATGAATTATTCCACAATGCCCATGAGAAGTATATTCACACATACATACATCAGTGATAACAAGTAAATCTTTATCAAGTTTCTTTATTTCTCTTATTGCTTGTTGAACAATTCCATCATCATTATAGCTTTCAGAACCACATTCATCTTTATGATCTGGTATTCCAAAAAGAAGTATTCCAGAAATATCTGCTTCTCTAACTTCCTCAACTACTTCAAACAATTTGTCTACCGAATAATGATAAACTCCAGGCAATGATGATATTTCATTTTTTATATTTTCTCCTTCAACAACGAAAATAGGATAAATAAAATCCTTTGAATCTAAAGTTGTTTCTCTAACCATATCTCGAATGGCAGCATTAACTCTAAGTCTTCTACCTCTTTTAATCACAATAAATACCTCCATTTTTTATGAATATTGTGAAACACTCAAAGTGAGTCGTAACCAACCGAAATAGAATACATATATGTTCCACAGGACTGTGAAAAATTTCGCTGGGAATATCTAAATGGAAAGTTGCACCACTTCCGCATGCTCCTTTGACAAGCATAGGACAAGCAAAAGCGGAACAACTTCCCATTAAGATATTCCAGCAGCTTATTTTTCAATGCCTGACTCCACATATATGTATTCTATTTCTTTGTTTTGCCATCACTTTAAGTATTTCACTAAAGCCTTCTTAAATATTTATGTCTTTTGTATTTTAAGCATATAAACTGTATAAGATATTGTAAATATACTCCATTAAAAGTATTGATAAACTAGGAAATATAAAAATACTTGTCTAAATGCGCTTTACTTTAAATTTACACTAAATCAGAAATGGAATATATGTTTTTGCGGAGTGTTCATCAGAAGAGTCTGCTGGCCATGATTCTTAGAATATAAGTTGTTCCAAATGTGCTTGTTCAAAGCTGTGTCTTTGAAGCAAGCACTTTGGGCACAACTTATATTCTTAGAATCATCCGGCAAACTCTTCAGAGAACCGGAGCAAACACATATATTCCATTTCGGTTTTTAGCTGTAAACTAAATTTTTCATGAGACTGTAAGTATTTTTATATTTCGGTTGTTTACCTCATCACTTTAAGCTCTACACAACATTCTTAATGTGTGCAAAAAGCCACGATTTCTTTTAAAAATCCTTCTTCTGAGTGTTCCTTGCATACAAATGCTTTTATTCCTAATTTCTCTATAGGTTCATTTGTTTTTGGTCCTATAGCTATAACCTGTTTTTTCTTAATTTCTTCTATTCCAAGCATTTCTACCATATTTTCAACCGTTGATGGGCTTGTGAAAAACACCATATCAACTTCATCAAAAGATCTTTTGTTAACTATTGCTCCACAAACCGTATCATATATGTAGACTTTATCTACACTTACTCCACAATTTGTAAGCTCTTCATAAATATATTTTCTGCTTTTTGCTGAACATGGCAAAAGTAAAGTTTCGTTTTCCATTAAATGAGGCTTTAGTATACTTACTAACCCTTCACCAACAAATTCTTTAGCTTTTGCAAAACAAATAATTCCTCTTTGCTTTAGAGCATTTGCTGTTGCCGCTCCTATAGCAGAAATCTTCGCTTTAATTCTTCTTACATCATAGTCTTTTTCAATAAGATAATCAAAAAATATCTCAACACTATTCACTGATGTAAACACAATATGATTATAGTTGTCTATGTTGTCTATGTAATTATCTAAGTTTTCAGAAGTATTCTTTATCTCTATTGAATTAAAACTTGTAACTTCAGCACCTAGCTCAACCAACTTATTCTTTAAATTCTCAGATTGTCTTCGTGACCTTGTAATGCATATATTTTTTCCAAACAAAGGTTTATTTTCATACCAGTTTAAATCTTTACTTAGGTTCACAACCTCGCCAACAACAATTATACATGGAGATTGTAAATTAGCTTCCTTTACTTTTTGTGAAATGTTCTCTAAAGTTCCTATTACCTTTTTTTGTTTAGCTGAAGTTCCCCTCATCACCACTCCGCATGGAACATCTGAATTTTTTCCATTCTTAATGAGCTCACTGACTATATTATCTAAATTGCTTAATCCCATCATAAATACTAATGTGCCTTCTTCCTCCGCTAAAGCCTTAAAGTTTACATTTAAATCTTGTGCTGATTTACCTGTAACAACATGAAAGCTTTGGGCTATCTTTCTATGAGTTATTGGGATTCCTGCATAATTTAAAGCTGCAATAGGAGATGTCACTCCTGGTATTACCTCAAAATCTATATTTTCATGGACTAAAGCTAATACTTCTTCTCCACCTCTTCCAAAAACATATGGGTCTCCACCTTTAATTCTTCCAACTATATGACCTTCCTTTGCAAGTTTAACTAAAAGCTCATTAATTTCTTCCTGTGTTTTTGAATGAGCTCCTGGTTCTTTTCCACAATAATAGACTTCACAGTTTTCATTCAAGTAATTCAATATATTATTCGAAACTAATCTATCATAAAGGACAGCTGTACATTTTTTTAATACCTTAACAGCTTTTAATGTTAATAATTCTTCGTCTCCAGGACCTGTTCCTATTATATATACTTTACTCATATTCCGATTCTCCTATATCTCTAATATCTTATTAGCTAATTTTCTTCCAAGTTCGATATGATCTTCTTTATTTCCTAAAATATCTTTTTTAACTATTCTTCCACCTATATCATATATTCCAATCATATATAAATCATCACCCTGAATTTCCGAATATGCTCCAATAAGGCTATGACAATCACCGTTTAGCATTCTCATAAAGGTTCTTTCAGCTTCAACAGTTAGTTTGGCGTTTGAATCTTCTAGCTTTTTAAAATACTTTTTAGCATCACTAGTTTTCAGGCATTCAATACCCAGTGCACCTTGAGCAACTGCTGGTATAAATACTTTAGGATCAAAATACTCTGTAATTATAGCTTCTTCATTTAGTCTTTTCAATCCAGCAGAAGCTAGTATAATACCATCTAAATTCTGGCTCTTCATTTTCTCCAATCTAGTTTGGACATTTCCTCTAATTGAAACTATCTCTAAATCATTTCTTAAAAGTTTTAGCTGACAAGCTCTTCTTATACTGCTAGTTCCAATAACTGCACCTTTTCTAAGTTCTTTAAACGGAATGTTATCTTTAGAGATCAATGCATCTCTTATATCTTCTCTCTCTGTTATTGCTGCTATTTCAAATTCAGAACTCAATTCATAAGGTACATCCTTCATGCTATGAACAGCACCATCCGCTCTTTTCTCTAAAAGTGCAACTTCTATATCTTTTACAAATAACCCTTTACCTCCGATCTTAGCTAAAGAAACATCTAGCTTTCTATCACCTTCGGTAACTATAAGTAGTTTTTCGCCATCTATATCAAATCTCTCTTTTAAACTTTTCATTATTATTTCTGTCTGAGTCTGTGCTAATTTACTTTTTCTTGTTGCAATAATCAAATTATTCATTAATCTTTAATACCTCCACGCGTGTTATGTACCTTTGCTTTACAATTCAAGAAGATAATCTACAATTTCCTTTGGGAATTTTTCTCTTAATACATTTTCACCTTTTCCCTCATCGAAAAACTTTTTAAAATTATCATTACTAGTAAGTTCTATTATATCATTTTTATACTCTGGAAGTTTTTTTGCTTTATTGCGTATTATTCCAATAAATTTGATAAAATCATCATACTCTTCAATTATATTTTTTATTTTGCTCGCAAGGATAATCGCCCCTTTGGGATTGCCTTGTTTAGTGTTTAAGGCAAACGTTATATTTTCTGTCTTCCTTTGGATTGGAACAACTCCCATTCCATCCTTAAAATTTGATGAATCTATATATATTTTATAATTTTCCTCACAATAATCTCGTATTTTTATTTTTAAAACCTCATCATCGACTGCTAAAACTATTAAGTGCTTATCGCTTAAAAAATCATAACTAAATTCTTCATTTATAAGATTAAGGCTTTCTTTAAAAGAATTTGCAAGTTTAATTATTTCTTCATCAAACTCCCTTGAAAGTACTTCTACATAGCACTTATTATTTACAAAATGTTTTGTTTTTATTGTGCCAGCTTTTCCTCCTCCAATTATTCCAACCCTAACTTTTTTAGATATCAAGGAAATATATGAATATTCTATTCCTTCGTCATAAATATCTTTTCTATTATCTTTATCCATTCATCACCACATCCCTTTAAAGTTTCTTCTTTAATAACTTCAATGGCTCTATTTATGTAAAAGTCAGATGTACTTTTAATCAATTTGCGTGCTAAAGCAATATCTTTCTCACTATTGCTTTTATGTTCAAAAGTTTCAATTCTGTTTTGATAAACCTCATTCCCTAAGGATTTTAGCCTCTTAATAGCAGGAGAAATACTTCTTAATTTAAGCCACTCTTTATATTCATTCATATACTTTGTCATAATATATCTATGCTCTTCCATTTTTTCTTTTCGAAGCTTTTTATTCTCATCATCTATACGACTTATAGTGTCAATATTGTACACTTCTGTCCTTTCAATTAATGCGACTTCCTTTTCAACATCTCTAGGGACTGATAAATCATATATTACGAGTCTATCTCCACCTTCATTAATATCATCTCTTTTTACAACAGGGTGTGGTGCTGACGTACAGCTTATAATGCATTCAACTTCATCAATATATTGATTCTTTTCTTCGAAGCTAATTACTTTGACTCTTTCGTCATGAATCTCATCACTTATTTTACTGTTCCTCACAATCAAATACACAACATCTATATTATTAGATATTAGGTATTTCATGACAAGCTGCCCTACTTCCCCATAGCCTAAAAGCATAAATCTACTGCATCCATGAGTAATAGCTTCATTCACTACAATCGAAGCTGATGATACCGGAATTTCATATAATTTAGCTTCTTTTCTAAATCTTTTTCCGCAAGTAACTGCTTCTTGAAATAACCTGTGTAATTCTTGAGAAACAGCCTTTATACTTAAAGCTTCTTCATAAGCATCTTTAATTTGTCCTAAAATTTGATCTTCTCCTAATATTTTCGAATGAAATCCAGCGCATACTTCAAACAAATGCCTATATACGTCTTCATCACTAGTTATAAAAATATAACTCCTATATTCATAATCCCAATTAAAAGTATCAAAAATCTTTTTTAATAATTCTTCTTTATTAAAAGAAGCATTAAAATAAATTTCTGTTCTATTACATGTTGCTAAAATCACTACCTCATTTACATCCTTAAGCAGCTCATTCATATATTCCCTATGTTTTTTAGGTTTTATTATAAACTTCTCTCTAATCTCCAGAGGAGTATTTTTTCTAATCCCAAATAAGCCTATCACGTATTGTCACCTCACAAGTTTCCTTCTACTTTATCCTAATAATATTTTAATATATACTATTATTACACAAAAAACATCTAATTCAAAATTAATTCTTAAAAAGTATAGTTTTTTATTCTCTGACATATTATTGACACATTGGGATATTATAATAAAAACATAAAGTAGTTAATTATTATTTACCCCTTATTAAATGATAAAGTAATTTAACTAAAAATGACAAAACCTAAGTACGAGAACCCCTAATCTCAGTGCTTAGGTTTTTTATTTCCAAAAATTCTTAATTGCATGTTACACTAAAGATATTTTGAAGAACTTAAAGTGAAGCGAGAACAACCGAAATAGAAGACATATATGTTCCTCAGGACTATGAAAAATCTTGCTGGGAGTATCTAAATTAAAAGTTGCACCACTTCTGCATGCTCCTGCGGCAAGCGCATGACAAGCAAAAGTGGAACAACTTTCACTTAAGATATTCCAGCAGCTTATTTTTCAATGCCTGCTTCACATATATGTCTTCTATTTCTTTGTTTTGCTAGCACTTTAAGTATTTCACATATACATATCAAAGAATATATGAGTATTGTATTATAAATATATATACTGTATGAAAAGTCTTGAATATTCATTCATTAAAGGTATCATAATCAGAGAAATATAAAAATACTTGTATAAATATATAGCTATTTAAGCTTACTATTAAACAAAGAAATGGAATATATGTTTTTGCGCAGTGTTCATAAGGAGATTTTGCTGGTAGTGATTCTTAGAATATAAGTTGTTCCAAATGTGCTTGTTCAAAAGCGTAGTCTTTGAAGCAAGCACTTTGGATGCAACTTATGTTCTTAGAATCACCCAGTAAAATCTTCTAAGAACCGAAGCAAACACATATATTCCATTTCGGTTGCTTAGAAGTAAACTTTAAATAATCTCTAATGCAATTATTTTTATATTTCGGATGCTTCCCAATACCTTTAAGGTATGTATTATTTAACATTAATTGGTTATACTCTTATAATGTAACATTAATTTAAGAGGTGAATATAATTATGCGAATACCAAAACATATAGGTATTATTCCTGATGGCAATAGACGTTGGGCTTTATCGAATTCATTGAGTAAAGATAGGGGCTATGATCATGGAATAAATCCAGGACTTGAAGTTTTTAAATTGTGCCAGAAGGAAAATGTACAGGAAGTAACCTTTTATGGATTTACAATAGATAATACAAAACGTCCAAGTGAACAAAAAATCGCTTTTACAAAAGCTTGTATTGATTCTGTTATGCTTTTAACTAAAGAAAATTGTGAAATATTAGTCTTAGGAAATACAGACTCAAACTGCTTTCCAGAGGAATTAATACCTTTTACGAAAAGAAAAAAATTTGGTACTGGCGGAATCAAAGCAAATTTTCTGATTAATTATGGGTGGGAATGGGATTTAAATTTATTAAAACATAGTGATGCTTCTAAGAAACATATCCAACCATATTTGCATTCAAAGGATATATCAAGAATTGATCTTATTATAAGATGGGGTGGAAGAAGACGATTAAGTGGTTTATTACCAGTTCAATCTGTTTATTCAGATTTTTATATTTTAGATAATTATTGGCCTGATTTTAAAAAACAAGATTTTTATGATGCACTTTCTTGGTATGACGAACAAGATGTAACTTTAGGTGGTTAATATAATGTTCAAATAAATAGATTGGTAAAATTCCAATCTATTTATTATTTTTTGGAGATTTCTATACTAACTTGCAACCAGTAAATTTTTACGATTTATCTTTGTACTTTGTAATTAATTATAAATCTGCTATCATAATATTATGATTAAGGACATGCTCAGTCCTAGAGATTACAAAAGTAAGCAAGGAGGAAACATAATATTATGATCAAATATGTTTTAATATATTTACTGATTATTAATTTAGGAGGCTTTTTAATTATGCTAATAGATAAACAAAGAGCTGTCCATAAGGAATGGAGAATATCTGAGAAAACTCTTATGAGCATTTCTATTTTAGGTGGCTCCATTGGTATGCTGATTGGAATGTCTACCTTTAGACATAAAACAAAACACAAGAAGTTTACAATTGGAATTCCACTTATACTTCTTATTCAAATTTCTCTAAGCATATTATATTTAAAATATTAAACAATTCATGTGTTAATATTAGCAGTATTTTCTCAATTGAAATCTTTATTATCTAATAAATTTCCATGATATTTTCCTAATGTTAACACTGAAAAAATTGAACCTAAGAGTGCTAAAACCATATCCCACTGAGTATCCCAAACATCTCCCTGTGTTCCTAAAAAAGCGGTCGCGCTTTCGCCAGTAATTCTTGCCACAGCGAATTCCACTATTTCATATGAAGCACTTATTGCAAGGCAAATTGATATTGTAATAAAATTTACCCATGCATTATTTTTAACAATTTTATTCTTCATAAGAATTTCTCTAATAACTATTGCTGGTATAAACCCTTGTGCAAAATGCCCTAGCCTATCGTAATAATTTCTACTTAATTCAAAAGTATCCTTTATCCAGTTAAATAAAGGCATTTCTGCATAAGTATAATGACCGCCTACTATTAATATAACTGCATGAAACCAAACCAGAATATAAACTAAGTTAGTACACATGAATTTATTATAAGTAAGCACTAAAGCCGTAATTCCTATTATTGCTGGAAAAACTTCTAAAAACCATGTAAATCTATCATACGGATTTATTCCTGAAATAATTAAGATAATAATTATACTAATCAGCAACATTAAATGAACTTTTTTTCCTTTCATTAGTATCCTCCTCAACTATGACTTCTGCAAAAACTGATATGAAAAGAGCGAGCACTTTATTCTTTTTATAATCTAATCATAAAATACTCGCTCTTTTATTATATTATTAAATATATACATATAATAATATTTACATACAAATTTTTTAAAGTGTATTAAGATCAAAAGGTGTATTTTGGTATACACAATAATTTAACCAGTTTCCAAAAACTATACTAGCAGGTCCTCTCCATATATAGAGTGGTTTTTGATCTACATCATCATTTCTAAAATAGTTCTTAGGTATGGCTATTTCATCGCCTTTTTCCTTATCTCTTATATACTCCTCCATTAATGTATTTCTATCATATTCCATATGTCCAGTTACAAATACATTTCTTCTATCTTTTGTAGCTACAATAAATATGCCAGCTTCTTCAGATTCAGATAAGATTTCAAGTTCTGGAACCCTTTCTATATCTTCACGCTTAACTTCAGTATGTCTAGAATGAGGCGCATAAAACACGTCATCTAATCCTCTCGTTAAATCCGCTTTCTCATCATTTACCCAGTGTGAAAATACTCCAAACATTTTTTCTTTAAGCATATATTTAGGTATGTCATAGTGATAATACAAACCTGCCTGAGCTCCCCAGCAAATGTAGAATGTTGAAAATACGTGTGTTTTGCTCCATTCCATTATTTCTGTGAGTTCCTTCCAATATGTAACCTCCTCGAAAGACATTTGTTCAACCGGAGCTCCAGTTATTAGAAGACCGTCAAATTTTTCGTGCTTTATATCATCAAAATAACTGTAAAACTTGTCTAAATGTTCTGATGGTGTATTCTGAGAAGTATAACTCTTAGTTTGAATTAGTTTTATTTCTACTTGTAATGGTGTATTAGATAAATATCTTAATAATTGATTTTCTGTCACTATTTTTTTAGGCATTAAATTAAGAATTGCAATTTTTAATGGCCTTATATCTTGATTATTAGCCCTCTCTTCATTCATTATGAATATATTTTCATTAGATAAAACCTGAAATGCAGGTAATTCTATTGGAATTTTTATTGGCATCCTTTAATTCCCCCCCAATTTTAATATTTCTTCTTTGAAATAGTTATTAAATTTTTTATGTATAATTATTATTATATCAAAAATCTATACCTTATCAATAAAATATGACGAATATCTTTTCATCAAGTCTTTGAATTATATTTATGCTATACTAATTAATATATGTGAACAAAAGGAGGATACTTTAATGATAAAAAAAGAAAATGTTATGACAGGCTTTGTCGGTACTTATACTAAAAATAAGAGTAAAGGTATTTATACGTTTAATTTTAATATAGAATCTGGAAATATTGAAGAAGTAAATTTAGCTTATGAAATTGAAAATCCCACTTATTTAATCGCTGATAAAGAAAAGCAGATTATTTATTCTACTTGCAAAATTAATGAAAAAGCTGGTGTCTCTTCCTTCAAATATTTAAGTGAACAAACTGATCTTCATCTTATTAATAACAATCTTTCAGAGGAGAAACCACCTTGTCATGTAAATATAGGCAACAACAAGCAAATGCTGATCTCATCAAATTACCACGAAAACAAGATGATAGTTTATAATACTCAAGATGGCTTAATATTAAATTCTCCTATGATTGGAAGCCACAGTGGATCTAGCATAAACCCTTCAAGACAAGAAAAACCTCATATTCATTGTTCCATGTTTACTGCAGATGAAAAATATATTTTATCGATTGATTTAGGTATTGATAAAATGATGGTTTATACATTAGAAGAAAATAACCTTATTCAAAGGGATGATATTAGTTTCTCTTTCCCTTCCGGAAGTGGTCCAAGGCATCTAACTTATTTAAAAACAGCACCTTTTTATTATGTTCTGAGCGAATTAACTTCTGAAATTTTCGTTTTTAAATATAATCCAACATCTAAGATCCCTTTTTATAATATTCAGACACTAAGCAGCCTACATCAGAAATATAAAGGTGAAAAGTCTGGTGCTGCAATACGTATTCATGAGAATAATAAGTTCTTATATACCTCGGACAGAGGTAATAATTCCTTAAGTTTATTTATAATAAACGAATTAGATGGAACTTTAACTTTTGTAGATAGTTTCTCTTGTGAAGGAATCTCTCCAAGAGACTTTCAGATAGATCCTACAGGTAGATTTTTGCTTTGTGCCAATGAAAATACTGATAATATTTCTATCTTTTCTATTGATCCGTCATTAGGAACTTTGGCATTTGTTAACTCTTGTTCTCTTCCAACACCTACATGTATAGAATTTATTTAAAAAATATTGAGATGGGTATCAATGATATCCATCTTTTTGTATATAAGCAAACAAAAATTTTGTTGTTTTAAAAAATAAATTCCATATAATAATAATATTTATTTATTATAAGTTTATCCTATATATAATACTATATTTAATAAGAATATTTATTTTTAGTTAAACCTTTTCTGACTTTGACAAAATTAACTATATTAAATTATAATAAGAAAATATATTTTTGCGGATATTCCTATACATATCTAATTATAACTGCAGAAAAGGAGGACATTATTTTGGATAAACAAACATTAATAAATCATATCAAAGCATCAAACAAAAGTATAAAGTGTGATTTAGTGATAAAAAACGTAACTATTATTGACGTTTTTAATAAAGATAAATTTGTAGATAGTGTTGGTGTTAAAGATGGCTATATAGTTGGTATTGGAGACTACGATGGATATCAAGTTATAGATGGCACAAATAAATATATTTGTCCCGGACTTATCGATTCACATTGTCATATAGAATCAAGTTTAGTTCCCCCAAGCGAATATTATAAACTAGCCTTATTAAATGGGATTACTTCTGTAATTACAGACCCTCATGAAATCTCAAATGTTATGGGAACTGATGGTATAAACTTTATGCTCGATTCGTCAAAAGAAATTCCTTTTGATGTATACTTTATGCTTCCTTCTTGTGTTCCTGGTACTAGTTTCGAGAGTTCTGGCGCAACCTTGTTATCTAAAGATCTAAAAGACTTTTATTTAAATGATAAAGTTTTAGGTTTGGCTGAAGTTATGGATTATCCGGCAGTATCAGATTGCAAAGATAATATGGTTGATAAACTTTTAGATGCTATAAATTGTAATAAAGTTATCGATGGACATAGTGCAGGCTTTAATTCTATGATGACAAATACCTATAGAAGTGCCAATATTCTAACTGATCATGAATGTAATAACTCAGAAGAAGCTATAGACAAGGTCAGACGTGGAATGTATGTTTTAATTCGCGAAGGCAGTGTTGCTAAAAATTTAAAGGAATTACTACCAGCAGTTAATGAAGGAAATAGCAGTAGATTTTGCTTATGTACCGATGATAAACACATTGATGATATAGCTCATAATGGATCAATTAACAGTTCTATAGTTTATGCAGTACAAACTGGCTTAAAACCTGAAACAGCTATTCAAATGGCAACTATTAATCCTTCTAATTTATACAGGCTTAATAATAAAGGAGCAATTGCACCTGGATATATTGCTGATTTTATTATACTAGATAATTTAGAGGAATTTAAAATATCCAGCGTATACAAAGATGGTAAACTAGTTGTGAATGATAATAAATTGATTAATATAAAAACTACAGTATCACCTTCTAGCATTATTTATAAAAACACTATAAACCTTCCTAAGTTAGATGAAAGCAGCTTTAATATCAGAGTTAATAAAGATTATAGTAAACTTAATATTATCGAAATAATTCCAAATAAATTAGAGAGCATTCATTTAAAGCTTAATATTTCAGATATTGATTCATTAAAAAATAATAATTCTGAATCTTTTCACTGTTCACTTAGCGATGATTTAATAAAAATTGCTGTTATTGAAAGACATAAAGCATCAGGCAATATAGGACTTGGAATATTAAAAGGACTTGGAATTAAAGAAGGTGCTGTAGGAACTACAATTGCCCACGATTCACATAATCTGATTCTTGCTGGAACAAATGATAAAGATATGTTATTTGCTGCTAAGGAACTTGAAAAAATGCATGGTGGCATAATAGTGGTTAAAAACGAAAAAGTGCTTGCACATATTCAACTAGAAATTGGTGGTCTTATGACTAACAGAAAATATACAGAAATTGAAAATGAATTAGAAAAACTTCACTTAGCTATTAAACTAATAGCACCTGATATTAATTTCAATCCATTTTTAACACTCTCATTCTTATCATTGCCGGTAATTCCTGATTTAAAAATTACTGATAGGGGATTATTTGATGTTATTAATTTTAAATTTATAGATATTTGTGAATAATAATAATAATTACTACATTAAAATATAATACTAAAAAATAAGGCAGCATGTTTTTATTGTCATTCCAGGAATTCAAAAATTTTAATTCCTAAGAACTTTAATAAAAACATGCTGTTTATTTCTATATCTTTATGCTTGAAATTCGTATTTAACTTTTGTAATTACAATTGATATCTCTTTAATAAGTTCAACTTTTTCGTTTATTCTGCTAACCCTATTACTTTCAATTATCTTTAAAGTCGGCCTTAACGGAAAACCTGGCACTGTTTCTTCAACTATTGCAGTCTCCCCAGTGCTGATTTCTACGATAGTCCCTTTGGGATATGGAATTACTATCCTACAAAAAGTATTAACAATATTATAATCAAACATTGTCCCTGCATTTGACATCAGAAATTCTAAAACATCACTTGGAAACATTGCTCTTTTACTCGGTAAATCTGTTGATAAATTATCATAGATATTTGCAATGCTTACTATGTTACTTAGATCAACAATATTATCTTTGTCTAGCCCATCGGGATATCCATTTCCATCAGGTCTTTCATGATGTTGAAGAACTATCAGCTTGCTTAAGCTATTTATATTATAAGTGCTTGATAAATACTTATATCCAAGCCTTGGATGCTGCTTCATTATTTCTTTATCCTCATCACTTAAGTCACCTTGTTTGTCTAAAATTTCTTTTGGTAAAAGCGATTTACCAATATCATGGATTAAAGCTCCAATACAAAGAGCCTCTAATTTCTTTTTTGGTAATTGGAATGCTATACCTAATGTGAGTGAAATTACGGCAACATTTACACAATGTGAATAAGTATAATTATTCATACTTCGAATATCAACTAATGCAAGCATTACATCTTTACGATTTAGTATATCATCTATTATACTCACAGCCATTTTACCTATATTATAAAAATAACTTTGTTCCTGCCAGGTATAATCACTTTCTCTATCCCGTACTGCGTTCTTTCCATTAAGTCTTCCAATATTAGAAAAGGCTTCTTTTATTGTTATAATTGCCTTTTGTCTCAATTCTGGTTTAATTATATCTTCAATTTCTTCATCACTATACTTATCAACAATATATATGGATAAAATATTTATTTGTTTAATTTTCGCAATTGTATTTTCTCTTAAAACTACTCCTGCTCTTAGTAATATCCTACCGTCTACATCATATAGGGATTTACCAAGCACTGTATTTGGTTTTACATTTTCAATCGGGACTAACCTCATAGCGTATATCCCCCCTAATTGCTATAGTATCTCCCATTCCCCTTATAATTATTTATTATGTGGCTCAATCCCTTATTATAGTTTATCTAAATAATATTTAGAATTTAAATTACTCTACTGATTCATTTAATATAAATTTCTCTATTACAAGAGCTATTCCGTCTTCATCATTTGAAGAAGTAATAAATTCCGCAGCCTCTTTAACTTCATCAGTTGCATTACCCATCGCAACACCAAGTCCTGCATACTTAACCATAGATAAATCATTTCCTGCATCTCCACAAGCTATTATTTCCTCTTGTTTAATACCAAGATGCTCTCCAAGCCTTTTTAATCCAAGACCTTTATCAACTTCTTTATTGGTAAATTCCAAGAAAAATGGAGCGCTTTTAAATACACTGTATTTTTCATATACTTCATTAGGCAATTTTTCTATTGCAGGATCTAGCATTTCCTGTGGATCTATCATCATAACCTTTATTATATCTTCATCATCATCAACTTCACTAAAATCCTTTATAGTAAAATCAATCCCGTTTAATGTAGCCTCATATTCAGTATATTTACTGGCTTTTGGAGCTATTAATCCTTCCTTAGCAGAAAAAGCATGTATATTAATATTAAGACTTTTACTTATTTCATATATATATTTTAAGTCAGAACCCTTTAAAGATACTTTAGACACAATTTCTCCAGTCTTTGTATTTTGAACTAAACCTCCATTGAAGCTAAGTACAAAATCATCTCCCTTTAATAAATCTAATTCTTCCAAATATCTAGTTAATCCAGCCAATGGTCTCCCTGATGCTAAAACTATTTTAACTCCTTTTTTCTCTGCCGCCTTTATCGCTGCTTCATTACTTTCTGATACTTTTTTATCACTTGTAAGTAATGTTCCATCCATATCTAATGCAATTAATTTGTACATATAAATCCTCCAATTGTGTAATTATTGTTTGCTATTCTTTTCTATAGTTTATCTCTATTTTCTACTTATTTCAATTAATTCAATTAATAAATTATTAATTTTTATTAATCATCTAAATTTGTAACTAATAGGATTTTTTTTTCATATTATGAATTATATCGAAAACTTATGAGGTAACATTTATGCTTGAATCTTTATTATTAGTATCTTCATTATGTATAGATTCTTTTGTTGCAAGCATGGCTTATGGTACATCTAAAATTAAAATACCACCTTTATCAATGATAATCATAAATTTAGTATGTACTCTTACCCTTGCTTGTTCTTTATTTGTTGGATCTATATTTAAAAGCTTTCTTCCAAGTAACGTCCCTATTTTTCTTGGATTTTCACTTTTAATGTTACTTGGAATATACAGACTATTTGAATTTATTTTTAAGTCATATATTACAAAATGTTCAAAATCTGATAAACCATTAACTTTTAAACTCTTTGATTTTCAATTTATATTGCAGGTATATGCGGATGAAATTAAAGCTGACTTTGATAAATCAAAATGCTTAAATGTTAAAGAATCTGTTTATTTAGCTTTAGCTCTTTCTCTAGATAGTCTAGCTGTTGGATTTGGCTCTAGTTTATGTAGCATTAATTATATGCAAGTTCTAATATTATGCTTTATCGTTGGAATGTTCTGCGTATCTCTTGGTGTATTTTTGGGGAGAAAATTTGCTCAAAAGTTACATTTTGAACTATCTTGGCTTTCAGGCGTACTATTAATACTATTGGCAATACTTCGAGTTTTAAAATAAATTCTTATGAAACTTGGTATTATTTTAAAATACCTCTTTGTTACTTAATAATGTAAAGCTAACAATAAAATTAATAATTACTTATCGAGAATTTCGATACACAAAATCTCAAAATAAAGAACACTCTTATTATTGGTGCATATGCCTTTATTAATTTGCATAGCACTTAATAAGAATGCTCTTTATTATTTAAAATAATACTTTATAAATTAACAAATCTATTAAATTGTTTATCTAATTCATCTAAATTAGACTCTAAAAATCTATGAAACGTTTCTTTCTCTAACCTATATGAAAATATTGGCGAATTTAAAAACTTCAAAAATTCTTCTGTTAACTCCATAATCTCTTCCTCTGGGACTTTATAAACTTCTCTGAGGATATCGAAGAAACTGCCACCTTGATGCTGCTTTAGCCTTATTTCAGCAGTATATATTACGCTTGATAGTTTATCTCCGCCGAATACCTCTACCTGTTCTTGTATTGATCCATACCCTTTTTTCAACATATCAATATATTCATTTATAATTGCCTCTTTAGAGTTTCCTATATTTTTTCTTGCAATTATATTCTTTAAAACCTCATATGACTTTTCTTCTGATATCCAAAACGCTTGCTCAAGCACATCTGTCATTTTATAAAAGGTTTTCCCTTTTATATTTGCTCTTGCACGATCTTCTATATATTTTAATAATTTCTCTTCAGTAATTGTTAACATTTATCCTCACCTCTACCCCTAAAGCTTAATTATTTCCTTTAGCTTATTAATATCAATATTCTTTTCAAATAACTTTGATAACTTGTCGTATTCATTATCTTTATACTCATTAACTTTTTCAACAATTGTTTCTTCTGATATTTTTATATTACTATTTTCCTTAAGAGAAGCTATAAATGAACTTATAAACTCTTCCGATTCAAAAATCCCATGAAGATATGTTCCTGCAACCATTTTCTCGTTATCACATACCCCCACAATATTTCCATCCAAATCTTTCATAAACGGAAGTGACTTTTTGCCCACCTTACTTATTCCATTATGAATTTCATAACCAGTTATTGTACTGCCTTCTATAGATCTTATTAATTTAAGGTCACATAATATACTGGCTTTTGTCTGCTTTGTAATTTTTGATTCATTGAATCTTGTTTTTATATCTAAAAATCCAAAACCATCTTCCTGAGAAATATTTCCTTCTACACCCAATTTATCAAGAACTAAAGTACCAAGCATCTGGTATCCACCACATATACCGAACACTAGAGTACCCTTTTCTTTCAGTTCTATTATTTTATCAAATAATTTATTTTCCTTTATATATCTTAAATCTTCAATTGTATTTTTAGTACCTGGGATAATTATCAAATTCGGATTTTTTAACTCACTACGTTTTGAAACATATCTAACCGTTACACCTGGAATTCGTTCTAGAACATTAAAATCTGTGAAATTAGACATATGTAATAGTCTAATTACAGCAATATCAAGAGTTCCTTCTTCCTCTTCGTTTCTAATTCTCTCAGTTACACTATCTTCATCTTCTATATCAAATTTTTCATAAGGCATTACTCCAAGAACAGGTATATTTATAATTTCCTCTAACTGCTTTATAGCCGGTTTAAACAAGTCTATATTGCCTCTAAATTTATTTATTATTACACCTTTTATTCTCTCACGCTCTTCTTGCGATAACAATTGAATAGTCCCAACAATTGATGCAAAAACTCCACCTCTATCTATATCTGAGACCAAAATTACAGGCGCATTTGCTAATTCAGCCATAGCCATATTAGAAATATCACTATCTTTTAAATTTATCTCCGCACAACTTCCTGAACCTTCTAATACAATTACATCGTGTCCTTCACTTAATTTAGAGTATGCATCTTTTACTTGTACTTTTAAATTTTCATTTAATTCCCTATATTTATAAGGCTCAATTTTGCAATAAACTTTCCCATTTACTATTACTTGTGTATAATCGCCGCTAGGTTTTAATAATACTGGATTCATTAAAGCTTCTGGCTCTATTTTACATGCCTCTGCTTGTACAACTTGTGCTCTTCCCATCTCCAACCCATCTTTTGTCACATAGGAATTCAATGAAATATTTAATGCCTTAAAAGGAGCTACATCTAAACCCTGATTTTTCAAATATCTACATAGGGCTGTGGCTAAAGTACTTTTTCCAACAGAAGATGCTGTACCTAAAAACATTATACTTTTTTTATCCATTTATTTACCCCTCTCAAATTCATTTATAATACTTAATTGTCAATATTCAAATTTTAGTCTCCAATGTTTACTTGTGAAAATCAAATTCTAAATTATCGAGGCTAATTGTTCTCTAGTCTTTAAATTTTTATTGTTAAATATCCAAAGTCTCCAACTATTTCTTTATTAACTTTATCGAATTTGATACCATGTTTAAATATTGGACCATCAAACACTAATGTGTGATATTCTCCATTTTCTCCACTTGGATCACATCCTAATTTTTTTATTTCATTAACAACTTCTTTAGTTAGCTCTTCCCCAAGAAATTCTATTCCTAAGGCATTTAAATTTACTTTTTTAATCACGGCTTTGAAGCCATAATCTATAAATTCATTTGTTAAATTTTCTCTATTTTCTTGCCATAAAGGAAATACGCCATTTATTTCTGCCGCATTACACCTGTCTAAACACCATTTTTTATGTGCTTCTATATCGATATCTCCAAATACACAAACTTCTGCGCCTTTATCTTTTGAAACTTTTAATGCTTTTTCAAATTCTTCTTCATAATTCTTATTACCACTACAATCTATTACTGTAAGTGGAATTTCTAATTCTTTAGAAGCTTTCTCTAAAATATCCCTAGGTATTTTATGAAAGCAAGAATCATTTTGATTATCAAATGTAACTAATAATTCAATTACTTCATAGCCATTTTTAATCATTCTATATAAAGATAATATACTATCTTTACCACCGCTAAATGATATTACAACTTTCCCTTTATTCATATTACTTACCTCTTTTTTTAATATTATTTAAGTTCAAATTCTCCACCTGATATTAATATTACTCTTTATTTACATACGCTTCAAATATATTCTTTAAATTCTGTATTAGCATTATATTTTCCGCACAATTTCTTACTGCGACTCTATAAAAGTTATTATTCAATCCTTTGTAATTATGACAACTTCTAATTAATATATTATTCTTTAATAATTCATTTTTCAAATCCATATTTCTTAGATTTTTCAATAATATGAAGTTAACACTTGGTTTAAATACTTTTAATTCCTTTATCTGCCTTAATTCATTAAATAAATATTCCTTTTCATTTTTTATGAATTTTATCGATTCTGTAATATAATTATCATCTTTAACTGCAACTTTTGTAGCTATTTCAGCCAAAATATTAATATTCCAAGCAGGAGATATCATTTCGACCTTTTCCTTTAATAAGCTGTTACATATTGCATATCCAATTCTTATTCCGGGAAGCGCAAAGAATTTAGTGAGAGATTTTATTATGACTAAATTTTCATATTTATTTATGTACGAAATCATTGATAAATCTTCTTCCATAAAATCTAAAAAGGATTCATCTATTAATAATATAACATTATTTTCTTGTGCTTTTATTAAGATTTTTTCCAATAAATCTTTTGAAGTTATAACTCCTGTTGGATTATTCGGATTGCATATAAACATTAAATCTATTTTGTCATCTATATACTCTAAAATGTCTTCTTGTATGCAAAAGTTGTTTTCTTCTTTTAATCCATAGTAAATAATATCTCCATTTACCGCTCGTACAGCTTCCTCATATTCAGAAAAAGTTGGAGCAAGAATCAATGATTTTTTTGGATTAATCCCTTTAACTATATTAAATAAAACTTCTGCTGCACCATTTCCTAATATAATATTATCTATATTTATATTTTCATATTCCCCAATAGAGTTTTTAAGTTCAAAATAAGTTATATCAGGATACTTTTCAATTTCATCCAAACCATCAATAATAGCCTTTTTCACACTATTCGGTGCACCTAAAGGATTTATGTTAGCTGAAAAATCTATTATTTTTTCATATTGAAGTTTATTTTCTCTGCTTATTACTTTTGCATTTCCACCATGACCAAAACTTGCCATAAATATCCCCCATTGTTTATTATATAATGTTTATATATACATTAATACTATTGTTCTAACAGATATTGCAATCAAAAATCCTATAACAGCTGATAAGTAAAGAACCTTTGCTGTTTTATTAACATCATTAATTTCTATTTCCTTAAGCTTATCTCCTATTTTAGGCTTTTCTACTAATTTTCCAAAATAATAATTTGCTCCTCCAAGCTCTACTCCTAATGCTCCAGCTATTGCTGCTTCAGGGTGGGCACTATTAGGGCTTGTATGGTTATATCTGTCTCTCTTATATATTTTGAAACTATTTTTATAGTTATATCCTAATATTCCAGCTGAAATTACTATTAATATCCCTGTTATTCTTGCTGGTATATAATTAAAAATATCATCTAATTTGGCTGAAAAAAATCCAAAATCCATATATTTATCGTTCTTATATCCAAACATTGAATCTAATGTATTTACTGCTTTATAAGCAAAAGCTAAAGGCGCTCCAAAAATTGCCGCATAAAATAAAGGTGCAATAATCCCATCTGCCATATTTTCTGCAATGGTTTCAACAACAGCCTTTATTATGCCTTCTTTATTAAGACTAGCTGTATCACGTCCTACAATAAATGATAACTGCTTTCTTGCGCCCTCTATATCATCTTTTAACAAGAATGTAATTACCTTATATCCTTCAACTACCAACCCTTTGGATGCTATACAGAAATATATTAATACGCCCTCTACAATAATTCCAAAATAAAGGTTGATACTTTTACATGCATTTACAATCCCAAAGGTTATAATAAATGTTACAGCAATTGTTAAGATCCAAGTTATTAAGCCTGCTGCTTTTAAATAGTTCTTGAAAAGTCTCCTAAATATTGTTTCAAATCTTTTAGCCAAACATCCTATTCCTCTAACTGGATGATATGGATTATTAGGATCCCCAATTATTAAATCTAAAAGAAATCCTATTGTTAATTCAATCATGGAATCCCCCTTTTTGAATTACTTTATCTATTGTAAATTCATTATTTTCATCTATATTTATTATTAATTCATATCCCACACCATTTTTAGGCTGCCATTCATAAAATTTCTTACTATTATCATATAACATTTCTAGTATCATGCCTATACTTCCGCCATGAATTACTCCAAATGCTGCTTTTATATTTTTACTAACTAAATATTCAATTAAGTTTATGAAAGCTTCTTTAATTCTATTTCTAAATTCCGTTTTACTTTCTCCATTTGGACACTTTATATATCCTTCTTCATCATCTATCCAAGTGGTATATTCCTTTAAATGTTTCAAATCATCATAACCTTTTAATTCGAAATCTCCAAAATTATATTCAAAGAAATTTTCCCAAATATCATATTTAACATTTGGACAAAGAATTTCCAAAGTTTGATTTGCCCTCTTAGCTCCACTTGTGAAATAATAATCACAGCTTCTGTATTCAGTTTTCTTTAAATTTTCTTTTAATTCAACAATTCCATTTTCGCTTAAATCAACATCGCTTTTCCCGCAATATAATTGCTTTTCATTACAGTATGTTTTTCCGTGTCTAATTAAAAATAATGTAATCTCTTTCATATACTATTTTAGTGATGACTCATCACTAATCCTACTTTCCTTCTCATTTATATTCTTTTTTAACTCGTCTGAAAGTCCAAAAAAGACTCTATACACAAAACAAGAATTATTTGCTAAAAATTGTAATGCACGCCCTGTTTCTTCTCTCCATGCTCTATCTAATTTTTCAATCGGTACAATTCCTGATGTTATTTCATCACAAATAATTATCTTGTCCTTTAATGCATTAAGATTGTTCTTTAAAATTTCTAAGGAATCAAGATCCTTTAAAATACATTCCTTTGTAAATACATGCAGACCACATATAACCTTTTTATTATATTCAAGATTATGGCCACTACAAAAATAGATCTCATCATCACTTATATTATATTTGTCTTTCACAAACCTAAGTTTTCCATTATAGGCTCCACCAAAAACTAACTTCATTATGTACCACCTCAAAGATTATAATACTATTCCTAACGTTAATATTCCTATAACTTCACCAACAACTAAAGCAAACCCAGCCACATCTCCTGATATGCCTCCAAATTCTTTTCTACACTTTTCTACTGACCACGTAACCCCAATTATTATTAATCCAGTCATTAATAATCCATAAATATTAAGGACAAAGAATGATATCACAAGCATTATAATCACTGATATAACCATAATAATTCTATCTATTTTATTAGTTCCTTTTTTAAAGTACGTTCCAAGAGTACTTTCTTTTATGGTAACTCTGCTTAAAAGAAAATATGCCACGCTGCTTCTACTAACTATTGGAATTAATATTAATATATAAAATTGTACATTCTTTTCTAAAATAGAGTGCATGCCTCCAAATTGTAAAAAAAATAGCATTACTAATGATATTACAGAAAATGCTCCTGTCCTCGAATCTTTTAAAATTCTAAGTTTTTCTTCCCTATCTCGTCTAGAAAGAATTGCATCACAAACATCCATAAATCCATCTAAATGCAGCATTCCTGTTACAATAAATGGCACCATCATCACAACTATACTTTTTAAAATAATTGAAACATTAGAAATGTCCATTAAGTAATATATAATGCTCCATATAGCTCCAACTATTAGCCCTACTACAGGATAAAACTTCATCATATTTTTTACCCCTTCATCATCCCATTCAACGTACGGTGTTGGAAGTACAGTAAACATACTTAAAGACATGATAAACCCCTTATAAAATTTCCTCATTTTATATAATTTTCTCCTTACACTTATGGTATCTTATATTTCCAAAACTACATTCTATAACATTGTCGCAAAGTCCTGCCAATTCTATATTTATAGTCGCTAACTCCCTTTTAAAATCTTCAGTAATTCCATCATATTCTATTGCATCATTAAATATGTAATCACTAACAATTACAATATTTTTTACTTTACTAATTATTTGATTTAATCCCATTAGAATATTTATTGATGGATTTTTAATAATGTCACTTTCAATAAACATTTCATTTGTCAAAAGAGATGTTATGCTGTCTATCAATACAGTATCATCATCTTTAATTTCATTAATTAATTCATGTAGATTACTTTGCTTTTCTAAAGTAAAAAAATTAAAACCTGCTCTATTTTCTATATGTTTTTTTATTCTTTCTTCATCTTCTTTGTCATAAGGCTTCATAGTGGCAACATAAACAACTTTATTTTTGTTTAAAGATAGGGCTATTTTTTCTCCTACTTCCGATTTACCACTTTTAGAGCCTCCAATTATCAAATAATTCATCTCTAAAATTCCAATCCAACAAATTTTAATTACTATATTTATATAAATATAACCATATAACTTAGTACGTATCTATTTCTCTATTCCAACTCTTGAAGTTATTCCTTTTTCATAGGGGTGCTTTATTGCCTTAATTTCAGAAACATAATCAGCAAGTTCAACCAATTTTTCATTTGGATTTCTTCCTGTTAATACAACCTCCAAGCCTTTGGGTTTATTTTTCAGAAACTCAACTATCTTATCTAGAGATATTAATTCCAAGTTCGTTGAAGCAATTATTTCATCTAGTATTAATAAATCATAATTTTCATCTATAGATTTTTGAGTTACTTTTTTAAACCTTTTTTCATGTTCATTTTTAGTATGAATTTGTTCATCTTCACTCATAAATTTAAAGAACTTTCTTACTGGCTCACCTTTTACAACACAGAAATTCTCTCCAAGTTTCTCTATTGATATTAATTCCCCTGTATCATAATCTTTTAAAAATTGAGTTAATAAAACTTTTTTATCTCTGCCTGCTGCCCTAATACCAAGCCCCATGGCAGCTGTAGTTTTCCCTTTTCCATCTCCGCAATAAATATGAATTAGTCCTATTTCCATAAAATCTCCTCCTTCTGCATCTTTACACAATTGCGAAATCATAAGTGCTATTATTCGAATCACTAAACTGGTTATAAATAACTATGGTATCTATAAATCACCTAGTTACTATTTCTTAAATTTAAAATTCTATAAATTATTTTAGTAAATAAACTAGATATTATTCAGAATTTTAAGTTCATCTAAATAGCTATCATTAATCTCTGCTTCTTCAAATGTTGCCATGTTATTCATAACTGCACATGCCGAATCTACTATTGAAAATGCCAGCGGGCATCCACTTCCCTCGCCAAGACCCATATCTAAATTTAGTAATGGGCTTAATCCTAACTCGTTAATTGCAACCTTAAATCCCACTTCCTTTGAATCATGAGAAGTAAACATGTAGTCCTTTGTTTTTGAATTTAGTCTAAAAGCTATAATGGCTGCAACAGCAGATATAAATCCATCTATAATAACAGGAACTTTATAATAAGCAGCTCCTATAAATACTCCTGCCATAGCAGCAATATCGAAACCTCCAACTTTAGAAACTACATCTATTGGATCAGTTTTATCAGGCTTATTTACCTCAATAGCCTGGATTACAACTTTTTTCTTTTTCTCAAAAGCTTCATCTGTGATGCCAGCTCCTCTTCCTACAACATCTTGAACTTTTGTATCTGTTAATGCTGATAATACTGCACTGCTTGTTGACGTATTGCCTATACCCATTTCTCCTACTCCAAGAATTTCATACCCTAATTCCTTTGCATTCTTAACACATTCAATTCCTATAAGCATAGCTTTTATCGCCTCATCATAACTCATGGCAGATTCTTTGGCTATATTATTAGTAGACTTTCTTATTTTTTTATTAATAACATTTGGATGATTAAAATCACAATTTATTCCCACGTCTACAACCATAAGGTCGGTATTATTTGCCTTTGCAAGAACCGCAACCCCAGTTAGTCCTTTTGTAAAATTTATTGTTTGAGACAAAGTTACTGATTGAGGGGCTGATGCGACACCTTCTTCAACAACCCCATTATCTGAACACATTATAATTACCATTTTTTTATTTATATTATTCTTTATCTTTCCTGTAATCCCAGAAAGCTTTATCGCTATTTCTTCTAGTTTTCCTAGACTCTTTAATGGTTTTGCAAGTGATGTCATCCTCTTATCTGCTTGTATTAATATTTCCTCATTTACATCTCTTATACCATTAATAATATCACTTAATTGCTTAATATTAGTATTCATTTTATATCCCCCACGTAATTCCTATCTATTCTTTGTTAAATATAACATAAATCCCTAAGTAATGCCTATAAAAAATTATTTATTATCCTTAAAGTAACTCATCTCGCACTCATAGTCTAAAAGCTGAAGATTTTGCTCCTGAATTAGGTCTATTAATAACTTTGAATATATTGGCTCACCTTTGTCATTCTCCACAGTACTATATCCTGCTTTTTCTATTGCTTTAGCTTGCTCTAAGTAATGTGTTGTGTTAAAAACTCCACTCTGCTTATACCGTTTATTATTTTTTAGAAATTCTCCATAATCTTTTATTGAATCCTCAGTACTATTATATACTCTAAAATAGTCTTCAATTTTTTTACTATAGTATTCTGAAGTATCCATTTTAATCTTTTTCCCAGTCCATCTATTATCTGCTTTTATTCCAAATAAATTGTTTGCCTTAGTACTTAGCTCAGATTTTCCCCATCCACTTTCTAATATTGCCTGGGAAATAGTTATAGATGGAAGAACTCCATATTTATTATATATTTCAATTGCCTGGGGATACATTCTATTGATAAATTCTACTTTAAAATCATCCTTTAAATTATTCTTTTGGTATCCTGTATATTTTAGGTCATCTATGTAATCATGGACTTTTTCTTTTTGCTCTTTATCAAAAGATAATTCATCCAATACTATATCTAGGTCTACAAGTCTGTAATCACTACTTTTAACCTTGATGCCTGTACTATTTTTTTCTACAAACATATTCGCTAACTCCCTAGCACTATTTTCAGTAACTTGAGAAAAATCATTTTTATATCTAACACCATCAATTGCAGCCATGTACTTCCAATTAATTTGAAGTTTATCTTTACTAACATTATCCGCTTCTTCTATATAGATCTTTGTATCTAAATCTTTTAAGTTAATATTTTTATATTTTTCAATAATGAATAAATTATAAATTTGAAAACCAATAACTCCAATAATAATCAATACTATCATATTCTTAATTTTTTTTCTTAACCCCTTTTTTCTTTTTCTCGTGTTCATCCTAGAACTCCTTCATTTAATATAATTTACGTATAATTAATATCTATATAATAAATTATATAATGTATAACTAAATTTCAAATACATATTTTTATTAAACTTTTATTATTTTTGTGTAATATTTATAACATTATTTACCTCCATTTAAACAAATATCTTCTTCTCAATTCATTTTAGATATTTTAATTATTTAAGGTTAATCACATCATCTTATAGATATCCAAACTACGAATTTGATTTATGCTTTGAAATACTTTCCACATCAGAAAGAGAAAGTACTCTTTTTCGTAGTGTTGCAATGAAAAAAAGGATACCCTTTTACAAAATGATGCACCTAAAATACTATGATAAAATTTCTATTTATTAGAAATCTATCTCCGTATTCTCTAGCAGCATTTGCGACAGAGTGTCCTTTTTTAAATTGCTACAACATATGTATTATTTTTATTATTTTTATTACTTTGCTGGTTCCCACTTACAACGAACTGGTGATACAATTGCACTTTCCTTTTTCAATTCTTTAAATGCATTATCAATTTCTTTACGATCTAAACCAGATAATTTTTCAACTTCTCCTGCACTTACTGGTTTCCCAGCCTCTCTCATAACTTCTAATACTTTCTCTTTAACGCTCATTACTTTTAACTCCCTTCAAAAAGAATTATTTTCTTTATTTCGATTATATTTCATTAATATTATTTAATCAATAATAATTTTCTTATAAAATCAATTATTAATTCTAGATACTTCTTTTCATGAATACAAAATTCTTCTATACTCAAAATAAGCCTTTCATTATGACCTTTCCATTTAACTCTTTTAAGTTATTAAACTAATTTTTTCATGCAAATACTATTATCGTCATTAACATAAGGGCCATAGTTTTCTATTAGTGTATAACCCATTTTCTTATATAAATTTATAGCCGCATTCTGCTTACTTCCTGTTTGTAAAATAAGTGTTTTAATTTTACGTTCAATAGCTAATTTTTCAATTTCTCTTACTACGATTTCTGATAAACCTTTTCCTCTATTATTTTGACATACAAATACTCTTTTCACTTCTGCTAGATCAGTATCAAGAATTTTTAAACACCCACAAGCCACAGGATTATTATCTTCATACACTATTATTGTTTGTAAATCACTTACTGTATTATGCGATGAATAAATATTTTGCATTTCTCCATATATTTGATATAATTCATCGTCAAGTTTTTGTTCCAATATCTTAAAATCACTGCTTCCCGTTGTAGTTCTTTCAATTTTATAACTCATAGAAAGTTGCTTTAATTTATATTCTTTTACTAAATACTGCGATAATTTATCCACATCATTGAATTCAAAATCATATTTAAGTTTTGGTTTTTCTATGACAATCAATTTAATCTTACTCTCACGAACAGCCTTAAGTTTTTCTAAAACTCCACCTTCTTCACCACTGTCCTTTGTTAAAATCCCTTTAATAGAATATTGATTAATAAAAGCTTTTTCTAGTTCATAAGATATTGGTCCTTGAAGCGCTATAATATCCTTAATACTAACTCCTGCTTCAACTATTTTGTTTAACACTTTAGGCATTGGTAAAATTCTATGTATCACTCTATATTTAAAATTTAAATCTAAAAACTTAGAGACATTATTTCCACCAGTCGTATTTAAAATATTTCCCTCTATACTTTTAATTATATCAATAGCTTCATCATAATTTTCAACTCTTATTATCTCTTCACCTTGATTATTTTCTAATGCTCCCTTTCGTTCATATCTTATATACTTAACTTTAAGCTCCTTTGTGCACTCTAAAGCAGTTTTGGTAACTTCCTGTGCATAAGGATGTGAAGCATCAATTAATACATGAATATCGTTTAGTTTCATCCAACTTAACATTTCTTCTCTATTTAAAGGTTTGGTATTCAAAACCTTTATGTTAAATTCCTTAAGAAGCTCTCCACCGTAGCTTGTTGCTGTAGATACAGCAACATCATTAGTATATTTACATATTGATGATAATATTTTTCTTCCTTCAGACGTTCCTAAAATAAATCCAATCATATCTACCTCTTATTTTCATATCCTCTTGGTGTTATAAACTTGCCATCTTTATAAAAGCTCTTTGAATTTCCCACTATTACAATTGACATCATATCAACAATTTCAGCATCAAAATCCCCAATAGTAAATAAATTATAACTTTGCCCTTCCCTAAGAGCATGCCTTACTACTGCTACTGGTGTTGAATCCTTTCTAAACTCTCTTATTATATCAATACATTCTCTTAGGTAATCTGGCCTTCCTTTACTCTTAGGATTATATAGTGATATAACAAAGTCACCTTCTGCCGCAAGCCTTACTCTCTTTTTTATATCTTCATAAGGTGTCATAAGATCACTTAGACTAATATTGCAGTTATCATGCATTAGTGGTGCTCCAACGACAGATCCAGCTGCACTGCTGGCAGTTATACCTGGAATTATTTCAACCTCTTCATCTTTCTTAAGCTCAAGTATCAGTCCAGCCATACCATAAATTCCTGCATCACCAGTACTTATTAATGCAACATTCTTATCTTTACATAAAGCTAATGCTTCTTTACATCTAGCTTCTTCACCTTTCATACCTGTTGAATATAATTCTTTATCTTTAACTAACTCTTTTATCATATCTATATATTTATTGTATCCAACAATAACATCACTATCTTCAATCGCCTTTAAAGCTCTTATACTCATATTTTCAATACTTCCAGGTCCTATACCTATAACTCTTAATTTTCCCATTTTAAATCAACCTCTTTTTCATTTTATTTCTTATCTTTCGAATAGCGCAAAATATTCTTATTAGTATCGTATTCCATGCATGTAATATTCTAAAATTAACATGCTTTTAAAAATATTAGCTTATCTAATTTTATATTATACCATTTCAACATAGTAAAGGTATAGATATCAAAGTTTCCATTCAATGTTTAAGGCACAATCAAAAAAATAATAAATTTATGTATCAAAAGTAAGTCTTACCTATTCGCTAACGAAGTCAAGACCTGTATTTAAAATTATAATGAAATAGGGCTTTGATATTAAATTAATTTTGTATCAAAGCTCTTTAACATGATAATAAATATGTTTATATAACAAATATGTATGATAATACAGTAATTGCTATAGATAACTCAAAAAACAAAGTAATCGCCATCATTTCTGTCGGAAGAACTCCAAATGGCATAACTTATAAAAATTAGAAATGAAAACAAAAAAGATATAGGCACTAATGTACCTATATCTTTTTGTGATTGTGCCTTATATTTAACTAACCTTCCAATTACTAAAATAAGCTTTATTTTTATCTAAATAATTTTTATCAATTGTTATTTTATTGCCATCATCAACTTTGTTCGTATCTGATATAGGCACTGGGTTACATCCACCCTTAGTTTTTCCTACCATATTTGATGCAAATCTATTACCACAGTTTTGGCATACTAATTCATCGCCTTCTTGTACATAATATCCTTTTCCTGAAGCATAACACACCTGACAAGTATTTAATGCAGTTCTTATTGTACCATCTTTAGCCTTTAATGCTAAAACCTCCATTTTAATACCATTTGATTCATATGGATAAAACTTTACTGTATTAGAAATATCTGTTTTGTTAATTTCTATTCCTGGAACTATATCAGCTTTAGTTACTTTAGACTCTTCACTTTTGCTTTCTTTATTACTACTACTTGAGTCACTGCTCTTGCTTGAATTACCACTGCTACTAGCTTCATTATTAGTGTTTGCTGCACTTTCCTTGCTTGAAGATGAACATCCTACCATAGCTAATATACTAATTAAGGCTATTCCTATAATAATTAACTTTTTGTAATTATTAACCAGCCTTTTTCCTGAAGCTTTTTGCTCGTTTACTAGATCACTTTTTCCCATCTAAATTCCTCCTGATATTTGCATTTATTACTATAACTATAAACATAAATTATGTAGATAATATGTAGAAAACTTTTTCTATGATTAACTCCTACAATAATTTCTATCTATAGTCTTAAAATATTATTCATTTTATAATTATTTTGAAAACCCACATCATTATTTGCTAAAATACTGTTCTCTAACTTTTTCTAAATCTATAACGTTTATGTCATCTACTACTTGGATGACCGTCAATACATTAGTTGAATTTACTATTGCAAATTTCCCATTCTTATTGAACTTTACATCCATACTAACTATTCCCTTTGTACCATTCACTGAAGCTATACTTTCCTTAGTATCACTATTTATCACTTCAAATTTTTCATCATAAGTATCAAAAGCCTTCAAATCTAATGATATCTTAGTATTCATCCCTTGATTTGCTACTACAATAAGTGGCTCAAATTCATATCCAATTCCTCTTATATTAACAGTCTGGGTATTATCTGAAACAACAGTCTTTTTAATCAATCTGTCAGTTGAAACTTGATTTAAATCATCACCAAAAATACTGGGAACTCGTTCTTCTTGAGTTGACTGATTCTTTGAGGTGTCCACTGTATCTAAATTATCTGTCACCTTAATTGAACCTTTGATCATTCCCATCCAACAGCTAAAATTTATATCCTTATCATTTGGAGTAAATTCCACTATATTCTCTCCAGATTTTATAGTATACTCCTGACTTAAAGCAGGAATAGCAATAGCATTATTACACGGATTTATTGCATCACCTTTTATTATCCACCTTACTGGCATATCCTTCTTAACATAAAATTGATTTGGAGTGAATCCGCTGCCATCTACCGTCATAGTTATTTCCTGAATTCCATCTTTCAAAATAGCTTTACCCATGTCAGATTCAGATGAAGAACTTGCAACTGAGTTACTCCTAATATTCATAAAATTAGGTACTCCTACTCCTGCTAAAGCAAGCCCTCTATTCCCCATAATAACTCCAAGAATTATTACTAGAAATCCACTCATTTTCAATATCTTTTTAGTATAACCTTTACTTAAAAGTCCTGATAATGCACCTAAAGTAAGCATTAATGGAACTGTCCCGAGTGCGAACAAAAACATTGATAGAGCACCTTTCGTTGCACTACCAGTACCTAGTGCATATAATTGCATTGTTTGAAGAGGTCCGCATGGCATTAATCCATTTAAAAGACCTACTAGGAATGGTGCTTTAAACTTCTTTTTCATTGTACATGTAGACCAAGGTAATCTTAGATTCATCCTTCTAAACATGCTAAACCCAGCCATATTCAATCCTAAAATAATCATAAATACACCTGCAAATATCTGCATAGCTGATTTTGCATCTAATGATAGAGATAGTACTGAACCTAATGCCCCTACTAGTCCCCCTATAACTGTATAAGCGGTTACTCTACCAACATTATATAAAATAGCAGGGCGAACAACTTGAAGTTTACTTGCCTCATTCTTAGACATGCTTTGTGAAAGCATAATTCCTCCGCACATACCAACACAGTGAATCGATGTAAGCATACCTATTATAAACAAAACAATATATGAGGCTCCATTAAGCTTTGCATTCATATCAAATCCACCAGTAGTGCTTCCTAAGAATATAATTGCTACTGCAACAATGGATATTCCAATAAACTTATACTTATCGGAACTCTCAATACTATAACCTGCAGATTTTATACTTTCTTTTATCTTATGAATGTCGCAAAGTTCAATATCATATTCAACTATGACTTGCTCTTTGCTATAGCTAGCTTTAGCGCTAACTACTCCTTCTAACTTCATTAATGTTCTTTCCACTCTATTCTCGCATGAATTACAAGTCATATCATAGACTTTTATTTTTTCTTTATTTATCTTCACTTTTACCTCCTTACCATATTAATTTATTACCCATTAATCTTTCTATATAGTAAATATTTAGTTTAATCCTTGGAAAATAATAATCTTTAAGGTTAAATTATCCTTACATCATCTTCTTATATTACAACTTACTTATGTAGATTTTATGAAGTTTTTCATTCACATTAAATTATTTTTATGTATCGGAAATTTTTTAATTATTCCTATTCTATAAAAGCAAAAATATCGCAATAAATGCGATATTTTTAATATGTGCTATTTATAAGGTATGCATTCTAATCTTACTATTTTACTCTTCTAGCAGTTATATAATCAGTTCTCGTCATTGGTGATATTTTCAATACATCACCAGTTCTTGGTGAATGAATATATGTATTATTACCAATGTATATTCCCATATGAGTTGGGTCTCCACCTTTACCAAAGAACACTAAGTCTCCAGCTTGAAGTTCATCTCTTGAAACTCCATATCCATCATTAATTTGATCATATGTTGTTCTTCCTAGACTAATTCCAAAATGAGCATATACATACTGTGTAAATCCAGAGCAGTCAAATCCTGTAGAAGGACTTGTCCCTCCCCATAAATAAGGGGTTCCCAAGAAATTTGAAGCATATGCTATTACATTATTTCCAGAAGCAGAGGCAGATGTTGTTCCTCTTGAAGCATTAACTCTTGGCGCTTCACTTCTTATTTTATTTACTTGATTCATAGTTGTATTTACTAGTGCTTGAGATTCATCTACCTTCGATGCATATAATCTTTCTTGATCTTTAGCCTCAACTATTAGTTTCTTCTGATCAGCTATATTAGTATTTAAATTTGTTAGCTTATCTTCATTTTCACTCTTTAATGCAAGTAAATCATTAAACTTAACTTCAAGAGATGCTTTTTTACTTTCCACTACTGACTTCTTATCATTCAAGTCGCTTATTATTTTTTTATCAATACCAATTATCTTTCTAACTGCTTCAACTCTTGTTATTAAATCACTAAAGTTTTCTGAATCTAATAAAATTTTGAGATAACTAGATTGTCCATTTATATACATGGCTCTCACTCTTTGGTCTAATACATCTTGCTGATTTTTCACTTCTTCTTCAACTTGAGTAATTTGTTTTTTAGTAGTTTTGATATCGTTTTCTGTAGAATTTATGCTCTTCTTATTTTCTTCGATTTTCATCATATAATCTTCAATTTGATTGTCTAGATTTTCAATGCTCGCTTCAAGTTCTTCTCTTTTATCTTGCACTTCTTTCAATGAATTTTTATTTTGCTCTAATTGGCTTTGTTGTGTTTGATTAGATATTGGTGCAGCAACTACTGATATTTGTGTTACTAACGCTAATGCAACTGCAAACATAACTGTCCTTGATGTTTTTTTCATTTGTTTCGCTCCTTCTCTCTAGAGTAACACTTGTTCCTCTTTTGTAAAGTTACTCCAATAATACACTAAAATTGTGTAGAAATTATGAAGATTCACTAACAGGAATATATTACCAGTTACAATCACACAATTTCTTCATAAAAATAAGTTATAATACTACCAGAATAATTAACTAAATTAACAATGAATATAAATCCATAAAATTTAGTACATGTTAATTGGAGGAGAACTAATGATAAAATTTGTAGATGTTACTAAAGTATATGATGCTAATAAAAATGGTACAACAATTCTTATGGCTACTCATGCTAGAGACATTGTTGATACAATGAAAAAACGAGTAATTGCTGTTGAAAGCGGAACTATAATCAGGGACGAAATTAGGGGGACTTACAATTATGAAAATTAATACTTTTAAATATTATATTATTGATGCATTTAAAAGCTTAAATAGAAATAAAACTATTAGTTTAGCTTCGGTAATTACAGTAACCGCAACTTTATTTTTAATGGGTGTGTTCATCTTATTATCGCAAAATATACAAATTGGAATGAAGAATGTTGAATCGCAATTACAAATACAAGTATTTTTAAAAGACGGAATTAGCATTACAGATCAGGAAAATATAAATCAAAAGTTAAGTAGTATACCTGGTATCAGTGACGTTGAATATGAAGATAAATCTGAAGCTTTAGATAAATTTAATAAAGAAGTGTCTGAAAATGATAATTCCTTATTAAGTAATTATGATTCTTCAAATAACCCGCTACCCAATTCATATATAGTAAAATTAGAAAAACCAGAAGTATCTGAGCAAGTAATAAGTTCAATAGAAAACATGCCCGGGATAGAGTCAATTAATAATGACCAAAAATTTACTAATAAAATAATCTCCATTTCTAACAGTCTTAAATGGATTAGCATTGTTTTATTTATATTAATGATAGCTACTTCAATATTTTTAATTAGTAATACTATTAAACTAACAATCTTTTCAAGACGTAAAGAAATTGGAATAATGAAATATGTTGGTGCAACTGATTGGTTTATACGATGGCCATTTGTCATTGAGGGAGCTGTTATAGGCTTGATTGGTGCAATTGCTTCTACTGTTTTATTATATAGTCTTTATAAGATAGCTTTTATAAAGATAAATGAAAGTTTGCTTTTGATAAACTTATTGTCGCCATCTTATATTACACAAACTCTTCAATGGCAATTTGTATTAACTGGCATTCTTATTGGAGCCATTGGAAGCTCGTGGTCCTTATTCAAATTTTTAAAAGTTTAAATACATAAAAATTAAATATTTAAAGGGTATGCAATTATATACTGCATACCCTTAATATTTTTAGAAATCATATTATTTATATATTAATCATCTTATTCTTTTTATAAAAAACAGTTATTTCAAATTGTTATTCTATTTTATTTTGATTCTCATTTACCTCTTTCTTTCCACTACAGCAGCTTCTATTCTTACTACCTTTAAACATCATCCCCATCATAAGTACCATCATTATAGGGCATATAAAAGGCGCAATTCCAGCTATCGCTGTTTTTAATCCCCCTTGAAGGTTTATAAAAGGGAGTATTGATACAACTATGAATGGTAATCCACAACAAAGTACCATCATTAGCATATGCTTTATTGGATTGTGCTTTTTATTTTCGCTATTCTTATTATTTCCATGACAATTCATAATAAATTCCTCCTCTTATTTTCATTACATTTATTAGGCATCTATGACAAAGCATATTCTTTTCTTTAAAACTTAAATTATTACTTTTCAATTTGATCCCTCCTTATGTATATATTTTAAATAAATAGTATGAAGATTAGATGAAGATATTCTACCTATTTCAAAAAAGGCTGTGACACAATCTTTTAATAATTGTGCCACAGCCTTAAATATCATTATTTAATTTCACTCTCTTTACTCATGCATACAGTAAATATAGTTACTTTACTCTCTTTACTATCTACATCAATAGTTGCTGAATGCAGTGTTAATATTTTCTTTACTAAAGTAAGCCCAATTCCACTACCTTCAATTTTATGCCTGCTTTTATCCCCACGGTACATTCGTTCAAAAACATAAGGTAAATCTTCTTTTTTAATTCCAATTCCATTATCTTTGATTTCGATAATAACCTTATCCGATTCACTACTAATATTAATCCATACAGTTCCATTAATATTAGTAAATTTAATTCCATTTGATATAAGATTTATAAATACTTGTTTTAATTTATCATAATCCCCTAAAACTATGTAATCTCTATCTTCTTCATTCATGATTAGATTTATGTTTTTCTCACTAGCTGCAATGGAAAAATCACTAATTACAGTAGAAAGAAGTTCTCTTATACTAACTCTCCCCAATTTAAGCACAATTTCATTAGATTCAATTTCCTTTAATGCATTTAGATTATTTAAAAGCTTACCAAATCTTATTACTTCGTCATTTAAATTATTAAGTTTTTCGGTTGATATAGGCATTATCCCATCTATCATGGCCTCTAAATTGTTTTGAAGTACATTAAGAGGGGTTCTTATTTCATGAGATATATCTGAAATAAGTCTTTTTCGTAACAAATCTTGACTATTTAACTTATCCCCTAATGAATTTATACTTTCAGTTAAATTTCTAATTTCTTCAATATCACTTTTTATATTTGATTTCGAATCATAATTTCCTCGTGATAGACTCACAGACGTTTTCGAGACTTCTTTTATAGGTTCTGAAAATTGTTTTGATAAAATCAAGCTTATGATAGACACTATCAATAATGTTAATACTCCACTAAATACAATGCTCTTATTAATTTGAGTCTTAAAACTTATATCTTCTTGTGAAAGCATAACAGGTGCGTATTGACCTACTGTAATATAGCCTACAGTCTTATCATTTACATTTATATCAAAAGTGCTTGTAGTATAGACTCCTGTTTCTTCTGAACCATTTATTGTGATATGATTTTTATATTTTATATCTTCATGATTCATTGCCCAAACTACTTTTTTATTTTCATCATAAAGTGTCAGACAATAATTGCTCATATATGCTTCGTGCATCATTTCTTCGCCAGAAGTTGGCTGCCATCCACCATCACTTTTATAAACTTGTTGAAAATATTCTACTAATCTAGTATTCCTTTGAGTTTGTATGTTTTCCATATACTTAGTAAATGTGTTAGTTATAGTTATATTTACTAGTAAAGCGGATAGAAGTACTGCGACTACAGAACAAGATATTATAATTATGCTTAAACGCTTTCTAATACTTTGCTTCATATATCATCACCAAACTTATACCCAATTTTTGTAACAGTAAGTATATACTTTGGTGACCTACTATCTTCCTCAATTTTCTTACGTAAATTTTTTATATGAACATCTATAATCCTATCTGAACCATCAAAATCAATCCCAAAAGTCCTCTCAATAATTGCTTCTCTTGTAAATGCCTTTCCTTTATTTGAAGCTAAGACATACAGTATATCAAATTCGTTTGGAGTTAAACTTATTTCTTCTCCATCTAACTTAACTAACCGCCTATCCATATCAATTGTTAATTTGCCTTTATCAAGTGAAATAATATTTTCTTTATTTCCACCTATCCTTCTAAATAGCGCATTTACACGCGCAGTAAGTTCCCTTGGACTTAAAGGTTTTGTTAAGTATTCATCTGCTCCAATATTTAGACCTTCAATTTTATCACTTAATGCACTCTTAGCCGTAAGCATAAAAATGTATACATCAGATATTCTTCTTAGAACTTTGCATACTTCTTCACCTTCAATATCTGGAAGCATCAAATCTAAAATTACTAAATCTATTTTTTCTTTTCTGAAAACTTCAATTCCATCGAGTCCATTTTCAGTGGAATAAACGCCATACCCTTCTTTTTCTAGATATGCCTTTAATACTTCTGATACACTTTTTTCATCTTCAATTATTAGGATATTATTCATAATATTTACCTCATGCAATTTTATATTAATATAATACTTTCATATTCTAGTATTTTAACATAAATTTATGAATATTATATGTAGATCCATTTATATTATCTCTTTTCTTAATTGCCTCTAGGTTACAATGATGAACTCTATTTTTCTATTTGTATCACTTTTTTAATTGCACTATAGGCATTAATCATCCCATATCCAGATTGTTGATCTTTACCTTTAGACATTATATCCTTAGCAGTACTATCTAATATGCTTTCTATTTGACTTGGTGTTAAATTCGGGTCTTCTGCTTTAATCATCGCTGCAATTCCTGTTACCACTGGTGCTGCCATACTAGTGCCATCCCATGCTTCGTATCCTCCTGGAACTGTACTTAGTATTTGTACCCCTGGAGCAGAGACCCTAATGCAGTTTCCATAATCTGAGAAATAAGCTTTATTATAATTATAATCCATCGCTGCTACAGCAAATGCCCCATCACTAGCCGGACTAACATTATCACTACTTTCCCCATCATTTCCAGCAGCCGCTACAACAAATACCCCTTTACTCTTTGCATAATTTATTGCATCAGCAATTGATTTGCTTTTAGAATTTGTTCCAAGGCTTAGATTAATTACATCTGCCCCCTTATCAGCAGCGTACTTTATTCCCCTAACTATATTATTTGTTTCCCCATTACCACTACTATCAAGTACTTTAATTGGAATTATCTTTACATCTAAAGTTCCTGTAATTCCTGAAATCCCAACATTATTATTAGCGCTTGCTGCAATTATTCCCGATACGTGAGTTCCATGACCATTATCATCCATTATCTCAGCATTATCATCTACAAAATTATATCCGCTATTCTTCAATACTCTATTTTTCAAATCAGGATGTGTATAGTCTACCCCTGTATCTAAAACTGCTACTTTTATTTCTCTCTTTTGTTTTACTAATGCCCAAGCTTTATCTGCTTCTGTATAACTTATATCCCATTCATACTTATAACCTGGATCATTTACAATGAGATTAGTATTTTCCTTTATCGCTCCTAACTGAAAATCCTTCTTTACTGGAGTTTTTTGTATTGGCTTTATTATTTCAATTATTTTCGGCTCTTCAACTACTTTAATATCTTTTATATTATGAATATTGTCTAAAATATATTGTTTCAATTCATTAGGATATATTGTATTGTTCTCTTCATTATTCCTTGGAACAATAATAATACTCTTTAACGTACTTCGAAGGTTATTCAAATCAGCATTTCTTAGCAATTTTACAAAACGGCTTACATTACTTAACTCTCTATCTATAATTCGCTCCCCAGATGAGTGCGTCGAAATAAAATTTAATGTAAATATCATTAAAATTACCGCTGTAATTTTAGTAAAGTTTCTCATCATAAAAACCTCCTTCTTAAATAAACGTTCTATCATTGGTTAGTATTTCCACATCCATACTTTATCAAACTAAGCATAAGATTATGATATAAAAAAATTATGTAGATTTTGTGTCAATCTTCTATTTAATAATATTATATTACCTAAAACACTCTATTTTGTTCTTTATACAACAAAATAAACTTAATAAGCCGTTATCATACTATGTGTAATAACGGCTTTTTATTTATTCGTTAATAAACTTTTTACGAACTTCTTCTAAATTCACATTTTTTAATGAGTCAGTGACTTCAATTCCAGCCAAAATTTGATTATTTTTAATGATCAAATATGTTCCACTGTTTTTTATGCTAAAATCAACATTTACTTTATCCTTTTTACCTTGGAAGTTAGTCACTATATCATCATTATCACCATTTAATATTACATAATTACCATCAGCATCATCATATGAACTAAGATCTATACTTAAGTTTGTCTTTATACCTTTTTCTAAAACTATTACAAGTGGATCAAATTCATACCCTATGCCCTTCATCTTAATACTTTGTGTATCTCCAGATATATTTGCTTTTTTAATTAATCTATCTGTTGAGACTTTTTTAAAATCATCTCCATATATGCTAGGAGCCTTTGGTACAGTGCTTGCTGACCCTCCACCCGTACAACAACTCATTCCACTGCTTGGCGCTGGAATTGATGAATCTGCCTTAGAGGTATCTACAGAGTCAAGATTATCTGTAACTTTGATTACTCCTCTAATCATTCCCATCCAGCAGCTAAAATTTATATCTCCATCTTGTGGAGTAAATTCTATTTCATTTTCACCAGATTTTAAAGTTTTTTGAATATTTAATGATGGCACAACAATTGCATTATTACAAGAATTGATTTGCTTTCCTGAAATTATCCACTTAACAGGTACACCTTTTTGAACATAGAAAGCATTAGGTGTATATCCATTATTATCTGCAGTCATTCTTATTACTTGAACTCCATTTTCCATGGTTGCCTTACCTATATTAGTCTGAGATGCATTGGCTTCAGTTCCTGAAAGACTTTGAGCTAATGTAGTGGCATTTGGAATTCCAACACCTGCAAGTGCCAGCCCTCTATTTCCCATTATTAAGCCAAGTACCACTACTAAAATTCCACTTAATTTTAAAATCTGTTTTGTGTAACCTTTACTTAATAATCCTGATATTGCTCCAAATACCAACATCAATGGAACTGTTCCTAAAGAAAATAGAAACATTGATATGGCTCCGGCTGCCGCACTACCTGTTCCTAATGCATAAAGCTGCATTGTCTGTAATGGTCCACAAGGCATCAATCCATTTAACACACCAACTAAAAAAGGAGCCTTGGGTTTATTTTTTATCTTGCATGATGACCATGGTAGTTTAATATTAAACTTTCTGAATACTGAAAAACCAGCCATATTTAATCCCATTATTATCATAAATATTCCTGCAACTATTTGTAGGCCAGCTTTTACATTAAGTGATAATGATAATACTGAACCTAAAGCTCCAACAATTCCACCAATAATAGTATACGACGTTACTCTTCCAGCATTATATAAAATTGAAGGCATTAAATTCTTAAACTTACTCTGTTTTTCATCTATTATACTGTTTTTAGATAGACTTTGAGTAAGCATTATTCCACCGCACATACCTACACAGTGTATAGATGTAAACACACCAACAATAAATAATACTGCATATGATGCATTATTTAACTTAGCACTCATGTCAAAACCTGCAGTAGAATTTCCAATTAACAATATAGCTGCAGCTATAACAAAAAAGCCTACGTATTTAAAATTATTTGACGTTTCAGTACTATAACCTGCTGCTTTAATTGCACTTTTTAACTGCTCTTTAGTACAAAGTGAGCTATCATATTCCACAACCACTTCCTCTGCACTATAGCTGGCCTTTGCATTAATAACTCCATCAACTTTTTTTAGAGCTCTTTCTACTCTATTTTCACATGAATTGCATGTCATATCATATACTTTTATAATATCCCTTTTAACACTCATAATTTCCTCCTCAAAATCGCTTTTATGATAAAGCCAAACTTTATATCCTTATATAAATTTATTTAGATTCGCTGATAATTTTGCAATTATTAATAAAGAGCATTATGTGACTAACCTCTAAATAAATCTAGCATCAGTACATACATAGTTAAAATTAAGTAAAAATTCAATTACTATTACGTTATCATAATTATAATAAAAAGTTATGAAGATTTTATGATGATTAAATATAAATAATAAGAATACCCTATAAAATAGCTTTTATTATTCTATCTTATAAGGCATTCTTATTATCTATATATATTTTATTAAAATTATTCAACAGTAAAATTTTCGGACTTAAAGTTACTATAAAACCTCCCAGATTGTGCAGTAAATTTTAAAACACAATAATCTGGATCTGTTACTCCTAATGGATAATATAAAGTATCACCATCACGCCAAATCAATTCTTTAGTTTCGCAACTACTATAAATCTGTGTTCGAAACTTTCTATATAGCCTTTCTTTATTAATTCATCTTGCAATTCACAAAGCTCATTAAAGTTTGTTTCAACAGTGAACCCTGGAAATTCCCATTGTATTATTTTAGCAAAATACACCACTGCTCCTATATCATAAAATCTTAGAGATGGATAATATTCATTTTCATAAATTAATTCAAAATCATTTTCCTCAAATTGTTTTGATGTATTCTCTAAAGTAAATTTTTTATATGGTGACTCATATTTTTTAATTAATTTATTGGAAAGCATCTCATTATTTTTTCCACCAACTTGTTGAGTTACAAATACACCATCTGCTCTTAAGATACGCTTTATTTCCTTTATATCAAATGATGCATGACGATTAATTACGATATCAAACGAATTATCTTTAAACGGCATTCTATTATCTTCATAAACTTGCCTTACATCAATTCCTAATGGTTTTAGCCTTTCCATGCATAAATTCACATTTGGTTCATAGGCTTCTGTGACTGAGGTGTTTGCATATGGGTGGCATAAAGTTAATAGAAATTCTCCTCCTCCAGTGCCAATATCAAGCAACTTCAAATGCGGTTTAAGATATTCTTTCACAATATAACTATAATCCCACGGTAACATATCACTTTCCCATCTGTTTTCAAGATAAGAAAAATCCCATCCTTTAAAGCTCATTTGTTCTTCTCTTTGCCATATTCTCTTTAATTTTTTGTAATCCATAACTTTACTCCTTTTCTTTTCATTATTTATAAATAACTCTGAAAAGCGGTACAGTTAACTGATAACAAGTTAATTTATCTTGGTACAATCTGCCATCAGATTATCTTAACTGTACCAAGTATTTAATTCGCTTTAATCTCATAAGAATTCACACCCTTTTAATACTAAAAATTATTTTGATTTTATTTATCCGCTAAGCTATCTTATCAAAATTTCATGTAAAACTACGCAATTGTTAATTTACTTAGTACTATACTGTGGCTTGAAAGCACAAAAATCCATTACTAAATCCTTTTAGTATATTTTCTTCTCTTAAAATATACACAGGATTATCTCCATATACAGGATGAATGTATTTGATTTCTATTTCATTTACCTTTGTTGTGTTACAAAGTTCTTTTAATATAAATAGCCCTTGAACAACTGGATTGTCAGTTAAATGTATTGAATTTGTATCTCCTGTAGTATGACTAAACTCAGCAATCTCTTCCTTTGAAAAACTGCGCCACAAAACTCCTTGTATTTCGGACGTGTCTGATTTCATTGGTTCTTTTGCGCCTATATTCATCATCAAATATACTGTCAATTTTTCTATAATTTCTGTGTCATTATATCCTATACACTCAATTATACAAAGCTTTTTGTTATTCTTTATAATTTCATTTTTAAAGCTCTCACTATTTGTTGTTTCATTAAATCTTTGATATTTTACTTTTGCAATAAATGCTCCTTCATAAAAAAAATCTTCTCCTGTCGCAAAAGCTGTAAATAAACTTATCATATTATCTCTCCTTAAAATCCACAAGATGTTATAATTTATCTGTTCCATAAATTAATTTCTTGTTATTGATCTTTCTTATGATAGTATAACATATTTTCCCATGAACCTAATATAACTATGTCTATCAATACTAATATTTATCTATATAATTAACTTTGTAGCGTAAAATAGTCTTCAACTTCGATGGCTCTACCCTTCTGACATCAGAAATATATATTTCTCTATGTACCTTTGATACTCTTTCAAGATTATTTAAATCACAAAATTCTTCCATCTTTTCAAAGCTCTTTGGTTCATCGTCATAAGAGCCATTATGCAGTATCTGAACACATACCCCGTCCTCTATACTATCAAATATAATACGCTCTAATAGAGGATGTGGCTTTTTCCTTTTAACAATTTCTAATGCTTTCATAGCAATTTCTTCCGTTACAAAATCTGGCTGTCTAATCATAATCGTATAAATCAATTCATTCTTGTCTAAATTGTTTTTTCCTCTTCCTTCTTCACTAATATCCCATATACCTTCCAAAGGAAAAACTGTATAATCAAAATATCCTTCGGGTACAATTCCGCTTTTGGGCATCATCTTCACTGCATAAGAAAGAGAATATAGAACTCCTATCTCTTCAGAAAAACGTTCATTGTTTGGATTTCCTTTTCCTTTAATCATAAAGAATTTAAAATTTGGTATTGTTATTAATTCAACTTTGCTCTTAGGCATGTAATATTCTTTTGCTTGCTTCTTCCACTCATATTTCATTAATATCTCCCTCCAATCATATTCAAAATATATCATATTGAATATGACAACAGTGGGTCATATTAAACCTCTATATTTCACTCTTATCTCTTATTTCTACTTCAGTACCTTCAGGTGCTTTTATCTTAAATAGACAGCTATCTTCAACTTGATAAATAATTTCATTGTTTTTAAGCTTGAAATTATCGTAACCTAAACTTTTAATTCTATTGAATTCTTCATTCACATTATCTACTAAAAAGCACATATGTACTATTCCTTCATTTAACTTATTCCATTTAATCAAAGTATCTTCTTTTTTACTAGTTTGAAGTTCAATCATAAATTCACCAAGCTTTAACCAAGTATTAAAATCTCTTCCATGAAAATCTTTAGTTTCTTGAACAATTTCAAATTCTAAAATTTTCGTATAAAACTCAAGGGATTCTTTATAATTACTAGTTTGAATACAAACATGATGCATACTCTTAATTCCCATTAATTTTCCTCCGTAAAATTCTTACTTATATTCTTCACCATCAACAATTATTTCTACTTATCTATTTAAATGCCACATATTGTCCTTCATATTCAGCAAAGATTGTTTTATCATCCTTTATAGAAACTTTAAGATTCAATCTACTCTTTTTATGCCTATTATATGTTTCTAAAAAATCCTTTCTACTTTCTTCATTAGACAATTCACATTCTGCAATAAAGTCTTCACGTATAGGTGCTAAGTAATTAACACTGCTTTTTTTAATTACTATATGAACCTCTGGATCTATTTCCTTAATATTTATAAATACCATCGCCCAACCACAAATAGTCATTAGAGTATTAATACTTCCTCCAAATGCTGTTCCTTTATGATTTATATTAGGTTCTAATTTAGCTGATACTCGAACCTTTGATGGCGTAAATTCTACAACCTTTAGCCCCATTGCCTTTGTTATTGGTATCTTTTTATTTAAAAATTCCTCAAATTCCTGTTTATTCATTATCGTGTCCTCCCAACTCTACCTTTTTCAAACCCATTAAAATATCAGTTTTTTTATAAATGTACTCTCTATTACTTTATAGAGTATCATCGTTACAATTAGTGTAAATATTCCTACTATAAAAGATTCAAATACAGAATAATAAATACCAACTGATTTAAAAAAATACGATATATCTGTACAAAAGATTGGTTCATGCAATAAAAATATGTAAAAAGAATACTTACCTAAATATTGTAGTATTTTATTTTCTTTTATTCTTATAACAAAAAAATAATATGCCATTACGGATAATGGCCATAATATAAATTTCTTTAAAGGGCCAGCTACGTAATCAATAGTGTTAAATGTTATTGCTAGTGTTATTACTATATATGCAGCTATTATTATGGTATCAAACTTCATAAACTTATTTTTTACATCATACTTACAAAAAATTAATCCCATATGAAAATATAAAAGATAATATACAAAATCAAATGGATGACTAGCTAATAAATCAATGAACCATGATAGAGAGTATTGGGTTATTACTATTCCTAAAATAAACAAACTCCTAATTCTTTCATCTTTAATCATCTTATATAATATTGGATATACAAGCAATATTACAATATATAATGGTATATACCACAATTGATATGCAGCATTATAGCCAATAAATATTCTTAAAAAACTTTTACACAAATTTATTATATTTATGTGCTCAGCATTAGTTATAATATCCTTAGTGAAAAAGGTTATACTAATTACTAAAAATGGTTTTATAACTTTATTTACTCTTCTCTTAATAAATTCCTTATAAGGCTTATTTGAATCATTTAAAGCATATTTATATCCAGCTATAAATATGAACATCGGTACAGCACCATGAATAAGGTTGTCCACTAATCTAGTTGAATAATCTACTTTCTCAAAAGAGTCCATATGTAAAACACTTAAAAGATAGTATGATGTAGCATGTATGAGAACTACAAATATAATAGAAAGTCCACTTAAACTCTGCAATTCAGGAACCCATTTTTTTACTTTATCCATAATTTCCTCAATTCTTTCATTAATATATTATTTTTTTATTGTGCCTTATAGTTTAGTAAAATCCTTAATATTCATTTTCTATCATAAATTATTAAACATAAGATTCATAAAATTACTCACTTCTCTTTTTGCACATAAAGCTCGTACTATCTTTTTCAAACCCAAACTTTTCATATAATTTGTGTGCATCTTCTGTAATTAAAAGCCCTAATAAGGATTTCGAGCTGTTATCATCACAAATTTCCTTTATAAGCTTTTTGCCTACTCCTTTTCTTTGAAACTTCTCATCAATAATAACATCACAAATATAAAAATTCGTAGCATAATCTGTTATAACCCTTGCAAAACCAACTTGTACATCATCATAATATGCACCATAGCAAACTGAATTTTCCATAGATTTCAAGATAGTTTCCTTGTCCCTCTTACTTGCCCAGTAAGTCATTTTTAATAATTCACATATTCTATCTATTTGTAATAGATTTTTATCTTTACTTATTAAGCACTCATTTAAATTCATAGCATGTCCCCCTTAGTTTGAATGTTAGTATTCAATTCTCTACTAAATATCATAATTTTATTGATAAAATGAATGATATTTAATATATTATAGGCCAATTACCATAAGAATACAAATGATAATATCTTTACATATTCGTACAAATTCTTTAAACTGGATATTGTTATTTATTAGGCACAACCAAAAAAATTTCATGTGCCTTAAAACTATCTTAAAGGAGACATCATGAAGAATTTTAAACACTATTTATTTGTATCATTTATTTTATTTTTTTTATCATTTGTAATGTTCCTTATTCATTATTTAATGTTTGGTCAATTAGAAAACACTGAATATTATTCTTTAATGAACCTATGTTTTATTCCAATAAACATACTTGCAGTTACACTTGTATTTGAAAAACTTGTTGAAAGACGTGCGAGGCTTGAGCGTTTAAGTAAGTTAAATATGTTAGTTGGACTATTTTTTAGTGATATTGGTTTTACGCTTTTAGAGATAATTGCTGCTGGTGATGAAAAAATTAAATTGCTAGATTTAGACTTTACTGATCTAAAAACCTCTAATTTGAAATTTAAAAATCATAGTCACGAGATTAATTTCGAAAAAATAGATTATAGTAGGCTTGAAAAACTCGTTGTGGAAAGTAGAGATATTTTATCCAATCTAATAAGTAATGAAAATGTCTTAGAACATGAAACTTTTTCGAATTTACTTATGCCTCTAATGCACTTAAGAGATGAGATTATTTTCTTACAGCATAAAGAATTAACTAGAGATGATATTCTTCATATCAATAATGATATCTGTAGAGTTTATAAGGCTTTAACATCACAATGGATATGTTATCTTTCTCATTTAAAAGAATTTTATCCTTACCAATATAGTGGAGCTATTAAATTCAACCCATTTTCACTTAATAAATAATAATGCATCAAATAGATAAACATACTAAAACTTAGTTTTGTGATAACTTACCGAAATAAGTGACATATTGTGTTTCGGTTTCTAGGCATTTCGATGGATGATTCTACGACTAGAAGTTGTACCCACAATGCTTGCCTCAACGAGAAACGTTGAACAAGCATTGTGGAAATTTTAAAGGAAACTCGACTCACTACGTTCACTGAGTAAGTTCAATTTACCAAATCATAGATTTGGAATTTCACTTAACAATCATTACCATCAAAATTCCAATGAAACACTGCAAACAATATGTCACTTATTTCTATTAACGTTATACAATCAAACTTAATAAGTATGGATAGTTAGTCTAATTCTTAAATTAAAAATCTATCGAATGATTTTATAAAATCATTTTTATCCCTTAATATATTGAAAATCAAATATCTAATCTATATAGTTATGATGGTTTTGCATGCGTGAAATTCTGATTAATTACATCTTCCTATATATAGATGGCCAAAGCATGAATTTGGCTTATACTTTGTAATACTTTCCATATCAGAAAGAGAAGGTGCTCTTTTTCGTAGTGTTGCATTGAAAAAATGACTGTAGGTATTTCTTCAGTAAAAGTTGTTCCAGTTCTGCTTGTCATTAGCTCGCCTAAGGAACAAGCAGGACTGGTGCAACTTTGACTGATAGAAATCCACAGTTATTTTTTTTAGCAACCGAGAAACAGAGCAACTTCTCTTTCGGTTGTTTATTGCATAAGTATAAGTTATAGTTTATTTAGACTATTATATTGATTTCTTCACCACAATTTTCACATTTATTACCTCTTATAAATACTTCTGTAGAATATCCTGTTCTTTTAATAAGCAGCTTATTGCAATTATCACAATAAGTGTTATTGTCTACACCTTGAACATTTCCAACATAAACATGCTTTAGATATTTTTCAGCTTCATTTTGTGCATTAGTTATTTTTTCTACATTGGTAGCGGCATTCTCCATTTTATATCTTGGAAAATATCTACTCAAGTGAAGAGGTATGTTTTCGTTAACGCTAGCGATAAACTCAGCAATTTGTCTGGCCTCTTCTAAAGAATCATTCTCTTCACTAACAAGTAATGTTGTTATTTCTATATGACACTGATTATTACACCTTTTTATAGTTTCCAAAACTGGTTCTAACTTTGCTCCGCAAATATTGCTATAGTACCTATTTGTATACCCTTTTAAATCTATATTCATTGCATCAACATAAGGAAGAAGTTTCTTAAGCGGTTCTTCATTAATGTAACCATTAGTCACAACTACAACACTTGTATCAGGATTGTTTTCTTTTATTTTCTTAGCGGAATCATACATATATTCATACCACATAAAAGGCTCATTATAAGTAAACGCAACTCCAACATTGTTCTCAACTGATGGAATAATTTCAATTAGCTTTTCTATACTTATATATTGAGTTTGCGGTTTTCCTTGAGATATTTCATGATTTTGACAGAAACTGCAAGTCATATTACACCCGAAACTTCCAATAGATAGAATATTCTTTGAAGGCCTAAAATGATATAATGGCTTTTTTTCTATTGGATCAATGCCTATAGATGTAACTTCTCCATAGTTAATAGCTGTAGGTACACTATCTTTTATAGTTCTAACTCTACATATTCCAAATTTATCTTCATCTATTATGCAGTTATGAGGACATATTCTACATCTAATCTTATCTTTATATTCTTCATAAAATGGTATCTTTGCATTCATATTGTTCACCTTCTTTAATTATATAATCTATAGTTTGTTCCTTTACACTAATTAATATTTATAACATACTATGTCATCTTGCATATAATATATCAAGTGAATCTTAGTTGAACTTATACCCCGTCCAGGAGCGTGCAGCCGTTATCTCCCAGTTAAGCAGATAAGTAAAAGTCCAAATCTATGATTTGATGATAGTCGCTTACTCTGTGAGTGCCCCTATGTTTCATATATTTGGAGTGTTACGGATGCTAGCTATCGGATAAAAAGCATAGTATTGCATTCTCAAAAGCAATAAGTTGACTTACTCCCCTCAAATTTCTTTTTTAGAGATTATTCTACTTAAGGCATATTCAAAAAGATAACAAGTCAAATTGCCTGAATTATTTAAGGGGGTGAAAACTATGCAACTAATATATTTATTCGTTATAGCAATTCTTAATAGTATCGACAATATTGGAGTAGGAGTAGCGTATAGTGTAGCTGGTATAAAAGTTAATCTGGCTAAGAATTTGATAATATCATTTCTTGCTTTTTTAGTCTCATTCTTAGCTTCTTTATTTGGTCAATTTATATCCAATTATTTTAATGATACCGAATGTTCTATCATAAGTATGTTACTTTTAGTTGTAATGGGTATAAGAATGATATACACATCGATTCATAGTAAAAAAAGTTTTGATTTAGACAATACTCATGTCAGGGAATTAGGATATAAGGAAGCCTTATCTGTAGGTATTGCCCTTGCATTAGACGATATAAGCAGTTCAGTCAGCTCTGCATTAATTGGATATAATGCATTTATGGTGTCTTTCCCTTATTTTATAATTAGCTTAGCTATATTCTTTTCTGGTAACTTTGCATTAAAATTCATTACAAAATTAAATATAGGGAATAAACCAACTATATTTGCTGGTATATTAATGATTATAATAGGTATATCTCAATTTTTTGATTAAGATTATATTATTTATAAATATTAATTTGGATTTTTTCAATTATGTCCAAAATAGAGGTTTAACTGATTTCAAAAACTAATTTCAGTTAAACCTCATTTTAATTAACATGTACTATCATAAATAAAAAGGAGCATCCTTTTAGATACTCCTTCTTAATCAATTAATATAAAATCTTATCTAACTAATAGTTCTATTTATTTTTATAGAACTATTTAGATTTGGTTTAAATTAAAAGTTTCTTGTGCAAAATTCGGATTAAAAACATGTTCTGCTTTTGGTAATGATATACCTAAAGTCTCTTTAAGAACATCCTCAACTGTCTCTACAGCTAGAATAGTTAACTGATTTTTAACTTCTTCTGGAACATCTTTTAAGTCGATCAAGTTATCCTTAGGAATTAAAACCTTTGTTATTCCAGCTCTTTGTGCTGCTAATAATTTTTCTTTTAATCCTCCAATAGGAAGAACTGCTCCTCTTAAGGTAATCTCTCCTGTCATAGCAAGTTTAGAATCTACTTTTATACCTGTAACAAGCGATGCAAGTGCAGTAAATAATGTTATTCCAGCTGATGGACCGTCTTTTGGAGTTGATCCTGATGGAACATGGATATGAAGATCTTTTTCTTTGAAGTTTACAGCATTCATTGGTAATCTTGATTTTAGTAAACTTAATGAAATCTTCGCTGATTCCTTCATTACATCTCCCAATTGACCAGTTAAAGTAACTTGTCCATTTCCTGGCATATCAGTGGCTTCAATGAAAAGTATTTCTCCGCCTACAGGTGTCCATGCGAGTCCTGTTACAACTCCTGGTGAATTATCTTGTTGTGCTTTATCATGACTAGAAACCTTTCTTCCAAGTATTTCTTCTAAATCATCTGCAGTAACCTTAAATGGTAACTCCACTTTATTTGATACAATTTTTTCAGATGCAACTCTTGCAAGGGTCGCTAATTGCTTTTTAAGCCCTCTCACACCAGCTTCTAGTGTATATTCGCTTATAATTCTTTCTAAAGCTTCATCTTCCACAACTAACTGAGTATTATTTAATCCATGTTCTTCAAGAACGGCTGGAATTAAATGATTCTTTCCAATATGGAACTTCTCATTCATAGTGTAACTAGAAATTTGAATTACTTCCATTCTATCTAATAGAGGTCTAGGAATTGTATCTAAAGAATTCGCTGTTGCTATAAAGAACACATCTGATAAATCATATGGTAAGTCTAAATAGTGATCTGTAAAAGTATTATTTTGCTCTGGATCTAAAACCTCTAATAAAGCGCTAGCTGGATCTCCATTATAACTTGCCATTAACTTGTCTACTTCATCTAAAATCATAACCGGGTTTGTTTCCCCTGCTTTCTTAATTGTTTGAATAATTCTTCCTGGCATTGCTCCAACATAAGTTCTTCTGTGTCCTCTAATTTCTGCTTCATCACGTACACCACCAAGACTTAATCTTATATACTTTCTATCAAGGGCTTCAGCAACACTTCTACCTAAACTTGTTTTTCCTGTTCCCGGAGGTCCAACTAATAATAAAATAGAACCTTTCTTATCTTTTTTAAGCTGCATTACTGCTAAATGTTGAATTATTCTATCTTTTACCTTTTCAAGACCATAGTGCTCATCATTTAAGATACGTCTTGCTTCCTCTAAATCAATAAGTTTCGGTTCACTCTTTTTCCAAGGAAGTTGAACTAATAAATCCAAGTAGTTTCTTATAACATTATATTCTGAACTGTTTGGACTTTGACTTTCTAACTTGTTCAATTCTTCCAAAGCTGCGTCCTTTATCTCATCTGGCATTTGAGCTTCCTGAATTCTATTAAAATAATCCTTGTCCTTTTTAGTCCCTTGGCTTTTTCCTTCATTCAATTCACTCTGGATAGCCTTAAGTTGCTCTCTTAATACTGATTCTCTATAATTCTTATTTGCTTTTTCAGTAAATTTTTGTGCTAATTCAAATTGTAATTTTAATGCTTCTTTTTGTTTTAATAGATAATCCATAAATTTAAGTCCTCTATTTTTTAGAGATTGAGTTTCTATTAATTCATATTTTTCTTCGTTTGAAAGAGGCATAAAATGTGTTAAATATCCCATAAGTTTATTCAAATCTCTTAGGTTTTCTATTGTCTTCATGAAATCTCCTGAACCTTTGAAATTTTCACTAATTTCATTAGTAACTTTCTTAATATATTCTACCATTTCCTCTTGGCTCTTATCTGAAATATCAATAACATCAGGTGCAAACTCGAATTCTACATTGATAGAATCTTCCTCAATATCAAAGGATTTAATTTCAACTCTATCTAAAACTTTAATTTTTATTTGATATCCTCTTTCTGTTTTTTCAATTTCATTTACTTGAAATGAAACTCCAACTTTATGAAAATCATCTTCCTTTAACTTACTTTGACCAAAGCTTTGTTTTAAAGGTAATGCAATATTAACTTGTTCTTCTTCAGCTAAATTTCCAATTTCTTTTTCGCTAAATCTATTTAATTTTAATGTGTGAATCATGCCTGGTAATAGCACTATGTCATAAATTGGAATTACTATCCCTTTATTATTTGTATTAATCATATTAATCATCCTCTCCTTAATCAAATCTTATAAACGAATGCTCATTTAAATATTTGTTCAATATTAGCGAGATACTTTTTGCAATTTTTTGCTTACAAACTTCTCTCGCTTTAATTCTTTTGATTACAGTTTACATTAACAAAGCATTCTGTATAATTTTAATCAATTCTTTAAGTAACTCATCTTTCTCATTTTCTTCAATGCATTGATTAATTGCAATTGATTTTGCTGGATAAAAAAGTAGTGCTCTTAAATTATCGTTTTGAAAGTTTTTGAATACTTTTTTTTCCTTCATTCCATCCAAGAAATCATTAAGATTATTTATTCCTTTTCTTGTTAAACATTGATTAGATAAAGCTGGACAGTTTGAAAATTGATCTACGAAATGAAAAATCTCACTGTGCTCTCTAATATATATATAGTATTCTTTAACAAGCACTTCTATTAATTGTGGTCCATCCATGTAATCACCGAGCTTATTAAGAACATAATTAAAAATTTCTTCACTATACTCCAGGTATATATCCTGTAACATTACCTCTTTATTTTCATAATAAATATAAACTGTTGCTGGAGAAACTCCTGCTTCCTTTGCAATTTTTGAAATGGAAGTACCATGGAAACCTTCTTTAAGTATCAGCTTAATTACGGCTTCTTTTATGCTTTTTTCCTTCCCATCATCTTTCCTTCTCATTTAAACACCTCTATTATATTTCTATAATAAACGAACATTCTTTTATTGTCAAGAGGTGTTTAACTTTTTTTATAAATTAATGTTTAAATATGTCAATATATGATTTTTAAACTTAATCCTCTTTATACCTTACAACCTCAAATCTTTTTATGTTATAGTCATCATCAAAATCTATACCTGCTTTATCACAAGCAATTTGTAACTGTTCCTCTACAGTATCTACACCTTCAAGATCTGGTAATAGTAATCCGCGTCTCACGCCAGAAGACACAATAACTCCATATCTTTTAGGATCTAAATCTTCTTTGCTACATGGCTCTGAATCCATAAGCACATCTACGGATATATCAATCTCATTCATCTCATCTTCTAAAACTTCTGGAAATCTTGGATCATGCATCGCAGCCTCTATAGAATTTCTGATAATTTCTTCTCCAACTGAATCTGTAGTAGGTGATATAGTACCTATACATCCTCTAAGATTACCAAATTTTTTTAAAGATACAAAAACCCCATGTTTTTCATTCAAAAGCTCATCTGGTAAATTTGATGTATCTTCTAAACTTTTTCCATGAGAGAAATAATGATTTAAATTTTCCCTAGCGAGTTTTACATAAGGGTTGTTACCACTTAACTTTCTTTCAAGTTTCTCTTCCTTATGCTTTATCAATTCTTCTAAATAGTTCTTCTTACCTTCTTGCCTTTTTAGTTTCATTACTCCATAACCTACGCCAAATGTTCCTTCATAAGATAATAATTCCCCTTTTATTTCTCTCCCTTCCATAGCACCAAGAAGTATATATACAGAATTTAGTCCACATTGCCCTGCTTCTTCAACCATAGTTTTATTCATATTAAAAGCTTCGAGTACATCGCCTCTTTCAAGATTATATAAAAGCTCACGATCAAACTTTTCTCCATATGGTGAATATGAATAAGGACCTTCATTCTTAAGCTTATGAGATAAATCCCCACTTGCTATTACTATTGCCTTTCTATTTAATTCTTCTGCCACCCTTCTTACTTCCATACCAAATTTATATAAGTTAATATCTCCTATCATTGAATATGTAATATGGACTAATTTATATTCATTATAGTATTTATTTATAAAATACAACGGAACAATCGTGCCATGATCTAATTCATAATCTACATTATACCTTTTTAATAAATCGGTAGTCACAAGAACAGATGGAATTCCTTCTAAATGACAAGCTGTTCCAAGCTTAATATTAAACTCTTTATCTATGGGCATATCCATTTTTATATTAGTACACCTAAACTGACTTAAATCTCCAGAAATTCTTTCTTCATCAGATATAGCTATAGCATCTGAAAACATTGTAGCATGTGGGGTTATAATTATAATTGTATATGGCTTAATATCAGCTATCTCCCGCCCTATTTGATTACAAGCTAAACTTGTATCCTCTATTTTTTTCTCTTCTCCTTTACCTATGTCTGGAATAATTATCGGTGGATGCGGCATTAAATAATAGCCTAATATATTCTCCATTTTCTCACCTCTTAGCCATTTAATTAATCTACTCTATATCTCTAGATTTTTCATGGGCTCTAACCTTTTCTAAATAATCTTTTTGCTCCACTATATTTTCTTCAAAGTTTTCCACTGCATGCTTAGTGAAATTTCCCACTCTCATTATATTACTAAATTTATCTCCATCATTATTTCTACTCACAGTAAATACCTCCTTAATATTAATCAAATTATTAAAATCAATTTAGTTTTAGATAACAATATCTATACATTAGTATTTCAAAAGGATACAATTTTATTAGTTATAAAATTCCTCTTATTTTCTATCTTTTTCAATTCTTTCATTATCTTTTTTTACAACTATTTCTCCAGAATAATGAAAATTCTGAATTGTAGTGGTTAAATCACTGCCCAGGCTACTAATACTCTTCTCTTTATCATATGGTTTATGCTTCATAGTCTTCCTCTCCTTTATATGTTAATTAATTAAGTTTTTTATATCGATTCCTTAAAATAATAAGTGTGCATTTTAGAATTCGTTATATATAGTAGTATGTACTTTTAAAAAAATAAAACTATAAATGAAAACTTTTTCTTCTTAAAACTAGTTTGACTTATTTTTCTCAAAAGTGGTATGATAATTATTGTTTTAAATTTAAGTTTCTATATGTTTTTTAATTAAGTTATATATTACTTTACACCTAAGAAAATAAGTAATAACTATATATAAACTCAGATTATACCTAAATAACTATTATTAATGCAAAGGACGATTATCATGAAATCAACTATGAAAAAGAATGATGTCACAAAACTAACAATAGGAGGTATTTTAGTAACGCTAGGAGTGGTTTACGGAGACATTGGAACTTCACCACTTTATGTAATCAAATCAATTCTCGAGGGTAATGGTGGCTTAGAAAATATATCTGAAAATTTTATACTAGGGTCATTGTCACTGATTTTTTGGACAATAACAATTTTAACAACTATAAAATATGTTCTTATTACTTTAAAAGCAGATAATAAAGGAGAAGGTGGAATCTTTTCTCTTTTCACTTTAGTTCGTAGGCGTGCAAAGTGGCTTATTATACCAGCTATGATTGGTGGTTCTGCGCTTCTTGCTGATGGAATGCTAACGCCAGCAGTAACTGTTACTTCAGCAATTGAAGGATTAAATTTAATTCCAAGCTTTAGCAATACTTTTGGTAGCAATCAAAATGATATTGTTGCAATTGTAATAGTCATCATAAGTGCACTCTTTTTTATTCAACATTTTGGTACTGATTTAATCGGAAAAGTATTCGGTCCAGTTATGCTTGTTTGGTTTTCTTCGTTAGCGATCTTCGGAATTATAAATATTTCTCATGATTGGACATTATTGCGTGCACTATCTCCACATTACGCAATTCAAACTTTATTTAGTGCTGAAAATAAGTCCGGATTTTTTATTCTAGGTAGTATATTTTTAGCAACAACTGGTGCGGAAGCTCTTTATTCAGATCTTGGACATGTTGGCAAATATAACATTTACGGTTCTTGGCCTTTTGTAAAAATATGTTTGTTATTAAATTATTTTGGTCAAGGAGCTTGGATACTAGCATCTAAAAACAATCCAGCTTTTCTTGGGGTTGAAGGTTTAAATCCATTTTATCAAATTATTCCACATAATTTTTTAATTTATGGAATAATTATTTCAACCCTTGCCGCAATAATTGCTTCTCAAGCGTTGATTTCCGGATCATTTACCCTTGTTTCTGAAGCTATTAAATTGAATTTATTTCCTAGATTACATACTATGTATCCATCTAGTTCCAAAGGACAATTGTACTTACCAACAATTAATAAACTTTTATGGGCAGTTTGCATTGGAGTAGTTCTTTATTTTAAAAGTTCTGCTCATATGGAAGCAGCATATGGATTATCAATTACTGTAACCATGTTAATGACAACAATTTTATTATTTAACTATTTATTGAAGAAAAAAACTCCATTTATTGTTGCTGTAATTATACTTATTTTCTTTAGTGCTTTAGAATTTTCATTCTTTATTGCAAACATAGTTAAATTCATGCATGGAGGTTTTATAGCAGCTTTAATAGCATTAGGAATTTTATCTGTAATGTACATTTGGATTAAGGGCTATTATGTTAAAATGCGATTATTAGAAACTGTTTCAATTGAAGATTATAAAGATCAATTAAATCAGTTACGCAAAGATAATGATCGCCCTAAGTATACAACTAACCTTGTATGTTTAACTAGTTATAAAGATCCTAAGAAAATTGAAAGAACAATAATGTATTCTATTCTAGATAAAAGGCCTAAAAAAGCAGATGTTTACTGGTTCGTTAATATTGTTGTTACTGATGAGCCTTATGTAGCAGAATATTCTGTTGATACTTTAGGAACATTATATATTGTAAAAGTACAGATAAAACTTGGATTTAGGGTTGAACAAAAGCTGAATGTTTTTCTTCGTCAAATCTCAACCGAGCTTGTTGAGAATGGTGAAATAAAAATCCAAGCTAGAAATTATACAACTATGCCTGATAGAAAAGTTGGTGATTTCCGTTTCCTATTAATTCAAGAGCAGCTTTCATACGAAACAGAACTAGGTTTTTGGGAAGAATTCATACTTAAATCAAAATTATTTATAAAAAAATATACAGTTTCACCTGCAAAGTGGTTTGGTCTTGAGACAAGTGATGTTGATATCGAAAATGTTCCATTATTTCCTGGTACCCATGCTCATACAATATTAAAAAGAACTCCAAAATAGTTCTATTATTATCTTTTTACTAATAATACTGCCCACAATTTAGTTGGCAGTATTATTAATATAATTTAATATACTATTTTTTATTTATGCTTCCTTCTTGCCATGCTCCATCCGGCCCTAAATAATATGAACCAACATATACATCCTTAACCATTACTCCAGAAGTATTTAAGTAATATAGATTACCATTATACTCAAGCCACCCTGTTATCATTTCCCCAGAGCTATTTAAATAACGCCATCTCCCCTTCTCTTCGATCCATCCTGTTAACATCTTTCCTGTCCTTGGATCTAAATAGTACCATTTTCCCTCACTTTTAATCCAACCTGTTTTTATCATCCCATTATCATCTAAGTAATACCAATTCCCCTTATCTTTGCACCACCCTGTCTGTATTGAAGGTCCGCTATAGTAACGCCAGCTATTATTACTATTCGTCCACCCATTAGTTTCTCCGTAAACTTCTAGTTCATTAAGTACTCCAAAACACCCTATGCTTAAGAATATTAACAAAATAATCATTAAGTTTTTAATAAAAATGTTTTTCATTATCTTTTCATCCTTTCACTTAAGAAAATTTATCCCATGTAATATTCTTATTAACATAATATAAAAAATAGAATCAGAAAATACATACATAAAAAGAACGTAGCATTTGGTTTTGCTACGTCACTTCAATTCATCTTCACTTGGTTTATATCCAGGTCTTTTATACAAGCTTTTTTCATTCTCAATAATATCTTTTTTGTAAACTTCTTTTGCCCAATCATCACGTGAAATCTCCTCAATGGCAACAGAAATACTACTTTCACTCAAATTTAAACTTTCTGAAACTACTGATGTAATTTTTTCTGCAAGATTTATCTTTTGATCCTCACTTCTTCCAGGATAAAGCTTTACAATTACATGTGGCATAATACTCCTCCTCTGTAACATTATATTTAATATTATCATATTTCATAATAACTCAACAATAATTTATTAAATTTTATAAATTATTCTAGCTTATTTTACTTAATTTATATTATTATATTTATAGATTTATTTAATTAATTTATTATAGATATAAGAATTAGAAATTCTGCTTATATTTAGAATAACTATCACTACGCATTAAATTTAAGTGTATCACTATACTAGAAATAAGTAACATATTGTTTGCAGTGTTTCATTGGAATTTTGATGGTAATGATTCCCGACTAGAGGTTGTTCCACAATGCTTGTTCAACGCTTGTCGTTGAGGCAAGCATTGTGGGTACAACTTCTAGTCTCAGAATCATCCATTAAAATTCCTAGAAACCGAAACACAATATGTTACTTATTTCGGCAAGTTACACCTAAACCTAATTTACGTATTGGATATCTATAATTAAAATATTGTTAAGGAGGAGTTTTATGTCGAACTTATTTAAGCATTCTATTGCAATTAATCCTAGGCAGACTCTTATGAAAATAACTTCATATATAAAAGAGGATATTAAAGCGAGTAATGTTCAAGATGGAATCGTAGTTGTTTATTGCCCTCATACAACGGCTGGAATTACTGTGAACGAAAATGCAGATCCAGATGTAGTTCACGATCTAATTTATGGATTTGAAAAAGTCTACCCAACTCATGACTCTAACTACAAACATTTTGAAGGCAACTCACATTCACACCTAAAATCATCTACTGTAGGTGCCTCTCAAACATTTATTTTACACAACGGAAATATAATTCTGGGAAGATGGCAGGACGTATATTTTTGTGAATTCGATGGTCCACGTGATAGAATATTTTATGTGAAAATATTAGAGGGATAATATTTAAAGAGGGCTGTAATTTTTTACACCCCTCTTTAATATAAAATATTATCCCTGCTTAACATTATGTCCTGTATTTTCTATACAACCTCTAATTTCTTGCTCAGTAGCTGGAGAATTATATATAACCTCAACACTTCCACGTGCAAGATCTACGCATACCTGATTTACGCCTTCTATTTTTTCTAGTGCATTTTTAACTTGCGTCTTCATGTTCTCATTTGCTAATCCATCAACAATATAATGTTCTCTTTCCATACACACTATTCTCCTTTGCATTAAATTTACAAGTATAGTATGTTCAAAATCTTCTTATTATATATAATAACTATAAAATAATTCATCTAGATTTTTTTGGAACCTGGTCAGCATCATTTGCACCTGCCACTCTTACATTAAATTTTCTACCTCTCTTTGAATATCTTGCATTCTCATATCAGTTGATGCTATAAGATCTGCACATTCTTTTAAATCTTGAGTAATATGTATTGGCCCTTCTCCGGACGTCTTATAATATAGTTTATGTTCAAGGCTTGCCCAAAAATCCATTGCAATAGTTCTTATCTGCACTTCAACCCTTACTTGCTCCACATGATCCGAAAAAAATATAGGTACTTCTATAACTAAATGAAGACTTCTATATCCGTTTGGTTTTGGCGATTTTATATAATCTTTTTCTTCAATAAGTGTTATATCATCCTGCCTTATAAGCATTTTAGCAATATCATATATATCACCAACAAAGGAACATATTACTCTTATACCTGCAATATCATTTAAATTTTTTTTCGCCGACTCAATGCCCATTTCAAAACCTTTACGCCTAAGCTTATCCATAATACTTCCTGGTGTTTTAACCCTAGACTTCATATATTCTATAGGATTTCTTTTTCTCTTAATTTTAAGTTCATCATCTAATATATCTAACTTTGTCTTTACTTCTTTTATAGCTGAACGATATATAAGCAGTGTTTCATTCATCGCTTCAATTTTTTCTTCGACTAATTCTGGTGACATATTCATATCTGCACTCCCTAAAAATACCTGTTCAATCTCTTTTGCCATATCCATAAGCCTCTTGTCCTCCATCTTCAACAAGACTATTCTGTAAATGTATAATTGACTCGTATTTTCCATATTTATTTCTTTAGTACTAACACCATTTTAATTGAATATAAGGAAAACTTCAAGGTACTATTATTTCATCATGTACACTATGGTTTCTTTTCTTCCAAATTCCTTAACTTGCTCGTGATCCGGTAACCAAACATCCACAATATGTATTCCATTATTTTTAATCACAACAGCACCTCCTCTATCCTCCACATCAAATATCCCATCTTCTTTATAATATTTTAGTTCTGGAATAAAAAGCTTACTCCCTAATGGGATATCTTTAGGCGCAGCAACAATACCTATTCTAGTATGTGTTTGCATCGCCGTTTCCGCACCCCACGCCTCTGAACATATGGCGCAATTACAGTAAGCAGTCAATTCCACTTTAATAGGTATAGGAGTTTTTATAATATTTTCAATTATTGATTTTTTATTATGAATTTCATCGTAAGTCGGATTGGGTGGAGCTTTCTCATATTCTTCAATATATTTATCTTTCACATAACCTACAACATCATTATATTGTATCTTATACCAAGAATTATTTTTCTCTAGGATGCTAAATGTCATCCCATTATATAAATAATTATCTGCAGGACTATTTAAATTAGGTTCCTCTCTAATACACAAATTAGAATCAACATTTACTACCTGTCCATATTTTTTAATTGTTGAGCCAGAGCTCAGTATTTTTTCGCTATTCTTACCTGAATCGTTTGCTTCATCACTTATTACAAATTTATAATAACCAGCTATCCCTCCTAAAACAATTGCCAAACATATATATGTAGCACATACGTACTTTTCTAATCTCGACAATAAATCATTCCTCTCTATATTATCATGCGAAGTTCAAATATCTTACATCTTCTGTAATAACGTAGATTTACAGTATATCCTATTATATTATATCTTTGCATTGTTTAAAAGTTATATCTTAATAAGCTAGTAACTCCCTAAATACCTACCAAAAATAAAACCTTGATGATCATTTAAGAATATCAAGGTTCTATTTTAAAATTTATTTAATTTTTATGTCTGTTATTAATGGATAATGATCTGATGGATATTTCCCATTGATATTATACTTAATTATTTCAGCATTAACTACTTCTATTTCTTTTGATACAAATATATAATCAATATGAACTCCATTTTGCGTCCTTTTAAATTTATCTCTTGTAGATTCTTTATACAATTCTTTGTTTATATCTTGTACAGCTGTAAACTCTTCCTTAGAAAATTTTCCAGACTTAAAGCTTTTTATTAATTTACTATCTGGCGTGTCATTAAAATCACCCATTAATATAATTGGAAGAGCCTCTTTTTCTTGCTCTTTATCAATTACTTCCATAATCCTTTTTAATCCATACTCTCTTGTTTTTTGAAATAGGTTATCTAAATGAGAATTATAAACTCTAATCTTTTTACCCTCTACCGTCTTTATCACTGCGGTAGTAGCGATTCTCGGTACATAAGAATACCATACCTTACTTCCAACTTCATTAGGAGTTTCAGATAGCCAAAAGGTCTTATATTCTTGAATAGTATGTTTTTTAGAAATCAATAAATTGTTTCTTTCTGATGAAATTCTCTTACCTCTAGATTCTCCAACTATTTCGTATTCCTTCATACTCTTTTTCAGGTCATTAAACATATTATCTTTTACTTCTTGTGTTCCAATAATATCACATTTATACTCATCCATAACATGGTAAACCATACTTTTTCGATTATTCCATCTATCTCTGAAATCTCGTGGTGTATCACACCTTAGATTAAATGTCATTATCCTCATTTAATAACCTCTCTTCTATTGACTCAATTAGAACTATCTATCAATATAGAATTTAGTCATTCCAATAATTTTATTATGAAACCTATTTCCCACCATTTGAAGTCATTACATTTGCTGTATTATTATCAGTACTCACGTTTTCTGAAACTATAATTGCTGGAGCATTGAAATCGTATTTTTTATTTTCTACAGTAACAGAATTCGTAACCATTTTACCACTTTCATCAAAGTAGTACCAAAATCCCCCATTAGTCAACCAGCTATTATGCGCCATAGTTCCGTCTGACCATAAGTAATACCAGTTTTCATTATCCTTCAACCAACCTGTTCTCATTATTCCATCTTCTCTAAAATTGTACCATTTTCCATCAATTTGTTTCCATCCCTTTACCTTTACACCATTCTCAATCCACATAAGATTCTTACTTTTATCTTCCTTCCACTTGGCTGAAACAGCAAACGATGATAAACTTCCCATTATTGATGCAACTATTAATAAAGTTACCCCTAATCTTTTTATCATTTTAACACTCCCTTATTTTTTATTTCTTAACTATATATTACAATTAAATCTAATTTTTTTCAAATATAGTTAAATATAAAAAGAGTATAAATACAAATGAAAAAAATTTTTCTTACGTCTCATATAACAAATTTATAACCTTATAACTTCATTTGAATGAGGTAATTTAATAACTCCTCAGTACTCTTCACAATATGATCCGCTCTAGCCTGCGTTAATTCAATTACATCTCCATACCCGTAAAGCACACCTATTGATTTAATATTATTTTCTTTTGCTCCAATAATATCATGCTCTCTATCTCCTACCATGATAACTTTTGATGTATCTGATATTTTTGCTTCATTTAAAGCATATTTTATAACATCACCTTTGTTCACTCTAGTTTCCTCAAAATCTGCTCCAGCAGTAAATGTAAAATAATTATCTACTTTAAAATACTTTAATATTTCCTTTGCATATACTTCTGGTTTTGATGTAGCTAGTATGATCTTTTTATCTCTTTTCATAAGCGCTTCAAAAACTTCTACTATTCCATCATAAAGACTATTCTCATATATACCTTTTTTAGCGTAATATTCTCTATACTTTTTAAGTCCCATTTCAGCTTTTTCATCGTCAAAATTATAAAACCTCTTAAATGAATCTTTTAGCGGCGGTCCTATAAATTTATTTAAATCACTTAAATTATCCTCAATTATACCAAAATGTTTAAGCGCATATTGCACAGATTTAGTTATTCCTTCTCCTGAATCAGTTATTGTTCCATCTAGATCAAACAATATATATTCAAAATTATTATCCACTTTATAACTTCCTCCCTATGTATCTAATTTTCTATATTTCATCACTAGATTATATTATACTTGAAAATTCTGCATATACTCAACTATACATTAATTAAATTCTTATTACTAATAATTTAATTCAAAATGGTAATACTATTTCTTAGGGTTATATTAGACATATCCAAAAATGATAAATGAACTTTAGTATGTAGATTTTACCTCTTCGTAGGGGGTTCCTTATCTGTAATCTTACTAATAATCAATAATTCCTATTTTCATATGCCTTATATCACCTTGAAATATAATAAGTTTTATGGAGGAATTTTAAATGAAGAGATTTATTTGTACTATTTGTGGTTACATCCATGAAGGTAATAATCCACCTGATTTTTGCCCTATTTGTAAAGCAGGTGCAGACAAATTCAAGGAAATGGAAGATTCATTAAATTTTGCTGATGAACATAGAATTGGAGTTGCTAAAGATCTCAGTGATGAATTATTAGATGGATTAAGAGCTAACTTTACTGGTGAATGTACTGAAGTCGGAATGTATCTAGCAATGTCCCGTCAAGCTGATCGAGAAGGCTACCCTGAAGTAGCTGAGGCATACAAAAGAATTGCTTATGAAGAAGCTGATCATGCTGCAAGATTTGCAGAACTATTAGGTGAAGTTGTTGTTCCTGATACTAAATCTAATTTAAGTGCTAGAGTTGAGGCCGAATATGGTGCCTGCGAAGGAAAAAAGAAACTTGCAACTTTAGCTAAAGAACATAACTTAGATGCTATACACGATACTGTGCATGAAATGTGTAAAGATGAAGCTAGACACGGTAAAGCATTCAAAGGCTTGCTCGATAGATATTTTACCAAATAATACCATAATTAAAATTAAATTTATATTAAAGGAGTGTGTTTTTCGTGCAAAAAATTAATTGTGATGTAAATAATTGTTCACATAATAATAGCGGTGTATGTTATTCAAACAGGGTTGATATTGGAGGAATGTCTGCAAGTAGCGAGCGTAGAACTTGCTGTGGTTCATTCTTACATGCTGCTCACTACAGTGATTTAACTAATAACACAAATTCTAACGGACAATGTGATGCTTTAACCTGCAACGCTTATAATTGTACTCATAACTACAATAAACTTTGTAAGCTTGACTCTATAAACGTATCAGGTGATGGTGCACAAATATATGTTGAAACAAAATGTTCTAGTTTTGACTGCAAATAATAATTTTACAATGTAAGCCATTATAAATATCTTGATTAATATGTTGTATATAGGAGATATTAAAACTAACAATTCAATGCAAAAGTATTTTATTTTTAATCAAAACTCAAATTATTCTTTCCAAATAAATTCTAATTTTAACAATACTTATACATAAAAATATTATCATATTGAATTGTTGTTTTTATATCTTCCTATGACTAAAGGCAATTTTCTGTATTCAAGTACCTTTCAACCTATATTCCTATTATAAATATAAGTCTGTTAGAAACTGTATTCCTGCTTTTGTTTTGAAATACTTTTCTTTTATGCTTCTAATTTGAATATCTCTAATTTCATCTTCATAAATGTTAACTAAAAAGTCAGCTTCAATAAGTATTTGATAGTCAATGCCATCAATCTTACTATATGTGTGATGATGACCAATTAAATAACAAACTCTCTCTATAAATTTCTCATCAAAATTTAATTGTGAAAGCATTTCTCTTGCCACTGGAGGTCCCTCAATTTCTTGATAATTGCCAGCAGAAGATTTGTACTTTTCTTCACTCACCTTAATTCCAATATCATGCATCACAGCTGTAACTTCCAGCATATTTTGTGTGTCTTTATCTATACCCTCTAGTTCACCAATAGCTTTTGCAAATGAATATACCTTTAAAAAATGGTTTACTCTTCTTGGATCACCAGAATAATATTTAATCATTTCATTTATTATTATGCTTATACTTCCATTCATAGTACTTTATTGAGGATTATATTAATTTTCCTATCCTCAACCTAATTCACCTTCTTTCATTCTTTTATTCTAATTATAATTCATTATGTCAAAAAAGTAATTACTCTCAAGTCAATACTTACTTAATATACTATAAATTCTTTAATATAACATAAATTAATTCTTTGAAATTATGCATAAATCATATTTTATTCAAATATATATCAGTAGAAATATTTTAGGAGGGATTTTACATTCTATATGAGGATCTTATGATCACTGTTCTTCATTCGATATCCTCAAATATGATAATAGACAGAATAACCTGCCTACTATATTTGCACGTGATAAATCCTTAAATATACCTTCGATTAGAAATAAATATAACTTTAAATTTAACAATTAAATTGGTATATAATATAACTCATTTTGGGTTTACTCTAGAAATTTTATTTGTAAGGGGATGAAGTCGATGAAAAATTTAATAAAAATAAATTGTTCTGATACAACTTATGTTTGTAATTTCCGTCCAAACAGTAGCTTCTATAAAGATGAAAAACTATTTGTCGGTGTTGTTAAAGATAACTGGAAAAACTTGAATTTATATAAGTCTTTGTTTCAATTCTATATTTCTGATTTGCATATCTCTACATCAAAAAATATATATTTATTTTTATATTTAGAGAATATATATCCTACATCATGCAATAATATTAGTGTTTCAATTTCTGGTGATAACAGTGACTTTAATGTTTCAGACGTGAATTGGACAACACTTCCTAAAAAAAATTCTCTAGCCAAAATAAATATAAATATTCCTACTAAATCCGTGAAAAAATATTTAAAAATTGATATTTCCCATATTATAAAATCTCTCGATCCTTTTAGTAATAATTTTAATTTAATAATTGAATCTATGAATCTTAATACAGCTTCTATGCTTCAATTTAGTTCTGATAAATGTTCAAATTCACCTTATTTGGTTCTAGTAAAGAATGATGCCTGCGACAAATATCCTATTGATAATGATAACAATGTAAACGATACTCTTGATGATGAAAATTTAAATATTGAAGAAATTTCTACTGAAATTATAAATGAATTAAATGCACATAATCTAAAACTAGATTCTTTTGAAGAAAACTTAACCAATATCATGACTCATTTTGATGATATTAATTTAACTATTAAAAATACTACAACAGATGCAGAAAATAAGTTTAAGCCAACTTTAAATAAATTTGATCAGCACCTCTCGGATATTAATGATAGTATAAACCTATTAAAAGATTATATCGAAGACTTAGGTGCACGGGGAATTATAGATAACTCTGAATTATCAAGAGAATTTTTAACAGCACTACTTTCTGATTTAAGGGACTTAACTATAAATGAAATTTCTCAACTAAAAAATTCTGTAAATTATGATATTTTAGAATTTAAGAATTCTATTAACGATAGCATTTCAAATATAAACAACTCCATTGAAGGTATAGATGAAACTTTATCCTTTTTATCTGGTAAAATAACAAGGATATCTGAAATTGTGGAAAACTTAAATCCAAATAACTCTATAGATACCCAACTATAAGTTAGACTTATGAAATAATCCACCGAAAGCAGACACATTTTTGTTTCGCAGGACTATGAAAATCTCGCTGAAAGAGCTAAATTGCAGGTTGCGCCATTAATGCTTGCTCCCAATTTCATTGTGACAAGCATTAATGGAACAACCTACAATTAAGCTCTTTTAGCAGCTCATTTTCAAATGCCAGCTGCACAAAAATGTGTCTACTTTCTGGTATGGTATTTATTTCAAAGTATAAATCAAATTCATAGTTTGGATATCTATAAATAAATCTGAGCAGGTAGCTTAGATTTATGCAATAAACTCACCGAAATGAGTAATATACTTTTGTTCCAGTTTCTAATGATTTTTAATTGAGCAATGGATAACCGAATTACTTGCTTAAATATGCTTTTCTTTAAATTTACACTAAACAAAGAAATGGAATATATGTTTTTGCGAAGTGTTCATAAGAAGATTTTGCTGGCTGTGATTCTAGATTATAAGTTGTTCCAAATGTGCTTGTTCAAGGCCTAGTCCTTGAGGCAAGCACTTTGGGTACAACTTATAATCTTAGAATCACCTAGCCAAATCTTCGATGAACCGGAGCAAACACATATATTCCATTTCGTTTATTTGGCTGTAAACTTAAAATCATCTCTTAATGCAAGTATTTTTATATTTCGGTGATACACAATACCTTTATTTACTACTTAATATTATTTAATAAGTTGGCCATTTCTATAGCTGAAACTGCGCATTCATAGCCTTTATTGCCTGCCTTAGTTCCTGCTCTTTCAATAGCTTGCTCTATAGTATTTGTTGTAAGTACTCCAAATATTACTGGTTTCTCACTTTCAAGAGAAACGCTTGCTATTCCTTTTGATACTTCTGAGCAAACATAATCATAATGAGAAGTAGCTCCTTTTATTACAGCTCCCAAACAAATAACCGCATCATACTTAGAGTTTTTTGCCATTTTCTTAGCTACTAGTGGAATTTCAAAAGCACCTGGCACCCATGCAATATCAATGTCCTCTTCTTTTGCACCATGTCTTTTCAATCCATCTAGTGCACCCTCTAAAAGTTTACCTCCGATAAATTCATTAAATCTTCCTATAACTATTCCAAATTTTAATCCTTGTGATACTAAATTTCCTTCAAAAATATTCATTATATTTTCCTCCATTATGTTAAATTATTTTATAATATTGATATCTATTATTTTTTTATATATTTAATAAATGATTCATTCTCTCTTTTTTAGTTTTGAGATAAAGTTCATCATTCTTATTTGCTTCCATTTCTATTGGAACTCTTTCAATTACATTAATATCATTTTTTTCAAGTCCCTCAATTTTTGCTGGATTATTTGTAATTAATCTAATATTGTTTATTCCTAGAATTTTAAGCATATCTGCACTGATTTTATAATCCCTCATATCTTCCCTAAATCCTAAAGCTAGGTTTGCATCTACAGTATCTAATCCCGTGTCCTGAAGTGAATATGCTTTTAATTTATTTAATAATCCTATGCCTCTTCCTTCTTGCCTCATATATAAAAGTATCCCACGTTCCTCTTTCGATATCATTTCCATTGCTGCTGCATATTGCTCACCACAGTCACATTTTCTAGAACCTAATGCATCTCCTGTTAAACATTCAGAATGAACTCTTATAAGTACAGGCTCATCAGTTGTAATATCACCTTTGATTAAGGCTAAATGACACTTTGAAGAATTCTTTTCGCTAAATCCTATAACCTTAAAATCTCCGTATTTTGTTGGTAATTTAGCCTCTACTTCCCTTGTTACACTTAAGTGCTCTTGTTTCCTATACTCAATTAGATCTTCTATAGTTAATATCTTAAGATTATGTTCTTTTGCAAATTTCATTAAGTCATCACGCCTAGCCATAGTTCCATCATCATTTATTATTTCACATATAGCTGCCGCACCTTTAAAACCTGCAAGTTTGGCTAAATCTATTGAAGCCTCTGTATGGCCTATTCTCTCCAAAACTCCACCATTCTTAGCTATCAGTGGAAATACATGTCCTGGTCTTCTAAAATCATATTTTTCATTTGAAGTTGCAAGTTTATTTATTGTTAAAGATCTTTCATATGCAGATATTCCTGTTGTTGTATCTTTATGATCTATAGCAACTGTGAAGGCAGTCTCGTGATTATCGGTATTCTTTTCAACCATTGGATTTAAACCTAATTTAACTGCGATTTCTTCCTCAACCGGCGCACAAACCAAACCTCTTGCATACTTAATCATAAAATTTATATTTTCTGTGGTAGCCATCTCTGCTGGAACAACTAAATCGCCTTCATTTTCGCGTCCCTCATCATCAACAACTATTACCATTTTTCCTTGTTTAATATCTTTTATTCCTTCTTCTATACTATTGAACCTCATATTTATATCTCCTAACTCATTTATTACTCTATACTTAACTTTAATTCAAAGTTGTTATTAATAATTTTTTATTACATAAACTAAAAGCCATTATTCTTTAAAAAATCCATAGTAATAGTACTTGTATCTGTTTCTTTACTTGCATTTCTTCCCCCAACTAATTTTTCTATATATTTTCCCACCAAATCACATTCTAAATTCACAACTGAATTAACTTTTTTATGTGGAAGAATAGTGTTATCCAAAGTATGAGGTATAACTGAAACTTTAAACACTTCATCATCAACATATGCTACAGTTAAACTTATTCCATCTATTCCAATTGAGCCCTTATATATGATGTATTTTAAAACATCTTTAGGTGCAGATATGGTAAACCAAGTTCCATCGCTTTCTTCTTTTACTGAAACAATCTTACCAACACCATCTATATGCCCGCTTACAATGTGTCCACCAAGCCTATCACTAAGTCTTAAGGCTCTTTCAAGATTTAATTTATCCCCGACTTTTAAACTGCCTAAATTGCTCTTAGCTAAAGTTTCCCCCATCACTTCAGCTTTGAATGAATAAGATGTTTTCTCTTTAACTGTTAAACAGACTCCATTTGTAGCAATACTATCACCAATTTTTGTATCATCCAAAATATCATTACACTTGATTACCATAACTCCGAAACCATTACCTATATTAAACTCCTGTAACACTCCAACTTCTTCGATAATTCCAGTAAACATTCTTTCCTCCTTATTTTTAGTTATTTTTTTCTATATAACCTTCTATAACTAAATCTTCTCCAATTTTTCTATAAGTAGTATTCACCAATTTAACTGCTTCATTTATTTTAGAAAAACCTTTTCCAGCTATGCTGCTCTTACTAGTTTCTCCACCTAATATTTTAGGCGCTATATAAAAAATAATTTTATCTACAACACCTTCTTCTAACGCTGAAAAGTTTAACGTACCACCACCTTCAATAAGTATAGAATCTATTTTTTCTTTACCTAGCTCCTTAACAAGTTCCTTTAGATCAACTTTGTTATTTTTCTCTTGGACTTCTATGATTTGAATTCCTAAATCTATCAACATTTGTTTTTTACTTATGTCTGCAAGACGAGTAGTCACAATGATTGTATTTTTATCTTCATTTTTAATTACTTTTGAATCTAATGGTATTCTAAGGGTTGTGTCTACAATAATTCTTTTTAGGATTTTCTCATTATTAATTCTGCACGTAAGCTCTGGATCATCAGCTATAACTGTATTTACACCTACCATGATTGAGTGAACCCTATTTCTTAAATTCTGTGAATCCATTCTTGATTCTTCTGATGTAATCCATTTAGATTCTCCACTATAGGTTGCTATTTTTCCATCAATAGACATCCCACTTTTTAAAATTACAAATGGAGTTTTAGATGTAATATACTTAATAAAGATTTCATTCATTTTTCTGCATTCTTCTTCTTTAACCCCAACTAGCACTTCAATACCATGCTGTTGTAATTTTTCTATACTTTTTCCTGCTACTAATTCATTAGGATCTAACATTCCAATTACAACTTTCTTAAATTTTTTTTCAATGATTAAATCAACACATGGCGGTGTTTTTCCATAATGAGCACACGGTTCTAGAGTGACGTAAATTGTACTTCCTTCTACAGATCTTGTTGCATTTTTAACCGCATTTCTTTCAGCATGAGCCTCCCCATAACGTTCATGATATCCCTCTCCTATTATCTCTCCGTCTTTAACAATAACTGCTCCAACTAAAGGATTAGGATTTACCATTCCTATACCCATTTTAGCTAATTCTAAGGCTCTCTCCATATAACTAACGTCCAAGAATTCTCATCTCCCTTTTCCATATATTCATGCTAAGTGCATTTTAGCTTTTTATAAAAATTAATAATATATCTATATCTTTTAATTATTAATTATTTTTATACACAATAAAAAAACTCTGAAGTTCAAATCTTCAGAGTTTTTGGAATAATCATAATATATATTTTATTTATAATTAAAATTTCATTAGTAAGAATCTTTTATTATTAAATAAATAATAAATACAAGAATGTTTTAATTTTTATTAATTATTCTCAATTTACCTTGTTTAATATAAAAAGCCCTGAATTTACTGCAAATTCAGGGCATATATTCTCAAATAAATAATAACATCTAAAATTTTAATTTTAAATATAATTTATCTTATCACTATCTTCTTTCATCCAGACTTTACTGTCGGCTTCGGAATTTAACCGAATCTGCTAATTAAAGCTCGCGGGCTGTACCGCCGGTAGGGAAATTCACCCAACCCTGAAGACTTTTTATTAAATTTTCTACTTTATGGTACCACATTGCCATCCCAATGTAAAGTACTAGTTAAAATTTATCATATCAAAATCATTTTTCTTTTCTTTAACCCATTGAATCATATTAGAATCATCCCAAACTGCTAGTCCTATGTCAGCATATCTTATAGCTTCTTCTTCACTACCAAATCTAATACTGTGTGGCAGCGAACTTGGAACTCTTTTTTGTTTTAGTATGTATGGTATAACATGAGGGTTTCTCTTATACGCTCTTCTTAATGCATTTTCTGCCGCTTTAATTTCGTTTGTTTTATATAGTAATACTACTTTACTATAGTGTAAAGCCGCTAGATTATCCTTATCATATTTTTCTAGTAGTTCCTTCAATTGTGCATACCTTTTTTCAATCAATAGCCAATTAACTAATAAACTTCTAACCATTAAATTATCTTGCTCATTATATTTTAAAATATCAAAAGCTTGATCTATTGCTGATTCTTTTTCTCCGATTTTCCATAAATGAGTAGCTAAATTATATTTAGCACCAAAAAGTGGTTCAGCAATTTTTAGTTTAAAAAGTTCAGGTTGAGCATCTTCTAGATTATTTATTCTTAGCAGATTTTGTGCCGCTTTAACCGCTTTCTCTAAAAGCTCTTTCCTTTGAGTATCATTTAAACTAGAATCTTTTGATAAAATAATATATGCATCAGCACAATCTTCATATACGTCTAATGCTTCTTTTGCATATTTTGATCTATTTTTGTAATTCTTTTGTTTCCAAGCAAAATCTATAATCCTTTGTGACATTATAAAACTTTTGTGAACAGCAAATTTAAAAGGTTCCTTTTTTTCGTTTTCAGTGCTTTCATCTTTCTGAGCTAAATTACTTGCTGTTGCTGCTGCTTCTCTCTCAGCCTCTAACATACTATTACTTATTATATCTGTACTTTTACCTATTATCCACTGTTTACTTTCATTTGATAAACCCAATAGATTTTTTACTTCCTTTGATTTGCTAGAGCCTGTACTACTACTAACGCCAAACGCCTTATATAAATCAGTAGCTTTAATATATGGTTCTTCTTTTGAATCAAACAAGTTATTTATTGTTCCTATAGCGTGCACTATTCCAGCTGCCCATGAAAAGCTCTTTCCTTTTTTGAGTTGTTCCTCACAATCTTGGAATAATGTTTCTGTAGCTATGACACAAATATTTTTATATTCCTCATTTAAATATTCACCTGAAAAACTCTTGATTTTTTCAATTATTTCTTCATACTTGCTAGCTATTACGTTAGATAATTCTTGCATTTCTTTTTATAGCTCCTTTATAAAAAATCTTTGACAAATTTGATTTTATCCTACAATAAATATAATTTGCAAGTATATTAACCAAATTCATATTACTGATTTAAAATATAATATTTTTTGATAATATTTTTTCAAAAAAAATATCACATATATTCTGAAAAATTCATTCGTATTATATTATAACATATTAATTAGAAATATATCTACTCATTAATTTTTATGACTTTTTTTGTTTTACCTTGTCCCATTCAAATTTCCTATTTTATACACGTATTTTGATATATAAGCATTATTTCTTTCATAAATATATTTATATAATAATTTAAAATTGGGATTATATATGTTATCTAAAAATTTATATTCTTTGTGTTTGTTACTCTCAACACCCTATAATAATTTAGAATCACTTTCCAATAACGTCGTTGCTTTAAATAGCTATTTACAAGAAGAAATATATTTAAAGAAACTATTTGATTTTAGATGGAGAAAAAAATTAAATTCATCTTTTGAAAATTTCCACTTTGATTATTCTTATGACTTAGTAGAAGAATATTCTAACCTTATAAAAGTTAAGCTAAATTTAAAAATTTTTTTTACAATAAAAGATTCTAATGCTCTTATAAATTCTGCTTGTGTTCATGAATATATTATAATTCTAGAAAATCTACACAATAAGTATAAAATACATCTTCTTATCGAGAATGAAGAAAATCCTATTCTATATAATTATATTTTGAGTACTTCCATATCACTAATCGATAATTCTATTTTTACTAAAACTCAGAGTATATATTTTGATAAGAATTCTAAAATGGATTCATTATACGAATCCTTTGTTAGTACTGTTATACAACCTAACCAAAAATATATGCACCGAAATAATTCCATTTTTGACATTGAAAAAGCATGTGCCTATGCAGAAACTTATGCATTAAAACCAAATCCTATATATAAATCTTTCGATGGGATAGGTGGCGACTGCACAAATTTTATGTCACAAATTCTGTATGCAGGTGGATTTAAGGAAAATAGTATATGGAAACCTTATACTAACCCTTGGATCCGAGTTGAGGATCTTTACTCATATTTAACTTCACAAAAGTTAGGTATTAAACTCCCTGATGATAGTTATCTGGATAGGGGATGCTTAATTCAATTTTATACCCCCTCAATAGGTAGATATTTTCACAATGGATTTATTACTTATAAATTGCAAAATAATGACTGTCTTTATTGTTGTCATAGTTACAACAAGCTAAACTATCCCCTTAGCGAAATTTATCCCCATAAGTATCCAAAACTTAGAGCATTAAAATTAAGTTGATATATATAAACAAACTATAGCTTAGACTTATGGATATGACTCACCGAAATAAGTAACATACTTTTGTTCCAGTTTATAGGGAATTTTGATGGGTGATTCTAAGGCTATAAGTTGTGCCCAAAGTGCTAGTCTCAAAAACAAGTGCTCACAGAGAAAGTTCGAAGAACGAAATATAAAATTTCGATTCTCACTTTTTGAACTAGCACATTTGGAACAACTTATGGCCTAAGAATCACATCCATAAAAATTCCCAATTAAACATTCCACAAAAGTATGTTACTTATTTCTAGTTGAGATATTTTTCAAAGTATAAGATTAAAGTCTTATTTGATTTATAGATATCCAGCTCTTAAACTTGATTTATAATTCGAAATATATTCCATACCAGAAAGAGAAGGTACTCTTTTTCGTAGTGTTGCATTGAAAAAAATAACTGTAGGTATTTCTTCAGTAAAAGTTGTTCCAGTCTTGCTTGTCATTAGCTTGCCTAAGGAACAAGCAGGACTGGTGCAACTTTTGCTGGTAAGTGAGAGTCCAAATTTTATATTTGGTTACTCGAACTTACTCAGCGAACAGAGTGAGTCGAGTTTCACTTCCCCACAGTTACTTTTTTCTAGCAACCGAGAAACAGAGTACCTTCTCTTTCGGTTGGTTATAGTATAAATCTAACTTTTATATTGGATATCTATACTACACTGTAATTTCACTTTTAATCTTTAATGCTTCTTCATTATTCTTAATGATTGGATCTACGTATTCATCGATAAATTCAACAACTTGGCTTGGTGCTCTTCCAACAAATTTAGTTGGATCAATAACCGCTAGAATTTCTTCCTTGGATAGACCAAATGATTCATCACTTATTATTCTATCAATTAGATCATTATCTAATCCTTCACCTTTTACTCTTTGGGCTGCAGCCATAGAATGAACTCTAATCTGTTCGTGTAGCTCTTGTCTATCTTTACCCCTTTTTACAGCTTCCATCATTATATTTTCAGTAGCCATGAATGGTAACTCTCTTTGTACATGAGAAGCTATTACTTTATCATATACTACCATATTTTCAGCGATATTTATGTATAAATTTAAAACTCCATCTAATGCTAGGAATCCTTCTGCAACTGATAATCTCTTATTAGCTGAATCATCTAGAGTTCTTTCAAACCATTGAGTCCCTGCTGTTATCGCTGGGTTTAATGCATCTACTATAACATATCTAGCTAATGCACTTATTCTTTCACTTCTCATAGGATTTCTCTTATACGCCATAGCTGATGATCCTATTTGATTTTTCTCAAATGGTTCTTCCATTTCCTTCATATTTTGAAGTAATCTCAAGTCATTACTAAATTTATAAGCACTTTGAGCAATTTCTGATAATGTATTTAAAACTATAGAGTCAAGCTTTCTTGGGTAAGTTTGACCTGTAACTCCATAGCTTTTCTCAAACCCCATTTTTTCTGCTACTATTTTATCTAATGCTTTAACTTTACTTTCATCCCCATCAAAAAGTTCCATAAAACTTGCTTGAGTACCAGTAGTTCCTTTTACACCTCTAAGTTTTAAAGTTGATATCAAGAAATCTATATTTTCTATATCCATTACTAAATCTTGCATCCATAATGTTGCTCTTTTTCCTACAGTAGTCAATTGAGCTGGTTGAAAATGTGTAAATCCTAGTGTTGGCATATCTTTATACTCTAATGCAAAATTTTTCAAATGATTTAAAACTGTAACTATTTTATTCTTTATTAGATTTAGTCCATCTCTCATTATTATGACATCTGTATTATCTCCTACATAACAAGACGTAGCCCCTAAATGGATTATTCCTTTAGCAGCTGGACATTGAAGACCATATGCATAAACATGACTCATTACATCATGTCTGACTTCTTTTTCCTTCTTTGCAGCTTCTTCATAATTTATGTCATTAATATGTTCTTTTAATTCTTTAATTTGTTCTTCAGTTATATTTAACCCTAACTCTCTTTCACCTTCTGCAAGAGCTACCCATAATTTTCTCCATGTTGTAAACTTCATATCATCAGAAAAAATAAAACTCATTTCTTTTGATGCGTATCTCGAATTTAAAGGTGTGCTATATAAATTTCTCATTCAAAAACCTCCACACGAATATATTTTATGCTTTTTCTTTCAACATTCGTATTATATCATACTTTTTTCATATTTGACTATTTAATTTTTAATTTTTAATCATCATGTAATAAATTTATATAAAATTAATTTAACTTTTTGTTATTATTGTCTCTTAAATTCATATAATTATAATAAAATAATATTTAAGATAGGAGTGGGTATTGTGTGTAAACTAAATCTATTTGACAAGCTCTCTTTTCTACTAGTCTTTCTCGGTTCTCTAAATTGGGGAACTATCGGCCTATTTAACCTGAATTTTGTGAATATGATCTTCCTTCATAATTCAATTATCGTAAGAATCAGCTATATTATTATTTTCTTAGCAGCATTAAATATAGTTACCTTATTTTTTAGGTGTAACTTACTTACTGACGATAATTAAACCTTTACTATTTAATATTTCAATAGATAAACTCACTTGTTTAGCTTTAACTATTATTAACTACATTATTATTCGAATAATTTTCCATAGAAAAAAGGTTCCATATTAAAAATATGGAACCCTATTTTGCATAATTAGTCTTCTAAAGTTTCAACTAATTTAACAATTTCTTCAACAGCTAAAGCTTCGTCATCACCTGAAGCTACAACTTTGATTAGAGCATCTTTAGTAACTGCTAAAGATAAAACTCCGATTAAGCTTTTTACATTTGCTTTCTTACCGTTATATTCTATGCTAACGTCTGATTTAAATGATGAAGCTTTCTTAACTAATAATGTTGCTGGTCTAGCATGAAGACCAGATGAATTTTTTACTGAAACCTCTTTTGCTATCATTATATACACCTCTTTACAAAATAATTAATAAATATAGCATTTAACTATTATAGTATAATCGTTTTTATAGATAATTTCAACTTAAAAATCACTTCATAGCATATTAATTTAGAAATAATTTATTATCTAGGTTGTACTATTAACTTTATTGCAGTTCTTTCTTCTCCATCAATTTGTATATCAGTAAACGCTGGTACGCATACAATATCTTTTCCGCTAGGTGCCACAAACCCTCTTGCAATAGCAATTGCCTTGACCGCTTGATTAATTGCACCTGCTCCAACTGCTTGAATTTCAGCAATATTCTTTTCTTTTATTATAGCCGCCAATGCACCTGCCACAGAATTAGGATTTGATTTTGTTGATACTTTTAATACTTCCATTTTTGTTATTCCTCCTAGAATTTATTATACAAATCGTTTACATTAATTATATTCTATAAATTTCTTTAAATTCCTTTTTATTCTTACTAAATTTTAAAAATTTTTTTCATTTTTTTATATTAGTTGCTCAAATATATTTTGTTATATAATAAAATGAAGTATATTTTATTATATAACAAAATATACTTCATTGATTTACTTAGCAAAATCTATTGCTCTAGTTTCTCTAATCACATTAATTTTAATTTGTCCTGGATATTCAAGTTCTTCCTCGACACTCTTAACTAAATTACGTGCCAATTCAATTATTCCAGCATCATCTACTTTATCTGGTTTAACCATAATTCTAATCTCTCTACCAGCTTGAATGGCATATGACTTTTCTACACCTTCATGTGAATTTGCAATTTCCTCTAACTTTTCCAATCTCTTAATGTATGCTTCTAATGTTTCTCTTCTAGCACCTGGTCTAGCTGCCGATATTGCATCTGCTGCTTGAACTAGTACCGCTTCTAAAGATAGCATTTCAACATCTGAATGATGCGCTGCTATTGCATTAATTACTAATGGTGATTCGTGATACTTTTTAGCTAGATCTCCACCAATTAAAGCATGAGGCCCCTCTTGCTCTTGATCAACAGCTTTCCCGATATCATGTAACAATCCAGCTCTTTTAGCTAAAGTAACATCTAAACCTAGCTCTGAAGCCATTAAGCCAGCTAAGTATGAAACTTCTATGGAATGTTTTAAAACATTTTGACCATAACTAGTTCTATACTTTAATCTACCAAGAAGTCTTATAATCTCTGGATGTAGTCCATGTACACTAGTTTCAAGAGCTGCTTGCTCTCCTTCTTCTTTTATACTATTTTCTACGTCCTTATTAGCTCTTTCAACCATCTCTTCGATTCTTGCTGGATGTATTCTGCCATCCACTATTAACTTTTCTAGTGCCATTCTTGCAACTTCTCGCCTTATTGGATCAAAGCTAGAAAGAATGACTGCTTCCGGAGTATCATCTATTATTAAATCAACTCCTGTTAATGTTTCTAAGGTTCTAATGTTTCTTCCTTCTCTACCTATTATTCTACCTTTCATCTCATCATTCGGTAGTGCAACAACGTGTACAGTTGATTCAGACACATGATCGGCAGCACATCTTTGGATCGCAGTCGTTATTATCTCCCTTGATCTCTTATCTGCCTCTTCTTTTGCCTTACTTTCAATATCTTTTATCATTAAAGCAGCATCGTGAGTAATCTCTTTTCTTACTTCATCTAAAAGTATCTCACGTGCGTCTTCACCAGAAAGGGCTGCTACTCTTTCAAGTTCTGCTCTTCTTTCTTCATAAAGCTTCTGTACCTTTGCTTCTACTTGATCTACTTCAAGCATTCTTTGATTGATTGTTTCGTCTTTCTTTTCAAGAAGTTCACTCTTCTTATCTAGAGCTTCTTCCCTTTGAATTACTCTTCTTTCAAGCCTTTGAATCTCATTTCGTCTTTCACGAGATTCCTTATCAAAATCATTTCTCAATTTATGAAGTTCTTCTTTTGCCTCAAGGATTGCCTCTTTTTTAGTTGCTTCTGCATCCTTTTTAGCTCTTGCTAGAATTTCTTCTGCTTCTTTTTCAAGCGATTCAATTTTTGTTTTTGATATGTTTTGAATCGTTTTATAAACCACTATTCCTAATACTAATAAAACTATTATATCTATTAATATCATAAATGCTATTTCCACATAAACACCTCCTAATTTATCATTTTCTCATTATATTATTATTAACAAGAAAGTGTAGTCGGTGTCATATTCTTCTCACTGCATTCGGAATATGATAAACCAGTATTCCTTTTTATTCTATATTAAAAACAAAATTATGTCAAGTTTGCTCATATAATGGTTATATTCTGTTTTGTACTATGAAATATCAAGGAATTTTAAATATAGCTACATTATATGAGTAATCATATATATGTAGCTATATTTTAATTATATCTAATTTTATGGAATAAAATATTATTTATTCATCATTTTTACCTTTATAGTTAAATTTATTCTTTATTATCTTCTGCACTGTCTTCTTTAACCTTAGCCTCTGCATTAGTTGTGTTATTTATCACAGCTGTCTTAGCTAATTCTGCTGCAGGAAGATTATGCTTTTCTCTAATTTGATTTTCTATATCTAATGCTATTTCTGGATTTTCTTTTAAATAAATCTTAGCATTTTCTCTTCCTTGACCTAATCTTACATCGCCATAAGAGAACCAAGCACCACTTTTTTGAACTATTTCTTCCTTAACACCAACATCTATTATGTTACCATTTCTTGAAATTCCCTCATTATACATAATATCAAATTCAGCTTGCCTAAATGGAGGTGCAACTTTATTCTTTGTCACCTTAATTCTTGTTCTGTTACCAATGATAGCATCACCTTGTTTTATAGAATCTATTCTTCTAATATCAAGTCTTACTGAGGCATAGAACTTTAATGCTCTTCCTCCTGTTGTTGTTTCTGGAGAACCAAACATAACTCCAACTTTTTCTCTTAATTGGTTAATAAATATCGCAACACAATTAGTTTTATTAATTGTTCCTGCAAGTTTTCTTAAAGCTTGTGACATAAGTCTAGCTTGAAGACCGATATGAGAATCTCCCATTTCTCCTTCAATTTCTGCTTTAGGTACTAAAGCAGCAACAGAGTCTACTACCAAAACATCAATAGCACCTGAACGTACTAATGCTTCTGCGATTTCAAGCCCTTGCTCTCCTGTGTCTGGTTGAGAAATTATTAAACTATCTACGTCAACGCCAAGTTTTTGAGCATAACTAGGATCTAACGCATGCTCTGCGTCTATATACCCTACAGCTCCTCCTTTTTTTTGTGATTCTGCAGCTATATGAAGTGCAATTGTAGTTTTTCCTGAACTTTCTGGTCCATAAATTTCAATAATTCTTCCTTTTGGTACCCCGCCAATTCCAAGTGCTATATCTAAATCTAAACATCCAGTTGATATAGCATCCATATTAGAAATATTGTGGTCACCTAATTTCATTACTGCCCCCTTACCAAATTGTTTTTCTATATGACTCATAGCACTTTCAATTGCTTTTAATTTTTCTGAATTTATATTTCCCATAATACTAACTTTCTCCCTTCTATCGAACTTATGTTCTGTATTTATTATAAATTAATTCTAAACTATAGTCAATATTTAATTCAAGGCATATGAACGAAAATAATAGTGCCAAAGATGTAAAATTGACAACCATACTGGTATATTATTTCTTTGAATGTGCCTGAAGAAAAGTTCCTTCTTTACCAACTAAAGAAGGAACCATTTAATTTATATCCACTTTTTCTTATTCTTAAACATAATATATATAGAAAATTTATATTTCTATAATATATTTAATTTTTTATTTATCAATAGAGACTGCTTCCTTATTTTTCTTAAAGTAATCATAACCTGAAAGCAGGGTTACTATAACCGCAATCATAAGCATTATCATTGGAGCGAATTTAAAAAATCCTTTCAAATAATAATTGTCTATTACAAAAATTTTTAACAGCCTTGCATCATGAATATTTACTTTTAATAGTAATAAAATTATTGCTATAATTTGTATAACCGTTTTAATTTTTCCCCACCAGCTAGCTGCTATAACTCTTCCTTGTGTTGCAGCTATTGATCTTAAGCCTGAAACAGCAAATTCTCGTGCAATTATAACCACAGCTGCCCATCCTGGTACTACCTGTAATTCAACTAAAGAAATTAACGCCGCAGTAACTAATAATTTATCTGCTAAAGGATCCATAAATTTTCCAAAGTTAGTTATTTGATTTCTAGATCTAGCAATATACCCATCTAACTTATCCGTTAATGAAGCTAAAATAAATATAAATGTAGCAATAAAACTTCCATATGGTATATCTTTAACTGCTATAAATACTAAAAATACAGGAACCAAAAATATTCTAATTAAGGTTAACTTATTTGCAAGATTCATCAACAACAACTCCCACTAAATCATAATCCATATTCTCTACTATTTTTACCTTTACAAATTTGCCATTTACTATATTTCCTGAAAATTCAAATAATACATTTGCATCAATATCAGGAGCCATTTCATAATTTCTTCCATAGTAATACTTTCCATTATATCCTTCAACAAGAATATCATATAATTTCCCAATTTTCAATTTATTTATTTCTTCTGTAATATTTTTTTGTAATAACATTAATTTTTCTTCTCTTTTTTCCTTGATTTCTTCTTCTACTTGACCAACCATTTGTGCTGCCGGGGTATCTTCTTCTTGTGAATAAGTGAATACCCCTACTTTATCAAGTTTATATTCTTTAAGAAAGTCTATGATTTCATTGAATTCTTCTTCTGTTTCATTAGGAAATCCAACTATAAAAGTTGTTCTTATGATGATTCCTGAAACTTTTTCTCTTAACATTTTTATTTTATTTATTATATCTTGTTTGCTAGTCTTTCTTCCCATAAGCTTTAAAATTTTATCACTTATGTGTTGTATAGGTATATCTAAGTATTTTACAACTTTATCATTGCTCGCAATTTCATCTATAAGTTCATCATATATTTCCTCTGGATAACAATAAAGAATCCTAATCCACTTTATCCCTTCAATTTTAGATAATTCATTTACTAATATATGAAGGCTTTTCTTTCCATAGATATCACTACCATATAAAGTGGTATCTTGAGCTATAAGTATGATTTCTTTAACTCCACTTTCACTCAAGTCTCTTGCTTCATTTATAATATTTTCCATCTTCCTACTTCTAAATTTTCCCCTTATTTTAGGAATTATACAATATGTGCAAAAATTGTTACAACCTTCTGCAATTCTAATATATGCGCTTTCTTTTTGTGTTGTAATAATTCTTTTTCCTTCATTAATGTTTTCATCAGAATAATTTAAAAGTTCTAGTGCCCTTTTATTTCCATCTATAAAATCAGTTATTATTTCATTGATTTGATTATAATCATTAACACCCATCATCATATCTATCTCTGGTATTAACTTTCCTAGCTCTTCTCCATATCTTTGGGTCAAGCATCCTGTAGCTATAAGCAATTTACATTTATAATTTACTTTATAGTTAGCCATCTCTAAAATAGTATCAATAGATTCTTGTTTTGCACTTTCTATAAAACCACATGTGTTTACAATGATTATATCTGCATTCTTAGGATTGCTAGTTATTTCATACTCGTTGCTCATCTTGCCTAATATTATCTCTGAGTCAACTCTATTTTTATCACATCCTAAACTTACCATACCAACTTTATATTTTGTTGACACACCGTCATCTTTATATTTTTGATTATTATTTTCCATCTCTATTTTAATTTCACTCAAGTCCTTACATCCTCCTGTGTTTTAATAGTCTTTATTATAACAAATTAAAACTATACTTTACAAGTTTCTATTATTATAATATTACTACCATTATTACATAAAAATCATTTACAATTATATCTTAAATAGTATGAATCTAAAAAATTAACACAATGTTAAATTTTACTTCATAAATAGTTTAAAATTATTAATTAAATGTCTATATTGAAAAATCGTCTAATTATTCTCATCTTGTGTGTTCTCATCTAGAAGTTGTTGTCTTGTAATAAGCACTTGTCTCGGTCTACTTCCATCTTTTTCAGATATAATACCTCTTTCCTCTAATTGATCCATAATTCTAGAAGCTCTATTAAAACCTATTCTAAATTTTCTTTGAATAAATGAGGTTGACGCTTGACCATATTCTACTACAACATTGATTACTTCGCTAAGCAACTCATCTACATCATCACTGCTTTCACCTGACTCCGTAGATTTTGAATCTGACGCATTATTAATATGATCTATTATATCTTCTTCGTAATTAGTATCACCTTGTTCACTCTTAATAAACGAAATAACTTGTTCTACTTCTTCCTCTGATATGAAACACCCTTGAACTCTAAGAGGTTTACTTTCCCCAACAGGGTAATATAACATATCTCCTTTACCAAGAAGTTTTTCTGCACCTGATCCATCCAGTATTGTTCTTGAATCAATCTGAGATGAAACTGCAAAAGATATTCTAGAAGGAATATTTGCCTTAATTACTCCTGTTATTACATCTACTGATGGTCTTTGAGTTGCTATAACCAAATGCATACCAGCTGCTCTTGCCATTTGAGCTAATCTTCCGATATAATCTTCTACATCATTTGGACACACCATCATAAGATCTGCAAGCTCATCAACAATAATTACAATGTATGGGAGCTTTTGTTCTATAATACCTTTATTAAATAACTCATTATAAGATTCCATATTTCTAACTCCAGAATCAGCAAAAAGCTTATATCTGTTTGTCATTTCATTTACTGCCCAATTTAAAGCTGCTGCCGCCTTTTTAGGATCCGTAACAACTGGAATCAGAAGATGTGGTATTCCATTATAAACATTCAATTCAACAACCTTAGGATCAACCATAAGAAGTTTAACTTCATCAGGGTTATACTTATATAACAAACTTATTATAAGAGAGTTTATACATACACTTTTACCAGACCCAGTGGCCCCTGCAATTAATGTATGAGGCATCTTACTTAAATCTCCTACAACGCACTTTCCTGAAATATCTTTCCCTAGAGCGAATGCTAATTTTTTCTTAGAATTAATAAATTCATCATTTTCCAATACTTCTCTTAAAAATACTGGAGTTTGCTTTCCATTTGGAACTTCGATACCAACTGCAGCCTTCCCCGGAATAGGGGCTTCTATTCTTATACCTGAAGCGGCAAGCCCTAAAGCTATATCATCCGCTAAATTTACTATTTTACTTACCTTAACTCCTGGGCTAGGCTGAAGTTCAAATCTTGTAACCGATGGACCTTTAGTTACTTGAGTTACTTTCGCATCAACTCCAAAGTTAGATAAGATCTCTTCAAGTTTATTTGCATTTTCTATTAATTCTTTTTTATCTGTATTATTGAGCTTTGTATTAGCATTTAACTTCAATAATTCTAAGCTTGGATGTTTATATTCTTTTAATTCTTTTTGTTCTAAAATATGTTCCTGTATTTCTTTATTCACAACATCCTTAACATCATTCTCCAAATTTTCTTTCTTACGTGTATGATTTTGTGTACTTTTCTCTAAGAAGCTATCTATTTGAATATCTGATGAAATTTCTGACTGCAAATCTGGTGATACATCATCATCTTCACTTGCATTCTTCATAAAGTCTAAAATCTTTATCTTCTTATCAACTCCAGATAGAAATGCATCCTTTTCTTTTTGATTTCTATCTTCACTTTCATCCTTTTCTACTATATTGATGAAATTTTCACGAACCCGTTGTTCATTTTTTTCCCTTATCTTTTTATTTCTATTATTTCTTATCTTTTCTCCTTTATTATATGCCTTTAATCCTAAATCATATAAAGTAATATCAAAAATCAAAATAAGCGCTATTATTGAAAATGCAAGAAGTAAAATATAAGTCCCAACTACACCTATAATTTTATAAAGTGGATAACATATAAGATATGCTATAATTCCACCATGCATAGTTTTAGTATTATCACTAATTATAAGTTTAAGATTACCAAAAAAATCGCTTTGATTTTCCAAACTTTGAATATTTATAATTCCGAAAGTTAACATGATAACAACTACTAAAATTGTCATCCCAAAAAAATTCTTATTTAATTCTATCTTTCCTCTTGTCTTTATATATTGAAATCCAAAATATATTAGATAAATAGGTAACGCATTTGCACCTATTCCAATTGTTACATAGGATCCCTTTTGTGCCAGGAATGATAATATCCCAGCTAAAGAAGTGTATATTGCTATCCCAAGTATTATTCCTGTTGCAATATACACTATTCCTACTATATCTGGGTTTACTGTCTTCTCATCCTTTTTAGCTTTTGTGGCGCCATTTTTGCCTTTAGTCCTACCCACCTTAATCACCTCATATATTTATTTCTACGTAAGATAACGCTTCTCCTTTAATAAGATAACACTAAAAACAAAAATCGGCTATAGATTTTTTCTATAACCTTAAAAATAGAATGCTATTTTTCTATAAGCTCATTAAGTTTTTCTAAAGCTTCCTTTATTCCTCCAACCTCATCGATAAGTCCACACTCAACGGCCTGTTTTCCAATCAACATGGTTCCAACATCATTTAGCAAATCGTTAGTTTGCAACATGAACTTTTCTAAATTATCTTGTTCTATATTTGATGTTCGAACAATAAATTCATTTATTCTTTCCTGCATTTTCTTAAAATACTCAAATGTTTGCGCTACGCCAATCACAAACCCATTCATTCTTACGGGATGAACAATCATTGTCGCAGATGGAGTTATAAAAGAAAAATCTGCTGATGTTGCAAGTGGAACTCCTATTGAATGTCCTCCACCAATCACTACAGATACAGTAGGCTTAGACATGCTTCGAATCATTTCAGAAATCGCAAGACCAGCCTCTACATCTCCTCCAACTGTATTTAATACTATAAGTAATCCTTTTGCGTCTTCATTTTGTTCAATATCGATTAATTGTGGTATAATATGTTCATATTTCGTAGCTTTAGTTTGTGGAGGTAATACTGAATGTCCCTCAATTTGACCTATTATAGATAGCACCTGTATTTTTTTATTTGGAGTCGCTAGAGCTGTATTTCCAAGCTCTTTCACATTTTCTATTTTATCTTGCGCTTCTGATTTTTCTTTTTCTTCTTTTTCTGTATTATCACTGTTTAAAATATATTTATCCATAAAATAATTCCTCCTATACTAATTTTATTTTGTACATTCGGAATTATTTTATTCATAGTATAAAGTATGAAAATATAAATTAGCCTATAAATCTAATTTATATTTTTAATTTATATTTTTAATTCATATTTTCAATTGCTAAAGCTTAAAAGTTTTATGTAAAACATTAATTGCTTCTTTTTCATCTTTTGAATGAACCAAACACCAAATTGTCATATGTGAATCAGCTGTTTGCAATACTTCAATATTGTTATCACTTAATGCTTTAATAATCTTAGCCATAACACCAGGTATCCCTTTCATTTTTGAGCCAATAACTGCTACTTTGCTACAATTCTCTATTAATATATATTTTAAGTTAGCACTATTTAAGACATTTTCTAAAGTTTCTTTATCGGCCTGATTTACAGTAAAAATCTGTTCACTTGGAAATATGTTTATTAAATCCAAACTTATTTTATTTGCTGCTAGCAAATCTAAGACATTCTTATATTTGCTATTGCCTTGATTTTCAGCTGCAGTAATAGACACTTGAATCCTATTTTTTTGACTTGTAATGCCAGTCATCATTCTATCATTACTCTTATCGCCAAAATTATTAATTAAAGTTCCCTTACAGTCGCTCATTGTATTTTTTATTAATATAGGAATATTTCCTTCCATTGCTACTTCAACTGCTTTTGGATGAATTACAGTGGCGCCTTTTTCAGCTAATTGGAATACTTCATAATAGCTTATAACATCTATTAAATTAGCATTTTCAACTACTCTTGGATCTGCCGTCATAATTCCATCTACATCGGTATATATTTCAATAGCCTCAGCCTTAAGAGCCACTCCTAAAATTGAAGCTGTAGTATCACTCCCACCTCTTCCTAAGGTAGTCAAATATCCATTTTCAGTAACACCCTGGAATCCAGTTACCACTGGGACTCTTCCTTGTGATACTAAGTCAAATATTTTTTTTGGCTTAACGTCAATACAAGTCGCTTCATTAAAATTATTATCAGTTAATATTCCCGCTTGTCCTCCAGTAAGTGGTACAGCATCAATTCCTGCATTATATAAATCATCACTCATCACAACAGAACTAATAATTTCTCCACAACACATAAGCAGATCCTTAGCCAACTTGTTTGTATTTTTGAATTTATCATCTATTAATGATAATAGCGTATCAGTCGCATAAGGCTGGCCTTTCCTTCCCATAGCAGATACCACTAGAACAGGACTATACCCTTCCTTAATGGCATTTTTAACCTTATTAATAACTTGCTGTCTATTTTCTTCAGTTGATACCGAAGTTCCTCCAAACTTTTGTACGACTATTTTCATTACATTTCCTCCTAATTATAGCTTAACCTTTTTAATCACTTCATCATCTGCATCTAATATTATTGTTTTAGCCCCGATTTTCTTTACACATTCCCACGGAATCTCTAAAAAATCTTTACTACTAAAAAGATTAAATTTTCCACCACTGAGATTCACTATTAAATATTTAAAGTTTCCTTCATCATCTATTATCAAATCATTATTTAATAGATAGTCATACTTTTCCCCATCGTTAATGTTTATAAGTTCATATCTTTCTATATCACTTAAGTATTTTATTTTATTTTCCTCACTCATAATAAAAACCTCCTTTTGTACTCATAAAATAATATGAGATAAGGAGGTTTATTATTACACTATTGTTTATAAATTAAGCTTACTATCATTATTTGAATTATCATAAGCCTTTGCATTCTTCAAGATTATAGAATCTAACTTCTTATATTCTACATCTTGACCAACGTATGCTGCATTTAAAACTCCTTTTTTAAAGCACCTATCTAAAACATATTGAATATCATCTTTACTTATATCATCTATCTTTTTTATTACTTCTTCTTGAGTTTTTAATTTATTTCTGAAAAGGTACGCTTTCGCATTTGAAAACATTCTAGAACTAGTACTTTCTAATCCCAAAATGTAATTAGCTTTTATCTTTTCTTTATTGATCTCAAGTTGTTTATCAGTTATACCATTTTTACCAAAAAGAGTGATTTCCTTATCTATAACTTCTAAAGCTTTTTCTCCATAATTTCTATTTAAACCCGCATATATATTTAGAGTACCGACGTCTTGAAACGGTTGCAGATAAGATGCAATAGAATAGCACAATCCCAATTCTTCTCTTACCTTTTGAAAAAGAATTGATGAAGCTCCACCTCCAAATATATTATTAAGAAGTACTAGTGCATAATTCTTTTCATGACCATATGGTAATCCCTCTAAGCCTAAAGAAATATGAAGCTGCTCAATCTCTTTTTTTGCATTTGCTGAGTTAACTTGTATTGATGTTTCTTTATATTCTGGTTTATATTGGTCCTTACTTTCCCATGCCCCAAAATATTTATTAATTAAGTCCTCTAGTTCCTTATCATCAAATTTACCACAGACTGATATTACAGAGTTATACGGTGTATATTTCTCGCTAATAAAATCCAATATTTTTTCTCTTGTAAATGATTTTACCAAGGGGATCGTTCCCAATATCGGAAATCCTAATGCTTCGTCACCAAATGCTGATTTAGAGTGAATATCATCTAACACATCCTCTGGAGAATCCTCACTCATATTAATTTCCTCAATTACTACACCTTTTTCTTTTTCTATTTCGTCTGGATCAAATTTGGCATTCAGCATTATATCTGAAAGCACATCTAATGATAAATCTAAATGCGTATTCAATGCTTTGATATAATAACAAGTAGCTTCTTTACTTGTGAATGCATTGATCTGACCACCTACATTTTCTATTTGTTCCATTACTTCCTTTGAAGTTCTTCTATCTGTTCCTTTAAAAAACATATGCTCAATAAAATGAGATATCCCATTAACTTCTGCATTTTCATTTCTTGAACCATTTTGAACCATAACTCCAACACTTATAGATTTTAAATGTTCTATTTTTTCAGTTACAACTCTTAATCCATTTTTAAGGGTATATGTGTTATACATTTTGTACTTGCCCTCCTTAATAGTTAAAAAAAAGGCAATTAATTGCCCTTTATTTTTCCTCTTTATTTTCTTGTTCTAATAAAGCATCTTTTCTAGAAAGATTTATTCTGCCTTGGTTATCAATTTCTGTAACCTTAACCAAAATTTCATCCCCGATAGATACAACATCCTCAACCTTGTTTACTCTCTCTTTAGCTAGTTTAGAAATATGAACTAATCCTTCTTTGCTAGGTAAGATTTCTACAAATGCTCCAAAAGTTGTTATCTTAGTTACTTTACCTAAATAAACTTCTCCTGATTTAACTTCTTTAGTTAAGCCCTCTATTATTTTTATGGCTTGATTTACGCCATTATGATCAGTTGAGCTAACAAATACTGTTCCATCTTCTTTTATATCAATCTTAACACCTGTATCTTGAATTATCTTGTTAATAACTTTACCACCAGCTCCGATTACATCTCTAATCTTATCTGGGTTTATGCTCATTATTTGAGTTTTTGGTGCATATAATGAGACATCTTCTCTAGGTGAAACCATACATTCATTAATCTTATCGATTATCATAACTCTAGCTTTTCTAGCATCTTTTATTGCATTTTCAACAACGTTAAAGCTAAATCCTTGAAGTTTAGTATCAACTTGAATTGATGTTATTCCTTCTGTTGTTCCAGCCACCTTAAAGTCCATATCTCCAAAGAAATCTTCTATTCCTTGAATATCAGTTATAACTGCTTCTTCTGTTAAATCTTCAGATGTTATTAATCCCATTGCAATACCAGCTGCTGGTCTTTTAATAGGTACACCTGCATCTAATAACGCTAATGTTGAACCGCAAACTGATGCTTGTGATGTTGATCCATTTGAGCTTAGTACTTCTGATACTAATCTAATTGTATAAGGGAATTCTTCTTCTGACGGAATTAATGGCTCAAGCGCTCTTTCAGCTAATGCTCCATGCCCAATTTCACGTCGTCCAGGTCCTCTTAGAGGTTTTACTTCACCAACACTGTATCCTGGGAAGTTATAATGATGCATATATCTTTTTGATTGTGCTTCATCTATTCCATCTAATATTTGAATTTCGCTAATTGATCCAAGTGTTGCTACAGTCATTACTTGAGTTAAACCTCTCGTAAATAGTCCTGTACCATGTGTTCTTGGTAAAATCCCAACTTCACATCCTATTTTTCTCACTTCATCAAAAGCTCTTCCATCAGGTCTTCTTTTATCTTTTAAAAGCATATGTCTTACAACCTTTTTTTGCATGTTGTAAAGAACTTCTTTTATATCACCTGATTTTTCAGCATATTTCTCTTTAAATGCTTCATTAACTTTTTCATATACTACATCTACAGCAGCATTTCTTTCATCTTTATCTGTAATGTACATTGCTTCTTTAACCATATCGTAAGCAAATTCTTTTACATCTTTTTCAATTTCCGAGTCTACAGTATATAATACTGGCTCATCCTTTTTCTTCCCGAACTTAGCCATAGCATCTTCTTGGAAAGAAATAATTTTTTTACATTCATCAAAACCATATTTTATAGCATCGATCATAGTATCTTCTGGTATTTCTCGACCGCCTGCTTCAATCATCATTACTTTTTCTTTTGTAGCGCATACAGTTAAATGAAGGATACTTTTTTCACGTCCTTCTGTGTCTGGATTTGTAATGAATTTACCATCTATAAGACCTACTTGCACTGCAGCAACTGGAATTGTATATGGAATACTTGAAAGGCATAACGCAAGAGACGCTGCATTAATGGCTAAGATTTCTGGTAAGTTATCTTTTTCAACGGATACTACTGTAGTAACTACTTGAACATCATTTCTGTATCCTTTTGGGAATAGAGGCCTTATTGTTCTATCAACAGCTCTACCATTTAATATTGCTTTTTCTGATGGTCTTCCTTCTCTTTTTATGAATCCACCTGGAATTTTACCTACTGCATATAATCTTTCTTCATATTCAACACTTAGTGGAAAGAAATCTATTCCTTCTTTTGGTTGTGGTGACGCATTAACATTCGTCAAAATAACTGTATCACCATAACTTGTAAATGTTGCTGCATTTGATAACATACCTACTTTTCCGAACTCTACTTTTAATTCTCTTCCAGCGATTTCAGTCGTTAGAACATTACTCATAATTCATGACCTCCCTTTAGGTTCATCTCATTATTATAAATTTATTTAGTCATAATCAAAAATAACAAATCCTTGTGCCAGCCTATTTTTCTTCATTCTTCATAAGCGTATTTTCCTAATAGCCCTCTATGAGGCAAATATACTTCTTCGTCTGAAGAAAAATATACATCACATCACGGACTTGTTATTTTTCATTTGCCATATAATTGTATATTTTTAAAATAATAGAGCGGAAAACTCCGCTCTAAAAATTATCTTCTTAAACCTAATTCTTTGATTAAAGTTCTGTATCTTTCGATATCTTGATCGCTTAAATAGTTTAAAAGACCTCTTCTTTGACCAACCATCATTAATAATCCTCTTCTTGAGTGGTGATCTTTTTTGTGAATCTTTAAGTGTTCAGTTAAATATTGAATTCTTTCAGTAAGTAATGCTACTTGAACTTCTGGTGAACCAGTATCTCCTTCACTTCTTCCAAACTTTTTAATAATTTCTAATTTTCTTGCCTTATCCATTATAAGTGCACCTCCGTGTATTATATTAATTATCCCCTAGTTCCAAGTAAAAGATGGCACCTTACAACTTAGAATTAGGTTCCCTGTGTTATTATATCAAAAGTAACTATTATTGTAAACTATATTGTTTAAGTCGACACACAATTCTCATCTCTTGCGAAAGATTTGTCTTTTTCAAGCTGATCCTTTAATTCATCTAGGCTATTGAATTTTATTTCATCTCGGATTTTTTTTATAAATCTTACTTCTATCTGTTCTCCATAAATTTCTTTGCTAAAGTCCAAAATATATGTTTCTATTGTCAATTTTTCACCATTTACTGTTGGATTCTTACCCACTGATGTAATTCCCTTATATATATTATTATTTACCCAAATATTAGTATAATATACACCAATCTTAGGTAAAATGAAATTTTCATCATATTTTAAATTTGCTGTAGGAAAACCTATAGTTCTTCCAATCTTTCTTCCATGAATAACCTCACCGCTTAAGGCATACGGCATACTTAACATTCTACTAGCCTCAAAAACATTTCCATCTTCCAATGACTTTCTTATCCTAGTACTGCTTATAACTTCATTCTTATATGTACATGGCTCCATAACATATAATTCATATCCGTATTTTTTTTGCAATTCTTTTAAAAGTTCAACATTTCCAAGATTTTTATATCCAAATTTATAATTAAATCCTACTACAAAGCCTTTAATATTATATTCTAGTATTAATGATTTAATAAATTCTTCTGGCTTTATTTTCATGAATTCAAGATCAAATTCTTTAAAACAAACAATATCAACATTATTGATTTCTAGAATTTCAGCTTTCTTTTTGTTATCCATTAAAAGTTTAGGTGCATCCTCTTTATTGATAAGAGTCTTGGGATGATTTTTAAATGTAAAAACCATACTTTTTCCATTATTCTTTTTTGCTACTTCTACAACTTTGTATATTAAAGAAAGATGCCCAATATGAAGTCCATCAAAACTTCCAAGAGCTGTATAATTATTAGTATTTCGAATATCTTGTAAATCTTTTTCTATAATAATCATTTCTTTACTCCTAATTTAAGATACATAAAAATAGCCGCCTACTTATATATCCTTAAAGCAACAATTTTTCAATCTTAAAGCCATCATCATCTTGCTTTCCAATTCCAATGAAAGTATTTTCACTATCATAAACTCTATAAAGAATATTTTTTTCTCGCTTCTCGCTAGTCAAACGTTTATCAAAAACTTTAACACCATTTACTAATAATCTTGTAAATGAACTATTTACTATAATTTTAGGATAGAATGAAAGCGCCTGTTCCATTGTAATTATATAATCTTCTATATTTTCTTCTGTTAAGTCATTAATATTGATGCTTTTTTCCTGCTTAAATATCGACGTCTCACTTCTATTTAATTCTGTCATAGTTGCGCCTACTTCAAGCTTTTCACCAATATCATAACATAAACTTCTTATATAAGTTCCTTTTGAGCAAGATACTTTCATATATACATAAGGCAACTCAAATCTTATATTAGATATATCAAATATACTAATTCTTCGAGCTTCCCTCTCTACTTCAATACCTTGTCTTGCTAAATCATAGAGTCTTACTCCGTTTTTCTTAAGAGCAGAATACATTGGTGGAACTTGATCATATTCACCAATAAAAGATGCTATAACTTTTGAAACTTCCTCCTCTGAAAGATGCTGTACTTCATTTCTTTGTACTATTTCACCTTCTAAGTCATAGGTAGTTGTCTTTATTCCAAGTATGAATTTAACCTCATACGTCTTATTGCTATTCATAATATAGTCAATAATTTTTGTAGCCTTACCAAGGCATATTGGAAGGACTCCTGTAGCTTGTGGATCTAAAGTCCCAGTATGTCCTACTTTCTTTTCTTTTGCAATAAATCTTACTTTCCTAACAACATCAAAAGAAGACATTTCTTTATTTTTAAATACATTTAGTACACCATTCACTTTAACTTTCTTCCTATCTTCCTTAGTAAGTGAAGTTTTTATTTCCTCTTTCATACGTGAAACTTCTATTCCTTCCTTCATAAGTTCATTTCTTTTTTAAGCGAATCTAACAAGTTATTTCTTGCTGTTCTAATATCAACGCCTCTTTGCATAACACCAGCAGCTTTTATATGTCCGCCACCGCCGTATATCTCTGCAATTTTTCGTACGTCTACATTATTTTTAGATCTTAAACTACCCTTTACCCCATCTTCAACTTCTTTTAAAAGCATAGAAACTTCTACACCTTTAATACCAAGACCAACCGAAATTATATCTGAAGTATCAGCATTCTGTAAGTTCAATTCCTCTAATAATCCCTTTGGTATCTGAAGAACGGCAACTTTATTATCTAACGCAAGTTCAATATTAGATAATACATTTCCCATTAACTTCACTTTTTCAAAAGGCTTATTATCAAAAAGATTGCTATGAATTTTACTATTATCTAATCCAATCGCTATAAGGTTTGATACTATATCATGAGTTCTACTTGTAACATTCGAGTGTCTAAACGAACCAGTATCTGTTACAATCCCTGTATAAACTGCTTTTCCTATAGCTATTTCAATATCTGTTTTACTTTCAAAATCAATTCCCAATTCTTTTATTAAAAGATATGATAATTCACATGTAGCAGCTGCAGTTATGTCTACATAATTAATAAATCCGTAATTTTCGTTAGAAATATGGTGGTCTATATTAATTATTTTCCCATTATAATTCCTTAAATCTGCAGATATTCTTTCAACATTTCCACAATCTAATATTATTACTAAATCAGTATTATCTCTTGGTTCTGTTATGCTTTTATCAACTTCATTTGCTAAAGGAAGGAACGAGAGGTTATCCGAAATAACATCTCTCGTTATAATATATGCGTCCTTTTTTAAATATCTCAACGCATTAAGCAAAGCTAAAGTACTTCCTATAGCGTCTCCATCTGGAGAAGAGTGGAATGATAACCCTATTCTTTTTGCTGATAAAATCTCTTTTTTTATTTCTTTAAGACTACTCATTATTCTTTACTTATCCTTTGAATTAATTCATCCATACGCATTCCATAATTAATGGAGTCATCTAATTCAATAATAATTTCAGGGGTATGTCTTAGATTTATTCTTTGCCCTACAGCTTTTCTAATGAATCCACTTGCATTTCTTAATGCTTCAAGATTACTTTTCTTTTCATCATCATTTTTAGAGAATATACTTACATAAACCTTAGCATATCTTAAGTCTTTAGTAACCTTAACATCTGTAACTGAAATCATAGCTGTAAGTCTTGGATCTTTAACTTCGTTCTGAATTAAATTACTTATTTCTCTTTTAAATTCTTCGTTAATTCTTCCACCTCTATAATTTGCCATACCTGCAATTCACCTCTTTAAAGTTCTTTTCTCTTGATTGCCTCCATCATGAAGCATTCAATAATGTCACCTTCTTGAATGTTGTTAAACTTCTCAACAGTTAAACCACATTCATATCCAGCATTTACTTCTTTTGCATCGTCTTTAAATCTCTTAAGTGATGATAGTGAAGATTCAAAAATTACTATTCCATCTCTTATAACTCTAGCTTCTGCATTTCTTTGAAGTTTCCCTTTTAATACATAACATCCCGCAATTGTACCAATATTTGAAATCTTATATATTGATCTTATTTCTGCAGTACCTAATATAACTTCTTTATATTCTGGTTCAAGCATTCCTATCATCGCTGCTTTAACATCATCCATAGCCTCATAAATAATTCTATAAGTCTTAATATCTACTCCATCTTTGTCAGCTTGAGCAGCTGCATTGTTATCAGGTCTTACATTAAATCCAATAACTATTGCATTAGATGCAGTTGCAAGTGTTACATCAGTTTCTGTTATAGCACCAACACCGCCATGAATTACTCTTACCTTTACATCATCAGTAGAAAGTTTTTCTAATGATCCCTTAATAGCTTCAACTGATCCTTGAACGTCTGCTTTTACTATAATCGCAAGCTCTTTAACTTTACCTTCTTTAATTTGATTATATAAATCTTCTAATGAAACTCTATGATTTGCAAGTAAAGTTTCTGCTTTTAACTTATCTTTTCTGCTATCAGCCATATTTCTAGCAGTTTTTTCATCTTTAACTTGGTTAAATCTATCTCCTGCCTCTGGAACTTCTGAAAGACCTAAAACCTCTACTGGAATTGATGGACCAGCTGATTTTATTTTCTTACCAGTATCATCAAACATAGCTCTTATTCTACCATATGTAGAACCAACTAAGATTGAATCTCCAACTCTTAATGTTCCGTTTTGAACTAGTAAACTAGCAACCGAACCTCTACCTTTATCAAGTTTAGCTTCAATAACTGTTCCTACTGCTCTTCTATCTTTATTGGCTTTAAGTTCAAGCATTTCAGCTGTAAGAAGAACCATTTCCAATAGCTTATCGATATTCAGATTTTGTTTTGCAGATACTTCTTCACAAATAGTATCTCCGCCCCAATCTTCCGCAAGCAATCCTTGTTCAGCTAATTCTTGTTTAACTCTATCTACATTAGCACCTGGTTTATCGATTTTGTTTATTGCTACTACCATTGGAACTCCTGCTGCTTTACAGTGAGCAATAGCTTCCTTAGTTTGTGGCATAATTCCATCATCTGCTGCAACAACTAATATAACAACATCTGTAATTTGTGCTCCTCTAGCTCTCATAGCTGTGAACGCTTCATGACCCGGAGTATCTAGGAATGTAATTTCTTCTCCGTTCAATTTTATAGTATAAGCACCAATGTGTTGAGTTATACCACCTGCTTCTGTATCAGTAACCTTTGCTTTTCTTATACAATCAAGTAAAGATGTTTTACCATGGTCAACATGACCCATAACAGTTACAATTGGTGGTCTCTTTTGAAGATTTTCTTCATCATCTTCTTCTATTTCTAACACTTCTAATTCTTGAATTTCTTCTTTTCTCTCAACCAAAACTTCATATTCAGCACATACTTTTTCTGCTGTTTCAAAATCTATTTCTGCATTAATTGCTGCCATAACACCAGAAAAAATTAAAGTTCTTATTACATCATTTGAAGGTTTCTTTAGCTTTTCAGCTAATTCCTTAACTGTTATGCTTTCTCCAATTTCTATAACTTGAGATTCTCCCGCATTCTTACTAGCTTCTCTAGCTGCTTCTTCCTGCTCTTCTTTTCTTGTCTTTTTCTTTTTCTTACTTGCTTTATTAAGTTGGTCTGCTAATTCATCTTCGTATACGTCAACGATACTCTTCGAAGTTCCAGTTTTCTCTTCTGATACTGCTGAATCACCTTCCGATCTTCCTGCTAACAATTCCTTGATTAATACAGCATCTTCATCTTCAATTGTACTCATATGATTTTTAACTTCTATATTAAATTCATCCATTAATATAGTTACTAATTCCTTTGACTCTATGTTAAGTTCTTTTGCTAATTCATGTACTCTTATTTTTGACATGCAGTCACCCCCGTATTATTATCTACTCATATATTTTTTTCCTCCTCGTATAACGACAACATTCTTTTTGCTATATCGCTATCTAGAATCCCAAGCAGCATAATTTCTTTACGCCCAATCGGAGCTCCTAGTTGGTCTTTCGAGAAATCTTCAATATATGGTATATTTTTTTCATTACAATGCTTTTTAAATTTATCCTTAGATTTATCTGATAAATCATTAGATATAATAAAAAGATAAATTTTAGTATTATTTCTATAATCATCGCATTTGCTATATCCTTCAAGCAAATTACCCGATTTTTTTGCAATACTTAGAAAATTAAAAAACCTATTCATTATTTACTTCATCCTTTAGCTTATTATAAATTTCTTCACTTATAGGAGTTTCTAAGTTTCTACTAAGTCTTTTTGCTTTAAATGCTTTTTCCAAGCATTCTGTACTCTTGCAAATATATGCGCCTCTTCCTGACTTTTTACCAGTTAAATCAACACATACATCGCCCTCTGGAGTTTTTACTACTCTAATTAATTCTTTCTTTGGTTTCATTTCCATGCAACCAGTGCACATTCTTAAAGGAATTTTCTTAACCTTCATGAAAAGCACCTCTCTATTCTCTTATTTCTTCAATTTCAATTTCATCTGAAATTTCAAATTCATTTAAATCAGTAATTTCTTCATTGTCTATTTCGACATCAGTATTTAAAATTCTTTCGTCTTCTTCATCTTGGGCTTGTTTTTGAGATTTACTTTTAATATCAATTTTCCAATTTGTAAGTTTAGCTGCAAGCCTTACATTTTGGCCTTCTTTTCCTATTGCTAGTGAAAGTTGATTATCGTCAACTACAACTTTTGCTGATTTGCTATCTTCATCAACTACTACACTTAGTACTTTTGCTGGACTTAAAGAATTTGCAATAAATTCCTCTGGATTTTTGCTCCATTTTATTATATCTATTTTTTCGTTTTTAAGTTCATTAACTATACTTTGAACTCTTACTCCTTTCGGCCCAACACAAGCTCCCATTGGATCTACTTCTTCATCATTTGAGTGTACAGCTATCTTACTTCTTGAACCTGCTTCTCTGGAGATGCTTTTTATTTCAACTACTCCTTCAAAGATTTCTGGAACTTCAAGTTCAAATAATCTTTTAACTAATCCTGGATGTGTTCTTGAAACATGTATTTGAGGTCCTTTGCTTCCATTTTTAACTTCAACTATATATAGTTTTAACTTTTCATTGAATTTATATTCCTCATTTGGAATTTGTTCGTTAGGACCTATTATACCTTCCAATTTTCCTAAATTAACAAAAACTATTCCTTTATCTTTTCTTAAAATAGTTCCTGTAATAATATCAAACTCTTTTTCTTTATATTCGTCATATATTATACTTCTTTCTGCTTCCTTAATTCTTTGAGTAACAACTTGTTTTGCTAGTTGAGCTGCAACTCTTCCGAAATTTTTAGGAGTAACTTCGAGATTTATAACATCATCGACTTCACTTTTAGGACTTATTTCTTTTGCTTCTTCTAATGAAATTTCTGTTACATCGTCATATACTTCATCAACTACTGTTTTTTGAGCATATACATGAATTTCTCCAGTTTCTCTATCAATATTAACTTTAACATTTTGTGCGTTTGTATTAGCATTGGCATAATTTTTCTTATATGCTGCAACCATTGCATCTTGAATGGTTGTAAAAAGCAAATCTTCACAAATCCCCTTTTCCTTAACTAATTCTTTAAGAGCACCTACAAACTCTTCATTCATTTTTATACCCTCCTCGTCTATATTTCCCCTTCTAAATTTGCTGCTTTTATTTTATCTTTCGGTATTTTAACTTCTTCTTCTGCTTCAATTATTATGGAGTCTTCGGAAACATCTTTTAATATTCCCTTAATATTTTTCGCTCCATTAATTGCGCTAGTAAGCTTAACCAATACTTCTTTTCCTAGAACTCTTTTAAAGTGTTCCTCGTTATATAATCCTCTGTTTAGCCCTGGCGATGAAACTTCCAGGTAATATGCTTCCTTAATTGGATCCTCTACATCTAGAATCTCACTAACTCTTCTTGAAACAGCTTCGCAGTCATCTAATGATATTCTACCTTCTTCTTTATCTATATATATTCTTAAGTAAAACTCTCCATTTTCCTTTACATATTCCACATAATATAATCGACATGACACTTCTAAAAAAACAGGACTTACTAGGTCTTCAATCTTTTCAATTAATACATCTTTTTTCATTTTCTAACCCTCACTTTCATCTTTTAAAAACACATAGATTATAGTTAGCATGTGCATTTTTAAAATTTGTAATCAAAAACGCAACTATCGTAAGTTAGTTGCGTTACAAACAGAAAGAGCGGGTAATCTTCCCACTCCTTTTTTCTAGCTATTAGAAATAAATCTTCTTATATAATATCACAGATAAATTAATATTACAAGGGATACTGGGAAATTTTAAATATACATAATTATTTGAGTAATATTACTTAATCAAAATAATGTATTATACACTTAAGATCATTAGAACATTTATAAATTCTATTGAAAGTTTATAATTGTGTTCGTGCTTTTTTCATCTGCGAAATGATCCTAATTGCACTTCGTGCTTTTTTAATCTGTGGAATGATCCTAATTGTGCTCCGCACCCTTTTCATCGGTGAGATGATCTCAATTGCACTTCGTGCTTTTTTAATCTGTGTACAACTTTTCTATTTCTTCCATTAGTGCGTCGACAAGCTCTTCTTCTTTTACTTTTTTTACTATTTTACCTTTTTTAAAGATAATTCCTTCACCTTTTCCTCCAGCAATTCCTATATCTGATTCTCTTGCTTCTCCTGGTCCATTAACAACGCATCCCATAACAGCAACTTTAATATCTTTTTTGAAATTTTCCAATCTTTTTTCAACTTCTTCTGCAATTTTTATTAAATTTATTTGGGTTCTGCCACACGTAGGGCATGATACAAATTCAACACCTTTTTTCTTTAACCCTAAAGCTTTTAAGATTTCTGTACCAACTTTAATTTCTTCAATTGGATCTGTAGTCAGAGACACCCTAATAGTATCTCCTATTCCTTCTGCAAGAAGAGTTCCTATACCTATACTTGACTTTATCGTTCCCTTTTGTATAGTTCCAGCCTCAGTTACTCCTAGGTGAAGAGGATAATCACATTTTTCAGCTATTAGTCTATAACACTCTATCATCATTTGTACATTCGATGATTTTATAGATATTACAATATCATGAAAATCTAACTCTTCTAATATCTTAACATGCCTTAATGCACTTTCAACCAATCCCTCTGCAGTTGGCATTCCATACTTCTCTAAAATATCTTTCTCTAAAGATCCAGAATTAACTCCAATTCTTATTGGTATCTGCTTCTCACTGCAAGCTTCCTTAAGCACTCTTATTTTATCCACACTTCCAATATTTCCAGGATTTATTCTAAGAGCTGAAACCCCATTTTCTATTGCCTTTAATGCCAATCTATAATCAAAATGTATATCTGCTACTACTGGAATAGGCGATTTCTTTGTTATTTCTCCTAAACTTTCAGCATCTTCCATATCTAACACTGCACATCTTATAATATCGCATCCTGCATCATATAATCTACCTATTTGCTTTAACGTCTCTTCAACATTTTTAGTTCGAGTTGTAGTCATTGATTGTACTGTAATAGGAGAATCTCCTCCAACATATGTATTTCCAACTTTTACTTTTCTTGATTTTCTTCTTTCCATATAATATATCTCCTCTTGCTAATCCCAATTACTTTAGTATTTTTATTTGTTTATTCTAACACTTAAATTTATCAGCTTATTTATATAAATAGCTTACCCTTCAAAATTTCTTTATCCAAGTAAGCTTTTTTCTAAAATTGCACTGGAAATAATATGTCTTTTATAGTTACTACTATCATCAATCCAATTAGTGCTGCAAATCCAATGTAGTTTAACACTCCAACTACTTTATCAGGAACTTTTCTTCTAGTTATAAATTCAATTAATAAAATTACACACCAGCCACCGTCTAAAGCTGGGAAAGGTAATAAATTAAATACCGCTAAATTCACGCTTAAAAAAGCTGTGAAATAAAGCAATGGCCAAATTCCTGCCTTAGCTGTTTCTGCTGACATTTTAACTATTGTAAGTGGTCCTCCAACATCAGTTTTAAGATTCGCTTTTCCTGTAAATATCATTTTCAACCCTACAAAAGTTTGATTTACTAATGAAGCTGTCTTATTAAAACTTTGTCTAAAACTTGCTATAAAACTTGGCTTCTCTACACTATCAAAAGCTACTCCAATCTTTAATTGCCCGTTTTCATTAGTTTTAGGAATTATTGCTAGCTCCTCTTTTTCACCATTTCTATCAACTAAAAAATTTATCTTCTCGCCTTTTGATAGATATATGTTAGTTATTATATCATCCTCTGAAAAAATCTTAGAATTATTCATTTTTAAGACTTTATCACCTGGCAATAATCCTGCCTCATAAGCTGGTGATGCATCTTCTATCTTATTAATAGTCGTTGTAACGTACCCAAATGTATTTATGAAGAAAGTAAAAATTACTATTGCTAATACATAATTCATAAATACACCGGCAATTATTATACTCATTCTTCTTAATGGAGATTTAGCTGAAAAACTTCTTTCATCCTGAATATTTTCTTCTTCCCCCATCATTTTTACATATCCACCTATAGGAAAAAGGCTTAAAGAATATCTTGTTTCTTTTCCTTGCTTTGATAAAATCTTTGGACCCATCCCAATGGAAAATTCCTCAACTCTCACTCCATTAAGCTTTGCCAACGTAAAATGTCCTAATTCGTGAACAATTATTAAAATACCAAAAGCTAGTATAGCTAAAATTATATACATATTTAAAAATTACCTCCTTAAAGTACTGCTTTTTCTGCAATATATTCTTTTACTCTTCTATCTAAATCAATAATATTTTCTAAATTTAATTCTTTCTCAACTTCATCACTAAATACTTTCATACATTTTTCTATTAATTCAGCAATTTGCAGAAATTTTATTTTCTCATTCAAAAACAATTCTACTGCTGCTTCATTAGCTCCATTTAAAATCGTCGGCATGAGTCCTCCTATTCTACCCGCTCTAAATGATAAATCTAAAGCTTTAAATGTATCTAAATCCGGCTTTTCAAAAGTTAACTGAGATATTTCATAAAAGTCTATTGTATCCGCAATAACCTTTTCTCTTTTCTCATAATTCAACGCATATTGTATCGGTAGCCTCATGTCTGCCGCACCTAGCTGAGCTATTATACTCCCATCAGTATATTCCACCATAGAATGCACTATGCTTTGAGGGTGCACTGTAACTTGTATATTATCATAATCACATCCGAAAAGCCAATGTGCTTCTATTACTTCAAGACCTTTATTCATAAGGGTAGCAGAATCAATAGATATTTTTCTTCCCATATTCCATTTTGGATGTTTTAACGCATCTTCCACTTTTATATTTTTTAGTTCTTCCGTTGTTTTCCCTCTAAAAGGACCACCAGATGCTGTCAGAATTATTTTCCCTAAGGTACTAATATCATTTCCTCTTAAAGATTGAAATATTGCACTATGCTCAGAATCTACAGGAAGTATTCTTACATTATTTTCTTTAGCAGCCTTCATTACAATTTCACCAGCAACAACAAGAGTCTCCTTATTTGCTAACGCAATATCCTTTTTAGCTTCTATAGCTTTCATTGTTGGCTCTAATCCTATCATACCTACTACAGATGTTACTACTATGTCAATTTCATTTAAAGAAGCAATTTTATTAAGTCCTTCTATCCCATAAAAAACTTCAATATTCTTATTGTATTCTTCACAATATTTTTTTATTTCTTCTGCACTGTTATGATCCATCATCCCTACATACGATGGCTCAAATTCTTTTATTATTTCAATAACTTTCTGTACTGAAGTATTTGCAGTTACTCCAATTAATCTTAATTCTCCATCTGATTTTCTAATTACATCTAGAGTTTGAGTTCCAATAGAACCAGTAGCCCCTAGTATAGAAATTTTTCTCATTTTTCGTCCTCCTAAAAGCAAATCCAAATTAGCACAGTTTTATATCTTCTTAAATTTAGATATTTAAAACAATATCTGTATTTGTATAACTACTATGTCACTCTGTGCTATAAATTATTTCTTTTGCTAAAATACTGTACATTGGCCCGACTAATATTCCTAGTATTCCGAAAATATTCACCCCAATATATATAGATACCAATATAACAAGAGGATGGATATCTAATTTTTCTCCTAAGAATTTAGCCTCTAGCACTTCCCTAACTATTTGCACTAATATATATACACATATTAACCCAAATGCAGTAAGAAAATTCTTCATTATAATATTGTATATTATAATCGGAATAAATACAATTATAGTTCCTACATATGGCAAAACATCTAGAACGCCACAAATTATACCAAACATAAAAAAATTAGGAACCTTTAGTACAAAGAAACCTACTATTATCTCTAAAGTTGAAGCTAAAATTAGTATTCCTTCTATCCCTATCATTTGAATAAAATTATTTTTTTGATTCCTAAATCTTAATAACATTTCTTTTGGTAATATCATTGAGATTAGTTCTACCATCTTCATTCTATCTATTAATATAAAAAAAGCACATATATTTCCTATAAAATAAGCTAAAATTCCTTCTCCAGTACTCGCTGCCCCTCTCCTTATATTTTGATCATTTATTATTGAAATCACACTTTTCCCAATCTTAAAATTATTAAAGTCTATGTTTAGAGCAATTGAAATATCCTGAATAAATTTATTTATCCATTCTAGATTTGTAATGTATAGTTTTTTCAGTATAGAAAAAATTTCACTTCCTAAGTATATTCCCACTAACGTTATAATAATATTTACAGCTATAATACTTAGCGCTCCAGCAATCTTATTTGGTATTTTCGCTTTAATCATGATCTTATATATAGGCGAACAAATTATAACCATAATAATCATAGATAAGAACGGTTTAAAATAATACTTTACCAAAACAGTTCCAATTACCACTAATATGAGCGATAATAAAAGTGAGAAAAGTTTCTTATATGCTTTAAAAATAAGCTTCACCCCACTAAACACATAATTATTTCCATTTTTATAATATATGCTCACTATTTTAGCTTAAAAACTTCCGAGAATAATTTACATAAAAAAAATTAAACTTTGTATATTTAGTACAAAGTTCAATTTATATTTTCTATTAAATTTTCACTATAAATGTTAAGTAATAAAAAACTACCGTAGCAGAAAATATTATACTATCGAATCTATCTAATATTCCTCCATGTCCTGGAATCAAACTACTATAATCCTTTATCCCAACATATCTCTTTATTGAAGAAGCAACTAAATCTCCCAATTGTCCAAATAAACCACACATAGTACCTATTAGGAAGTAATTATATACCGGCATTATGTAATGATAATTCTGTACTACAACACCAAATACCCCTGTGAAAACCGTAGCACCTATAAGCCCGCCTATAGAACCCTCAATAGTCTTTTTAGGAGATACTTTAGGCGATAGTTTATGTTTACCAAAAAATTTCCCACTATAAAAAGCAGCTGTATCCGACAGCCAAGACCCTATAAATATAATCCAAATTAAAAATTCACCTAACGGCTTTGCATTAACTAAATATACAAAGCTAAATAAAATTCCACAATAAATAAATCCTAATAATGTTAGTGAAACATCTATAAATGTATATTCTAAATTTATAACTGGAAGTATTAACAATATAAAAGCTGCAACTACAAGAGTATACATCATATATTCAAAGTTATTATTTAAAAGATAATATGTTATTAATAAAATATATCCTGCACTCTTGACTGGTTTAAAACTTTTTTCTTTCAAAGCATTATAAAACTCCCAAAGTGCCATAATGGATAATGCTAATACAAATCCCTTTAGATAAATTCCTCCAAGAAAAACAAATATTATAAATGGAGCAATCATAGCAGCACCTAAATATCTATTATTAGACTTCAAAATCTAACCACTCCTCTATTTAACTCTACCAAAGCGTCTATCTCTATTTTGATAATCCGCTATAGCTCTTCTTAAATCCACTTCCTTAAAATCCGGCCAGTTTATATTTGAATACCAAAATTCTGAATATGCACATTGCCATAGTAAAAAATTACTTAGTCTTTGTTCTCCAGATGGCCTGATAATTAAGTCTGGGTCAGGTATTCCTTTAGTATATAAGTATTTTTCTACTAGTTCCTCGTTAATATCTTCTTCTTTAATTTTACTGCTTTTTATATCAGAACTAATAAGCTTTATAGCTCTAACTATTTCATCTCTTCCACCATAGTTTAGAGCAAAATTCATGTTTATTTTAGTATTATTCTTTGTTGTCTCCAAAGCAGACTCTAAGGCTTGTTGACATTCTTTAGGCAGCTTTGTCATATCTCCTAAAACATTCATTTTTACACCATTTTCATGACATTCTTTTAATTCTTTCTTTAAATAGCTAACCAGAAGCTTCATTAATGTACCAACCTCATCCTTAGGTCTACCCCAGTTCTCAGTTGAAAAAGCATATAAAGTTAAATTTTTCACGCCAAGCCTTGTAGCTTCTTTTAAGATTCTTCTGATAGTTTCCACACCTGCTTTGTGTCCCATGCTTCTAGGCAAATTTTGCTCTTTTGCCCATCTTCCATTACCATCCATTATTATAGCTATATGATTTGGTATGTTATTCATATCCAATTCAAAATTCTCATTATATTCCTTTTTTGATTTAAATATATTTAACATTTTTTCTCCCCCTAGTTAATTAAAAGAAACTCAATAATAGTAACATGCGTTTTTAAGTAAATAGCCAACAATCAATTGTAATTTAGATTTTTATTTTCTCAAATCATTAAGTAAAAAACCTGCTTTTTTAGCAGGTTTTAATTTAGGCACATGAAAGAAAATAACAAGTTCAAAGCTGCCACGAATATTTTTCATTAGACAAGAAGGCAGATATCACTCATAGTGGGCCTATTAGGGTTATCTGCCGCCGCAGAATAATGAAAAAATAGGCTGGTATAGGACTTGTTATTTTCTTGATTGTGCCTTAAACTGACATGACCTCTTTTTCCTTTGCAGCAATTATAGCATCTACTTCTTTTACAACTGCATCAGTCTTCTTTTGAACCTCATCTTCAGCTTTTTTTATTTGGTCTTCTGATAAATCAGCATCTTTCTTTAATGCCTTTATCTTATCATTGGCAGCTTTTCTTATAGATCTTACAGCTACTTTAGCTTCTTCTCCTGTTTTCTTAACATTCTTAACAAGAGTTTTTCTAGTTTCTTCTGTTAATTCTGGTACAACCAATCTGATTATCGAACCATCATTTGAAGGATTTAACCCTAAGTCTGATTTTAGAATAGCTTTTTCTATGTCTTTTAAAAGAGGTTTCTCCCATGGAGTTATCATAAGAACTCTTGGTTCTGGTGCTGAAACATTTGCCACTTGGCTTAGCGGGCACATACTTCCATAATATTCAACTTGAATTCTATCAAGCATTGTTGGATTTGCTCTTCCTGCTTTCATTGTTGATAAATCTGACTTTAATACAGATATTGTTTTGTTCATTTTTTCTTCTGCATTTTTAATGATATCCTTAATCATGATTTTCCTCCTATTTCTTTTTTACTAATGTACCTATACTTTCACCATACATTGCTCTCTTAATATTTCCTGGCTCATCTAATCCAAATACAAGAATTGGGATTTCATTATCCATACATAATGAAGTCGCTGTAGAATCCATTACTTGTAATCCTTGTTCTAATACTTCTATATATGATAGTGTATCATATTTTGTAGCATCTGAATACTTATGTGGATCTTTATCATAAACTCCATCAACCTTTTTAGCTAAAAGAATTACATCAGCTTCAATTTCAGCAGCTCGGAGTGCAGCAGTAGTATCTGTTGAAAAATACGGATTTCCTGTTCCAGCAGCAAAGATTACAACTCTTCCTTTTTCTAAGTGTCTCATCGCTCTTCTTCTAATGAACGGTTCTGCAATTTCCTTCATTTCAATTGCAGTCTGCACTCTTGTCTTAACGCCTACTTGCTCTAATGAATCTTGAAGTGCTAATGCATTTATGCAAGTTGCCATCATTCCCATGTAATCTGCAGTGGTTCTGTCCATACCTTCCCCACTTCTTCCTCTCCAAATGTTTCCGCCGCCTACTACAGCCCCTACTTCAACACCCATATCAATTAATTCTTTAATTTCAAGCGCTATTCTCTTAGCTACATTAAAATCAAGTCCAAATCCACTAACACCCGCTAATGCTTCTCCTGAAAGTTTTAGAATTACTCTCTTGTATTTACACTCTGCCATTTATAATTACCTCCTGAATCTTTTAAGGATTATCTGAAAACCTCTTTCAAGCTATTTACTTTATTTCTTAAAAAAAGAGAACACAAAGTGTTCTCTTTAGGTCTAGACTATTTACCGATTTGTCTTGCAACTTCTTCAGCAAAGTCTACCTTTTCAACTTCGATTCCTTCTCCTCTTTCGTATCTTACGAATTTAGTTACTTTAATTGGAGAACCAACCTCTTTAGATTTCTCTTCTATAAATTTAGTGATTGATTTATCACTATCTTTAACCCATGGTTGTTCTAAAAGACAAACTTCTTTAAAGTATTTTTGAATTCTTCCTATTACCATTTTTTCAACGATATTTTCTGGCTTTCCTTCATTTAAAGCTTGAACTCTGTAAATTTCTTTTTCTTTATCTAAAGATTCTGTATCAACATCATCTTTTGATAAGAATAATGGATTTGCTGCAGCAATTTGCATACAAACTTCTTTAGCAACTTCATCAAGAACTTCTGAATCTTTGTCACAAGTAACTTCTACTAAAACTCCGATTCTTCCGCCACCATGGATATAGCTCTTAACTATTCCGTTTTCAACTGAGAATTTAGTGAATCTTCTTACTGTCATGTTTTCACCAAGTTTAGCTATTAAAGCTTTTAAGCTATCAGAAATTGTAGCTTCTCCATCAAACTTTTCGTTAAGAAGTTCTTCTACTGTTGAAACTGAAGTTTCAACTACCATTTTAGCTGATTTTTCAGCAAATGCAACGAATTCTTCATTTGCAGCAACGAAATCTGTTTCACAGTTAAATTCAAGAACTGCTCCACTTTTCTTATCTTCTGAAATATATGTTTTAACTATACCTTCAGCAGCAACTCTACCTGATTTCTTAGCTGCATCCGCAAGTCCTTTTTCTCTTAGAAATTCAATAGCCTTTTCAATATTTCCGTCTGTTTCAACTAGAGCCTTTTTACAATCCATCATTTTTGCTCCAGTCATTTCTCTTAGTTCTTTAACTAATTGTGCAGTTATATTTGCCATAATTTAAATTCCTCCTCTATTATAAGGTAATCTCTAACATCTAATAAAAGGGTAATTGAAGAGATATCACTTACCCTTTTTATTTAAACTATTCAGCTAATTGTTCACCTTGTCTTGCTTCTATAATAGCATCAGCCATTTTTGCAGTTATTAATTTAACAGCTCTGATAGCATCATCATTACCTGGGATTACATAATCAACTTCTTCTGGATCACAGTTAGTATCTACTATAGCAACTACTGGTATTCCTAAAATCTTAGCTTCTAAGATAGCATTCTTTTCTTTTCTTGGATCAACAATGAACATTGCTCCAACATTTGAAGCATCTAAGTTTCTGATACCACCAAGATTTTTTTGAAGTTTTTCCATATCTCCCTTAAGTTTAATAACTTCTTTCTTAGGAAGAACATCGAAAGTTCCATCTTCTTGCATTTTTTCGATTTGTTCTAATTTTCTTATTCTACCTTTTATAGTTGAGAAGTTTGTTAACATTCCACCTAACCATCTGTTATTTACGAAATGCATGTTACTTCTTATTGCTTCATCTTGAATTGCTTCTTGAGCTTGTTTCTTAGTTCCAACAAAAAGTATATCTTTTCCTTCTTCAGATACTTGCTTAATAAAGTTATAAGCTTCTTCTGCCTTCTTAACTGTTTTTTGAAGATCTATGATATAGATCCCATTTCTTTCTGTGAAGATATAAGGAGCCATCTTAGGGTTCCATCTTCTAGTTTGGTGTCCGAAATGTACACCTGCTTCTAATAATTGTTTCATTGATATTACTGACATTTTGTTACCTCCTTGGTTTTTACCTCCACTATCTTTAGCTTATAGAATTCCCTCAAATTAAGGGCACCTAATCTATAAATTGGATAGTGTGTGTATTTCTTACCTTAAGTAGTATATCATAAGGCATTTAACGTATCAACAAAAATTTTTTATTTTAGACATATAAATGACTTATATGTTCAAAACACAATCGAAATTGTATACCAAGAACAATGCAGTAATACTATAAAATGCCTAGTTACATACTTTATAAACATAAAACATAAGACATTATAATAAATGTATATTAATAAATATCCTTTGTATCAATTCATTTTAAAGTTTTGTCAAAGTAATTAATTTTTATACATTAACTAATAAATTCCTTTTAATAAATTGATTAAAAGAGTACTTTTTGTAAACTAAAATAGCTATAAGTTTGTTCAACTTATAGCTATTTATCAATGATTATTTAATCTTTTTCAATTCTTCTAATAATTTCTCATTTAATATTCTAATATAGGTTCCTTTCATGCCTAGTGATCTAGATTCGATAACACCAGCACTTTCAAACTTTCTTAATGCATTAACAATAACACTTCTTGTTATGCCAACTTTATCTGCAATTTTAGAAGCTACTAACAATCCTTCATTTCCATTTAATTCATCAAATATATGCTCAACAGCTTCTAATTCAGAATACGAAAGAGTTCCTATAGCTAATTGAACTACTGCTTTCTTTCTTGTTTCTTCTGCAATCTCATCCTGCATAGCTCTAAGCATTTCCATTCCAACAATAGTTGCACTGTATTCAACTAATACTAAATCATCATCTGTAAACGGATTTCCAAATCTAGCTAATATTAGTGTGCCGAGTCTCTCCCTGCTTCCTATGATAGGAACTATAGTTGATAATTTATCTACTTTTTTGCATTTCCCTATTTCTTGAAACACACATCTACCTTCATTAGGAAGATTAGATAAAGTATCGTTAACATCTAACAATGTCTTGTTATAATCTTCAGGGAACTTCTTATCTTCAATTACTTTCTTTTTCATAGCTTCACATTCAAAATCTTTACCAAAAGTATATCCTAGCACTTTCCCTTTTTTACTGATTATGTATACATTACATTCAAGAACCTCACTTAATAATGCACATATATCTTGAAATGCTACAGGTTCAGTACCAGACTTCTGTAGAATCTTATTTAACATTCTAGTTTTACTTAATAATGATGACATACTATTATCCTCCTTGGCAACTGAATAACAACATTTATTTGAATTAAACACTTATTATTGTTAGAATATTCTTAATTTATTGAATTTTCTACAAGCTGCGATTAAGACTAGTTTATCATATAAAATTCTTCATTTCAACACTCTTTTGGTTTAATTCGACAAATAGTATTACTATTTTATTTATTCCACGTCAATATATTTGTCTCTATTTATCATCTGTTGAATCTTTTTTTACTTCTTCTTTATAATTACATTCGCTGTTAGAACATTGTATATAATTTCCTTTTGTTTTAGAGTATTTCAAAACCATATACGAATTACAGTTAGGACACTTTTCTTTTACAGGCTCATGCCAACTCACAAATTTACATTCTGGATATCCTACACATCCAAAGAATTTTTTACCTTTTTTACTCTTCTTTGCTACTATAGCTTTACCACATTCCGGACAAGGTACATCTAACTCTTCAACTATTGGCTTAGCATTTTGGCACTCCGGATATCCAGGACAAGCTAAGAATTCACCATACCTACCTCTTTTAATAACCATCATACGGCCACATTTTTCACATTTTACATCACTTACTTTATCTTCGATTACAACTTTTGATATTTCCTTTTCAGCTTTCTCAATAGCGATTCTTAAAGGATCAAAAAACTCTGCAACTATTTTGGTCCACTCTTCTTTTCCTTCTTCTACATCATCGAGTTTTCTTTCCATATCAGCTGTAAAATCAGTGTCTGCTATTTGTTTAAAATATTCGTTTATAATATTATTTACTATCTCACCTAGTTCTGTTGGAATAAAATTTTTCTTTTCTCTTACTACATAATTTCTTCCTAGAAGAGTTGAAATAGTCGGTACGTAGGTACTTGGTCTACCAATACCTTTTTCCTCCATCAACTTAACAAATGATGCTTCAGTATATCGAGGATGCGGTTGAGTGAAATGTTGAGTTCCTTGAAGCGTTTCTGTATTAAGTTCCTCATTTTCCTCTAATTCTGGTAATAGCACTGAGTTTTCATCATCTTCATTAGAATATTCATATATCTTCATAAAACCATCAAAAGAAATTACTGATCCCGATGCTTTAAATTTATAATCTCCATTTATTATATCTATTGAATTTGTATCAAGTTCACATGATGCCATTTGACTCGCTATAAATCTGTTCCATATTAATGAATATAATTTATATTGTTCTGCAGTTAAGTTTTCCTTTGCTACTTCTGGAGTAATTTCTACATACGTAGGTCTTATTGCTTCATGGGCATCTTGAATATTCTTTTTCCCTTTATATATTCTAGGTGAACTTGGTAAATATTCTTTTCCATAAGTATTTTCTATAAATTCTTTAGCATTCCCTTGTGCTTCTTCAGAGATTCTTACAGAATCAGTTCTCATATATGTTATTAACCCAATTGTCCCATGGCCTTTCACTTCTACCCCTTCATAAAGGCCTTGAGCTATAGACATAGTCCTCTTGGTCATAAAATTCAATTTTCTATTTGCATCTTGTTGCAATGTACTTGTTGTAAAAGGTGGAAGCGGATTTCTACTTTTTTTACCTTTTTTTATCGCTTTTACAATAAAGCTGCCGCCTTCCAATTCTTTTATTATCGAGTTTGATGTTTCTTCATTTTCAATTTCAATCTTTTTTCCTTTATAAGCCGAAAGTCTTATAGGAAATTTCTTTTTTTCTTTTCTTAGTACACAATCTATAGACCAATACTCTTTTGGAATGAATTCGTTTATTTCTTTTTCTCTATCACATATTAATTTTAGAGCAGCTGATTGTACTCTACCTGCACTAAGGCCCCATTTCACATTTTTCCATAAAATCGGGCTGATTTCATAACCAACAAGCCTATCCAATACTCTTCTTGCTTGCTGCGCATCAACTAAATCCAAATCAATTTTTCTTGCTTCTTTTATTGATGCTTTAACAGCAGTTTTCGTAACCTCATTAAATACAATTCTGCATGTATCATCTTCGGATATTTTTAAAATATTGGCTAAATGCCACGAAATAGCTTCTCCTTCTCTATCAGGGTCTGTTGCCAAATAAACTTTTTCAGCTTTTTTAGCTGCTTTTCTCAATTTATCAATTAGTTCACCCTTACCTCTGATTGTAATGTACTTAGGAGTATAGTTATTGTCTATATCAACGCCCAATTTACTCTTAGGTAAATCTCTTACATGCCCCATTGATGCTTCTACTATATAATTTTTTCCCAAATATTTGCCGATTGTTTTTGCTTTTGCCGGCGACTCAACAATTACAAGTTTTTGACCCATAGTACAACTTCATAGAATTTATGAAGTATTCACCCCCTACACATTTTTAAATTGTTTTCACATAGTAATTTCCTGGTAAACAAATTATTTCACTTTTTATTTGCATCTCAAACAATAATGCATACAAAGCTCCTCTATCAACAGACGTATTTTTAAAAATATCATCTATGTGAATTGGTGAATCTGTTATTAAATCTAATATTTCACTCTTTTCTGGTGTAAAGTTCATAGGTTTAATATTAACATGTTCCAAACTAAGTAAGACTCTTAAATCTTCTATATCTGTGCAAATACTTGCACCATCTCTAATCAATTTATTCGAACCACTTGCACCATCATATAATATGGAACCCGGTACTACAATAACTGGCTTTTCTTGCTTATGTGCAAGCCTTGCTGTTATTAATGATCCACTCTTTTCAGAAGCTTCTATTACAATTATTCCGTCACTAAGCCCGCTAATTATCCTATTCCTTCTCGGAAAGTTTTCTCTAAACGGCGCTGTACCAAGTAAAAATTCTGAAATTACTACTCCCTTTTCTGATATCTTTGAAAACAAAACACTATTTTCTGGTGGATAAGCTATATCAATTCCACACCCTAACACGGCTATGTTATATCCATCACTTTCTAAAGCCGTTTTATGTGCTATCGAATCAATGCCTCTTGCACCTCCGCTTATAAGCGTTATATTATTAGTAATAAGCTCCTTTGTCAAGAGTTTTGTTACAGTTAGTCCATAATTTGAGCATTTTCTTGCCCCTACTACCCCTATAGATTTTCTATTTATAATATCTATATCTCCCCTATAAAAGAGAAAAAATGGAGATTCTAAAATTCCGCTCAACTTCTCTCTATATAAAGGATTAGCATAAGTAATATAACCTATATTTTTCTTTAATAATATCTTTTCCAGATTCGAAACTTCATAATATAAAGATTCTTTTTCAAAATTTTTTAATTTTTTTGCCACCATCTTATTTTCAATTAGAATCTCTTCAAAATTATTATATACATTTTCTGCTGTTTTATATTTATCAATTAATTTTATTTTTTGAAAATTTGTTATATTAATAAGTATTAACCATAACTCATAATTCATGTATTTTATACCTCTTTCTAAATAATTTCACCGTTAATATTTTTCCTATAACTAAATGCTTCTAGAATATGCCCCTCTGAAATTTCATCTTTATTTTCAATATCTGCTATCGTCCTTGATAATTTTATTACTTTACCATAACCTCTTAATGACACATTAGATGTATTATAATAATGCTTTAAAATTTCCGAACATTTTTCACTGACTCTGCATATCTCAAAAACATCCTTACCTCTTATCTCAGAGTTGTATTTATATGAGGTATTTTTGAATCTTTCTTTTTGGGTTTCTCTTGCTCTTAGTACATTTTCTTTCATTACCTTCGAATCATATGAATCTTTTTCCTTTTTTATTTCATCATAGTTTAATCTAGGCACGTAATTCAGAATATCAATTCTATCTAGTAATGCACTCGAAAATTTTCTTGAATATTTTCTAATCCTAGTATTAAAATAGTATTTATCATCACTTATATCTTTATCATCATTGTTATCAATAGGGTTGAATGCTCCTATCAGCAAAAAATCTGCTGGCATTTTATGATTCCCGCTAAGCCTATTGATATTTATATATTTTTCTTCTAATGGCTCCCTTAACGATTCTAAAACATCCTTCTTAAATTCTAATATTTCATCTAAAAACAACACTCCATTGTGTGCCATTGTTATTTCACCGGGTTTGATTTCTTTACCTCCCCCAATTAAAGCTAATTTTGTAGTTGAATGATGAGGAGCCCTAAAAGGCCTGTTAAATGCTGCTTTTGTTATGAGTCCACATGCACTATAAATCTTAGCAATTTCTATTAGTTCTTCTTGAGATAAAGTTGGTAAAATTGATATTAATGCTTTTGCAAGCATTGTTTTACCGCATCCTGGTTCCCCATAAAGAATAATATTATGTTTCCCCGCTGCTGCTATCTCCAAAGCTCTTTTAGATGAATATTGGCCTATAACATCTCCATAATCAGGTAATTCATAACGCTCATCATCTTTATAGCTATCTTCGTCTTTATAAGGAAGCACATCTTCATATTCTATATAGGAAATCACCTCTTTTAAATTTCTAAAAGGATAATAATCTCCCCCTTTAAAATAGTGGCTTTCCTCCAAATTTTCCTGCGGAAAAATGAATTTAGTAATATCATTTCCTGCACCTTCGATAATAATTGGTATTGTCCCTTTTATTCCTTTGAGTTCACCAAACAGAGATAATTCGCCAAAAACTATGTAACTTTCCATATCCTTCTTGCATATTTGATTTGATTCCATAAGAATCCCAAGTGCAATAGGCAAATCTAAAAGCGAACCTATCTTTCTAACATCTGCAGGAGCTAAATTTATAGTAATCCTACCTAACGGAAATTCAAATCCACAATTTAAAATTGCTGCCCTTACTCTTTCTTTCGCTTCTTTTACTGATACATCTGCAAGCCCTACTATATTAAACATTGGTAAACCCTTAGAAATATCAACCTCAACTTTTATTAAAAATCCTTCTAATCCATTGTGCGTTGCACTAATAATTTTTACTGCCATATATATCACCCATTCAAATTATAGACACACATTTAGATATTAATTCCTAATATAAATATATTTGTTTAAGTTATTTTTAAGTTGTTAATAATCTAATTAAGTTTTATTTATGAATTAGCCACATTATTATGAAAATTTAAAGAAACATTTTATATTGGAGTGATTAAATGAAAAAATCAAATAAAGATATAGGTTATTATTGCGAAAATCTAGCTAAGGAATATCTAATTAAAGACAATTACAATATAGTTGATTGTAATTTCAGAAATTTTCTAGGTGAGATTGATATAATATGTACTAATAATAATTTACTTATTATTGTAGAAGTTAAAGGCAGGTACAACTATAATTATGGACTTCCAAAAGAATCTATTAGTTTTTCAAAACAAAAATCCATAATAAATGTTACTACATCATATATTTCATACAAAAGATTATTTAATTTTAATGTTAGATTTGATGTTATAGAAGTTTATTTAAACACTCAAAATACGTTGGTTAAAATAAATCATATAAGAGATGCCTTTAGATTATAGTAAAAATATGAAATATTGTATATTTTAGTTGATGATATAACTCGCAGAAAGAGAAGGTGCTCTGTTACTCGGTTGCCAGAAAAAATAATTGAGGATTTCTGCCAGTAAAAGTTGTGCCTATCTCTGCTTGCTCCCGAGACAAGCCCGTGACAAGCAATGATGGAACCACTTTTACTGAAGAAATGCCTACAATTATTTTCAATGCAACACTGCGTAAAAGAGCACCTTCTCTTTCTGTGTGGTACAAATAAATAATATATGAATTAGGCTTATTAGATAAATATATTTACAAATTTGCTAAAATGGATGCAACCTACAACTTAGAACTTTCAGCGATATTTTTATAGTTTTTCGGTAAGCTATCGCATGATTCTAAGTTTTAGTTTGGATTTTAGGATATTAAATATTTTATATTTAATATAATATTTAATATTCAAAATCCATGAAAGTACAATTATAATAATTTTGTCAAAAAACTACTTCTATGAATATCACACTTTCCATGAACTTTTAATCCTTCTATATGCTTTGAGGTTCCATATCCTACGTTGTTCTCAAAATCATAGTAAGGATATTTTTTAGCATATTCTTTCATTAAATTATCTCTATATACTTTTGCAACAATTGATGCAGCTGCAATACTTGCACTTTTAGTATCTCCCTTTATAACTGATTTATTTTCTATTTGAATATTCTTAACTAAATATCCATCAGAAAGAACTAAATCAGGCTTAATACTAAGTGAATTACAGCTTTCTAAAAACACTTTATTATTTGAAAAAGCAATTCCTTTTTCATCTATCTCTTCATTTGACGAAACTGCAATATGATAACTTAGAGCCTTTTCTTTTATGATTTCAGCAAGCTCTTCTCGCTTCGACTCTTTTACCTTTTTTGAGTCATTTATATATAAAATTAACTCATTATCTAAAACATTTAAATCTAAGATAACACTACAAGCTACTATCGGCCCAGCGAGAGGCCCTCTTCCTACTTCATCCACTCCAGCAATATATTTATAATCGCCAAAAGACTTATCGAAGTCATACATCGCCTTAACTCTTCCAACCTCATTTAAATACATCTTCAATTGTTTTTCAATCTTATCTTTAAGGGATAACACATTTTTTCTTTTATCTTCTTTTAACCAATTTATAATTTTTATATACTCCCCACTCTTATAAGAATCAATTATTGAAAATTTATGTATTTGTTCTTTTATTTCTGCAAATGATAATGATTTTATATCCTCGTTAAATTTCGTCATTTTCTTCCACTTCTTCTATTGGGCGCTCCAGCGTAATATTGCCCATTTTTCCTCCTCTGAATTCGTCCAATAAAATAACAGCAATTCTGTTATAATCAATCTGGCCTCCTGAAATTAAGGCTCCTCTTTTTTTACCTATCGCATCTAATGTATCTAAAGGATTTTCAAAAACTTCAGTCAATTTATATCTTTCTTTTAATCTAGCTTCATAACTATTCTGCAATTTTTCGACAAGTTTCAGAGCTAATTCCTCTATATCCATTATTTCATCTTTTATTGCTCCTGTAAAAGCTAAATTCAAAGCCGTTTCATCATCTTCAAATCTAGGCCACAATACTCCTGGAGTATCTAACATTTCAATACCCATTCCTGTCTTTATCCATTGTTTACTTTTAGTAACACCTGGCCTATCACCTGTTTTAGCAATATTGTTTCTAGCCATTTTATTTATAAATGTTGATTTTCCTACATTAGGTATCCCAACTACCATTACTCTCATTGTTATGTTAACCATACCTTTTGATTTTAACCTATCGTGTTTTTCCTTTAACAAGGTCAATAATGTAGGTTTTATATTTTTAAGACCATCACCCTTTAAACAATTAACTTCTAGTACTTTAACATCTTCTTTAGTTAAATAATCAATCCACTCTTTTGTAACTTTACTATCAGTTAAATCACTCTTATTTAAAAGTATAACTCTTGGTTTTCCTTCTAATAATTTTTCAATATCAGGATTTGCAGAACTTCTTGGAATCCTAGCATCTCTTATTTCAATTACTGCATCAACTAACTTTAGGTTTTCTTTAATTTCCCTTTGAGTTTTTTTCATATGTCCTGGAAACCAATTAATTGCCATATGAATTCCTCCTTAAATTTATTTTAGGAACACAAAAGTATATTTCCTGTCAGACGTAAAAGTATATTCACTTCATAGTAGACTATTAGGTAAATATGCTTAGAGTATATAGCAGGAAACACGCTAATATGTTGACTTATTATTTTTTTGAATATGCGTAAATATAAAAAAAGGACTGAAACAGTCCCCTTTTTAAATACTATCTAGTTAATAATTCTTTAACTTTAGCAGCCTTACCAACTCTATCTCTTAAGTAGTAAAGTTTAGCTCTTCTAACTTTACCTTTTCTTGAGATTTCAATTTTGTCGATGATTGGTGCATTCATTGGGAATGTTCTTTCAACTCCAGTTCCTAAAGCAACTCTTCTTACAGTGAAAGTTTCTCTTAAACCACCATTTTGTTTTTTGATAACAGTACCTTCGAACATTTGAATTCTTTCTTTGTTACCTTCTTGAATCTTTACGTATACCTTTATAGTATCACCGATTTTGAAGGCAGGTAAGTCAGTTCTAATTTGTTCAGCTTCTATAGCTCTTATTATTTCGTTCATTGTGCATTCCCTCCTTGTATAGATAATTTGACGTTCTTAACATATGTAAGTGACAGAGGAACGCCCGTACTAGCACAAATTTAATAATATCACATCTTTTTTTATATTTCAACAAAAATTATTGATTATTTTATTTCTGTGTATTATTCTTCAATAACTTTATATCTTCTTTAGTCAAAGTTATGTTTTTATATAAATCCAGCCTATTCTTTTTAGTTATTTCAAGAGACTTAAGCCTTCTCCATTTTCGTATATTTTCATGATGTCCAGATAGTAATATTTCAGGTACTTTATCCCCTTCAAATTCTTCTGGCCTAGTATACTGCGGATACTCTAAAAGTCCATTATAGAATGATTCCTCTATAAAGCTTTCTTCTTTTCCAAGAACACCAGGTATAAGCCTCAATATACAATCAATAACTGGAATTGCCGCCATCTCCCCTCCAGTTAACACAAAGTCCCCGAGAGAAATTTCCATATCTATATGTTTATACACTCTCTCGTCTATCCCCTCATAGTGACCACATAAAAATATAAGATTCTCTTCTTTTGAAAGTTCTTTTGCTGCCTCTTGATTAAATGTCTTTCCCCTTGGTCCTAGAAATACAACTTTCCCTTTATTGCTTTCCTTAACCTTCCTTATAGTGTCTACTATAGGCTGAGGTGCCATAACCATTCCAGCTCCTCCACCGTATGGATAGTCATCAACTTTCTTGTGCTTATTTAAAGTGTAATCTCTTATATTTAATACATCTATATCTATTATATTATTATCCCTTGCTCTACCTATAATACTATGATCAAAAATCGAAAACATTTCCGGAAATAATGTTAATATACTAATCTTCATCTTGCCATTCCCCTACAGGCTTTATAATGATTTTTTTTGATTCTATATCAACACTAAGAACTATATCTCTAAGAACTGGTATCAATAGTTCCTTAGGCTGTTTGATCCAATATACATCATTATTTGGAGTGCTTATAACATCAAAAACTCTTCCAAGTTCTTTCTCATTAGTATCAAATACTGTGCACTCTTTAAGGTCTGAAACATAATAAGTATCCGGTGGAAGACCTGGCTCATTATCACGAGGTATTTCAATATACTTCTGTTTGTAAGTTTCAGCGTCATTCATAGAGTCTATACCTTCAATTTTTAATATAACTCTATCTTTTTGAAACTTAACTCCTAGGATTTCTTTTTCTACTCCATCAACCAATACAGTTTTTAGTTGCTTAAATTTATTAACATCTTCTGTTAATGGATAAACTTTAACTTCACCTTTGATTCCATGAGTATTTACAATCTGCCCAATTTTAAATAATATTCCCACTCTCTTCACCTCAATTGTATATATTTAATCTTAAAATAAAAACACATAAGATTAACATGACTCCACTTAAACATAATTTATTAAATATTTATGTATTAGAAATAATAAGCAAATAACATATAAAATATACATGATATCTGACATTATTTATTTTATATATTTTTCTTTCTATATTAAGATATACGAAATCTTTTTCATATATCAATAATCATTTTTATGATTCGCACACTTTATATAAATAAAAGAATTTTGTTGCGCTAAAAAGTTCTTGATTACACTTTGCGCTTTTTTATATGTGAAATGAACTTAATTGTGCTGACGCGCTTTTTCATATGTGCATATTTAAAAAAGAGTTAGGTTACCCTAACTCTAAATTTTTAGATGATTTCTACTATAACTCGTTTATTCTGTTTAACTGCTGCAGCTTTTATAACTGTTCTTATAGCCTTCGCAATTCTTCCTTGCTTACCTATAATCTTACCCATATCTTCTGGCGCAACTTTTAACTCAAGTATAATGGATTGCTCTCCATTAACTTCATTAACAGTAACTGCATCTGGGTTATCAACAAGGGATTTAGCCATAAATTCAACTAATTCCTTCATAAACGTCCACAATTAGTATGTACTAATTGTAGAATTCACCTCCAAAAATTACTTAGTAAGACCTGCATTATTGAAAAGTCTTTTAACTACGTCTGTTGGTTGTGCTCCATTAGATAACCATTCATTAGCTTTTTCTTCGTTGATCTTAACTTCAACTGGTTCAGTTAATGGATTGTAGTATCCAATTTCATCGATGAATTTACCATCTCTTGGTGATCTTGAATCTGCAACAACTATTCTATAGAAAGGAGCTTTATGAGCACCCATTCTTCTTAATCTGATTTTTACTGCCATTATTATTTCACCTCCTTCAAAGGATAATTATATATTTTAACTCTGACGCACATTCAAAAACAATAAGTAAATATACTAGTATATTTTTTATTGAATGTACTAGAAAGGTAACTTTCCAAACAGTCCGCCCTTCTTTGCTTGCTTTTGAAATGACTTCATTTGTTTCATGTTCTTTTTCATCATTTCATAGCCTTTCATGAGTTTATTAACTTCTTGTATGTTGGTCCCTGATCCTCTAGCTATTCTGCCTTTTCTTGACGGAGACTTCAATATAAGGCTCGGATTTCTTCTTTCTTTTGCTGTCATAGATTGAATAATCGCCTTAGTCCTATCAAGTGCTTCTGTCCCTTTATCAAAGTCAACTCCTTGAAGTTCCTTTGAATTTAAGCCAGGTATCATTTCCATTATTTTATTTAAAGGCCCTAACTTTTTCATTTGTTCCATAGCCATTAGATAATCTTCAAAGTTAAATTCTTGATTTAACATTCTTTTACCTAAATCAGCAGCTTCCTTTTCATCAATAGCTTCCTGAGCTTTTTCAATAAGTGATAATACATCACCCATTCCCAAAATTCTTGAAGCCATTCTATCTGGATGGAAAACTTCAAAGTCATTCATTTTTTCACCGACACCAGCATATTTAATTGGTTTATTAATTATACTTTTAATTGAAAGTGCGGCTCCGCCTCTAGTATCACCATCTAATTTTGTTAATATTACACCACTTAAATCTAAGTCGTTATTAAAACTTTCTGCTACATTAACTGCATCTTGACCAGTCATAGAATCAACAACTAATAATATTTCTGATGGTTTTACATTTTCTTTTATCTCTTTTAATTCATGCATTAATTCTTCATCAATATGAAGTCTACCTGCTGTATCTATAATAACTACATTATTTCCATTATCTTTTGCGTGAGCTACTCCATTTTTAGCAATCTCAATTGGACTAACTTTATCTCCCATTGAAAATACTGGAATTTCAATCTGCTTTCCTACAACCTCTAATTGTTTTATAGCTGCTGGTCTATAGATATCACATGCTACCAATAATGGTTTTTTATTATCTTTTCTAAGATTTAATGCAAGTTTACCACACATGGTAGTTTTACCTGCCCCTTGTAATCCAACTAACATTATAACTGTAAGTCCTGAACTACTGTAGTTAAGTTTACTTTCACTTCCACCCATAAGATCAGTAAGTTCTTCATTAACTATTTTTATTACATGTTGACCTGGTGTTAAGCTTTCAAGAACTTCGCTTCCAACACACTTGGTACTAACAGATGAAATAAATGTTTTAACAACTTTATAGTTAACATCAGCTTCTAGTAAGGCAAGCTTTACTTCTCTCATGGCTTCTTTTATATCTTTTTCATTTAACTTTCCTTTACCTTTTAGTTTTCTGAAAGTCTCCTGTAATTTTTCGCCTAATCCTTCAAAAGCCATGGTTATATCCTCCTTATAAATTTTCTAGCTTTTCTTTATATTTTATAATATCCTCACCATCAATGGAATATTTATTCTTCAAGTGTTCTAAAAAATTCATAATTTCTTTTTCCCTATTAATACTCTTCTCAAGTAAGTGAAGCTTACTTTCATAGGATAGAAGCTGTTTATAACATCTTTTAATCAAATCGTGAATGGCTTGGCGACTTGTTTTATTAATTTCTGCTATTTCAGCTAAAGATAAATCATCATCATAATACCATTGCATGATTTCAACTTGTTTTTCTGTTAATAGCGAACCATAAAAATCCATCAACAATGAAATTTCAACTCTATCTTCCATTTTTAATCACCTTACCCACAAAAGAGATTTTAACAGGATTTTTTACAAGTGTCAAGTACTTTTACTTAACACTTGTAAAATTCTTATAAAGAAATTGCAACACTTTAAATCCACGTGTATTTTTTCGATATTTTATCAGTTCATTTTAATTTTCCACATTAATAAATAATACCCTCACCACTGATGTTTACTATTAATATATTTATATATTATTCTTCCCACAAACATTCAGAAATGGTGATATACAAATAAACGAAAAAGAAAAATTCCATCAGGAATTTTTCTATGTTTAAATTTCAACTTGTAGTTCTCAACTAAATCAAAGCTTCAGCAAAGCTTTCTGCATCAAATTCTTGAAGATCTTCTATACCTTCTCCAACACCTATGTATCTAACAGGAATTTTTAGGCTTTGCTTTATAGATAGAACCACCCCGCCTTTTGCCGTTCCATCTAATTTAGTTAATATAATTCCATCTATAGGGCATGCCTCCATGAATTGCTTTGCTTGTATGACAGCATTTTGACCTGTGGTAGCATCTAATACAAGTAATGTTTCTTTTTTGTATCCTACTAATTCCCTATCAATAATTCTGTTTATCTTTTCAAGCTCATTCATTAAATTCTTTTTATTATGAAGCCTTCCAGCTGTATCACATATTAATAAATCAACATTTCTAGCTTTAGATGCTTCTATTGCATCAAAAACTACTGCTGCTGGATCAGAACCTTCTTGATGTTTAACCATATCAACACCTGCTCTAGAACTCCAAACTTCAAGCTGATCTATTGCAGCTGCCCTAAACGTATCAGCTGCCGCCAACAATACTTTTTTACCACTTTCTTTATTTTTAGCAGCAAGCTTTCCAATAGATGTAGTTTTTCCAACCCCATTAACTCCAATTACAAGCATTACTCTTTTATCTTCTTCATTATATTCATAAGAACCTTCAAGTAATAAATCTCTTATTACTTCTTTTAACGCTGGTTTAACTCCTTGAGGATCATTTATCTTTTCTTTACGAATTTTACTTCTTAATCTTTCTATAATATCGACTGTAGTATCCATTCCTATATCTGATACTATAAGTATTTCTTCCAATTCCTCATATAAATCTTCATCAATGGTTATTGCCAAATTCAGCGCTTCATTGATTTTATCAGTTAATCCATCCCTAGTTTTTGTTAACCCGTCTTTTAGTTTATTAAATAAATTTCCAAACAAATTCATTTCCTCCTAATTAAAATTTTATGTTCAAGTGAAACTTGATTTAAGATGAGCCATCTCATCTTAAATCCTAGTTGAACTAATCCAGGAACGTGCAGCCGTCAGCTCACAAAGAGGAGCGTTACGGATGCTAGTTATCGGATAAGTCTACTGATACCACTTTTGATATTCCTTTTTCCTCCATAGTCACTCCATAAATAATATCACTAACTTCCATAGTACCCTTTCTGTGAGTGATAATTATAAATTGAGTATTTTGAGAAAACATCTTTAAAAATTCTGCATACCTATATACATTAGCATCATCTAGTGCCGCTTCTATTTCATCGAGTATACAAAACGGAGTTGGTTTCATTTTTAATATGGCAAAAAGAAGTGCTATTGCTGATAAAACTTTTTCTCCACCGGACATTAAGTTAATATTTTGAAGTCTTTTACCCGGCGGCTCAACATTTATATCTATATTTGCTGTAAGTTCATCACCTTCACCTAAAATAAGCTCTGCACTTCCACCTTTAAATAAATCTTTAAATGTTTCATTAAAGTTATAATTTAAAACCTTAAAATTCTCTTTGAATAAAATTTTCATTTCACTAGTCATTTCTTCAATAACACCAATTAATTCTTTTTTTGCATTTTCTAAGTCTTCTGCTTGAGTAGACATAAATTCATATTTTTCTTTTATCTCTTCATATTCCTCAATAGCAGCTAGATTTACTAATCCAAGTTTTGTTATCTTTCCTTTTGTAATACTAATTTCTTGCCTTAATGCCTCTTCATCAGTTACTGATTCACATATATCTAATGCTTCTGCATATGTTAATTCTAGTTCTTCATTAAGTTTTTTATAGATATGTTCCTTATCAGCTTCTTTTTTTGCTTTTACTATCTCTTTTTTGTTAACTTCCATTTCTTTAACACTAACTTCGTCTAAAATTCCACTTATTAGATTATCTTTATCTTTAAAATCTTGTTTTAATTTTTCTTTTAGTATTTCTTCATCTTTAAAATTTAATTCTAATTTATTAATTATAATAGTATTATCATTTATATTTTTATTTTTAACCTCTATATCTAAATTTAAACCTTCAATACTATTTCTGCTTTCAGCATTTTCCTTATTCAACAATTCATTTTTAACTTTAAAATCATGAATTTCTTTTTCCATTCTTGAAAATTCATTCTTTTTATTCTCAATAGCTTCATCTAACGTTGCCTTATTTATTTTCATTTCTGTAAGATTAGATTCACAATCATTTACTTCTTGTAATTTTGCTTTTATTAAATTTTCCAATTCGGTGCTTTTACTCTTATTAGATGTATTCTCATTTTCTATTGATTTTATTTCATTTTCTTTTATCATAAGCTTTTGTAAATACATCTCTTTTTCATTTACCGTTCTTTTAAGTTCCTCTTTCGCCATCTCAAGATTTCGCTTTAAAGTATCAGTATCGCTTTGTAATCCGTTCATTTCACTTTCTTTTTTAGTTAACTCAATGTTTCTTTCGTGAACTTCATCTCTTTGATTTAATATACTTTCATCTAAATTTTTAATTTCATTTTTAAGAGCTTGTACTGTATTAGCTAGTTCTTCACAATGCTTTTTCTTTTCGCTTATATTTTCTATTAATTCTTCTATTTCTCTTTTTCGGCCTAATACATTAGAATTTTTACCTTTTATGCTACCACCCGTTAAGGCTCCACCTGGATTGATAACTTCTCCTTCAAGGGTAACAATCTTGTAATTATATTTACCGATACGAGCTATATTAAGAGCCGAATCCATATTGCTACAGATTATTGTTCTTCCAAGGGCATAATCTATTATATTGCTATACTCTTTATTGTAAGAAATTATATCACTTGCAATACCTATATAACCATTAGCTGAAGTAATATTTCTATCTAACTCTAATTTTCTACCTTTTATTATGTTTAACGGTAAAAAAGTTGCTCTTCCTAAATTGTTTTTTTTCAAGTAACTAATTAGTACCTTTGCTACTTCCTCATTTTTAGTAATCACATTAGAAATTGCTGCACCTAATGCTATCTCTATAGCTGTTTCATATCTTTTATCAACAGTAAAAATTTCTCCTAAAACTTTAGTATCATCTGCTTCAGCAATTCTTTCCTTGTGAATAGACTCCATTAATGATTTTACGGATCTATTATACCCTTCATAGTGCTTTTCTAAATTTTCAAGCATAGATCTATTTGCATCAAGTTTTGTTAAAACTCTATTTAATTCTCTTAATTCATTTTCTTTCTTTGTCAAATTTGCAGATAAAATACCTAATTTCTTCTTATCATCTATTATTTTTAAATTTAGAAGTTTGATCTTATCCTTCTTACTTTCAATATCATTACTTAAGTCTTTATATGTAGCTAAGTTAATTACTATATTATTCTCTAAAGATGATATAGATGAGTTTAAAGTCTCTTTTTTCTCTTCTCTAAGAGAAATATCCTTATTCAATATGGTTATTTCATTCTTTATATCTGAATTACTTCTTAATAATTCAAATTCACCTTCTCTTAAAGATTTTAGTTGTTCTTCAATCTTTTTAAGTTCCATTGAATTTTGTGTATTATATTCTTCTAGATTTAATATATCTTGGTTTTTTAATTTCTGTTCTTCTAACCTATTAGCTAATTCTTCTTTTAATATTATCTTATTTTCACTTATTTGATTTATTTTTATTGAAATATCATTCAACTCATAATTATTTCTATTAATTTTTTCTTCAAAACTCTTGATTCTCTCATGATAAAGCTGAATGCCTTTTTCATTTTCGCTTATTAATTCTTTTAGGCTATAATATTGTTCTTTGTCTTCTAAATTCTTTTTTTCTAATTTCTCTATTTCATTTTCTAATTCTTTAAGCTTTAATTTATCACTAGATATCTCTTTTCTCTTTTCTTCAATTTCCTTAGTTCTTGATTGTAAATCCTCGTTGAAGTTTTTTAATTCTTCTTCCATCTTGTTTATAGTATGAACTATAATTGATACTTCTTTTTTCTTTAAGTCTTTTGATAATTCATTAAATTCTAATGCTTTTTCTCTTTCAATCCTTAATGGTTCTATTCTATCTTTATAGGTTGATAGTATATCATTTATTCTAACTAAATTATCATCAGTATTACTTAATTTCTTTTCCGCTTCTTCTTTTCTATTTTTATATTTTACAATTCCAGCTGCCTCTTCTAAAAGAGATCTTCTATCTTCCGGTCTCCCACTTAGTATGGCCTCAATTTTACCTTGTCCAATTAATGAATAACCCTCTTTACCAATTCCAGTATCCACAAAAAGATTAGTTACATCTTTAAGTCTGCATTTTGAATTATTTATTAAATACTCAGATTCTCCTGATCTAAATATTCTTCTTGATACTGTTACTTCATTATATTCTGTCGCAAGCTTTTCATCACTATTATCAAGAGTTAATGAGACTTGTGCTAAACCAACAGGTTTTCTAAACTGAGTTCCTGCAAAGATTACGTCTTCCATCTTTCCGCCTCTTAAAACCTTAACACTCTGCTCTCCAAGAACCCATCTTACAGCATCAGAAATATTACTTTTTCCACTCCCATTAGGCCCTACAACAGCAGTAACACCTTTTCTAAATTTTAATTCTGTTTTATCCGCAAAGGATTTAAATCCTCGTATCTCTAGAGATTTTAAAAACATGTGCCCACTCCTTACAAATAAAGTATAGTAGGTATTAATCCTAAAATAAATATTATTATAATAAAAATCGCCATTGCAATTTTCATTTTTTCTCTATTCTTTTTCTTCATTTAAAACACTCCTTATTATATTTTAGTTTATAGTATACATAATTAAATATCAATAATGCATCTGAATAAATATCATATGGATAGACATTAACAACTATCTCAATTGCAGAATATTAAAAGCGAGAGTTTCCTCTCGCTAATATATTATATCTAAATTTCTATCTTTTAGACAGAGTTTTATTCGGCCTCTTTCAATAGTGTCATCTTGCCTCACTATTATAATTTTATTTTCTTCTTTCAACTTATTAAAGTATATTTTTTTATTGGCATAAAGCTTGCTTAAATCCTTAGAATTTATATGAATCTCAGCACCTTTCTCTTCTCTCATGTTTTCTAATATCATATCTACTAGTAAACTTCCCTCAACTAATTCTCTAAAGGATGGATGAAATGGACCTGCCACTATATCTTTTCCCTCGTTTATACTTTCAGTTGGCTGAAGCCCTATTCTTATTACATTAATCCCATTTCTTCTATACATATCATACATAACTTTACTTACGTTTACTGCTTCTTCTAGGGAATATGGGCTGTATTTATTAGAAATGTACATTTTCTCCATTGGCGTATCTTTTATTACAAGCGATGGATATATTCTGCAGATATCAGGCTTAATCTTAATTGATTCTTTAGTCGTGTTGATGTCTTTTTCATACGTATCCCCTGGCAATCCCGGCATTATTTGATGCCCTAAAACGAATCCGTATTCTTTTATCAATCTGGATGCCACCATAACATCATTTACATTATGTCCTCTGCCAGCTTCTTTCAACACTTCTTCATCTAACGATTGAACTCCTAGCTCTATTATATCTACTCCATACTCTTTAAGATAACTTAGTATGTAATCATTAATATAATCTGGTCTTGTAGAAAGTCTTATGTTATTAATAAGTTTTCTATCTTTAAAATCCTTAGCAACCTTTAAAAGTTCTCTCTGTTTCTCTTCTCTTATACCAGTAAATGTTCCACCAAAGAACGAAACTTCAATAGTAGCCTCTTTATTTACTATAGTACTTAAGTAATTATCAATAGTATTTTCTACAGTTTCGGCTGTAACTTCCTCCTCAGCCCCTGTTATCCTATCCTGATTACAAAACACACAATTATGAGGGCATCCTTCATGTGGTACAAATATAGGTATAATATAATAATTTTTACTCATGTACACCTTCCAACATATCTAAAGCTTGCTTAGCAGCATTTTGTTCTGCCTCTTTTTTGCTATATCCAGAACCTTCACCCATAAACTTTTTATCTATAATTACATTAGTAAAAAATTTTCTTCTATGTGGCGGGCCTTCATATCTTGTCAATTCGTATTGAATCGCAACCTCTCCATCTTTTTGAAGCAGCTCTTGAAGCTTAGTCTTAAAATCTAACACTATCTCATTATTTATAGCCTTTTTTATTACTTCTTCAAAATGAAGTAGTATAAAATCCCTTACAAACCCAATTCCTTTATCTAAATAAACTGCAGCAATTACAGCTTCAACCGCATCTGCTTGTATAGAAATTCTTTCTCTTCCTCCAGTTAATTCTTCACCTTTACTCATTCTAATATAATTACCAAGGTTTATTTTTTTAGCTATTTCATAAAGAGAATTTTCACAAACTATTAAACTTCTTATTTTGGTTAACTCCCCTTCACTTTTATGTTTATAGTTATTAAATAAATATTCTGTAATACATAGTTGTAAAACTGAATCACCTAGAAATTCAAGTCTTTCATTATACTCAGCATCCTTGAATTGATTCCCAAACGAACTATGTGTAAGCGCTGTTTTTAGCAAAGTAGGATTATTAAAACAAACTCCTAAGTTTTCTTCTATTTCTTTAAGTGTATATCTATTCATCTATTCCACTCCTCGAAGTTTATTCTTCAACTTGCTAAACACCTAATATAACAAATTCAAGAATAAACTAATTAATATTATGTCATAACCTTATTAGCATCTCATAATATGCTACCCTGAGAACAGTCTAATACTATATATTTTCATTGCAGTATATCATCAAGATATTATTTTAATCAACTTCAGCCGAAATATAAAACATTACTGAAAATGTAATGCCTGCAATTTTTTATCCGATAGCTAGCATCCGTAACACTCCCACGCACTGTGTGAAAGCGACTATGCCAAATATAAAATTTGGAATATCTGCTTTTCTTCAAGTGGGGGATAACGGCTGCACACTCCTGGACTAGGTACCCCTTGAGGGTATAAGTTCAACTAAGATTCACTTGATAAAATATAAAATCCCGCAAAATGCGGGATTATTTTATTCTTCGTGATGAGCTTTTACGTAATTGACAACATCTCCAACTGTTTTAAAGTTTTCAACATCTTCGTCTGGTATTTCAAGATCTAGTTCATCTTCTAGAGCCATTATAAGCTCAACTATATCTAACGAGTCCGCATTTAAATCTTCAATAAATGACGCTTCCATAACAACGCTTCCTACATCGATACTTAATTTATCAGCAATAATTGCTTGGATCTTTTCAAACATTTGTTTCACCTCCCAAGTTCTACATTTAGATAATATTATATATTGTTAAAATCGTCAATATTAGTTTCAATAAATTTTAATTAATTTTCTATAGAAAATTCATTTCTTATATCTTCTAATACATTATTTTCATAAAAAAGTTTAGTTTGTTTAATAGAATTCTTAAAAGCTTTCGCATCTGAACTTCCATGAGCCTTTATACATATTCCATCAACACCTAGGAATGGTGCTCCTCCAACTTCCTTATAATCAAATTTCTTCATTATACTTTTAAGCACAGGTTTTAACAGTAGGATTCCTAATTTAGAAATAACTGATGACTTGAGTATTTCGTCTTTTATTATCCCTAAAATACTTGATGCTGAACCTTCATACATTTTCAAGGCAGTATTCCCTACAAACCCATCACTAACCAAAATATTAGTGTCACCAGTGGGTATATCTCTAGGCTCTATGTTCCCTTTAAAATTAATTGAAACTTCTTCTTTTAAAAGCTTAAAAGCAGCCTTTGTAAGCTCATTTCCCTTTTCTTCTTCCTCACCAATATTTATTAGACCTATACTTGGACTTTCCACATTGAAAACCTTTTGATAATATATCTTCCCCAATTTTGCAAATTGCACTAAAAATGCCGGTTTGCAATCAACATTAGCACCAACATCTACTATCATAAAGTTTCCACGTCTACCTGGCATTATAGGTGCAAGCGCTGGTCTTTCCACCCCTTTTACTCTGCCTATTATCAAAGTACATCCCGCTAAAAACGCTCCCGTGCTGCCTCCAGATATTATTGCATCACAAGTACCTTCTTTAACTAAATTTAAAGCCTTAACTATGCTAGAATCTTTCTTTTTTCTCAATGCCATTACAGGGTGCTCACTTGGTGATATAACTTCTTTAGCGTCAACTACTGTAATTCTATCCTTTGGGTACGTATATTTACCTAACTCCAAGTCTATAATTTCTTTTGGACCTGCAATAAATAATTCAACATCATCATACTCACTCAAAGCCTGAATCGCTCCATCTACTACGGCTGCTGGTGCATTGTCTCCCCCCATGCCGTCTATTGCTATCTTCATCCTAATCCCTCTTTCATCCATGTTATAAAATCGAACTCATAGAGCATTTCCAATTTAATATTATCACCTTAAGCATAATTTTAATAGTATATATTAATTACAAAAAACTAGTTTCTATATAAATATATTATTTTATTCGTCATATTTTATATTATAAAAATATTCTTTTACATATAAATAAAAGAAAGTCCTAAAGACTTTCTTTTTATTTTGCAGAAGCTACAACTTCCTTACCTTTATAAAAACCACAGACTTTACATACTCTATGAGCAAGTTTCATTTCGTGGCATTGTGGACATTCAACTATGCCAGGTAAACTAGCTTTAAAAGTTTGAGATCTTCTTGCTCTTACTTTTGATTTTCCTGATTTTCTTGCTGGACAACCCATTCCTTACACCTCCTTATTATCAAACAAACCTCTTAAGGCTTCAAAACGTATATCTACATCTTCTTTCTGACATGAACATGAATCATAATTTAAATTACATCCACATTCCTGACACAGCCCTTTACAGTCGTTCTTGCAAACTCTTTTGATAGGTAAAGTTGAAATTATACTCGTTTCAACTATTTCCGTGATGTTTAAAACATCATCCATTACAACAATAGCCTCATCATTTTCACTGTTTCTATTTGTTGTAAACCTTTCTTCTATATCAATATCTATTGGATAGATAAAGGTATCTAAGCATCTTGAACATATCATTTCTAAATCAGCTTTAATTTTAGCATTTAATACTAATATATCACTATCAGATGAAATAGCCCCAACAACTTCGCAGAAACCTAAAGATTTAATAGTATCTCCTTCAAAGTCAAATGCAGGTATCTCAAATGTGTAATCAATTTTCTTGCCTCTATCTTTGCCTGAAACAATATCAGAAATTTGTACTTTCATAAAACTCCAGGATTATAATATAACAAATTTATTGTAAATTGTACATTACTCTCCCTTTTCACTCCTTAGCACATATATTTATAAAACAAACACAACTAATTATATAAATTGAGTGAAAAAAAGTCAAGGTATTTATATTAAATTACTTTTTAGATAATGAATAAAGAATAAATTGAGACAAAATTCATTTTGCGCCATACATATGAGCATGTTTTTAATAATGAAATTTATCTAAACATGCCGCTCATAATATGACGCAAAAAATACTGCTAAAATAATAATTCAATTAATTATTTAACTAAATCTAAAGTTTCCTTAGCAATCATTAATTCTTCATTTGTTGGTATTACAAATACTTTTACTTTTGAAGACTCTTTAGAAATTTCCATACCATCTCCAATATTATGACTGCTATTTTTCTCTAAATCTATTTCTATCCCTAAGAACTCCATATTAGTTAAAGCTCTTTCTCTTATTTCTGGAGCATGCTCACCAATTCCAGCAGTAAACACAATTGTATCTACACCGCCCATTACTGCTGCATAAGCACCTATTTGTTTTTTAACTTGATATCCAAATATATCCATAGCTAGTAATGCTCTAGGATTATTATCATTTTCAACAGCACTTCTAATATCTCTAAAGTCTGTTCCTATACCTGATACCCCTAAAACTCCTGATTTTTTATTCAACAAACTATCAACTTCATCTATTGAGTATCCTTTTTCCTTAACTAGGTAAGTAACTATTGCTGGATCAATGCTTCCTGATCTTGATCCCATTATAACACCATCTAAAGGAGTGAATCCCATTGTAGTATCTACAGATTCTCCACCATTAACCGCTGTAATACTTACACCATTACCTATATGACAAGTTATAGTCTTTATATCTTTTACATTTTTATTCACAAATTTTGCAACTTCACCTGATACATACATATGAGATGTTCCGTGGAACCCATATCTTCTTATATGATCTTCTCTATAAAGTTCATATGGAAGTGGATACATGAATGCTTTTTCAGGCATAGTTTGATGGAATGCAGTATCAAATACAGCCACCATAGGAGTTTTTGGCATAAGAGCCTTACATGCATTTATTCCAATTATATTTGGTGGGTTATGAAGTGGTGCTAATTTTGAAAATTCTTCAAGTGCTTTGATTACTTCTTCATCAATTACCACTGAAGTTGCGTATTTTTCTCCACCATGAACGACTCTATGTCCAACTGCTGATATTTCATCCATTGATTTTATAATTCCATGTTTTTCATCAACTAGGCTTTTTAATACAAGCTCAATTGCATCTTGATGATCCTTAAGCGGTGTTTCAACCACATATTTATCTTTTCCTTCAACTTTTTGAGTTAATATTGATCCACTTATTCCAATTCTTTCAACAAGACCTTGAGCTAAAGACTCCTCATTACTCATATCGATAAGTTGGTACTTTAGCGATGAACTTCCGCAATTTATAACTAATACTTTCATAATCTCTTCTCCTTCAATATTTCCAATTTTTTGAACTTAATGTTCATTAATTTTTCAAAACTTCAAAATTCTCTATGACATTTAATTATTTATTATTTGTTTGAGCTTGAACTGCTGTAAGCGCAACAACATTTACAATGTCATCAGAACTGCATCCTCTTGATAAATCGTTGATTGGCTTTGCAAATCCTTGGCAAACAGGACCGATTGCTTCTGCATTTGCAAATCTTTGAACTAATTTATACCCAATATTTCCTGCTTGTAAGTCTGGGAATACTAGAACATTAGCTCTTCCAGCAACTGTACTATCTGGTGCCTTTTGATCTGCTACTTTTTTTACTATAGCAGCATCTAATTGAAGCTCTCCATCTATATATAAATCCGGTCTCATTTCTTTTGCTTTTTGAGTAGCATTTCTTACCTTATCAACCAATTCATTGTCTGCGCTTCCCATTGTAGAAAAGGATAACATAGCAACTCTAGGCTCCATATTACATAGCTTCTTTGCTGTTTCTGCTGTTGCAATTGCAATTGCTGCTAATTCATCTTCATTTGGGTTTGGATTAACTGCACAGTCAGAGAATATAAGTGTTCCTTCTTCCCCGTATGTCGATCCTGGAACTTGCATTATAAAGAAACTCGAAACAACAGATACTCCTGGTGCTGTTTTTATTATCTGCAATCCTGGTCTTAACAAATCTCCAGTTGTGTGCACAGCTCCTGATACCATTCCATCTGCGTCATCTAGCTTAACCATCATCGTACCAAAATATAGAGGATCTCTAACTATTTTATCTGCCTTTTCCATTGTCACGCCTTTTGTTTTTCTTAATTCATAAAAAGCCGAAATGTACTTATTTAGATTTTCTGATTCATCTGGATCTATTATTTGGACTCCTGATAAATTTACATCTAATTCTTTTGCCTTATTATATATTTCATCTTTGTTACCTATTAAAATTGGATATGCTAATCCTAAATTGTGTATTTTTTCTGCTGCCGCAATATTTCGTTCTTCATTTCCTTCCGGAAGAACAATTTTCTTTTTATCCGCTTGTGCTGCAGTCCATATTTTTTTCATAAGGTCCATTTATTTATCTCCTCTCTATATCCTATCTCTAATACTACTATACTCCTTTATTAGTCCTTTTTTCAACACAATTTCGCCATAAAATAGAAGTCTTTAGATTTGAAATAATCCAAATTGTCTGACAATAATATCGTAAAATACTCATATGCTAAAAGTATATTTTTTAACAATTAAAAATAATATAAAATTTCTATAACGATACTTTTGAAATACTAATTAAATATCATTATATATCTTTAAATCTTTTAGAATAAACAATTTATCGGCCATACATTATAATATGAAAATCAATATTTCCTAGTTAAAACTATAGAAAATATCCAATTAAACCTATTTGCTCACTATATCAATTCACTTTTTTGGATATAATATAATTAACCAAAATTTCGTTTTTTTCTTAATTTTCTGATTCTTTTTAAAACGCTTGCTAAGTTCAGTAAAATCAGCAAAGTATTTTTTTTAACAATAAATTATTTATTATCTTAATTATGGTAATCATAAATATATTTTGAATATTTTTCAACTAATAGATAATAATGCCCTATTTTTGATATGTTATACTATCCTTAGATTAGTTACCAAAACTTATTATATTTTACACAGATTTATTGATATACGTCTGTTGTATATAAGAATTGAATTTTTATAAAACAAGGGGATGATTTATATAATTACAGGAATAATTACAGAATATAATCCATTTCATAAAGGGCATGAGTATCATCTTCAAAAAGCAAAATCAGATACAAATGCAGATGGCATAGTTTGCGTGATGAGTGGCAACTTTATGCAAAGGGGAATTCCAGCTATTATAGATAAATGGAAGCGGGCAGAAATGGCTGTTAGAAATGGAGTTGATTTAGTTTTAGAACTCCCTCTAGTTTATTCTATTTCCTCCGCTGAACACTTTGCCTTTGGAGGTGTATCTCTCCTCAACTCTCTAGGTATAGTAGACTGTCTATATTTTGGAAGTGAGACAGGAAATATAAATATTTTAGATGATATTGCTAAAACTCTAGTATCTGAACCTTTAGAATATAAAGCTCTTCTAAAGAACAACTTAGATTTAGGACTACCTTTTCATCTAAGCCGAGCAAACGCACTTAATCTTTATCTCAATTCTCATAATTTATCAGATGTATTATCTAATTCAAATAATATCTTAGGAATTGAATATATAAAAGCATTAATAACCTTAAGAAGCTCAATTATACCCAAGACTCTTAGAAGAGAAGGATCATCTTATAACGATGAAAATTTAAGCACAACCTTTTCTTCAGCTACTTCCATTAGAAAGCACCTTAAAGAAAAGTCATTAAACGAATTAATTAGTGTTCTTCCTAAAGCTAGTTATGATATTTTGCATAGCTTGATATCTTCAGATTATAACTTTGTATTTGGAGAAGATATATTTAAATATATTAAGTATAAGTTACTAACAGACAACAGAGCACTTATAAATTTACCTGACGTTTCAGAAGGATTAGAAAATAAAATATTAAAAGAAGTTATATCTTCTAACTCCTTAGATGAGTTGATATTAAATTCAAAAAGCAAGAGATACACTTATACTAGAATTAATAGAATTCTTCTACAAAGCTTCTTAAATCTTGAGAATTTTAATTTGCTTAACTTATCTAAATCACCTGCTCCTTACGCAAGAGTGCTGGCCTTTAATTCTGTGGGAAGAAGCATGTTAAAAGATATAAAGAATAAAAATAACATTGAAATAATAACAAAGGTTCCTAGAAATAATTTAAGTGATCACATGAAAATTGATATTTTAGGAACTAAAGCCTACTCACTTTTAAATTCTAAAGTGAATCCTATGGACGATTACTTAAAAAGTCCCATTATAATATAGTAATATTTTACATAACCATGAGAATATAAATATTATTGATTGGAGTGATTTCATGATGTATATTATTTTTTTGTGGTTATTAATAATTTGTTTAATCATCGCATTAATAAAACAACTTAATATAAAAAAGAATGTTGTTATAAGTGTATTAATTTCTATATTTATTGTTATTTTTGTTGTAAATATAAATGAATGCATTGCAGCTACTATAGATGGGAGTAAGCTTTGGTATAAATCAATACTACCAACAACTTTCCCATTTGTGGTAATTTGCAATTTATTAATCTATTATGATGGAATAAATCTTTACTCTAAATTTCTAGGTCCTTTAATTTGTAAACCACTAGGACTATCAAAAAATTGTTCTTTCCCTATTGTAGCTAGCATCTTATGTGGCTATCCTTTAGGTGCAAAGTATTGTGTTGATTTATATTCTCTAGGATATATTGATAGAAGTGAGTATGAGAGACTTTTGAATATAGCTTCCAATGTTGGTCCACTTTTTTTAATTGGCTCTGTCGCAGGCACTTTACTTGGCAATACTTCCTTAGGCTACATTTTATTGGCTGGCAGCTATTTACCACTTATATTTATAGGTTATATAACGAAAAAAAAGAGAACTCAAATGAAAGTAAGTTCTCAGCCTTGTCCTAAATCTAACAATATTAATTTTGGTTCTGCAATAAAAGATGCAGTTCAAAATGGAATAAATACCACATTATCTGTTGGTGGGTTTATAATAATTTTTTCAGTTGTAATATCTCTCATCAAAAACAATAATTATGTTAACATCATTTTTAGCCAATTGGAAAAAGTATTAAATTTATCCTCTGGAACATTATATTCTATATTTTTAGGAAGCATTGAAATGACTAATGGTTGTAATATAATTTCAAAATCGTCCCTTTCTCTTCCACTAAAATTAAGTATAATTAGCTTCTTATGTTCTTTCTCAGGATTAGCTGTAATTGCTCAAGTTAGTTCTTTTATAAGTGATACTAAAATTCGCTACAGTAAATACATAATTTTAAAATTCATCCAAGGAATTTTTAGTTTTATTGTAACTTATATATTGATAATGATACTACCTGCAAGCATATATACTTCTAATTTGAAAATAAATTATTCTTTAGATGCATATGCATATTTCTATCCAGCATTAATAATAAGTGTAGTAACTTTACTCTTATTTATCGCTAATAAGTTATTGAAATTATTTTTTCATACTTCTTAATTCTTTGATGTTATCTTTTATAACATCGCATGTACCAGTGAGATTTTTATCTATTTCCTTTGCAACTAGTTCAAAGCTTTCTTGAAGATTTTTTATTAATTTAATTTTATGTTCTTCTAGTTCCTCATCTAGTTGAGTTAGTATTTCATCTGAATAATCTCTAGAACCTAATCTTATAGCCTTAGCATCTCTCTGTGCTGTGGCTATAATTTCTTGAGCTCTTATTTTAGCCTCTTTTACTATATCATGATTTTCAACATTTTGTCGCATCATATTCATAGTTTCTTTTCTTACAGAATCATATTCCTTTTTAGCCTCATTTAATATTCGTTCTCTCTCGTTCATAACCCATTCTGCCTTCTTAAATTGATCCGGCATATAATTTATAATTTGATCAATAACTTCAACGAGTTCTCTTTTATCAACCATAATCTTCCCACTCATTGGTACTTTGGGCGAATTCTCCACTAAATCTTGTAAATACTCTAATAATTCTATAATATTTACATCCATTTTTTCCATAAAAACACTCCTTAGATATTTATTCTAGATATTATATCTGAGACAATTTCATTTGGAACAAGCCCCTCTATATTTCCGCCAAACTTTGCCACTTGCTTAACACACGAAGAACTTATATGTAAATTTTTAGCAGCCGACATCATGCAGACAGTTTCAATATTTTCATCCAGCTCGTTATTCATAAATGCCATTTGTAACTCATATTCAAAATCCAGAGTCGTTCTTAATCCTTTTAAAATTACATTCGAATCACATTCTTTTAGGAAGTTCACCAAAAGTCCATCAAAACTTCTTACCTCAACATTTTGTATATCCTTTGTAACCTTTTTTATTAATTCAACTCTTTCATCACTTCTAAAAAGATATTGCTTATCAACGTTAACTAACACCGCAACAATAACTTTATCAAAAACCTTTGCACCTCTTCTAATAATATCGAGATGTCCATTTGTTATTGGATCAAAACTACCAGGGTATACCGCAATTCTCATTATTTATTTCTCCTCGTACTTATAATAGCAAACTGTTGTATTTCCATACTTCTTACTCTTTGTTAACTTTATATCTACATACCCTTCATAAATTTCCTCAATCGTATCGATCTTAGTAACTATTATTCCATCATTCTTTAACATTTCATTTTCACTAATAATTTTCATAGCTTCTGGAATCATTTCTTTGCAGTAAGGTGGATCAATAAACATTATGTCAAACTTTTTCCCCTTACTTGCTAAATTTTTAAGCCCTGTATAGGCATCAATATTCATTGGAAAACAAAAATCTTGGAATTTAAGATTTTCTACGTTTTGCTTTAACAAAGGAAAAGTTACAGAACTTTTATCAAATAAATATACTTCACTTGCACCTCTGCTAGCCGATTCCAATCCTAAACTTCCTGTCCCTGCAAAAACATCTACAACAACTGCCTCTGGTATATATGATTGAATTGTGCTAAACATAGCTTCCTTAACTCTATCTAAAGTTGGTCTTGTTTCCATTGTAGCTGGAGGTATCAATTTATGTCCTCTTGCTTTTCCTGCTATTATCCTCAAAATTTTCTCCTCCTAAAATAAGCATATCATGATCTTGGTTGCACTTCGTGCTCTTTTCATTTGTGAAATGAACTCAGTTGCACTGCGCGCTTTTTTCATTTGTGAAATGATCTTGGTTGCACTTCGTGCTCTTTTCATCTGTGAAATGATCTTAATTGCACTTCGTGCTCTTTTCATCGGTGAAATGAACTCAGTTGCACTGCGTGCTTTTTTCAAATGTGTATATTTAATATATTAACACATCTATGCATAATATTTCAAATTAATTAAAACAAATATATTTACTGCTCTTTTCGAGATTTTTACTAAGTTCATTTACTATTTCTTTGTTAGCATCATATTCATTCTGTAAAATATTACTTGCTTCTAGCTTTGCACATCGCAAAATTTTTATGTCATCATAAAGATTCGCTAACACAAACCCTTCATCGCCACTTTGTTTTTTACCAAACATTTCACCTGCACCTCTAAGTTCTAAATCTTTCTCTGATATTAAGAACCCATCACTACATTCTGTCATTATCTGCATTCTCTTTTTAGTTACATTACTCTTAGCTTTAGCTATAAGTATGCAATAAGATGAATACTGTCCCCTTCCCACTCTTCCTCTTAATTGATGGAGTTGTGAAAGCCCAAACCTTTCTGCATTTTCTATTATCATTACAGACGCATTTGGAACATTTACGCCCACTTCAATTACGGTTGTTGAAATTAAAACATTAACCTCGTTATTTTTAAACCTTTTAATTATATCATCTTTTTCTATCCCCTTCATTTTTCCATGAAGGATTTCAACTTTTAAATTTCTAAAAATTCCATTTGTAAGATTATTGTATACTGTTTCTACCGATTTTAATTCTTCCTTATCATCTTCTTCAATAAGAGGACAAACAATATATACTTGTCTCCCCTTCTTTATTTCATCATCTGCCAGATCATAAGCTATATCTCTTTTATCCTCTAAATAAAATCTTGTATCTATCTTTTTCCTTCCCGGTGGTAACTCATCAATTATAGATACATCTAAATCCGAATAAAGATATAAAGCTAAAGTTCTTGGAATTGGAGTAGCTGTCATAACCAGGCAATCTGCCCTTTTACCTTTATTTATAAGCTTAGTTCTTTGCTCAACACCAAATCTATGCTGCTCATCAGTAACTATTAAGCCTAACTTACCAAATTCTACATCATCTTGAAAAAGTGCATGAGTACCTATTACCAACATAGGCTCTAGAGTTCTAATCTTCTCCTTAATCCTTTGCTTTTCTTTCGTAGAAGTTGAACCTGTTAATATTTCTACGTCTATATCAAATTCATTAAAAACTTTTTTAGCTTCTTCAAAGTGCTGATTTGCAAGAATTTCTGTTGGAGCCATAAATGCACACTGGTAACCATTTTTAATTACATTAAAAATAGCTATTAATGCTATTATGGTTTTACCACTTCCAACATCCCCTTGAATCAATCTATTCATAGAAAAATCCGATTTTTGATCTCTTAAAATTTCACGTATAACTCTTGTTTGAGCATTAGTTAGCGGGAATGGCAATTTTTCTTTAAACGCCGTGAGTTCATCTACCCATTCAAAAAATATTCCATTCTTATTTTTCTTAATCTTATATTTTAAAAGTAGTAGTTTTAATGAATATGTAAATAATTCTTGAAATTTCAATCTGGTTACGGCTTTATCTAACATTTCACGATTATCAGGAAAATGTATACTTCTTATTGCATCATTTAATGAAATCAAAGAATATTTATCTAATATCTTTTGTGGTAGATTTTCTTTAACATCCATATTTGATAAAATTTCATTTACTAATTTTTCAAGTAATTTACTACTCAAATCACCTTTTAAAGGATATTTAGGTATGATTTCACTAGACAGAGCTTCTTCACAGGTAATCACTGGATTTACTATCTCTAAAGTATTCCCTATTCTTTTGAATTTACCCATCAAATTATATACTTGACCTATTTTAAAAGAGTTCCTTATATATCTCTGATTAAACCATTTTCCAGATACTTTGTATCCACCATAATTAAAGTCTATGGTTGTTAGCAGTTTTCCTGTTCTAGTCTTAATATCACTCCTAAACTTTACAACTTCACACTTTAAAATTTGTTTATCTTCACCTGTTATATTTTCAAATTCTGCATTACTATCTACAAATTCATAATCTCTTGGAAAATACAATAATATATCTAGTACGTTAAAAATTCCACATTTATTTAATTTCTCAGTAGCCTTAGGACCTACCCCCTTTAATGCAGAAATACTACTATATATATCCACTCATCTTCCTCCTTCCAAAATAAAAATCTCATTTAAAACAACTTCAATACTCAATGTAAAGGTATTGTGAAGCATCCGAAATATGAAAATACTTGTATTAAGAGGTTATTTACAGTTTACTTCTAAGCAACCGAAATGGAATATATGTGTTTGCTTCGGTTCTTAGAAGATTTTACTGGGTGATTCTAAGAACATAAGTTGCATCCAAAGTGCTTGCTTCAAAGACTACGCTTTTGAACAAGCACATTTGGAACAACTTATATTCTAAGAATCACTACCAGCAAAATCTCCTTATGAACACTGCGCAAAAACATATATTCCATTTCTTTGTTTAATAGTAAGCTTAAATAGCTATATATTTATACAAGTATTTATATATTTCTCTGATTATAATACCTTTAATGAATGAATATTCAAGACTTTTCATACAGTTTATATATTTATAATACAATACTCATATATTCTTTGATATGTATATGTAAAATACTTAAAGTGATAGCAAAACAAAGAAATAGAAGACATATATGTGAAGCAGGCATTGAAAAATAAGCTGCTGGAATATCTTAATTGAAAGTTGTTCCACTTTTGCTTATCATGCGCTTGCCGCAGGAGCATGCAGAAGTGGTGCAACTTTTAATTTAGATATTCCCAGCGAGATTTTTCATAGTCCTGAGGAACATATATGTCTTCTATTTCGGTTGTTCTCGCTTCACTTTAAGTTCTTCACAATACCTTTACATTATGCATTTATAAATTGTATTGTTACTTAATTTACTCTACCGACATTAAGAAATAATAAAGAGGTTGATTTCCTTTATAGAACTGAATGTCTAACTCTTCATATTTTTCTCCTAATTCATCTTCAAACACTTTAGCTTCTTCATCACTTACTTCTTCACCATAATATACCGTAATTAGTTCACTTTCATCATCTATCATATCATTCAGAACTTTGCCAGCAACATCTTTCTTATCTTCGCCTACTTCTTTTATCTTGCCTTCAACAAGTCCTAACATATTTCCTTCTTTAATAGCTATTCCATCAATTTCAGTATCACGAACTGCATAAGTAACTGAGCCCGTTTTAACTTCTTGAATAGTATTTTTTAAATTATTAAAATTCTCCTGAACTTCAGAGTCACAATTAAACATAGTCGCACATGCTATCCCTTGAGGAATAGTTGTAGTAGGTACAACCAATATATCTTTATCAGATATTTCCGCTGCTTGATTGGCAGCCATAATTATATTCTTATTGTTCGGCATAATAAAAATATGCTTAGAGTTTATTTTATCAATAGCATCTAAAAAATCTTGAGTAGATGGATTCATTGTTTGACCACCTTCAATAACATAATCAATCCCTAAATCTTTGAAAATATTTGATATTCCATCGCCCATTGCAACTGTTATGAACCCATATTTCTTTTCTTCTTCAACATTCTCATATCCATTATCAATACTATTTGCTTCTTTATCTTTTGCATTAATTAAAAGTTCCCTGTGTTCTTCTCTCATATTATCAATTTTAATTTTTGATAATTCTCCTAAAGCTACTGCTTTTGATAGTACTAATCCTGGATCATTTGTATGTATATGAACTTTGATAACATCATCATATCCAACAACAATCATTGAATCACCAAGATTCTCTATTTCACGTTGGAAATCCTTTGCACCTTTAGCATCTCCAAGTATTATAAACTCTGTGCAATATCCAAACTTAATATCTATTTCCTCTGTAGCTTCAGCAAGTGTATTATTTGATGAACCTACTGTTATATCTTTCAATTCTGCTTTTATTCCATTTTTTAAAGCTTCAAACATACCTAGTAGTATAATATAAAGCCCCATTCCACCAGAATCAACAACTTTAGCTTTCTTTAATGCTGGTAATAGCTCAGGAGTTCTATCTAGCATTTCTTTTGCTTTTACTGTTACTTCTTCCATAAATGCCACTATATCTTTTTTATCAGATGATATTGCCGCCTCTGACGCTGCCCTTATAACTGAAAGTATAGTTCCCTCTGTTGGTCTCATTACTGCTTTATATGCCGATTTAGATCCTTCAAAGAAACCAATAGCAAACTCTGTAGCATCTACTTCTTTCTTTCCCTCTAAGCCTTTAGAAATACCTCTAAGTATTTGAGAAAGTATAACACCAGAATTCCCTCTAGCTCCCATCAATGCTCCCTTTGCCAGCTTTTTAGACATTTCACCTATGGAATCAGTCTCCATATTTTCTATTTCTTTTACCGCTGCTTTAAATGTCATAGACATATTAGTACCAGTATCTCCATCAGGAACTGGAAAGACATTAAGTGCATTCACAAAGTCACATTGTTCCAGCAATTTATTGCTGGCATTAACAACCATGTTATAAAAATCACGGCCATTGATTTTTGTATATTCCATTCAGTTTAACCTCCTAAACTCTTACCGCTTGCACATTTACTGTTATAGACGATACCTTAAGGCCGGTATAGTTTTCAACACTATATCGAACTTTTTGAATTATATTATTTGATATAACAGATATCTTTGTTCCATATTCAACCATAACAAATAATTCTATTTGTAACTTATTTTCACCTGTTAATTGTATCTTTACACCTTTACTAAAGTTTTCTATACCTATAAGCTCCCAAAAACCCTCACTAGCATTTTTAGAAACCATCCCCACTACTCCATAGCATTCCATTGTAGATAATCCAACAATCTTAGCTAGAACTTCCTCTGAATAATTTATATCACCAATTTCATTTGAAAATCCAACCATCCATATTCCTCCTAAAATCTTATATCTCATCTTATATTCTATATTAGAACAATATTTTATTCAAGTAAGAACATTTTACATTAAAAAAATACGAAGTACAATTAATAACTTAAATAAAAAAACATATGTTTTTCTTTCTTAAACTCTTAATTAATATTTTTTAACTAATAACTAATAATTTATCTTGCCTATTATATTTTCCTATGATATAATTTACACTGTCCTATTGAAGATGATTATCTTTGGAATATAAGGAGGTGTTTTCTAATGGCAAGAAGATGCGAAATTTGTGATAAAGGTGTTATAGCTGGAGTAAGCTATAGTCATTCACATCGTCAATCAAAGAGAACTTGGGCTCCTAACATAAAGAAAGTAAAAGCTTTAGTTAACGGAACACCAAAAACTGTTCATGTATGTACAAGATGCCTTAGATCTGGAAAGGTTCAAAGAGCAATATAGTTCATAATAAAGAATGCAATTGTTATCCCAATTGCATTTTTTATTTTTAGCTACAAAAAATAATAAACCATTATATTTGCATAAAATATGCGTTATATCTTGGTTTATTATTTTTTTAATTATGACTTAGAGCTATTTAGACATCACAAAAATAGCCGAAGATGTCTTATGTACTCTATTTTTTTCTAAAAAACTTTATTATATTAGATAAAAATTTTGGTAATTTAAAAGCTATTATTTTCATTATATAGTCCTCCCAATCATTAATAAAATAAAACAAATATATTAAAATTAATTTCGCCTTATTATATTAATATTCAGTTACACACTAAAATGTTCCAATTTTTAAACATTTTCAGAAAATAACTTTAATAATGGTACCAATATTAATTTTTATCATATTATATTTAGTCAATAGAATGTAGAATTAACAATTCTCCCTCTTCATAACTAATATCTATTGGAGTATCAACAAACTCGTTGCATATAGCTCTCGGATCTAACAAACTCATAGTATAGCCATTCAAACTATATTTAGCACCACTAATATTAAAGTTAACTACCTTATCACTTAATGCATGAAAAGAAATATTCTCTCCACACTTTCCAAGTAACCTCATATTATTTTCTCCAAGATAAATCCTGTTATTATCATCAATTATTTCTATCGCTACGCCCTTCTTTTTAGCATTTAAAAGAAGACCTATATTCCCTAACGCATGATCCATTCTAGACCCAAGCGCTCCAAATAAGTATATTTTAGTAGCACCTCTCCTAACAGCCTCAATTACAGCTATTTCTGTATCAGTGTAATCTTTCTCTGGGGGAAATTCTAAAACCTCTTTAACCTGCAATCTTATATTATCTAAAATTTCTTTTTTAGCCGAATCAAAATCTCCCAAAAGCAAATCTGGTACAATTTTATAATTATAAAGACATTCACTTCCCTTGTCAGCTGCTATTATCAAATCAATATCCTTTAAATATTCTCTTAATAATTTTTCTGAGGGCGGATTCCCACCACTTACGATTACTACATTCAACTTATTCACCCCTTAAGGCTCTTATATTATCACTAATTTCTCCTCCATTAAATACAGCAGAACCAGCAACAATTACGTTTGCACCAGCTTCTATAACCTCTCTTACATTAGTCTTATCTACTCCTCCATCTACCTCTATCAAAAGTGATGGGTTAACCTTATTACTTAATTCCTTTATTTCTTTAATTTTATCAAGGCAGTATGGTATAAATTTTTGTCCTCCAAATCCTGGATTCACAGACATTATTAAAACCATATCTAAGTTCGGTATTAAATCTTTTAACACACTTGTTGGCGTTCCTGGATTCAATGAAATAGCTGCTTTCTTTCCTTTAGATTTAATATAGTTAATTGTTCTATCTATGTGTCTATCTGCTTCATAATGAACTGTAATTATATCAGCTCCTGCTTCTATAAAATCATCTATGTAATTACCTGGGTTATTTATCATTAAGTGTACATCAAATATTTTATCTGTTCTATTCCTTATTGATTTTATCACTGGAAATCCGAAAGATATATTTGGAACAAAAGATCCATCCATCACATCTATATGAATAAAATCTGCTCCTCCATTATCTATCCTTTCTATATCTTCTCCTAATTTTGAAAAATCCGCCGATAATATCGATGGTGCAATCTTTACCATTTATTTTTTTCCTCCTCCATTATTTCCTCTAAAGTTTTTATATAAAAATCATATCTATATCGATTAATTGTTTCATTCTCCACTGCTTCTTTTACTGCGCAGTTTGGCTCTTTAAAATGTAGACATCCCCTAAATTTACAATTATCATTATACTCTGTAAACTCAGGAAAACAATATTTCAAGGAGTTCTTATCCATTAAATCTTTAATTTCTAGTGTTGAGAATCCAGGTGTATCTACAATATATCCATCTGCTACTTCAATAAGTTCGCTGTGCCTTGTGGTATGCTTACCTCTTCCAATTTTCTCACTAACTTTGCCTGTTTCCATATGCTCTTTGTTAGACAGCTTATTAATTAAGGTTGATTTTCCAGCTCCAGACGGTCCACAGAAAACTGTTGTATTTCCCTTAATCTTTTCTACTAATCTCTCTATTCCAACTCCAGCCTTGGCATTTATATAAAGAACCTCGTAACCTATGTCATTTATTCTCTTCTTAATCTCTTCACGCTCTTCTTCAGATACTAAATCAATTTTATTTAAGCAAACTATAACTTCAATATCATTATACTCGCATAAAATTAAAAACTTATTTAATAAGTCAAAGTTTATATCTGGATTTTTAACAGCAAAAACAATAAACGCAAGGGAAACATTTGCTACTGTTGGTCTAACTAATGTAGACTTTCTCTCGTGTATTTCTTCTATAACTCCTTTTCCATGTTCCATTTGAATTGTAACATTATCTCCCACCATAGGTTTTATATCTTTATGTCTGAACTTCCCTCTAGCCTTACATTCTATCAAACCTTCTTCGGTCTTAATGTAGTAAAATCCCCCTATGCCTTTTATTATCTTTCCATTCATACTTTTCCTCCATAACTTTATAATTTATACTATTATCTATATATAATTAATTCTATCCTAAAAATCCTTAATTAGTAACTAAATATATTATAAAAGGGGAGGTTTTTTTTATCAACCTCCCCTTTTATTTTTTTAACTAATGATTTTGGTTTGACGTTTTATTTGGTGTTGTATTGTTTTGATTGGTAGTTACATCATCCCATGGTCCTGTTGGAGTTGTTCCTGTAGTCGGAGCTGTTCCTCCTGGGCCTGGAGTAGTTCCTGGGGTCTTATCTGGTGTAGTAGTTTCACCTGGCTTAGTATTTCCTGGTGTAGGTGTAGTTGGCTCTTGTTTAGCAACATACTTTCCAATTGTAATTGTAACCGAAGTACCTTGCTCTACCTTACTTCCTTCAATAGATTGAGCTAATACTATGCCATTTTCACTTTCATTTTGAGTCTCTTGTGTAACTATAGCTACTTTTAATTTAGCATCTTCCAATTTACCTTTTGCTGCATCAGTATCTAATCCCTTTACGCTAGGTACTGTTGTAAGCTTAATTTCCGGTCCTTTACTAACAACTACTGTAATCTTATCATCTGTTGTAATTTCAGTATCTTTCTTCGGACTTTGGCTTATTATCTGTCCTTTTGGAACATTATCACTAAATGACTCACTTTGATCACTAATCTTAAGACCTAAAGAATTCAAAATAGTCTTAGCTGCGTCTATATCGTAGTATTGTACATCTGGCATTTTAAGCTTTGTTGCCCCTCCACTTACAATAACTCTGACCTCGCTATTTTCCTTAACCATGCTTCCCGCTTCTTTATTCATCTTAATAACTGTTCCTTGAGGCTCATCGCTAGCTTCTGTTGCGCCTTCAACTAAAACCAACTTCACCGCTTCAAGCTCCTTCTTTGCATCATCTAAACTCTTTCCTACAACGTTAGGCACTTGAACTTCCTTAGTGCTAGGTGCAGAAGAACTAAACATCTTAAATGCTGTTACTCCCATGCCTACTAATATACAAAGCAAAACTGCACCAATTATTATCTTCATTATTCTGCCTTTATTTATTCCGCCTACTTTTTCATCATCGTCTTCATAATAATAATCATCATCTTCGTCATCATATTCATCATCTTTTTTCTGTTTATTAGTCGATTCATCTTGCTTTGGAATATGACTTGTTACAGCTGACATTATTATTGTGTGGTCATTATCCTCTTCTTTATCTATCTTAGCATTCGGATCATCTTTAATTTTCTGAAGATCCGCGATCATTTCTTTAGCACTTTCATATCTTTTAACAGGATCTTTTTGCATTGATTTTAGGATTAACTGATTTAAACTATCAGGTACTTTGGAATTAAGATTTTTAGGTGGCACAACCTCTTCTTGAAGATGTTTTAACGCTATAGTTACAGCGCTATCTGCTTGAAATGGAAGTGTTCCTGTAACCATTTCGTATAACACAACTCCTAAAGAATATAAATCAGTCCTGCAATCAATAAAACTTCCTTTGGCTTGTTCTGGAGAAAGATAATGAGCTGATCCCATTATTGTACTAGTATTAGTAATAGTTTCAGAAGTTGTAGATTTTGCTATTCCAAAATCAGTTACTTTCATTACTCCATCTTCTGTCACTAAAATATTCTGTGGCTTTACATCTCTATGAATTATATTATTTCTATGAGCACAATCTAAAGCTTTAGCTATCTGAATAGCAACTGATATTGCTGTCTCATAATTCATCTTACCAACTTGCTTTATAATATCCTTCAAAGTTTTTCCCTTAACATATTCCATTACAATGTAATTTATGTCATCCTGAGTTCCTACATCAAGAATATTTACTATATTGTTGTCAGATAAAGTTGCTATGGCAGTCGCTTCCCCTTTGAACTTTTCCACAATGTCAGGATTGTTGCAAAATTCTTTTTTAAGTACTTTAACCGCAACAAACCTATTCAATTTGTTACACCTTGCTTTAAATACTTCTGACATACCACCTTCCCCTATTTTTTCTAACAACTCGTATCTGTTTCCAAGTACAATTCCATCCATACTACATATCTCCTCCAAACAACAATACTGTTATATTATCCCTGCCACCTTTTTCTTTTGCCAAATATACTAATCTGTTAGCCATATTTACATAGTTCTCTTCTTCGATGACAACTTGTAGAATTTCTTCCTTAGTTAGTTCATTAGTCAATCCATCTGAACATAATATAAATAAATCACATTCACTATTTTCCATTTCAAATACATCTACACTTACACTATCGCTGGTTCCCAATGCTCTAGTAATGATATTCTTCTTAGGATGATTTTCTGCCTCTTTTTCGCTTATGCTTCCAATATCGACCAATTCCTGTACCAGGGAATGATCCTTAGTTATCTTTCTAATATGATTATTTTTTATTGCAAAACAGCAACTATCACCTACATTCGCAACATGAATGAAATCTTTAGTCATAAAACAAGCTGTAACTGTTGTACCCATCCCACTTAGTTTTTCATTAGTATTAGAAAAATTAAATATATCTCTGTTAACTTTTTCTATAGCTTCTACAATTAATTCGTCAACATTAGTCGAAGAATATTTTTCATCTATATAATTAACAATTCTCTTTGCAGCCATTTCGCTGGCAACTTCTCCTGCGTTATGTCCACCCATTCCATCTGCTACTACATATATTTTAAATTCATCCTTTTCTAAATACGAAGCAAAATCTTCATTTAATGTACGTTTTAATCCCACATCACTAACTAAGCCTACCATTTCATTCTCCCCTCTATTTTTTGGGTCTTTATGTAACTTCTTCTAAGTTGTCCACATGCTGCATTGATGTCACTTCCCATTTCACGTCTTATAGTAACTTCTATCCCATGACTTTTTAATATTTCTGAAAAATCATCAATAGTTTTCTTTGAAGATCTTTTAAATGTATTTTCTTTAATTTCATTAACAGGTATTAAATTCACATGACAAAGCATTCCTTTTAACAATTTTCCAAGTGCCTTTGCATCTTCCCTGCCATCATTTACATCTTTTACTAATGCATATTCAAATGTAATTCTTCTATTTGTCTTACTAATATAATATTTGCAAGACTTCATTATTTCTTCAATGCTGTATTTATTGGCTATAGGCATAATTTCTTTTCTCTTTTCATCACTAAATGCGTGTAATGAAATCGCAAGAGTTATACTTAGCTTTTTATCGGCTAATTCATATATCTTTGGAACAAGCCCGCAAGTAGACAATGTTATGTGTCTCTGTCCTATATTTAAGCCATAATCTGCCGAAACTAACTCTAGAAATTTTATAACATTATCGTAATTATCAAGGGGCTCTCCACTTCCCATAAGCACTATATTTGATATTCTCTCATTAATATAATTTTGCACCACTAAAACCTGTGCCAATATTTCAGCCGTTGTTAAATTTCTAACTCTACCTTCAATAGTTGATGCGCAAAACTTGCAACCCATTGCACATCCTATTTGAGTTGATATGCATATGGAGTTGCCATGTTTATATCTCATAAGTACTGATTCTATTAAATTCCCATCTTCAAACCCTAATAAAAACTTTTCCGTTCCATCAATATCAGACTTATAGACCTCAATTATAGTTGGTAAACTAATTGTAAAATTCTCTTTTAACTTTGATATTAATGGTTTGGGAATATTTTTCATATTATCGAATTCATTAATTCCCTTATAAACCCAAGATAATATTTGTGTACTCCTAAATGCACTCTCATTGTTTTCCTTCATCCAGGTTTTTAGTTCTTCTAAAGTATAATCTAGTAAATTATTCATTTATTCACCTACTATTACTTTTTTTCTAATTTTGCCACAAAAAAGCCATCCATATTTTCATTCGGCAGAATAGTTAAAGAACCATCTCTATTATATACTAAGTTATCTTGCTTACCGATAAAGATTTTTTTCACGCTGCAATCTTTATGTCTACTAACAAACCACTCAATATTCTCTTCATTTTCTTCTTTGTTTAATGTACAAGTTGAATATATCATTATTCCATCTTCCTTTAGATACATCCATGCGCTTTCCATTATATCTCTTTGAACTTTTATAACTTCTCTCAAATCATTTCTTGTTTTATTCCATTTTATTTCTGGTTTCTTTCTTATAATTCCAAGTCCCGAACAAGGAACATCTATTAAAATTCTATCACTAGATGCTATTAAATCTGGATTTAATTTAGTTGCATCACTTGTATTAACTTCAACATTTGTTATGCCTAATCTCTCGCAGTTTTCTTTTATTAATCCAAGCTTAGACTCATGAAGATCATACGCTAATACTTTTCCTGTATTCTGAAGTATTTCAGCTATATGAGTAGTTTTTCCACCTGGCGCACTACACAAATCTAAAACTGTCATTCCTTCTTCTAATTCTAATAAAGGTGCTATAATCATTGCACTTTCATCTTGAACTGTAATCTTTCCTTCTTGGAATAAAGGATTATTTTCTATTGATTTACCACCTTTTATGCAAATCGCTTCCGGACAAATAGAGCCTTCTTCAACTTCATATTCAAGTTCTTCTAACTTTTCAAAAACGTCATCGTAATCTGCTTTGATTTCATTTACTCTAACACTTACCTGTGGAATTGAATTCAATCCTGACATTATCTTCTTTGATAGATTTTCTCCATATTGTTTGATTAGAAGTCTTATCATCCAAGGTTCAAACGAAAATTTATATGCATACTCGTCAATCTTATTCCCTTCAACTTCTATATCATCTGGATTCTTAGTGAAATTTCTTAGTATCCCATTTACTAATTTTGAGTCATTTTCCGAAATTTCTTTCGCCTCTTCTACTGCCTCATTACACGCAGCATAACTTGGTATTTTATCTAAGAAATTCATTTGATATATCGCTACTCTTAATATATTTAAAATATCCTTATTCATTAGTTTAATGTCTTTTACAAAGTTAGAAATTATAATATCAAGAGTCTTTTTTCTTCTTAAAACTCCATATACAATTTCAGTAAGTAGAGCCTTATCTTTATCGCTAAGTTCAACTTCATTTAATTCTTTTGATAGTATTATATTAGAATATGCTCCTTCGTTAAGTACTCTACCTAATATTTTTACTGCTAATTTTCTACAATTCATATGCTACCTCATCTATTCATCTCTACTGTTGCTTATCGCAATCAGCCTTATTAATTGTGATACTGCCATTAATGTTGCTGCTACATAAGTCATAGCCGCCGCATTTAAAACCTTTTGTGCTTTCTTTGTTTCGTCTCCATATAGGATTCCTCTTGATTTTAATATATTTAATGCTCTTGTGGATGCATCAAATTCAACTGGTAATGTTATTAATTGAAAGATCACTACACCCGAAAATAATAATATTCCTAAAGTAGTCAAACCTTTAAATCCTAAAAACATTCCTGCTAAGAATAGTATCCAAGAAAGGCTTGAGCCAACATTTACAACGGGAACTATAGAATTTCTTACAACCAATGGTGTATATTTTTCTTTATGCTGAATTGCATGCCCAACTTCATGAGCTGCTATTCCTGCTGAAGATATTGTTCCACCTGCATATACATCTGGCGATAACCTTAATACCCTGTTTGCTGGGTCATAATGATCACCAAGTTTAGTATTTACAACTTCTATTCTAATATCAAAAAGCCCTGCTTCATCTAACATCATTCTAGCTATTTGCTGTCCCGTATAACCATTCATTGTTCTTACTTCACTATATTTGTTATAGGTACTGCTAATTTTTGTCTGCGCCCAGAATGAGATTATTATAGCTGGAATTAATAATATCATAGTTGGATCAAAAAACGGATAAAAATGCATTAATACATCCCTCCATTACTGTAGAATTATATTGTTCTCTATTTCATGCCCATTTATATATTGTTCTATTGATAAAGGCTTACCATTTGGAAATTGTACTTTCTTAATGAGTAATACTCCATCTTCACATGAAACCTTAACACCATTTTTACTAACTTCTATGATTGTTCCAGGTTCTTTCAAACTCTTTTCTTCTAATGCCTCAGTTTCGTATATCTTCATTCTTTCGCCCTTATAATTAGTATAGGCAATAGGCCAAGGATTTAATCCTCTTACTAAATCATGAATTTCCTTTGAACTTTTATTCCAATCTATACAGGCAATATTTTTATCGAGTGGTTTTGCATAGAAAGTTTTATCCCCCTGTTTTTCAGGAGTTATACTTCCATTTACAAGCCCTTCTATACTTTTAAGCAGCAGATCTGATCCTCTTTCCTTTAATATATCATATAATTCTCCTGCAGTCATATTATCAGTAATTTCAACTTCGTCTTTAAGAAGCATATCTCCTGTATCTATACCTACATCCATAAGCATAGTGGTATTTCCTGAAACTTTTTCGCCATTTATTACTGCCCATTGGATTGGTGCAGCTCCTCTATACATTGGTAATAATGATCCATGAAGATTTATACACCCATATTTAGGTATATCTAATACTTCTTTAGATAATATTTGCCCAAAAGCTATTACAATTATAAAATCTGGTTTTAATTCTTTTAACTTTTGGATTAATTCTGCATCATCTTTAAGCTTTATAGGTTGATATACTTGAATTTCATGCTTTAGCGCTTCTTCTTTAACGGCTGAATATGCCATTTTTTTGCCTCTGCCTTTAGGCTTATCTGGCTGTGTCAGCACTGCAGTGACTTCATACATTTCAATTAGTTTTCTTAAAGATGGAACCGCAAAATCAGGAGTACCCATAAATACTATATTCACTCTGTTCTTCCTCCTGTCAAAATTTATTTTCTTAAGACTTCTTAACTCTATCAATGAATAAAGTACCATTTAAGTGGTCATATTCATGTAGAATAGCTCTTGCAAGCAATTCTTCCCCTTCTATTTCAAATTCCTCTCCTTTTTCATTAAGTGCTCTTGCTCTAACATAGTTAGGTCTCATAACTTCCTTAGTTTCACCAGGTAAGCTTAGACACCCTTCTTCATCAATTTGAGAACCACTTGTTTCTATTATTTCAGGGTTTATAAAAACTAGTGGACCTTCTCCAATATCTATAACAAATAGTCTTTTTAATACTCCAACTTGTGGAGCTGCAAGACCAACACCATCTGCATCATACATTGTTTCTTTCATATCCTCAATTAAAGTCAATACTCTTTCATCTATTTGATCAACTTCTCTGCACTTCTTTCTTAATACGTCATCTCCATATTTTCTAATATTTCTTAATGCCATGTTCTATTCCCCCTATGTCATATTATTTGGATTAATATCTATACTAACCCTTACTTCATTATATACACTCTTATTTAATAGATAAAGTGTATCTTTTACTTTTTCACTAAACTCATCGTCAAAATTACCTTTTATTATTATCTGCCATCTATAATTATCCTTTAATTTTGTAATAATACAAGGAACTGGCCCAAGCATAGTAAAATCTTCTAATACTAATTTTTTCAAATTTCCTTCTAAAGTATACATAAACTTTACTAGTTTTTCTTCATATTTCGAAGAACCTAAGATTAATAATATTTTACCAAAAGGCGGATTGCCCATCAACCTTCTGATATTTATTTCTTCTCTAAACAAAGATTCATAATCTTCTTCCTTTGCATACTTTAAGCTATAGTGATGTGGAGTATAACTTTGAACAATTACTTTCCCTTCATCTTCTCCTCTACCAGCTCGGCCTGCAACTTGCGTTATTATTTGATAGGTTCTTTCTGCAGCCCTGTAATCCGGCATATTTAAAGACATATCCGCCGCCAAAACTCCAACCAATGTAACGTTTTTAAAATCCAATCCTTTTGATACCATTTGAGTTCCTATTAAAATATCAGCTTCTCCACTTTTAAAAGAGTTATATATTGACTCATGAGCATTTTTATGCCGTGTGGTATCCACATCCATTCGTAATACTTTAGCATTTGGAAAGTACTTTTTCACTTCCAATTCAACTCTTTCTGTTCCCGCTCCAAAGAACTTTACATATTTACTATTGCATTCAGGGCATACTTTACTGACCTTCTCAGCTCTTCCACAATAGTGGCAGATTAGATATCCATTTTTATGATACGTCATGGATACGTCGCATTCTGGGCATTTAAATACATATCCGCAGCTTCTGCATGAAATAAAAGTTGAATAACCCCTTCTATTTAAAAATAAAATCACCTGTTTTTTATCTCGCAGAGTATTTTCAAGCTCATTTAAAAGCTGTCTGCTAAACAAAGAGAGATTCTTATTTTTTAATTCTTCTCTCATATCAACTATCTGCATATGGGGCATTTTTTTTCCATTAACTCTTTTATGCATTTCAATTAATGTATATTCATCTTTAAGCCCCTTATAATAGCTTTCTACGCTAGGAGTTGCCGATCCTAATATAAGTTTACATCCTTTTAGCTCGCATATAAATTCACTTACTTCTCTAGTATGATATTTAGGATTATGTTCTGACTTATATGTGTTTTCATGTTCTTCATCAATTATAATAAGACCAAGATTTTGTAACGGCAAGAACAGTGCACTTCGTGCTCCAATAACAAGCTTAGCTTTTCCTTCTTTAATTCTATACCATTCATCAAATCTTTCACCATCACTCAATTTGCTATGAAACAATGCTACATCTTCACCAAAACGTCCCTTAAACCTTTCAATCATTTGAGGAGTTAACGATATTTCTGGTACTAAAACTATAGAACTTTTTCCTTGATTCAGCATTTCTTCAACTAATCTAATATATATTTCTGTTTTTCCTGACCCTGTTACACCTTTTATAAGATACTTTAATTTTGCCTCATTTAAAATAGTATCTAAACATTCTCTTTGTTCATCAGTTAATAACTTATTATAATCATTATCATATCTGCGGGTATTATATCTAAAAACTACTTGTTCCTCAACTTTTAATATTTCTTTTTCTATAAGCTTATTTAAACAATATAAAGAAAATTCTTTGTCATTAACAATTTCTGATTTAGTGTAAATTCCATTATTATTAATTATGAAATTATATAAATTTATGTAACTTTCTTTTTTAAGTTCATCCTCTTTCACTTCTTTGTTAATAACTATAACTTTTTTCTTCTTATTTTTTGATCCTTTCATTATTCCAACTGGGATCATTAAACGAACTGCATCGATGTATTTACAAAGATATTTTCTTCTTAAGAATTGAATAACTTCAATATCTTCTTTAGTTAACATAGCCTCATCATCGCATAACTTTAAAATTTCTTTTACTTTATAATCAAGCTTTATTGAATCCTCCTGCAATAATGAAAATACAAAACCTTCTATGGGTTTATTCCTCTGGCCAAAAGGAACGTTAACCCTAAATCCAACTCCTATATTCTCCATAAGTTCATAAGGTACTTTATATGTAAATAGTCTATCTATTTCTAGCGCTTCACTATTTATAATTATTTCAGCATACATACTTTTCTTTAACCACCTTACGTCCAAATTTAGTTTGTGTCTAGCCACTGTAACACCCAGGATAACAGTGGCACTCCCTAGACTAGGTACCCCTTGAGGTTATAAGTTCAACCAAGATTCAGATTGAGATCAAACTCCACCCGAATCAAGTTTCACTTGATATCAAGAACACTCAAACATGAAATAATAAGTATACCACAATATTAAAACATTTATCTTAAATATATTCATATATCAAATAAAAGAAGCGCAAATTCTAGCGCTTCTCAAGTATAATGTCAAATAAATTGCTTGCAATCTTTTCTTTGCTCATTTTATCTAAATATATTTCCTTACCACTTTTAGACAAAACTATTACTTTATTATCTTCTGAGGCAAACCCAGTATCATTTGCAGTTATATCATTTGCTACAATATAATCCAAGTTTTTTCTTTGTAGCTTAGATATTGCATTTTCTTTTAAATCTTGACTTTCAGCGGCAAAACCAACTAGTATCTGCTTATCCTTTTTTTCTCCAAGTTCCATTAATATATCACTATCTCTTGTAAATTCTATACACAAATCATTGTCACCTTTTTTTATTTTTTGTGTACTATAATTTTTAGGTTTATAATCAGCAACGGCAGCAGATTTAATTACTATATCCGCATGATTATATACTTCCATAATTGCTTTTTTCATTTCTTCATTAGTTGAAACTTTAACAATATTAATATTCTTTGGAACTTCTATAGATGTAGGCCCAGATATTAGTGTTACATTAGCGCCTCTATTTCTTGCTTCTTTTGCAATAGCATAGCCCATTTTCCCAGTTGATCTATTTGTGATAAATCTAACTGGATCTACTGGTGCTATAGTTGGACCAGCAGTTACTACCACATTTTTATTCACTAAATCTTTCTTGTCATTTAACTCCATTAAAACCCTATCTACTATTACTTCAGGACTTTCTAATTTTCCTTTTCCAGTAGTTCCACAGGCAAGCCTGCCTTCTGCTGGCTCTATAAATTCATATCCAAAAGACTTTAGCTTTTTAATATTATCTTGTACTATAGGGTTGTCATACATGTTTGTATTCATAGCTGGAGCAAAAATAACTTTTGCTTTAGTTGCCATTATCGTAGTTGAAAGCATATCATCAGCTATTCCATTTGCAATCTTTCCAATAATGTTTGCGGTAGCAGGTGCTACTAAAAATAAATCTGCTTTTTCTGCTAAGCTGATGTGTTGAATCTCCCAAGCCTTTGGTTCTGCAAACATATCATATGTAACCATATTTTGACTTAATGATTGAAAAGAAAGTGGAGTTACAAATTTAGTAGCTGATTCAGTCATAATAACATCAACATTGATGTCCTTCTTTTTAAGCAGACTTACAATTTCTAATGCTTTATATACTGCAATTCCTCCACTTACACCCAGTACTAAATTCCTTTTCATTTTATCTATTACCTTCTTCTAAAATTTCATATTCAACTGCATTTTGATCTACTTCATTAATTGCAATTGTTAAAGGTTTTTTTGAATTTACATAAATTTGAGGTTCAGAACCTTCAATTATTTGTCTAGCTCTTTTTGATGTTAAAATTACTAAAGAATATCTATCATGCACCTTTTCTAATAAATCTACCACTGATGGATTAATCATAGAGTTGTTCATGTATTATTCCCTCCTTCGAATCTAATATACTATCTTTTATTCTATCTACTCTGCATTTTTCAGCTGCTATTATAGCTTCTAATTTCTCAACAGCTATTTCTACTTTATCATTTACAACAGCATAATTATATTTAGAAACAAAATTTATTTCCTTATATGCTGATTTAAATCTTTTCATTAGAGATTCTTTAGTTTCACTTCCTCTATTTATAATTCTCTGCTTTAATTCTTGCATAGATGGTGGAAGTATAAATATAAAGACTCCCTCTTCTGTATTTTCTTTAACTTTTAATGCTCCTTGTATATCAATTTCTAAAATAACATCCACTCCATTTTCTAACATTTCTTCAACGTTAGATTTTGGAGTTCCATAATAATTATCATAGACTTCTGCATACTCTAGAAAATCATTAGAATTTATCTTTTCCTTAAAGTCTTCTTTTGTCATGAAATAGTAATTAACACCTTCAACTTCTCCTTTTCTCGGATCCCTTGTAGTTGCGGATACTGATAAAGATACCTCTCTATTTCTTTCCAAAAAACTTTTGCATATTGTACCTTTTCCGGCTCCTGATGGTCCTGATATAACTATTAATAGTCCTCTCCCTTTTTTATTCATTATTCATCATCCTCATCAACTGCTGCCACATCGTCTTTTGTTGATAATCTATGTGCAACTGTCTCTGGCTGAACTGCTGACAAAATAACATGATCACTGTCTGTTATTATTACAGCTCTAGTTCTTCTTCCATAAGTTGCATCTATTAGCATTCCTCTATCTCTTGCTTCTTGAATAATTCTTTTAATAGGTGCTGATTCAGGACTAACTATTGCGACTAATCTGTTTGCAGAAACTATGTTCCCAAAACCTATGTTTATTAATTTTATTCCCATTTTTTCCCTCCTAATTATTCAATATTTTGAACTTGTTCCCTGATCTTTTCTATTGTGTTTTTTACATCTATAACTTTATTAGTTATATTTATATCTGTAGATTTAGAGGCAATAGTATTAGCTTCTCTGTTCATTTCTTGAATAATAAAATCCAACTTTCTTCCCACAGGTTCATCTAATTCTAAAGTATTCGTCATTTGACTCAAATGACTTCTAAGTCTAGTTATTTCTTCATCTACAGCTGCCTTATCCGAAAGAATTGCCACCTCTTGAGCTATTCTACTCTCATCGATATCTACACCTGATAATAGTTCACTTAATCTCTCTTCAAGTTTCTTTTTATAACTCTTTGGAATAGCATCTGATAATTTCTCAATTTCTATAACATAACGTTCTATGGCGTTAACTTTTAGAAGAATATCTGATTTTAACTTTTCTCCCTCTACAATTCTCATTTCTTCCATCAAATTAAGAGATGATTTTATCAAAGAAGAAACTTCTTCAAAAATATCGTCTAAATTTTCCTCTGGTTCATCCAGTGTAATCACATCAGGTAATCTTGCTATTTTAGTTACTGATATATCATCTATAACATTTAATTCCTTCTGAATTTGCTTAAATGATTCATAGTAGTCCTTAGCCAACTTCATATTAACCTTAACTTCCCCTACTGTATTTCCATAATTTTTATAATTAATAAAAACATCAACTTTTCCTCTGCTTAGCTTTTTACTAATTATACTACGTATCTTTTCTTCTAAAGCAAGCATTGTTCTTGGCATTCTAATATTTATATCTAAATATCTATGATTTACACTTTTCATTTCTATAGAAAAAGAGAGTTCTTTTCCTTCATCACTTTGTGCTCTTCCAAAGCTAGTCATGCTCTTTATCAATGCTACACCTCCTTTTAATATTATAAAGTTCCCAAATCCAATAAAATAATCATAATAAATATAGTTTCCCATGTCAATGTTTTGTTCACAAATTGTTAACATTTATCAAAGTAGAATATTGTGTATAAAAAATCGTAAATCCAATCTTGAATAATACGATTTTACAATTTGTTATTTTATTGATTCACGATATAAGAAGATTCCGCTCTAAAAAATGCTGGAAAATTCACTTTGAATAATGCAGCATTCTGGACAATTATTCGGTTTGTAATGTATATTCGCCAAATTAAGAAATGGTAAGCTCTATACACAAAATATATGTTAAATATTCCTACAGTGATAATCAGTCATTATATCATCTAAATACCTAAATCTTTCATATATGTTTAAAATCCTTGATTTGCACAATTCATCTATACTGCTTTTTGATATATATCGACTATAATCTATCTCATTATAAATCATACTCAATTTATTAAATGAACCTTGACTATATCTAGAATGGATTTCTTTTAGATTTTTTATATAGTCTATTTGCTCATTAAGTATATTAAAATGTCTATAGCATAAAGGGGTTATTAAATCAATATCATCTAGTTGAAATGCAGGATAGGTGTCAGCTTTATATAATTTTGCCTCCCAATAATATTCTAAGACACATGTCGTTATATTTGTAAAGTATCTTAGCAATTCATTCTTTATTGTTTTAATAGTAATTGCTGTACCTGTATTATCATCTATTAATATAATTTTTGAAGCAACAGGGCACTTAGTACTTAAATGATAAACTTGCTCAGATAAAGATTCTTGACAAAAATGAGAAGTATCATATCTAGAATATCTAACATATTCATAGGATATTTTACTAAAATCTTTTTTTGTATCATTCATATAGTTTAGCATAGAAATATAAAAAGGTGGTATCAAAGCAGCTCCTTGCAATGGAGAGATTATTATATCATTTACTCCTATATAGTCACATAACGCAAAAAAGGCAGTAGTCATAACAAGAATGTTATCCATTTCTGAATATTCCCGGACACTAGCAATATTAAGTTTCTTCATATCTATTAATAAATTATCAATAAAGCCAAAATATAATTTAGGAAAACCATAAAAGTCTTCATCAAAAATAATCTGCACTAAATAGTCAGTAAATCTTGAAAGGTAGCCTTTTAGTAATTCATAATAACTATTTTTCAAAGTATTATAAGAAAATACTATACCAATTAATTTTGCTATACATGAAAGCATATGTTGTGTAAGCGAAAAAATAACAAATTGTTTCTTATTATATAGCATTTCAGAATTTAGAATACTAGGTGCATCTATAAGTATTGCTCTTAATAAATCTATTGTTTCATCTAAATCCTCTGAATAATAAGCATTATTTCTGTTACAATAAAACGGTTTTTTGACGCTGAAATATTTTTTTAATATAGGCAAATACATGTTATACTCTATTTCAAATTCACTTGAATCAATATATGCCTCCCCAGTAAAGCCAAATTTATATTTCTGTAATATAGATTTATTTAGGAATGAATCTACTGTTTTATATAAAGTACTCAACTAAACATCCCCCCAAGTGTAAAAATTGCAATTAGTGCTGTAATATTTTTTGATTCTGCCTTAATTCAAGGATAATTATACCATAGTTTTAGGTAATCTCATTAAATGTTTACTAAAATTTGTCATTTGTAAAAATATACAAATGACGTATTGTATAATTATCAAATAACATTGTTCGTAAATTAAAATTCAATAGGTTAGTATGCATTTAATTACTTTCGTGCACAAAAAAAAATCACCTTACTCTAATTATAAGGTGATAGATAAAACAAATTATTTTTTGGCAGGTCGGCGTATCCTGCATCTCTGTTTACTAAATATTAGCGTATGAGGAGCCTTTTCTCACCTCAAAAAATAAAATTTCTAACTCTATTTCATAATACTTTTTCTTTTAATACTGTTTCTTCAACTTTTATTAATCTTCCCCTATAAATTCGCGCATTCATTTTTGATAGGGTTATAGGGTACATTGTTGCAACATATATATATTGATCCTCTAAATCAACTTCCAATCCCAAAAGTAATATAATGTTGTCAATCTTTTTTACTAATTCGAGAGAGCCGCCAGTTCCTCTCCTATTATCTAGACCAACATACTCAGGTTCTTTTATTACTTTCTCTATTATATCTAATATATTATCCTTCATTTTTTTGGTGAATTGTCTACCATGTCTTTTTTTTATATGGTTTATAACACCCGGAGAGGCATAAACAATCCTTGGCAAATCAAGCTCTAAGAGCTCACTTATAAAAACTTTTAGTTTTCCAACTTTCTTATAAGCCCTATACTCTCTCTTCATAATACCCCTCATTTATATCCTTTCTTTTATTATATCCCAATGCTATGTATTTTTCCACATATATAATGAAAAATCTGATATAAAGAAAGTGTTGATTATAATATATAATACACGGAAATATGTAGTAATTACATTCCAAACTGCCTATTTACAATATATAATCAACACTTTATTAAAATATAATATTTTATACTTAACTAGATTAAAGTATTATGCAGATCAATCCACCATTACCTTCATTAATTATTTTTTGTAATGTTTTTTGAATCTTAACTTGGACATCTTCTGGCATTTTATATAATTTATTTTGTAGACCTTCTCTTACTAATACTTCTAAAGATTTTCCAAACATATTACTTTGCCAAAGAAGAGTTGGATCTGTCTCAAACTGCTCTAATAGTCCTTTTACAAGTTCCTCTGATTCTTTTTCAGACCCCATTATAGGGCTTATTTCAGTTTTGATATCACATTTTATAAAATGTAAGCTTGGGGCACTTGCTTTTAATTTCACTCCATATTTATTACCTTGTTTAACAATTTCAGGTTCTTCAAATTTCATCTCAGCAAGTTGTGGAGCTACTAATCCATACCCACTTTCTCTTACCTCTTCTAAAGCATCTTTTACTTTATCATATTCGCATTTTGCATGGGTTAAATCTTTTATTATTCCTAGCAAATCACTTTCAGAACCAACTTCTAAGTCGCATATTTCACTAAGAACTTTATAAAAAATTCCATCCTTTGGTTTCATTAATATTTTTGCTGTTCCGCTACCTAAATCTACTTCTTTTATTGAGGCATTCCCCATAAATTGTTCATCTTCAAGATTATTTAAACAATATTTTATATCCCTAACCTTAGAGACATCTTGACTCATGTTCATAATTATGTTGAAGAAATCTTTTTTTAACCAATGGCTGCCCTCTAATTTTTCAAGCCATTCAGGCATATCAATATTGACTTCTTTTATTGGGAATTCTTTAAGTACATGTTTAAATATATCTTCTATATCTTGTTCTCCCATATTGGAAACATCCATCACTTGTACTGTTACATTATATTTATCTTCTAATTCTTTTCTCAATGCTTTTGCCTCTTGAGAATTAGGCTTATTTGTATTAAGAACAACAATAAATGGCTTATTTAAAGTTTGTAATTCAGATATGACCCTTTCTTCAGCATCTACATAATCATTCCTGTCTATCCCTGTTATACTTCCATCTGTTGTTATTACAAGACCGATTGTTGAATGATCCTTTATAACCTTTCTCGTTCCAATTTCAGCAGCATCCTCAAAAGGTATTTCATAATCATACCATGGTGTATGAACCATTTTACTTTCTTCTCCATCTAAGTATCCTAGAGCTCCTTTTACTATATATCCTACACAATCAACCATTCTTACCTTGAATTTTATTTCATCTCCTAAATTTATTTCAACTGCTTCATTCGGTACAAACTTAGGTTCTGTTGTATGAATATTTTTTCCCGACCCACTTTGTGGTAATTCATCTTTTGCTCTTTCCTTCTTATAAGTATTATCAATTTTAGGTATTACCATGAGATCCATAAACTTTTTTATGAATGTAGATTTTCCTGTTCTTACCGGCCCTACAACACCCACGTATATGTCCCCTTGAGTTCTTTCTGCTATATCTTTGTATATGTTAAAATTATCCACGTAGTTCCCTCCTATATTCTTTTTACCAATATATATATATTCATCCTAATTTTAAAATATACCCATATAAAAAAAGCAGCTATGCTACAATCAAAAACTTTTAAAAAAAGTAGCTATGCTGCAATTAAAAACTTTTTTACAAACTCCCTCAAAGTAGCTATGCTACAACCAAGAACTTTTTTTATAAACTCCCTCAAAGCAGCTATGCTATAATCAAGAACTTTATATATATATGTGTGTGTGTGTTGCAATAATAACTCTACATATAAAAATTTGCAGAACTTGGTGTCAGTCACTAATTTATATGAATAAATCATTTTTCAATATATATATTACGGAAATTAGCACTCATATCACCATTATAAGGTATTAAAATACTCATATTTATATTATTCTATCTCTCAACAACAAAAAAGTTATCTAGATCCTTTCCTAATCATATATATGATCACTATCTATTTTCTTTACAATTCTTATTGACTTTATTATTTTATCAACTATATTTTCTTTAATATAATTATTTAGAATTCTATACCAAAATATTTATATAAATTTACTTTACCATTTTCTGTGATTTCTACTTCTCTGTTTGTTAGAGATTTTTTAATCCAGCCCAATCCAATTAAACCACTTGTAATAACTTTTCCTAATGTTCCAGCTATATGATAATTCTCCTCACTCCAATCATAGCATTTAATTCCCCGTAAGTTTTCTGTATCTTTAAATCCATGATTTATTATTTCTAATTCAATTAATTTATTTATGCCGAGTTCTGTAATATAAAATATATCATTTTCTAATTGAATATAGCTTAATCTTAAAAGAGCCTCTGTAATCTTTATCCCTAATGTTCCAGCAATATGGTCATAACAAAGTCTTGCATTTCTTAAAGCTTCTGAATGTATAGATTGATTTAATGACTTTATTTTAGGTGATTTTGAAAGTTTCATAAGCAATTCAAGTAATTTTGCAACATCTTCATTAGCTAATTTAAAATAACTATACCTACCATATATAGTTTTTTCAATAATTCCTGCGTTAACCATTTTAGATAAATGAAATGTTGCTGTTTGTGGTTTAATGCAAGCCACTTTTGCTAATTCTCCTGCTGTACGTTGACCGCCTAATAAACTCATAAGCATTATGCTTCTAGACGAATCTGCTATTAATGATGCAATATCATTTACCATAGGGTCTGGTTTCAAAATAAATTCCTCCAAACTTTTATAAATTAAAATATCATTTCTATCTATATCGAAATAATATAGTTTTATAATTATATCATAAGTTAACTTAAAATTTTATTTGATATATGGAAGGAAGGTATTTCTTATGGAAAAATTAAAAGACATTAAACTATGCGTCTTTGATGCATATGGTACATTATTCGATATTAATTCAGTCACTAAACAATATTGTGAAGAGTTAGGGGATATTGCAGAACCTTTTTCAAATCTTTGGAGGTCTAAACAATTAGAATATTCTTGGTTACGTAGTCTTATGAATAGATATGAAGATTTTTGGTGTGTAACTGAAGCATCGCTAGATTATGCTTTAGATTATTTTAATATCAAAAATGAATTTTTTAAAATTAATCTTTTAAAAGCATATGAAAATATTAACTGCTACGAAGAAGTTCCTACTACTTTATCTAAATTAAATGAAAGGGGATTATTAACTGCCATATTATCCAATGCCTCACCTAGCATGTTACATATGGCTATCAAAAATTCTAAGATAGATTGCCATATAGATTCCTGTCTTTCCGTTGATAATCTTAAAATATATAAACCTCATCCTACTGTCTATAGTTTAATTTCAGAAAAATATGACCTTAATAAAAATGAAATATTATTTGTCTCTTCTAATAGTTGGGATGTAGCTGGTGCTAAAAGTTTTGGCTTCAATGTATCTTGGATAAATCGCTTTAATAATAAAAAAGAAGTCTTACCATTTGAATGTGATATTGAATTAAAATCTCTAATGGACTTACCTAATATACTTTAATCATTATTATATACAAATTTTTATATTCACAGGATTTATCATTAACATTCCTTTTTAAACAACAAAAAAAGAAGAACCTCTTCTATTTGGACTTGGTTCTCCTCTATTACTTAGATACATTATTAAATTATCATTTATATTAAGTTCTATTGACTCAAACTCTTTTGCTCCAATCACTATCAAGATGTGTATTTAATAATATTATATTTTTTCTAATGTAAATATTTGGATGCGAGAGTCAAATTTTATTATCTTCTCGCTTACATAGCCAGTACAAAATAACACACCTCTATTTATGCTATTTTTAATTACAGTATACCAAAAGGCTTTAACAGTATCCATTAGATAACTCAGTAGTTTTATAAAACTTACATTCCGCATAGACCACTACATTGCCATCTTCTCTATTTATTTCTTTTCCACCAGCTCTAGTTGCTGGTGTTATCTCTGAACCTACTATAAATGTTTGTACTTACAGTTTTTCTACCGCATAAATCTTGATAACTTGAATTAAAATCATATTCATTTCCTATAATAAAATTTAGTTGCTTTGATCCACTTAAGCATTTAGTTTCCATAAAAGGAAGCAGACAATGGTTGTCTATCTGTAAATCTTTTATAACTATACTTAGGATATCCTACCATTACAGCTCCTGTTATTTTCTTTTTTTCTGGAATATTAAAAATCTTGTTCATTGGTGAATTTTCACTACGAGCACAAATCTCAAATACTCCTGCCCAGCATGATCCAAGTCCAAGAGATGGGGCATATAATTCTAGATAAGATAATGAAATAATTGAATTTTCTCTACCATTATAAAAATCATCATCAGCTAAAGTTAAAATTAGACTAGGCGCACCCCTTAAAATAATCTCATCTATACCTCCTCTGTAGGCATTAATCATACCAGATAGCATCTTACTCCAAGTTGCATCATTTTCAAACCATTTAATACATTCCTCAACTGCTAAATCAATTGTTTTTTTATCATCTATTATTAAGTAAGATATACCTTGTGAATTACTGGCAGTTGGTGCTAAGTGAGCAACATCAACAAGCTCCATTAACTTTTCTCTTTCAACTGGTGTATTTTTATAAGAACGAATAGATCTTCTTGATCTAATAAAATTCTTTGCTTCTTCTGGACTTAATTTTTTAACTTCTCCGATCTCACTTTGCATATCTAATGGTGATTTCTTATTATCTATAGCTTGCTTTGGACATACGGCTACACAATGACCACATTCTAAGCATCCATTAACATTGGCTTCGATCTCTTTAGGACCAGTAGGTTCTAGTTTTAGTACTAGTGCTGGACATTCCTCTACACACAATCCACATTTTATACATTTATCTTCATTTACAGTTATTAAACTCATTTTAATTCACTCCTAATCATATTTTCATTAAAATTTCTACTTCTCATTAATTTCTTATTTTAAAATATGTCAAATATTTTTATATAGGATATGACTATCACCTCCTTAATTTTCTTAATTAACAAGACATACCCATTTTAAATTGATTAATATATTTAATGGTTCTTTATATTATCAATATTACAAGCATAGATAATATAAAAAATCAATTATCTAGTAAATGCTAAGACTTGATTACTGGAACCTTCCCGTAATAGCATCTAAGCGGACCCTTTTCACAACCGATTATACAAAAATTACATTGTATACATTTCGACTGTGTCTGTCTTCCTGTTTTGAATTTATTCACTAAATCTGATTCGATTATAAGTGGCCTTGACATAGAAATTGCATCAAATTTATAATTATCAATTAAGTCTTCTATTTCTTCTAATTTCGTTATTCCTCCTACTAGAATAACTGGAATATTTACAGCTTTCTTAATTGACATGGCTGCTTGCAAATTATATAAGTTTTTTGGCTGAGGTTGTGGTACTGTTTTCTTTGCAACTATACCAACGAAATTTTTCATGAATTCTGGCATTTTATTTAACTTCTCATTTTGAGCTACTATCATTTTCCATGGCACCTGTCCACGCATTGTTGCTAGTCCAGCTTTTAATGTTCCATTGGAAACTTCAATTCCATCACATCCAACCTGCTCTAATAGTTTAGCTATTTTTACAGACTCTTCAATTGTCATACCATTTTTTAAAGTTTCATACCCATTCATTTTTACAATTATCGGAAAACTTCCAACTTCTTTTCTAGCTTCTTCAAAAATCTTTTTAATAATTCTAAATCTGTTTTCTGTACTTCCTCCCCATTCATCTTTTCTAATGTTCATTCTTGGTGATACAAATTCTGAAAGTAAGTATCCGTGTGCCAAATGAATTTGTACACCATCAAAACCTGCTTCTTTTGCATTTTTTATCCCTTCAACAAACATTTCTATTACTTCTAAAATTTCACCTTTAGTCATTTCTCTTGCTTTATAGTCAGATATTTTAGAAGGTGCAACAATGGGCATATGAGCGCTTTCTTCTTTTGACTGACCGCCACAATGATTAAGTTGTGCAATAACTGGCGTTTCCATTTCATGCATTCTCTTCGTTAATTTTTTTAATGTCTCAATATTTTCAGATTTATTAATCATAATCATATTATCTGAAGCCTTACCTTGCTGACCCACTCCAATAAAGCCAGTAATAATTCCACCGACCCCTCCTTTAGCTAATGCTTCATACTTTTTAATTAATTGATCTGTAGGCTTGCCATTTTCATCACCTACTCCTTCAAAAGTTGCTGATCTAATAATTTTGTTGGAAAATGTTATACCTGCCAATTTAAATGGCTCAAACACCTTATTTTCTGGTAATTTTGTTTGATTAAATACTGCTTTCATTAAACTCGCTCCTTCGCATTGTTTTTTTGCTTTTTATTATTAAGTCTTACTGGTATGAATTCTCATTTTGTCTGACATAATCTCAAACCAATTCTGTCCCAAATCCTTTATTGTGTAACAGGATTTTAAAGAAACACGAGAATATTTTTTGAGAACAATCATTCTAATTAATTTAAAAAAAATTATTTATTTAACAAATCCAAAAAATCCGCTATATCATCCATCTTTTCTTTGCACTCTGAGTTTCTTACATTAATGATTTATCTGATGTCTAGCCACTATAACACTCCCACAATATATGTAACTCATATTCCTAAAGTCAGATGAGTAAGTGAGCATAATCAAATCATAGATGCTCACTGAGAAAGTTCTGCTAGCCAAATGCAAGATTTGGAGCATCACTTTTGAGATGTCTGCTTAAGCCGGAGATAACAGTGGTACGACCTAGACAAGACATCCCTTGAAAGTACATTGTGCCCCTTGAGGGTATAAGTTCAACTAAGATTCAGATGGAGGTCCCCCCATCCAAATCAAGTTTCATTTGATATAGAGATTCTACTTTTCTCTATTATGTAAAAGAATTCTAAAAGAACATGAGCACATTTTTGAGAATGAACATTCTATTTTGTATAAAAAAATTATTTATTTAACAAATCCAAGAAAAAATTTGCTATACGATGCAACTTTTCTTTACTTGCTGATGTTCTTAAATGTACACGGATTCCAAGCAAAGTATTTTGCAATATTTCTGCTAAAACTTCAGCATCATAATCACAAGAAAATTCACCTGTTTGTTGTCCTTTTCGAACAAGATCCGCAAGAAATTGTTCTGTTTGCATAAATGCCTCTTCCGTCTTTACTTCTACCTCTTTATCCCTAAGAGCCATCTCAGTTGCTGAGTTTACTATTAAACAACCCCATTGTCTATCCTCGTATCCTTCAATCATAAAATCAAAGATAAATTGTATCGCTTGTTTTGCCGTTTCTGTATGTAAAATTCCAGCTTGTATTTTATCTTTTATTAATTTATCGTAACAATCTATCGTTTTTAAAAATAATGTATGCTTATCACCGAATGTATCGTACAAACTTCTACGATGTATTCCCATATGATCTACTAGATCGCTCAACGATGTCTTTTCGTAGCCTTGTTCCCAAAATAATTCCATTGCTTTCTGGAGAACTACATTTTCATCAAATTCCCTGCTTCGTCCCATTAACTTCCCTCCTTGATAATGTTAATAATATCATTTTGAGAACGAACGGTCAAGAATTATTTACATATTCATGATACCTATATTTTCGTGAATTTCATGATGGAGGCGAAGCGCAGCTAACCTCCAATTCACTATCCAATTCTTGTGAATTTATCATTTATTTATATTTCTAAGTTATACCTTAGAAATATAAATAATGTCTTACACGAGGCTTCTTTAGTTCATTATATAAAAATATTAGTTAATAAGTATATACTAGAAAAAACTTATTCTGTAGTGTCAGACTTCAATAAAGAATATAATATCAAATCAACAACACCTTGACCTTTCCAAACACACCCTTGCCTGATTATTCCCTCTTTAACAAAACTATTTCTTTGTAATACGTTCTGTGATTTAATATTTTCTGGCATAACAAAGGCTTGTATACGGTTAATTCCAATATCATTAAAGAGATAATCAGTCATTGCCTTGACAGTTTTTGTAGCGATTCCTTTACCCCAAAATCTGTCATTGAGTCTGTAACCTATCGTTATCATGTTTACATCATGAGAGTAGTCAAATATTTCAGCTACACCAACAATATTGTTAGGCTCACTATTTAGACAAATTCCAAGAAATATCTCTTTTCTTTTATTAAAATCTCTTTCAAAATGTCCTATCATATTAGCAACTGTATCTTTATTCTTTTTAAGCATTAAAGGAGAGTATTGAAAAAGCTTTTCATTGTTATATATTTCAAAAAGGCTGTCAAGGTCAGAAACTACAATTTTTCTTAATGTTATTTCATCTGCTACAATATGTGGAAATTGTTCATATGGATTTTTACTCAAAACTATCATACTCCTCTCGTACAAAATATATCATTTAAAATCCAGCTATACATTGTCCTGTTTTAATTAGAATACTACTCATATATTTTTCTTACACGGGATGTAAAAATCAAGTATTAAAATCTTTTGTCCATTATTTTTAGGTATACCAAAACGTAAATCAGTATATACTTCACATGAAAAATAGTTCGCCCAATCAACAACATATCCATTTTTACTAATTGCTTCAACGGTTAACTGATGTGCATTGGGATAAATATCGTTTTCTTCACCCTCAATCCATGCCTTTGCAATAGTGCAAGCTGGCACCTCATAAGAAGCGAATCCATCAGGAACAGGAGCATTTGCCTTCATAAAAAAACCTGCAAGGTAAGTGAATGTTCCATCCTTTTCACAGAAATCCCTCGTATACCCTTCATAGCCATCTGGTGTTTCAGATGGACAGTGTTCCTTCATATTCATAAGAGTCTCAAATGTTCCATCAGAAAAGCATTGCTGCCATAATGAAGGTATAGTTTGATACTTAGATTGAAAAACAGGGTTAAAGTTTTCTATCTTTGTTCTAATTTTCTTTCCAATAATCTTAAATGGACCAAACTCAACAAATTCAATTTTTTTTAATATTGCCATTTAATCATTCCTTTCCAAACTCAATTACTAATCAGTTTTTCATCACAATAGGTATCCAAAGCTCATTTTGAGGATTATGTTCTGGTGGATAATAGCATTCAATGACCGGCAAATCAGCAAGCTTATACATTGACATTGGAATTAATTCATTATATAAACGCCTCCAAGCTTTTGATATACTCGTAAGGTTTTCCGCTTCAAATACTATCCATTGGCTCTCCGGGAAATTTAATCTTTCCATATCAATAGGTGTTTCTTTTTCATATAAAACAGACACATAATAAGAAAAATCATCATTATTACCCCAGTTTCCGTCTGCCGAAACACCAAGCACCCCATTAAGTAATTTATCTGAATTCTTATCCATTAAATTAAGTAATTTTTCAGAAATACCATTTTTACTAACTTCCTTCCAAATACTAGGCACTAGGTCAAATGCTCTTTCATTGTTTACACGATACTTAAAACCTACCGCTGAAAAAGGCCCGGTTTTTTCAATTCTATAATCCATTTCTGTCCCTCCCTTAAAGGAAACATGAAAAGACATACGTGAACAAGCTTTTAGTTTTGCACCAGATTTACGTACAGCTATTGGTGATATACCATGAAATTCACTAAAGGCACGAGTAAATGCAGCATGCGATTCATACCCATATTCTAGTGCAATTTCAATGACACTTTTATTGCTTTGCTGCAGCTCAAAAGCAGCAAGTGTTAAACGTCTCCTTCTCACATACTGTGAAATCGGCACCTCTGTTATGAATGCAAACATACGTTGAAAATGATAATTTGGACAACAAGCAATTTTTGCAACCTTCTCATAATCAATATTACCTTTTATGTTATCTTCAATGTAACTTATCGCTTCATTCATTCTCTCTATCCAATCCACTTTCATCCTTCCTTCCCTATAAGTTTAACAGAAATAAATTTATATAACTTTGCAGTTAGTGTATAAAAAATGCAAAGAAAATTTAAACAGTCTATATTTAAGATTAATAAACAACATTCTACTATTATGTAGTAACTCGTATAGTAATTTATGTTAATTATATCATAGCTCATAAAACTCCATTTCATTAGTAGATGTATTAATCAACTATATTTTAATAGTAAACAAAATAAACGAAGGAGAACCTCCATCATCTGGAGATTCTCTCTCGTTTTTATCTATAAAATATTTCTGTACCTTTTCATCAAAGTGAAGCTCTATGCTATCTATATCTTTCTTGTTTTCTATAGCTATCTCACTTATGATTAGCACACTATTATCTTCCTTATGGCCAGTCATATCAACATTTTAAACAAAGTCTACGTTATTTGTGGTACGGTTCACCGTATCATTAGCAAGTGATAACCGTTTTCTCTTTCTCACCTATACAACAAATTCCTTATAATCCTGTATAATTCCCATTATTAAACTAAATTAATCCTACATTGGGTAATAAATAACCATACTCAATAAACAAATCTCTTCACAAACATTTTTATAAGAGTGAATAGAATCTGCCTTAAATCTTATAGAATTACCTGCTGTTACAGTATAATTTTCACCATTTATGCTGACATTAAGCTTGCCAGAAAATACAGTGATAAATTCCTGTGTACCTTGTTGATGAGCTTCTGTCGATAGATAACCTTTAGAATCAAATTCAATTGAATACATTTCAAACCTTCTTATACTCTCAAATGGAAATACAGGAAATATCCTAACCCTATTGTTATCCTCAACAAGTGGCTGCACTTGAGATTTATCTACAATTTCAATATTAGGCTCTGCTTTAATCATAAGTTCTGTAAATGATATTTTAAGACCATTTGCTATCTTCCATACTGTTGATACTGTAGGATTGGCTTCACCTCGTTCAATCTGACCAAGCATACTTTTGCTTACACCAGAAAGTTTTGACACATTGTCAAGACTTAATTTTCTTTCATCACGAAATCGCTTTAAATTTTCAGCAATAATAAAACTAAATTTATCCAAAAGTTTCACTCCAATTCATTGACAATATATCGCACACATGTTAGCATTATATTGCACAGTGCAATATATTGTTCTTTTCGTATATTATATCACACAATAATTAGGAGGTAAATATTTATGACAAATTTTACAGCATTTCTATTTTATGTACTTGTTTCAAACTTATCCCCTGGACCAAATACTATTATATCAATGTCAAATGCTAGTCGATACGGATTTAAAAAGAGTATCAGATTTAATATAGGTATATTCTTTGGCGTTTTTATTATAATGATTCTTTGTAGTATTTTCAGCATAGCTCTTTACAGTATTATGCCATCAATCAAACCAATTATGTCCTGCATTGGTGCCATTTACATACTCTGGCTTGCCCTAAAAACATATAAGAGTACACCTAATAGCAATAATATCATCTCAAATCCTACAAACACATTTTTATATGGGCTACTTTTACAATTTTTTAATCCAAATACTATCATTTATGGCATTATGACAGTTTCTACATTTATAATACCATATTATAAATCTGTACTTATGCTTACTATCTTTTCTGGAATCCTTGCCCTTATTGGTTTTGTGGCAACTTGCTGCTGGTCTTTGTTTGGTTCTTTAGCTCAAAAATTTCTTGTCCAACATAATAAAATTGTTAATATTACTATGTCGCTACTGCTAGTCTATTGTGCAATTTCATTATTCCTTTAATGTTAATAAATTATATATAAATTTTTATATTCACAGGATTTATCATCAACATTCTTCTTGAAACAACAGAAAAAGGAGAACCTCCTCCATCTGGACTTGGTTCTCCTCCATAACTTAGATACATTATTAAATTATCATTTATATTAAGCTCTATTAATTCAATTTCCCTAGTTTTGCTTATTGTTATTTTTTAGATTAGAATGTGCAACAGTTTCTTTTGTTATTTCCTTTTAGAGTAGCTTGATAGCCATAGTATCATTCCTTAATTTTACACACTATCCTTTATTTATGATATGGTTCACCCTTCATTATCCTAAACCATATTTTAAATTCTAATGCTTTGTCTACCATCATAAACAACCATCTATTATATACATAATAACGCACTGCTATATTAAAAACTCTCTTAGAATAAAAAAAGATAGACCATCTCTTTTAAAATAATCTATCTTTATTATACAATATGATTTTTATGTTTTTTCTATACACTACTCATTTTCTTTTGTGATTCAATTAACCACCCACTTAAATGCAGATATTAAAATAATTCACTTTTTTTATCTCTATTCATAAGCTCATCTACTATTGACTTAGCATTTTTGCTTTCAAACAGCCCTTTATAAAGTCCATCAGTTATCGGCATTGATATACCTATCTTTTCTTTTAGTTGATAAAAAGCCCTACATGCTTTTACCCCTTCAACTACCATGCCTATTTCTTTCAATGCTTCTTCAAGGGACATTCCTTTTCCTATTAATAATCCAGCTCTTCTATTCCTTGAATGCATAGATGTACACGTTACTATTAAATCCCCCATACCAGTTAACCCATAAAAGGTTTCTGCTCTTCCTCCGAGGGCTATTCCCACTCTAGAAATTTCCTTCATACCTCTAGTTAGAAGTGCAGCTTTTGTATTATCTCCATAACCAAGTCCATCAATAACTCCTGCCGCTAATGCAATGACATTTTTAACAGCACCGCCAACCTCAACTCCAATAATGTCATCATTAGTATATACTCTAAAGTACGGAGTCATAAATAAGTCTTGAACCGTAGCAGCAAAGTGCATATCTTTAGATGTACTCACAATGGTTGTCGGCAACTTCATAACAACTTCCTCCGCATGGCTTGGTCCTGATAAAATTACAACTGGATTTTCTAACTCCTCTTCAATTACAACAGAAAGTCTCTTATCGCTATCTTCCTCAATTCCTTTTGCAATTGATATTATAGGGATACTCGCAGGTATTTTCCCTTTAAGTGCTATACACATTTTTCTAATAACATGTGATGGCACCGCTAATACTATATAATCAGTACCATCTATTGCTTCCTCAATACTATTAAATGCAGTTACCCCTTTAGGAAATCTTAAATCTTTCATATACTTTTCATTTGTTCTTTTAAGATTTATTTCATTAACAACATTTTCGTCCCTATCGTAAATACTAACAATATGATTTTTTTCTGCAAGTAAAACAGCTAAGGCACTTCCAAAGCTTCCTCCTCCTAAAAAAGTAATCTTACTCATAACTATTCCTTTCTTTGTCTATATTCAATCTGGATACCAGTTCCTTTAAAATCAAAACTATCTCTTAATTGATTTTCCAAATATCTTTCATATGAGAAATGTCTTGCACTTTCATCATTTACGAAGAAAACAAACTTAGGCGGCTTAGTCGCAACTTGAGTCGCATAATAAATTTTCATTCTCTTAATTCCAACAACTGGTGGTTCCTTCATAAGAACAGCTTTACTTATAACATCATTTAATATTCCTGTTGAAATTCTCTTATTGTAGTTATCATAGCAGTACTTAGCAACTTGAAGTACCTTATGAGTTCTTTGGCCTGTTAGGGCTGATATAAATAGATATTCAGCATAACTTAAGAATTTTAGGTTTCCTTGTAATTCTTTTTTAAACTTATCTAATGTTTTACCGTCCTTTTCAACCAAATCCCATTTATTAACGATAACCATAATAGCTTTTCTCAATTCATGAGCATAACCTATTATCTTTTCATCTTGCTCTGTAATACCTTCTGTTGCATCAATCATAAGTATGCATACATCCGCTCTTTCAATAGCAGTATAAGTTCTTATAACACTATATCTTTCAATTTCTTCTTTTACTTTACTCTTTCTTCTAAGTCCAGCAGTATCAACTAAGATAAATTTACCTTCCGCTGTTTCCAAATGACTATCTATTGAATCTCTTGTAGTTCCTGGAATATCAGAAACTATTACTCTTTCTTCTCCAAGCAATTTATTAATTAAAGAAGACTTTCCTACATTAGGTTTACCAATCATAGCTATTCTGATATATTCATCCTCATCAGCATCGTAAACTGATTTATCAAAATATTTAACTACTTCATCAAGCATATCACCAAGACCTAGTCCTTGACCTGCCGATATTGTTACAGGATCACCTATTCCTAAATTATAAAATTCATATGCATTGTTTTCATCTTTTAAATTATCGACTTTATTAACAACTAAAACTACTGGTTTCTTACTCTTTCTAAGCATAGTAGCAACTTCACTGTCTGCGGCAGTTAATCCTTCCTTACCGTCAACTATAAAAATTATTACATCTGCTGTTTCAATTGCAATATTCGCTTGTCTTCTCATTTGTTTTATTATGATATCATTATTTTCTGGTTCAATACCACCTGTATCTATCATAGTAAAATTATAACTTAGCCATTCAGCCTCTGCATACACCCTATCCCTTGTAACTCCTGGTGTATCTTGAACTATTGAAATTCTTTTCCCTGCTAATTTATTAAACAATGTCGATTTCCCAACATTCGGTCTTCCAACTATAGCAACTATTGGTTTACCCATTAAAATTCCTCCTTGTATTTATGCACATTCAAAAAATGACGAGTCAGCATGCTAGTCTATTTTATTTCATATGCCTTATTAAGTTTTTCGATTAGATCTTCACCTGTATAATCAACTACTATTACCTTAACATCTAAAGCTGATTCAATATCTTTAATCTTAGTATCATCTAACATTATTTGTTCTGACGAATCTGCTAGTTCATACCCTTTTCTAAACATATTGTTGGACATAATTAAATACTTAGTATTTATTATTCCCCTCATTTGATTTATTATATCAGTTCCAGTTAAAAGTCCTGCTATAGTAATTGTTTCTCCAAAAAAATTATTTATTATTTTATGTACATCAAGCTGTATATTAGGATTTTTGTTCTTAATTTTATTACTAGCTTCTAATAGCTCATTATACGCCAGCTCTCCTGTAACAATAGAAAAGCTTCCCTTCATACTTGCATCTAAATCATCTAAAGTATTATCTATTGCGTCTCTAAAGCATCTAACCATCCCTATACCGTCTTCTATTTGATGATAGTCATCATAAAACTCTTGATCTGGGATTTCTTTTTCTGCAACTAAATAAAACTCATCAGATAATCTGACGAAGGGCTTCCCTGTCTCTTTAACATATTTTTCTTGAAGTTTCTTAACACTTTCAATTTCTTTTGCTGATTCTTCTTTTGTATAAGTATTAACATGTTTAAGATTATCCCTAAACTTAGTTATACCTATTGGTACTACCGCCAAATCTGAAACACTTGGATATAATGTATATAAATCTGTAATAGTCCTTTTAAGTTCATCTCCATTATTTATTCCTGGAACTGAAACTATTTGTGCATTCATTGTAATGCCTGCAGCCGCAAGTTTTTTCATTCTTTCAAAAACATTACCTGCAAACCTGTTATTAAGCATCTGAACTCTTAGCTCTGGATTTGTTGTATGGACAGATACATTAATAGGACTTATGTGATATTGTATTATTCTATCAATATCTTCATCCTTCATATTAGTTAATGTAACAAAATTCCCTTGAAGAAACGATAATCTTGAATCATCATCCTTAAAATACAGTGTTTCTCTCATTCCCTTTGGAAGCTGATCAATAAAACAAAATATACATTTATTGCTGCATGATTTTGCTTTATCCATTATACCGCCGCCAAATTCTATGCCTAAATCCTCACCATATTCTTTTTCAACTTCAATTTCCCATACTTCACCATTACTTTTTTCTACCTCTAAAATGATTTCTTCATCTGCTGATAAAAATTTGTAATCTATAATATCATTTACTTTCTTATCATTAATAGATAGTAGAACATCATCTACTTCAATGCCGACTTCTTCAGCAATACCATTTGGGATTACTTTTGTTATAATATTTTTCATGTTATCACTCCCAATTATAACATACTTATCCTTGTTATATTACATTAATACCTTAGTTAAGTCAATAAATTCATGCTATAGCAAGTCAGATAAGTAATTAGCCTTGTAATTTAACTTGCATCTATAATTTAAAAACTGAACGGCTCAATGCCTTATTACCATATTTAAAGACGTCTACCTTACATCAATCAAAAGCGAAACTTGTGAGAATGCATTCACCTGGATTTAATTTATATTCTCCTTCACTAAAATTTGATATAAAGTTATCATCTTTTTCTTCAAACAATTCAAAAATATCAGACGAGCTGTCTTTTTTCTTCTTTTTCTTTACACAATTACTTCTATTAACTTCTAAAATAATAGGTTTACTATTTTCCGATCTATTCTTATCCTTGTTAAAACTCATATTATCTTCTGTTTTACATATCTCCATATTAGTAACCTTTAAATCTTCAGTAATTTCATCTTTCTTTTCTACTGCTTCATGATTATTTGTAATTATTAGTTCATTTAATATTTTCCCTTTCGATTCTTCATCTACAATGTTTCTACTAATATCTTTAGTTTCCCCTTTAAAATCTTCTTTTATTTGAGTTTCATTACTTTTTGAGCTACTTTCTTGATTTATAATTTTATCCTTTTCCTTAACCTTAATATTTTGATGCTTTGCAAAATTTTTCACTTTATAAATTTTACCTTCAATAAATTCAAGCATCTCCAATTCCATTAATATATTCAAAGCTAACTTAACTTGATTAATATCTCTATTGAACTCTATAGCTAAGGTTTCTAGCGAGTAAGGAATAGTTTTAGAAAGATATAATTCCCCTTCTAAATTAACTTTTCCAGCTAAAATAACCACCCTATTCCAAATATAATGAAGAAGGTCTCTCTCAGGCTTTGTATCAATAATTTTAAACTTAGTATCATCATACATATCCACTCTAAATTTAACGTATTTTCTTTCTCTCATCTTCATCATCCCCCTTAATATTTATATACTAACAAGTTAATCCACAAATTGTTCTTGTATGCAAAAAAGTTCCATTATTGTAGCATAGCTACTTTTTTTATAAGTGCATAGCTGCTCTTTCTAATGTGTGCATTTTACAATGTCCTCAACTAATTTGTTCTTTCCAAAAATTTATGTCTCATATAGTATATACGGTTTACATAACAATATATAAATACTTTTATCAAAATTATTTTCTATTAGAAAACAACATATTCTTTAAACAACTCCACATTAAAGACAACTTTTTCAAAAAATACATAAACAAAATCCTCTAATGCCGTATAATCTCTACAACATTAGAGGATTTTTAGTATTAGATTAGTTTTAAAACATAATCTCTTTATTTCTAAATTGATAATCAAGATTAATTTTCTTGGAATTCATATAGAAGTTAATAGCAAAGAGAAAAAGCACCCATCCGACAATGATTAGTGCTTTAATCTTTTTATAAATCTATAATTTTTATCCAATAGCCCTAAAACAAAATAAATGTTCTAAGGACTGCTTAGTGTTACCAGCACTAAGCTTTTCTTATTTATATTATATCAAATATTTTAATAAATTAAACATATTTTTATTTAAATTATTAATGCAATATATCTATAGCCCTTAATTAAGTGAATAATTGAAATTTTAAATTTGTAACACATTCACTCCCAACTCTATCCTTTTTAACAGTGTGTCCCCAAAAAATAATTTTAAAATAAATTTCACCAAATGTTTTATATTATATTCAGGCAACTACCTTTTTCTTATAGTAAGTACTATTTTAATTATTAAATCAGATTATTATACCTTCAAAATGATCCATTTCATGCTGAATTATTTGTGCTGTAAATCCAGTGAACACTTGCTTTTGCTTCTTAAAATTTCTATCAAGATACTCCACCTCTATCATTTCATATCTCTTTGTTTTTCTAAAGCCAATTAAAGATAAACAACTCTCTTCTGTTTCATAAAGCTTTTCCTTCTTTAATATAACTGGATTTATCATAGGCACAATAAGGTTGCCTACAGTAAATACCAATATACGCTTTTTCACTCCAATCATATTACCAGCCAATCCAACACAATGCTCTAAGTTTGCTCTTAATGTATCTATTAAATCATCAATTACTACTATATCATCTTTAGTTGCCTCTTCTGATTTTTGTCCTAAAAACAATATATCTTTTACAATTGGTTTTATCATAATTTATACCTCTTTTTCAGTTTTATTTTTTATAAAAAATAAGATATTATTTCAAAATATTTGAATAACACGATAATAATAAAATGCAAAAATATACTTACTTTTACTAAAATTCACTTATTATTCTTTATTTATGATACATTTCTCTGTATCTGCTGCATTTAAACTTTAAACTTATTTACTTCCTCTATCATTTGATTAGTCATACTATTAAGTATTTGAGCTGCTGAAGCTACTTCCTCTGTTGAAGCATTCATTTCCTCTGATGATGCAGAAATCTCTTCCGATGATGCTGACACTTCTATCGAGACAGAAGATAAACCTTCTACTTTAAACAAAATAGAATTCTTATCATTTTCTATATTCTCTGCCGAATTTTTAACTGTTTCAATTTTAGGTATTACTTCATCTACAGCTTCTATAATCTTTTTGAATGATGCTATTGAATTATCAATAACTTTTACTTGATCCATTAATTCATTGTCCATACTCACAGAATTTTCAACTATAACATTAGTATCATTAGATATTCCATTAATTAATTTACTAATATTTTCTGATGAATCCTTTGATTGTTCAGCAAGCTTTCTTATTTCTTCTGCAACTACAGAGAATCCTTTTCCCGCTTCTCCTGCTCTAGCCGCTTCAATAGCAGCATTTAATGCTAATAAATTTGTTTGTTCTGCAACACTATTTATTAAATTTGTAATATCATTTATCTTATTTATATCTTTTCCAAGAGCTATAATTTTACTATAGAACTCTTTAAATGATTCACTTACATTAGCTACTGATTGATTTAACTGATTCATTTCATTGCTGCTCTCATTTGCCATTGTACTTATTTCCCTAGAATTTGAATCTACAACTTGTATCTCTCTAACCATTCCTGATAATTTATCACTAAAGTCATTAAGAGTTTCTGTTATTAGTATTAAGTTTTCCGACTGATTACTTGTCCCTCTTGCAATTTCTGAAATTGCTTCTGTAACATTTTGTGATACACTTGATATTTCTTCTGAAACAGAAGATAAATTATCTGATTGATTGTTAATATTTGTTGAATTCTCTTTTATTTGTCTAATCATTTTCCCAAGTGATTCTTGCATCTTTTTCATTGATTTAGTCATTTCTCCAATTTCATCTGTAGCATTCAAACTTCTAGGTGAAATTTCTTCACAAAGATTTCCCTCTGCTAATAATGCTAAATGCTTTGAAGTATATTTTATTGCTCTAGACAAAGTATTAGCAACTATGTAAACTATGCAAAAACCAATTAATATAAATACTGCAGATGCTATAATAGTGGAAATTTTCAATGTATCTAATTCTGATAAAATCTCACTTTTTACTACTACAACTCCAACAGACCACTCAGTTCCTTGAACTGGAGCATACCCTATGAATTTATCAACTCCACCATAAGTATATTCTCCTAATCCTGTTTCCCCTGCACCCATTTTTTTCTCGATATCTGCTATAGCCTGTAACTTTGTATCCTTTTTTGCTTCTTCAATTGGATTATACATATTAATAACCTTATCTTTATCAGTGCTGGCAATATTAGTACCATCCTTTTTAATCATAAAAGCATAACCCGTTTCTCCTATTTTAAGTTGATTTGTTAATTCACTTAAACAATTACCATCTCTTTTTTCAATTAACACTCCCACGATTTCATTATTATATTTAATTGGAACTGCATAGACAATTATTACATTTCCATCTGCTTTACTTATTATTGGATCTGATGCATTGCTTTTTCCTGATAAAGCATTCTTGAAATATCCTCTATCTTTAATTTCAATATCTGTTCCATCTACATTTTTAGCATGTCCATTTTTGTCAGCAATTCCTAATGACATACTACCAATTCTTTTTGATTCTTCTAAAAGAATTGGCGCCTTAGCTTCCCAAGAAATGTTAGGATTTTTTATATCATCTCTTGCAGCAATAGATTCTAAGGATATCAATTGACCTTCCAACTGCCACTGAATTTTACCTGCAGTTTGTTCTGCAATTTTAGGAAGAGTCTTTCCTAAATTCGACCTTAGTGCCTTTGATGAATTTACAAATGAAATTGCCCCAAAACCAATACATATAACCCCTATTAATAATCCTATAAATACTATAAATTTTGCCTTTATACTTTTCATAATTTTATCCCCCTAGTTTATTACTTTGATATCTACTACGTATATTATATACAATTCTATGAATCACTTTAGTATATCTTCCATTATAACCTGTAATTTCCTCGATGCAATAGATACATCTTTATTCACAGAACTTATATAACTTGAACCATTTATTATTTGTAACATTAGATGTTTAATTTATACTTTGAATATAGCTAATACCAGAAAGAAAGACCAACTATTTTGCGCAGTGTTGCATTGAGAATGGGACTGTTGAATTTCTTTATTAGAAATTCACAGTCCCATTCTCTAGCAACCGAGCAAAAGTAGCTGGTCTTTCTTTCGGGTAGTCACACCCAAAGTATAAGTTTACATGTACTTTATTCGTTTAAATCTACATAAGATCCACTTTTAGAATAAATAGTCCACTCACAAATATTTGTTACATGATCGCCTATTCTTTCTAAATACTTTATTACAAATAAAAGCCTTATTCCCTTATCAATTAAACTTTCATCAAGCTTTATGTCTTCAACAAATGTTGTAAATAAAGATCTATAAATAGAATCCACTTCATCGTCTCTTTCACAAATCTTGTATGCAGTTTCGTCATCATTATTAATATATGACTCTATAGCTAAACCTATCATTGCTCTAACTTTTTTCTCCATTTCCCATAATGGATCCAAATGTTTTTTAAATGAGTTAATAGTTCCACCAATCATCATTGTTATTTTACATATGTCTACTGCGTGATCAGCCATTCTCTCTAAATCCGTTACTATCTTTGATGCAGTCATAACTTTTCTTAAATCTGTGGCTAATGGTTGCTCTGCCGCAATAAACTTAATACATAGTTCTTCTATTATTTTTTGTAATTCATCAACCCTATCGTCACCTTTAATAATATTAGCTGCTGCCTCTATATCGTAATTCTTTAAACTAATCATGCTATCATATATTTGTTTTTCAACTAACTTAGCCATAATTACTAGCTGCCTATTTATATTTTTCACTCTAGTATCTTGTGATCCTCTTGTCATTGTACCATTGCCCCTTTACAATTAAGTTTTATAAGTTATAAATTCTCAAATTCCATAAATTTAAATATTGATAATCCCATTATATGTATCCTTTACTATTACGACATAAAATCCTATTTTTTCTTGCCACTTTATCACAAAAAGTTTATTTCTATTATATTTTTATATTACATTAATATAATAATTGCGTCAAGGAAGGCATGGTTAATTATTTAAAATATTACTTATATAATATTTATTGTCATAAACAAAGGCATCCTAAATTTATAAGGACACCTTTATTAATAATCCTATTATTCATTTAAATCAACATAAACACCGGTCTTAGAGAAAATAGTCCATTCACATATGTTAGTTACGTGATCTCCTATTCTTTCCAAGTATTTTATAACAAAAAGTAACTGAGCTCCTTTTTGAATTAGTTCTTCATCTAATTTAATTGAGTTAATTAAATTTGTAAATAAAGACTTATAAAACGCATCAATCTCATCATCTTTTTCACAAATTTTATAGGCCATTTCATCATCTTCATTAATATAAGCTTCTATAGATGATTTTATCATGGCTCTTACCTTTTTATCCATTTCCCATAATTCATCTGAATAAACTTTAAATGAATTTATATTTCCACCCATTCTTTTTGTTATCTTGCAAATATCTACTGCATGATCAGCCATTCTTTCTAAATCCGTTACTATCTTCGACGCTGTAAACACTCTTCTTAAATCTGTTGCGAGCGGCTGCTCTGTTGCGATAAATTTTATACATTCTTCCTCTATTGTTTTTTGCATTTCATCAACTTTATCATCATCTTTAATAATTTGATCAGCCTTATCTAAATCGTAATTCTTTAAGCAAATTATACTCTCATATATTTGCTTCTCAACTAAACTCGACATATTTAATAGCTCTCTGTTAATAATTTTTACTCTTGCATCTTGCGACCCTCTTGTCATAATACTCAATACCCCTTCCTAGCCAAATCTACCTGTAATATAATCTTCTGTCCTTTTATCTCTTGGATTATAAAATATATCTTCTGTTTTTCCGTATTCTATAACTTCTCCATTTAAAAAGAATGCAGTTTTATCGGCTATTCTTCCTGCTTGTTGCATGTTATGAGTTACTATTACAACTGTGTAATTTTTTTTCAATTCATCCATAAGTTCTTCCATTTTTCCTGTTGATATCGGATCTAGAGCCGATGTTGGTTCATCCATTAAAATTACTTCTGGTGAGACTGCTAAAGTTCTAGCAATACACAATCTTTGCTGTTGTCCACCTGACATTCCAAGTGCACTTGATTTTAACCTATCTTTAGTTTCTTCCCATAGGGCTGCTCCTCTTAAGCTTTTCTCAACAATTTCATCTAACATTTTCTTATTTTTAGTACCATGTATTCTTGGTCCATATGCAATGTTATCGTAAATAGACATCGGAAATGGATTTGGTCTTTGAAACACCATTCCTATTCTTTTTCTTAAAAATATATCATCATAATCTTTATATATATCTTTATCTTCGAATAGAACTTGCCCTGTTATCTTAACAATCTCGATTAAATCATTCATTCTATTTAAAGTTCTTAAGAAAGTCGACTTACCGCAACCAGAAGGCCCAATTAGTGCTGTAACCTCATGCTTGTTTATAGACATATTAATATTTTTTAGAGCTTGATTGTCTCCATAATATAAACATAAATCTTTAGTTTCTATAATATTCATAACTATCTCCTACTTCCCACTATAAGCTTTCATTAATCTATTTCCTAATAATCTTGCACAAACATTAAATAATAGCACCGCTAATATAAGAACAGCTGCTGTTCCGTTTGCTATTTGAGCTGCATCAACTACTGTACCTTCTGAATTTAGCTTCCATATATGAACTGCTAAAGTCTCTGCCGGCCTAAAAAGTGAAAATGCTGAACTTTTTTCTGTTAAACTTATGGTATCAAAATTTATATTTTTCGAACTTAATCCTGCAGTGTATAAAAAAGCTGCTGCTTCTCCAAAGATTCTTCCAGCTGCTAATATTACACCAGTCAATATTTCTGCCATTGCTGTAGGTATAGTTAATTTAGCTAAGGTCTGCCACTTAGTTGCTCCTAGCCCCAAAGAAGCCTCTTTAACCCTTTTACTTGCTGCAACTATTGCATTCTCAGAAATTCTAGTCATAGATGGAATGTTAAGAATACTTACAGATAAAGCACCTGCAAGAATTGAATATCCCCATCCTGCCATATTAACAAAAACTAGTAATCCGAACATACCTATAACAATAGATGGCAGAGACGACATTGTCTCAAGACACATTCTTATAAATTTAAGTATAGGTCCTTCTTTTGCGTATTCAGCTAAATAAATTCCAGCTCCTACTCCTATTGGTATTGTAATAATTAAGGAAACAATCAACATATAGAATGAATTAAACAATTGTGGTCCAATTCCTCCGCCTGCTCCTGATAATTTTGGTTTACCAAATAAGAACGAAGGCTTTAGCATACTGCCTCCCTTATATAAAATATATATTATAAAAGCTCCAAGTAAAAAAACGATAAACATACTTATAATGTAGAATATAATCGTAGCTATCTTATCTATTCTTTTTGCATCCATTATCTTGCACTCCTTTTCTCTATCATTCTAACTATTACAATAAATATGAAAGAAATTACAAGTAAAATTAATGCTAGTGTCCATAATGCATCATTCCATGCAGTTCCACCAACTGTATTAGCCATGTCCATCGTTATAATACTAGTTAGTGTGGCCATTGGCGTAAAAACTCCATCTGGTATCTTTACAGTATTACCAATTACCATTTGAACCGCTAATGCCTCTCCAAAAGCTCTTGCTATTCCAAGTACAACTCCTGTAAGTATCCCACTTTTTGCACCAGGAACTATTACTCTAGAAATCGTCTGCCACCTTGTAGCTCCAAGCCCATATGATGCTTCAATATGATCTCTAGGTATTGTTTTTATTGCATCTATTGATAAAGTTGCTATAGTTGGCAATATCATCAATGAAAGTACCAAAACTCCAGCAATCAAAGAAAATCCCATTCCCCCAAAATTATCTTTGATAAATGGAACTAATACAGAAATACCTACCCAACCATAAACAACCGAAGGTATTCCAACTAATATTTCTAATGAAGGCTTAATTATTCTTACTCCAAATTTACTAGATATTACATTCACAAAAATTGCTAAAGCAATAGCAATAGGTGCACTTAAAAGTACTGCACCTATTGATACTGCGGTTGAACCTAAGATGAAAGCGAGAGCTCCAAAGGAAGGCTCTCCACCTTTGTTCGGCTTCCAATTATTTGTAAACAAGAACTCAGTGAAACTATATCCGTCATTTGTAAATATCCTCAAACCTTTTGAAGCTATGAATACTATAATTGATATTGTTATTAATATTATTAATATTCCACATAGTCCCGCAAAGCCTTGGCCTAAATATTCATTTTTAAGCCTTTCTTTAAAACTTCTTTTTTCCATCTTTTACTCATCCTTTAATTGAATTATTTTACTTTCATTTCACTTCCTGAAATAAAACCTAATGTTTCTAAGTTTTCTTTATTTTCACTGCTCATAACGAAATCAATAAACGCTTTAGATAAATCTTTTGATTCACCCTTAGTATACATATGTCCCCAAGACCAGAATTTATAAGAACCATCTGTTATATGTGCTTTATCTGCTGCTACTCCATCAAGATTGGTTACTTTTAAAACATCTTGTGCTTCTTTTGTATTCATGTATGCAAGACCTAAATAACTAACTGCTCCATCATTTTCTTTCATTGCACTTAAAACCGCACCATTTGAATCTTGAGTTACACCTAAAGCTTCATTTTCTGCTGATTTATCTCCACCAAGTACTGTCTTTTCGAAAGTTGCTCTTGTTCCTGAACCAGCTGTTCTATGGATTAATAAAATCGCTTTATCTGGTCCACCAACTTCTTTCCAGTTTGTAACTTTACCAGAGAATATGTCTTTAATTTGAGCTGAAGTTAAATTATCTATTCCTAATGATTTACTTACTACAATTCCAAATCCTTGTGCTACGACTTTATGGTCAACTAATTCTTTTGCTTTTGCTGCATCTAATTTTTCTTCTGCAAATACATCTGAATTTCCTATATTTACTGTTCCATCTAATACTTGAGTAAGACCTGTACCAGATCCACCTGCTTGAGCTCCAATTTCAGCATCTGGATATTTTTTATTAAATGTTTCTATAGTCTTCTCCATTAACGGTAACAATGCTGATGAACCACTCATAGTTATTGAGCCTGTTACCGCTTCTGATTTTGTCCCCTCTGATTTAGTGTCATTTGCCGGTGCTCCACCAGATGCATTTCCGCATCCTACCATCGCAGTTCCTAACATTGCCATCACTAAGGCAGACACCATTAATTTTATCGATTTTTTCTTCATTAACTATTACCTCCACTAATAAATTCATATTATGTTAGTTTCTAATTTTCTTCTTCTTTCATATTTTATAATATACCCTTTTAGTTAATCTATTATTAGAGTAATGTTAAGTTATATTAGATATTTGTTAAGAAAATTTAACATTGCTTTGTAAATAAAAAAAATAATGCGTAAAATTTCTACACTTTACGCATTATTTCTTACATATATGGAATTTTTACTTCAAAAATTGTTCCTTCACTTAGCTTACTTTTAACATTGATTTCTCCATTAAATATTTTAACAATATGTTTTACAATAGCCAAACCAAGACCTGTTCCGCCTTTTTTTCTCGACTTATCCACTCTATAGAATCTCTCAAAAATTCTTGAGATGTCTTCTTCTGGTATTCCTATGCCATTATCTTTTATTCTTAGGCAATAGTATTCATCTTTGGTATAACTAGTCACTTCTACACAGCCGGAACCATCCTTAGAATATTTTATGGCATTCTCGATTAAATTTAAAACCAATTGATAGAATTTATCTTTATCACCCAAAATATGTTTACTATTATTATTAATAAACTCTAACTTAATATTCTTATTTATTGCAGTTTTTCTCATCATATTAATTACTTCTTCAATTACAAGACTTGGTTCAAATTCTTTCATGTCAATAACCAAATTACTTTCTATATTTGATAATACTAATATATCATTAATAAGTCTTGATAAACGTTCAGCTTCCTTGTCGATAATATCCAAAAACTTTTCCCTTGTCTCATCATCCTTTACAAATTTTAAAGTTTCTGCAAATCCCTTAATGGATGTTAATGGTGTTTTTAATTCATGGGATACATTAGCAACAAATTGACTTCTCATAAGCTCAACTCTATTTATATCAGTTATATCTTGAAATATTATAACCTTTCCTATGTTCTCTACACCATCAAACATATCAGATTTTTTTATCTTATAATCCCGTTCAAATGGATGAAGTAATTTTATTTCCTTATCAGACTCTTCATCCTTCATTAAAAATTTACTTATATCATAATCATTAATATGATCTAGCAAGTATTCACCAACAATATTTTTCCTTATTTCAAGTAACGCCTCAGCACGAGGGTTAATGGAAATTACTCTATTATGATTATCAACAGCAACAACACCATTTTCCATGCTTTTTAATATTGACTCAATTTTATTTTGTTTATCAATTACTTCTCGAATTTTTATTTGCAATTGATCAGCCATATTATTAAAACTATTTCCTAAAATACCTAGCTCATCATGAGTTTCAATATTTGCTCGTATCTTGTAATCGCCATGAGTCATTTTTAGTGTTACACTTTCTAACTCTTTTACTGGATCAATAATTTTCTTAACAAGCCTTAAAGATAGAAATAAAGAAAATGGTAAAACCAGCATTAGTATCCCTAAACTATATTTGATATTTTCTTTTTGCAGCAAAGTTATTGTGTTTATACTGACAGAACTTCTGATTACATAATTATCACTTAATCTAGTTGCATAATAAATTAAATTTCCTTTAATAGTATCACTATATCGCTCTGAATATCCTTCGCCTTTTTCAAAAGCTTCTTTCACTTCAATTCTGTCTTTATGATTTTCGCTGCTTTTTTGTTCATTATCATACAAAACAACTCCGTTACTATCAATAAGTGTGATTCTAACTTCAACATCATTTATTTTTATGTCTTTTATATTTTTTAGATCTTCATAATCATTTCTACTAATATCTGTTACATCATTAAGTTCATAAATTAGATAATTAATATTTTTAAGCTCTTCTTTTGTAATCTTAGTTTGTTCCATATTAATTAACATCATAAAAGAGCAGGCAACAATAGATATTGCAAATATCACAGTTATAATAACCGAAGTTAAAATTTTGTTCCTCATAGCTATTCTGCCGGGTTAAATCTATAACCCACACCCCTTATAGTTTCTATAAATCTAGGATTTTTATCATCTTCCTCTATTTTCTTTCTTAAATATCTTATATGAACATCCACTGTTCTTGTTTCTCCTATATATTCATAGCCCCAAATCTTGTCCAACAAAGTTTCTCTTTTAAGAATTTTCCCTTTATTTTTTATTAATATTTGTAGTAATTCAAATTCCTTAAGTGTTAAATCTACTTTCTTATCGCTAATGTACACTTCATGCCTTTCAAAATCTATCTTTAGGTTTTGTGAGGTGAATACATCTTCTTCCACTTCATTAAATGAATTTGTTCTTCTTAATACTGCTTTTACACGTGCAAGTAATTCTCTAATAGAAAATGGTTTTGTTATATAATCATCTGCTCCAAGCTCTAGACCAAGTATTTTATCTAACTCTTCTCCTTTTGCTGTCAACATTATTATTGATGTGTTTTTCATATCATTGTTTCTTTTAATTTCTTTACAAACGTCAAACCCGTCAATTCCAGGCAACATTAAATCTAGTAATAATAAACTAGGCTTTTCTGCCTTAGCTATTTTTACTGCATCTATCCCATTATTGGCTGTAAAAACATCATATCCAACATTTAATAAATTAAATCTTAGCAATTCAATTATGTGTTCCTCATCATCAACTATTAATATTTTTTCTTTTGCCATATTAAATTTCCCCCTTAACGTAAAATAATAAAAGAAAACATCCTGCCATAAGACCCTTGAGATTTCCTATATGAATGTAATTTTACTTCTTCACTACAGTACGTACATAAATCTATACTATTAATATTTTCATCTTGAATTCCGGCTTTTTTTAAATCATCTAATATGCAGACTTCCAAATTTAGATTTCTTCCACAAAACAAATCTTCTTTTTTAATTTCCGTTTTCTTCTCTATAAATTTAAGCTTTAATTCCTCAGAAACCTCATAACAACACTTTCTAATATGAGGCCCAATATATGCTTTTAAATTTTTAACATTAATACTAAATTCTTTTTTCATTTTTTCTATTGTTTTAAATGTAATGGATTCATAGGTTCCTCTCCATCCGCTATGTATTGCGGCTGCGACCTTTTTTTCATCATCAACTAATATGATTGGTACACAATCAGCTGTAAAAACACCAATAATGATCCCTTTTTCCTTTGTTATTATAGCGTCTGCCTCTTCATCTTTAATACTTTTTCCATTCTCTATATAATTTAATATTTTATCACTATGAATTTGTTTTAGGTATATCACTTCATTGGCTCCAAATTCCTCTTTTAATGAATTGAGCTCTTTTATACCTTCTTCTGTATTTCTGTTAAAACTTCTTTCCTTCTCTGCATTTGTAAATCCAATATTAAATTCTTTACCATTTATTATAAAAAAATCTTCTTGCTTATCTAATACTTTTAAGTCCAATTTATTCACTATATTTAATCCTCCACTAAATTTATCTTATCACTTAAGGTATCCACTTAAATTTTATTTTTCTTCTTTATTATCAACAATATCTATGGATATATTTTTATGATTTATTTAGCATTTTACTTACTTAATCTTAACATTCTATTTAGCATTTATCAGCTTAATTAACTAAATTTTAACTTATATATAACAATATCATAAGATATTTAATTTAAATGGAATCTATATGAATTCCTCATTATTTTTATATATTATATCTAAACAATTATAAAAAGGACATTGAATTTATTCAATATCCTCAATAGTATAATTATGTTACGAGATTTTTTATTTCTTCTAAAAAAGTATTTATATCCTTAAACTGGCGGTATACTGATGCAAATCTTACATATGATATTTCATCCAACTCTTTTAGTCTGGCCATAACCATTTCTCCTATATCTTTTGATGGTATCTCTGTAAGCATACTATTAGATATTGTTTTCTCTATATCATAAGCTATATCTTCAATCTGTTTTCTAGACACAGGTCTTTTTTGGCATGCAATAATTAATCCAGTAATAATTTTCTCTTTATTAAAATTTTCTCTAGTCAGATCTTTTTTGATTACTAAAATAGGAAAATCTTCTATTTTTTCGTATGTAGTATATCGTTTGGCACATTTTAAGCATTCTCTTCTTCTTCGAATTGTTGTATTATCGTCTGTTGATCTTGAATCAACAACTTTACTTTCTTCAAATCCGCAAAATGGACATTTCATACTTTCATTCACCTCTTTGCTTTCGTGTATTAAAATCTTATAATCATTATACATATAATTTTAAAATATGGCTATATATTGTTTTCACTTACTTTTTCATTAGCTTTTACCAATATAACATCAGTGCCTATTTTAACTATATCTTTCCATAAGATTTCTTTTTCATCATCTTTAGCAAACCATGATTTTATTTCTCCAGGTAATATTAAAGCAACAATCTTATTATCTTCACTACTTATTTTAAAGTCTTTGATAAATCCTATTTTTGTTCCTGTTAATATATCTATTACCTCCATATTTCTCATAGCATTCAGTGAATGTAGTTCCAATTCCATAATTATCCCCCACAATTACAATATTATTAATCTCTTCTATACATGCTTCCTCATATGTTTTAAAGCTGTCTTTTCTAATCTTGAGACTTGCGCTTGCGAAATCCCAATTTCATCTGCAACTTCCATCTGAGTTCTACCATTAAAGAACCTTAAATTTAATATTAGTTTTTCTCTATCTGTGAGTTTTTTCATTGCTTCTTTTATGGAAATATTCTCAAGCCAATGTTCATCTGTATTCTTAGCATCACTTATTTGATCCATTACATATATTGCATCTCCTCCATCATGGTAAATTGGTTCAAATAATGATACCGGATCTTGTATCGCATCTAATGCAAACACTACTTCTTCTCTTGGTAATTCAAGTTCCTTTGCGATTTGTGAGATTGTTGGTTCTTTATTATTATCCTTTATAAATTTTTCTCTCATTATTAAAGCTTTATAAGCAATATCTCTTAATGATCTGCTTACCCTAATAGAATTATTATCTCTTAGGTATCTTCTAATTTCTCCAATTATCATCGGAACTGCATAAGTTGAAAATTTAACGTTCTGCGATAAATCAAAGTTATCTATTGATTTCATCAATCCAATACAGCCAACTTGAAATAAATCGTCTATATTTTCTCCTCTATTGTTAAACCTCTGAATAACACTAAGTACTAATCTCAAATTTCCCTTTATAAAAGTTTCTCTTGCACTTTTATCTCCATCTTTCATCTGCAGAAAAAGTTGTTTCTTTTCTTTCTCTTTTAGTATCGGGAGTTTTGAAGTATTAACGCCACATATTTCTACTTTGTTAATTATCACAAGTATTCACCCCTTCGAAAGTAATAATCCATTGCATTAAACATTATCTCCGATAGGCAATACTTTTATACTTGAAGACAAGCTAAATCATTCTACTAATTTCTTTTTTCAATCTCTTAATTATTTTTTTTTCTAGTCTTGATATATATGATTGAGAAATTCCAAGCATATCAGCTACTTCTTTTTGAGTCTTTTCTCTTGTCCCATTCAACCCAAATCTAAGCCTTACAATTTCTTTTTCTCTATCATTCAAACTCTTTAATGCCATAATTAATAATTGTTTATCAACTTCATCTTCAATCAAATTATATACAGTATCGTTTTCAGTTCCTAATATATCCGATAGTAGAAGTTCATTTCCATCCCAATCAATATTTAGCGGTTCATAAAATGAAATTTCAGCCTTTATTTTACTATTTCTTCGTAGATACATTAATATTTCATTTTCTATGCATCTAGATGCATAAGTTGCAAGTTTTATCTTTTTTTCCGGATTAAAAGTATTCACCGCTTTAATTAATCCTATAGTACCTACTGATATCAGGTCTTCTACATTTACTCCTGTATTCTCAAACTTTCTTGCGATATAAACAACTAGTCTTAAATTCCTTTCGATTAAAATACTTCTTATATTCTCATCGCCATCATTTAATTTATTTACTAAATCTTCTTCTTCATCCTTTGATAATGGCGGTGGCAATGCATCGTTGCCTCCAACATAATATAGTTTTTTTCTAAACAACCTAAATTTACAAACCAATTTATTAAACAGCAGAATTAACTTTTCCATAAACATCCCCCTCACACACTACTCCCCTTGATAATAAAGCGTTGAATTCATCTTCTTTACTCAACCGCTCCTTACATGGACATATTATCGCATCGATTTTTTCAAGTAAATAATTTTTATTTTTTATTTTTATATTATTAACTCTGATACCTTTAAGACTACCGCCATACCCTATGGAACTATAAAGTATATTATATGTATTTTTATCGTTAAAGTTCAGATGATTTATTAGATTTCCTTCAATTAGAATACATGGAAGATTTGTGATGGGTTCCCTTAATTCATTTCCAGTATCTAAAAAACTTCTAAATTTACAATGCTGGCCCTGCACTTCAAATTCAATTTCAAAAATATATTCATTTGTAAATATTTTGTCTTTTATATGATCTATAAGTCTACTAAAAATAATATATATTATCATGATTCCTAGCATAATATATTTTACGGAGTACTTTTCTATTTTAAATGTACTTCCAATCAAATATATATTTTGCCTTAAAGAAAACAAAAAACAAATTCCACTTAGCGCACAAGTTATTAATAAAAAAACAAGTAATAATTTAATCATATTAAGGATGCTTGTCTTTCCATACACCATTCTAAGCATTATTATAGCTACTAATAATTCGCAAGGTAACGATGCTATTATATTAAGTTTTGGAATTATCAAGACTAAACTATATACACCACCGATAAAACCTGAAATAACTAAAGAAACCATTTTACATTTATGCCTTATACACTTCATTGTTATACTTAACAAAAAGAAGTTAACTATAAAATTTTCAAAAATAAAAACATCAGCATAAATTTCCATTGTAACTCCTCCAGTCTTTCTGGATTTATTATATACTTAATTAGTTTAAAAATTTGTCACAATCACATTAAATAATTTTGTTTTTTTTATTAAACTTTTTACATATATTTACACTTTATTTTTTTGTTTACATTTTATATTTAAAACCATCCTAATGACTTAAAATATATTCTTCTATATTACATAAATCACCAGAAACTTGAACTAAATATTCATTACGCTCTTTTATTTATTTATTTATTTATTTGTTTATGATTTAGACGCAAAAAAATAGAATGTAACTTTGAATAGTCTAAAAATTTACTTATAGCTTCTGTAATAAACTTAAGTAACATAATTGCACAATAAATACAATCATTTATACTTAAATAATATTTAAGAAACTTTTTTTGCAAATTTCTAGTATCTAAAACAAAATTTCATTCTATTTAAATTTACTATTTTAAGACAATACAATAATATCTATATGTTAATGTCTTTTTTGTCTTCTCAAGAAAACTGGAATATCCAAATCATCAGCTTCATAACTATTAGAGCTTATTTCTGGTTCTTTTACATCAACAGCAACTTCTGGTTCTCTCTTTATTGGTTCTTGTGCTTGAACCTTTTTAGGCTCTTCTATAATTTGATTCATTCCTATTCTATTATTTTCACTTTCAAATCCTGTCGCAATAACTGTAATTCTTATTTCTTCAGTAAGTGTCTCATCAATTACTGCTCCAACAATTATATTTGCATCTGGGTCAACTGCTTCACGAACAACATCTGCAGCATCATATACTTCTAAAGCACCAAGGTCCGCACCACCAGTAAAGTTTATAATAACATCTGTTGCTCCATCTATTGATGTCTCTAAAAGAGGAGAAGATATCGCTTGCTTAACTGCATCTTGAGTTCTGTTATCACCTTTACCAAATCCAACGCCCATATGAGCTAATCCCTTATTAAGCATTACTGCTTTTATATCAGCAAAGTCAGCATTAATTACCCCTGTTATTGTAATTAAGTCAGAAATTGCTTGAACACCTTGTCTTAAAACTTCATCAGCTAGTTTAAACGAGTCCAGCAATGTTGTTTTCTTATCTGCCATGTTTAGTAATCTTTCATTAGGAATAATTACTAATGTATCAACTTTTTCTTTTAATGTTGCTATTCCCATTTCAGCGTGTCTCATTCTTCTTTTTCCCTCAAATGGAAATGGTTTAGTTACTACTCCAACAGTTAGTATATCCATAGATTTAGCTATTTCGGCAACAATTGGAGCCGCACCAGTACCTGTTCCTCCGCCCATTCCAGCAGTAATAAACACCATATTTGCACCTTTAATTGATGCTGTTATTTCCTCTCTACTTTCTTCAGCAGCTTTCTTCCCTATTTCAGGATTTGCTCCAGCTCCTAAACCTTTTGTTAACTTTTCCCCTATTTGAATTTTTTGATTTGCATTAGAAAGCATTAATGCTTGCTTATCTGTATTTATTGCAATAAATTCAACATTTTTTAATCCTTCAACGATCATTCTATTTACGGCATTGCTTCCACCGCCACCACAACCAATTACCTTAATATTGGTTAATTCTTGCATATCTGTCTCAAAATCTAACAAAACAATTCCTCCCCTTAAAAAATCTTACCAAAAAAAACTTTAATTTTTTTTAAAATATGATTTTCAACTTCAATATTGTGTAAACATTCTTTTTCATTAATTTTATCATTACTTTTATTAGTTGGAACTATGATAGCATCCTCTAATAAATTTAATCTATCATATACTTCCTTGGCTATAGCTAGAGAAGTTATATTTTCTGGATTTTTTATTCCTAAATCTTTTTTTCTTACAACTTGGGTTTTTATCTTAAAAATTTTACGAATAATTTCGCCTATATCTTCAAAATAGTTTATACCATCCCCATATAGAATTATACTACAAATTCTATCATAATGACCAGTATTTTTTAATTTCATATTAATATGACTTAATATTTCTTCTATCCTCGCATTTACTACTTCATAAAACAATTTTCTGGATACTTTAATAGTTCCTATTTCAGTTTCATCCGGAAGAGAATCATCTATATACAAAGATTTGTAATTACTCGAATAAATTTTTTTTATATTATCGGCTTCTAAAAAAGAAAATTCTCCACAAATAGCCAGATCATTGGTAATATTATTTCCTCCTACTGGTATACTACTTACACTTTTAGGGATTCCATTATTAAACACTGCTATTTCAGTAATTCCAGCACCAATATCTACTAGCGCAATATACTCCATAGAATTTTTTTCACTTAAAAATATTTGTTTACCAGCTAATATATTTAGCTTAATAGAATCTATATTATATTTGGTATCCTTAAAAATTTCATAGTATTTTTGAATCTCTTTTTTTTCTGCAATTACTAAAGTGAGGTTAATCTCCAGTCTTTTCGCTTTCCAATTAAGTATATCTTTATGTATCACCTTGCCATCTAGTATATAAAAATTTATTAAAATATCTACTATAGATTCATCATTACTTATAGTAATACTATTTTGAGCCTTTTTTAATGCTTTTATTATATCATGGCTCTTTACCTTATCCTCATCTAATTCAACAATAACTGTTGTCTCTGTTATTCTTACTTTATTTGAAGATATTCCAATTGCTATTCCTTTAACGTTCTTACCTGTCTTTATCTCTAATTCACTTAATAAATTTAAAACATGGGCTTTACATTTTTCACTATCTATCAGCATTCCTTTTTCTATACCTATTGATTTACAAGATTTAACTGCTAAAATATCTAAATTTTCTTTTCCTCTCACTGCTATAGTTGCAGAGAATTTCTTACTGCCAAAGTCTATGGATGTAATTATATCTTGCTGCATAATTAAGCCTTTCCCTTCTTTAGTAGAAAGAATCTACTAATTGCAATATATTCAACATATTTACTAAAATTCCTCTTTTATTTATGTAGTTTTTTTGATTTTTTGCTTATTATTCCCTATTTATTTCTTCTATTGCTCTCTCAAGACATAGTATCACTAATACTCTTCCATAAAAACAGGGTGCTATATTAAAAATAGCACCCTTCGTCTAAGTATGTCAATATTTCTTTATATGAATAAAATATTTCTATCTTTATCACTATCACTTCTCAAAAATTACTTTTTTATTATATAAAAAAATTCTTGATATAATGAATGTTTATTAATTTCTTGTAAATAACTCCTTCTTTAATTTTTTCAATGCTTTCTTTTCTATTCTTGATACATACGAACGGGAAATACCTAAATTTACTGCAATTTCACGCTGCGTCTTACACTTTCCATCTATCAGCCCATATCTCATTATCAAAATAGCACTCTCTCTCTTAGTTAATGATTCTATCAATTTTTTATATAAAGCTTTAACTTGTAAATTACTCTCAACCTTTTCTAAAACGCAATCTTTTTCACTGCTTAATATATCCATTAAACAAAATTCATTACCCTCTTTATCAACTCCAATTGGATCTTGAAGATAAATTTCACTTTTTTGCTTTTTATTATTTCTAAAGAGCATTAGAATTTCATTTTCAATACATCTTGATGCATAAGTAGCAAGTCTAGTACCTTTACTAGAATCAAACGAATCGATAGCTTTTATTAACCCAACTGTACCAATGGATATTAGTTCATCTACATCCTTATTAGGAAATGAATATTTTTTTACTATATGAGCAACTAATCTTAGGTTTCTTTCAATAAGGATACTTTTTGCTGCCTTATCTCCTTCTTTAAATTTTTTCAAATACATTTGTTCTTCGCTTTCATCTAATGGTAGAGGGAATGTGTTACTGTTTGTCACATATCCTGTCAATAGAAACGAATTTAGAAACAAATCTATAAAGCTATTTAATATAAACACCTTTTTCCTCCATAGCAGTGCTTGATATTATAATATGTTTATATTTAATAAAAGTTGCTTATACTTCTTTATTTTTTTTCGCATACTTATAAACTCATCATAAAAGTCATTTATATTAAATTATTGCCTATCAATCTCTCATATTTAATTTTTTAACTATATCTTTAAATATTGGTGCCGCTGTATCTCCTCCGCCTAAGTCTTCGTTGTCAGTTCCATTTAAAGATGGTATATCTGGAGTGAATACTACCATTGTATAATTCTTATCACCTACACTAAAGAATCCCGCAAACCAACCATGTGTCTGACCATCGCTGCCAGTTGAAGTACCAGTTTTACCTCCTATATCCAGGTCACCAACATATGCCTTTATACCCGTGCCCTTTATAACCACTTGCCTCATAGCATTTTTAATTAATTTAGCAGTTGTCTGACTATATATTCTTTTCTGATCAGTTTTAAATTCCTTTACAGCGTTATCGTCCTTATCTAATATGCCTTCAACTATATATGGTTTTTCATACACTCCGTTATTAGTTATAGCATTTATTGCTCCCAACATCTGTACTGGCGTTACATTCATACATTGTCCTATAGATATATTGTTTATCCCTAACTCTTCACTAGGTTTTACTCCCTTAGCTTCATTTACTATTCCACTATTTAAATTTAAAACTCTATCATATAAACCTAATGATTTTGAATACTCCATTAGTTTTTCATATCCGACTTTAGATCCTATTTCCGCAAATATATCATTACAGGATTTCTCAAATGCTTCTTCCACTGTTAATTTACCATATACCTTTTTATCTATTTTCCCAGATCCTATAAAAGTATCATTGATATTTATTAACCCCATATCTAAGGCTGATCCAAGAGTTATTATTTTATAAATAGATCCTGGCTCGTATCCTATTTGCTGAATTCCTAGATTTATATTAGCAGCACTTTCATCTTTTTGAACCATAGCTCTGATTCTACCTGTGTCGCTTTCCATTATACTCACACCTATATTCCCCAAATATGAATACTGTTCGTTACCCAAAATTTCTCTTACTTTATTCTCCATATCACTATCTATTGTTAATTTTAAATTTCTATTACTATCGCTTACACTTACTGATTGTTTTGCATATACTGCCCTATTATCCAAATAAAATTCACTTTTAGGTTTTTCATTATCCTTTAAATAACCGTACAATTGACTTTGGAGTGATCCTTCTTCATTACCTTCATCTAATATTTTTGATAACATACTGCTAACACTCCATGCCTTTTTAGTGTCAATTTTATCTGCAATATAAGTATATATTCCTTTTATATTTTTCAAATTATTTATTTTATTATATGTATCTTCAGAAATATTAAAATATATTTTTCCACTTTGCTTCATTATATCCGTATAATTAAAATCAGGATTTTCAGACTTCATAATAAAATTTAAAGCCATTAAGTCTTCTAGTGTTTCTTCATAATTATTCAAACTGAATGGTCTTGTATCAATTACTAGTACATATTTTTTATCATATTTCATCAAATCTTTTCCATTTGTATCTAGAATCATATAATTCATGTCACTTATATTTTCTTCTTGATGGTTCTGATAGGAGCCTAAGACTCTTTCAGACGGATATATTTGTAATAAATACAAACGTGTTGTTAAAATCACTATAATAGTAATAAATAAAGATAAAACTTGCACTAACCTTTTATCTCTATAAAATTTTTCAGTAAAAATATAAAACACCTCCCTACGCTTAAATTCTAGCCTTAAAGGAGGTGTTTTATTCAACTTAGCTTAGCATTATGTTGTAACTTACCGAAATTATAAACATTTTTATTCCGAAAAACTATGAAAATATCGCTGAAGGTTCTAAGTTGCAGGTTGCATCCACTTTAGCATGCTCCAACTTTCAGTTTGACAAGCTAAAGTGGAACAACCTACAACTAAGAACCTTTAACAGCTCATTTTCAAATGTTTTCTCCACAAAAATGTTTATAATTTCTAGTGAAGATATCAACTTAAAGTTTTAGCAAATTTGTAAATATGTTCATCTAATAAATCAAACATCCAATCAGGAAATCTACATATACAAAGTATGAATTTGATTTATGCTTTGAAATATTTTCCATGCCAGAAAGAGAAGGTACTCTTTTTCGCAGTGTTGCATTGAAAAGATAGCTGTAGGTATTTCTTCAGTAAAAGTTGTTCCAGTTCTGCTTGTCATTAGCTCGCCTAAGGAACAAGCAGGACTGGTGCAACTTTTACTGATAAGTGAGAGTCCAAATTTTATATTTGGCTACTCGAACTTACTCAGCGGACAGAGTGAGTCGAGTTTCACTTCCCCACAGTTATGTTTTCTAGCAACCGAGAAACAGAGTACCTTCTCTTTCGGTTGGTTATATGCATAATTCTAAGTTAGGTGCTATTTATCTTTAACTATTAAATCTTTAACCTTTAGAGGAATATCAACTCTAACTTTATACAGCATTTTTGCTCTAGGTGCCGATTCAATTGGAGTTCCATTTTCTTCTGTCATATCGTGGAGAACAATTTCAAAATTATCTCCTTCTGGTCTTAATATTTCTACTGTATCTCCATTTAATACTTTGTTTTTTTGCTCAATAGTCGCAATTTTAGTTTCTTCATCGTATTCTCTTACTATTCCGATTATATCTGCATTTCTAATATAAGCTGAATCTTCATAAACCTGTTCAGCAGTTTGCCCATAGTAAAAACCTGTATGGTATTGCCTATGACTAACTTTGAATAAATTTTCCATCCATTTCGGATCAAATTTATAATTATCAGGATCTTTCATATATGCATCTACTGCCTGCCTATATGATTTTACTACAGCCGCAACATAGTATACGCTTTTCATTCGTCCTTCAATTTTAAGAGAATATACTCCTGCTTTAATCACATCATCTATATGTTCAATCATACATAAATCTTTTGAGTTCATTATGTATGTTCCCTTTTCATCTTCATATACAGGGTAAAACTCATTCGGTCTTTTCTCTTCAACTAAATGATATTTAAACCTACATGCCTGTGCACAAGCACCTCTATTAGCATCTCTTCCAACCATATAATTTGAGATCAAGCATCTTCCTGAGTAACTTATACACATTGAGCCATGAACGAATGCTTCAATTTCACATTCTTCAGGTAAATTGTCTCTCATTGTTTTTATCTCAGTTAAGCTAAGCTCTCTAGCCATTACTATTCTCTTAACACCTTGATCGTACCAAAATTTAGCCGCTCTCCAGTTAACATTATTAGCTTGAGTGCTTAAATGAATTTCTAAATTTGGCGCAACTTCTCTAGCTGTTGCAATTATTGCTGGATCTGATGCTATTATTGCATCAACACCTGTATCATACAATTCTTTTATATAATCTTCAACGCCAGTTAAATCCTCATTGTGAGGAAAAACGTTCATTGTTACATAAACTTTTCTATCTCTATCATGAGCATATTGTACACCTTCTTTTAATTGCTCATTTGTAAAATTATCAGCAAATGCTCTTAAGTTTAATTTGCTTCCTCCAAGGTATACAGCATCAGCCCCAAAATCTATTGCTATTTTTAGTTTGTCTAGATTTCCTGCTGGTGCTAAAATTTCTGGTCTTATCATTTAAATTTACCTCCTCTTAGTAACTGCAATTCCATCTCCCATAGGTATGACAGACGTAATTAAGTTTTCATCTTGAGTAACTAATTCCAAATAAGTCCTCATTCTTTTTACTATTGTTATTTTTCTTCTTTTTACTAATTCTTGAGATGCTACCATCCCTCTAAATAATACATTATCAGCTATTATTATACCATCATTTTTTAATAATCTTAAACAATGAGGTAAAAAATGATTATAATGGCCTTTACCTGCATCCATAAAAATCAAATCAAAAGGTTCCTCTAATCTTTCTAAAACTTCTAGGCAATCTCCCTCTTCAATTTTTATTTTATGACTTAATTCGAACTTTTCCAAATTAGAATTTGCCAATTCTATCATATTCTTATCACGTTCTATTGTAATTATTTCTGGCTCTGTTCCTGAAGATTGATACATCAATATAGAAGAAAATCCTATTGCTGTTCCAAGTTCTAATATTCTTTTAGGCTTTTTCATACTAGTCATAAATTCAAGAAAAACTCCAGTTTCTTTTTGAACAATAGGTACATGGTTTTCTCTTGCAAAATCCTCTATCTCTTTTAAAATACCATTTCTATCAGGGATTAATCCTCTAATATATTCCTCCATATAGTCATATGTAATTTCACTCATAAATTTCCTCCACGATTCTAATATCCTAACTCTTTTTTCTTCTTTAAAAATTCATCATAGTTATTAGTAAAGTAATGTGATCCATCTACCTGCAGTATATAATATAAATAGTCTGTCTTTTCAGGTATTAATGCTGCCTTTATGCATTCTATTCCCGGATTTGATATAGGCCCAATCGGCAGTCCATTATATTTATATATATTATAAGGTGAATCTATTTCTAAATGCTTGTTCAATACAACATCTACATGATATCCCAATGCATAGATTACTGCAGCATCTATTTGAAGTTTCATGTTCTTTTCCAGTCTATTATAAATGACTGATGAAATTAAAGGTCTGTCTTTAGGAATTCTAGCCTCTTTTTCGATTATTGATGCTACTGTCACTATCTTTTCTATATCTTCATTTTTAATATCAATCTTATTTTCATCTTTTACTCGGTTTAAAACATCTTCAAATCTATCAATCATAAGTTTGATTATAGTGTCCGCATCAGAACTTTTTTCAATTAAATATGTATCCGGGTATAAAAATCCTTCAAAATTATATCTTTTTTTCTTATCAGCCTTTATGTAGCTAGGTAATTCATAATTATTAACTGCCTTTAAAAATTCCTCTTTTGTACAAATGCCTTTTTCTTCTACAGTTTTAGCGATATCTTCAACTGAATACCCTTCTGGTATAGTTAGCTTTACCAAATCCATATCTCCGGCTTTATTTTCCAATGAATTTATCAAATTTTCTAATGTTGTATTAGTATCTATTTCGTATATACCTTCCACTAATTCTATATTCCTTTTATCAATAGCTAAATTTAATTTAATAAGAAACTTATTATTTAATTTGTTAGCTTTATCTAGGTCATTTAAAACTTCGTAAAATCCTTCACCTTGATTTATTTCAATAATAATTTTACTTTCATTAGATTTAAGTGGATTTTCTATAACTTTATTATAAAATATTACAAATAGCACCGATATTGAGAATAAAAAAAATATAAACAGTAACATTAGTTTTCTAAAAGGCTTATATTTATTCATAAACTTTCTCCTAGATATAATTAAAAGTAAACAGCCAAATAAAGACCATTTACTTTAATTATATTTATTTTATTCAATATTTAAAGTGTTTTCAGCAAAATTATTTTTTACTTCTGCTAATCATTCTTCTTCTTTCAGCACTATCTAAAATTCTTTTTCTCATTCTTATATTTTTTGGTGTAACTTCTACTAATTCATCAGCATTTATAAATTCTAAACATTGTTCAAGAGACATTTCAACTGGTGGAGTTAATTTTAATGCATCGTCAGCACCTGATGATCTTGTATTAGTAAGCTTCTTCATTTTACATACATTAATTTCAAGATCCTCTGCTCTTGCAGAAACCCCAACAATCATACCACCATATACTGGAACACCAGCACCTATGAATAATTGACCTCTTTCTTGAGCACTATATAATCCATATGCTATTGAATCTCCTGCTTCAAATGAAACTATTGATCCTCTGCTTCTTCCTGGAATTTCACCTTTGAATTTTTCATATGAATGGAATACGTGATTCATAATTCCATTACCCTTTGTATCAGTCATTAATTCACTTCTGAATCCAATAAGACCTCTAGCTGGGATTGTGAATTCTAATCTTGTGTATCCATTTACTGCAGATGTCATATTAACCATTTCAGCTTTTCTAGGTCCTAACTTTTCCATAACTGGTCCCATAAATTCTTCTGGAACGTCAATTGTTAAGTACTCAATTGGTTCTTCCTTGTGGCCATTTACGTCTCTAAATATAACATTTGCTTTTGAAACTTGGAATTCATATCCTTCTCTTCTCATTGTTTCAATAAGAACTGAAAGATGAAGTTCTCCTCTTCCTGAAACTTCAAAACAATCTGGAGTAAGTTCGTTTACTCTTAAACTTACATTTGTTTCAAGTTCTCTCATTAATCTATCTCTTAAATGTCTTGATGTTACAAAATCACCTTCTTGACCTGCAAATGGTGAATCATTAACCATGAAGTTCATGTTTAATGTTGGTTCATCTATTTCTAAAAATGGTAATGCTTCTGGTGATGAAGAATCCGCTATAGTATCACCTATGTTAGCATCAACGACACCACTTACTGCAACTATATCTCCCATTGAAGCTTCTTCTGCTTCTTCTCTTTTTAATCCTTTGTATGTAAATATACTAGTTATTTTGTAATTAGCATTTGATCCATCGTTCTTTAATAAAGTAACAGTTTGATTTCTCTTTACTGTACCTCTATGTATCTTACCAATTGCAATTTTACCAACAAACGCATTTGAATCTAATGTACTTACTAACATTTGAAGTGGTTCATCTATATATCCTTCTGGTGGTGCAACATATTTTAATATCGTATCAAATATAGGAGTCATATCAGAATTTGTATCATCTACATTATATTTTGCAAAGCCTTCTCTAGCTGATGCATAAATAATTTGGAAGTCTAATTGTTCGTCATTAGCTCCAAGTTCTACAAACAGGTCAAATACTTCATCAATAACATCAGTTGGTCTAGCATTTGGTTTATCTATTTTGTTAATTATAACTATTGGTCTAAGTCCTAGTTCTAATGATTTCTTTAAAACGAATTTAGTTTGTGGCATTGGTCCTTCATAAGAATCAACAACAAGTAATACTGAGTCAACCATCTTAAGTACACGTTCAACTTCTCCACCGAAGTCAGCATGTCCTGGTGTATCTACTATGTTTATTTTTATGTCATTGTAAATTACTGCAGTATTCTTTGAAAGAATTGTAATTCCTCTTTCTTTTTCTAAGTCATTAGAATCCATTACTCTTTCTTCTAGTTTTTCATTTGCTCTAAATGTGTGACTTTGTCTAAGAAGTGCATCTACTAGAGTTGTCTTACCATGGTCAACGTGGGCTATTATAGCAATATTTCTTATATCTTCTCTTTTATTTAATTCCATTCTTATTCCTCCAAACAGTAATCAAACTGCATTTTTTTTCTTTTCTATTAGTTTATTTATAGTATTCATTTAACTAGGTCGAAGTTCATATATATATTGTACGTAATTTTTTAATTAACTATTATACAAAATTATATTATTAATAAACAAGTTCATTTAAACTACTTATTGTGTTGATGTAAACCTATAACTGTTTTTTTCCAAAAGAAAATTGGATACTTAAAGTATCCAATTTCCTACACAACTAGTTTAAATTCTACTCTTTTCTTCAAAAAAAGTCAACCCTATTACAAGTAATAATAAACTAATTCATTATAGATCCTGTTAATATAAACAATTTATATCTTAAATCATTTATTTCACAAGCATCCTAAAATTCCATAATTATTGGTAGTATCATAGGTTTTCTCTTAGTTTTTTCATAGAGATATTCTCTTAACTCATCTCTCATTTTTGACTTCAATGTAGCCCAATCAGTAATTTGTCTTTCTTCACAGTTTCTTAATACAGATTTAACTATCACTCTAGCTTCATCCATAAGACCCTCTGATTCTCTTACATATACAAATCCCCTTGAAATTATATCTGGCCCAGATACAACTCTGCCAGTTTGTTTTTCTATTGTCACTACAATTGTTAAAATTCCGTCTTGTGAAAGATGCTTTCTATCTCTTAGAACTATATTTCCAACATCTCCAACTCCAAGACCGTCAACAAATACCTGTCCGGAAACAACAGTACCAGTTTTTTTAATTTGGTTTCTTGCAACTTCAATTACATCTCCATTTTCAGGTATTAATAAATTCTTCTCTGGTAGACCAACTTCCATTGCTAACTCACCGTGTTTCTTCAGATGCCTATATTCACCATGAACTGGTATAAAGAATCTCGGTTTAACTAACGCTTGCATTAGTTTTAATTCTTCTTGACAAGCATGCCCCGATACATGAATCTTTTCTATTGAATCATATATTACTTGAGCACCCTTCTTAAATAATTGATTTATTACCTTTGAAACAAATTTCTCATTCCCTGGAATTGGTGTTGCTGAAATAATAACTGTATCTCCTGGAACAACATTTATTTTTCTATGTTCTGACGCTGCCATTCTTGCAAGTGCAGACATCGGTTCTCCCTGACTACCAGTCGTTATTACCACAATTTTTTCATTAGGATATTTTGAAATCTGATCTACTGGAATAAGTACGTCTTTTCCAACTGTAAGATATCCAAGTTCTATCGCTACTTGAACAATATTCTCCATACTTCTTCCTGATACCGCTACTTTCTTCTCATAAGCTTCTGCAGCTGTAATTATTTGTTGGATTCTATGAACATTAGATGCAAAAGTTGCAACTATTAATCTACCTTTTGCTTTACCAAATAAACGCAAGAAAGCCTCTCCAACAATTTTTTCTGTCATAGTATATCCTGGTCGTTCAACATTAGTTGAATCAGCCATCATTACTAATACACCTTTTCTTCCTAATTCAGCCAATCTTCCAAAATCCATCATCTCCCCATCAATAGGAGTATAATCAATTTTAAAATCCCCCGTATGAAGTACAACTCCAAGTGGAGTATGAATCGCGATTGCAACTGAATCTGCAATTGAGTGGTTTGTTTTTATGAATTCCACAGAAACGCTATCTAGTTTAATTATATCTTTTGGCTTTACTCTTATTAGTTCTGTTGAAGCTAACAGACCGTGTTCTTTCAGTTTTGTTTCAACTATACCAAGAGTAAGTTTTGTACCATATACAGGAACATTCAACTGCCTCAACACATATGGCAATGCCCCTATATGGTCCTCATGTCCATGAGTTAAAAATATTCCTTTGATCTTTTCTGCATTTTTCATGAGATATGAAACATCTGGTATTACTATATCTATTCCAAACATATCATCATCAGGAAATTTTAATCCACAGTCTATTACAATAATATCTTCCTTATATTCAATAGCTGTTATATTTTTCCCAATCTCGTTTATACCACCAAGAGGAATAATCTTTATCTTAGCTCTCTCATTTTTCATGCTTCCCCTCCTTCTTCCTATATTAATATATAAACAAAGGTTCTTTTTCCAAACGTTTAAAAGCATGCAATTTATTTAGTTTCATTTTTAATTAGTATTTCTTATACTCTTACCATATAAAAAAATACTTTTGTTAAATCTAAAACAAATTTTGCATAAATATTTTATTATAATTTGCTCTCAAATACCCAGAAAACTCCTTTTATTCATCATGTTGTTTTTTTTGACATTCATCACATATTCCATAAAATTTTACACTGTGGTCAAGTATTTTAAACTTGTATTGCTTTTCAATTCCCGACTCTAGTTCCTCTAATAAATCATCTTGAACCTCTAAAACCTTATGGCAATTATTACAAATCAGATGGTGATGTCTATGAGTTTCGTTAGAATGCACTATCTCATATCTACTACAACCATCATTTAAATCTAATCTAGATATAACTCCGAGCTCTTCTAACAAAAGAATAGTTCTATATACAGTTGCCAGCCCAATTTCAGGACAACTTATTTTTACTTTATCATATATTTCTTCTGCTGTTAAATGTTGACCTTCATTATCTATAATTGTATCAACTATGGATCTTCTTTGTGGCGTTAATTTATAACCCTTCTTTTTCAAATCTTCTTTCAAGGCATTCATATCAATCAAATTTGATACATCCATTCATAACACCTCACATTTCATATTTCATTACACTAAGAAAATTCACTCTTATTTGTGTAAATTTAAAATTAACAATCTGTTAAATAAGTAGTCTTATTCTTCACTAATTCCATCTTCATCCATGAGAGTTTCATAAGTTTCTAATACCATTTCGAACTCTTCATCTTCATCTTCTAAAGCTATAAATATCTCACTACCATCTTCATCTTTAAATATCTTGAAAGCATATGCTTCATCAGTTTCTTCAAACGCAGGTGTTGCAATGATATATTGTCCTTTTAACTTTTCTATTTCAAAGTATATAATAACCTCGAATTTAACGTCGTTTCCGTCTTGATCTGGTATATATACATATTTTGCATCTTTATCCATAACTATATCCCTTTCTATCTTTAATTTTTTATATTTCTAAGCATAACAAACTCAACCTATACTATTTCATTTTTTTATATTAAGTATAAATTACTCTTAAGCTATTTTATTATGCACAATTGTAATCAAATCAATTGTAGGCTACCTTGAAATCATATCTAAATATCCTTGCAGGATATAAGTTGACGCCACTTTATCTACTATCTTTTTTCTCTTACTTCTTGACAAATCCGCTTCAAGCATTGCTTTATGTGCTGCTACTGTTGTTAAACGCTCATCCCAAAACTTAATTTCTACCTTAAGTTCTTCCTCTATCAATTTACCAAAGGACATAATAATTTCCCCTGATGGCCCTATTGTTCCATTCATATTTTTCGGTAATCCGACTACTATGGTTTTAACATCATAATCATCACAAAACTTTTTTATTTCTTCTATATCTTTGTTTTTATTAGTTCTTCTAATTGTAGTCAATCCTTGAGCCGTGAACCCTAACGGATCACTTACCGCAACTCCTATAGTCTTACTACCTACATCTAATCCAAGTATTCTCAAATTCTAGCACCTCTCACAGTATATTTAAAATATAATAAGTCAGAATTATAGACTTATTATATTATTTCATACACCTAAAATTAAGAGTGCCCGCATAAACGGGCACTCTCTACTTTATCTCTAAATAAGATTTTATAACCTCTTCTAGTATGTCATCTCTTTCGAGTTTTCTTACTAAAGCTCTTGCTCCGTTGTAATTAGTGATGTAAGTAGGGTCTCCAGAAATCAAATATCCAACTAATTGATTTATAGGATTATATCCTTTTTCCTGTAATGAATTATAAACCTCTGTTAAAATTGTCTTTGTAAGAGCTTCTTTATTCTTACTTAAATCAAATTGCATTGTATGTTCAATATTATTACTCATAAAACTGTTGCTTCAAAAAGCAACTCCACCCCCTTAATCATGTTATAAGGAAATTATATCCACATAAATATATACATTTATATTTATTATTAACTTTATATTTAAATTTTATTCATTAATCTATATTTTGATTATAACCTATAATTTATAAAAAGTATACTACTTTGCTAAAGTTTCCACTATTTTATAAGATGCTTCAATTGCTTCTTGTATTTTTTCTGGTTGCTTTCCACCGGCTTGAGCCATATCTGGTCTTCCGCCTCCGCCTCCACCAAGGATAGCAGAAATTTCTTTTATTAATTTTCCACAATGAGCTCCTTTTGCTACTGCATCTTTATCAGCCATTGCACATATAATAACTTTTCCAGCATTTGCACTCATAAGAAGTACTATGCTATTTTCGCTCTTATCTCTTACTTTTTCACATACATCTCTCAATGTATCGCTATCAACATCTTTCAATTCATATGCGATTACATTAATCCCTTTTACACTTCTTGAACATGATATTATGTCATCTATACCCATTGATGCAAATTTAGATTTTAATGCTGTTATTTCTTTTTCTTTTTCCTTTAGTTCCTTAACTTGTTGTTCAAGTTTTGTTAACAATTCTTTTTCTGAACATTTTAGTTTACTTGAAACTTCTTTTAATAAATCTTTTTTCTCATTTACAAACTTATATGCTTCTTTTCCTATTACAGCTTCTATTCTTCTAGTTCCTGCTGCAATACCGCTTTCTGATAATATTTTAAACAACCCTATTTTTCCTGTGTTATCTATATGAGTTCCACCACATAATTCTTTTGAATATTCTCCTGCACCTACAACTCTAACCTTATCAGCATATTTATCGTCAAATATACCTATTGCACCACTATTCTTTGCTTCTTGAAGATCCATAATTTCTGTTACAACTGGTGTTACACTTGTTATTGCTTCGTTAACTAACTCTTCAACTTTTCTAATTTCATCTTCTGTCATTGCTTCAAAGTGAGAGAAGTCAAATCTAAGTCTATCATTAGTTACAAGTGATCCAGCTTGATGAACATGAGAACCAAGAACTTTAACTAGTGCTCTATCTAATAGATGCGTTGCAGTATGATTTTTCTTAATATCTTCACGTCTAGCTTTATCTACTTCTATAGTTACTTTATCTCCTACTTTAAGTTCCCCTGATAAAACTTCAACAAAATGAACTATCTTACCACCAATATTCTTCTTTGTATCAAGAACATTAGCTTTAAAGCTGTCATTGTATATTGTACCTTTATCTCCTATTTGACCACCCATTTCAGCATATAGAGGAGTAACATCTGTAACAATTATAGCGCTATTTCCTTCAGTTATTGTATCAGTAAAGTCTTCACCTTCAATTAAAACTTTAACTTCAGCATCTAATATATCATTATCATATCCATCGAATGTAGTTTCAACATCTGCTGGTATATTATCTAAAGTTCCAACATCAGCTCCCATATAATTAGAAGTTTTTCTTGCACTTCTAGCTCTTTCTCTTTGGATTTTCATTTCTTCATTAAAAGCATCTTCATCTAAAGATAAATCTTCATCTTCTAAAATTTCCTTTGTTAATTCCATAGGGAATCCAAAAGTATCATATAATTTAAATCCATCTGCACCACTAAGTACTTTTTCATTGTTTTCTTTTAATTCGCTTATAAATCCATTTAATATTTCAGTTCCTGAATCTAAAGTTTCTCTAAATTTATCTTCTTCAATTTTGATTACTTTCTTGATGTATTCTTTTTTATCACTTAATTCTGGATATGCTTCACTTGAATCTCTTATAACAGTTTCACATAGGTTACATAAGAAAGCTTCTTTAATCCCTAATGTCTTTCCATGTCTTGCTGCTCTTCTAAGAAGTCTTCTTAATACATATCCTCTTCCTTCATTAGATGGCATAACATCATCTGAAATCATGAAAGTTATAGATCTTATATGGTCAGTTATTAATCTTAAAGAAATATCTGTCTTTTGATTTTCGCCATATTTAACATTTGCTAAACCTGCAACTTCATTTAATATATTTTCTAAAGTATCTATTTCAAATATACTATTTTTCCCTTGCATTATTACTGCAAGTCTCTCAAGTCCCATTCCTGTATCTATATTAGTATTTGCAAGTTTCTCATAGTTACCTTTTCCATCTCCATCAAATTGAGTGAACACAAGATTCCAAAACTCTATAATCTTATCTTCATCAGCTAATTTAACGAATTCATCTGAATTAGTTGGAATTTCATTTGATCTATTAAAATGAATTTCTGTACAAGGTCCGCAAGGTCCAGCTCCATGTTCCCAGAAATTATCTTCTTTACCTAATCTAAAAATATGTGTTTTATCAACATCTGTTAAAGTAGTCCAATATTCATATGCTTCATCATCATCTAAGTATATTGTCACATATAATTTTTCTTTTGGAAGCTCTAAAACTTCTGTGATGAATTCCCATGCCCATGGAATTATTTCTTTCTTAAAATAATCTGCAAAAGAGAAATTTCCTAGCATTTCGAAAAACGTACCATGTCTGCTTGTAATACCTACATTTTCAATATCACCTGTTCTAATACATTTTTGACAAGTTGTGATTCTCTTTTTTGGCGGCTCTTGTAACCCTGTAAAATAAGGCTTCAATGGTGCCATTCCAGCGTTTATTAATAATAAACTCTTATCATTCTTTGGAACCAAAGAAAAACTATCTAATCTCAAATGGTCTTTACTTTCAAAAAATTTCAAATATGCTTCTCTTAAATCATTAGTCTTCGTTATCTTCATTTTTTATTCCTCCACGTATTATTTATGTATTTTAAATTATATTCTATTTTTTACCAAACACAAAAAAGCTCTCCCCTAGAAATAGGGACGAAAGCTTAAATTCCGCGGTACCACCCTAATTGCGTACGAATTTCATACACCACTTAGTAATCAATAAGCTCCTAGGCAGCTTCAAGATATACAGCCATAAAGTTTTCACCAACCACTTTTTCTCTAAAATAGCTATAATAAATCTACTCATCCTATTCATTGCTTAATATTTTATTATTTCACCAAAATTATATTTCATATAGATAATTCTGTCAATATTATCGATTAAAATAGGTAGTAATTAATATCGTCATATAAAACTTTTATTGTAACAGCTATAGGAACTACTAAAACCATTCCTATGAAGCCGCCAAATTTATCACCTATTAATAGCAATATTATTATCATAAAAGGATGCATATTAGTACTATCACCAGTCATCTTGGGAGATAGTATATCCCCTTCCAGCTGTTGAATTATGAACATTCCAAGAGTTACCCAAAGGGCCTTTATAGGTGAATCTAAAAGCGCAACTATTATTGCTGGTATTGCACCGAATATTGGGCCAAAATACGGGATAATATTTAATATTGCATTTAAAATTGAAATCCATAACGGAAACTTGACCTTCAACATTAGTAAGATTACAAACGTCAATGCTCCAATCAATCCTGAAAGCAAAAGTTGACTTGATATATATTTAGTTAATACTCTATCTATATCACTTAAAATTTTTTTTGTTAATCCTCGTTTTTGAGTTGGCAATAATAATAATATTTTGTTGTATATCTTATTTCCATCACATAAAAAATAGTAAACCATAATGGGTATTATTGAAAGTGATAATAAATTATTACCTAAGCTCATTAATCTATCTACAGCATTTTCCGAAAAATTAATCCAAATAGAATTTGCTTCTTCTAATACTTCGTTGTATAACACATTTGTAGTTATATTATTATTTAAGCTGAATTTCCCAAATGCTTCTTTCAAGAAATCGCTCACATTCTCAAAAACATTACTTATGTTAGCAATCTCATTAAATAATGTTGGTACAATTACTATAACACAGGTTGCAACTATTCCTATTATAATTAAAATCACTAATATTGATGCTGATTTTCTGCTCACTTTTAACCTAGTTTCAAATAAGTCTCTTATAGGACTTAACGTATATGCTAAAATAAAAGATAATATAATAATATTTATTGTTGTTCTTATTGGGTCACTGTAAAGGTAAGATAGTATTATAGCGAAAAAACACACTAGTGTTAGTATAAGTATAATCTGATTTTTATGCTTTTTTACGTACATTATAATTCTCCATATTATGAGGTATAGATTTAAACAAAATTCCTTCGTTTCCTGTATATAGGATGTAACTTTCTCCTAGTATACATCTATCTAAAAGTATAATTTGTTTACCTTTTATCATCTTATCTACTAATCCTGAACTTATTACTATAGCTTTTATAGAATAATCCTTAATATCTATAATAATATCTTCCAAAACACCTTTTACATTTCCCCATGTATCAATTACCTCTATATACTTAATTTCCTTAAAGTTTAATCCTTCGCCTTTCCTTATAGAGCTGATAATTACATCTTCCCCTATATCTATAACATCCTCCATATCTACATAATTCTTTTTAGAAAACAAGAGACTATTAGATACTTTAAACCCTACAATTTTACCCATATAAAAATCAATATATAAGTCATCTATTATACCAATCTTTTTACCTTGAACATTATAAACTTTCTTAAAATAAAAATCTCTAGTCTTGAACATAGTTTCCCTCCAAATTCTAAAATAGAAATATCATTACATCTAGAATTCCCGACAAAAAGGAAAATTATTCATAACTACTTAATTCCAAGTAACAACTATAAAGATATTCTTCAATACTTAAATTGAGAGGTTAAACAACCGAAATAGAATACATATATGTTCCTCAGGACTATGAAAAATTTCCCTGGGTATATCTAAACGGGAAGTTGTGCCCATTTCTGCATGCTCCAAAATTTATTTTGGACAAGCAAAAATGGAACAACTTCCCGTTAAGATATACCAGCAGCTCATTTTTCAATGCCTGCTCCACATATATGTATTCTATTTCTTTGTATATCATTCTCTTTAAGTATTGCATAAATATCTGATACATAAAATTCCAAATGTATATTAACAGAGATATTAATGACCGCCGAAATATAAATCCACCTAAATAAATGTACTTATTTTAAATTTACACTAAACAAAGAAATGGAATATATGTTTTTGCGGAGTGTTCATAGGAAGATTTTGCTGTTTGTGATTCTAGATTATAAGTTGTTCCAAATGTGCTTGTTCAAGGCGTAGTCCTTGAAGCAAGCACTTTGGGTACAACTTATAATCTTAGAACACTTAAGCAAAATCTTCCAAGAACCGTAGCAAACACATATATTCCATTTCGGTTTTTTAGAAGTAACTTTAAATTATAGATTCTATTATTCCGCCGCCAACTACTATTTCGTCGTCGTAAAATACAACTGACTGTCCTTTAGTTATTGCTCTTTGCTTTTCTTTAAAAGTAACTTTTACTCTGCCATTTGGTAATGGAGTCAAAGTAGCATCAGCTGGTCTTGCAGAATATCTAATTTTTGCTTTAACTTGCATTTCAGTTTCAAGTTTATCAAAAGAAATAAAATTAACATCAGTAGCAATTAATTCAGTCTTAAATATATCATCTTCAGCTCCTAAAACAACTTCATTTGTTTTAGCATTTATATTTGTTACAAAAACTGGTCTTCCAAGCGATAGTCCAAGACCTTTTCTTTGTCCAATTGTATAGTACACAATACCCTTATGTTGACCAAGAACATTTCCATTCTTATCAACAAAGTTACCTGGTTTAACTCTATCTGGTTTAGCTTCTGATATATATTTACCATGATTATTATCAGAAATAAAGCATATCTCCTCACTATCTTTCTTGTTATGAACAGCGAGTCCTATCTCTTTTGCTATTTCTCTAATTTTAGTCTTTTCATATTCTCCACAAGGCATTAAGGTATGTTCTAATTGATCTTGTGTAAAGTTATATAACGCATATGTTTGATCTTTCCTATCATCATCAGATCTGATTAAAAGATATCTATCATCACGCTTTTCTATTTTAGCATAATGACCTGTCGCTACATAATCTGCACCTATACCCCTAGCTCTTCTTAAAAGTTCATCGAACTTTAAATGTTTATTACATTCAATGCAAGGGTTTGGTGTCTTTCCATCTATGTACTCTTGGACAAATGGATCAATAACTTTTTCCTTGAAATAATCTCTAAAATTTAAAACATAAAAAGGTATATCAAGTTTGTCACACACTCTTCTTGCATCATCAACAGCAGAAAGGGAGCAGCAGCCCCCTTCCCTTTCTTCAAATTCCTCATCGTGCTGCCAGATTTGCATCGTAGCACCGATGACTTCATATCCCTGCTGTTTTAATAAATATGCTGCAACAGAACTATCTACACCACCACTCATACCTACTAAAACTTTTTTCTTCATAATTTCACCTATTACTCTTCTCCATGTACAGCAGCATGTAATTCTTCATCACTATGCTCTTCCATTGGTATTACTTCTAATCCGTTCTTTGCTCTATAGTCATTTATAGCTTTATGAATAGCTTCTTCAGCAAGTACTGAACAGTGCATTTTTACAGGTGGAAGTCCATCTAAAGCTTCTGCAACTGCTTTATTAGTTAATCCCCAAGCTTCATCTACAGTCTTTCCTTTAATTAATTCAGTAGCCATTGATGAAGATGCGATAGCAGATCCACATCCAAAAGTTTTAAATTTAACATCTTTAATAATGTTATCTTCTACTTTTAAGTAGATTTTCATTATATCTCCACACTTAGCGTTTCCAACTTCACCTACACCATTTGCGTCCTCTATTTCTCCAACGTTTCTTGGATTTTGGAAGTGTTCCATTACTTTTTCTGTATATATCATATTAATTATCCCCTTTCTTTAAAAAGTCATCCCATAATGGTGACATATTTCTTAATCTTTCAATAATTGGTGGTACAACTTCAAGAACATAATCTACATCTTCTTCTGTTGAACCTTCACCCATACTAAGTCTTAATGATCCATGAGCTATTTCATGTGGAAGTCCAATCGAAAGCAATACATGTGATGGATCTAAAGATCCTGATGTACACGCACTACCACTTGATGCACAAACACCCTTAAAATCTAAAGATAATAATATCGATTCTCCTTCAATAAATCTAAAACATACATTAACATTTCCAGGTAATCTCTTATCTCCTCTTGGTCCATTTAATCTAGTATATGGAATTTCAAGTAACCCATCAATTAACTTATCTCTTAATACAGTTAATCTTTCCATATGTTCTTCTAAATGATCATTTGCAAGCTCAACAGCTTTACCTAATCCTACTATAGCTGCAATATTTTCTGTTCCAGCTCTTCTATTTCTTTCTTGTCCTCCACCATGAATTAAGTTATCAATCTTAATTCCTTTCTTTATATAGAGAACCCCTATTCCCTTTGGCCCATAAATTTTATGTCCTGCTAGTGACAGCATATCAATATTTAATTCCTTAACATCTACTGGCACATTTCCAACCGCTTGAACTGCATCTGTATGGAAATAAACTTTCTTTTCTCTACAAATTTCTCCAATTTCTTTTATCGGTTGAATTGTTCCTATTTCATTGTTAGCAAACATAATGCTTACTAAAATTGTTTTATCTGTTATAGCATTTTTCAAATCTTCTAAGCTGATGAAACCTTCTTCATTTACATCTAGATATGTAACATCAAACCCATTCTTTTCTAAATATTGACAAGTATGAAGAACTGCATGATGTTCAATCTTAGTTGTTATTATATGATTTCCTTTATTTTTATGAGCTGATGCTATTCCTTTTATTGCCCAGTTATCAGCTTCTGATCCACCGCCAGTAAAATATACTTCCTCAGGTAAGCAGTTTAATGAATTTGCTATCTGCTCCCTTGCCTTATCTATAGCTCTTTTTGTTTCTCTTGATATTCCATAAAAAGAAGATGGATTTCCAAACTTTTCAGTAAAATAAGGAAGCATTTCTTCTAATACTTCAGGCTTAACATATGTTGTAGCCGAATAGTCCATATATACATTTTTCATAATTATTCACTCCTATCTGCTATCTTGATACTGCTTTTCTTATTCTTTATATTTTCGTAATCATCAAGGATATCTTGTAAAGTAATTGAAGTCATAACATCATCAATACTTTTTTTAATCTTCTCCCAAACGGCTTTAGTCGCACAGCAATCTGCGCTGTCACATTCTACTCCATCTATACAGTCTGCGATTTCAATAGGACCTTCTAAGATTGTCATAATATCGCCAACCGTTATATCTTTTGGCGGTTTACATAAAACATATCCACCCTGTGCACCTCTAATACTTCTTATCATATTAGCACGTCTAAGTGGGCTAAATAATTGTTCTAAATAATACTCCGAAAGATTTTCTCTCTTTGATATAGTTTTAATTGAAACTGGGGCACCACCATAATTAGATGCTAAGTCAACCATAGCTCTAACTCCATATCTTCCTTTTGTCGAAAGTTTCATTACATTTCACCCCTTTTCATTGTTTACAATTGATATTTCATAACTTTTTTGATAATATAGAAATATATTAATTTTGTTTATATCTTATCAAAATACTCGGCTTTTGTCAAACGATAATTATTATTTTTTTACTTCTTTCCAGTACTTCTTCAAACTCTCTTCATATCTATTATTTTGTTCTTTATAATAAATCTTCCCACTTAGTTCTTCTGGCAGATACTTTTGTCTCACGTAATTGTTAGGATAATCATGAGGATACTTATATCCACCTACCCCAAGGTTTGCTGCACCAGAGTAATGAGCATCCTTTAAATGCATCGGAACATCTCCAAAATTAATATTTTCCAAGTCACTCATTGCATGCATTATAGCTAAACAAGCACTATTAGACTTAGGCAGTGTTGCTAAATATATAACTATTTCTGAGAGAATTATCTGAGCTTCTGGAAATCCAACTTTTAAAGCAAGCTCTATACCCGAGTTAACAACTGATAACGCATTAGGAAAAGCTAATCCTATATCTTCTGCGGCTATAACGGATATCCTTCTAACAATAGCAGTCAAGTTTCCACCCTTTATTAATCTAGCTAAGTAATGAATTGCTGCATCTGGATCACTTCCACGAATGCTCTTTTGAAGTGCACTTAACAGATTATAGAATTCATCTCCACTTGAATCTGCTCTCATGCTAGACTGTCCTAAGCTTTCTATATATTCACTTGATATTACCCTGACATTTCTAACCTGTGAGTTTATCGCTAATTCTAAGATATTGTAAGCTTTTCTATAATCACCTTGTGATATTTCTCCAATATAAATCAAGGATTCTTCTGAGTACTCTATTTCTATACCTTCAGCTATTAATTTCTCTATAGATTTCTTTAATCCAACAATAATATCATTTGTATTTAGAGGCTTAAATGAAAATATATTACATCTGCTTATTATGGCTTTATGTATAACAAAATACGGATTTTCCGTAGTACTTGCAATTAAAGTTATTCTGCCATCTTCTATAAATTCCAATAATGCTTGTTGTTGTTTCTTATTAAAATGCTGCAGCTCATCTATGTACAAAACTACTCCATTATAATTCAATAGATTATCCATATTATTAGTTATGTCTTGAATATCTTTTACAGACGCAACTGTGGCATTTAATTTATAAAACTTTTTATCAACATAATTAGCCATTATGTTTGCTAAAGTTGTCTTGCCTGTTCCTGGCGGGCCATAAAATATGCAATTACATATATTCCTGCTTTTTATCAAGTTATATAATGGCTTCCCCTCACTTAATATTTGCTGCTGTCCTACAAAATCCTCCAACTTACTAGGCCTCATTAAATCTGCTAATGGTCTCATTATTACACCCCTCTATGCGCCATTATATTATTATAGTCAATTAATGAAAACTCATACATATAAAAACCTATACCTTCTAATACTTTTCTTAATTAAAAGATGTTTTTACAACAAACTATATTATAGCAGATATAATAAAATAAAAAAGCAGAAAGAATTTAATATTCTAACTGCTCCTTCACAACTATTAATAAATAAGTAATATTATTATATTTTTTTATAAACTTCCACGCTTATTTTATGAAATATTACTAATATTTAAATTATTTCTCTAAAAATATGAAATTGATAATTATGCTTGGAACGGTGTTGATGTTGACTCAACATAATATAACTGTCCAGTTTTAGTGTTTAATAACGATATAACTGCTGTTACTGTTCCCTTGCTTCCTTTTTCAACTTTATATTGAGCTAATCCAGTTTGTGTTATTCCAACATCTGTTCCATCATCAAGACTTACAGTTATGTCTTTTTTAACAACATAAGTATCAGTACCTATTGTTACAGTCTTCTCTGGTTGGCCCAATTCTGATTTAAACGCTATTTTAGGCTCTATAGTTGCTGTTCCATCATGGTTATCAACCGGTGTTATTGCTGGAATCTTAGCATCTTGTGCATAAGTCTTATTTATTAGGTTTTCAGTTGTTGGCTTTCCTCCGCCGCCTCCGCCTGATGAAACATGATTCACTACTGGTGTTTCTTCAGTATCTGTAGGTATTTCTACTGAAACTCCTGAAGATTTAAACGCAAGTTTTGGAGTTGGTATTTTATCACCTATTGCTTCCCCAGATAAAGCGAAAGTATAAACTTTTCCATCAATTGTAACAGTTCCTTTTTGCATTGCTCCATTTGATGCCAAATAATATACCTTTCCATCAACTTGAATTACTCCAGTTTGCATAGCTCCTGATGCTGAGGCAAAATACCATACACCATTATCATTTATCCAACCTGTCTTCATTGCTCCTGATCCTTCTAAAAAGTACCATGTACCTCCATCATTTACCCAACCTGTTTTCATTGCTCCTGATGGTTGTAGATAGTACCATGTACTTCCATCTTTAACCCAGCCTGTCTTCATATATCCATCTGAACCAAAATAGTACCAAATGTTTTCTACATTTCTCCAACCAATAGAATATGAATTACCTTCAGTATTCCACCATCCATTTGAATCTTGTCTCCATTCTGCTGATGCTGCTACTGGAGATAAAGTCGCTATTGTTACTGCTGCTACTGTAGCTGCAACTATTTTTCTTAATTTTAAACTTTTCATTATTATATTACCCTCCTTAATACTACTGCTTTTATTATCTTAAAATTTAAATCTTGATATTATATAAAAACAATATCAATTCCTTTGTCTATTTAACGCTTCACAACCTTAGGCAGAAACATAAATAATCCTAAAACAAATACTATAGATCCATACATTATTAGGATCTGTAAAAAATAATTTATTGTATAAGAAATTGTATTAATTAAGTAAGCTTGGCCAATATTAATTCTTTCAGAAATCTTTAGCGTATATGCAGCCAAAGGCACCGCTACTAATATTAGTCCTGATAATAAGAATGCATTTCTTATGTATCTAAAACTTGAGTCATCTGCTTTACCGTTTATCTTTATTAATGTAACCATAAGAATAATAGGTAAGGTCATAAATACCCAAAATAGCTTATATACTTCTGATGTCACCTTTGCTATTACTCCAATTTTACTTGATTCTAATATCTTATCTACATTAAATTTTTCAACTTCTTTATCAATATTTGTTTCTGCTTCATTCTGTAATTTTTTTTCTATATTACTTAACTGATTCTTAGCACTTTTAGTTACTGGCGTCTTATTATCAGCACTTCTTGTTTTATCATCATGAGATTCTCCCTCAGGATTTTGGATAGAATTATTATCACTTGCTGATGATGAATCATTGCTGTTATTACTATCGCTTTCTGATGCCGCTCCGTTTTCTTCAGAGTCGTCATCAATGGTTATGCCATATCCTGCCAGTATATTTAGGGCCTGTTCTTCAGTTATACCTTTTTTTCTTGCCTTTTCTATGGCTTGTTCTTCAGTTAAACCCTTCTGTTTTAAGATTTCCCTTACTTTAGCCTCTGCCTCTTCTTTAGACATTAGCTTTTCTACATTTAATGAGCCTTTTCCAGCAACTTGTGATTGTTCTTTTTTAACCACCATATTATTAGATATAAAATTATATCCTTCATATGCAACATTCTCGACTCTATAATTATCATTATAGGACACTGAATTCTTGTCTGCCTTTAAATTGCCAAATATAGATTGTAAGATGTCAGAAACTCTTTGTTTATATAACTCTGTATTTAAGGGTTTAATATTGTTTTCCCCTGTTTTCAAATAATCAATTAAGCCAGAAATCATAGTATCAGCTTCTTCTCTTATATCATCTTCTGTTATTATCGATTCCTTGATGTCATAATTAATATTTTTAGCACTTAGTACAGCATCTATTTTTTCATAAATTGATTCTTTTACTTGATCATAAGTATTATTTTTATTAAGTATAGTTATATAAGTATCCTTATTTAATGCAGTATATCTAAGAAATATAGATAGTACTGCAAGTATAATACTGCATATTAATAATATCTCCATGATAATACTGATACTTTTTTTAGTTTTATTCATGCTAGTATATTAATTCCTTCCTGAAACTGAAATTCACTTGAATAATAATTTAGTCAAATATTCTAATAAAGATTTTTATATGCCTCTATTTGCTTCCAAGTTATACTGTTCACTTTATCTATAACCTTTTGAACATCTTCATAATTAAGTTGGATTATAGTTTTTGTAAATCTCTTTATTGTTGCTGTAGTTCTTCCCTCAGCATCTTTACCAAAAGTTACAGATAGATTGCTATCATAAGCCTTAACTGTATTAATAACTTTCATTTCAGAAGTTTTTCTTGCTTCACCTGTTAATGCATCCATAGCTTGTACTTTTGTAGCTATTTCAATAAAATCTTTTTTATATTTATTGAAAGTAACTTCATCTTTAGTAGCTTTTTGTAAAATTTGAGCTATAGTAAATTCTTTATCTTTATCAAATTTTGTTAATGCTTTATCAACTACATTATAATTACCAAACTCATCTTTAACATCTCCAAGGAAATCCGCAGTTACAACTGTACCAATTTTTGTATCTTTATTAATTCCTGCGAATAATCCTGTTTGATTAGTTCCGTTAATGTATTGATTTACAACCATACTGATTAGTAAGTCTGATTTACTAATTGTTTGTGTTTCAGCTGCTAAAGCTCCAATAGATGTAGAACAAGCTACTACTAAGCTAAGAGCACCCATTGATAATAATTTTCTAATTTTCATTTTTATTTTATCCCCTTTCAATATCTTAATTATCATTATACTTATAATTATATTATACATATTCTATAATATAGTATTTACTCCTTAATTTCAATATAATTTCCACCTTATTCTATTATAACAATAGTTTTCAATCCAAATTTATTACATTTTCAACCTATAATTTACCCTTTATATCATAATTTACTGCCATCATTTATAAAAATTTGAAATTTAATAATTAAAATGGTAAATTATATATATACCTATTTAAAATTTCACACTAATATACATAAACAAAAAAATTAATTTTTTATTGTGAATTTTTAGGACAACTATATGAGTATTATAAGGAGTGTAAATAATGAAGAAACTTAAATTAAAAAACTTACTATTCTTAGCAGCAGTAACACTTATGGCTTCTACTGCTATAGCACTGCCAACAAAAGCATCAGCGGCATGGAGACAATCTGATAGCGGTAGTTGGAGCTATGCTGATGGAAATAATTTAATATCAGGCTGGAAATCAATCGATGGAAAATGGTATTTATTTGATACTAATGGCACTATGAAAACTGGATGGGTTAATGATAACGGTACTTGGTACTATCTTGCTTCATCTGGAGAAATGAAAACTGGATGGATTAACGATAACGGTACTTGGTATTTTACAACTCCATCAGGAAGCCTTAAGACAGGATGGCTACTTGATAATGGTGCTTGGTACTATTTAAGTACATCAGGTTCTATGAAAACCGGACTAGTTGATATAAATAATAAAACTTATTATTTAAGTGAATCTGGGGCAATGAAAACTGGAAACATAACAATTAACGGTGTAAATTATACATTTGCCGCAAGCGGAGAAAAGACTGCTTCACCTGCTGCGACTCAAACAACTACCGATGCTACTGCTACTGATGCAAATACAGTTTCATCAGGCGGCTCTGGAGGTTCAGGTGGTGGTTCTGGTTCAGGTGATTATTCAAGTTTATATGGAACTTGGACTACTGGTGATGTTATTGTGAAAGGTAAACTTAATGACGATCAGCTATCTTCAATCTCCGGCCAAGAATTTACTATTGCAAAAGACAGTGTCAGCGCTACAGTCCCTGGCCTTGGATTAGTAACAGTACCTACTTCTAATGCTAAAGAAGATACAATGAAAGCTTCTGCATTTAAGTCAAAATGGGGTATAGATGTTGATGGTACTACTGTTAAAGTTGTAAGCTTATCTTATAGCAAATATTCCGGAAGTATATATGTCACTGAAGATGGTACTAAATACGTTGCATACCCATCAAAAGGTGCTCTTGTTGAATTAAAATAATAAACAATTTTTAAGGACAAGCATCTCCTATGATGATTTGACCTATATACACTATGAAAGGGAGCAGATTCTGTATGAACGAATCTACTCCCTTTTTATGCTTTAATTTATTCTCTTCTAAGTGATTCTACCGGATCTAACCTAGCTGCCTTATTTGCTGGCAGCAATCCAGCCAAAGTTCCAATCACTATACTTAGTGATATTCCGAATAATCTATAAGAATTCTTTATCAATACTATATCAATACCAAATGCTTTATTTGACATAAGATTTATTCCTCTCCCTAAGGAGTATGATAATATGATACCAATAATCCCGCTAAAAAATCCTATTAAAAACGCCTCACAAACAAAAATTCTTCTTATATCCTTTTTTCGTGCTCCAATTGCCTTAAGTATCCCTATTTCTTTCGTTCTTTCCACAACGCTAATATACATAATTATTATTATCATAATTGTTGATACTAATAAAGCCACTCCTGAAATCCCTGATAATACATAAGTTAAAATACTTATCATTGAATCAAACATATCAACCATCTGTTCTTGTGAAGACCCTGAATATCCAAGTTCTTTAACCTTTTCTTTAATACTATCTGTAAATTTACTACTTGCGCTATTAAGATACAGTACATTAGGCTTTAATTGGTATTTGTTATCTGAATATAGTTCCTCTAAATCTGAATAGTTTAAAAAAACAGATTTCATAATTGAAGTTAAATCCCCACCTGTTGTGGTATAAACTCCACTTACAACAAATTCCTTATTAATCATCTTTTGATTAACCAAAATTCGTAGAACAGCCTTTTTCCCAATAATATCTTCACCAAACCTATCCAAAATGGATTTATTAATTAATATTTCACCTTTTTTAGGCAAGGCCCCTTCCTGTACATTTGATTCAGTTATATTCGAGGATATTGTTGAAACCCTCATAACATTACTTCCTTTGCCATCATAACTTAAAGAATTTGCTCCCATAGAAATGTCAGAATATCCTTTCTCTATAGAAGATACATTTTCTATTTGTGATAGCTTTTGTATATCCTCATCCTTGAATGGATTTTGTTTATTGATATTAGGCTTTTCCATGGTAACAATATCTAAGTTAACTGTTTCTGACTCATCACTTGGCATATTGACTTCTATTACGAGAGGATTAACATAACTGTTCATTGTTTTACTAAAATAAGCTTTAACACCATTGCCAAAAGACAGCATTAAAATGAGACTCATAATACCAATACTTGCACCTATAGAAATAGCTACATTACGTATTAGTTTTTCTTTCATATTAGTTAGGGCCAGCTTTGCTGCACTAAAAATGCTTAAGCCATTTCTTTTTTTCTTTATATTAAAATTTACCTTTTCCTCTTCCTCGTTAAATCTATCTAATTTGAAGGATTCTTCATCTTCAGTTATTCTGCCATCTGCTATTTTAATTACTCTGCTGCAGCAAGCTGCCACTTTCTCAGAATGAGTAACCATAATTACAAGTTTTCCTCTTTTAGCTATATCCATCATTATTTCTAAGATTTGATCTGATGTATTAGAATCCAAGCTTCCTGTTGGTTCATCAGCAATAATTATTTCAGGATTATTTATTAAAGCCCTAGCAATAGCCACTCTCTGTTTTTGCCCTCCTGATAATTGGTTTGGTTTCTTACTCATGTGATCTTTTAAACCAAGCTTAATTAACATTTCTTTAGCACGTTCAATTCGCTCTTTATTTTTAATATTAGATAAAGTCATAGCTATTACAACATTATTCAAAACAGATAAATGAGGTATCAAATTAAAACTTTGAAATATAAAACCAACTTTGTTTTTTCTATATTCATCAAGTTCTCTCATCTTAAGCTTTTTAATATTTCTTCCATTTACAAGTAATTGTCCATTATACTTTGAATCCAATCCACCTATGAGATTCATTAGTGTAGATTTTCCACTTCCAGATTCCCCTACAATGGCTACTAATTCATGTTTATTAAAAGATAAATTAATATCTTTTAATACATAAGTCTTTTCATTACCTTTTAGATTATAATGCTTGCTAACATTTTTTAAACTTAATAAACACATATTCATTCCTCATTTGATTATCTTAGTTTACTGATTATACTTAGATAATAATATTCTTTAAATAATTCGTAAATTTACCCATTCATGAGTTTCTTCTACGTAACTTATAATAAAATAAATAAAAGACTATCAATCCTATTAAAGCCCCACAAAAGTCGACTAATACATCACTAATTAAGGAAGTTCTCCCTGGTACAAAAGCTTGGTGAAACTCATCGGTTACAGCATAAAACAAGCAAATAAATAGGATATAAACTATCGCATCTTTTCCTTTTTTATTAAAAGTAAACAATGTACTGCTCACTATTAATGCTAATACCATATACATAAATCCGTGGGCATTTTTTCTAATTATGTGATCTAACGAATCTAATTTTACTTGTTTAACATTTGCTTTCCCATCATTATTATTTGCCTTTGATTGATTGTTACTTGCTGCTTTACTTTCACTATTTGTCTTAAGTTTTGATTCAGTCTTTTCAATTATATTAACAACTCTATTACTTTGCTCATGTGATATAGCACCGTTATTACTTGACATATAAAATATAAATCCCATCCAAAGGAAACATAAAAGTATAACTATTTTCTTCACTTAGCCGCCTCTTCTCTCAATTTATATATTAGATTTTCCTTACTTATCTTACTTAATTTAATACAAAAACCTTGAATAATATAAATAATTATAACAAATATAGGATTAATATATCTACATTTGCTATTATTCTTAAGAATATAATAATAATTGTATAGATAATCAAAACTTATACTTATGAGATAACTTACCGAAATTATAAACATTTTTATTCTGAAAAACTATGAAAATGAGTTGAACTTATTTTAAATAATTGGAATTTTATTCTGTTTGCATTAATAAAAATAAGTAAAACAAATATATAGATTATTTGGTGACTATTTTTTAAAAGGTGGGTATAAAAATGTTAAGAAACTCAATGAGCTTAGAAGAAAAGAAAGGATTTATAGTTGAACAAAAACCAAAATCGCACTCATCAGAAGCTTACAAAATTTTGCGGACTAATATTCAATACTCTTCATATAATAAAGAACTAAAAACCATTTTAATTACCAGTTCAGTGGCCTCTGAAGGAAAATCTACTATATCGGGAAATTTGGCATTATCATTTGCTCAAGATAATAAAAAAGTACTATTAATAGATTGCGATTTAAGAAGACCATCAATTCATAAAAAATTTAATATTTCTAATTTAATTGGGCTCTCTGAAATTCTAATAGGTGAAACAGATTTAAAAGAAGCAATAATACGTCATAATGATAATCTTGATATTTTGACATCTGGTAAGTTACCACCGAACCCTGCTGAAATGCTATCCTCAAATTCAATGAGTAATTTAATAACTACCTTAAAAGAAATTTATGATTTGATAATACTAGACTGCTGCCCCCTTCTCGGAATTACAGATGCACAAATTTTATCAACAAATGTTGACGGAACAATTCTCGTTGTACAATCAGAAAAAACAAAAAAAGATGAGGTAATCGAATCAAAAAAACTCTTACTTAAAGTAGGTGCTAACATTATAGGAGTTATACTAAATAGAATTCCACGTTGTAGACATAAATATTATCATTATTAGGAATTCATCTTTTTAATAATAAAAACAGGTAAGATTTTATCGAACTAATCAATCTTACCTGTTTTCTTTATTTCTATATTATTTAAACTTATACCCGATAATTTCACAAGATCCGGCCTCCTTTACAAGAATGTCTCGAGCTTGCTAGTAAGTTCTACTTTTTCCATGAATACCTTACTTCTAAATATTCTCCCTGCTTATCATAGCCACGCATGTCATACCCTTTTTTATTATATCCATCCTTATCGAATCCCGCACTGTTATAACCATCCTTATCAAAACCGTGCTTATCATACCCTTCCATGTTATACCCTTCATCATTAAAATACGAACCATTTTTGTGAACACCATTTTTATCAAATCCATTATCATTATATCTTGTACCATTTTTGTGAAATCCTTTAGAATTAAACCCAAATTCATCATACTTTTTAAAGACATCAAAGATCGCCACAGATATTCTCCCCTCTTCTTTATTGCAAGTAATTATTTTAATAATTATTATATTTACATCAGCCTAAAAACTCACTTACTTACATTATATACAATTTATGGAATTAGTAAATAATATTTCGTTTCTATTTATATATAATTAATTACAAAAAAATATGAGAATGATCAACATTAGACAAGTCAAACTCTTCGCATTCCACCTAATAATAATCATCACTATAAAGGCATAGCAGAAGTCTATCTTAATTATGCCTTTATAGTGCATTCTAATAAATAATTAACTATTAGTTTGTCCAACTCCTGGCTAACTCTCAAAATTTCTTTTTTGTCCATATTTTCTTCTATCTTCTTATGTAATATTTCTCTCGCTATTTCAATTTTTCTAGCAAATTCTTTTATCCTATCTTTTTTCTCCTTCATGATTTTCTCCCCCTAATTTTTTCTTCATAATAATCTTTTAAAACAAAAAACCAATCTAAACTAATTGATTTATCAATTAATTTAAATTGGTCGGTTGCACCACAAACTCAAAATTCTCCAGGCGCCCAAATAAAGAGAATTTTTCACAGTCCCCAATATCTTTTAACTTTAATATTTAACGATTGAGTTATATGTATTTTTATACATATAATTCCATTATCCGAAACATATCACTAATTTTATCATCAATGTACAAAGATTTCAATACAAAATTTATATAAAATAATCCAATTTTTTGCATACTTATTAATATAAAATTACAAAGAGAACGAATATTTTCTTTACTTCTTCTGGACGATAATTCAAAAATATAGTACTCAATTAACAGAAAGAAATATAACTAAAATTCAGATAGCCTAAAATTAAAAAGGCTCGTTACTTAACAGTAACGAGTCCTTTATACTAAAAAAGCCAGCACTAAACATTTAATTTATTTACTTAATTTAAACTTATTCTAAATCAAGGCCTTTTAAGTATTTTATAAAATCATCTTTAATTTCAGGTTTTCTTAATGCATATTCAACTGTTGCTTCTAAAAATCCAAGCTTATCTCCAACATCATATCTTTTTCCTTCAAAGTTATAAGCATACATAGCTTCACTTTTAGCAAGCTCTTTCAATGCATCTGTAAGTTGAATTTCATTTCCTTTGCCAGGCTTTGTATTTTCTAGAATTTCAAATATAGCAGAAGTAATTATATATCTGCCAAGTATTGCAGTATTTGATGGTGCATCTTCTATACTTGGTTTTTCTACTAATCCTTTAACTTTACATACTCTATCTTCAATTATTATTCCATTAACTATACCATACTTGCATACATCTTCAGGATTAACACTTTGCACACCTAAAATACTTGTTTTATATTCACCATAGCAATCAATAAGTTGCTTTAGGCAAGGTTTTCCTTCATTATATACTATATCATCACCAAGAAGAATTGCAAAAGGCTCATTACCTACAAAACTCTTAGCACATAAAATAGCATGTCCTAGTCCTCTAGGTTCTTTTTGCCTTATGTAATGAATATCAACCATATCTGAAATATTTTTAACCAAATCTAATAATTCATCCTTATGATTTTTTTCAAGCTCTACTTCAAGTTCAATAGATTTATCAAAGTGATCCTCAATGCATTTCTTATTTCTGCCAGTAATAATGAGTATCTCTTCAATACCAGAAGCAATAGCTTCTTCTATAATATATTGAATTGTTGGCTTATCAACTATAGGAAGCATTTCCTTTGGTTGAGCCTTGGTTGCAGGTAAAAATCTTGTTCCTAGCCCTGCTGCTGGAATTATTGCTTTTCTTATTTTCTTCGACATTACTTCCTCCATGAATTGTTAACAAATTTTTTTATAAATTATCATAATACTTTTAAATACTTATGACTCGTCTTCTTTACAAATAAGCTTGATCTAGATTAACGAAATACTGCACGAAATTCATCTTTCGTGCAGTATTTATGACTTGTTAATTTATAGCAAGTTAGAAAACCATTACAAATGAAATATACGGGAATTTGATAGTATAATCTGTGCATTTCTATCTGATCTTTTAGAAATTTTGCATAAAGCTAATACAAATAGTACTGTTATAGCCACTATTGAAACACATAAAACTTTAATCATTATTTTTCCCCACCTTTCATTGTGAAAAAGGAAAATAAGGACAATTAGATCTCAACAGAGTCTAAAGACTATAAATAGTCATCCTCGTGGTAACCGGCTACCTTCCATGAATAAAACAATTATGGTTCAGGTCCTTGGCTTTGCGTCTCATAGTTTCCTATGATTTGCCTTTTTCACTATAATTAATGATATCATATTTTCCATAATTAGGCAACAACATTTTTAAACCCTTGAGGATTTTTAATGTGTATATCCTTTATTTTTTTATCACATGGCAATATTGAATTTATAAACGAAATAAGAATATCTTCATTCTTCTCAATTCTAAAAGCTTCTTAAAATACAAATTTAGATTATTGTAAAAATAATTTGAATATTTGGTTATTTAATGGTAATATGAATTTATATGTAATTTATTACATAATATATTATAAATTGTATTAATTTATAATAAAATTACATTTACTATATTCAGTTGATTCTATTAAATTATTGTGGAAGGATATCATAGTTTTGCGCATCATTTCTTTTTCTTTTAAACTATACTCTATTTTACTTTATCTTCGTATATTACTCACTGGGGGGATTAGATGGATTCAGAAACAATATCTATTGAAGAAATTTTTCAAATACTTAAAAAGAAATGGAAATTAGTAATTATTTTGCCACTTATAACAACAGCGATATCTATCTTATATAGTTTTTATATAGTTAAACCTCAATATGAAGCTTCTACTAAAGTCTTTGTAGGCAAGGAAACTGGAATCGAAGAGAAATATAATAATAATGATGTAGAAATGTATCAAAAATTATTAAAAACCTATTCGGAATTAATAAAAACTAACACTTTAGTTTCAAGAGCACTAAATAGATACGACCTAGACTCACAATCATCAGCTGTACTTAGTTCTCTTACAACGGTTCCAATGGCAAATACTCAAATACTAGAAATAAAATATAAAAATCTAAATAAGTCCTTAGCGAAAGATACAGTTTCTGCGATAACTAATGAATTCATTAAAGAAACACAGGAACTCATCCCTAATGGCATAGTAAAAGTGATAGAAGATGTTGTAGTCTCTGAAACTTTAACTAGTTCGCAGAAAAAAATGTATGTTGCCATTGGATTTATGCTCGGCCTTATGATAAGCATTGGAATTATTTTTTTAATAGAACTTCTTGATTATACATTTAAAAACAAAGAGAAATTAGAAAGAATTGTCCAGCTGCCGACTTTTGGCCTAATCCCCGATGACACTAAGATACGAAAAACAAAAACTCATATAACGCTTATAGTAGAGCAAAAGCCAAAATCTATCGTGGCAGAAGCTTATAGGACGCTAATAACTAATATCCTATATTCTGAATCAGAAAAAAATATTAAAACCATATTAATTACAAGTTCCAAATTGCAAGAAGGAAAATCAACAGTAGCCGGAAACTTAGCTTTATCTTTTGCAGAAAACGATAACAAGGTAATAATAGTAGACTGTGATCTTAGAAAACCTTCTCTGCATCAAAAATTTAATATACCTAATACCTCTGGTTTATCTGATGTTATACTCAAAAAAGAATCTTTAGATAAGGTAATTCAAAAGCATAACGAAAACCTTTACTTAATGTCTTCTGGAAAATTTACCGGAAAACCAGCAAGTATGTTAGCATCTCAAGAAATGGATAATATACTAACTGAATTAAAGAAAAACTTCGATATAATCCTGCTAGACAGCCCACCTGTCCAAGCAGTTACTGATGCCCAAATTTTATCAACAAAAGTAGACTGCACTTTAGTTGTAATACGCTCCGGCGTAACAAATGCTAAATCAGTATTAGAAACCAAAAGCTTATTAACAAAAATCAACGGCTTAGTAATTGGAACTGTGTTACATAGAACTGAGTATAATAAGGATACATATTATTATAGCAGTCATAGTTCTAGCAGTAATACTATCAAAAGTCTGCTAGGTTAAATGGAATTGGATATATGATATAAAGTCAGTCGCGATCTTGCGACTGACTTTCTATTCTTCCTCTATTAGTTCGACTTCTGATAAATCTATTTCTAAATTTTCAAATCTTATGGCTTTAAATTTCTCATTTAATGTACAACTATGCTTTAATTCATATTTATTATTTATCAATGAATATATCCATATTTTTTTACTCATTGGCGATACAATCCAATATTCAGGCACTCCATATTCCTCATATAGATCTTTTTTAGAAATAAGATCATCATCCGGATTCGATGGACTTAAAACTTCTATAACTAATTGTGGAATTCCTATATAACCCCTATAAAAAATTTGATTTTTATCACAATAAACTGCAACATCTGGAGCCACCTCAGCTTTTTTTGATTTTATCAAATTATCAACGCTATTTTTATCAGATTTAATAATAGTCGGATCTTCTTTAGTTAAAAATAAAGCTGCTTCAATTGAAACATTACATGATTTTTTGAAATAACTTTTTAATTGTAAATATAATTCTCCTTGTAACTCTATATGATTATATCTAGGCCTTGGCGACATATATTTTATATTGTTAATCCACTCTTCTTTTAACAATGATTTTTCTAATTTATTGGATTCCATACTATCATCTCCTCGTATATACAATAATCATATCATAAAATCATTTAATAATTTAATTATAACCTACATTTAATCTTCTTAAAACAAAAAACAGATAAGATTTCATTGATTTAATCAATCTTACCTGTTATCTTCAAAAAACATTGTACTTGTAAATTTTGAGAACTCAGGAGCTTGCTACTGACTTGCTTTTGCAGCTATCCCACTACAGTCAAATTTATATCCATAAATAGTACAATCATGAATCATTTCACCATTTGAATATAAGCAATAATCCTTTCCTGCATCCTTTATCCATCCCGTTTCCATAGCTCCGTTATTATCTAAATGATACCATTTATAATCTACTTTAATCCATCCTGTCTGCATTATACCCTCTTCATTAAAATAGTACCATTTCCCGTCTATAAATTCCCATGCGCCCTTAGTGCATGTTCCATCCTTATGTTTATACCACCATTTATTTTTATCATTTATCCATGTTTCTAAATAGGAATTGTTTTTAAGCAAAATGCCTTCATTAAATGAATTCACATCTACTTTCCCATCTATTCCTACTATATTTCCGGTTTCAGTAAATTGATGTCCTACTTTATTATTAAAGAAATTCGAAGGCAGGTTCCAAGGAACATTATTATAATTTGCTTCCCAGAAAGGATAATCTTTTATGGTATTTTGTATGCTCTCTATATTACTTATAAATCCTGTGTAAGAATAAATGCCTAGCTGCAAAGGACATAATTTTTTAAAGGCATCTATAAATCTTACTACATAATCACATAATCCATAGAATTCTCTCTCGATATCCAATATAGGTATTAGATCCCACTCATACTCTTTAATCTTCCTATAAAAGTTTTCTGCCTGTGCTTCAGGATAGCTTGATCCAACCAGGAAATGGTACGCACCAACCTTTAGACCATTGCTTTTGCAAGAATTATAAAAGCTTTCCATCATGCTATCTTGAAAAGTTTTACCTTCACTTGCCTTCATATAAACGAACTCTACATTATCCGTTGCAACTTTCTTAAAATCAATCTCTCCATTATTATTTGATATATCTATACCTTTAATATATTCCATTTCCCAATCCCCCCTATTTAGGCACATTCATCAAAATTTCAAGTCAATATTCACCTCAATTATCTTATGTCCATCCTAGAAGCTTCTTCTCTAAGTCATCATAATCATATTTTCTTGCCTCAAAGTTAATAAATCTAAGTCTTGGTTTTTCCCTTCTAGCATATGAATTACCAGTACTGCAATTATTAAATTCCATCTCCTCATAAGTTTTAGGATACCCTTCCCTAAGCCAATTCTTAAGAATGCCATTAATATAATTTATATCAAGCTTATCTCTTTCTATAGCTTCTTCCATAGCCATTTTTATATATTCTTCATCATGAGTACCCAAAGCCTTTGTTACCCAGCTTAAATTCATTCCCCTTATGGTGATTTTATTTTCTTCTAGAGTTTTTATAATCTTGAGGCTATTCATTTTCACTTCATCATGAGACGAAGAGAGAGCTTCTTCCTTTGCAAGCATATCATCTGAGCTTGTATCATTTTCTTTAATGCAGATAACATCATTTAGTCTTTCTTCTCTAATCTCTTTATTATCTATATTCTTTTTCTTAGTTCTTTTATCTTCTTCTCTCTTCTCTTTCTGCAGCGTTACATTTGCGTTACACTTTTTATTTTTATTTGTTTTTTCACTGCTACTACTTTCATCAACTGGATCATTACAAGCTTCATCACTACTTGTTCCTTCCTTCAAAATCTCATTTTCTTTTTTCTTTCTTTCTCTAAAATTTTTAACTCTACTTCGACTTCCTTCTCTTACTTTTTTCATTCCCTCAATATTTTGATGTTTCTCCCAATTACGTATTTTTATCACATTATTTTCATATATCTCAATAAGTTTAAAAGATTCTAGAATTTCTAGAACCTTTTCTATAATTTCTAATGGTCTATTAAATAATATAGACAGCATCTCCTTAGTATACGGCACACCTTTTTTTAAATATATTAACCCATTATCATTAACTTTGCCTGCTTGTAAAAGCAATCTTATCCATACATAATTGGCAACGTCTCTATAACGTTCCATAGAATCAATTAATCTCATAGTTTCATCTTCACACATAGCAGTTTTTAATTTAATCCACTCTATCCCCTTCATAAATACATCCCCTCATTTATTTTTAGTTAAATGCACATAAGTCTAGCTATAACATTGCTATTACACTGGGGAAATTTCTTTTTTGAGGTGATTGTATATTTATACCTAATATAATACAAATTTCATTCCCATAAATGCATTTCAAATCTCTTTCAACCATATTCCCTTCTCCAATGCAAATTAATTTATTTTCACAAATTAGTTATCGTTTACAAATAGATTATGTCTAAAAATATTCACTTATTTTGATGTTAAATAGACCTTGTATGCTGCTTAAAAATTTTCAGCAGCAAATTTATAATAGCTTTCTTCTAATTTTATCATAATCCTATCCCCCTAAAATTTTAGCAACAACATTTGCGCATCACCATTGATTTAATTATACCTTTACTTCCCCTCATGTCAACAAATTTTTTGGTAATTTTTTGAAATTAATTTCTTGCATTAAATATTTTATGATGTATACTTTCTCCAAGACATTTTTTAGATTACAGGGGCGAAATATGAGCACAACATATCCAAAAAAATTGAAATATATTCAAATTTTCTAAGAAAATTTTTTTCCAGGTGTTTATAAAAATGTTTTTTACTGTATATTCCTTATGACAAGTAAATTTTGGGAGGGATCATATGTGAATTATGATTATATTGAGGAATTAGTTGCTAAAACTAAATATGGTGATTTAATATCAAAAGAGAATTTAATTAAAGAATTTACTCCATTTATAAATTCTTTGTCTAAAAAGACATTTATTCATGGTTATGAAAAGTCTGATATCCAAAATGAATGTTTCTTAACTCTGATTAACTGCATATCTCAATATAAACTAGATAGCCATCGTTTTGTCGGCTATGCTACAAATTCTATAAAAAATCGTTTATGTACTTTACTGAATATCGATGATAAGCGAAAAGATATCGATGGACTCTTCTCTCTAAGTGATGACATTGAATGTAATGCATCGTTATGTCATGACATGGAAAATGACAGCATTATACTTGAATATCAACATCTTAAATTATTGTCTGCAATAAAAAATGATTTAAGCGATTCTGAAAAGCATTTAATAAACTTTGTATTTTTTAATAAAAATACTCTTACTAATTATGCACATCATGAAAATATATCTTATGTCACTGCTTCAAAGAGAAAGAAAAAAGTCTTAAAGAAATTAAAAACTTATATTATTGGAGGTAATGAATTATGGGGATTAACGATATGATGAGTCTAATTACTAATGCAGGATTTCCTATAGCGGTCTGTGCTTATTTACTTTTTCGTCTAGAAAAACAACTCTCTAGCCTTTCATCTTCCATACAAAAATTAAATACCATAATTTCTACAAAATTAGGTGTAGTTATAGATACTACTTCTGACAAGATAAACAACTTATAACTTAGACTTATTTGATAATTTCTAGTTAAGATATCAACTTAAAGTTCTAAGAAATTTGTAAGTATGTTTATCGCATAATTCAAATACGTGATTTGAATATCTAAATCCTATTGATAATAAAAAAGTTTAAAAATACCCCTTTATAAAAGTTAATTTTTCTGTATATAAAATATGAGAATAAAATTTAGGAGGTAAGAAATATGGCTGTAATAAAACAAATTGCAACTACATCTTTAAGCATCGAGGTTCAAAGTGGAGTAGATCTTGCGGGAGACCCAAAATTTAGTAAGAAGAATTTTTCTAATGTACGAACTGATGTGGCGCCTGAAAATGCATATGCAGTGGCTCAGGCTATAAAAAGTGTTTTATCTGCTGCTACTGGATCTATTTTATTAAATGAATCATCAAATCTTGATCAAATGTAAGATATTCTAAAAACAAATAATAAAAATTTAATTTTAGGAGGTTTTAAATTATGGAATATATTTTAGCAATGACTTTTATAACTGAAGGTGGCTTAAAAAGTAATTTCAGCATCAACGGAGTTAAACCTGATCTTACACCTACTGAGGTAAATTCCTTAATGGATACAATAATTCAGAAGAATATCTTCTTTGCTGCTTCTGGGGCTTTAATAAAAAAATCCGGAGCTCAAATAACAGAGAGAAATATTACTAAAATTGATGTAGCTTAAATTCTAAAAACCTCGTTGCTTAATAGTAACGAGGTTTTTTTGATGTTGCTGCTGAGTACAAAACTGACTAGAACTCAAATATATCCTTTAATTCAATTCTTAATTCTGGAAAAACTGAACTAACATAAATATCTTTATGATCTAATACTTTAGGTGTCCTATATGACCCATCTATTAATGAATATTGTGTAATCATTCCGTTTTGTTCAACTATATTATATTCAAGAACCACAAACCTTTGATATATATTAGCTTTTATAAAGTAATCGTGGTCTGAATACTCCGGGGACACAACTTCAAATATTATTATATCCTAAATACTATTCGCTTAAAGCAAAAAATGCACTAAACTTTCATTTAGTGCAGTGCTTGTACTTGGTAATTTTTATTTCCCCTAGGGTGCTTCCGAAGTCCGAAGGGCTGAAGTTGCTACTCATCTACATCTGGAGAATTTTCATATATCTCAAACGGATCAATATCTAAACATGTATTTTCATTATAATTACCATCCAAATCCCAAGCCAGTGTTCCATTTAATACAGTACAAGTTTCTTTAAAAACATCTATATCTTTTATTTTAATAAATATACCTTTATTTATTAACTCATTAGCATCATATAATTTAACTGAACCATCATCAAAGTAAACATAAACCTTAAAATCATTTGTTGGTCTTACTTGAATAACTTCTGGCATATACTCCATTTAAACATCCTCCTAACTTAATGGTGCTATTCTATATAATGCTTGATGACTTCTAGCCAATTCCCAGTTTTGCATCAATTCATCCTTGTGAATTTCAGCCCAAGCTAAAACCAATTTCAATTGTCTCTTAGGCAAATATCCTTTCATAACTCTACCATTAATAATATCGACCAATGCTTTTTCACCATTATATTCAGCGTGAAAATGTGGTGGCACATGATCACTATAATTTATAGTAATTCTTATTCCAAAAAATAGGCTTATTTCTGGCAATTCACTCACCTCTTTATTTCTATTTATTAGTTATATTATATCCTAAAAACTATTCGCTTAAAACAAAAAATGCACTAAACTTTCATTCAGTGCAATGCTTGTACTTGGTAAATTCTCACAAGGGTCTGCCCCCTTTGTGATGGAAGTATGACCGAACTTGCGACTGACTTGCTAAAGCTTTCCTAAATTTTCAACTAATTCTCCTATTGCCTTAACGTACTCACTTACTATCCTACTCGCAATTTCATTTGCTAAGTTTTCACTATATATATGGGATGTGGAATTTCTATCTTCTAATAAACTAATCCAAACTTTATCATCTGATATTAGGTTATTTACGTAGGCTTTTTTATATATTGTACGCGGAAATGAATTTTCGAGGGTTACACCTAAATATTTCATAAATTCTCTAAGGGTTTTATGAGTAAGTTCATATGTGAATTCAAATCTCTGAATTAAACTGTCCCGTATTATATCATTCTTTCCATCATATAAATTACTTACTTCAACAAGTCTATCGTAAGCTTTCTTTAAATTCATATATTTAAAATCAATGCCTCTCATAAATAATTACTCCCTCTTTCTTTACTTGTTCTAAAAATAATTCATCATGTATATCTTTCATAGCTGAAAAATCAAATTCTAATAAAGTACTAGTATTCATTTCAATATCTTCAATAAATTCTGTTATTGAACTGTCACTATATACTGCTAAATCAATATCACTTTTAGCTGAATTATCCCCCCGTGCTCTAGATCCAAAGAGAATGACTTTGCTAATATGCTTGTACTTATGACATATATCTGCTATTTCATCAACTATCTTTTCTTCTATATTCAAACTAATTCACTCCCTTGGTTTACTCCACTTAATATATTATATCCCATAAACTATTTACTTAAAACCAAAAATTGCACTAAATTTTTATTTAGTGCAATGATTGTACTTGGTAAATTCTCACAAGGGTCTGACCCCTTTGTGAGGGAAGTATGACCGAACTTGCTAAATTTTTGACCTCAAGGGTATTAGTCATGATCTTGCGACTGACTTGCTATAACCAAGCTTGTTGTTATAACAGCTTATTTATGGCATAAATGTAATCACTAAAATCTTTTAAATGATTCTCAATAATGGCTTGCACCACTTTCATATTTAATGCTTTATAATCATGAACTGCTATATTTCTAAATCCAACCATTGACTTCATTCTTCCATTTAGTTTGTCATCTATTATATTATTAGAATTGAGCACTTCAAAAGAATCTCTGCTATTTTGGGGTATACCTAAATTTTTCTCTGATATAATATGCATTGCTAAGTCTATAGCTGCTTCACATGCTCTTTGTATATTTAAAATAATAGAATCCTGCTTTGTATAATCATTTAAATTATCTAGGTTATTGTTATATACTTCTTTAATTCTATTTATACATCTTTCGATAGTTTCAATTTTATTGAAGATAACATCATTTCCCATATACAGTTCCTCTTTCCTTAATCTTTTTTAAAATAACTTCACGCTCTTCATTTAGCATCGCATAAGACTTTAAAACTCTCATTTCGAAATACATACGCTTAGTCTCATCCGTGCAATATATTCTTTTCCCTGTACCTACTACTTGAGCTTTAAATACAGTTGAAGATGTATTTAAATTTATCAAATCTACTTCTCTATTAAAAATATCAGCTAATTCCTGTGCTTTCATAAAGCATTCATAAGAATCTACATCATTATCAGTTAAAAAAGCAATATCAATATCACTATCTTCCCTAAGCCTATTCTTAGCAGCCGAACCGAATAAATATATTACTATTGGATTAAATTCTTTCCTTAATATTTCAATAGCTTTATTTAATTGACTCTCCAAATTTAACCCTCCTACAAAATATTCCAATCTCTTTTCTCATCTTGCTTATATTATATCCCATAACATACTTTTGTTAAACAAAAAAGCATTGCACTAAACTATTATTTAGTACAACGCTTGTACTTGGTAAATTCTCACAAGGGTCTGACCCCTTTGTGAGGGAAGTATTACCGAACTTGCTAAAGATCCATAAACTTCATCTATTGATACATGAAGGAATATGACTCCTTTACTTATCTAACTTACTAATAAATGATTTTATTGCATCTTTCCAATCTCTCATTTCATCGCCAACAGTACATCTTAGCATCATATTATCTAGAGATGAATATTCTGGTCTTTTTGCTGGAGTTTTATACTCTTCTGATGTGCAGGCTAAAACTTCGCATTTTTCTCTTGATAATTCAATTATCATTTTAGCAAATTCATACCATGTACATTCTCCTTTACCTGTACAATGATATACTCCATATTCTTCTGTTTGTATTAATTTTAATATATGATAAGCTAAATCATTAGCATGAGTAGGATTACCCCTTTGATCATTAACAACAGTAATTACTTCTTTTTCTTTCCCAAGTTTTCTCATAGTATAAACAAAATTATGACCTACATATCCATAAAGCCAAGCAGTTCTTACTATAAAATACTTTGAAGAAAATTCTCTAACATAGTTTTCTCCGAGTAGTTTAGTTTTACCATAAGCACTATAAGGAGCTGTTAAATCATATTCAGTTAATGGTTTATTTCCAGCTCCACTAAATACATAATCCGTTGATACCTGAACTAACTTAGCGCCTATTTCCGAACTTGCTATAGCTAAATTTCTAGGACCAATTGAATTGACTTTAAATGCAAAATCTTCATTACTTTCACATCCATCAACATCCGTTGCTGCTGCGCAGTTAATTACTACATCAGGTTTTAAATCATTTATCTTATTTTTAACTTGTTTTAGATTAGTTATATCTAATTCATCCACATCTAATGCTATAACTTCACATTGTTTTATAGCTTCCGAAACTTCCCCTATTTCAGCTTTTCCACTTTTTATTATATCTAGAAGCTCATTTCCTAGTTGACCTTTTGAGCCAGTTATTAATATTTTCATAAACCCGTACTCCTTGAAATTCTACAATCTGAAATCTTCATAATCACTTAAATCCAGCTCTTTAAGATTTGAATATTATTTTTCTTCGTCAAATAATATTATCTTTACTATCTAAATGCCATCTAACATTTATATCTGAATAATCCATCATATTCTGGAGCATGAAGATCTGTACGTTTTGTAAAAAACTAAATAGTCGCGCTTAGCATATAAATTCCTCTTTTTTATTCTATATATACTTTAAGTTCCATTTACTTTTTTCTCTACCTAGGATATTCGCATTATTAACTTTCTTTTATTTTTCTAAAACAAAAAAACTACGCTTTTACGTAGTTTAATCTCACATCATTAATTTAGAACAATACCTGTACTTGGTAATTTTTGTTTCCCTTAGGGGCGCTTCCGAGATCCGAAGGGCTGAGGTTGCTAATAACATGGAGAATAATAGCATTATGCTTGAATATCAACATCTTAAATTTTTATCTGCAATAAAAAATGATTTAAGTGATTCTGAAAAGCATTTAATAGACTTTGTATTTTTCAAGAAAAATACTCTTACCAATTATGCATATCATGAAAATATATCTTATGTCACTGCTTCAAAGAGAAAGAAAAAGGTCTTAAATAAACTAAAAACTTATATTATTGGAGGTAATGAATTATGGGGATTAACGATGTCATGAGTCTTATTACTAATGCAGGATTTCCTATAGCAGTCTGTGCTTATTTACTTTTTCGTCTAGAAAAACAACTCTCTAACCCTTCATCTTCCATACATAAATTAAATACCATAATTTCTACAAAATTAGGTGTAGTTATCAATACTTCTTCTGACAAGATAAACAACGTATAACTTAGACTTATGTGATAACTTACCGAAATTATAAACATTTTTATTCCGAAAAACTAGAAAACATCGCTGAAGGTTCTAAGTTGCAGGTTGTATCCACTTTAGCATGCTCCAACTTTCAGTTTGACAAGCTAAAGTGGAACAACCTACAATTAAGAATCTTTAGCAGCTCATTTTCAAATGTTTTCTCCATATTATGCCCCTGGTGGGTACAAAAATGTTTATAATTCCTAGTAAAAATATCAACTTAAAGTTTTAAGAAATTTGTAAATATGTTTATAGCATAAATCAAATACTTGATTTGAATATTTAAATCCTATTGATAATAAAGAAATTTAAAATACCCCTTTATATAAATCAATTTTTCTGTATATAAAATATGAGAATAAAATTTAGGAAGTTAGATTCCTATCATTTAACATATCAATCCAAGCTTCACCATCTTCAATAATTCCAATTTTAAAACCTTCTCTAAATGTACTTTTAGGGCTTTTTGCTTCTTGGATTCCTTCATTTTCTAAATAATATTTTATTAATTTCGAACACATTTCATAACAAAATTCAAATCTTTGTATTACTCCATCTTTTAGAGTTGATGATTTAGAATTATCTTTACTTTCATCTATAGCTTCACTTAATCTTAATAAAGCCTTTCCAAAGTCATTTAACTTTTCACTCAATCTTTTATCCATCATTAATCCTCCACTCTACCAATATCATATAATATTATATCCTATATAATATTTTCTTAAAATAAACAATTACACTAAATATTCATTTAGTGTAATGCTTGTACTTGTAAAATTTTAGATCTCCGGGTGCTTCTGACGGAGCTTGCGAGTGAAGTTGCTTTTCATAATGCACTTCATTTGTTAAACTTAAACTTGTTCAAAATGTTCTTTAATCCCCTGAATTCCTCTATCTTTAATAATATACCTCCACACACATAAATCACACATCCTAACATTGAAATAATTCCAATTTTAATCAATTCTAATGATACATTACTAGAATTGATATTTATAATATATTCTTTTGAATACATTATAAATAAAATAAGCGGTATACATGAAATAAATAACTTAATTACACTTACAACTGTATTTTTAGATATACAATTTTTAACTTTTTTGTTAATATTAAAATATAGTGCAATAACAGATACTATGCTTCCTATTGTTGAAGCCAATGCTATTCCTCCAACACCTAGTATATCTTTTAATATAAAACCTGTTGATATATTGACCAATATAGCTAAAAATGTATTTATCATTGGTGTTTTAGTATCCCCTAAAGAATAACATACCCTTGAAAGAATATTATTAATTGCTATAGCAAATAATCCTAAGGAATAATAATAAAAAGCTTTTGCTGTCAACATAGTACTTTCACTATTAAATGCGCCCCTTTGAAATAAAAACTTTACAATATATTGACTATACATAGCTGCTATAATTACTATTGGAATTAATACAATAAACATCGTTATTATACCTCTATTTGTTTCTTTATACAACGTCTTGCCTTCACTGTTAAATATAACTTTAGTTAAATTTTGATATATAATAGTCGTTATAGATACTATTATTATATCTACTATTAAGGCATTTAACTTTAGCGCATAATTTATAGCCGCTACACTTCCGCTATCTAATGATGATGCATATATTCCATTAAATACTCCATTTATTTGAGTCATTCCTGTTCCTATGCATATAGGCATTAATAATGTTAATATTTTTTTGAAATTTTTATCTTTAAAATTTAAATAAAATTTGTATTTAAATTTTATTTTTTTTAATCCATATGTTAATATACATATTTGAATAATTAAAGCTATAGATACCACTGCAGAAATCCCTGTTACTCCAAATTTATCGATGTAAAATATCAGATATATTATTAAAACAATATTATACGGAATACCTATACTTGCTGGGAGCGAAAAATTATTTTCACATTGTAATATAGCTGTAAAAGTATAAATTAATGTATTCAGAATTATTACACTAGCTAAAATTCTGGTTAGAAGTACTGTTAAAGTATATTTATATCCACTAAAACCCGGTGCCATTATTTTTACTAATTGAGGAGCAAATAATTCACAAAAAATGGTTAAAATTAAACTTACTATGAATAATATTGTAATCATATTAGAAGTAAACTTTTCTAACTCCTCATTTTCTGCCTTACATTTTATTTCATTATAAACAGGAATGATTATAGTCATAATAGATGTACCTATTATGACAAATAAAACATTAGGTATATTGGATGCCATCAAATATGCATCAGCTTCTCGTGTAGTACCAAACTTAACTGCAGTAAAATAATCTCTCAAAAATCCTAACACTTTAGAAAATAAATTAAACATTATCATTAATGAGGCTGTTTTTAATATACTATTTCTCATTACTTTATCCTACCCTAATTTGTTTAATAGTTTCGCTGGCACACCACCCAAAACTGAACTAGCTTCAAATGATTTATTAACAGCAGCATTTGCCGCAACCACGCAATGTTTCCCCAAACTTACTCCTGGTAAAATAACTACTCCTGCGGCAATCCAACAGTCATTGTCTATAACAATTGGTTTAGCTATTGCACCTTGTTCTTTAATCTTCAAATTGATATTAGAATAATTCTTATTTGTATCAATAATCGTAACATTATGAGCAATAGAAGTGTCCGATCCAATAGAAACTTTACTATTGCTACTTATTATTGTATTTATTGATACATATACTCTTTCATCTATTATGAGTTCTGAGTTATCGTGTACAATAAGCCTAACACTATCAGAAATATAACTATTATTACATATTATTAACTTTGAATTCTTTCCCATAATAATTTTTGCCTTGGTTGATATAAAGACATTATCTCCTACTTCAAAATAAGATTTTTTATATTTTAATTTAATTTTCAACCTAAGTAAAGTATTTTTTATTTTATTTTTTAATTTCCTCATGAAATCTCCCCGCTTAATACTAAAAATCAACCTCTTTTTTTACTATAATAAATATAATTTTTCTCATTAATATAGTTATATAATCAGTGCATTCACTTTTTATAACAAAAAATTTATTTATATTTAAAATATGCTATTGAATAAAATCTAACGTGACCCCATCAATAACAACAAATGTTAAAATTTAAAATTTTCAACACCACTCTATCAATACAATATATTGATACTGCTTCCATCATTGCTATTAATATACATTTGTTTTTAACAAAAATAAATCTGTAGTTGCAAAACTTGCACGATACGTCCATCATATTTTTTAATTAATGAAAATTTTAAATTTTATTATCTTAATATAAAACCATAGTATATGAAATACATACACAAACTCAACAATAATGTTTAAGACCTGATTTATATCTATACCTACGATTGAAATAACAAAACACTTCATGATACCTCTTCTCTTAGATTACTTTCGATTTATCATTCATGCTATTTCCACCTTGCAAATCCTCACACAATATAGCATAAATGCTAAATAACAACACAGGTATTGAAAAATGTACTGTGCCTGATAACATACTTGGAATAATAACTAACTGTAATTTATTCAAACTCATAATTTTTTTATTTTTTATAGACTTAATCAATAGATACATTATGTATATAATTACTACTATCATTAAATATATCCCAAATCTTGCTCCAATTTCAATAAACATATTATCAGAGAAGGTTAATTCGCTGTAGGATTCAGACATTCCTGACATATTATCACTAAACGGTGTTCCAATTGCAATATATGTTAACATGTATTGCAAACCAATAACCCATTTTTCTCCCCTTGAACTAGTTAATAAATAATTCAAATTAAAAAAGTAAATATTATATTTATCAACAACTATATAAACAGTTATTAATGTTATGATTATAAACATCAACAACTTATATTTATTCAAAATATTACTTATTCCTTTATTTTTCTTACCTTTGAATGTGATTTTATTTCTAATATATAAATATATAATAAGACAAATAATACTAGTTCTTGAGAAGGTAAGTAGATTACATATAACTAATAAGACATTATTTATACATATGAATTTTTTACCTTCTTTTATTCTAAAATAATCCAATATACATAACATAATAATGAAATATAATCCCGCATGGTTTGGATTTCCAAAAATAGACATCATTCTCAGCTTATCAGTTCCAACCCATGCATAAGCTAACATATTTTCATTACTTACCATCCCTATGTAATTATTAGTCATATATAATATAAATGATATTGTAATTATTATATAATTATATATTTTTAAAACTTTAAATAATTTATTTATGTCTATTTCATCTCTTAACTGAGAAAAAATAATAAAATATATGTAACAAAAATAAAAATTAATATTATTATTTTTCAATAACCAATTAATATAATCATTTATATTACTTTCAATAAACAACTTCATTAACACTATAAAGAAATACATCCAAAATATCATATGAACCATCTTAAAAGCATTATTAAATTTCCTTTTGACGACTATTATATAAACTATAAATACAGTGGAAAACGCTATCTTAAATATATTCATTAATGTATCTACACCTGGTATCACCGCTCTAATTAATATTTCAAATAATAATAAAAAAATGAAAATACTTATATTATAATTAATAAATTTATTATCAGTCTTAACTTTTTCCGAATAACTTAAATTCATATTTCATCTCCTTATTTAATTATATATGTTCGCATACATACTACAAATCTTATTTACAGAGTAATTCTTAGAATATTCTTTTTGATTTTTTGATATTTCTTTCAACTTAATTTTATCTTCTAAAATGTCTTCCATTTTATCTTTTAAACACTCTGTTGTTCTTTCAGATAAAACAAATCCCAAAACACCATTTTGAATTACTTCACTTGGTCCATCACATGGAGTAGATATAACAAGACACCCTGCAGCAAATGCTTCTATAACTACCATTCCAAAGGATTCATTAATTGATGGAATTATTAATGCATCAATACCACTTAATATATTTCCAATATCTCTTCTTACACCTAAGAAGAAAAAAAATTCTTCCAGTTTATACTCCTTAATCATATTTAGACATTCTTTCTTATATTTATTATCTTTTTCACTATCAAAAATAGAATCCCCAACAAAAAGTATTTTGAATTTTTTTCCTAACTCCTTCAATTCCTTAGCTGCTTCTATAACTAACTTTTGACCCTTTATCTCTTGGAATCTTCCTATTGTGGCAAACACCTTTTCATTATTTTCCATCTGCAATTCCTGTCTTATTTTTTTCGCGTCACAATTATTAAATTTATTAATATCAATTCCTAATGGAATTCTAACTATTTTTTTAGGATTTATACCGTTGCTAATTAGATTCTCCTTAACTACATTTGAAACTGAAATTATTTTATCTATAAATAAATTAACCATATTTTTTTTTATAAAATTAAATTGGTACCATTGACCATGGCATACCCAAATCACCTTACATTTTAAAAAACATGATTTATTTATTAAACTTAATATGAATGATGTTTTCCATTCATTTGTTTGAATAACATTTATTTTATTTAGTTTTATAATGGCCCTAATTTTTCTAATGCAATTTATAATTTTAACTTTTTTAATATCATTTTTATAATCATAAATTATGGTTTTTATCCCTGCTGCTCTACTTTCTTCTGTAAGCTTTCCTTCTTTAAGGCACAATAAAACTGGATTCATTTCATTAAAATTATTATTAAACTCTATAATTAAATTTAATAAGCTGGTTTCTCCACCACCTAAATTGGATAGCTCTGAGACAAACAACACATTCATAGCACACCTCTTCTTAATTAGTAATGAACTCTTGCATTATATCTAAATTTTTATTTTCGAACTTATTGTTTAAAATGTTTTTTAATCGTCTCTTTTCTAATTCCTTATTATTTAATAAATTAACAGTATCTATAATCATCTTTCCTGAATTAATATTAGAATTAATCCAATTTTCACCATCACCTATTGATTGTGCCACAGATTCTAATCCAAAGTCCTTAACACAGCTATCCACCTTACTATGATATACAATGGGTAATACCGGAACATTAAGTAATATTGACGTAACAACAGAGTGAAATCTCATTCCAACTACTAAATCGTATTTTTTCATTTCATCCAAGATTCTCCACATATTGTTATTACCATCTTCATAAATAACAATACCAGATTCTTTTTGTATTTCTTTAAGAAAGTTTATGTCGTACTCATATTGGAAAGGAATTAGTTTAATATCAAAATTATATTTCTTTAATCCTTTAATATATTTAATCATTTCCTTCTTATACTCCATTCTTTTATCATACGAATTTAAAAGTAAAGGAGCTATAACTATAGCTATTTTATCTTTTCTATTTTCTATTTCACTTTCTCTAAAAAAGCTGTCTTTTAAATCATAAACAACATCATTAGTCAGATGAATATTATTAAGTCCAATTTCCTCTAATAACTCATAAGATTGCTTATCTCTTAAACAAATACAATCAACTTGTTCTAACACTTTTTTAAACTTAAGCTTTGATTCTTCAGCTATTATCGGCCCTGCACCAGCTCCTAACATTATTACAGTTTTCTTTAGAAATTTTTTAAAGAAATTTATCATAAAGAATAAAGTTATTGTTGAGTCCGGATTCCAGTCTGACAATGCGCCACCACTACCTATAATAATATAGTCATTACTAAACAGATTTTTTATCACCTTAAAAGGATTATACTTAAATATTCTTAATATAGACTTAAATCTTAAATCTATGGTAGTAGAAACAGTATTTAATCCTTCATGATATTTTTCGATATTCGTAGGCTTTCCACCCATCACATTAATTATATTATTAGGATCGTTCTTTCTAATAATTTCAATTATACTTTTTAAAATTAATTCATCTCCTAGATTTTCGTAACCAAACCATCCATAAATTAAAAATCTCTTCTTCATAAAGCACTTCCTACTTGTTAAAAACTTTTACATATGCATTTTCCCAACTATAATTAGTCAATATTATTTTTCTACACTGATTTCCGAAGCTATCATTTATGGTATTATCATTTAAAACCTTAACTACATAATAAACCCATTCATCTTCTGTAGTCGGTATATAAATATTTTTATTATGCTCTAACTGACTTATTCCTTCTACACTTGTCTCAGATGCTACTATAGCCCTTTTACAGCTCATAGCTTCTAATACTTTATTTTTCATTCCAGTCCCGAATCTTAATGGCGATACATAAACACGTGCACTTGCTATGCTTTCAACTATATCATCAACAAATCCAGTAACCTTTATATTATTGCTTATTAAGTTGCAAATATCTTTATCCGAATTTTTTCCTACTATAATAAATTTAACTTCATTATCTTTTTCGATTATTTTAGGAAATATCTTTGTTGCAAAGAATATTGCAGCATCCTTATTAGGGGGGTAATCCATTATTCCTGTAAATATTATATTCTTAGAGCTTGAATTAGAGTATCTGCTTGAATCAAATTTATTATAATCTACACCTAAGGTAATATTATCTATTTTAGAAACAAACTCTGCATACATTTCTTTTTCATAAGATGCATCATTTTCGGATACAAAAAAAACTTTATTAAATTTACTATAAAGTTTTTTTTGTATCTTTTTATAATATTTACTTTGCATTTTATTATAAATCTTTTCTATAAACGTAGTACTGTCTATCTTTGATTTCCTGCCAAAATACAAACTCATGCTATCATACGCCATTAAAATAGATTCCTTTGTATTTATATTACTAATTAGATTCATGCTTAATGGCTGATCAAATATTATCTTATCATAACCATTTTTTATATATAATCGACTTTCATCATATTGATATATTCCATAAGGAATTCCTTTTAGCATGCTCATAATTCTTAAACTCTTACCTTTTTTTCTTAAATCCAAATAATATACGTTATCTATGTACTTTTTAACTTCCATTTCGGCATATTCATCTTTTTCATCATAGTATAGTAAATCTATTCTATTATTAAATTTTTTATTTTCCTTCAGCATATTAAACAGTGCATGTATTCCTCCTGATTTATGAGGTGGAAATGGGCAATAGGGAGTTACAATTAAAACTTTCTTCACTGCTATTCCTCCATATATATTTTTTCCAATTTAGCTATCATTTTTTCTAGTGAATATTCTTCTTCTACTAATTTTCTAGCATTTATGACTATATTCCTATTTTTTTCTCTGTTATAATATATATCTTTAATTACATTTACAAAATCTTTAACAGAATGATTCTCTATTAAATACCCTGTTTCATTATTTTTCACACTATCGCTTATCCCCCCCACATTGACAGCTGCCACCAAAACTCCTGCGCTAAAAGCTTCTATTATACTCATAGGAAAGACTTCTCTATGAGACACTAATAAAGATACGTCAATTTCTTCAAGGAACTTAGGAACATCAGATACATTACCTATCATATTAACATTTAAATTTCTTATAGCTATTTCCTTAGCAATAATTTCTCTTAAATGACCATCTCCTGCTATATAAGCATTAAATTCTATACCTGTTTCCTTCAATTCCTCCATTATGTCCAAAAATAATATATGATTTTTAACTTCATCTAGTCTAGCCAATATTCCTATATTTAATGGGCCAGTACTATTTTTTAAATACTTAGAATTAAAATTGAATTGTTTCGTATCAGTACTGTTAGAGACAACCATAATTTTATCTTCTTTTACTCCCTTATCCACCATTCTTTTCTTATCCAACTCACAAACTGTAAGTAATTTAGTGATAAAAGAATTAACATACCAAGCAAAAACCTTGTCTTCTATTCTCTCTAATAATGTCAAATTATGTTTTGTATACAGTAATTTTATCTTTTTTCCGTATATAACTTTAGCTAACAACGACATCATACTTAACCTTAAAGAATTTGCATGTATAACGTCTACTTTTTCTTTCCTAACTATATTAATAATTTTAAATACATTAATTACAGGATTCTTACTTAAATAAACAAAGGAACTCATATTCTTTAGTTTATTCCTATATTCACCATCCTCGGCAGCAGTAATTAAGGCAATATTGTTCGACAACATATTATTTTCTATTTTAAAAAAATAAGTCTCTGCACCTCCAACTCTTAGTTGATCTGTTAATAATAAAACTTTTTTCTTCATACATTGCCACCTTTTAAATAATATCACTAAACTTATCTATTATGGTATTCCATCTATAATTATTGCGAATAAGTTCTTGTGCTCTATTTGATACTTTAATTATTAGATTTTCATCATTTAATAATTCTATTATCTTATCAGAAAATTCTTTGCTATCATTTGAAATAAATATATCTCTATTATTTATCGCATATATTCCTTCTGCTCCAATATCATTAGTTATTACCGGAACACCCATAGCCATCGTTTCCAAAATTTTAGTTTTTATTCCAGAGCCGTATGTTAATGGTGCAACTGCAACACTGCATTCTTGAACATAAGGTCTTATGTCTTCAACTTCACCTGTAATCTCAACATTATTATAATTTAAAAGTTCTTTTCTAAACTGATCTGGGCATCTCCCAACAATCCTGAATTTAACATTTGGAATTTTATTAATTATTTTCGGAAAGGTATTGTTTAAAAATGTTCTTACTGCATCCTTATTATGTGCTACATACATATTTCCTAGAAATACTATGTGTTTCTTCTTTTTAGTTTTATATACCTTTTTTGAAAAATAATCATAATCTACTCCTATTGTAATATCTAATGATTTATTTTCTGAAATAACTTTATTAAAATTTTCTGCTTCTATCTTTGATACAAATATTATACTTCTATAATATTTAGCAATACTAATTTCATATTTAGAAAGAAGGCTACCCTCCTTTTTTATTATAAACTTCATTACATATTTATTATCTATAAGATTATTTATGAATTCAGGTAATCTTTTAGAATATGCACCAACTGCATCCTTACTCAATGTACCACTATTAAGTTGTCTATCGTATCTTTTCGATAAAAGATCATCCATATCCAAAATTTTATTATATTTAGCTTCATCTAAATCCTTTAAGTATTCAGCGGTTCTAGCCATATCACATATAACTATATCTGGCTTATACTCCTCAATAACTTTATCTAATTTTCTTTTTGCTCTTTTAGAATAATATAATGAAACTTGTAAAGGCCAGCTATTCAAAATAATTGATTGAAATACTAAATTTTTAATCTTTTCAAATTTACTAGGAAGGTTACCATAGTAAACTTTCGAAATAAAATCTGGTTGTCCTATGTTTTTTTCATCTTCATCTATTAAAGAAAATAATCTTACTTCACAGTTATGTTGCTTAACTAATCCCTTACAATAATTATACAACACTACCTTTCTGCCATCATTAATCGGGTATATTAATCTGGTAGTAACAAATAATATCTTTTTCAACACTTATCTCCAATCTAATTTAAAATATCAGTTTAAATTATGTTCTGATAATCCCTGAGCTTCTCCATATAATCTTTATTAACTATATAAATGCTATCATCGGTTTCTAAAGTCATAACATCATCTATACCTATCATTACTATTCTCTTTCCATTATTAATAGCTATATTAGATTTAGATTCAATTACTCTTGCATTTCCATAAAGGATATTATCATTAATATCCTTTTCTTTATATCTCTCTACAGCTTTCCAAGTTCCAATATCATCCCATCCAATTTCACTCGGAATAACATAGATGTTTTTTGATTTTTCCAACACAGCATAATCTATCGATATAGATTCTGTTTCATGATATTGATCCTGTATAAAATTTTGTAGATTTTCTTCTTTTATATTTTCTATTTCATGGATAGCTTCATATGTACGTGGGGAGTATTTTTTTATTTCTTTTATTATAGTTTGAATTTTCCATAAAAATATTCCACCATTCCAAAGATAATAACCATCCTGTAAATATTCCTTAGCCTTAGCTTTATTGGGCTTTTCAACAAATTTATCAACCTTAAGTACTTCAAACATATAACTTTCTGCAATTTTACTATGATACTTTATGTATCCATACCCTGTCTCCAATCTACTCGGCTTCATTCCTAATGTTATTATTGCTTCTTCATTATTTTCTATAAAGTTATTTGCTTTATTTATTATGCTTCTAAATTTTTCTTCATCTTTTATCAAATGATCTGAAGGAAGTACAATCATGGTTGAATCTTTAAAATATCTTCCTATTACTAATGCGGATAATGTTATACATGGTGCTGTATTCCGTCCTTCTGGTTCAATTATTATGTTTCTTTGTGGTAGTTCCGGTAATTGTTCTTTTACCAAATCAACATAACTTTCTCCAGTACAAACAAATATTTTTTCTATTGGTATAATAGGTTTAATTCTATTTACAGTCATTTGTATCATACTTTCTTTACCTATTAAGTTAAGGAACTGTTTTGGTTTTTTTTCCGTAGATAATGGCCAAAATCTTGTTCCTTTTCCACCGGCCATTATTAAAGCACATATCATTATCTTCCCCCCTAAAAATCTATCCCATTTATTATATAAATTTTATTTTCTTCAATTTCTTTGTTTAAAATATACAACTTCTTATAGTACTCTATAGTTTCTCTAATTCCATTTTCAAAATCGTATTCAGGATTCCATCCTAAAAACTCCCTAGCTAATGTATTATCTAAATAACTATGCAAAATATCCCCTTGTCTTGACTGCTTATGAATAACTTCAACATCACTCTCAAAAATGTCTTTCATAGTTTGGAACAATCTATTCACTGTAACTGGAACATTAGTGCTAATATTAACTATTTTGTTATCGCCCTTACTCAATGCAAGTAAGTTTGCCTTAGCAATATCCTTAACATAAATAAAATCCCTAGTCTGTTCCCCGCTTCCATATATGACAGGTAACTTATTATTCAAAAATTTATCAATAAATATAGAAACAACTCCACCTTCTCCTTTAGGATCTTGTCTCATGCCATAAACATTAGAATATCTAAAAATTGTGTATCTAATATCACATAAATTACAAAATGTTTTAATGTAATGCTCAGGGGTATGCTTGGAAATTCCATAAAATGATATTGGCTCAACAGGATGCTTCTCATCAACTGGCAAATATTCTGGATTGCCATAAACTGCTGCTGAAGATGGGTAAACTATTTTTTTTACTTCATATTTTCTACAGCATTCTAATACATTTATAGTACCTATAATATTAATATTAGCGTCAAACCCAGGTTTTATTAATGAAGTTTGTACATCTATTTGAGCCGCAAAATGATATACAACTTCTGGCTCTTCAATTTGAAATACTAGCTTTAAAGCATCTATATTAGTGATATCGCACTTATAAAATCTGGCTTTATCATTTAAATTTTCTATCCTACCAGTGGACAAATTATCAATCACACAAACTTCATAGTTATTATTTACCAACTCATCTACTATATTGGAACCTATAAATCCTGCTCCACCTATTACTACTACTTTCATATCATTTCCCCTATCTTGCATGTTCATCACCAAATAACACTCCAACCGTCTTAAATACCAACATTACATCAACAAAAGTATTTCTTTCCTCAACGTACTTAACATCTAATTTCATCCAATCCTCAAAGCCGATATCATTTCTCCCAGATACCTGCCAGTAACAAGTAAGTCCAGGTTTTACCTCTAATCTTTTCATCATCCAATCTTCAAATTTCATTACTTCTTTCGGAAGTGATGGCCTTGGACCTACTAGACTCATTTCACCTTTAAATACATTGATTAATTGTGGCAATTCATCAATACTCGTTTTTCTAATAAACTTTCCGATTCTAGTTATCCTAGGATCGTCTTTCATTTTAAACATGGGACCAGTCATTTCATTTTTAGAAGTTAGCTTGTCCTTTAATTCTTCTGCATTAACTACCATTGATCGGAATTTATACATTTTGAATCTCTTACCATTCTTCCCCACTCTCTCTTGATCAAAAATAGCATTGCCTTCTGATTCCACTCTTATCAAAATAGCTACAACTAAAAATATTGGGCTTAAAATTATAAGTCCAACCAACGAACATATTACATCCATAGTTCTCTTTAAAAAACAATACCCTAATCTACCGCTTTCTTCTTCAGCAACTTGTTCTTTAAACAAAACTTCTTCCCTATTGAATTCTAATTGCTCCATTTCATTCACCCCTAATTTTTTTCTCATACTAAATTAGCAACAGCTTTTAAGATTCTATGCTTTTTATCAGAACTTATTCCTCTATAGTTATTTTCCCAATAAAAAGCAACCAACCAAAAACTGTTCAGGCCGGTTGCACTATTAACTCACCATATATAAAGTGCCCATATAAAATATACAGTTCACAGTTTCCTTATAAAGATTATACCATATATTACACCATTTGTTAACTTTAAACCCAGTATCCATCCTATTATTCGTGCTACATAATTAGACATGCCATGGTAAAATTACCTTTTAAAAAAGGAAAATATTGTTTTCTTTTCCCTAATTTTTTCACCAACAAATTCTATTCTGTCATTATCTAGCAATTTTTCAGAACTATCTTTAAGGATATCTTTTCTTACACTTTCATTTATTAACCCCAAAGCATTGTTAATGCCTGTATTTCTCTTATTAATATTATGTGCATCTGAACCTATAAAGTTATAAATGTTATTATTTAATAGCATATTGGCTGTTTTCTTAACATTTTCGCCAAATTTCCCTTCTATACTTCCGGCATTTAGTTGAAATAAATATCCTTCATTAATAAATCCATTAATAAGACTAGGCTTTTCTATAATAGGCTTATACCTTTCAGGATGAGCTATTATTGGAACAATGTTTCTAACTTGAAGTTCATAAAGAATATCAAATATATTTTTGTCAAATTTATGCATCGGAAATTCAATAAGCATATATCTTGAATCGTTTATTGTTCCTATCTTTCCTTGTATGTAATAATCTATTATATTTTCATTAAAGTATACTTCCTGTCCGCTATATACTTTAACATCTATTTTTTCCTGTTCTAGTATCGTATTAATTTCTTGTACGTAATTCTTTATCTCATCAATTGTCGCCTCTCCATATTCAAGTAAATAGTGAGGTGTAGCTACAATTTCTTTAGTTCCATCTTTCTCTGCATTTCTAAGCATATCTAAAGTCATTTCCATACTCTTAGATCCGTCATCAATTCCTGGTATTATATGTGAATGAATATCTATTATCATATTTACTCCTATTTCGCTTCTTTACTTTCATCACTACTTCCATAATAATAATAGTATTTACCTCTAGTATTCTCCACTGCATGTAACACAGTTCCTAATATATTAGCTCCAACCTTAGTTAATAAATTTTTCGCTTCAATTACTGACTCCCTGCTAGTTCTTTGGGCTCTTATTACAAGTATAGTCCCGTCTGCTTTTGTCGAAAGAATTTGAGCATCTGTAACTGCTTGAAGTGGTGCACTATCAAGAATTACTATATCGTATTTTTCTCTTAATTTTTCTATTAAATTAGTCATAGATACTGATGACAGCATTTCTGAAGGATTAGGTGGAATTTTACCTGATGTTAATATATCAAGATTTCCATTACGGTTTTGTATTACATCTTCTATATTTTCTTTTCCTATAAGTACTTCTGATAAACCACTTAAATTAGATATTTTAAAGTTCTTATGTACAGAAGGCTTTCTCAAATCGCAATCTACTATTATAACTTTTTTATCATTCTGAGCAAAAGATAAGGCTAGATTTCCTGATACTGTAGACTTTCCTTCTGCTGCTTCAGCACTAGTAATTACTATTGTTTTTATAGCTTTATCAAATGATGAATATTGTACATTTGTTCTTAAGGTCCTATAAGCTTCAGATACTATAGACTTTGGTTTTTTTTCCACTACAAACCCTTTGTAATCTTGATTAGCTACAGCCTTATGCAGTCTTTTCGTTTTAAACATCTCTCATCCCCCTATTCCAAGTCATCAGGAATTGCACCAATAACAGGTATTCCTAATATTTGTTCTACTTGATCCTTATTCTTAAAAGTATTATCTATAAATTCTAATAAAAACGATAACCCAACACTAATCATAAGTCCAACTAAAAATGCAATAGCTATATTCATTTTATTGTTAGGACTAGCTGGACTTTCTGGTAATTTTGCCGGCTCGATTACTTTAACATTTCCATTTGGTATAAGATCTGTAGATGTTTTAATAAATTCACTAGTAATAGCATCTAATACATCTTTACTCAATTCCCTATCTTTACTTATATATTTTATTTCTAAAATTTGCGTATTCGCTGTCGGTGTAACAGTAAGATTACTTAAAATTTCTTCTGAAGTTGTATTTAAATTTGATGCATTAATAGCTTTTTCAACTAAAGCATTTGTCTTTATAACTTCTGCATATGTCTTTAATAACTGTTGATACATTTGAATATCACTATTATTATAATTCTGATCTTTACTATCTGTTCTCTCTTTTCCAATGAAAACTTTTGTGTTAGCTTCATATTTAGGTGCAATTACAAAAATACTAATAATTCCTACCATTAAAGTTGTAAGCAATGTTATGGAAAGTATCATTTTCCATCTTTTTAATAAAATATCTGCTATTTCTTCAATTCTTATAAATTCTTCACTTCTTATATTTTCTTCATTCATCTGCTAAACTCCCTATTTCACTATTTTCACAATACTTGTCCTAAAGATTATTAATAACTAAGCTACTTAACTTTAATAAACTTCTAGTCCAAAATTGCACATACCATTAATTTTATAAAGTCTCTCAAAAAATATTCCCCCTAAATAGTTAATTATTATTTCTATATCCACCTTTAACATTATAGCATAAATTTTACTTATGTTACACCTATGATTCCATTTATATTGGAATTTTAATATTTAGTCCTTTATTTTCCAAAAAATTTACCAATAATTACATTTTTATTAAAATTTTCTTACAAAATTTTAATTTCAGCAAAAGTTATTCCATTCCTACTTGTCATTAGCTTGCCTAAGAAACAAGCAGGAATGGTGCTACTTTTGCTGATAGAAATCCAAAGCTATTCTCTCGATTCACATATTAGATAAATCCAAATTATGTATGCGGATTATAATAATATCAAGTTACTTATTTTATCTATATCACCAGAAAGAACTGGTAGTCTTTTACACAGTGTTGCATTGAGAATATCGCTACAGGCATTTCTTCAGTAAAAGTTGTTTCACTTAAACTTGTCCAAATTTTATATTTGGAACAAGTTTAAGTGAGTACAACTTTTACTGGTAGAAATCCGCAGCCATATTCTCTAGCAACCGAGTAACAGACTACCAGTTCTTTCGGTTTTTATATCACAAATTAAGTTATCCAAATAAAGTTCTATCACTTAATGCTTCTGATCCATTTGCTTTTTCGAATAGTCCTAGAAGTTTATTGTTATCTAGTTTTTCTTTATCTTCACCTTTAACATCGACTAAGATTTGACCTCTATGCATCATAAAAAGTCTATTTCCATGTTCAAGAGCATGTTTAAGATTATGTGTAACCATAAGAGTTGTTATTCCACTATCTTTAACGATGTTTCTTGTTATTTCCATGATTTTTTCTGACGTCTTAGGATCTAATGCTGCCGTATGTTCATCTAACAATAATAGTTTAGGTTTCGACATTACGGACATCAATAGAGTTAATGCTTGTCTTTGTCCTCCAGATAAAAGTGTTACTTTATTATAAAGCTTATCTTCTAGCCCTAGATTAAGCTCCCTTACCATTTCTTTATAATAATCTATTCTCTTTTTGTTGATTCCAAAGCTAAGACCAAAAGTCTTACCTTTATTATCTGCAAGAGCAATATTTTCTAAAATCGTCATATTAGGTGCTACTCCCTTTGACGGATCTTGAAATACTCTTCCAATAGATTTAGATCTTGCATACTCTGGTTTATTAATAACTTCATTACCATCTAATAATATAGATCCCGAATCCGCTTGAAGGGTTCCTGATATCATATTTAAAAGTGTTGATTTACCAGCTCCATTTGAACCAATAATACTTATAAAATCACCTTGTTTAACGTCTAGAGATAATCTATCAAAGACTCTGTTTTCATTTATAGTATTTGGATTAAACACTTTGGATAGTTGTTTCACTTTTAACATTTTGTGCACCACCTTCCACAATAGTCTTTTTCTTTTTGAATTTAAAAATTCCATTATTAGAACATAGTGCTATAACCACAATTATTGCTGTCATTAATTTTAAATCATTAGCAGTTATTCCTACTACCGATCCATATTTTAATACAAGGGCAATGGCACATTTATAAATAATTGCACCAAATATTGATAATGTAGTTGCTTTTATAAAAGAAATCTTTTCAAATAAAGAACTTCCTATAATTACAGCTGCAAGACCCATTACTACTGTACCAGTCCCCATACCAACATCACTGAAACCTTGGTATTGAGCCATCAATGCCCCTGCAAGTGCAGCTAATGCATTACTTATAACAAGTCCTAGTATTTTAACTAAGTCTTTATTTACTCCAATTGAAGAAACTACCTGCTCATTATCACCTACTGCTATAAGCAAAAATCCTGATTTTGTCTTAAGATATACATCTAGCAATAATTTTACTACTAAAAGTATTATTAAAATTATTACTATAGCGGGTATCCCTGATTTAAATATATTTCCTACATTAAACAAAGGGACATTTGCTTTCCCCATTATTCTTAAGTTTATTGAATATAATCCTATCATCATAAGTATTCCAGCCATTAAATTATCAATCTTAAGCTTAACATGTAAAAAACCTGTTATAGCTCCAGCTATTGCTCCTCCAAAGGCTGCTGCTGTAATACTAATCCATGGATTAACTCCATTAACTAGAAGAGTTGCCGAAATGGCAGCTCCCATTGGGAATGTACCGTCAACAGACATATCCGGAAAATCTAAGATTTTATACGTTATATATACTGCAATGGCAACAATTGAGAATAGTAGTCCCTGTTCTAAAATGTTAATTAAAACATCCACTACTCAACGCCTCCAGTTACCTTTTTACAACTTGATTCTATATCTGATGGAATTGTAATATTTAATTTCTTTGCAACATCAGTGTTTATAGTAAATGACATTTTACTTAATGTACTTATTTCAACTTCTGATGGCTTCTTTCCACCTAATACTTCTGCAGCCTTATATCCTGCTTCTTTTCCTAATTGGTAGTAATCTATACCTATAGATGCAAGACCGCCTTTAGTAACTACCGCTTCTTCTGCACCTATAATAGGAATATTCTTATCTAAACAAAGTTTACCTACTAAAGCATATCCTGAAGCTACTGTGTTATCAGTTGGTGTATATAATACATCCATTTCACCTAATGCACTTGCTAAATTTTGATTTATTTCATTTACATTAGTAACTCCAACTTCTTTTACAGCTAATCCTTGTTTTTGAGCTGCTGCTTTAAGTTCATCAACTTGAATTACTGAATTTGTTTCTGAAGTATTATAAATAACACCTACAGTCTTAGCATTTGGTAATAATTGCTTAAGTAATTCTATTTGCTTATCAACTGGAACCTTATCTGATGTACCAGTAACATTTGTACCTGAACTCTTCCAATCCTTTGCTACTTCTGCTTTTACTGGATCTGTTACAGCTGTGAATATTATCGGAATATCCTTAGTTGAATTATACGCTGCTTGAACTGCTGGTGTAGCAATTGCAAAAATCAAATCCTTTTTAGCATCTGCAAATTGTTTAGAAATTGTTTGAGCATTAGCTTGTTCACCTTGAGCATTTTGTTGTTCAATCTTAATATTTTTTCCGTCCTCAAATCCTTTTTCCTTCAGACCATCAACAAAACCTTTGTTAGATGCATCAAGCGCATCATGTTGCACTAATTGAACAACACCAATATTTTTTACTGCTGATGCAGAACTTCCATTGTTAGAATCTGTTGCACTTTTTCCGCATCCTGCAAGGATTCCTCCAACTAAAACTGTGCTTAATAGCATAGCTAACTTTCTTTTTCCTACCATGTTTCCATCCTCCTACTAATTTTCCTTATTATCAATTTCCTACTATACTCCAGAACCTTAAACGTCACTAACAAATATAATCATAAATATATATCTATATTTATGATAAATACTCAAATAAATTGATAATAATTTATAAATCTTTTAAATTATAATATCATAATTTAATTTTTTTGTAAAGTTACCCCGCAATACTTCGAGGCTTTTTAAGTATTTTATTATAAAAATTATAACTATATGGGAAGTGACCTATGACCTATTCCTATAACCACTTCATCTAGATGTAATAATCCTATGTTTAAGAATATACATACCGATATATGTTCTCCACCTCTTGCTATTCCTATTTTTCCTCCGACATTTAAACCACTTGCCCTATTACCTATTTGAATAATAGCATCTCTTGCTGCACCAATAAGAGCACCTTCGTGTAAATGTTCTTCCCTTATCAGCCCATTCCTCTTCGCTGCAACTAACGCACTCTCAAGTATCTTTGTAATCGACGAATTAATATTCCCACCTACATTTACAGCAGTAACCTTTATTCCCTTTTCATCATAAACTTTCTTAAGACGCTCCTCCTCATGTCTATCACATATAGCCATCTTAGTAGCAATTTTAGCAACCTTTGTACTATTACTTTCCATTTTTTCACTCTCCAATCAATCGAAACCTATAACATTACTCTTTATTAACCTAAACATATACCTGAAAAATATCTTTTCCTTTAATATTAACTCTTTCTTCTTTAAACTCTTTGTTTTTATTAAAGTCAAAAACTAATAAATATCCCTCATTTAAATCATGTATATTCAAATAATCACAAAGCTGCTCAATTCCCTTTTCATGATATTTTGAACCTCTCCAAATTTTCATTTCAATTATATATTTAAAATTATTGTATGTTATGACTACATCTAATCTTTTTTCTTCTGAAACTTGAACTTCCTTAAAATCAAACCCTGTACCGTTGATTATAGGTTTAATAAATGCTAAAAATAGTAATCTTCCGTGATGTTCTATAAATTCGCTATCTTTATGAGAATATTGTTCTTTCATAAATTGCTGAAACCTTCTAAGGATTTTTTCTATATCTAGTTCACCGTCTTTTTTAACGAACTGCTCCTTAAAGTTATATTTATCTATTTTATTATAGTCATTTTCCAATTTAGATATCATGTAATTATATATTCTTTCACTGAATATTCGGTTCGATATATTAACTTTTCCATCTTTATTTTCAAAATATCCATAAAGGGAACCTAATTCTATAAGTGGATTATCATTATTAAAACTCTTAACGTTTCCTCTTACTATTATGTCTTCAATATAATCATAAAGTTCTTTATTATTTTCTAAGTTCTTGATCAGACTATCGAATAAGGTATTTTTTTCTTCTAAAATTATCTTGACTGCCTTATGAATGTCTTTAATAGTCCAAGGCTTTTTATCAAATTCATAAATTTTCTCATCTACTATTTGGCATAATCTGCTAACCAAAAATGGATACCCACTTGTAAAAAAATGAAGTTCTTCACTTAATTTATCTATATCCATTAACAGAGAATTTTCTATAGCATATTCATTTAGCATAGTAATTATTTCTTTAGGTGAAAAACTCATGTCTATATTGAAATCCACTGCAATATTCCACGGAGAATTATATTTTGCCTCGTTCTCGTTTCTAATCTTTATTTTCAAACTTTTTACATCATGAACTCCCGCCAGAATAACGCTTTTAAACGTGAAATCCTTCCCAACTTCTCTTGATAAATACTTGTTTCTAAGCATTCCAATAAAACTTAAAAATAATTGATTATTTGAACTTTTATCTACTTCGTCTACTATTAAAACAACATCCTTTTCAGCACCCTCAACAAATCTTGTTATTACTTCTGATAATTCTTCAATATCATTAATTTCTAGGTTTAGTTTTTCTAATCTCTCTTTTTCTTCTTTATCTACAAATGATAATTCTTTAATAATTAATTTCAAAAATTTATTGCAGAACTTTTTTTCGTCTTCAAATACAATATCGCCAATTCCTTCAAAGCTTATATTTATAACTAAATATAATTCCTTTAACTTATTATTTATTTCATTTAAAGTCGTTGTCTTTCCATACTGCCTGGGCCTATTTATTGTAAAATAGAATTCGTTATCTATAAGTTTTTTTATCTGCTCAATTTTATTACTTATATCAACCATGTAATGCTTTTGTGAAACGCAAACCCCTGTACTATTAAATCTTTTTCCCATAAATATAAAACACACCACCTTAAATTTTCAATTAAAATCTGCTTTACTTTAACATATGAAATTAATACCAATTTAAAAATCATATAAATATTTTTCTTATCTTTATAACATTATACCATAACTGCTAATTAATCAAAGGGGCTCATATACCTCAAAATAAAAGCAAAAAATCCCCTATCGGGGATTATTAACTTAATCTGTTCATACTATATAAAGTCCGCTTATGGGAAAACCCATTGGAATTATATAATATTTTTCAATAAATTCTTTTGTTTTATTAATAGAAATTTCCTATTTGTCTAAATTTATTATATCTCTCGTTAAGTAATGACTCTAAATCTTTTCCTCTTAATTCAGCTAAAGCATCTATAATACTTTTTTTAACACTTTCAACTGTTTTAGCTGGATTTTTATGTGCTCCACCTCTAGGTTCTTTTATTATATCGTCAACTATGTTAAAATCCTTTAAGTTTTTAGCTGTGATTTTCATAACAGCAGCTGCTTCTTTTGCACGGCTTGCATCTTTCCATAAAATCGATGCAAATCCTTCTGGAGAAAGAATTGAATATATGGAATGCTCCATCATGAAAATTCTATCTGCAACTGTTAGCGCTAGAGCTCCACCGCTTCCACCTTCACCTGTAACAATAGATACTATTGGCGTTTTTAATCTGCTTAATTCAAAAAGGTTATTTGCTATAGCCTGACCTTGACCTCTTTCCTCTGCTCCTACTCCACAAAATGCACCTGGAGTATCTACAAAACAAATAACTGGTCTTTTAAATTTTTCTGCTTGTTTCATTAGTCTTAAGGCTTTTCTATATCCTTCTGGATTTGGCATACCAAAGTTTCTTTGTATATTTTCAGTGGTATTTGAACCCTTTGTTATAGCAATTACAGTGACGCTTATATCATTGATTGATGCAATTCCTCCAATAATGGATTTATCATCTCCAAAATTCCTATCACCATGAAATTCTATAAAATCTTTAAATATAGTTTCTATATAAAATTTCCCTGTTGGTCTGTCTTTATGCCTTGCTATCTCAACACTTTCCCATGGTGTTACATTAGTCTTTATAAATTCTTTATCCATTATTTCTCACCCCATGTAAAATAAGAATTTTATATATGCATGCTCTTATGTTTTTTCTTTCAACAATGCTATCTACAAATCCTTTTTGCATTAAGAATTCGGCCTTTTGAAAATCATCTGGAAGACTTTCTTTTATTGTATTTTCTATTACTCTTCTTCCTGCAAAACCTATTAAGGCATCTGGTTCACTTAATATAATGTCACCTTCCATAGCAAAACTTGCTGTTACTCCACCTGTAGTTGGATCTGTTAATACTGAAATGTATAAAAGACCTGCTTCATCATGTTTTGCAAGGGCTGCACTTATTTTAGCCATTTGCATAAGCGAAAAAATTCCTTCCTGCATTCTGGCACCACCGGATGCAGTAAAAATAATAACTGGAAGTTTATTCTCAGTAGCATATTCTACAATTCTTGTGATTTTTTCACCAACAACTGTACCCATACTTCCCATCATAAAAAAACTATCCATAATAGCGCAAGCCACATTTATTCCATTTAACTGACCTACACCTGTTACAACTGCTTCTTTACTATCAGTTTTTCCACTTTTAAGTTTCTCTTCATAGCCTTTAAAGTCTAATGGATTTGTAGTCTTCAAATCTCTCCAAAACTCTTTAAAAGTATCCTTATCAAAAAGAATTTTTATTCTTTCTTTTGCGTTTACTCTAAAATGATAGCCACAAACCGTGCAAACATGTTTAGTATTTTCTAAATCTTCACCATATATCATTGCATTACATTTGTCACATTTTACCCACATTCCTGATGGAATAGTTGGTTTTTCCTGCGGCTTACTATTTCTAACAACTGAAGGTCTGACTGTTGCATATTGTTGTTTTTTTATAAATAGGTCCTTAAGAGACATCCTTATTCACCATCTTTTCTGCTAAAAATGAGGTATCATAATCACCTTCTAAGAATTCTTTAGTTTCAAGTATAGATAACTCAAAATTAATATTTGTTTTTACTCCACCTACCGCAAATTCTGATAATGCTCTATTCATCTTTACAATAGCTTCATTTCTATCATTTCCAAAAGTGATTAATTTAGCTATCATTGAATCATAGCAATGAGGGATTTTATATCCACAGAATATTGCTGAATCCACTCTTACTCCCATTCCACCTGGAACGCAAAGTTCTTCAATTGTTCCTGGGCATGGTCTAAAATCATGTTCTGGATCTTCTGCATTTACTCTGCATTCTATAGCATGACCTTTAATCTTTATATCATCTTGTGTAAAGCTAAGTTTTTCACCTGATGCTATTTTTAACTGTTCTTTTACTAAATCTATTCCTGTAATCATTTCAGTAATTGGGTGCTCTACTTGTATTCTTGTGTTCATTTCCATAAAGTAAAAATTATTCTCTTTATCGAATAAAAACTCAATAGTTCCAGCATTTTTATAATCTACTGCACTTGCTGCTCTTTTAGCGATTTCACCCATTTTATGTCTTAACTCTGGCGTTAATACATTAGATGGAGCTTCTTCAAGAACCTTTTGATTCTTTCTTTGCATTGAGCACTCTCTTTCACCTAAATGAACTACAGTACCATGTTCATCAGCTAAAATTTGAAATTCAATATGCTTTGGCTTTTGGATATATCTTTCTATATATAATGAATCATCTCCAAAACAGGCTTTCGCTTCTGATTTTGCAGTTTTAAATCCCATTAAGAATTCTTCATCATTTTTTGCAATTCTTATACCTTTACCGCCGCCACCAGCTGATGCTTTTATCATTATTGGATATCCAATTTCTTTTGCTATTTCTAGAGCATGATTTTCATCTCTTATTTCGCCTTCATATCCTGGAACTACAGGAACTCCAGACTCTTTCATTATTTCTCTAGCTCTAGCCTTATTTCCCATCTTTTCAATAGTTTCATAATCAGGTCCTATAAATTTAATGTTACACTGTTTACACATCTTTGCGAATTTTGGATTTTCTGATAAGAATCCAAATCCTGGATGTATAGCATCAGCACCGGTTAGAACACATGCACTTAAGATATTAGTTATATTTAAGTAGCTATCTTTTGGCATTGCAGGTCCAATACATACAGCTTCATCTGCTAACTGCGTATGAAGTGCTTCTCTATCAATTTCTGAATAAACGGCAACTGTACTTATTCCCATTTCCCTACAAGCTCTAATTATTCTAACTGCGATTTCTCCTCTATTGGCAATTAGCACTTTCTTTAACATATTTATCACCTATCCTACTGCAATGCAAAAAGTATTTCTGCTTCGCAAACTGTTTTTCCATCAACTGAAGCTATTCCTTTGCCTATTCCTATAGGTCCTTTTATTTTTATAATTTCACAATATAAATCTAACCTGTCACCAGGTACAACTTTTCCCTTAAATCTAACTTTATTAGTTCCTGCAAATAAAGGAGTCTTTCCTTTATATTTTTCCATTGAAAGAATAGCAACTGCTCCTGCTTGAGCTAATGCCTCAATTTGTAATACCCCTGGCATAATTGGCTCTTGTGGATAATGTCCCTGAAAATAAGCTTCATTAGCAGAAACATTTTTATATCCTTTTACAAACAATTTTTCTTCTATATCCATTTCAATAACTCTGTCTATTAACAGCATAGGATATCTATGAGGTATTATTTCTTTAATTTCATTTACGTTAAGCAATCCCTATTCCCCCTTAACCTTAAATAATGGCTGGCCATATTCAACCATATCACCATCATTAGCTAGACGTTCAACAATTACACCATTATATTCACTTTCTATTTCATTCATAAGTTTCATAGCCTCAATTATGCATATAACTTTGCCTTTTGAAACTGTACCACCTACTTCTACAAAAGACGAACTTTCTGGTGATGCTGAAGAATAGAACGTTCCTACCATTGGAGCTGTTATGATGCTTACATCTTTGTCATCTATAACTGCTTCTTTTACAGAATTTATAGCTTCTTCTTTTGCTGCTACAGAGCTAGCTGCACTTTCATTTGAGACAGTTGAATTTATAGCAGCATTAGCATTAACAGGAACACTAACAGCAGCCCCACTATTATCAGCTAACCCTCTGCTTAAAGATTTATCCATTTTTATATGATCATTATTACTTTTAAGCTCAAAAAATGCTAGGCTTGAAGAATCAACCAATTTAATAAGCTCCTTTATTTTTTCAAAGTCCATAAATATATCCTCCCTTAAATGGATGAATAATTAAACTTAATGATTAATGATGAATAACTGAGGACGAAACTACTTCGGAGTTTCTTTTATTTCATAGAAATCCCGCCTGGAATTCCCCCCTCAATCATTCATTATTCATCATTCATCATTCATCGTAATAAAAAAAATTATTTCCATTTCTTTAATAATAAAGTTGCATTGTGTCCGCCAAATCCTAATGAATTTGTAAGTGCATATTCTAATTCTTGCGCTCTTCCTACATTAGGTACGTAATCTAAATCTAATCCTTCATCCTTTGTTTCATATCCAATTGTTGGTGGAACAAATCCTTCTTGCAGTGCTTTTGCACAAATTATTGCTTCAATTGCTCCTGCTGCACCTAAAAGGTGTCCTGTCATCGACTTACTTGATGATATTGGAATCTTATAAGCAGCTTCTCCAAAAGCATTTTTAATAGCTAATGTTTCAAACTTATCATTTAATTCTGTTGAAGTTCCATGAGCGTTAATATAAGATACATCTTCTGGCGTTATTCCAGCTTCTTGAATCGCATCTTTCATAGCTCTTGCAGCACCAGTACCTTCTGGATCTGGTGAAGTAATATGATATGCATCACAAGTTGAACCATATCCTACTATTTCAGCTATTATATTAGCACCTCTAGCTTCTGCATGCTCTAAAGATTCAAGAATTACAACTCCTGCACCTTCGCCCATAACAAATCCGCCTCTATCCTTATCAAAAGGAATAGATGCTCTACTTGGATTATTTCCTGAATTTAAAGCTTTCATGCTATGGAATCCAGTAACTCCAAGTCTAGTTATAGGTGCTTCTGCTCCGCCTGCAAGCATTACATCTGCATATCCATGTTTTATAGTTCTAAATGCATCTCCTATATTGTTTGTTCCTGTTGCACATGCAGTTACTGCTGATGTACATGGTCCTTTTAATCCATGCTTAATTGCTACATTTCCTGCTCCTAAATTTACTATTGTCATAGGAACGAAGAATGGTGAAACTCTCTTAGATTTTCCAGTAGCAATTTTTGTACATTCATCTTCAATAGTTTGGAATCCACCTATTCCTGATCCAAGCATTACTCCGAATCTTTCTAGGTTTTCTTTTTCTAAATCTATACCAGAATCTTTTATTGCTTCATCTGATGCTACTAATGCAAATTGTGAGAATCTATCTAATCTCTTTGCTTCTTTTCTACCTATTAATGTATCTGGATCAAAATCTTTAACTTCTGCTGCAATTTTTACATCTATTAAATCTTGATCTATTAATGTTATAAAATCTATTCCTAATTTTCCTGCTTTAGCATTATTCCAAAATGTATCTACATCATTTCCTATTGGAGTTAATGCTCCCATCCCCGTAATAACAACTCTTCTTTCCATAACTCAACTCTTCCTCCATTACATTAGCATTCCGCCATCAACTTGGATAACTTGACCAGTAACATAGTTTGAACTTTCACTTGCAAGGAAAGCTACAACTTCTGCTACATCATTTGCAGTCCCAAGTCTCTTAAGCGGTATATTATTTTTCATTTCTTCTTTATATTTTTCGCTTAACGCTTCTGTCATATCTGTTTCAATATATCCTGGCGCCACTGCATTTACATTGATTCCTCTTGAACCAACTTCTTTTGCAAGTGACTTAGTCATTCCAATTACTCCAGCCTTAGATGCTGAATAATTTACTTGACCAGCATTCCCTGATATTCCAACAACTGAAGAAAGATTTATTATCTTTCCATATTTTTGTTTTACCATAATTGGAGTAATAGCTTTTAAGCAATTAAATACTCCTTTTAAGTTAACATCAATAACACTATCGAAATCTTCTTCTTTCATTCTAAGTATTAATGTATCTTTTGTAATACCAGCATTATTTACCATGATATCAATGCTTCCGAATTTTTCTTTTGCAGATGCAATAAGTTTCTCAACTTCTTCTGCCTTAGAGATGTCTCCTTTTACGCATAGAGTTTCTACACCCATATCTTTTATTTGACTTTCAACTTCTAAAGCTTCTTTTTCATTGCTTCTATAATTTATAACTATATTTGCCCCAAGAGAAGCAAGCTTTAAAGCAATCGCTTTTCCAATTCCTCTTGATGCTCCAGTAACAATTGCACATTTTCCTTTTAGCATATACTATTTCCTCCTATATTTCAACTCATAACACAACCACAATTAATATTAGATTTCCATATTAATTGTGGATAATTATTAACTATTCAATTTTTCAATGGTACTATTTAATGAAGCCATATCTTCAACATTTAAAAGATTAGCGCTTTTATTTATCTTCTTAACAAATCCCCTAAGAGCTTTTCCTGGTCCAACTTCAACAAAAGTATCAACACCACTGTCAATCATATGATTTATAGTCTTTTCAAAAAGTACAGATGATCTTATATGTTTCTTAAGTAACTCTTTAACATCATCTTCTTTATCATAAGGAAGTCCTTTAACATTTGAATATACTGTTTTATTAACATCTTTAATCTCTACAGTTTTTATTGTGTTAAAGAATTCTTCACTTGCTGGCTCAAGAAGAGAGCTATGGAATGGTCCACTTACTTTTAAAGGAATTCCAAGGCCGCCTAATTCTTTTGCAATTTTTACTGCTTCATCAATTGCGTTATTTTCACCTGAAATAACTACTTGACCTGGACAGTTAAAGTTAGCACCTTCTACTATTCCAAATTCACCTGCTCTAGTTAATAATTCTTCTATTTTCTCATCACTTAATTTTAGCACAGCAGCCATTTTACCAAGTCCTTCTGGTAGAGCGCTGCCCATAATTCTTCCTCTTTCTTTAATAAGTAGTAATCCTTCTTCTAAAGAAAGTGCTCCCCCGTATATTAATGCTGCATATTCCCCTAAACTAAGTCCTGCTGCATAATCTGCCTCAATATTATTAATTTCTAATGCTTTTAGAGCTATTAAAGACGCAACAAGAATTGTAGGTTGCGCATTTTCAGTAGCTGTAAGAAGATCTTCAGGCCCTTCAAACATCATCTTCTTAATAGGCATTTGTAAAATCTCTTCACTACGATCTAAAAGTTCTTTACATTCTGGTATATTATCACAAAGTTCTTTTGCCATCCCAATAGTTTGAACCCCTTGACCTGGGAAAAGAAATGCGGTTTTACTACTATTCATGTCTGCCTCCAAAACGCTTAAATATTTCATCTGCTTCTGTAAATAATTCTTCAATCATTTCTTTACATGTTTGTTCCTTACAAATAAGTCCAGCTATTTGACCTGACATAAGAGATCCATTATCAACGTCACCATCTACAACAGCCTTTTTAAGCGCACCTATCCCAAGCTTTTCTAGCTCTTCAACAGATGCTCCTTCTTTCTCTAATTTCAAGTAATTTCTTGCAAGCTTATTTCTTAAAACTCTTACTGGATGACCTGTTGGTCTACCTGTTACTTCTGTATCTATATCATTAGCCTTTAATATCTTTTCCTTATAATTTTGATGTACTGTACACTCTTTAGCTACTAAGAATCTTGTTCCAACTTGAACGCCTTCAGCACCTAACATAAATGATGCAGCCACACCTCTTCCGTCACCTATACCACCTGCTGCTATAACTGGAATATTAACAGCATCTACAACTTGTGGCACTAATGTCATAGTTGTTAATTGTCCTACATGACCGCCTGATTCAGTTCCTTCTGCAATAATTGCATCAGCTCCCGCTTTTTCCATTCTTTTTGCTAAAGCTACTGAAGCTACAACTGGTATAACTTTGATTCCATGAGCTTTCCATTTTTCCATGTACTTTCCTGGGCTTCCTGCACCAGTTGTAACAACGGATACGCCTTCTTCGCATACCAAATCAGCTATTTCATCAGCATTTTCTGCTCTTAGCATTATATTAACTCCGAATGGTTTACTCGTCATTTCCTTGGCCTTTTTTATTTGTTCTCTTACCCATTCAGTTGGCGCCGCACCTGTTATTATTCCAATCCCACCAGCTTCACTTACACCTGAAGCCAAAGAAGCATCTGCAATTCTTGCCATACCACCTTGAAATATAGGATATTTTATTTTTAATAGTTCACACACTCTATTTTTTTCCATAATAAACTCCTCCTACCATTATCAAACTACAAATTACTATCTATACTACCTTGTTACTAATACAATAATGGATCAACTATTTGTCTTTATCGTATTTAAGAGCTATCTAGATAAAATAACCTATTATATGATAAGTAATTTTACTATATATAAGATGTAATTATCAATTGCATCCCTAAAAAATTAAAAATAAGTTCATATTCTCCAATAAAATCTTTATTGACATTTTATAATTTTACCATTCTACTAATGTAGCTGCATAGGTTAATCCCCCACCAAATGCAACTAAAATAAATTTATCCCCTTTATTAATTAAGTTCTTTTCATACATTTCATTTAACACTATTGGAACTGATCCTGCTGATGTATTACCAAACCTATCTAAATTCAAGTACCATCTATTTTCATCAATTCCAAGTTTATTAGCAGCTGACTTTATAATTCTATAATTTGCTTGATGTGGAACTATATATTTAATTTCGTCTAGAGAAACTCCTGTGTCTTTTAATATTTCATTAACTGACTCCACTATTGCATTAGTGGCAAATTTGAATACTTCTCTACCGTTCATTTTAATTATTCTATCTTTTAATTGTGGTTCCTTAGTAAATGGAGTATTAAAATCAGCAGCTCCTATAGTTAAAGCTTCTCCTTTTGCTCCATCTGATCTTAAATATGATTTTATAATTCCTTTTGAGTCACTTGGTTCATTTTTAAGTACGGCTGCACCACCACCGTCACCAAAAAGAATGCAGGTTCCTCTGTCTGACCAATCCATTACTTTTGAAAGTACTTCTGCGCCTACTACTAAAGCATTTTTATAATTCATTGATTTCATCATACTATTTGCTATTTCAAGTCCATATAAGAACCCTGAACAAGCAACGCTTATATCAAAACAAGCGGCTTTGCCTGCATTTAATTTACTTTGCATTATACAAGCAACAGATGGTATGAACATATCTGGCGAAATTGTAGCAACGATTATTAAATCTAAATCTTCTGCTTTAACACCTGCTCTCTCAAGGGCAATTTTTGCTGCTTCTATTGAAATGTCAGATGTATTTTCACCTTCTGAAATTCTTCTTTCTGTAATGCCTGTCCTTTCAACTATCCAATCATTATTTGTGTCAACAAATTCACTTATCTTTTCGTTTGTAACCACTAAAGATGGTACATACGCGCCAATCCCCGCAATTGTAACATTATTCATAGTGCTCTCCTTTTTTATTCTAATTTATATTTTTCTTTAAAAAAGTCATTTATTTTATTTAAAGAGGAGATTAGAATTTCTTCCTCATCTAAACTTAAGCCTTCTATTGCATTATTTATCATTTCTCTATGAAATCTTTGATGCAGCCTAAAGGCTAACTTTCCTCTTTTAGTTAACTTTACTAAAACTACTCTTCTGTCCTCTTCTATTCTTTCTCTTTCAACATAACCTTTTTTTATTAATCTGTTAATCGCAGTTGTTAATGTACCTACAGTAATCTTTAATTTTTGAGCTATCTCTGACATTGTTCGTTCATTATACATGCCTATAACTTCTATTGTGTGTATTTCTGTTATTGAAATATCTGAAAGCACACCACTTTTTAAAGTCTGTTCTTCAATCTGTAAGACGTCATTAAATAACTGCACCAAGAGTTCATTAATCAATGTTGTTGATTTACTCATTCATCTGCACTCTCCACTTTAGCACCTAAAAATCATTTGATAATACATTTATATTTTAATGCCTTAAAATATAAAATTTCGTAACATGACACTATTTTTAGCAACTAAACTTTTAAAATGTCATACGAAACAAGTAGAATACACATTATTTATTTTTAGAAATACTTTAATTTTTATTAATACGCAAACACTAGTAATGATTTTTTCATCCTTAAAATAATATGATGTGAAAATTTTTAATATCAAATAGTTTGATAATCAAAATATACTATACTAAAAATCTGTTGTCAAATCTTTTTCAATTTTTTCCATTTTAAGCATACTTTTAATTTCCAATTTCATATGGTATAATTAATTAATAATACATAACATAATAATTAATACCTAATAATAGGAGGTGTACATATCATGACAAGAAAATTGTTTTTGGCTACAGTTTTGATGTTAGGAATTACTTTAGTTTCCTGTAATACAAAGCCTAATGATACATCTAAATCTAATGACAGCACCAATACTACTGTAGAACAAAATAATGACAGCAAAAGCTCTTCTGAAGCAAAGGACAATAAAACCAATGAAGATGCAAAGGCAAATAAGGTAAAACTTTCTATATATAATATAGATGAAAATTCTTTGGAACCTAATGAGTCAGGTACTATTGAACTTGATGCAAAATTAAGTATTGAAGATAAATTAAAAGCCTTATCAAAGGCAGTATCTGAGAAAAAATTCGACAAACTACCTATTGAAATAAAATCAATTGATACTGTTAATGGCAAGAAAGTTGCTACTATAAACTTAACTGATTCAAGCAGCAGCAAATGGGTGCCAAAATTCCAAGGATCAACTGGTGGTTCTGTTACATCTAATACACTAATCGAAAACTTCCTTCAATCTAATAACAAATCAAAGGGAGAATGGATTGATGGTGTAAAGTTCCTTTATAATAACCAACCAATAGAATACGAACATGCTTCAGATTTATCAACTGTTCAATATAGAAATTAACCGAAAGGGAGTAGACTCTGTTATTTCGGTTGCTATAGAATAGGGCTGTGGATTTCTAACATCAGAAGTTGCACCACATCCGCATGTTCCCAAGGAAACCTTGGGACAAGCAGATATGGAACAACTTCTAATGAAGAAATCCTACAGCCCTATTCTAAATGCAACACTGCATAAAAGAGTCTACTCCCTTTCTGGTATTGCATATATTTATAGTGATAGACCCCCTATAACTCAGACTCATGCGGAACAACTTTTACTCAAGAAATCCTATAGCCGTTTTTCTAATACAACACTGCGCAAAAGAATAACTTTTCTTTCTGGTGTAGAATTTATTTCAAAGTATAAACACAATATGTAGATATATCTATCAACGCATGATTTAAATTCATGTTAAATCAACAGAAATTAGGTATATTTAGATAAATAACATTTAAGCCATAAAAAACACCTATAGCAGGTGTTATAAACATTGAATATTTAATTTTATATTTCACATAATAGTTATTTTTCTTTCCAACTATTGAACTTTTCTTGGTTCTATAAAAACTTCTGTTTTACCAAGTACTACAAGTTTATATTGAGGTTCTAAAGGTATTAAATTAAAACTTCTTATAACTGGTGATAATCGTAGAGATTGCATTATAACATAATCTTCATTAAAAATAATTATATATGCATCTTCTGTTGATGAAACATTTGTGATGTTATAAAGATTGTCTGGAGAAACCCGGAGATCAGCTAATGTATAAACTCCTTCTTTTATAACATTAGTAGTATTTACAGCAAAAGTTATAACTCCAAAAAAGTTAAATGATAGACCTAAAAAAATTAAGAATAATACAATAAATTTCTTCATTACACACCTCTCCTTTAGATATATCTTGTGTAATAAATATTGTAATATTCAAGTAAGTCACATCATAAATCTAAATTACTGCTCTTTATCCATAATTAATTCTTTATATTCTTTTAGTTGTCTTATGGGATCTAGTTCATTATCTTCTTTCATGTAATCTAGGAAAAACTCATTTAGTTCTATGCTCTTAACTATATCCTGAAACGCTTTTAGATTTTCTTCTATGTTAACGTAGAAACATCCTCTATTATAGTATAAAAAGCCTTCGTCACTATTTTCTCTTATTCCTTCACTGATTATTTCTATAGCTTTATTAAAATTCCCCTCTTCTCTATATATAACAGCTAAATTTAAAAAGCTATAGGGATACTCAGGATTTTCTTCTATTGACCTATTATAGTACTCTATACTTTCTGTAACTCTATCTAGCTTATTTAATATTACTGCCTTATTAAATAGCGCCTTATAATTCTTGTTATCTACTTTTAGTGCCTTATCTATGTAATGCAAGGCCTTTTCATTTCTATCGATTTCTTCAAGAATACAGGACACATTAACATAAGCCCAAAAGTCATTTGGATTTATTTCAATTGCTTTTTTATAATAAAGTATTGCTTTATCCTTTTCCCCAAATTCATCATATATATTTGCTAGGAAGAAATACGCCTTATCATAATTAGGATTTTTGTCTATTGCTTTCTCATAATAACTTTTAGCTTTTTCTAATTCACCATTTTCATCATATATTATAGCTAAACCATAATATGCTATTGCCTCATCTTCATCTAGCTCAATTACTTCTAAATATATCTTTTCTGCTTCATCTGATAATCCAATTTCATCATATAATAAGGCCATGTCCATAAGCAAATCAGTATCTTGTTTTCCCATACTTAGCGCATAAGCTTTTTTATAAAACGTCAGCGCTTTTAATTTATTATTTTCGGTTCTTAAATTTCTCGCCATATTTAAATAATTATTGTATAAATAATTCTTATTTTTCATCTTGTCTCTTCATCCATTCATTTTAATCGTACTGTAAAACTTGTTTTTTATCTCTATCCTTAAGCCTTTTTTCTAACATCACTTACCTTGGGTAATTTTTATTTCCTTACCTTTAAAAACAATCGCAAGTTTTATGATATTTTTTATTTCTTTAGCTAAAATCTCTGCAGAATATTTCTTCTCTTCAATCTGCTTTAAAGCTTCTAAGGTTCCTTGTTCTACCGTTTCCTTGGATAAGTTATTTATTTTTTTAAACTCAATTATAATTCCGGGTTTTGAAATATCTTTAGGAATTATCATTACATCATATCTTCCATAGCCGCTTTCTTTATTTGATTTTACTTCATGAGTATTAGAAATTGATATAAGCATACCAAGTACAAAAGCATGGTATATTTTCTCTGGCTCTTTTCCTGACACATCAAAATAACTTATATTATTAATTACGAATTCTTCAAATGCATAACTAAAATTTTCTATATCTCCAGTTATTAAATTAGCAAGCATTTCTTCATATTTTTGATTACTCATAGTCTCTTGGAACCATTTTATTATTAGGTTTTCATAAAATATCTGCACTTCTTCATTTGGAATCTTAAGTTCACAATTCAATCTACCTCGTAAAAGTTCCGTCTTTACAGCCTTCAAATATCCACTCATTAATAGAAAGCTCCAAATATTCTGATTAGAATCTTCAACCTCTGCCATTACTATAGTATCATCTATTTCCTTATTTATAGATTTACCCTCTATAAGCTCTTCCAACTCAAGTTTTATTTCTTTATCACCTTTAATTAATAATCTTTTAATTAAGTCATTACTGCTGCTATTAATCCAATATGGCATAAATCCTTCTCTTGGATTCTTTAAATAATTCAAAACTGACCACGGATTATATATTATTTCTCCACCAAAAACATATCCGTTATACCATTGTTTTATAATTTCAATATTTTCTTCCTCATTATAGTAATTAACTAAATCTTCAATTTCACTTTCTGTAAAACCAAATTTATCATTAAAGCTATACCTTACAATCGTATTTACTTCTGCATTATTAAGTCCTGAAAAAATACTTTCTTTCGCGACCCTAAGTATTCCTGTAATAAGAGATTTTTCAACATATGAATTATCTTTAAGGGCTGCTGTTAATAAATTTCTTATTAATACAATCATACTATTATAATATCCACGCATATACCCTTCTTGAATCGGCACATCATACTCATCTATGAATAACATGACTTTTCTTCCGTAATGCTTATTCATATATCCCATAAGATTACTTATTCCTTCTGATAAAAGTCCTATGGATGGATTTCTTAAAATAACCTCTTTAAAGTCGTTTTTATCAAATTCTGATAACTTAGGACTATGTAATAAATATTCATGCTCCCTATATAAATTAGACAATAGCATCTTAATTCCATCTTCGAAATTATCATATGACAAATGCTTTTGATTTTTAAAGGTAATAAAAATAACTGGATATTCCCCTTGAAGCTTCATTATATCTTTTTCATTTTCTATCTTCAAACCTTTAAATAAATCCTTTGTCTCTTCCTTTGTTCTTATATCAAAAAAGTATCTAAGCATACTTAAGTTTAAAGTTTTACCGAATCTTCTTGGTCTAGGTGTCAAAATTATATCTGCACTATTTTCTAAGAATTCTTTAATTAACAGGCTTTTATCTACAAAGTAATTGTTCCCTTCTATTAACTTTTTAAAATCAGATGTTCCTATTTGTATATTCTTTTTCATAACAGCACCTTCTTTCTTCTTTTAATTTACTCTCTCCATATACTATCTCTATTATATCCAACTTTATATACTATTAAAAGAAGCCTACTTTCTATAATCAATACTATAATCCGTAAATTAATATCTAAAATAACAATAAGGAAGCATATCCCCCCCTAAAACTCCAAACGATAGGTGTTAACACACTTCCTTATATAATATAAAATATACAGATAAACAAACCACGAACTAGATTAATACTTTGAAATATTCCACACATTCTCTTTCGTGAATTATCACATAAGTATGATTTTCAATTTGTTTATCTATAAAACTTATTTTTTCTCTCTATATTTTAATATAACACTATCTTTACTTTCCTCTAAAAATAATTCAAAGTATGCTAACTTTTCCAAACAAAACTTTTCTATTTCAGCTTCACTTGTTTCCCTAACATAATAATCATGAGTATACCTATTTCTAAGCTTTATTACCATTGACAGATATTTTTTTAAGGTATCATCAAAAAATCCTGTTTCACAAGCTTCTTCAATGAGCTTTAATCCCGAAATCGAACTATTTATTTTTCCATTATTGATAATTATATAACTCTCGCACATATCAATTATATATTCCGAAAAATCTTGAAAATAGGCGATCATAGCTCTTTTTATAATTTTACTATTAGTTTTCTTATATTCATTTATAGCTTCTTTTAAATTCTCTAAATTATCATAAGCTGCTTTATATTTTTCTGTAAATTTTTCTTTCTTATATCTAAAGTAAGGACTCATCTATAATTCCTCCGAAATAAGTATATTGTTCATCTATCTTTAACATTTTCTCAAAATCCGCATTATTTCTCGCATATTTTAGTACATAATGTTGAAAATCATACCATAGATTTTCATCAATAATATATTTATTATCGCTATCGACTGCAAATCTTGCATATTTACTTGGAAAATCTTTAAATAATATAAAAGTCAAATGTATATTGTCATAGTTGTAATATAGCTTTGATAATTCTAGAATTTCCTCCTCAATCTCCAATGTATCCATGAATGAAACTTCTGGTTTAACCACAACAGCTAAGTCTATATCACTTCTATCCTTATCCCAATACTCGGTTCTGTAACTTCCAAATTCAGAAATACAAATAATGCTGTTAATCTTTTTTATTTCATTTAAAAATTCTGATTTTTCCAAAACTACCATCCCTTCAGTATCACATATAAATACTCTTTATAACTATCTAGCGACGGGCACTTATCAAAAATTATGCTTAATCTATAATTTCCACTAATTTCGCCTTAACAGTAAACTTCTAATATATACATTAGTTTGTTGAAGCTTCTATTAATGAACTCATGTAGTTATATATTCTTTGCTCATATATTCTATTATGGATCTTTACCTTACCATTATAATTATTAAATATACCATACATTATTGCCATGTTTATAATAAAGTTATCTTGATTATAGGTAATTTCATAGTATTATCTAATTTATTTGATGTATCAACCATATAATGCATATTCGGTATGCATGTTCCCGTTACATTAAATTCTTTTTCCATCCCTAAAATCACTTCCTTACTCCATCACTATAATTATTCTATCATATTTAACTTTATTTAAACATAAACAACAAATCCAAGGTCTCAATAAATACAAAATACTTATCGTCTGGGTTATGTTTTAAGTGAATTATTTGTTGGTTGTAATATAAATACCTAATGAAGAAATAAATATATCTTTAGAACTAAAATTCTAAAATGGTTTCAGGACAAAGTAAAAGACTTGAGTAAAATGTATACTGCAATAATATAATGAGATAACCCAAACAAGAATTTGATTTATGCTTTGAAATGCTTTCTATACCAGAAAGAGAAAGTACTCTTTTTCTAGCAATCGAGAAACAGAGTACCTTCTCTTTCGGTTGGTTATCGTATAAGTCTAAGTTTTGCATTGTATATCTATAGATATCCAATTGTGAATAATACTATCCTATAAATACATCTATAACATTCTCAGTCTTATAATGACCATAATACCAACTATTTGTGTAAGCTGTGGATCCAAAACTTAAGGAATCAGCAATTTTAGTTTCTGCTCCATCCTTTGTCTTCCACAAGCTATATGAATCTCCGTCTTTTCTTACAAATAATATTTCATCGTCTGATAAATATTTAGGCATAAAGTCAAATGATTTACTATTTGTGATTTGAGTTACTTTTTTCGTATCCGCATTTACTTGATAAATATAGTGGGGCTCACTTTCCCAATCTTTCAGACTTTGTGATATATCATCTTTTACGCTATTAGTCCCTGAATACACTATGTTTTTTCCATCACCAGAGTAGTCCGGCATCATTGAAACTTGATCCTCTGGAATTAGATTTGTGAAATTGTTAGCCTGAATATTAAAAATCCCCAAAGTTTTATTAGAATACATATCTCTGTATTCACCTTTATTGACTGCAACAAGGTTACTATCTATTGGATTTTGCGAAATATTATCATCATATGCTAGTGCTATCATATTATTATTTTCTATAAACTTATTGTTTAAAAGATCAAATACTGCAAATTCTGTCATATCTGCAGATATTGAAGCTGAACGAGCTTTATTCCATATATATAAATATCTATCATCACTTGAGATTTTTGAGATGTTAGGTATTGATCCAATGGATTCAAGTAATTCAGAAAATGTAGCTTTCTCACCAATGTCTTTCCCATTGCCTTCTTTACTTTCCAAAAGAACTTTCTCTTCCTTACTATCTAGATCATAACTAACTATACCAATTGATTTAATATATCGATCATTTCCTTCAGAATATTCTAGCTGTTTATTTGCATATATCTTATTTTTACTATCACAGTTAATATTAAAATAATTATTTTCATTACTTATAATCTCCTCTAACTTTTTAGTATTAGTATTATACATGGACATACCTGAATTTTTAGTAGAATAAATTAAGTTCCCTGACTTGTTCCAGTCATATGACTCTACATTTTTAGATACCTCTGTCACCTCACGAGTCTCTATATTGCAAATATATAAATCATCTTCTTTAGTATAAGCAACATATAATCCATCTTTAGATATTTTCGGCAATTTAATTTTTTCGTTTCTATCAAGAATAATTGGGTTATTTTCTTTTAATTTAGACATATATAACCCATCATTTAATACAAACACTGCAAATTCTGCTCCTTTAGCACTTTTTGAAATATCGCTATTACTAGCAAATACAGTTTTTGAAGCAAGCAAACTGGTAGATGTAAAAATTATAGTTACCATAAGTGAAATGCAAACAATTATTTTCTTTGACTTTTTAAAAAACACTATATTCTTCAAACGTGTCTCAATCTCCTTTCTACTTTTACAAACTGATGCCCCTAAACTTAGGGATTTACTCTGAGAATATTCTATTAACTCTAATATAATTTCTCCATAATATTTTCTTTTTGATTTATCCATATTTTTTATGAGTTGTTCATCTAAAGACAGCTCACAAATTATATTTATCCTATTTCTAATAATATAAACAATAGGATTAAACCAATTGATTATATTTGCTAAAAGTGCAACTCCCTTCACCCACAAATCTTTACGCTTAAAATGAATCAATTCATGATCAAGTATTATTTCAAGCTTATCTAAATTATGATTCATCTTAGGAATTGTGATAGTAGGTGCTAATATTCCAGTAATCATTGGACTTTTAATGCCACCACATTCTTTTAGAATTATCTTCCTATATATATTTAATTTTTTCTTACATGTTTCAAAAACATCAAGTATCGATTCATCCTCAATGACATTACTTACACTTTTAAGTTTCTTATAAAAAGAAATATATACGTAAGTTTCCTTAATTGCTAGTATGAGCACACCTAATATCCATACATAAAGCAGCATATCTCTATTCATTATTTTTTCCATTATACTTGTTTGTTTTAAATCTACTTGGCTTTGGCTTACTGGTTTAAGAGTACCATCTCCTTGCGAAATATTTATCTCATCACTTTTATCGTTTATCTTCAGCATCTTTTCATAATTTTGCGCTGCTACCGTATTTGTATCCTGCATTGATAAATAATTCTTATGTTCCACCATCTGAGGTAATTTAACAAAACTGCCAATAGGTATAATAAAAATTAAAAGTGTTATAAACAACATATAATAATTCCAAGTAGCACTAAAAGTTTTCTTGATAAATGGCTTAAATAAACAAAGTATTAAAAACATGAAGCTGCCTGCCAGCGACATTTGCAGAATCGAATTTAGAATCCCCATATGTCTACACCTCTTTAAGCCATTCTTTCAACTCTGCTATATCTTTATTACTTATTTTCTTATTATTAAACAATGTTGCCATAAAGTTTCTAACTGATCCTTTATGCATATCCTCTAAGAAATTATCAGTTTGAATAGCTCTGTATTCTTCTTCTGTAATTTTAGGAAAATAATTATTTAACTTTCCTACTTTAGTCACGCTCAAAATCCCCTTTTCAGTTAATCTTGATATTAACGTCATTATTGTTGTTACCTTCCACGAATTTTCTTTTGGAAGCTCTTCTAAAATCTCGGCCGTAGTAATTTGGTCATTCTTTTTCCATATTATTTTCATTATTTCCATTTCCGCATCTGAAATCTTCCCTAATTTCATATATAATCATCCCCATAATTAAATTCTACAAGATGTAGTATATTTATATACTACATCTTGTAGAATCCACTGTCAATATATTCCTTAAAAACTATTTTAATATTTAGTTATCCAGCTTTAAAGCTATGATTATAATCATCTTTTTTTGTGTTTTAAGTACATCGTAAAGTCTAATTATAAGGAAGCATGCTTCCCTAACTATAGATAACCCAAACAATAATTTGATATATACTTTGAAATATATTCCTCACCAGAAAGAAAGGGTATTCTTTTGCGCAGCGTTGCATTGAGAAACCTGCTATAGTATTTCTTCAGTAAAAGTTGTTCCATCCTTGCTTGTCACGAGCTTGCCTCGGGAACAGGCTGGGATGGGTACAACTTTTACTGTTAGAAATCCATAGCAGGTTTCTCTCGCAACCGAGCAACAGAATACCCTTTCTTTCGGCGAGTTACATTTATAATTCTAAGTTACACATTGTTTATCTATATCTACTTTATTTATGTGTTCCAATATCTTTTCTACAATATGCACCTTCAAAAGTAACATATTTAATATTTTCGTAAGCATCGCTTCTAGCTTCTTCTAAAGTTTTTCCAACACCAACAACAGATAATACTCTTCCGCCATTTGTCTTTAAAACTCCATCTTCAGCCTTAGCTCCTGCTAAAAACACCTTATCTTTTACTTTTTCATCTATAGTTATTTCATATCCTTTTGTAAATTCCCCTGGATAGCCTTTTGACGCCAATACAACATTTATACAAACTCCATCATTCCATTTGATGGTAGTCTTATATAATTCTTCTCTTAATGCAGCTTCAATAACTTCAACTAAATCACTTTCCATTAAATAAAGAACAGATTGAGTTTCTGGATCTCCCATTCTAACGTTATATTCTAGAAGGTAAGTCCCTTTATTAGTGATCATAATTCCAAAGAAGATTATCCCCTTATAGTCAAAGCCTTCTTCTCTAATACCAGTTAATGTATTAGCCATTATATTGTCTTCAAAGTCTTTCATTACTTCTTCAGTAACATAAGGATTTGGAGCTAATACTCCCATTCCGCCAGTATTTGGGCCCTTACCGCCATCAAATATCTGCTTATGGTCTTTTCCTGACATAAATGGAATAATTGTCTTTCCATCAGTTATAGAAAGAATTGACGCTTCAACTCCTTCAAGGAATTCTTCAATAACTATTTTTTGACCTGCTCCATCAAATATATCATCTAACATATATGACTTTACAGCATCTATTGCTTCTTCCTTATTTGCACATATAGCAACACCTTTACCAGCAGCAAGTCCATCAGCTTTTATAACAGTTGGATATGGACATGTTTCTAAATACTTTAGAGCTTCATCCGCCTTAGTGAAGGTTTCATATTCTGCAGTTTTAACGCCATACTTTTTCATGAATTCCTTTGAAAAACTTTTGCTTCCCTCAAGCATTGCTCCATTTTCAGCTGGTCCAAATATCTTTAAACCTTCTTTTTTGAACTTATTAACAATACCTTTTGTTAAAGGATCTTCAGGCCCAACTATTGTAAGGTCTATAATTTCTTTTCTTGCAAAGTTAACTAATTCATCAAAATCTGTTATATTAATATTTTCACATTTATTTTCAAATGCAGTACCACCATTACCTGGTGCAACAAAAATTTTCTCAACCTTTTCACTTTTAGCTAATTTCCAAGCTAAAGCATGTTCTCTACCGCCTGAACCGATTAAAAGAAGTTTCATATAATATACCTCCAAAACAATTTTCAATTTTAATGCTTAAAGTGTCTGTATCCTGTTAATACCATTGCTATTCCGTGTTCATTACAAGCATCTATTGATTGTTGATCATTCATAGATCCACCTGGTTGAATTATAGCTTTTATACCAGCTTTTGCAGCTTGATCTACTACATCTCTAAATGGGAAGAACGCATCTGATGCAAGGATTGTAGCGCCTTGACCTCTCTTTAAAGCATCTTCAGTTGGCCAGATTCTATTAACTTGACCACCGCCAATTCCAAGTGCTATTCCGTCATGAGCGACAACTATCGCATTAGATTTAACATATTTAACTACTTTCATTCCAAATAATAAATCTTTCATTTCTTCGTCAGTTGGTTTCTTTTCAGTTACAACTTTAATTTCTTCAATTAGCTTATTATCTTCTTCTTGAACAAGCATAGCTCCATCAACTGTAACCATATATTTATCAGCTTTTGGTGTATTGTTGAATTTAAGAACTCTTAAGTTCTTTTTAGATTTTAACACTTCTAAAGCATCTTCATCATATTCTGGTGCTGCAATTACTTCTAGGAATATTTTAACCATTTCTTCTGCAGTCTTCTTATCTACTTTTCTATTAAATCCAATGATTCCACCAAATATTGAAGTTGGATCTACTTCATAAGCTTTCATATAAGCTTCATATGAGTCTTTTCCAACTGCAACGCCACAAGGTGTATTATGTTTTAATGCACAACAAGCTGGTTCATCAAATTCATTAGCACATTTCCATGCTATATCAACATCTTTAAAATTATTGTAAGATAATTCTTTACCATTTAGCATTTCAAAAGTATTCATAGCCCCATCAAGCATAGTAGATGAATAAACTGCTGCACTTTGATGTGAGTTTTCACCATATCTTAAACCTTGCATCTTTTTGTATGATACAGAAAGATATTCTGGATACTCTTCTTCATCTGCAAGTAAAAAGTTTGAGATTGCTCCATCATAAGCACTCATTAAGTTAAACACTTTTCCTGCTAATTTCTTCTTTGTCTTTAATGAAGTTTCGCCACTAGCTTCAATTTCATCCATTACAACTTTATAGTCATTCTTATCAGAAATAACTACAACATCTTGGAAGTTTTTAGCTGCAGCTCTAAGCATTGTAGGACCACCAATATCTATAAATTCAACTTTTTCTTCAAATTCTAAATCTTCTTTAACTTTTTCGAAGAAAGGGTATAAATTTACAACAACATAATCTATTGTATGAATGTCTCTTCCTTTTAATGTATTCATATGTTCTTCGTTATCTCTTATTGCGAGTATTCCTGCATGGACTAATGGATGAAGAGTCTTAACTCTGCCATCTAACATTTCAGGAAAATTAGTAACTTCATTAACTTCGATTACATTTACTCCATTTTCCTTTAAGTATTTATAAGTTCCACCAGTTGATATAATTTCAACATCTTTAGATACTAAAAATTTAGCAAAATCTAAAACTCCATCTTTATCAAAAACACTTATTAATGCTCTTTTTTTCATAAAAACCCCCAGAAATTAGTCATCAGCTAGAAGTAAGCACAGTTAAACATTAAAATAAAACTCCCCCTACAGAGTTTCATTTTAATTATTAACTATATACTGCCGCCGTAACTAGATTTATTTTTGTTTTATAAATTATAATTATTTATTTTCTAATATTTTAGCTTTTCCATCAACAAATTCTACTTTACCTTCACTTAATAATTTAATAGCCTCCGGTAATATTACATGTTCTTTTTCCAAAATTCTTTTTTGAAGAGTCTCAGCAGCATCTTCAAAATAAACTGGAACAGCTTCCTGAAGTAATATTGCTCCTCCATCAACCTCTGAATTTACAAAGTGAACTGTACATCCTGAATATTTAACACCGCTCTTAATTACTGCCTCATGAACCTTTAATCCGTACATTCCTGGACCGCAAAAAGAAGGAATCAGAGATGGATGAATATTTATGATTTTATTATCAAACTCTTTTAATATTTCTCCATCTAGAATTGATAAAAATCCAGCAAGTACTATTAAATCAACTTTACCCTTTGTTAATTCTAATATCTTATCTGAAGATTTATCTCCATACTCGCGTCTTGTTACAACAAATGTTTCTATATTATGTTTTTCCGCTCTCTCTAAAGCATAAATATTATCTTTGCTACCTATAACCATTTCTATTTTAACATCTAAATATTTATTTTCCACTGCATCTATTATAGATTGAAGGTCTGTTCCTCCCCCCGAAACCAAGACCGCTATTTTAAACAAATACCGTCACCTCCAGATGTTACATATCCTATTTCATAAGCTTTTTCTCCCATTTCTTCTAACGCCTCAATAATAGGTTTAACATCTTCGTCTTTAACAGCAAGCACAAATCCAATTCCCATGTTAAATGTATTGTACATATGCTCTTTATCTACACCTTTTTCAATAATTCTTTTAAATATATCTGGAAGTGGATATGAATCCTTATTAATTACAGCAGTAAATTCTCCTCCATTGAACATTCTTGGAACGTTCTCAATAAATCCACCACCTGTAACGTGTGACATTCCCTTAATTTCATAGCTTTCTAATAATTTAAGGATAGGTTTTACATAAATTTTAGTTGGAGTAATTAATGTCTTCCAAACTTCTTCACCATTAAATTCTTCATTTAAATCTGGAAATACTTTTCTGATTAATGAATAACCATTAGAATGAACTCCTGATGAAGCAATTCCTATTAGCTTATCGCCTTCTTTAATATTACTTCCATTTATAATTTTATCTTTATCAGCAATACCAACCGCGAATCCTGCCATGTCATATTCACCTTCTGCATAAAAACCTGGCATTTCTGCTGTTTCTCCACCAATTAGAGCACAGTCAGAATCAACACATCCATCTGATATTCCTTTAACTAAATCTGCTGCAACTTCAGCTTCAAGCTTTCCACAAGCTATATAATCTAAGAAAAATAATGGCTTTGCTCCATGACATAAAATATCATTTACACACATAGCTACACAGTCGATTCCTACTGTATCATATTTTTTATTCTTAAATGCAATTTCAAGCTTTGTACCTACACCGTCAGTTCCAGATACTAAGACTGGTTTCTCGTAACCTGATGGTAATTCAACCATTCCTGCAAAGCTTCCAAGCCCATTTAAGACATACTGACTCATAGTTCTTGCCGCATATTCCTTTATAAGTTTAACTGATTTATATCCTTCTTCTATGTTAACTCCTGCTTCTTTATAAGTAATCATTTATTAATCCTACCTTTCAAGATCTTCTACTGGTGCTGCAACTGGATAAACTCCATTAAAGCATCCCATACAAAATTCTTCTCTATCATCGCAACTCTTATAAACGCCTTCTTCACTTAAGTACCCTAAATAATCTGCTCCAATCATATCTCTGATTTCTTCTACAGTATTATTAGCAGCAACAAGTTCACTTCTATAAGGTGTATCTATTCCAAAATAACATGGATATTTAACACTTGGAGATGCAATTAAGAAACTAACTTCTTTTACTCCTGCACGTCTAAGTGATTCAACTAAATGTTTTGAAGTAGTACCTCTTACTATTGAATCATCAATAAGTATTACTCTTTTTCCGTCTAAATTGACTTTTAAAGGGTTTAATTTTACCGCAACAGCTCTTTCTCTTATTTCCTGAGATGGTGAGATAAACGTTCTTCCAACATATCTATTTTTAATAAATCCAGTATCATATGGTATTCCAGATGCTTTAGCATATCCTATAGCTGCTGGTATTCCTGAATCCGGAACAGCAATAACTAAATCTGCATCTAGTGGATGTTCTTTAAATAGTTGTTCTCCTGCTTTTACTCTTGTTGTATGAACTTCAAGTCCATCAATTTTCGAGTCTGGTCTAGCAAAATATATATATTCAAAAGCACATGTTTGACATTTAGTGTTTTCAGAATATCTATATGAATTTATTCCTTCTTTATCTATTATAACTATTTCCCCTGGTTCTATGTCTCTTACGTGCTCAGCACCTACTGCATCTAAAGCGCAACTTTCTGAAGTTAATATATACCCTTCATTAATTTTCCCCAAACAAAGCGGTCTTATTCCATGTGGATCTCTAGCCCCAATTAATTTATCTTTTGACATAATAGTTAATGCAAACGACCCTCTTATAGCTGACATAGCATCAACAACAGCCTTTGCAAAACCTTTTTTTGCACTTCTTGCTATTAGGCAGGCAATTACTTCCGAATCAGTTGTAGTATGAAAAATTTGTCCTGCATCTTCAAGCAATTCTTTTATTACATCAGCATTTACTAAAGTTCCGTTGTGAGCCATAGCTATTGGACCCATTTTTGACGTAGCTAGTATAGGTTGAGCATTTTCAATACCCTTACCGCCAGCAGTCGAATACCTTACGTGACCTACAGCTATATGTCCTTTTAACTTATCTAAATCATCTTGCTTAAATGCTTCTGTAATTAAACCTAAACCTTTGTGTATATCTATTTTTTCTCCGTCTGCAACTGCTATTCCTGCACTTTCTTGACCTCTGTGTTGAAGTGCATACAGTCCATAATAAGTCATCGATGCAACATCTATTGGCTCATTAGCATAAACCCCAAAAACTCCGCACTCATCCTTAAACTTATCATTACTTGGATCCATTATTAATTCAAAATTTGGATTACTCATTTACACAATCCTCTCATTATCATTTTTGATTAAAAATGAATAATGAATAGTGAACAATTATGGATAAAATCTCCTTTGGAGATTTCCTCCTTAATCATTCATTATTAATTATTCATCATTCATTACTTAGAGATTCTCTTTAATATTTCAACGTAAGCGTCTTTAACGTTACCTAAATCTCTTCTAAATCTGTCTTTATCTAATTTTTCACCTGTAGTTGCATCCCAGAATCTGCAAGTATCTGGTGAAATTTCATCAGCTAAGACTATAGTTCCATCAGCTAATCTACCAAACTCAATCTTAAAGTCAATTAAGTTGATGTTTTGTTCTTTAAATACTGCTTTTAATACATCATTTATTTTAGCTGTCATATCATACATTACTTTTAATTCTTCAAAAGTTGTTGCTCCGATTCCAACTGCATGATAATCATTTATTAATGGATCTCCTAATGAATCATCTTTATATGATAATTCAAATACTGTAGTCTTAAGTGCAAATCCTTCTTCAAGACCTAATCTCTTAGCCATGCTTCCTGCTGCAACATTTCTTACGATTACTTCAAGTGGTACAATTTCAACCTTCTTACATAATTGTTCTCTATCATTTAGTTTTTCTATAAAATGAGTTTTAACTCCTGCTTTTTCTAATAATTCAAATATAACTGAAGTTATAGCATTATTCATAACACCTTTGTCTTCGATTTGACCTTTCTTTTCTCCGTTAAAAGCTGTCGCATCATCTTTGTAATATACAATTACTTCGTCTGCCTTATCTGTTGCATATATTTTCTTTGCTTTACCTTCATACATCATTTCTAATTTTTCCATTATAGTTCTACCCCTTCCGCATTTTCCTCAATGAATTTTTTCTTCATATCTGCTCTGAATTCTTTTAATTTATTTTTTAATTCATTATTATTAACTGATAACATTTGAACTGCTAACATTCCTGCATTATAGCTGTTATTAATTCCAACAGTTGCAACTGGAATTGATTTTGGCATTTGCACTATAGAATATAACGCATCTAGACCTTCAATAGCGGCCTTAACTGGAACTCCTATTACTGGAAGTATTGTCTTTGAAGCTATTACCCCTGGTAAGTGAGCTGCAAGACCTGCTCCTGCTATAATAACTTGGCAGCCTTGTTCTTGAATTTCTTCTAATGTTTCTTCTAATTTTTCTGGCACTCTATGAGCTGAAAGAATAAACGCCTTGTATTCTATTCCGAATTCCTTTAAAGCATTTGCAGCTCCTCTCATCACTTCTGTATCAGATTTACTTCCAAAAAATATTGCTACTTGCATTTTAAGCCTCCTATTTTTTATATGTTAAACTATTTTTATTCTTATATTTCTTTGCTATATAGATTGAACTCCTTCTAAAGGAAACCTGACTCACACTAAATCATAGATTGCACTGTGTGAAAGTTCGAAGAACGAAATGTAAAATTTCGATTCTCACTTTTGGTTCGCTACTTAAAATAATTTACCCCTGCTTTGAATATCTTTTGATCAAAGTCTCCTGGAATATTTCTATATAAATCTGTTCCTATTCTTTCGCTATGAGCCATCTTACCTAGAACTCTTCCATCTGGACTTGTTATACCTTCAATTCCGTACATTGATCCATTTGGATTGAATGGCATATTTAAAGATACATTTCCGTCAAAATCAACATATTGAGTTGCTACTTGACCGTTAGCTATTAATTCTTGAATTAAGCTTTCTGGCGCAACAAATCTTCCTTCACCATGTGAAATTGCAACTGAATGTATATCTCCTAAATTAACTTCGCTGAACCAAGGTGATTTATTTGATACTACCTTTGTACTGATAATTGAAGACATATGTCTATTTATATTGTTATAAGTTAATGTTGCCATATCTTCTTTTATATCTACGATTTCTCCGTATGGTACTAAACCTAACTTGATTAAAGCTTGGAAGCCGTTACAAATACCAATAGCTAATCCATCTCTATTCTTAAGTAATTCCATTACACTATTGCTTATCTTTTCATTTCTAAGAGCATTAGCAATAAATTTACCTGAACCATCTGGTTCATCCCCTGCTGAGAATCCTCCTGGGATCATAAGAATTTGAGCAGTACTTATTTCTTTTGCAAGTCTTTCAATTGATTCATTAAGTGCTTCCTTAGTAATATTTCTAAATACTACTTGAGTTACTTCTGCTCCTTCTTTTTCAAATGCTCTAGCACAATCATACTCACAGTTGTTTCCTGGGAATACAGGGATTACAACCTTTGGTTTAGCTATTTTAATAGCAGGTGAAAGAATTGATTTATTATCATATAAAACAGTTTCAACTTTTTCGTGAGCATCTTTTGTTTTAATTTTAAATACTGATTTTAATTTTTCTTCGTATGTTTTTTCTAAAGCTTCTATATCTAAGTTCAAATCATATTCCTTAGAAATTATAACTGCTGAACTTATTGTCTTACCAACTTCTTTATATAAACATTCTTTGAATTCTTCTTCTACATTAACACCATTTTTAACTTCTAATACTATAGTTCCATAGTTAAATGCAAATAATTCATCTTTTGTTAAGTTTTCAATTTCTGCACCAATTCTATTTCCTAGTGTCATCTTAGTGATAGCTTCAGAAACTCCACCGTATTTAACTGCTGATGCTGAAATTACTTTTCCATCTTGAATTAAGTTGTATAATACTTCTAAATTCTTCTTAAGCGTTTCGATATTTATTGTTCCATCTTCTACTTTTTCAGTTTGAAGTAAAACTAAACTTGATCCTGCTTCTTTAAATTCTGGTGATATTATATGTCTTGCCTTTTCTACTCCTACAGCAAATGATACTAATGTTGGAGGTACATCTAAATCTCCAAAGCTTCCTGACATAGAATCTTTACCGCCAATTGCCGCAGTTTCAAATGCCATTTGAGCTTCGTATGCACCAAGTAATGCTGCAAATGGTTTACCCCATCTTGAGCTTTCGCTGCCTAATCTTTCAAAATATTCTTGGAAAGTTAATCTAGCTTTTCTGTAATCTCCACCCATAGCTGCAAGTTTTGATATACTTTCAATAACTGCATAATATGCCATGTGATATGGGCTCCAAGTACCAAGTTCAGGATTAAATCCAAATGTCATTAATGTAGCATCTGAGCTTTCTCCATCAAGAACAGGAATCTTAGCTGCCATTCCTTCTGCTGGAGTCTTTGCATATTTACCACCAAATGGCATAAGTACTGTTCCATGTCCTATCGTTGCATCAAATCTTTCTGATAATCCTTGTTGCGATGATACATTTAATTTTCTTAAGTTATTTACCCATTCTTCTTTAACATTAATATCTGCTACTATATATGGATAATCAGCTGGTGCTTTAACTGTAACATTCGTTTTTTGAGTAGCTCCGTTTGTATCTAAGAAAGTTCTCTTTAAATCAACTATGTTTTTACCTCTCCAGAATAATCTTAGTCTATCTGTATCAGTAACATGTGCAACTAAAGTAGCCTCTAAATTTTCTTCATTTGAAAGTCTGATAAATTCATCTGCATCTTCTTTTGTTACAACAACTGCCATTCTTTCTTGTGATTCTGAAACCGCAAGTTCTGTTCCATCTAAACCTTCATATTTCTTTGGAACTTTATCTAAATCTATATCTAATCCTCTGCAAAGTTCTCCTATTGCAACTGAAACCCCACCTGCACCAAAGTCGTTACATCTCTTGATCATTTTAGCCACTGTTGCATTTCTAAATAATCTTTGAAGCTTTCTTTCAGTAGGTGCATTACCTTTTTGAACTTCAGCTCCACATTCATTAATTGAATCTACTGTATGTTCCTTTGATGAACCTGTAGCTCCACCAACACCGTCTCTTCCTGTTCTTCCACCAAGTAATATAATAACATCGCCTAGCTTAGGCTCTTCTCTTACTACATTTTCTTTAGGTGCTGCTGCAATAACTGCTCCAACTTCCATTCTCTTAGCTGCATAGTTTGCATGATACACTTCTTCAACTTGACCTGTTGCAAGACCAATTTGATTTCCATATGAACTGTATCCATGAGCTGCTCCAAGTGTTATTTTTCTTTGAGGAAGTTTTCCTTCTAATGTATCTTCAACTGGTACTGTTGGATCTGCTGCCCCTGTAACTCTCATTGCTTGATATACATATGTTCTTCCTGAAAGTGGATCTCTTATAGCACCACCAAGACATGTTGCTGCCCCACCAAAAGGTTCAATTTCTGTTGGGTGATTATGTGTTTCATTCTTAAACATTACTAAGTAATCTTCCATGCCTTTTTCTGTTTCAATTCTTACATTAATTGAACATGCATTTATTTCCTCAGAAATATCTAAATCCTCAAGCTTACCTCTTTTTCTAAGTTCCTTCATAGCAATTACTGCCATATCCATAAGAGTTTTGCTCTTTTCTTTATCCCCATAAACATAGTCTCTTGATTTCAAATATCCTTCATAACTCGCTTTTATTGGAGCTGTGAATTTATTATCTTCAATTTGAACATCTTCCAAAATCGTTGAGAATGTTGTATGTCTACAGTGATCTGACCAATATGTATCTATAACTTTAATTTCAGTTATACTTGGATCTCTTTGTTCTCCTTTAAAGTAATCTTGAATCATAAGAAGATCATCAATGCTCATAGCCAAGCCTTGTTCGCTATGGAATTCTTTTAATTGATCTAACGACTTGTTGATAAATCCATCTAATATTTGGACATCTTTAGGTATGTTTGAAGGTACTGATAATTCTTTGCTATCAATTGTAACTTCTCTCGAATCGACTGGATTGATATAATATTTTTTAATTCTATTTACATCATCTTTTGAAAGGTTTCCTTTTAATATTACTACCTTAGCTGATTTAATTTCGACCTTGTCTTCAGCTGTTAAAAGAGCTAAACATTCAGAAGCTGAATCTGCTCTCTGATCGTATTGACCTGGTAAGTATTCTACGGCAAAGGCTTCTTCCCCTTTATTAATTGGTAATTCTGCTTCATACACTATATCTACTGTTGCTTCAGAAAAAATTGTATGTAATGCTCTCTTATAATATTCTTCAGATATATCTGAAATAATATACTTATTTACAAGTCTTACATCTTCCAATGCAAATATCCCTAAGTTTTCTTTAAAATCATTTAATAAACTTTGGGCTTCTACATTAAATCCTTTTTTCTTTTCAACGAATACGCTTCTAATATCTAACATCTTAATTCCTCCAAAAATATTATAAGATTTAGCCTAATCACTACTTCTTTGTAATGGCGAATGTTTTTAATCAACGCTCCACTAACTTTCGTATCGATACTTTAAGATTATCATCTAACACGTATGATGTCAACTCATATTGTGTAAAATTTTATTTATTTTTGCTTTTTTACGAATTTTAATTCTTTTTTTCTTTTTTATAGTTCGTATTTGGTTGTGTATACGTTATATTCAATTACAAGTAAAACATTTCTTACATTTGCTTACGTAAATTGTTTTGTAATATATAATACACAAAAAAAGACTGTCTCAAAATAAAAAATTATTTCGAGACAGTTCATATTTTATCCAATATTTTTTAGATTTATGTTAATAATTCATTAAATGAAATATTAATCTTCTTATTTGTTTTATCCAATGTACATTAATACAAGACTGAAAATTTACTAAACTCTAACAAAAATAAAGAGTCATAAGATTAATCTTATGACTCAATAGTTACTATCTGTCGAAGTTTCTGTTGTTTCTTTGTTGCTTTCTAGCTCTTCTACAATCTGGACATCTAACTGGATCGTTATCAAATCCTTTTTCTTTGTAGAATTCTTGTTCTCCAACTGTGAAAGTGAATTCCTTTCCACAATCTTTACATACTAAAGTTCTATCTTCCATTATAAAAATCCTCCCTTTTTCCAAAGATTATAACCCGATACTTGACCCAATCTCTGAAACAGAGGCTAATGTGCAGTATTGATTAAATCTTGAATTATCTTACTCTTTAAGAATACCACACTTTATCTTATAATTCAACAGAAATTATTACAATCAAATTGATAATTTTAAACCTTATCAGTTTATAATATAATAAAATTATTCAATTTTATTATATTATTTATCAAAGCATTTACATAAATGTATATCAATCTATTATTTAGTATTCTTATTAATTCTCAAAGATTAATCCCTCTTGAAGTTTTCCTGAATCCATTGATACAATTCTATCTGCTACGTTTTTAGCAAAGTCCATATCATGAGTTATAATCATCATGCTCATACCTTTGGTACTTAAGCTCTTTATCAATGTTGCAACTTCTCCTGTAAGCCCTGGATCTAACGCAGATGTTGGTTCATCAAAGCACATAATGTTTGGTTCTAACACCAATGCCCTTCCAATTGCAACTCTTTGTTTCTGTCCGCCTGATAATTCAAATGGGTAATTATCTTTTTTTTCTAGCAAATTTAAAAACCCAAGTGTTTCTTCTGCTTTCTTAATCGCTTCATCTTTTGTCCATCCCAGTACTTTTTGAGGCGCTTCTATTAAATTTTCTAAAACAGTCATATGTGGAAATAGGTTAAAGTTCTGAAATACTAATCCTATATCTTTTCTTATTTCTCTAAGCTCTTTTTTGTCCACATACTTTCCATCTTTACATAAGAACTTCCCGTTAATTTCGATATTTCCTTCATCACAAAGTTCTAATGCATTTACACATCTAAGTAACGTAGTTTTTCCGCCACCAGAATGACCTACAACAACTAATATTTCACCTTTTTTTATTTCAAGGTTAACCCCTTTTAAAACTTCTGTATTCCCAAATTTCTTTTTTACATTACTAACTTTAAGCATAACTTTTCCTCCAGATTACTTATAGTAGTCATATTTCTCTTCGATTTTCTTTAACACTTGGCTCAAAATTGCTATTACTAGCAAATACACAACTCCAACTATTAAAAGCGGCATTAAAGATACATCTCTATTTGCAGCCATTTTACCTATCTTTAGCATCTCATCTAATCCTAATACGTATACTAAAGAAGTATCTTTTACTAAGGTAGTTACTTCATTTGCAACTGGAGGAATAACTCTTTTAAATGCTTGTGGAAGTATGATTCTGAAAAATATATCTTTTGAACTCAAGCCTAAAACTTGAGCTCCTTCTACTTGTCCATTATCAACAGACATTATTCCTGCTCTAAATATTTCACCAAAGTAAGCACCATAATTTAAAGTAAATGCCAGAATTGCAGCCGGAAACCTATCGAATGTAATTCCTATTATAGGTAATCCAAAGAAGATTACAATAATTTGCAATAATAGAGGAGTACCTCTCATTATAAGAACATATGCCCCGCTCACTTTGCTTAATATTAGAGATTTAGATGTTCTCATTACGGCTATTACTATTCCAAGCGGAATAGATAACAGTAATGTCATTGCAAATATTTCTAATGTGACTTTAAGCCCCTCTAATACTTGAGGCATTATTTCTAAAATATAACCCAAGGTTATTTCCTCCCCTTTATTGTTTCCATTATTTAAGTATACTATTTAACAAGTATATCTTGTTCAAACCATTTTTTTGATATTTCACCAGCAGTTCCATCTGCTATCACTTCACCTAAAGCTTTATTAAAAGCTTCAACAAACTTAGTGTCACCTTTTCTAATTCCAACACCATATTGCTCGCTTCCAAAGTTTTCAGTTAAAACTTTATACTTTTCTACGCCTCTAGCTTTCATGTAATATCTAGCTAAAATTTCATCTACAACAATAGCATCTAATCTTTTTGCTTCTAAATCCATTAATGCAGCGTTATTATCATCAAACGTAACTAATTTTCCACCATCAAAACTCTTTAGTACATTTGCCTCAGCTTCTACTGCGTCAACTGCTGTTGATCCATTTTGAGCACCAACTTTTTTCCCTGCTAAATCTGCTTTAGTCTTTACATTAGAATCTGCTAAAGTAACTATTACTTGAGTATTATTTAAATAAGCTTTTGAAAATTCAACTTTTCCTTTTCTTTCATCTGTAATTGAATATCCATTCCATATTAAATCTATATTTCCATTATTAAGTTCAGTTTCTTTCATACTCCAATCAATCGACTGGAACTTAACCTTTTTATTAAGTTTTTTAGCAACAGCATTTGCTAAATCCACATCAAAACCAACTATTTCTCCACTTTCGTTTTTGAATCCCATTGGAACAAAAGTATCATCTAAACCTATTACTAATTCATCTTTATCTAATGTGCTGCCTGCAGACTTAGTTTCAGATGATTTATTTGCAGCACTATTCCCACTACATGCTACAAGACTTGTACCTAAAGTTGTTATAATCGCAGCTACTGCTATTTTTTTAATTAATTTATTAATCTTCATTATTATTTCCTCCCCAAATTGTTTTTCTCTATTTATCACTTTATCATACTAAAGCAAAACATTCAAGCACTTTTTTTATTTTATAGTTTTTTTCATAAAATATTAAATAAGCTTATTAACACTCAACCAGAATTGAATATATACCTTTGCTCCAGTTCTTTAAATAGGTATTGGTAAAGTCTATTGCGAAGAACTCGAAATATAAAACTACTTGCAGTTTATGATATTTTAAGTTTACTGTTAAATAACCGAAAGGGAATATATGTATTATAGAATATTTACAATCTTTAATAAAATATACGAATAATTTTTAGACGGGTATATGTGAAATACTTAAAGTTATAGCAATACAAAGAAATAGAATACATATATGTGGAGTCAGGCATTGAAAAATAAGCTGCTGGAGTATCTTAATGGGAAGTTGTTCCACTTCCGCTTGTCCTGTGCTTGTCACAGGAACATGCAGAAGTGGTGCAACTTTCCATTTAGATATTCCCAACGAAATTTTTCACAATCCTGCGGAACATATATGTATTCTATTTCGGTTGGTCATTGCTTCACTTTAAGTTCTTCTTAATTACTTTGTTGAGGATGCTCTATCTAAGGCTCTTTGTAAATTATCCATATGTGTTGTGAATTCATCCACAGTATTTGTGACTTGTTTTTCATCAATTGGATTTTCATATGTATCTACCCTATTTTTTGCGTCATCAACATTATCTTTAATTTCATCTAATTTATCATTTATATCATTAAACTTATTTATAATATCTTCACTTTTACCTTGAAAATCAGCACTATTTAATGCATCTGTCAATTCATCTGCTTTGTCACTTAATTCTCTCATAGTTCTTACTGTATCACTATCAACTTCATCTGACTTATCTGAAACTTCCTTAGGAGTAGTTTTTAATTTATCCATTAAATCTTTCATTTTTTCAGAGTCAAATACTTCATTAACTTTATCTCCAGATGGTATTTCATCTGTGTCTTCTTTAGTTTGAAGTATATAGTCATCTTTTAGACTGCATCCAATAAAAGAAAAAGAGAGTATTATAGAAAGTATTAAACTCATAATGTTCTTCATTTTCATTTTTTCACCTCAACTCACTTTTTGTACTGCTTAGTATATATTAATATTTTTTTATTATTATTTCAATTATTATTATCAAATTTACTAAGCATATTTATGGTTAAGGCCTTACTACAATTTTGATAACAATCTTTTCTTGTACTTTATACTAGCCACTTCACTTATATCACTTACAAGTCTAAAGTTTGATAATCCTCCGTATACACCTACTATAGGAATTCCTTGAATAACTTTTGAAAATATTATATTTTCCGATAAATTCCTTGAGGTTTCTTTTATCATATTATTTATATCAACATTGCTATATATTTCATTATCAATGTTATATCCAATTCTATCTGCTTCGTTAGAATATAAAATCTTCTCAGATGTTTTATTTGCACTTGCACAAATTACGTTCAAAATAAAAGCTTTTTCCTCATCTGAGTCATAATTAAATCCATAATTCAAACATATTTCATAAACTGTTCTTAGTATCACACTTAAGAATACTGGTATATCAGGCAGTCCTATTCCAAAAACTCCAAGTACAGTGCCTTCAGCCGTGGTAATACCTTTATTTATAATAACTCCTCTTTTAACTTTCTTATCGATCCGATTTAAATTTTTATTATTAACTCTTTTGGATAAAATGTATTCATTTATATCAGCTTCATTTTTTAATCTCTCAGAGTTATAACTTTTTTCTATTAAGCTAGTACCCTTTTCAAATACAAAATAAAATCCTTTTTCGAAAGCTTTTTCAAATGTCTCTAACATTTTATCTGGGATTCTTTCTTCTATTTTCTCTTTTATAGGTAATATTTTATTTTTTATATACTCATTTTCTTTTTTATAAAAAAACTTTTCTTCTCTTTTTATTAATTTCTTCCGTTGAGAATTTATAATTTTTTCTTTCTTAAAATCTTTCTCCGTTATACTCACCTATTACTACCTCCATTTCTAACACCTTCTTGTTTGTACCATTGTATCTTATATAATATATTAATTCCATAAAAATGCTCCCTTTAATCAATAACTTTTTATTTTATCTAATGTCCAGCCACTGAACGCTCCCAATTGAATCGAGTTTTACTTTATAAAAAAAAGACAAGTCATCCTTGTCTCTTTTTATTATTGTATTATTCTCTACTTCCTTTAAGCAATTCTCCAATTGCTGCTATGCTTCCAAGGGATGATAATGTTTCATTTGGTAATATAAGCTTATTAGCAGGATTATTAGCCATCTCTTTAAGAGCTTCAACCTGTTTTAAAGCTATTACAACTTCATTAGTTCCTGAATCAATGATTGCTTGATTTACTTTTCTTATAGCTTCTGCTTCCGCTACTGCAATTTCTTCTATTGCCTTTGCTTTACCTTCTGCTTCTAATAATTGAGATTCCTTTAGTCCTTCAGCCCTTCTTATATTAGCTTGCTTCTCAGCTTCTGCTGATAATATTTTAGCTTGCTTTTCTCCTTCTGCTTTTTCGATTTGCGATTGTCTTAAACCTTCTGCTTGAAGAATCATAGCTCTTTTATCTCTTTCAGCCTTCATTTGTTTTTCCATAGCTTGTTGAATCTCAGCTGGTGGAACTATATTTTTTATTTCTACTGACAATATCTTTATACCATATGCATCTGTAACTTCATCAATAATACTTAGAAGATCTTGATTTATAGAATCTCTTCCCGATAGAATTTCATCTAGTGACATATTACCTAATATATTTCTCATATTAGTTGTAGCAGAATATATTATACCTGATTGAAAACTTTCTATATTATAAACTGCATCTCTTGCGTTTATTACTTTATAAAATATAACATTATCCACTAATATTTTAACATTATCTTTTGTTATTACTGATTGTGGCTCTACATCAATAATTTGCTGTTTTGTAGAAATTCTTCTTCTTACAAAATCCACAAATGGAAGCGTAAAATGCAAGCCTGGCTCTAGCACCTTATGAAATTGTCCAAATCTTTCAACTACATATAAGTATCCTGTATTTACAACCTTAATTGATGCTAAAACCACTATAAGTGCAATTAATAAAATTATTCCTAAAACAATAATAGTACCCATACCCTAATCCTCCTGAACCTTTTTAATTTTTAATTTTATTCCTTCTATTCCTGTAATAATAAACTTTTCACCTTGATTAATTGTATCTCCTTCATTTATTACAGTCCAATATTCACCATTCACTTTAATTTGCCCTTTATCTTCAATGTCTTTTTCACATTTCATAACTCTTCCTATATAAGTTTCTTCCATGAGAGGTGCACTCTTAACTTTCACGTTAAATTTTTTCTTAAGCCACGGGTAACCAATAGCAAGCGCTGCTATATTAACTACTGCAAAAATTAACACTTGAATCATTAATGGCACACCCAGCGTTCCACATACTGCTGCGACAATTGCGCCTATTGCAAATAACATAAAACAAAAATTACTAGTTAATACATCAATAGCTACTGCACAAACAGCAATAATTAACCAAAAGATTACCATTCCCATCATACTTCCCCCCCTAAATATTAAATAATTTTATTACATGTAATAAAATTATTATACATCTTCTAAAACATTTTTTCAAGTTATTTATTATCTTAAAATAAGTTTTTAAATACCTTTTATTGCTTTTGATTTTACTCTCCTGTTAGTATATAATTATGAGGATATATTTCTATTATTTAGCTAAAATATAACAATGAAACTTTTAATATAAAAATTATATATTTCTATATTAAAAATTTGCCAAATACTATAATTGTAAGGAGCGATTTTATGGATTTCATTAAAGTTGCAGCTGCCTGCCCTAAAACTAGGGTCGCTGATATTAATTATAATGTTGAAAATATTTTAATATGCATAGATGATGCAGTGAAGAAAGAAAGTAAATTTATAATTTTTCCAGAACTATGTATTACGTCTTATACTTGTGGAGATTTATTTTTACATGAATACCTAATAACAAAATCTCTAGATGGAATTAATCAAATATTAGAAGCCACTAAAAATTATGATATGTTAATTGCTGTTGGTGCTCCACTTCTTTGTAATAGTGCCTTATATAATTGTGCATTTCTACTATTTAAAGGAAGTGTTCTAGGGATAGTTCCAAAGTCATATCTTCCAAACTATAGCGAATTCTATGAAAAAAGATGGTTTACAGAAGGGCTTTCTATTGAAAACGAAAAAATAGATTTACCTTTCCAAAAAGACGTCCCTTTTGGTACAAATTTAATTTTTTCATCTGGAGTAGCAAACTTTGCCGTTGAAATTTGTGAAGATTTATGGGTGCCAATCCCTCCTAGTTCATATCTTTCTCTTATGGGAGCTCATATAATAGGGAACCTTTCTGCGTCAAATGAACTTGTAAGTAAGATGGATTATAGGAAAAGTCTTATATCGAATCAAAGCGCTAGAACAATTTCTAGCTATATATATTCATCTTCTGGCGTCCACGAGTCCACTACAGACGTATTATTTAGTGGTCATTTATTAATTAGCGAAAACGGATCACTTTTAAAAGAAAATAATAGGTTTCAAAGAGATAATGAAATAATATACTCTTTTGTTGATGTATTTAAATTAAAAGCTGAAAGAATGAAGAACTTAAGCTTTAAAGATTCGTCTAAATATTGTAACAAGAAACCTAATATAATCAGATTTGAATTTGAAAATGTCTCATTTAAAGGCTTCGATAGATATATTGATAAACATCCTTTTGTGCCTTCATACGAAAAGGAAAGAGAAATTCGTTGCAAGGAAATTTTTAGCATCCAAGCTGCTAGTTTAGCAAAAAGACTTGAACATACAAAATCCCAAAAAGCAGTAATAGGAATTTCAGGCGGATTAGATTCAACCCTTGCACTTCTTGTAATTGTTAAAACCTTTGAACTACTTAACTTAGACAAAAAAAATATTGTAACTATCACTATGCCTGGATTTGGCACAACTGATAGAACTTATAATAATGCAATTTGCTTATGTAAGGAGCTAGGTACAGATCTTAGAGAAATAAACATAGTTAAAGCATCACTTCAACATTTTGAAGATATTGGCCACGATAAAGATATACACGATGTAACTTACGAGAATGTTCAAGCAAGAGAAAGAACTCAAATATTAATGGATCTTGCAAATAAGGAAAGAGGACTATTAATAGGTACAGGAGACTTATCAGAGCTCGCACTTGGCTGGTGTACTTATAATGGAGATCACATGTCAATGTATTCTGTAAATCCTTCTATCCCTAAAACGCTGGTTAGATACTTAGTAGAATATGTAGCTCAAAACGAATCAACTGAAGTTGTATGTGACACCCTTATGGATATATTAGATACTCCAGTCAGTCCTGAGTTACTACCTAAAGATAAAAATGGTAATATAGCGCAAAAAACCGAAGACATTGTTGGTCCTTATGAACTTCATGATTTCTTCTTATACCATTTTATTAAACATGGTTCTACAAAAGACAGAATATTTTTCTTGGCAAAAAATGCATTCAAAGCTGATTACTCAGAGGAAGAAATCAATAAATGGTTAGACAAATTTATGTTTAGATTCTTTACTCAACAATTCAAAAGGAGTGCCCTTCCTGATGGACCTAAAGTAGGAAGTATTTCTTTAAGCCCACGTGGTGATTGGCGTATGCCGTCAGATGCTGAGCCTTGGCTTTAAATGAAAGATTAATAATTATTCATTATTCATCATTCACCATTAATTTAGCCTGAATTGTGGAAATTCTTTTCAAGTAGTGCTACAATAGATGTTAAAATAAACAATGGCAATAAGCCTATATAGATGTGGAGGAATATAAAATGGGGAAAAAAGCTGATATAGACTGGGGTAAATTAGGATTTGAATATATAAAAACAGATCTTCGTTATATTTCAGTTTGGAAAGATGGAAAATGGGATGAAGGAAAGCTTGTTGAAGATAATATGGTTACTGTAAGCGAGGCTTCTACTGTTATTCATTATGGTCAAAGTTGTTTTGAAGGACTTAAGGCATATACAACAAAAGAAGGTAAAATTCAATTATTTAGACCTGATTTAAATGCAGAGCGTATGAATGAAAGTTGTGACAAACTTCTTATGCCGCATGTTCCTGTTGAAAAATTTATTGATGCTGTTAAGCAAGTTGTAAAAGCAAATGAAAAATATGTTCCACCATATGGAAGTGGTGCAACTTTATATATCAGACCATATTTAATGGGTGTTGGAAACAACATAGGTGTTAAACCAGCTCCAGAATATATCTTTGGTGTATTTTGTATACCTGTTGGTCCATATTTTAAAGATGGAGTATCTCCTTGTAACTACATAGTTTTAGATGAATTCGACAGAGCGGCTCCTCATGGTACTGGTGGTAATAAAGTTGGTGGTAATTATGCTGCGTCATTACAAGCTCATGCTGTTGCTGTAGAAAAGGGATTTGCTGATTGTATTTACTTAGATCCAGCTACCCATACTAAAATTGAAGAAATAGGCGCTGCAAACTTCTTTGGAATAACTAAGAATAATGAATTTGTTACTCCTGTATCTCCATCTATTTTACCTAGTATAACTAAGCGTTCTTTACTTTATATAGCAGAACATTATTTAAAAATGCCGGTTTATGAAAGAGAAGTATTTATTGATAAAATAGATGAATTTAAAGAAGCTGGCGCTTGTGGTACAGCTGCTGTAATCACTCCAATTGGAGGAATACAATATAAAGATGAATTACATGTATTCCATAGTGAAACTGAAGTAGGTCCTGTAACTCAAAAATTATATGATCTTCTTGTAGGTATACAACTTGGTGATGTTGAAGCTCCAGAAGGATGGATATACGAAGTAGAACTATAATACTTCTACAAAACTTGAATTTATGCGATAATCAACCGAAAGAGAAGGTACTCTGTTTCTCGGTTGCTATAAAAAAATAGCTGTGGATTTCTATCAGTAAAAGTTGCACCAGTGCTGCTTGTTCCTTAGGCAAGCTAATGACAAGCAGCACCGGAACAACTTTTACTGAAGAAATACCTACAGCTATTTTTTCGATGCAACACTACGAAAAAGAGTACCTTCTCTTTCTGGTATAGAAAGTATTTCAAAGCATAAATCAAATTCATAGTTTGTATCGATAAATAATATTTAACTTGGATTTATGAGATAAACATATTTACAAATTTGTTAAAACTTTAAATTGATATCTTCACTAGAAATTATAAACATTTTTGCACCCTCAAGGGGCATAATATGGAGAAAACATTTGAAAATGAGCTGTTTAAGGTTCTTAGTTGTAGGTTGTTCCACTTTAGCTTGTCAAACTGAAAGTTGGAGCATGCTAAAGTGGATGCAACCTGCAACTTAGAGCCTTCAGCGATATATTCATAGTTTTTCGGAATAAAAATGTTTATAATTTCGGTAAGCTATCGCATAATTCTAAGTTTTAGTTCAGATATCTATATAAATGTTTTTTACTAAAAATTAATGGAATATATTCAAAAATAGTCATCTTTTATTAAGTATGTCCGAATATAATAGTATAAGATATAAATTCTTAAGTTTAGTTAAATTTATGGTTATAAAAAGGAGGATTATATATGTCTGATAACAGAATAATTTCTAGAAGTGAATATGTTGTAACAAGTGTTTCTAACGCTGCTATTGATAATAGGATAATTAAGAGGCCTTATAGTGACTCAAAAAATCCTCCAAGGAAGAAACGCGAAAATTCTAAGTCCTTTAATAATTCATTAAATGCGGCTGCTAAGCATCTATCATCAAATGATAATTCAACAACTTTTTATAATGAACTAGAGAATATGGAAAGATTAAAAAGTGCGGAAAACGCTAGAATAGTACAGGCTCGATTTAATAAGAATAATTTTAATTCACATGTTTCTAATAATGCCGCTGAAACAGAAATTCACAACAAGTTAAGCCAAGCTATGGATGTTGAAATAGATGTATCTACTTTATATAAAAAAGTACAACTATTAAGTTCGTTAAATGATGAATCTGAAAATTAATACGAGGCTGTCAAAAATATTTAATTATTTTTGGCAACCTCTTTTTTTCACAAAACTTATACTGCTGCTAATCTATGTAAGTTACTATATTCTCCTTGCTTTTCCATTAACTCTTCATGGGTTCCTGCTTCTATTATTCCTGTCTTTCCAAGAACAATGATTTCATCAGCATTTTTAATGGTAGACAATCTATGTGCAACTACTATGGTTGTCCTTCCAGCACATAACTTTTCTAATGATTCCTGAATTATGCGCTCAGTTATATTATCTAATGCTGATGTTGCCTCATCCAAAATTAGTATTGGTGGATTTTTAAGAAAAACTCTTGCAATAGAAATACGCTGCTTTTGTCCACCAGACAATTTAACTCCTCTTTCTCCTATATAAGTGTCGTATCCTTCTGGAAGAGTATTTATAAATTCATGAATATTAGCCATTTTAGCAGCTCTTATTAATTCCTCTTCAGTCGCATCTGACTTTCCAAACAGTATATTATCTCTTATACTTCCTGTAAATAAGAAAACTTCCTGCTGCACAATTCCAATATTTTCTCTAAGGGAATCTAACTTAACATCATATATGCTTTTATTATCAATTAATATATCTCCATTTTCTACTTCATAAAATCTTGGGATTAGATTACAAAAAGTTGTTTTACCTCCGCCAGATGCTCCTACTAATGCAAGCATCTTTCCTTTGTTTATCTTCATAGAAATATCTTTTAAAACTTCTTTACCTTCATAGCTAAAGCTGACATTTTTAAATTCTATTTCCCCTTGAACATTTTCAAGTTCAACTGCGTCTTTTTTGTCTTTTTCTCTATCATTGTTCATTATTTCTATATACCTTTGAAAACCTGTAATTCCATTTTGAAATTGTTCCATAAAATCAATAAGTTTTTTTATTGGTGTAATAAATATCTTTATAAACAACATGTATGCCATAAAATCTCCAATATTTATAAAACCAATAAGCGTGAATACTCCTCCACCTACTAAACCTACATAGCTTAGCACATCCATCCCAAATCCTGCACCTGAAGAATATTCTGCCATTACCTTATAGGCTCTTTCTCTCGCCTTAATGAATTTTTTATTCCCTTTTTCAAATTTTTCTTCTTCAGATCTATGACTTACGAATGCTTTCGATATTTTTATTCCCGAAATACTATTTTCAAGATTTGCATTAACTGCCCCTGTTTCTACTTTTGTTTCAAGAAAGGCTTTATTCATTTTCTTTCTCTCATACAAAGTAAACCACACTATAAATGGTATAAAAGCGAATATCAATAATGTAAGTGGAATATTAATTGTACACAATATTATGAATGATCCTATAAGCATAACTATTGATATAAACAAATCTTCTGGCCCATGATGTGCAAGCTCAGATATATCCATCAAATCATTAATAATTCTAGACATTATATCCCCTGTCTTATTATTATCAAAAAAACTATTAGGTAATTTTTGAAGATGCTTAAATATGTGCCTTCTCATATCCCCCTGCATTCTAACACCTACAACGTGTCCCCAATATTGCATAAAATACCCACAGGCAGCCTTAATTGCAAAAATTATAAGTAATACTACTGCAAATACAATAATTGTTCTTAAATCTCTATTAGGAATTGATTCATTGACAAGATCCCTTGTCATGACTGGATACACTAAATCACACAAAGATGCTATAAGTGCTACTACTAAATCTAAAATAAATAATAATTTATATGGTTTATAAAATGAAATAAACTTCTTTATCATTTTAATTCTCCTTTCTTCTTAGGTATCAACCTATTAATTTCTATATATTTAAGGAATAAATTTCAAACAGCTTGTATATAATTAAAACAAGATACATAATTTTACAATTGTTAGGCGGTGAATAAATATGTCAAAAAAGCTTTTTTATATTATCAGTTTAATCTTAGGCACGCTATTGCCTTTGTTCTCTCTGAATATTATAGTAAGTAAATATGATCCAAATGATTTTTTTCCACTAATTTTTATTTGCCTAGGCTTATGTGACACATTACTTGGAATAAATCTGCTTAATGCAAACAAAAAAATTCTAAGTGTATCAAGTTTCATCCTTGCCGGCTTTTTGTTCATTTTAGTTGGAAGTAAGGTCTATATCTATAGTTAAATTCAGATAGTCTATCATAAGTTAATATTCAGGCATAATAGGTACAACCTCATACTGGATTAAAAATAAGTAAGTAACCACCATCAGATTAGATATCAAACTCTTAAATTTGATTTATAACTTGAAATATATTCCACACCAGAAAGAATGGGTACTCTTTTGTGCAGTGTTTCGTAGATAATTTGTCTGTAGGATTTCTTCAGCAGAAGTTGTTCCATTTGAGCTTGTCATTTGCTTTCCAAAGGAGCATGCTCAAATGGGCACAACTTCTGCTGGTGAGTGAGAGTCCAAATTTTACATTTGGGAACTCGAACTTACTCAGAGAGCGAATGCGAGTCGAGTTTCATATTCATCCACAGATAAATTCTCTAGAAACCGAAACAATAGAGTACCCATTCTTTCGGTGAAATATATGTTTCTACATTATTTTTAATACTTCGTTCTTGCATTCCTCTAACTTATTATTGAACACTCCTGCTATTTCAACTGGTTTATCACGAAATACTATTATATTTCCTCGGAAATATATAGCTTCGTCCAAATCATGAGTGACTAATATAACCATCCTTTTTTCACGATTTAATAAATTCTTGAATTCATCTATTATCGTATATTTTAATTTATAATCTAATGATTTAAATGGCTCATCCATCAAAATTAATTTTGATGGCTTCCCAAAAGCTCGTGCTATATTAATCCTTTGTCTCATTCCTCCACTTAATTTATTAGGATATTTATCTTTTATATCATAAATTCCTACTAATTTTAAAACTTCATTAACTTTATTAGTAAGAGTTGAGTTATCAAAATATCGCTTTAGTGCAAGCTCCAAATTTTCTCTGACAGTTAGCCATTCAATTAACCTATCTTCCTGAAATATATAACTAATGTCATTCATTGATACACCACTTATTTCTCCACTTTGAGCTTCTATAAGTCCTGCTATAATATTCAAAAGAGTACTCTTACCGCATCCTGATTTTCCTACTATACAATTTATCTGTTCATCTGAAAAATCAATATTAAAATCTTTAAAAACTATTTCATTTCCATAGGATTTATTTAAGTTTTTAATTTTTATATTCATTTTGCCCACCTATATATTTTTTGTCTTAACGCTTTATTCAATATCTCTAATAATAAAGATATAATAACAATAATTACAATCCAAGCGAAAATTCCAGATGTATTAAAATTCACTTTTTCTATCTGTATCTGAGAACCTATGCCAAATTTAGGTTGTCCATATACTTCTCCTGCTATTACAACTTTAAAAGTCAGAGAAAATGTTGATACGAATATGCTCATAAAATAAAATTTAATTACCGGAATATAAATTTTCCTAATTTTATCAATTAAGCTGACTTCGTATATTTTAGTCATATCAATTATTTTTTTATCTATATTAATGAGATTATTTCTTATCCCTTCATACAGAATAGGAAAAATGATTGCAAATCCAACAACAAAAGGAGTTTTATCTTTGTCAAACCAAACCAATGAGAGAACCACTAAAACCATAGTCGGTATAGTTTTACTAAATGAATTTATTGGTTCCATTAAATATTTGAAAAAGGGATACACCATTCCGAGTACCCCTAAAACAATTGAAAAAACTAAGGCTAAAACATAGCTGAGAGTCGTTCTATAAAAACTGCTGATAATAACCCTAAATGAACCTGGTTCATTAAAAATTCCCTTAATTGTTTCTATAACCTGCTCTATTCTTGGAATATATATATCATTATTGATTATTATAGCGGCAGCTTGCCATAATCCTATGAAAAATATGCATGATAAGAAAGTATATATTTTACTTTTCCATGAATATTTCATCATCTGGTATACTTCCTCCAATTGTTTTCGGATCAAATTCATTTAATCTCTCAAAATAAGTTTTATATTCTTTATTGCTGTCTTTTATATCCACAAATTTTATATTCGACTTATCAATCGCTTTTACTACTATTGGTTTCTTCGCTGAAACACCTATTTCTTCACAATATGATCCAACAGTTTCTTTATTAGTATATATCCATTGTGTTGCATCCTTGACCTGTTTTAAAAATTCTCCTATGAATTCCTTATCTTTATCTAGCAATTCCTTTTTAATTATTATTGTTGATTGTGGATATCCATACTCTGAATTATTTATTTTTTTCCATTCTTCATTTAGATCTAACATAACATTAAATTTATCATTTTTGCTTTGAACAGTTGATAATGCTGGTTCCGGTATTACTGCATATTGTGCTTTACCTGCTAAAATCACTGGTGCAAGCTCATTAACTGAATTTACATAACTAAAATTAATATCTTTGTCTACATCAATACCTTTAGCTTTTAGTATTGTCTTTGTAATTATATCAGGAGTCAACCCTTTTCCTATATTATAAACTTCTTTCCCCTTCAAGTCGTTAAGAGTTTGATTCTCATTAGTTGTCCCTATATAAAACGAACCAAAACCTATTGTTCCTGCTATTTTGTATTCTTTATTTTTATTATATACAGTTGCGGCCACATTCGAAGGCACTATTGCAATATCTGGCTCACTTTTCATAACACTTGTAACCAAACTATCAGAATTTTGTTCGATTGTATAGTTGACATTGTATCCAGGTCTTATTTCTGGTTTTTCTTTAATAAGCTTAGATACAGCTATTGCCGTAAGCCCATCTGGTGTTACAAATTTTATATCCTTAGTTTGTGTACTTTGCTCTTTAGCTTCATTTTGAGCTGCACTATTATTTCCACAGCCTATCAACGTTAACATCGATAATACTATAACTAATAATAATGATAATTTCTTTTTCATTTTTATTCCCCTTTACAAATACGATTATCCTATTCTTGAATATATTATTTTCCCAACACGCTCTATATGCTCTTTTAACTCTTTATGATTTATATGTGTCACATCTACTACATCAAAAAAATAAGGCATAGGCCCCTTTTCTTCAAGGTTTGAATGAAGTTTAGAAACTATGTCAAAATTTATTTTTTCTCCATAGATAGCTATATCTATATCCGATCCCGGTTTATAATTTCCTTTTGCTCTTGATCCAAAGATTATTGCTTTTTCTATTTCAGGAAATTTTTCCATTGTTTTAATAATATACTCTAAATCAATTCTTTTTAATCCAAACTCCATATTTAATTCTCCAATTTATTCAGTAATTCTTTAATTATACCATAATACTTTTGTTTTATTAGTTGCTCCGCTTCCTTTGCTACGCCTTCATCATACGTATGTGCCATCAAATTTCTTTTTTCAAGTGCATCAATCCATGTATGACCATCTGTGACTAATTGTGTCTGAAATGCTGTTTGTATAGTTTGTCTAGGACTTTTAACCTCAAACCCCTCATTTTCCAAATAATCTTTCATGGTTTTCCATGCTAATTCAAATGTATATTCAAAGCACTGAATTAGTCCCTGAATTTCAAATTTATTAAGTTCGTCTTTTTCTATAAATTCTTCTAACTGCATTGCTGCTTTTTTATAATTACTAAATCTTTGTTTCCAACGGATATCCTCATTCATGATCTAAATCTCCTTCCTTTAATCCTGTAATTCTTCATTATTTCTTTACTCTTTATTGTACTACAATAATTGCTATTTAACCATTATATATGAGCACATAAACACGGCTAACGCAAGAAAAGGTTTACGTCATTACCTGTCCATGCAATAAAAGCTTTTACAAATTAAACTGAATCTATACTAAATAGCCGTTGAATTTTATTAGTAATATTCAACGGCTAATTTAAAAAATAAATGGTCTTTTTCATTGGTCTCCACATAACTAAGTCTTATGCAATAATTTACCGAAAGTAGACACGTTTTTGCACCTAAATACATATAAAAAAGACATGTATTAAAACTAACTTTAAAACATGTCTTCATCGACTTATTATTAAATTAACTACCCTAAGTTTTATAAATATTTTCATAACTTTATGCCTCTTCACTTCACTATATTCTTATAAAGTTCTTCTGTCATTTCTTTAATTAAGCCCCCTAATTCAACCTTATAAATCCATTCTTCTGGTATCGCTTGTACCCCTAATTTTGCTCCCATTATATTCCCACAAATAGCTCCTGTGCTATCACTATCTCCACTGTGATTTACTGCTAATTTTAATGCTTCTTTGAAATCTTCTGGATACGAAAGTGCACAATAAACAGCAATTGATAGTGCCTCCTCACCAATCCAACCTTCACCAAGCTTCGAAAGTTTATCTGAACTCGGATTTCCTTCCTTAGCTAAGAGTAAAGCTTTATTTAACGCATCTATAGTTTCTTCACTATATCCCATAGTTTTTAATATTTTTATTGCATTTATAATAGCCTGATCTATTGGTACATCTAAGCATAAATCTGAAATTATACTTGAGAGAGCTCCTGCTGTTAAATATCCTGTTGGATGTCCATGGGTGATTGCTGCTAATTCACAACCAAGAATAAAAGCATCTTTCTTTCTATGTACATAATATAATCCTGCTGGTGCTGCCCTCATTACACCTCCACACCCCTTACTACCATTTATACGATTTTCAATTGTTCCAAATTTATCATTTTTGGACTTTTGCAGAGCTGTAAGACAGCTATTTCCTGGAAATCTTTGATCATATAACTCATTATACTTTAATAACCTTGAATCATTTTCATTCATCAAATAATTATACTCTTTTGAAATAGTACATCCTTGGGTATATAACCATCTCACATATGCATGAAATATACTCTTCTGAATATTCTTCTCCTTTGCAAATCTACTTGTATATTCGTAATCCAATATACCGTCAATAGTAAATAGAGTCATTTGAGTATCATCGGAAATAAGCGCTTTCTTTGAGATTATATTTACATCTAAGTCTTCTATTCCACTTTTTCCATACTTATGATATATTTCATCTAACTTATAAAATTCTATTGGGTAACCTAGCGCATCACCCAGGGCGCCCCCAATTATACATCCAATGAATCGTTCTTTCATATTCATCATAATAATCTCCTTTTTAATACAATTATATCACTTATTACGTAATTATTATTAGATATATTTGACACATATAGAAAAAAAATTATATAATTATGATAACGAATACATTATTTATGATTCTAATCATATATTAAAATATATATCTTCGATTTAAAAAAAAAGGAGTTGATCATATATGTGCACTGCAGATGAAAAATTAATTTATGATTCTTATGTGGAAGGTGACTTTGCTACTGATAAATTAATTGAATTAGCTGAAAAGCATTCGCAAATATTAGAATGTGAAATTTATAGAGGAATATTTTTACCAAATATTTTATTAAAAATCGGCAGCAACATAAACAAATATTATTCCACAAAAATTATGTCTTTTTCAAAAAGTTTAGATATAGCAAAAAAATTCTCACAAAGATTATATATTGAAGACCATATTTTTAATCGCTTAAAAAAAGATGGATATGACGTAGCGTATCATTATGCACCTAATGACAACTCTTTCTTCTCAAAAGTTATCATTAGACTTAAAAATCATAAATCTTTTGATTTATATGCTAATTACGAAAATAAAGTATATGAACGTGAGAAAGAAGTTCTAGTACTTACAGAACCACTTTATATTAAATCAATCACTCAAGAAGGTGATATTACCTTTATCGATTGTGTTAATGAGGCCGAATTCTCTAGAAATTATATGCTTAATTCACTTAATCAACTTGAACAAAATGTAATCGGATGATCCTTGGTATTTTCATAATACTTTACAGACTTTTCTTGTACTCTATGAATTAAGTGTTACTTAATTTAGACTTATGTGGTATTAACCGAAAGCGAAGGTACTCTATTACTCGGTTGCAAGAAAAAATAACTATGGATTTCTACCAGTAAAAGTTGCACCAGTCGTGCTTGCTCCTTAGACAAGCTAATGACAAGCACAACTGGAACAACTTATACTGAAGAAATACCTATAGCTACTTTTTTCAATGCAACACTGCGTAAAAGAGTACCTTCGCTTTCTGGTATAGAAAATAAATCAAATTCACCATTTGGATATCTATCTATAGATAAACATATCTACAAATTTGTTAAAACTTTAAGTTGATATCTTCACTAGAAATTATAAACATTTTTATGGAGAAAACATTTAAAAATGAGCTGTTAAAGGTTCTTAGTTGTAGGTTGTTCCACTTTAGCTTGTCAAACTGAAAGTTGGAGCATGCTAAAGTGGATACAACCTGCAACTTAGAACCTTCAGCGATATTTTTATAGTTTTTCGGAATAAAAATGTTTATAATTTCGGTAAGTTATCACATAAATTTAAATTATATATTGTTTATCTATATATATCAACAATCATTCCTTGTATTTCATCTATTGTTGATGCAATATTTATGTTCAGTTTTTCTTCTGAAAGAAGTGAGTTTGTTAATTCTTCTAGCTTCGCATCAATAGTGTCAATAGTTATAAAATATTGAGTTTGCCAAAAGCTAATGTCTTTCTTAGTTTCATACATAAACTTTAATATTGATTCTAAATATTCTTTTATCATCTTTTTATACATAACCACATCAACATAAGTCTTTGTAGTTACTAATCTATTTCCTCTTTTTTTAATATCATCTATCATTTTATTGAGTTGTTCTTCTGATTTTTTGCGTCTTTCTTGGTTAAAACTTCCAGAAAAATCTTTCTTTTCAGAAACAATTTTTCTTTCAGAGGTTACAGTCCCTCTTCTTACTCTCCCAATCTCCATGCCAAACTCAATCCTTTCTTAACTCAAATACAAAAATGTATTATAAGTGCCTGCATTTCCTATTATCTCATATGTAATTAATCATTTATATACTTAATCAATTATATCAAAGTTATGTCTTTTTCTCCACTTATATTTTAATCCTAAACGTAATGTGTATTCAGAATTTAAAATCCAATATTTAATAATATCTTCTTTAATACCGAACTTCATTTTTTCCACGTATATAATCTGGATAAAACTCTAATATATATATTGTACATACTAAATATTTGAATGGAGTGATAATATAAATGTGGCTTAATATGATCTCACAAGAAGTCTTAAAAGAATTAAACGTTGATCCAAATACAGGTCTCTCAGAATTAGAGGCCAAAAGCCGTCTTGAAAAGTATGGTGAGAACAAATTAACTTCTCAAAAGAAAAAGAGCATTTGGCAGCTTTTTTTATCTCAAATAAATGATGTTATGATTTATATACTTTTGGGAGCTGCCATTATTTCAACTTTTATGCATGAATATAGTGATGCTGTTGTAATATTACTTGTAATTTTAATAAACGCACTTATAGGCGTAGTCCAAGAATCAAAGGCAGAAAAATCCCTAGAAGCCTTGAAAAAATTATCTACTCCAAAGGCTATTGTGAAAAGAGATGGGATTATCAAAGAAATCCCTTCAGAGGAAGTAGTTGTGGGTGATATCATTATCCTAGACGCTGGTAGATACTTACCTGCAGATTTAAGATTAATTGAAAGTGCTAACTTAAAGATAGACGAATCTGCTTTTACTGGTGAATCTGTTCCCGCCGAGAAAGATAGCAATATTACTATTTCAAATGAAAATGTCCCTATTGGAGATATGTTTAATATGGCTTTTATGTCTACTTTAGTTACCTATGGCCGTGGAACTGGTGTTGTTGTAAATACAGGCATGAAGACTGAGATAGGCAAGATAGCCGATTTATTAAGTAAAGAAGAGGATAATACAACACCTCTTCAACGAAGGCTAGCATCTCTTGGAAAATTCTTAGGTTTTGGTGCTGTCGGGATTTGTGTACTAATATTTATCATTTCTATGTTTCAAGGAAGAGACTGGTTTGAAATGCTATTGACTGCCATAAGTTTAGCTGTTGCAGCAATTCCAGAGGGGCTTCCAGCTATAGTAGCAATAGTTTTAGCAATGGGTGTTCAAAGGATGATAAAACAAAATTCCATCGTTAAGAAGCTTCCTGCAGTTGAAACCCTAGGTTCAGTTAATATAATATGTTCGGACAAAACTGGAACTCTAACCTTAAATATTATGACAATAAAAAAGTGCTGTATAAATAATAATCTTATTTCCATTGATGACTGTAAATTAGATGATGATGATACTAAATTACTGTTTGAAGGAATGATATTATGTAATGATGCTACTTCAAAAAACGGTACTAAAACAGGAGATCCTACTGAAATAGCTCTATTGGATGCTGGGATTAAATATGATTTATACAAAGAAGATTTGATTTCAAACCATTCAAGAATTGACGAGATTCCTTTTGATTCAGATAGAAAGTTAATGACTACAGTAAATAAATATGATTCGCATTTTAAAGTATTCACGAAAGGAGCAATTGATAATTTACTTAAAATTTCAACTAAGATACTATTAAATGGGAAAATAATTGATTTCACTCAAGAGAAAAAGGATGAAATACTTAACTTTTCAAATTTGATGTCTGATGAAGCTTTAAGAGTCCTTGGCTTAAGTTATAAAGACATACAAGATGAAAGTATAAGCATAAATGCCCTTGAAAAAGATCTGATTTTTGTAGGATTAATGGGTATGATAGACCCGCCAAGACAAGAAGTTAAACCATCAATTGCTCTATGCAAACAGGCTGGTATAACTCCGATAATGATAACGGGAGACCACAAAAATACTGCCTTTGCAATTGCTAGTGAACTTGGAATTGCTAATAACATAAATCAGTGTATGACCGGCGCTGAAATTGATACCTATAGCGATAATGAATTTAATGATTTAGTTAGTAATTATAAAGTTTTTGCCCGAGTTTCACCTGAAAACAAAGTTAAAATTGTAAAAGCATTTAAGTCTCATGGAAACATTGTCTCAATGACTGGTGATGGTGTTAATGATGCGCCATCATTAAAAGCTGCCGATATAGGTGTTGCTATGGGTATTACAGGTACTGATGTAGCAAAGGGTGCTGCTGATATGATTTTAACGGATGATAACTTTACTACCATAGTAGCAGCTGTAGAAGAAGGTCGAAATATTTACACAAATATCAGAAAATCTATAATATTTTTATTATCTTGTAACTTAGGTGAAATAGTTACTTTATTTATAGCAATTTTATTTAATTTAGCTCCACCATTATTACCAATCCATATTTTATGGGTAAATTTAATAACAGACAGTTTTCCTGCGCTTTCTCTTGGAGTAGACCCAAAGGATTCAAGTGTCATGAAATATCCACCTAGAGACCCAAAAGAATCTCTTTTTGCTGAGCATATGGGATTATTCCTTGGAATAAATGGTATATTAATTGGTGGTGTAACTCTAGCTGCTTTTCTCCTTGGTGAAAGATTATATCCTGGTTCTTTAGTTCATGCTCAAACTTTAGCATTTGTAGTTTTAAGTTTCTCTCAATTATTCTTCTCACTTTCTATGAGAAATAGAGAAAGAACTCTTTTTAATATTGGAGTTTTCAAGAACAAATATTTATTACTTTCAATACTACTAGGTATCTGCATTCAATTATTAATTATCATTATTCCTTTCTTTGCTAATGTATTTAATGTATTTATTTTAAGCGCCAGAGACTGGGGATTAGTTATTTGTATATCATTCTTGCCGTTTATCCTTAATGAATTATTTAAAGTTATAAAATACCACTAATAATTCTTAAGTAATTCTTATGATATCATACTATTTTTCTCGCTATTTTTTATGAATTATATAAAAGTTTTTTTAAATGCTAAATTTTGTTGAAAACGAATAGCATTTATAGTAAAATTTAATTTATAAAAGGGATGTAGGAGGTAATAAACATGATAGTAAGATGTATAGATGCTAATTTGTGTTCGACATTAAGTTTAAATAAGGAGTATGTTGTTATAGAAGAGGCTTCTGAATATTATGTAATTCTTGATGACCAAAACGAAGAAACAACTTGTAGAAAATCAAGATTCGAAGTTGTTGAAGATGGCGGCTTAACTAAGAAAGCAAAAGCTACAATAACAGAATTAAGTTATCAATTAGAAAATAACTTCAAAGATATCAAACAATTCACAATTAGAAAGAATTCAAAAGGCGAAATCAAAGAAATATCTGTAAAATTCAAATATAATTAAGAACTTAGATTTATAACATAACCAACCGAAAGGGAGAGTACTCTGTTGTTTCGGTTACTAAGAGAATATGTTGCGGATTTCTATCAGTAGAAGTTGCACCATGTACGCATGCTCCCAATATTCATTGTGACAAGCGCACATGGAACAACTTCTACTGAAGAAATGCCTGCAACATATTCTCTAATGTAACACTGCACAAAAGAGTACTCTCCCTTTCTAGAGTGGTATATATTTCCTTATATAAGTTGATTCTCTAAGCTCTTTATTATTGAATGGTACCCTAGACAGCCCATTCCTAAATTAGGTTCAGAAAATACTTGCTAAGAGTTTAGCTCTCACCGAAGAGTCCTATATAAACTAATCACTAGTTCAATTTTTACTTTGAAATATATACTACATCAGAAAGAGAAGGTGCTCTTTTACGCAGTGTTTCATTGAGAATTTGGCTGTAGAAACCGAGTAACAGAGCACCTTCTCTTTCTGTTAGTTATTGCATAATTCTAAATTTCAGTCTGTTTATCTATATATACTAAACTAATATATTTACGTTGTATTCTTCTAGCCAGATATTTACTTGCACTAAATAAGCTAGTAACTGAGGTCCTGTCATTAGTTGACCATACCATGGAGCTTTATATGAATCTCCCTTTGTATCAATAACTTCCCTAACAACTTTTTCATCGATAATATCATGGATCGGAGAAGATTTTTTATCTAATATATCAGTTATCATTTTACATACTATATCTGTATAGACTGGATTATGGGTCTTAGGATATGGGCTCTTTTTTCTATAAATAATATCATTTGGTAACATTCCTTCAAACGCTGCTCTTAATAATCCCTTTTCTCTTCCCTTATATAATTTTATATCTGCTGGCAAATTAAAAGCATAATCTACTAATCTGATATCAGCAAATGGAACTCTTGCTTCTAGACCATTATACATACTAACCCTGTCTTTCCTAGTAAGAAGCTGTACCATAAACCATTTTAAGTTTAGATAAGATACTTCCCTCATTCTATAATCCCTCTTACTTTCACCATCTATATGAGGGACTTTACTTAATGATTTTTGATATTGAGCTTTAACCAATTCCTCTAATGGCATATTCTTCAGACTCTTATTAACTATAGCCTTTCTATCATTAACAAATCTTGACCATGGAAAAGTATCTAAATAAAACATTTCATCTCTTGTGAACCAAGGATATCCACCAAAAATTTCGTCAGCACACTCTCCAGTTAGTCCAACTACAAAATCCTTACGTATTTCTTTGCAAAATAAAAGCATAGACGAATCTATATCTGCCATGCCAGGTAGATCTCTTGAAATAACCGCATCTTTCAAAGCTAATGCTAAATCTGTATGATTTAAAACTACGTTTCTGTGATTACTATCAATAAATTTTGACATTTCTTGAGCCCAATATTCATCTGATGTAGGTTGGAATAATGAAGGCTTAAAATACTTTTCATTATCTTCATAATTAATAGAATAAGTGGTAAGTTTCTTGCCTTTCTTTCTAAATTCCTCTGCTGCTATTACAGAAATAATTGACGAGTCTAATCCACCAGATAAAAATGTACAAAGTGGTACATCTCCAACCAATTGCCTTTTTACTGCATCTATTAACAATTCTCTTGCATGAACAATCGCTTCCTCTGGAGTTTCTTTGCATTCCCTCGCCTCAACTGTCCAGTATTCCCATGTTTTAATTTCTCCATCACCTGAAATCAGTAGACAATTTGCTGGTGCAACTTCTTTTATATTTTTAAACACTCCACTTCCTGGTATTGTAGCTGGTCCAAGTCCAAAAATTTCTGTTAAGCCTTCTATATTAACTTCTCTTTTAATTCTTGGATTCGCAAAAATAGTTTTTATTTCTGAACCAAATACTAAAGTATTGTTATGCACAGTATAGAATAAAGGTTTAACCCCCATTTGATCTCTTGCTAAAAATACTTCTCTTTTATCTTCATCAAAAACTCCAAAAGCAAAAATCCCTATTAATTTGTTAACACAATCTTTCCCCCAATAGATATATGATGTAAGTAATACCTCAGTATCTGAATAAGAATCAAATGTAAATCCTTGACTTTTTAATTCTTTTCTTAAATCCTCAGTATTATATAATTCTCCATTATATACCAATGTATATTTTTTTCCCTGAAATACTTTTGTCATTGGTTGCAATCCACCTTTAGGATCTACTACAATTAATCTTCTATGCCCCAGTAGAACATTAGGAGAAATATAATATCCTTTAGCATCTGGACCTCTCTTTTCTAATGTCTTTATCATATTATTTAATATATCTTTATCTTGTACTATATTCTCTTTAAAATTAACTAATCCAGCAATACCGCACATTCATTTCACCTTCTAATAGTTTTTATATTACTAAAATATGCACATATTGAAAAAGTGCGTCAGCACAATTGAGAACTTTTCACATATTAAAAAAGTGCGATAGCACAATTAAGAACTTTTCACATATTGAAAAAGTACGCACCTATGAAAAGAGCGCGAAGCGCAATTAAATTCATTCCACCTATGAAAAGAGCGCGAAGCGCAATTAAGTTCATTTTGACTTCAAAATAGACGCTAGCACAATTAGGAAATTATTAATCTCAACAAGAAACTTCTCACATATTAAAAAGCACTACACTTAATTTTTTTAATATTCTAGCCTATAATTCCTTTTTTATAATACATCATTTACATAAATTATATGATTTCCCCTCTAACTATATCTTCCATAGTTAAAAGAATAAACTATGAATACTATTTTATATATATCACATACTAGATATGTAATATTTCATTATAGAGAGAAGGTAAGATAATTTGAATGTCACAAACAACTTACAACAAAATATTGATTTAATTCATGCTAATTTATCAATAGATAAAACTTACGATATTACCGAAAGAAGATTAAAAATAGGCGGACGAGATGCTGTATTATATTTCGTGAATGGTTTCGTCAAAGATCAGATTATGGAGGATATATTAAAATCATTCTTTAAAGTTTCCCCTGAAACTATGAATTCTTATCCTACAATTGAAGATTTTATGAATAATGAAATTCACCACATATCTGTTGAAAAACAGAATGATTTAAACAAAGTTATAGACACATTATTAACTGGCCAAACAATACTTTATTTAAGCGGTTATGATGCTTTTATACTTTTAGATTTACGTACTTACCCTGGAAAAGATACATCAGATCCTGAAAAGGAAAAAACTTTAAGGGGTGGAAGAGAAGCATTTGCCGAGAAATTGGTATTTAATACGGCTTTAGTTAGAAGAAGAATTAGAGATCCAAAATTAGTTTTTGAAATGCATTCAGTTGGCAGTGTATCTAAAACAAACGTCTGCTTAGCTTATATTGATGGTGTTGCAGACGAGAAATTACACAAGCAAATAGTTGATAGTTTATCAAACATAAACATAAAAGCCTTAACTCTTGCCGATCAAAGTCTAGTTGATGTTATAAGCAAGAAAAATTGGCTTAATCCATTTCCAAAAGTAAGATTTACAGAGAGACCTGATGTAGCTGCTGCTCACATAGTTGAAGGTAAAATTATTGTGTTTGTAGATAATTCTCCAAATATAATAATGCTTCCAACTGGAATCTTTGATTTTTTACAAGACGTAAATGATTATTATTTTCCTCTGTTTACTGGAAACTATTTAAGGTTCGTTAGAAATTTAGTACTACTAGCAACAATATTGATGACACCTATTTATTTGCTTATTGTAAACGGAAATATTCCTATACCAAGTTATTTTGATTTTATAAAGCCTCAGGATGAATTTGCTTTACCCCTATTGCTGCAATTTATTCTTTTGGAATTTGCTGTAGACGTTCTAAAACTAGCTGGTTTAAATACACCCAGCCCACTTGGAAGTGCAATGTCTTTAATCGGAGGTTTAATTCTTGGTGAATATGCAATAAAAACTGGTTGGTTTATTCCTCAATCTATTTTATACATGTCCATAGTAACCATTGGAGATTTTACTCAGCCAAGCATTGAAATGAATTTTGCTCTGAAATTTGCAAGAATGCTTTTATTGTTGCTTGCAGGTATCTTTAAGTTCTGGGGATTTGTATTTGGAATTATATTTATTGTCGCAGTTATGGCAAGCACTAAAACAATAGCTGGTGAAAAATACTTCTATCCTTTAATACCGTTCAATTGGAAAAAACTTAAGAACTTATTATTTAGAACAAGGATATCAAACGACGTTCAATAAAATATATAATACAGTAATTCTATATGAAAACTTATTTTTTTTGGAATTATATTGACAATTATCAATTAAGATAATATTATATTTATTAATATGAAGACGTCTTTAAAATTAAATAAAATTTAGTTGACTAGAAAACTGGAGGCTAAGTACCTATTTTAAAAAATAAGTACTTAGCCTTTCTTATTTTTTAAAGGAGGACAATAATGAATAAAAAAAATACACGGAACTTTATTATTTCTTTTATATTTTTTATATTAGCCACATCAATAATTCTACTCGGAGGATATTATAAAACTTCTTTAACAAAAGAAACTTCTAATTTCACTTTAGATTTGAATGATAAAAAGGACAAGACTATAATTTATGATGTTGCAAATCAGGGGATTCCAAAGAGAATAGTACAACCAGGTAAAATAACTATATCTAGTGGAAGCGGTATAATAAATAATACTGAAAAAGTAGTTTCATTGAAAGTAAAAGCCGAAGATTTCCCTTATGATATCGATATAAATTCAACAGACAAGTCTTTTGATAATGACAGTAAAATATTTACCAAACCAATAGAAGCTGGAAAGGGAGTAAACCTTCAACTTACTTTTAATATTCCCATAAAAGATATTAATAAAGAAGTAATCTCCAGCGGGACGCTTGTTTTTTCTGATATTAATACAGGAGATTTAATTAATGAACTTCCAATTGAAATAATTAATTCTGGTTCAAAATAAAATAACAGGAGATTTAAAAATATGAAAGAATCAAAAAAATATTTAATAAAAAGATCTTTAGGTTACCTATTGGGATTTGCATTATTTTACTCTCCATTTACCTTAATTCAAAGAATACTTATAGGTGTATTTCATCTAAGTGGAAGTGAAAATATACATGGTGCATGCTTTAGAATGGGAGTACAAGGCTTGTTTACCGGAAAAGGTATTAGCCTATTAACTACAACAGGTATTATTATTCTATTTTTAATAGTATCAGCATTTTTAATTGGACCATTTTTTTGCGGACGGCTATGCGTTGCTGGTGCAATTTCCGAATATTTGAGTAGACTTATCCCTGAAAGATTCCAAATCAATTGGCAAAAAAATATAAACCCAACACCTATTCGTTATGGTATTTTATCAGGATTTGTAGTATCTCCTTTCTTAGGAATTTCAGTAATATGCGCCTATTGTAATTACACATTGCTGGAAAAACTAATTTCTGGACTGACTACATGGGATTTAGCTGTATTGGGCTCTACTAATATTATAACTGGTTTTATTTGGCTTATACTTCTAGGAGCATTCGCAAAAGGTGGAAGAGGTTATTGCAGTTACTTTTGTCCTGTTGGTGCAACTCAGAATCTGATTCATTTTGTTGGAGCTAAATTACCCTTTACCTATAAATTAAAATACTCAAAGGAAAATTGTGTTTCTTGTAAATTATGCGTTAAGGATTGCCCTATGGGAGCACTGCAAAATTCTGATAACACATTAACTTATAATATTCATAATTGTATAACATGCCATCAATGTGAACATTCATGTCCAAAAAAAGCCTTAACTTTCGGAACAGGTGAATCTAATTGGAACAAACAGGAGAATAGAACCGTGTTCGGTGTCGAGGTTGGAGGCGATAAAATATGAAAAAACTAAAACCCTTGCTAATTGGATTAAGTGCAGCCTCAATTAATATTATTCCTACAGCCACCCAAATTATTAAACCAGAAAGATGTACAGGCTCTTGTGGTACTTGCGGATTTTATTGTGTAGGCTCAGTAGTTAGTATCACTTTAATAGGATTTATTATTTTAGGTTATAAAAAACTTAGAACAAAATTCAATTCAAGTATTTCTGCAATTCGAAGGAAAAATTGAACTTAATTTTAATTTAAGTATGTATTTTGATAAAACAGATATTAAAATAGGCTGGGTAATACATACCCAGCCTATTTTAATATTTATTATTATTTTAGTTTCTAAAATAACATATGACACTATCAATATTTCAATTTATTATTATAGATTTATAAAAGTCTAGTTCCTTCTTTATCTTGTGTAATTAGTTTTTCTTTCATCAATCCACCCAATGTCATCTTGAAGTAATTTTTACTTGTATTAAATTCTTTCTTTATATCTTCTGGAGCAGATTTATCATTATATGGCATAAATCCTCCATTTTCTTTCAAATATTTAAGTATTGTTTCGCTCAATTCACTTCTTGCTTCTAATCTTCTCTTTCTTGTTGTTATCCCAATAGTTCCATCTTCATAAATTCTCTTAACTCTTGCTTTTATTTGTTGTCCTGGATAGATAAAATCAAAATGCTCAGTTGCTAGAATTAGTCCTCTATATTCCCCATCTACTGCTACATTTAAAGTCCCATTTTCATTAGTTTCATAAACTATTACATCCACTTCATCTGAAACTTTATATTTTCCTTCCTCAGCTAAATCTAAATATGGATGTATTCTAGTCGTTGCTGCTAATCTATCAGTCTTATCTACATACATGTAAAACAAGTATTTCTTACCTTCTTTAAGTTTATAACCTTGTTCCTTTAATGGTACAAACAAATCCCTCTCAAGGCCAAAATTTACGAATGCTCCAATATTATTTTGACTTACAACCTCTAAATAACCTATTTGTCCCACTGTTAATAATGGCTTTTTTAAAGTTGAAATTAATCTGTCTTTTGAATCTCTATAAATAAATACTTCTAAATTATCGCCTTCTTTTATTTCATGACCTTTTGCTGCACTATTTGGCAGTAAAACTTCATCTCCAAAATTATCCTCAAGATAATATCCAAAATCTACTTTCTTACTTACTTTTAGTTTATTGTATTCTCCAATTGTTATCATATAGTTATTCCTCCATCAATTTTAACGAATTTCATTTAAATTCCTTACTTATCTCTACATAATGTAAGGCTGATTCTCTAATTTTTTCTATTTCTTCCTCTGATAATTTTCTTATTACTTTTGCAGGATTACCAAGAATTAAAACTCCATCTTCAAATTCCTTATTTTGAGTAACTAAACTCCCTGCACCTATAATAGTATTATTACCAATTTTAGCGCCATTTAAAATTATTGCTCCCATTCCAACTAGCACATTATTTTTAAGACTGCATCCATGTATTATTGCACCATGACCTATAGTGCACCCATCCCCAATAACTACATTATTTCCATGATCAACATGTACTACACTGTTTTCTTGAATATTTGTATTTTCTCCTATAGTTATAGGTTCATCATCACCTCTAAGGACTGCACCAAACCATATATTAGTATTCCTTTTAAGAGTTACATCTCCAATAACTACTGCTGTTTCCGCAATATATAACTCATTATCCAAGTTCGGCTTTTTACTCTTAAAATTTTTAATCATTAATTCTCACCTCACTAAATCTAAAGTTATTTTATCATTAGTTTCAGGTTATTGTCATTATTTTAATTGCTTATCTAATAATATATATTATAAATAATTTTTAGAGGTAATGATATTGGGTAAAAGAAAGTCACCTAAAAACAACTTTAATATAGATGATCTCCATTTCTACTATGGTATCCCTCATGCTCACAGTGGCTTTTCAACTGGACGTGGCACACCTATTGAGGCATTTGATTACGCAAGGCATAATGGGCTTGATTTTTTAATTTTAACTGATCATAATAATTATTTGACAAAAACTATTCATATAAAAAACACCGAATTAAGCAAATGGGATACAGCCAAATATATAGCTGCACGCTATAATAAAAAACACGAAAATTTTTTAGCGTTAATAGGCTTTGAAAGTAAAACCGAGCCTTACGGAGATATAAACATAATAAACTCAAACAGATTTTTTACAGGTTCAGTAAACAATCTGCAATTATTAGTTCTCTGGATGCTTAATAATCCCAATGCATTTATTTCAATTAATCACCCACATAAATCTATAGAATATCTTGAGTATAATCCAATTTTAAATAAATTAATTACATCAATAGAAGTTGGAAATGGTTCCTCTCCTAATAAGTATCAAAGATATGAAAAATATTATTACTACCTACTCGATAAGAAATGGAAATTAGGCGCTATAAATGGTCAAGATAATCATAGATTAAATTTCGGTGATGATGAAAACTTAACCTGCATAATTACCGATGAACTCACAAATACTTCACTAATAGATGCGTTTAGAAATCGCCGCACATTCTCTACGGAATCTAGGACCCTAACCATGTACTTTACGATAAATAATGATTTCATGGGCGATGTTCTATCTTTAAATGATACTAATCTACAGTTTTCAATTTTTGCTCATGACCCATCTCATAAAATATCTGAAATTGATATTTTATCTTCTGGTGGAGTTGTAGTAAAAAAAATAACCGACTTAAATCTTAATAAAGTTAAATATTTATATAATCATGAAGCTCCTGAAAATGAATTATGGTATGTAGTCAAAATTGTATTAGATAATGGTAAAATCGCAATAAGTTCCCCTATCTTTAGAAACTAGACTATGTTGATATCTAATACGAAACTTAGACCTATGAATATAACTCGCCGAAATAAGTAACATACTTTTGTTCCAGTTTCTAGGGAATTTTGATGGGTGATTCTAAGGCTATAAGTAGTGCCCAAAGTGCTAGCCTCAAAAAACAAGTTTTGAACTAGCACATTTGGAACAACTTATAGCCTAAGAATCACATCCATCAAAATTCCCAATGAAACATTCCACAAAAGTATGTCACTTATTTCTAGATGAGATATTTTTCAAAGTATAAGTTTAAGCCTTAATTGGCTTATCTATATGGTTTCTCATCGATAATTAAACTTATGCTATGATATATTTCCTAACTAGAAATTAATTATATTCTTTTGTGTAGTTTTTCTAATAAAGTTATACACTCAAGATTAACAGGTATGGATAGTTATTTGAATATATACTACACCAGAAAGATAAGGTGCTCTTTTACGCAGTGTTGCACTTAGAAAATAGTTGTAGGCATTTCTTCAGTAAAAGTTGTTCCATCCTTGCTTGTCACGAGCTTGCCTCGGGAACATGCAAGGATGGATACAACTTTTACTGTTAGAAGTCCATAATCATTTTTTCTAGCAACCTAGTAACAGAGCACCATCTCTTTCGGTGCGTGATCACATAACTCTAAGTCACATATTTGTTATCTATACTTTGCATAACTTTGAGATTATTTATTTTTCTTTACTCTATTTGGCTTCGCCTTTGGTTTTATAACTATTTGTTTACCTTTGTTCTTAGGTCCTCTTGTTTGCGTAATATGCATAAACCATAAGAAAAATAGTACTGTGACAATTGATAATCCGCTTGTAAGATATATATTGGTCTTGTCTACAAACATCTGAATTATAAATAATGCTATTGCTATTGATAATGGAATCCACTTATTTATATGTACTCTACTAAATATATATTTTCTACATATTAAAAAAGCTGCTCCTATAATAAGTAACGTTACTAAAAATATTAAAATCGTCATCAAAATGTTCATCTACTTAAATCTCCTCCTCCAAAAAAGTCTATATAGTTAATGATAATTTATCTACAAATTATTATCAAGCATTCCTTTTATATCATTTTAAATTTAAAATTTTTTATTTCCATGAGATAGTAGCAAATTTTACGAAAATATTAATAAAATAAAAGTATTTTATTAATTTTATAGTTTTTTCTTTAAATTTGCGTATAAATTTGATAAAATAAAAAAAGTACATTAATGAATATTATGAGGTGATAACATGACTTTAATTTCTAATACCCATTTAGATGAATTAGATTTACAAATACTTGACTTACTAATTAAAGATTGCAGGACCCCTTACTTAGAAATTGCTAGAATATGTCACGTTAGTGGAGGAACTATCCATGTAAGAATGAAAAAGATGGAAGACATGGGAATAATAAAAGGATCTAGAATAATATTAGATCTTCCTAAGCTAGGATATGATGTATGCTGTTTTGTTGGAATATATGTTGATAAAACTTCTTCTTTTAGTGCTGTATTTGATAAAATGTCAACTATAAAAGAAGTTGTAGAATTACACTTAACTACTGGTAACTACTCGATGTTTGCTAAGATTGTGTGTACTAATATTACAGACTTACAAGATGTATTGCTTAATAAAATAAATAATATTGATGGTATTCAAAGAACTGATACTTTTGTATCCTTATCTCAACCTATAGATAGAAATATATCTTTATAAAGTGAAACTTTTCAGGTGGAGTTTATACTCCACCTGAATTTAGTTGAACTTATACCCTCAAGAGTTACCTCGTCCTGGAGCTAGAATCCATAACACTCCCACTTTAAAAAGAGGGAGTATTATGGATTCTAGCTATCGAATAAAATTTTCTTAAATATAGCATAAAAACACATTTTCTAATACATACTATGTTTATATTATAATAAGGAGTGTGTTTTTATGAAAACATTAAATACAATTTCACTTATACTAGTAATTATTGGTGGTATAAATTGGGGCTTAGTTGGTCTCTTTGATTTTAACTTAGTTAGTGCTCTATTTGGAACATTTTCAGCAATGACCAGAGTTATTTACTGTTTAATTGGAATTGCTAGTCTATTCTCTATTTCTCTTTTACTTAGAGATAGATCTACTTCAACTAGATAAAATATCTTTATAAATATTTAGAATATTTATATTTAAAATATTCTCTGACAAAATAAGAGAATATTTTTTATTTTGTATAATAAATTATCTAAAGATTATTATTAGCATGAATTTTGGATTAAAAATGTGTATTAGTTTGTAACAAAATTTACAATTAATTCTTTAAGATCTAGTAAGAAATTTTTAATGTAAAATTAATATTCTCTGACTACCTTTTGATATATAATAAAATAAACTTTGTTACTCAAATATTTAATAGGAGGTTGGTTTTTATTTGCGCACGATATTAAATCTAAATTTATATAATTTAATATATTTCTTTACACTCTATTCTCTCGCTGGATGGTGCCTTGAGGTTGTATATTATTTTAAAAATGAACGTAGATTTGTTAATAGAGGCTTTCTACATGGTCCATTTTGCCCGATATACGGCTTTGGCGTCTTATTTCTTGTAATATTCCTTGACAGCTATAAAAATAATGTATTTATACTATTCTTACTAGCTTCTTTTTTCACATCAGTTTTAGAATATATTACGGGATTTATATTAGAAAAGACCTTTAAAACCAAATGGTGGGACTATACCGATGATCCATTTAATTTACATGGTAGAATCTGCTTACTTTACTCGTTGCTTTGGGGCGTAGGCGAAGTTGCAATAATTAAAGTAGTTCATCCACTCGTTAATGATTTAATTGTAAATATACCAAAAACATTAGGTGAAATATTTATTTCTGCTATTATAATTTATTTTATAATCGATTTTTGTTTAACTATAATTTCACTTATACAATTTGATAAAATGTCCTATGCATTTCAGTTTGTACCTGTTAATTTTTTGACTGATAAACCTAGCATGTTATTTAGTTTTACAAAGGAAAAGGCTGCTGACAAATTTAGAACCTTTGAATCCTTATTGGGGAAGTTTAAATTCACCATTAATAAAAATAATTCTAGGTATAGCATCTCAAATCGTTCATATAAACAATTAAATAGTATATTTAAATCCATAAAAGATAAATTTAAAAAGGATTAAGGTGCAAAACCACCTTAATCCTTTTTTATATTATTTAATATTAAGTACTTATTTATTAATTTTTCTTATTTCATCAAATAATTCAATAGCAGCATTTCTTGGGCCTTCTTTTTCTTGTCCTTTTACACCTAAACATGTTCTAATTTGTCCAACCTTAACTTGTCCACTTTCAAACATTTTATCAAAATACTTTTCTATAAGAATATTAGTTTCTTCCTGCTTTTGAGCTGGTCCAAATGGATTAGCAAAGAAGGATTCTACTAGTCCTTTTTCAGTAGTTGTTCCTTTAGCCATTCTAGCGCCTGCCTTAAATACCTTTATAGCATCCTCAGGCGTTTCAAAGTAATTTAAATACTTTTCACCATCTTTCACACTATCATAATTATTAGCATAGAAGAAGAAATCTACAGCATGCCCTTTCATTATTTCTTTATATGATGCAACAGGCACAACAAGTCTCGCATTAACTTTATCAGGGTTCATAAATATGCTTCTATCCATTTCTTTAAATGCATATCCTTGATCCAAATCATCTAGTCTGACAAATGCGCCTATTTCAGTTCCATATCCTATAATTTTATCATCCTCCATTTTAAACGTACCCATATCATCAAAGATAATAGTCATGTCTGAGATATAGTCCTCACTTAATCCTCTAAAGGCTTCTAAACTTTCAGATTTTCCTGCACCACTATCTCCCATAATAACAACATTTGCTTCATCGCCACTTTTTAATACGATGTTTACCATCGATCCATGTATTGGTAGGAATCCTCTCTTTATCATGAGTAAATTATACAAAGTTAACGTCATCTTCTTTATATAGCCAAAATAATCAATCTTTTCAGAATGATTTACATAACCAAGCATTATATCATTTTCAGCATCATCGAAAAATACGGTTTTTAGTTCTTCATCATCATCTTTTGCGCCAAATACATAGATTATATCTGGTTTTCTGCCTCTAGTTTCTTCACTTCTTGCCATTTCAAACAAATTACATAAAGTTATTCCATGTTCCATAAAATCTCTATGGAAGTATATAAACGTTAGTAATCCTCCTATCTTAGCTGGATAACAGAACCAGTGTTCTTTATTTATTTGAGCGTATTTTAGAGGATTGTATTTAATTTCACTAAACATTCCATCTCTTGTGTTCTTTTTAGGATAAGTAATAAAAGGTGTTTCTAGAAGAATATGATCTATAAATGGAACTTCTTCTAATAACTCATAGCCATTTGGTCTTACCCATTCCATTTCATGAATCATTATACAAGCATTTCCCCCTGCCGGTATTTGTCTATAAACTTTTGGTTGATATCCTACAACGTGAATTTCAATTTTTCTATACAATTTTAAAATAAGCGTAGAAAAATTAGCATTTGCTTCAGTAAAACTCACCGCTGCAAGACCTTCTTGAACTTTATATCTATGAACTATAGTATATCTTTCAAGTCTTCTCCAAAATAGATAAAGGTCTTCTATAAATGCTATAAACTTATCTCTATCTTCTAACAATTTAGCATAAGAAGTACTTATTTCTACTATTTCTTCTACAGTCATAAGAGTTAAATATTTAATTATCTGAGTTAAATCTCTTCTTATATCAATTAGACTATCTGTATCTAATGTATTATTAAAATACCTATACGATAATGAATTTTTCTTTTTTGACCTTCTTAAATAAACTTCTAAAATTCGTCTAAATCCATCACTTTCTAGTACTGATTCAAAAGTATTACAATACTTCGCCGTGAAGTTTATCATTACTTTGTCATTACTCATTGAAAATTCTTTTTTCATTTTTCTCCCCCTTTTGAATGCTTGCTAGTTTGAATATTGCATTTTTCTTTTAAAATTCCGCACATTAAAATAATTATACCATACTTTTTGCAATATTCAATTATAGTATTTTTCATTTTACACACATTTAAAACTTCATGGATATATTTTTTCATAAGAATTTATATGCAATTTTCCTTTAAACCCCAAAATACATTTTAATCCTTATTATACTAATATAAGCAAGCAGCTTATATTTTATGAATTTTATATTAATCTATAGAGTATTCGTTCGTACTTTTGTTTTTTTTATCATAAAATATTTTATTTCCATTTAATTCAAATAGTGATAAAATATTATATAAAAAATTCATTAAGAGGTAGCAGTTAATTTTATGAATAAGATATTTATTGTCAAGAAAAAATATATATCCATATTTTTATTTATGATAATCATTTCACTTTACTTAATAAGTTGCAGTTCTTTATATAAAAATTCTAATTACATTAAGCCTGATCCAAATCAAATGATTGTGCACTTCATTGATGTTGGCCAAGGAGATTCAATTCTTATTCAGGTTAACAATAAAAATATGTTAATCGATGCAGGTCCTAAATCTGATAAAAATGAACTTTTAAATTATTTGTCTAAACTAAATATAGAGAAGTTAGATTATGTAATTGCAACTCATCCCCATGAAGACCATATTGGAAACATGTCCGACATCATAGATAGCTATAACGTTCTAAAATTTTATGCTCCAAAAGTTCAAAGCACAACAAAGACATTCGAAAAAATGATTGACTCTTTAAAACGTAAAGGTCTAAAAATCAACGTAATTAGAAAGGATACTGATTCTATTGACTTAGGTAAAAATACTAATGTAAGAGTATTTTCTCCTATAGATGATTCTTATGAAAATCTAAATAATTACTCATCAGTTATTAAAATTCAATATGGCAGTACCTCCTTTTTATTCACTGGAGACGCCGAAAAAGATGTGGAAGAAAAGATACTCGATAACAACGAAAATATTAGTTCTGATGTATTAAAGGTTGGTCATCATGGATCATCTACATCAACTTCAAAAGCTTTTTTAAATAAGATTAATCCATCAATAGGGGTTATTTCCGTGGGTAAAGATAATACGTATAATCATCCAAATAATGAAACAATTAAGAGCTTAAAAGAGAATAAGGTAACTATATATAGAACCGATAAAGACGGAACAGTAATATTATCTTCTGACGGAACTAAAATAAGCAAAAAATAAAAATAAACCTATCTTTTCTCAATAATTTGAAATGATAGGTTTATTTTATTAATTTAAAATCTATATTAAGTTTTCTTCTTTTAATCCTCATCCGATTCTTCTTCACTTATATTATACTCATCTAATTCTTCCAAATCATCTAAATTATCAACATTTTCTTCTAAAATATTATCTTCGGTAATATTTTCAAAAATATATTTCTTCCAATTTACATATATATAATATAAATTTATAACATCTTGCTCATTATATAGAAGAATCTTTTCTATCTTCTCCTCTGGCATCCTTTTAAAATAACTTCTATCTTTCATAACTTTGTGAAAGGTCTTGGCTAAGTTTGAACCACTAATAACCTCTCCCTCTCTTACTATATCAAAAACCTTTTCTAATTTTTTTAACCCTATTGATAATTTTTTATATTTTTCATACTCTTTTTGAATATCAACGGAATCAAATTCCTCTTCGAAATTGTAGTATATACCATTCTCTTTAAAAAGATAATTAATAACAGTAAAATCATTATTACCTGAAAAAGTGATTATTGCCTTTTTTCCCTTTTGTTTCATTCTCATAAAATAGTCTTTTGCAAGATATAGAATATTTGTTGCCTCATCTCGATCTTCAATCATATATTGAGTTACTAGGATGTTGTTATTCTTTTTATCATATTCACACGCTCCAAATACCCCAATACATTTTGGTTTTTTATAAACATAGTGTTCAAGATCGAAGAAAATAATATCTTCAGGATTATATTCCTTATCTTGAGACTTCAGCATAAATTCATCTATATATTCTTCTACCTTCATCTTGTTTTCACGAATAATCACAGTACCACTCTTTCCTATAAGAATTGTATATCCTCAATGTCTAAATTATATATTACATCCTTTCTTTCAACAACAACATTAATATTTTTAATTAGCTCCCTGTCCTTTAATACTTTTTGCAAAAGTTCTTTTGTTGGATTCATACAATAAGGATGTTTTACATTTTTAAACATAGTATAATCTCCTGCTGTATCACCATAAGCATAACTTTCATTCAAATCTATATCATATTTTTTAACAAAATCATTTATAGCCTTTGCTTTGCTCTTACTATCCCACATTGGTATTACTTCACCTGTATACATATTATTACTATCTGTAATATATTGTGCACCAATAAAATCTGTAAAGCCATATTTCTTAGCCATTTCACCAACTAATTCTGAAGGCGATCCAGATATTATAATCAAAGTATGATTGTTAGCTAAGTGCCACTTTATTCTATCTCTCGTAAAAGTATATACCCTATCGCCTTTTTGTTCTACAACTTTTTTAGCTATATACTTCATTTGGTATTTTTCTAGTCCTTTAATAGATTCAATATATATATCTATCATCTTTAAAAGATAACTATCATAGTCACCTTGCCTCTTATCCCATTTCATAAAATGAGGTCTTAGATCATTATACCATCTATCTGAGCCTATAATCTCATACTTTACCATTTTCTTAAATACTTCTGTTATTAGTCCTTCTCTATATAAAGTACCATCTAAATCGAAAAAAGCACCTATTGTTGACACTATCCCACATCCTTTTTACTTATTTTAATTATACTTTATTTTTTTAATTCAGAAAAGCATAGATAAGCTATAAAAGCAATTTTATAAACTTACAGAAATATATTACAACATCTTCTTAAATTATTAAAACACTATCAAAAATACTTACTTATTGATAGTGTTTTTAAAATCCTTTAGGCTTATTCTATAAAAGTTGAAATTTCATCTATGCTCTTTCTTACTTTTTTTCTTATATCATCATTTTCCGGATATCCTATTGCCACTACTAACCGTATTCTTTTTAATTTACTAATATTTAAAAGCTTTTTGAGTTCTTTTTCATTGAACCATCCTAAAATACACGTTCCAAGATTCTGTTCTGTTGCTGCTAAGCAAATATGCTCGGTTGCTATTCCAAGATCAACCGACCTATAATCCTGCTGTTTCATTAACGCACCTGCTCTAGATGTTAAATTTCCACTTTCCTCTATTACAATAATAAACGCCGGACATTCACTAGTAAATTTATTCATTATTTTATCCTGTAAGCATTCGGCAACTTTGGGAGCTAACTCACTATTATTCACAACAACAAAGTGCCATGGCTGGCTATTACATGCTGAAGGTGCCATTCTCGCAGCATCAATACATTTAATTAATTTTTCTTTCTCAACTAGCTTACTTAAATATTTTCTACAACTTTGACGTTTATTTATTAACTCCAAAAATTCTTCCATAGTATTATTCCTCAACTTCCCCTTAAATTATGTTATATTTTAATCAGTAAAAATATCTAAATCTTCTTTATTGACTAAACTTGGATTGTTCTCTTTAAATTTATTATATATTTTTTCATAATATATTTTAATCGTAGCCATTGTTGGAGATCCTAAAAGCATTCCTATAGGTCCCAAAATACCTCCACATATTGTTACACCTAATATAATTCCAAGAGGGCTTATCCCAACCTTTTTGCCTACAAGTCTAGGCTCAAGATACCATGCGTCAAACTGTTGAATAGAAAGCAAAAGTATAAAAACAATTATCGCTTTTGTTGGCGATACAAAAACCGCAACTATTACACTGATAATATCTCCTACAAGCGGTCCAAAGTAAGGAATCATGTTCGTTACACCTACCATTAGTGCAATCAGTGGTGCATAAGGTTCTCCAACTGTGACCAATCCTATTAATGCTAAGATTCCAATTATGGAAGAGTCTATTGCCTTTATGCCAATATATGTACCTATCATTTTATTGTAGGTTCTAATAAATTCTATTAGATTAGTTCCTTTCTCTTCCTTTAAAATCATATAAGTAATGATTCTCAAACTTTTAATAAACTTTTCTTTATCCGCAATGATGTATATTGATATGACAAAGCCTAAAACGACACTAACTAAATTCGAAGTAAAGGAAAGTAGATACATGACTAGATTTTGTAGTAAATCTATAGACATGTTACCTGCTTTATTTGATATTTGCTGCAAATTATCTAAAAGACCTGCTTGCGTAATTAATACTTTTATTCTTTCATTTTCAAGAATTGTATTAACCCATTTCTGTATAATTTCAACATACGTTGGTATCTCTATTGTAATATTTACAATACTATCAATTAAGCTCGGTATAGAAAAAAATAATACAATAAAAACTAATGCTACAATTATAAAATATGTAATTGCAATTGATATTTTTCTTTTTATTTTGAACCTTTTTTCCACAAAACTTACCACCGGATTTAATATATACGCACAAATCATTGCATAAATAAATGGCGAAATAATCGATAAGGCTTTCTTTCCTATATTAAAAAAATAATCATAATTATCTATTAATTTATATCCAATCAAACCCATTAATGCAAATATTAATATATCTCTATATTTAATATTTTTATTTATAAACAATCCACCTCAAATCCCTTCAAAAAAACTCACCTAAATAGTGACTTAATTATATCATATATCCATTTTTAACATCACGTATTCTTTATTATGTACTAAAAATATAATTATAGACAAATAATATAAATTAAACTTATGCTATAACTTAAGGTTTTAACAAATTCGTAAATATGTTTATCTATACACCAAAGACATAAAGCTAGAGAAAGGGAGTAAAATCTGTTATGACCGCTGCAATAGAATGCTAATGCAACACTGCATAAAAAAGTTTACTCCCTTTATAGTGTCATATATTATTTAGAAGTTGAAATACTCCATAGTTTTTTTATATCTATATATACTTTTATAATCTACATTTTTTCCACTACATCTATTCCAATTAACTCTAATCCATTCTTTATTACTTGCAGACTTGCTTTAACCAAGTTTAATCTTGTAGCTTTTAAATCTTCGTCTTCTAAGTTTAATACTGAGTGGGCATTATAGAATTTATTAAATCCTTTAGCAACTTCTATAACGTATCTTGTTAATATTGATGGTTCTAATTTATCTAACGCTAAAGTTATCATATTATTAAAGTTAGCTATGCTCTTAACTAATTCAAATTCCTCTTTTGATGATAATTTACTATAATCAACAGTTCCAGTACATTCATTTCCTCTGTTTAATATACTATTTCCTCTAGCATATGAATATTGAACATATGGCCCTGTTTCTCCGTCAAATGATAATATTTCTTTCCAATCAAAGACAATATCTTTTTCTCTTGAATTTTTAAGATAAGTAAAGATTACAGCTCCAACACCAATCTTCTTTGCTACTTCTTCTTTATTTTCAAGTCCAGGATTTTTCTCGTTAATAACTTCCATAGTTTTATCTACCGCTTCACGTAATAGATCATCTAGTAAAACAATTGAACCATTTCTTGTTGAAAGCTTTCTATCTGCAAACTTAACTAATCCAAATCCTACATGCACGCAGTCTTTTGCCCATTCATTGCCTGCAAGTTCTAAAACCTTAAATACTTGCTTAAAGTGCAATGCTTGTGGAGTTCCAACTACATAAACACATTTGTAAAAATCATAAGTTTTCTTTCTGTACATAGCCGCTGCTAAATCTCTTGTAGCATATATTGATGCTCCATCTCCCTTAAGTACTATACAAGGAGGCATATTATACTCTTCAAGCATAACAACTTGAGCTCCATTACTTTCAACAAGAAGACCTTTTTCCTTTAGTTCATTAACAACAACATCCATCTTATCATTATAGAATGCTTCACCTGCCAACGAATCAAATTTTACTCCTAAAATATTATAAACTCTTTCGAATTCCTTCAAGCTCAATTCTCTAAATTTTGTCCAAAGCGCTGTGGCCTTTTCATCACCAGTTTCTAATGCTTTGAAATTAGCTCTTGCTTCGTCTTCTAAAGAAGGATCTTTTTCTGCTTCTTCATGGAATTTAACATATATTCTAAGCAGTTCATCTATTGGAGCCTTTTCTAAAGCTGCTTCATCTACCCATCTATCATAAGCTGATATAAGCTTACCAAATTGAGTACCCCAGTCTCCTAAATGGTTTAAACCAACTGTATCATAACCTTCTTTTTTAAACATTTTATATAAGGCATTTCCTATAGCTGTAGTAAATAAGTGCCCTACATGGAAAGGCTTAGCTATATTAGGTGAAGAATACTCAACACAAACTGTTTTACCTTCTCCACTATTTGATGCACCATAATTATCTCCATCTTCTAAAACTTTCTTGATTGTATTTTCTGCAAATACACCTTTATCAACAAAAAAGTTAAGATAAGGTCCTAAGCTTTCTATTTTTTCAAATCCTTCAGTAGACATATTGTTTTTTAATTCTTCCGCTATCATATTTGGTGCTTTTCTCATAACTTTTGATAGCTGAAAACATGGGAATGCATAGTCTCCCATTTCTGGCTTTGGTGGTATTTCAATTAATTTTTCTATTGTTTCAATATCTAATTCCACATGAGCTTTTATTAGTTCTGCAACTTTATTTTTGTAATCCATAAATATCCTCCTTAAATATGCTTAAACATTATTATTTAAACTTAAACAGGCATTAACCTGTAAGACTATAACTAATTATTTTATTCTAGTACTAATTACTATTTTTTACTTCTTTTCGTAAAAGTATTTACATAATTTATAACAAATATGTTAGCATGCAAATAAAAAAAGCTCCTCTCTTAAACAAAGAGACGAACTATCCGCGGTACCACTCTAATTGTATTTTATATAAATAAAATACCCCTTAACTTTTAACGCAAGTTTTTTTGCGACCAACCCTACTAAACATTCAAAAATAATAACTCATATATAAGATATATTAAATTATTATATTTTAACTACTGATTTCAGGTGATTTCTCCAAGGCTCTCTTCATTATAATCTATCCATAGGGCTTACACCGTTCCCCCACTCGCTTAAGGAATCAATTAAACTACTTTCCTCTTCTCAGAATTTTCAATATTAATGATAATATATTATACAAATTATCTATATATTTGTCAACTTGGTATTATATATATCACAAATATATTAATTTAGACTTATGTGATAACCAACCGAAAGAGAAGGTACTCTGTTTCTCGGTTGCTAGAAAAAATAACTTTGGATTTCTACCAGCAAAAGTTGCACCAGTCCTGCTTGCTCCTTAGGCAAGCTAATGACAAGCAAGACTGGAACAACTTTTACTGAAGAAATACCTACAGTTATTTTTACAATGCAACACTACGAAAAAGAGTACCTTTTCTTTCTGGTATGGAAAGTATTTCAAATCATGAATCAAATTCATAGTTTGGATATCTATTTATAACAAGTATATTAATTTAGACTTATTCGGTAACTTGCCTAAATAAGTGACATATATAATTTTAATATCTATACTATAAAAAGTTAAGTATTAAATTACCCAAACTATATAACATATTTATTATAATTCTTCCAGGAATCTGAATTATTCTTCCTCCAACAAATATAAGTACCATCATTATTATCATCTGATATTGATAATACATATTTTCATATTTGTAAAAAACTTTTGGGTATAAATCTCTTAGAATACTAAAGCCATCTAACGGTGGAACTGGTATTAAATTAAATAACCCTAAAAACACGTTAAGTGTAAGAATAGAATATATCATAGATTCTAATACTCTATACAATGCCATTGGAATTCCATGTCCAAACCTTACAAAAAGCACAAGTACTATTGTAGCAACTATAGAAACTAAAAAGTTTGCAGCCGGTCCAGCTAAGCTTACCTTTAAATCATCTTTATAATAGTTTTTATATGCTGACGGATTAGTTTGTACCGGCTTTGCCCATCCAAATCCAAAAAGTAAAACTAAAATGAATCCTACTGGATCTATATGCGTAATTGGGTTTAAATTCAATCTTCCTTGAAATCTTGGTGTCTTATCTCCCAGCTTATCAGCGACAAATGCATGTGCATATTCATGGAATGTAAAAGCAATTAGTATTGCTGGGATTAATATAATCTTATCATATATTGTTTGCTGTATATTAAATAATGAATTCATATTTTCCTCCTTATTAGTTGTACATGTTTTGTATTATACCATATTTTACGCCTGTTCATGCACTATTTTCAAAAGATTAACATTCATTTTTCATTGCATTATTTATCATCTCTATCATTTCATCCAAATCTTTTCGACATCGAAGTTTTACATAAAAAGGAGTATCTAATTTAATATTTAGATACCCCTTTCATAATATTACTTTTTATCTAAATTCTTATAAGTCAACTTTCCTTTGTTATCCATAGTTGCTATAAAATCATCTTTGATTTGAATAAGTTTTCCTTCATATTCAATTTCTTTTCCAGTCATCAAGTTTTTAACACTGCCTTTAAGATTATCATTAAGCAAAATTTCACCTTGATTACTAAAATATAAATCATTACAATTTACAACCGAATCTAAAGTTACCTTTTTCCAAGAAGAAGTATCTTCACTAATTTTTCCATAAGTAATTGTTGTAACTTTATCACCGTTTAATTCACCCATGTAAATTACATCTTTTCTATCAATACCTAAAAGTGTTAACTTTTTATTTGAATTAAACTTTAGCTGCTTATTTGGATTTGTAACAAAAAATTTACCATCTACTTTATCTTCATAAATTAACCTATCTTCATGAGGTATTATCTGCATATTCCCTAAAATGTTAGTTTGAAGTTGAACTTTAGTTAAAGTACCATTTATATCAATTCTATAAACTATACTCTTCAATCCGCCTTTATAGAGGTCAATATAATAAACACCTGTAATGGTTGATTCACTTACCTTTCTAACTTCCATGCCTTCCTGATAAGTACAGATATCTTCATTATTTTCAGTTGCAGCAGTCTCAGATGAATCCTTTGGATTATAGGTTACAAGCTGAATTTTCTTTTCACCATCTTTTTCTACTTTTTTAGCCATTATAAGTCTGTCTCTATCAGATAGCCATTTATAATAAAGAATTTCTCCATTATTCTCTGTTTTCACTTGAGTATTAGTACCTGTTTTTGTATCTTGTATGTATAGATTATTATCTTGACTATACGTTAAATACTTTCCATCATATGATACATTTACATCTTTAGCACCAGAAGGAATAGTGGCTTTAATGTCTTTAGTCTTATCTTTGCTTAACTCTATCTTTTCACTCTTAAAATCTGACGAATGTTTGAATACAAAGTTATCTAATATGTATAATCCGCCAATTTGTAGTATTATAGATAATATTGCCCACGCAATTATCTTCTTAAATACTTTCATAACTTACCCTCACCTTCTGTTTATTTAACAATAATTGCAGTTGGGATAGATCTTTCCCCCATACTATATGATGGTGTGTTAACAATATCTCCATCATAATACATTGTGGTAGATTTTCCTCCATCTAAATTCATTGCATTAACCGCTCCCAGTTTATATATAACTTCTTGAGCTTCTTTTAATGTAGCGCCTAAACTGCTTGCACCTCTACCATCAATAACCAGAAGAATAATTGCACTATCTTTTCTCTGCCCTATAACTGTTCTTGGAGCTATTCCCCAGCCTCCATCTCCACTCATAGGGGTCATTTTACCATTAATCACTAATGATGGTCCAAAACTTAGAGCCTCTTGAACTCCTAGCTCTTGAAGTTTTTCAGCTGAATACTTACCAACAAGCATTATGCCTTGTTTATCTATTGCAAGTAAGTCAGCTTCTTGATCCTTTCCTAAATCATTATAGATAACCTTACCACTACTCATAATAAGTCCTATTGGAAGACCGCCATTTCCTGTCCACTTTTGATTTGAGGATTGATCTGTGAATCCTCCACCATTAACAGCTGCAATAGCATCATTATTTTCTGCTATTTGAGATGTAGTTTCACCCTCTACTTGTAATTTAGAAGTATATCCTATTTTGACTCTAGTCGAATCTTTTATTACAAGATAATGACCTGTATATTTTTCGTTCTCGATTTTATAGTATTCTATTGTATCATCTTTAACTTTTGGAATTTCAATTTCTGATGTATTTGTTGTTTCACTTGTTCCTTCAGTTGAGTTCTGTCCTAAGATTTTTGCTATCTTTTCATCTGATAAAAACCAAGTAGCCAGATATTGATGGCTCATTGAAGTCATAGCAGCCCCTACATATGTAGCTTTTGCATTTTCAAACGGTCCATATAAAAGCGTAAGCGGAGCCGTACACAATGTAAAAATCATTTCAAACGCAAAAAATGCTATCAATGTTTTAACTGAAATTCTTTTTGTATTTTTCTTAACTTTTTTAGGTTTCACTCTAGATTTTTGATCTATATTTTTATTACCTTTATTCGTATTCATTTTATTATCCTCTCTAAAAGTTCCTCATCGACATATAATTATTTTAAATTACACCAAAATTTATTATATATTATTTTTATTTATATTACAATAATTTGATTTTTCCATCATTTTTTTCAAATTCCAATTATACTTTTTTCTTTAAATTCTGTTATGTTATAATGGATTTTAGGAGGTATACGTTTTATGGAAGAGAAAGTTTTAAATGAATTAAAAAAATTTGAAGATTATGTTTCTGGCGAGCACCTTAGTTCGACTTTAAATGTTTCAAGAACCGCTATATGGAAGCATATAAAAAATTTAAAATCAAAAGGATATGTAATAGAAGGAATTTCAAATAAAGGATATAAGTTAATATCGTCTCCAGACATTTTAAGTAAAAGCGAACTTTTACCTATGATAAAAACATCTAAAATTGGCCGTAATATAATTTATTTTAATGATATAGATTCAACAAATATAAAAGCGAAAGACCTTGCACAAAAAGGTGCTGAAGATGGTACTATTGTTATAGCTGAAAAGCAAACTCTTGGTAGTGGTCGTTTCAATAGAAAATGGGTTTCTCCAAGCGGCGGACTTTGGTTTACTCTAATACTAAGACCAAATATTCCTCCAACCGAAGCCCCTAAGATAACGCAAATTGCTGCTGCTTCTATCTATAAAACCCTAGAAAAATATGATATACACTCAACAATAAAATGGCCAAATGATATTCTGTTAAACGATAAAAAACTTTGTGGTATATTAGCTGAAATGAAATGTGATATGGATGCTGTTCATTATTTAGTATTAGGGATTGGCATGAATATAAATATAAATAAAAGTGATTTTGATGACAACACCGAATCTACTGCCACTTCATTAAAGATTGAGCATAATAAAGAATTTAAAAGAAGTGAGATACTTGCTGAGTTACTTCTAAATTTTGAAATCCTATATAATAAATTTACTGATAATTTAGATCTAACCGAAACAATTTCTATTTGCAGAAACCATTCAAGCATTTTTGGAAAAAAAGCAAAATTAATAACCTATAATAATGAAGAAATCGTAACTTGCGTTTCTTTATCCGATACAGGAGATCTTATCATTAGAGATAGCTCTGGCACCGAAAAAGCAGTACTTACAGGAGAAATTAGCTTTAAGGGAATAGATTAAATATAAAAATACTTGCACTAAGATGTTATTTAGAGTTTACTTCTAAGCAACCGAAATGGAATATATGTGTTTACTTCGGTTCTTAGAAGATTTTACTGGGTGATTCTAAGAACATAAGTTGCATCCAAAGTGCTTGCTTCAAAGACTACGCTTTTGAACAAGCACATTTGGAACAACTTATATTCTAAGAATCACGACCAGCAAAATCTCCTTATGAACACTGCGCAAAAACATATATTCCATTTCTTTGTTCAATAGTAAGCTTAAATAGCTATATATTTATACAAGTATTTATATTTCTCTTATTACAATATATTTAATGACTGAATATTTAAGACTTTTCATACAGTTCTTATATTTATAATACAATACTCATACAGTCTTTTGTATGTATATGTGAAATACTTAAAGTGATAGCAAGACAAAGAAATAGAAGACATATATGTGGAGCAGGCATTGAAAAATAAGCTGCTGGAATATCTTAATTGAAAGTTGTTCCACTTTTGCTTGTCCTGTGCATATCACAGGAACATGCAGAAGTGGTGCAACTTTTAATTTAGATATTCCCAGCGAGATTTTTCATAGTCCTGAGGAACATATATGTCTTCTATTTCGGTTGTTCTCGCTTCACATTAAGTTCTTCTCAATACTATCAAAATATTTACTTCTTGTTTAATACCTTTTGAATGTGATCTTTTAAGACATTTGCTGATTCTTTTAATTTTTTTAGCTCTTCTGCATCTTTTATTTCAGGATTTACTATATTTACTGCTCCTGTACTGTTGACTATAGCAGGTACTGCTAGATAAACATCTTCTATTCCATATTCCCCTTGTAATAAACAAGATACAGTTAAAATAGTATTTTCATCTCTTAATATTGCTTCTACTATTCTGTTTACAGCTAATGCTACTGCAAAATAAGTTGCATTTTTTCTACTTATTATTTCATAGGCTGCATTCTTTACATCACTTTCAATTACTGCTTTTACTGCATCATCCCATTCCAAATTGAATTTTTGTGCATATTCCTCAAAGCTTCCACCTGCTATACTTGCAGTGCTCCAGCTTATAACTTCACTATCACCATGTTCACCTAAAACATATGCATGGATATTATTATTATTAACATTGAAATACTTACCAATAACATACTTTAATCTTGAAGTATCAAGAACTGTACCTGATGCAATTACTCTTTCCTTAGGGAACCCTGATAATTTATAAGTTATATACGCTAATACATCGCAAGGATTTGATACAACTAATAAAATTGCATTTGGACTCGCTGCTGCAATTTGTGGCACGAATCCTTTAAATATATTATAATTTTTCTCAATTAAATCTAATCTAGTTTCCCCTTCTTTTTGAGCCGCACCAGCAGTAATTATAACTATATCTGAATCTTTTGTTTCTTCAATACTTCCCGCATAAATACTAACTGGTTTAACAAAAGATGTGCCATGAACTAAATCCATTACTTCACCCATTGCTTTATCCATATTTATATCAAACAAACAGATTTCTGTAGCCACTCCGCTATTCATTAAAGCATATGCTGTTGTCGCACCTACAAACCCTGCACCAATCACCGATATCTTACGTTTTCTCTCTATCATTATAAATTCCTCCTCTTTATGGACTATTCTTTCCTAATAAAGAAATTATTATTTATTTGTTAATTTTTTGTCATATAACTATATATAATCCCTTACATTATTAATTAATAATAATTCTTACTATTAATTATAACTTATTTGAATTTTCTCGTAAATACTATATAATTAAATTTAACAACTTATTCGTAATTTTTTTATTTAGGCATTTTTTAATTTTGTTTCAAATGCCTGATATTCAATATGGAGGTACACTTTAATGAAATTATTATTTTTTGATACAGAAACAACCAGTATAAAACCAGGCAGTATATGCCAATTAAGTTATATTACTGTAGATGCTAGCGTAAAACCACAAGTAACTACGGGAAAGAACTTTTTTTTCACTGTTGAAGATATGGATCCATCGGCTGAAGAAATTCATGGTTTCTCTTTGGAAAAACTTTATGATTTATCAAATGGTCAATACTTTGAGGACTTAGTTCCTGAATTTCTTGATGACTTTATTAATGCAGATTTCCTTATCGGACATAATGTAAATTTTGATGTCAGATTTTTAAAACACGAATTACAATCTTTAGGAGAAGATTTTGTTCCTAAAAATGTTTTCTGCACAATGGCTTATTACAGGGATATATGCAGAATTCCTAAGGCCAATGGTGAAATAAAAAATCCAAAGCTATCTGAAGTGATTGAATGGCTTAATATACCTAGCCGCCAAATTACTGAGACATCAGAAAAATTATTTGAAGGAAGCGGAAACTACCATGATGCTAGATTCGATACAGCTGCAACTTATTTAACTGTTATTGAAGGTTTAAAAAAAGGTCATTTCCCTAAAGGATATTTTTCAAATCGTTTAAACTCAAGATCTTAGTATACAAATTTTTTTTATCATTAACACCTTAACAATATAATCATATAATATATTATATGATAATTTGCAACATTAACTATTTATTATTCTTTAATACTTTTATATATGTTATAAGTGCTTATTGATTAGTTATAGTATTTCAATCTTGTTTAAATTATAAATGAGGTGATAAAATGGAGAAATATGTTTGTGAAGTGTGTGGATATATTTATGATCCTGAATTAGGGGATCCAGATGGCGGAATACCACCTAATGTTGATTTTGACGATTTGCCTGATTATTGGGTATGCCCTATCTGTTCCTTTAACAAAGATAATTTTTCTATTCAAGAGTAATTACAATCTATGAAAGTAATATAATATACTAGGTTATAATTAATACACTTAAGTAAATCTAATTGTATCAATAATACTATTGTACTTAGACTTTATTTCAAGAAAAAAGACTATAAAAACAAGTACTTGTTTTTATAGTCTTTTAATTATGGATTAAATTGTTATTTTATTTTTATATATTTTTATGGAAAGTTCTGCTTATAACTTCTAACTGTTGTTCTTTTGATAATCTACTGAAGTTAACTGCATATCCTGAAACTCTAATTGTAAGTGTTGGGTACTTATCTGGATTTTCCATAGCATCAATTAATGTTTGTCTGTTAAGAACATTAACATTTAAGTGATGAGCACCTTGAGTGAAGTATCCATCCAGTATTGCCACTAAGTTGTTAACTTTTTGATTTTCGTCTTTTCCAAGTGCATCTGGAACTATTGAGAATGTATTAGATACACCATCTTGGCAGATTTCATTGTATGGAATCTTAGCTACAGAGTTAAGTGATGCCAATGCTCCATTTATATCTCTTCCATGCATTGGATTTGCTCCTGGTGCTAAAGGTTCACCCTTCTTTCTACCATCTGGAGTTGTACCTGTTTTCTTACCATACATTACATTTGATGTTATTGTAAGTGCTGATAATGTATGCTTCGCATCTCTATATAATGGGTGTTTCTTAAGCTCATTTGAGAACTTAGTAACTAATGCTACACCTAAATCATCTGCTCTATCATCATCATTTCCGTATTTAGGGAAATCTCCTTCAACTTCAAAATCTATTGCTATACCTGCTTCATTTCTTATAGGTTTAACTTTTGCATATTTAATTGCTGATAATGAATCTATAGCTACTGAAAGTCCTGCAATACCAAATGCCATTAATCTTTCAACTGCTGTATCATGAAGTGCCATTTGACTTGCTTCATAAGCGTATTTATCATGCATAAAGTGAATTATATTCATTGTATCTACGTAAACTTTAGCTACATATTCCATTACCTTATCATAATTTGCTTTAACTTTATCAAAATCAAGAACTTCTTCATCTGTAAGTTTTGGAATTCCTGGCACTACCTTAATGCCTTTTAATTCATCTACTCCACCATTTATAGCATATAAAAGTGATTTAGCTATATTTGCTCTAGCTCCAAAGAATTGCATTTGCTTACCAACTTTCATTGCTGATACACAGCAAGCTATTGCATAATCATCACCATATACTGGTCTCATAACTTCATCATTTTCATATTGAATAGAATCTGTTTTTATTGAGATTTCTGCACAATATTTCTTAAAGTTCTCTGGAAGTTTATCTGACCATAAAACTGTAAGGTTCGGTTCAGCTGATGTTCCTAAGTTTATTAAAGTATGAAGATATCTAAATGAGTTCTTAGTAACAAGTGACTTACCGTTTATGCCCATACCTCCAATTGATTCTGTTACCCAAGTTGGATCCCCACCGAATAACTCATTATATTCTGGAGTTCTCAAGTGTCTAACTAATCTTAATTTTATAATTAATTGATCTACTATTTCTTGAGCTTCTTTTTCTGTAATTAATCCTGCTTCTAAATCTCTTTCGATATAAACATCTAAGAAAGTAGAAGTTCTTCCAAATGAAGTTGCAGCACCATTGTTTTCTTTAATACCCGCTAAGTATCCAAAGTATAAATGCTGAGCAGCTTCTTTTGCATTTTCTGCTGGCTTAGATATATCAATTCCATATTTAGCTGCCATTGATTTCACTTCACCTAAAGCTCTAATCTGCGTAGAAACTTCTTCTCTTTTTCTTATTAATTCGTCAAGCATATCACCATTTAGGTTATCAAGATCCTTTTTCTTTTCTTCAATTAAGTAGTCTATACCATAAAGGGCCACTCTTCTATAGTCACCTATTATTCTTCCTCTACCATAAGCATCTGGAAGACCAGTTAATAATCCTGCACTTCTTGCAGCTCTTATTTCCCTTGTATATCCATCAAATACACCCTCATTGTGAGTTTTTCTGTATTTTGGAAAATACTCTTCGATATTCTTATCTAGTTCATATCCATATTCTTTTAGAGAGCTTTGAACCATTCTCATTCCACCAAATGGATTCACAATTCTTTTAAGAGGTGCATCTGTTTGAAGTCCAACTATAACTTCGTTATCTCTATCTATATATCCAGCATCATAATTATCAATTCCTGATACTCTATCTGTTGCAACACCTATGATTCCTTTTTTAACTTCCTCAACAATTAGCTCATATGCTTTTGTCCATACTTTATTTGTTTTCTCAGTTTTATCTTCTAGAAAGCTTGAATCACCTTCAAATAACTTATAATTTTTTTGTATAAAGTTTCTTACGTCAATCCCCTCTTGCCAAGTTCCACCTTTGAAGCCTTCCCATTGTTTAAACATAATTTTTTCCTCCTTAAAAACAAATTTAATCACATAATTTTTTCCATATAAAAAAGCCGACAATCCAGGCTTTTTTGCCCAGACGGTCGGCTCTTTGGCATATAATATAATATATTATGCCTTAGTCATACTTCATGTGGTAACTCCACTTCCGTCAGTCATATGACCAAATCTTAATATAAGAATAATACGAACCTATTTAGTTTGTCAACATGAATTAATATCCAAATATCTCTTTTTGATATTTTTTTATTAATTCTTTATCTGCCGCTTCTACATTTTCAAGTGGATATTTAAGCCCTAACACTTCATACTTATTTGCACCTAATAAATGATATGGAAGCAACTCTACTTTCTCAACATTAGGTATCTTATCTATATATTTCTTAAGTTCCTTTAAATGCTCTATATCGTCTGTTAATCCTGGTACTACAACGTGCCTTATCCACATTTTTGTATTATTCCTCTTCATTGCTTCTAAGAATTTCAATGATTCATCTATATTCATTAAAGTCACATTTTTATATCCTTCTGAAGTAAAATGTTTTATATCAAATAAGACTAAATCAGTATATTTTAATATTTCATCATAATTTCCAAATCCGTAGCCTGCTGTATCAATACAAGTATTTATTCCTTTGCTCTTGCATAATTTAAGAGTTTCTAAAAGAAATTCCGGTTGCCTTAAAGGCTCTCCTCCTGAAAATGTAACTCCTCCACCACTGCTTGCGAAATAAGTTTTGAATCTTTCTATCTTCTTTACTAACTCCTCTGGAGTATATTCTTCTCCACCACTAGCTGACCAAGTATCAGGATTGTGGCAATACTTGCATCTTAATGCACAACCTTGTAAAAATACTACAACTCTAATTCCAGGCCCATCTACAAGACCCATGCTCTCTATTGAATGAACGTTACCTTTCAACATTTATTACACCCCCTATATTTATTATACTTTAAAACTGTATTTAAATTTATTATTTCCTTGAATTAAGGTTATTAACATTTAATAACTTGTATATATGAAAAATACATACTTTATTACTTAATATTAATGAATTCTATACTTATTCATCTTAAAGCAAAAGAAGGGAAAGTCAACCTCCCCTTCTTCCAATAATTTATTTTATTTTTTATAATTTATATCGCTATAACTGCAATTAGATGCTTTGGTGGAAAGTTCTGCTTATAACTTCTAATTGTTGTTCTTTTGATAATCTACTGAAGTTAACCGCATATCCTGAAACTCTAATTGTAAGTGTTGGGTACTTATCTGGATTTTCCATAGCATCAATTAATGTTTGTCTGTTAAGAACATTAACATTTAAGTGATGAGCACCTTGAGTGAAGTATCCATCAAGTATTGCCACTAAGTTGTTAACTTTTTGGTGTTCATCTTTTCCAAGTGCATCTGGAACTATTGAGAATGTATTAGATACACCATCTTGGCAGATTTCATTGTATGGAATCTTAGCTACAGAATTAAGTGATGCCAATGCTCCATTTATATCTCTTCCATGCATTGGATTTGCTCCTGGTGCTAAAGGTTCACCCTTCTTTCTACCATCTGGAGTTGTACCTGTTTTCTTACCATACATTACATTTGATGTTATTGTAAGTGCTGATAATGTATGCTTCGCATCTCTATATAATGGGTGTTTCTTAAGCTCATTTGAGAACTTAGTAACTAATGCTACACCTAAATCATCTGCTCTATCATCATCATTTCCGTATTTAGGGAAATCTCCTTCAACTTCAAAATCTATTGCTATACCTGCTTCATTTCTTATAGGTTTAACTTTTGCATATTTAATTGCTGATAATGAATCTATAGCTACTGAAAGTCCTGCAATACCAAATGCCATTAATCTTTCAACTGCTGTATCATGAAGTGCCATTTGACTTGCTTCATAAGCGTATTTATCATGCATAAAGTGAATTATATTCATTGTATCTACGTAAACTTTAGCTACATATTCCATTACCTTATCATAATTTGCTTTAACTTTATCAAAATCAAGAACTTCTTCATCTGTAAGTTTTGGAATTCCTGGCACTACCTTAATGCCTTTTAATTCATCTACTCCACCATTTATAGCATATAAAAGTGATTTAGCTATATTTGCTCTAGCTCCAAAGAATTGCATTTGCTTACCAACTTTCATTGCTGATACACAGCAAGCTATTGCATAATCATCACCATATACTGGTCTCATAACTTCATCATTTTCATATTGAATAGAATCTGTTTTTATTGAGATTTCTGCACAATATTTCTTAAAGTTCTCTGGAAGTTTATCTGACCATAAAACTGTAAGGTTCGGTTCAGCTGATGTTCCTAAGTTTATTAAAGTATGAAGATATCTAAATGAGTTCTTAGTAACAAGTGACTTACCGTTTATGCCCATACCTCCAATTGATTCTGTTACCCAAGTTGGATCCCCACCGAATAACTCATTATATTCTGGAGTTCTCAAGTGTCTAACTAATCTTAATTTTATAATTAATTGATCTACTATTTCTTGAGCTTCTTTTTCTGTAATTAATCCTGCTTCTAAATCTCTTTCGATATAAACATCTAAGAAAGTAGAAGTTCTTCCAAATGAAGTTGCAGCACCATTGTTTTCTTTAATACCCGCTAAGTATCCAAAGTATAAATGCTGAGCAGCTTCTTTTGCATTTTCTGCTGGCTTAGATATATCAATTCCATATTTAGCTGCCATTGATTTCACTTCACCTAAAGCTCTAATCTGCGTAGAAACTTCTTCTCTTTTTCTTATTAATTCGTCAAGCATATCACCATTTAGGTTATCAAGATCCTTTTTCTTTTCTTCAATTAAGTAGTCTATACCATAAAGGGCCACTCTTCTATAGTCACCTATTATTCTTCCTCTACCATAAGCATCTGGAAGACCAGTTAATAATCCTGCACTTCTTGCAGCTCTTATTTCCCTTGTATATCCATCAAATACACCCTCATTGTGAGTTTTTCTGTATTTTGGAAAATACTCTTCGATATTCTTATCTAGCTCATATCCATATTCTTTTAGAGAGCTTTGAACCATTCTCAATCCACCAAATGGATTTACAATTCTCTTAAGTGGAGCATCTGTTTGAAGTCCAACTATAACTTCGTTATCTCTATCTATATATCCAGCATCATAATTATCAATTCCTGATACTCTATCTGTTGCAACATCTATAATTCCTTTTTTAACTTCTTCCACTATTAAATCATAAGCTTTTGCCCATACTTTACTTGTTTTTTCAGTTTTATCTTCAAGGAAACTTGCATCTCCTTCATATGATTTGTAATTCTTTTGTATAAAGTTTCTTACATCTATACCTTCTTGCCAAGTTCCACCTTTGAAACCTTCCCATTGTTTAAACATTTGTTTTCCTCCTTTATACTTTGCATTAAAACTTTGTTAAATTTTAATCAATTAATCTATATATTTATTTTATATCCAATTTTAACTTTTGTCAATGATATCTTTTATCAATTAGTATTAATTTTCATTTTTTCTTTTTTATATAGTTTTAACCAAAAATCTTTTTTCGAGCCTCTATACAATATATAGTATATACATTGTATAGAATATTACAATATGTTGTTATTAAATTATGTTTTAATATGTAAAATAATTCTCTGTATACTGGATACTCTAACCTTATTTATTATAATATTCTATTTTTTTAGATCATATTGGTAGTACTGGTAAATATATTATGGCATTACAAGATTTAATTTATACATTCTAATATCTATTAAAGTTTGTTTATTTTATAACACACTTTCAATTAGCATATCTTCGTATTTGCATTTAATAAATATTATTATATTTTTATTGTCAACCCTTTCTTAAAAATATAACATAGTTTTAACATTTTCAAAGCACAATTGACACATAAAAGTGGTATAATTTTCTTACATAAACCATTTATACATAATTAAAAGGAGAGAAAAAAACATATGCAACGAAATAGAAAAACCTTTATATTTTCTTTTTTAGGACTATTTTTATTTATGAGTATCACTTATGAGATTCTTTCTTATTTTAATTTCTTCAAAAAAAATGTTACGATCATTAATAAAACCTTATACTCAAACTTGCTTCCAGAACCAAACTTTAAAAGTATCTATACGTCAAAACTAAACTTTACAGATAGAGCCGTGACAAAGGTTTCAGGTATTAAGTTGGATATATTAAGCGAAACTAACATCTCCAATGTTCCTATGCTTCTTAAAGCTCAAAGATATTATATACCGCTTAGTTTCATTTGCACTAAACTTAACTATACTTTGGATAGCTCAAATGATTCTATCTCAATAACTAATAAAGAGAATAATATTTCATTAACCGAAACTTCTTATGAAAAAAATTCTAAGACAGGTTCTCTTCGAGGTAATTTAATAAATAGTAACGGAAGCTACTATATTTCAATTTCGGATATAGAAGAAATATTTGATTTATTTGCCGTATTTGACTTTCAAAACAAAAAGGTAAGTCTACTTCCAAACAATGTTAAACCTCCAGAGGAATCTTCAATTCTATATTCAGATAAAGTTGCATTAATTAGATTAGAGGATTTCGGCTGCGGATATTCAAATATTGTAGATAAAAATCAAACAAAGATAAAACTTATAACAAATTTTCTTTACTCAAATGGCATGAAGTTTCATGTTTCATGGATGCCAAGATTTGTGGTTCCTTCAGCTAATTTCGATAACGATTTACTGGTGACTAACAATATAACAAATGTGGGCTTTGTAGATGTACTAGATTATATGATTAACAAAGGCGGAGCAATTGGGTTACATGGATATACCCATCAATCAGGAAATGATGCAAGCGGAACTGGTGAAGAAATGTCTAAGGACGTAAATAGTACAGAATCTGAAACCAGAGCTGTAATTGAGAAAGGTATAGACACTGCAAGTGCTTTGAATATTCCTATTTCATATTATGAAAGTCCTCATTATCGAGATACAGATCAACAGAAGAAAATAATTAGCGAGTATTTTCAATTTATATATGAACCTTACGATTATTCAAAGAAGAATATTTATAAACCAGACAATTATCATTTATACGTTCCAACACCGTTAGGTCGTATATCAGACCCTTCAACTGATACTACCCGTATAATAGACAAGCTTAACGAAGATGATCCTGACATACTTAATAGTTTTTACTATCATCCATCTATAGAAATAGATTATATAAACTTTAGCATAAATGGTACTAAAATAAATGTAAATTATGATGAAAATTCACCATTGCAAAAGATAGTTAAAGATCTAAAAGATAATGAATATACTACTGTTCACATTAACGAACTTATAGATAAATAGCCATAATTTAGACTTATGCGATAACTCGCCGAAAGAGAAGGTGCTCTGTTACTCGGTTTCTAGAGAATTTGGCTGTGGAAAGATGAAACTCGACTCACATTCGTTCGCTGAGTAAGTTCGAGTAACCAAATACAAGATTTGGATTCTCACTTAGCAGTAGAAGTTGTACCCAGTTATGCATGCTCCTTTGACAAGCAAAGGACAAGCACATCTGGAACAACTTCTACTGAAGAAATCCTACAGCCAAATTCTCAATGAAACACTGCGTAAAAGAGCACCTTCTCTTTCTGGTATGATATAAATTTCAAATCATAAATCAAACTTACAATTTGGTTGCCTGCATAAATACTTAATTCGAATATTAGGTTCGATTGGGTAAATTATAGAAGCTTATTTCTGGTATCAACGGTTGAAGCAACGTGTTATACATAAAGTATAAAATATTCATATGAATATAGTTTTATATAAAAATATATTTATACAAAAATAGTTTTAAAGAAAGATATATTTAAAGGTACATATCTTTAAATATATCTTTCTTTAAATTTATATAGGTTCCTATAAAAATATTTTTATAGATAAATATGAAAATATATAAATATTTATAGGAAACATCAGGGATGAAGGCTATTTGTTTATAATGTTATATGGGTTTCCCAAACTAAAATTTCCTTATTATAGATATCCCAACTAAGAGTTTGATTTATACTTTGAAATACTTTCCATATCAGAAAGAGACGGTACTCTTTTTCGTAGTGTTGCATTGAGAAACCTGCTAATGAAAGTCAATACTTTTTATAGCAGGTTTTTTAATTATTTTTTATATTTTATTGCATACTAATTAGACCAGCTATTTTTCTGGTCCAAGCTTCCGATTATTAAATTAGATTCTATTTATATACTTCTTTTATTCTAGCATAATATATTCTTAAAAATTTATTTAATCCAGCAATTTTTGCTACTTTTGAAGCTTTTCCTTCCGCCTCTTTTTTTAGTATAAATAAATATACTGAATTACTCTCAGGTTTATTAATTTTTAAATATTTCATTATTTCAAATCCAGTTTTTCTTAATGTAGCAGAACCTCTCTTAGATATTCTCCTTCGCGTTCCGTTAAATTGCCCTGATTGATATGGTGGCGCATCAATGCCTGCATATGCTATTAAAGCTTTTCCGCTATGAAATCTTCTGATATCGCCTATTTCTGCTATTAGTCTTGGTGCAATAATGTCACCTACTCCACCCATTTCACGAACAACAGCATACTCCTTTAGAGACTTTGCTAATTCTTGCATTTGTGATAAAATCAATGCAAGAGTTTTATCTACTTCACGAAGAACTCTAACAGCTTCCAATACTAACATTTTGGTCGATGGGGCATTGGAAGATAGAGTAGGGATTCCTTGTTGAGCCAAGTCATATATCTTTATGGCTTTCGCTTCGCTTTGTTGGTATCCCTTCTTTTTTGCCCAATTTTTATAACTATTAATAAACTGTTCCTTACTTTTTACTGCAATGTTATCATAGTGCCAGTATTCTTCAACGAAATCATTTAATTTATCTTTTTCGGGTTTATCAGATCGATTTTGTAGCATTTTTTTAATTCCTGGCATTGTATGGTCAAGCATTGAAGTTAATGATAATTTACTTTCTACCCTGAGTTTTATGTAGTGACTGTATTGTCTTCCAAGAAGACGTAGTTCATTATAAACATCTTCACTTGATTCATAGTTAACTAAATGAAACCAGTTATCTATTCCATAGCTAGCAATCTTTATAGCATCTAACTTATCTGTTTTTCCTTTTCTAAGAACTATACTTGCATATTTTTTCATTACTAGTGGATTAATAATAGTTACAAAAATACCATGCTCTTTAAGAAAACTAAGTACTGGCAAATGATAAGTTCCTGTCGCTTCCATTACGACTCTTACTTCTTCATTAAAACATTTTATCAATGATGTTAATTCCAATAGATGATTTTCTGTATGAGTAACCTCATATGGAGATTTAACAATCTCGCCGCATGGTTTCAATATACATACTGTACTTTTTTCTTTTGATACATCAATTCCTACACTTATCATAAGTGACCTCCAGATATATTTTTTTCGTAATTGTACCCATCTACACTTATTAGAATTCATTTTGGTTAGTTACACGAAAGCCTCTAAGGTTTCAACCTGCTTAATCGAATTTTTATAATAAAGGATGGCTGACAGTTTCTCAAACGGATGTTATTAATCCAAAATAGCTGTCGTCAGACCAATTACTCCCTTAATTATAAATAAAATAAGTGCAAATACTAACCTTATTTCTTGGGTAGTATTTACACTATATACAGTACCAAAATAACTGTAGGTATTTCTTCAGTAAAAGTTGTTCCATTCCTGCTTGTCATTAGCTTGCCTAAGGAGCAAGCAGGAATGGTGCAACTTTTGCTGGTAGAAATCCACAGTTACTTTTTTCTAGCAACCGAGAAACAGAGTACCTTCTCTTTCGGTTAGTTATATGCATAAGTCTAAGTTATAGTTGAGTTATCTATATTTCAAAAATTCCTTTTACCTTTTCTAATATATCAAAGTTTGTGAAATCAAAATGAAGTGGCGTTAGAGTAACGTAGCCTTTTGATAAATAGTATAAGTCCGTTTCATCTTTTTCTATATCATTTCTTGTTCCTTTTGTTGTATATAAATCGCCTTCTTCATTACTTTCTAAAAGGATATATTCCGTCTTATAAGTGGATTTTCCAATCTTGCAAATTTTAATTCCCTTTATATCTCTTTCATCTAAATTCGGAATATTAAGATTTAGAACTACATCACTTTCCATGTATTTTTCCTTCGCTATATTTAAAACCTTTATAGCCCATTTTACAGCCTTTGAATAATTCTCATCATCTTTTTCATAATCAACATCCATTGAGACTGCAATTGATGAAACTCCGTATATAGCACCTTCTATAGCAGCTGAAACCGTGCCAGAATATAAAATATCAGTCCCAACATTAGGCCCTTTATTTATACCTGATATCACAACATCTATATTTTCCTTTAAAAATGACAATCCAACTTGAGTGCAATCAGCAGGAGTTCCTACTACACTATAGGCCTTGCAATCTAAACCTTCAATAAATTCTTCCTTTATTTTAATAGGACTGTGTATTGAAATAGAATGGCTGGAAGCACTCTTCTGTTCCCTTGGTGCAACAATTATTACCTTATGCTCTTTAGAAATCTCCTTAGCCAAAGCAATTATTCCTGGAGCATTTATTCCATCGTCATTAGTAATTAAAATATTCATAAGCCCTCCTTCTAACTGTATTTGATCACAACTTAAAGCGAAGCAATGAACAACCGAAATTAAATACATATATGTTCCGCAGGACTGTAAAAAATTTCGCTGGGAATATCTAAATGGAAAGTTGCACCACTTCTGCGTGTTCCTGTGACAAGCACAGGACAAGCGGAAGTGGAACAACTTCCCATTAAGATACTCCAGCAGCTTATTTTTCAATGCCTGACTCCACATATATGTATTCTATTTCTTTGTATTGATATAACTATAAGTATTTCACATATACCTTTTTTCAATTTCATATGTTTCGTATATTAAAAGTATATAAATTTTTTTAAAGACTGTAAACACCCTTCATTAAAGATACCCCTAGCGGGAAAAATATAAAAATACTTGCTTAAATATAATTTATTTTAAATTTACACTAAACAAAGAAATGGAATAGATGTTTTTGCGCAGCGTTCATTAGAAGATTTTGCTGGCTGTGATTCTAGATTATAAGTTGTTCCAAAGATGCTTGTTCAAGGCGTAGCCCTTGAAGCAAGCACTTTGGGTACAACTTATAATCTTAGAATCATCCAGTAAAATCTTCAAAGAACCGAAGCAAACACATCTATTCCATTTCGTTTTTTTGGCAGTAATCTTAAAGTACCATCACACTGCAAGTATTTTTATTTTGCGCCATATTGTTTGTAATATTCGTCTATTCTTGCTTTTACTTCATCTGTTATAAGTATAGTTCCGTTAATTTCTTTGTTGTATAAGTATTCTATAACTTCAGCCATTGTTACTATAGCACAAGTTTTAAATCCGAATTTTTCTCTTATTTCAACTAGTGCTGATTGTTCTCCTTGACCTCTTTCCATTCTATCTACTGATATTATAAGACCTTTAACATTAACATCTGCTTGGCTTTTTAATATTGGCATAGTTTCATAAATTGAAGTTCCTGCTGTTGTAACATCTTCAACTATTAATACTTTATCTCCATCATTTAATTTACTTCCTAAAAGAATTCCTGTATCTCCATGATCTTTTACTTCTTTTCTGTTTGAGCAATATCTCACATCAATATCAAATGAGCTAGACAGTGCAATAGATGTTGTGACACCTAGCGGAATCCCTTTGTATGCTGGTCCGAATAATACATCATAATCGTCTCCAAAGTTTTCTTTTATAGCTTCTGCATAAAATTCTCCAAGTCTTTTTAATTGGCTTCCTGTTTGATAGTTGCCTGTATTAACAAAGAATGGAGTCTTTCTTCCACTCTTAGTAACAAAATCTCCAAATGTTAATACTCCACATTCTATCATAAAATCTATAAACTCTTTTTTATATGCTTTCATTAATAATTCCTCCAATATATGTTGATATACTTAAACTCTGTATTATTATGTTTCTATATTATTCCTACAATCTCGTTAATATCCCTAATACCTTGTTCTTTTAAAAAACTTTCCATTTCTTCAATTATTTCTTTTCCAGCCATAGGATTCACAAAGTTAATTGTTCCTATTTGCACCGCACTTGCTCCCGCCATCATGAATTCTATAGCATCTCTTCCATTAGATATCCCTCCAAGGCCTATAACTGGAATATCAACTGCTTTAGCTACTTCATACACCATTCTAAGTGCAATTGGTTTTACTGCTGGTCCCGAAAGACCTGCCGTTACATTATTAAATACTGGCTTTCTTTTATATACATCTATAGCCATTCCCTTTAATGTATTTATTAATGAAATAGAATCTGCTCCTGCTTCTTGGCACTTTAAGGCCATATCTACTATATCTTCTGCATTAGGTGATAACTTAACCATTAGCGGCTTATTAGTCATGGCTTTAATTTCTTTAACAACATCATATGCAACTTTTGATTTAATTCCAAAAGCCATTCCCCCATGCTTTACATTTGGACAAGAAATGTTAAGTTCAATCATATCAACATCGCTGTTATTAATTTTACTTACAGCTGCTTCATAATCTTCTAAACAGCCACCACCAATATTAGCTATAACATTAGTTCCGTACTTCTTCATTTTAGGAAGTTCCTTTTCTATAAATGCATCTATTCCTGGATTTTGTAATCCAACTGAATTCATCATTCCTGATGGAGTCTCATATACTCTTATTCCTTCGTTCCCTTGCTTAGGGTTTATTGTAAGTCCCTTAGAAGATATTCCTCCAAGAATTCCAACATCATAAAAATCATTAAATTCTTCACCAAAACCAAAGGTTCCTGATGCAGCTATTACAGGATTTTTAAATTCTACATTATTAATAATTACTTTCATCATATTATTTTCCTCCTTTGGTTATTATAATTCAACATGGTATCCATCAAAAATCGGACCATCTTTACAAGTTCTCTTGTGACCATCTTTTGTCTTACACGTGCAGACTAAACACGCACCAACTCCACATGCCATATGTTTTTCCATAGACACATATACAGCAACATTCTTTTCTTTACACATATCTATAACTTTTTTCATCATGATTTCTGGTCCACAACATAAAACTGTATCATAATCTTCTGGTTTTAAAATATCTGTAACAAATCCTTTATTACCATGTTTTCCTGTATTTGTTGATATATAAACTTCATTTACATATTCTTTTAACTCATCAATTAAGTAAACATCATCTCTAAAACCTACATATATGTCTATTTTTTGATCTGGATTTCTCTTTCTTAGTTTTTTCGCGAGTTCCAGCATTGGTGCCGTTCCTATTCCGCCTGAAACTAATGCTACCTTGTTATACTCTTTTTCTAAATCAAACCCATTTCCAAGAGGCCCTGTTAAGCTTATTTGATCATCTTCTTTTAGCTTTGTAAATTCTTTAGTTCCGTTTCCTACAACAGCATATAAAAATGTTAGTTTGTTCTCAGATTTTTCACATATACTTATTGGTCTTGGCAGAAATGTTGCACCATTTAGTTTTAACATATAAAATTGACCTGCCTTTATTTCTGCATCATCTTCAACTACCAATTTATATATATCTTTTGAGATCTCTTTGTTTGAAACCACTTTTGCATTTCTGTAAGTTATAGCCATAACTACGCCTCCTTAAGTTATCTTTAATGTAATATTTATATACTCTTTACTGCTTCCCTTATTGCATCTCTCATCTTTATAGCTTCTTCTCTAGCGCATAAAGCAAACTCTTCTGCCCTATTATCTTTTTTATAAGCAAGAAGTATTCCTCTTGAAGAATTTACAACTCCACCATTTCCATTATTTAAGTATAGTGCAACATCTTCAGCTTTCCCACCTTGCGCACCATATCCTGGTATTAAGAAAAACATATTGCTATAGTTTGATCTTATTTTCTTTCCTTCTTCCACATGTGTACATCCAATAACACCGCCAATTGCAGTGTATCCGCAATTTCCAGTATAGTTTTTCCCCATTTCAGTTATCTTATCTGCTACAACTTCATAAACTTTTTTACTTTCAGTAGTATCTAAGTATTCAATATCTTCTGCACCTGGATTTGATGTTCTAACTAAGCTAAACACACCTTTGTTGCCTTTTTCTAAATAAGGCAAGTATGGTTCAATACTGTCCATTCCCATATATGGACTTAGCGTTATAAAATCTGCCTCAAAGTCCCCTTCAAAATGAGCCTTTGCGTACATAGTTGCTGTTGCTGCTATATCGCCTCTTTTAATATCAGCTATTATAATTTCATCTTTCTCTCTTAAATAATCTAAAGTCTTTTTATATGCAATTAATCCTTCTAATCCTAATGCTTCATAGTAAGCAATCTGCACCTTAAAGCATGCTGATACATCCCACGTCGCATCTATTATTTGTTTATTGAATTCAAAGATAGCTTCACTGTCAGTTCTACCTTCTTTTATATGATCTGGAACATAGCTTAATGCAGTATCTAATCCTACACAAACTACTCCTCTTTCTTCAACTCTATTGTATAACTTATCAATTATGTAACTTGTCATTTAAATCACCCTTCTTTAAATGAATGATTAATGATGAATAATTAAGGTTGAAGCTCACAGAGAAAGTTCGAAGAGCGAAATATAAAATTTCGATTCTCACTTTTTACTTCGTAATTTCTTAATTTAATTTTATTTATAGAAATTCCTTTGGAATCTCTCCCTTTATCATTCATTATTCATTATTCACTTTTAATAAATTTAATCTCTCCACCTTTTATTGTCATGAAAACTTCTCCATAGAATTCCATTCCAGTAAATGGTGTATTTTTTCCTTTTGATGCAAATTCTTCTGGATTTACAGTTAGGCTTTTATTAGTATCTACTAGAACCAGATCTCCTTCTACTCCAACGCTGATTTTTCCTTTATTCATTCCTAAAAGCTTTGCTGGATTATAAGACATTAGCTCACTTAATTTATTTAAAGATATATTATTCTGTTTAACTAATTTTGTATAGCAGATTGAAAATGCTGTTTCAATTCCAACCATTCCAGGGGAGCCTTTCATCTTTTCTTCAGCTGTATGTGGAGCATGATCAGTTCCTATTGTATCAACCATACCTAGTTTTATAGCATTTATTATTGCATCTACGTCCTCTTTTTCTCTTATTGGAGGATTTACTCTATAATCATTTATATCTCTTGTTAGTGCAATATGATGGGGTGTAACTTCTAATGTTATATTTGCACCACTCATTTTTCCATCAATTATACATTTTATTGCTTCTTTTGTACTCACATGACACATATGAAGCCTAGCCTTGCTTAATTTAGCCAGTTCTACATCTCTTATTGTCATCATATTCTCAGCTATTCTCATATCTACTTTTGAGAATTCAGGACTTTCAGCATGAGACATTATAACCCAGTTATTTTTCTTAGCGATTTCCATGGCTTCAAGCATTGCATTAGAGTTAGATACCCCTACTCCATCATCTGAAATTGCTTTAATTTCCTTATCATTTGAAAGTTCCTCTAGATGGCTTAATGTAACTCCATCAAAATTCTTTGTAACTGATAAACATTGATGAATATCTACTAAGTTAACTTCTTTAGATTTATTTCTTACATATTCTAAGGTTTCTCTTGATGAACATATAGGATTTGTATTTGCCATAAGGCAAACCCCTGTATACCCACCTTTTAGTGCCGCTCTAGAACCTGTTTCGATATCTTCTTTCCATGTTAGTCCTGGATCTCTAAAATGTGCATGAGTATCTATAAATGCAGGCATTAAAATCTTCCCCTGGCAATCAAGAGTTTCTACATCTTCTTTGAAGATTTTTTGTCCTATTTCCTCAATTAATCCGTCCTTAATATAAATGTCTCCGGTAAAATCTTGAGTTACATCTACTATTCTCGCATTTTTAATTAACAGTTCCATATAACACCTCTTAAATTTTTCTACATTTCTGAAAGTTTTGTTATTTCATCACAATATTCGCATCTATATCTTCCATTCTCTTTATCTACTAGAACAAAAGAATGAGGTACGTATTCTTCCTGACTCGTTATACAACTTGGATTTTTGCACTTTATTATATTTTCCACCTTATTCGGTAATGTTGGTGTAACTTTGTTGATGATATTTTCATCTTTTACTTCACAAATTGTTATTGTAGGTGAGAGTAGGCCTAAGACAGTATAATCAAGTTCAAAACAGTTTTCTATCTTAATTATGTCCTTCTTTCCAAGCTTCTTACTATCTGCATTAATTATTAGGGCAACACTACAATCATTAGTGCCTAATTCTAAATAATTAAATATCTTAACTCCCATTCCTGCTTGTATATGGTCAATAACTATTCCATTCTTAATACTCGTAATTTCAAGCATTTTACATCACCCCCAAAAGCTTAATCATTAATGCCATTCTCACATACATTCCATATTCAGCTTGCTTAAAGTATGAAGCTCTACTATCTTCGTCTACTTCACTTGCGATTTCATTTACTCTTGGCAGTGGATGCATTACTATCATATCATCTTTAGCAAATTTCATTTTTGCATTATCTAATATGTAGCTATCCCTTAATCTTAAATATTCTTCCTCATTAAAGAATCTCTCTTTTTGAACTCTTGTCATGTATAGAATATCTAACTTATCAATCACATCTTCTAATTTTTCTACTTCTATATATTCAATATTATTCTTCTCTAATATTTCTTCTCTTATATATTGTGGTATTGTTAATTCTTTTGGCGATATTAACACAAATTTGTTATTTTTGTATCTAGACATTGCTTTTATAAGCGAATGTACTGTCCTTCCAAATTTTAAATCTCCGCAAATTCCAACAACATGATTATTTAAACCATCTTTTAAACTTGTAATGGTAAGTAAATCTGCTAAAGTTTGAGTTGGGTGTTGATGTCCACCATCACCAGCATTTATTATTGGAACATTTGAATAGATACTAGCAACTTTTGCTGCACCTTCTTTTGGATGTCTCATAGTTATTATATCCGAATAAATAGACACCATTTTGATTGTATCAGCTAAAGTCTCACCTTTTGAAATTGATGTTGAATTTGGTTCTGAAAACCCAAGAATTTTACCACCAAGTCTCATCATTGCAGCTTCAAAGCTCAATCTCGTTCTTGTACTTGGCTCATAGAATAATGTAGCTAGAATTTTCCCGTCACAAATATGCGAAAATTCTTTTGGATGTGCTATTATTTGATGTGCTAAATTGAATATTTCATCTAATTCCTCTACTGTAAAGTCCATAGGCTCTATTAGATGTTTAATATTTTTTGTCATTTTTATCATCACTCCTTGTTAACCTCTCTGTGTTAATTTAAAGGGAGGAAATTATATAAAGGGATATTCAAAAAAACCTTCCTTTTATACAAAGGAAGGCATAATAATCCTAGACTATTGGCATTATATAACTTCCTTATTGATCTCTCTGAATCAAATTAAAGGTTATTCTTTGTGTAAGAATAACATTTCTTAGAGGCTCTGTCAATATAAATAATTTACTCTATAGATTTCCCCAATAATAACTAGACTTATGTGTAACTTACCGAAATAAGTAACAATTAAAATAACTCCTAGTGTTCCATGAGCTGTTAGATTAGTATTTAGGCATATTAAAAAAATAACAAGTCAATATAGACTTGTTATTCCATATACCTAAAAATTATTCATTATACTATCCCACATCATCTTACCGCATTTAGCAAGAGTTACTGTTCCATATACGCTATTTGGTATTCCCATTGAAAGAACAGTGAATGTGAATGATCCTTTTTGAGTATGAATTAGCGCTGTATCGTTTTCAACGCTAGATTTATCTCCTGTTTTACTTGAAATTTCAAACTTTAAGTCATCAGGTATATATAAAGCTAATTTATTTTTCATTTGCTGTCTTTGCAATATATCTATAAGCATTGTGCTATTTTTCTCGTTTAAGTAACTTGAATTATATAAGTGTTTCCATATTCTTGCCAGGTCTAAAGCACTAGTTATATTTTCAATACCACTACCTGTTGCTCTTTCGTCTGATGTCTTTCTATTTAATTTAGTGTTCTTTAATCCTTGAGCGATTATATCTTCATTTATGTTATCAATACCAACTATTTCAATAAGTTTATTAGCTGCTGTATTGTCACTTTGTATTAACATTGCAACTAATAATTCAAATATAGTATACTCTCTATTGTCAAATTCATGGAGTATTCCTGTTCCATAAACCTTATCTTCTTCTTCAATCTTAACTCTATCTAAAAACGAACCCTTCTCATCTTGAATATATTTTATTACAGATACGGCTATTGGTAATTTCATGCACCCTGCGCTTGTCATCTGTACATTTTCATTGTATCCATAACTAAATCCACTCTCTAAATCCTCAAAGAAAAATGAATATGTTCCTATTCTAGATTCTAAATATCTTTTAATTTCTTTCATAATACCCACCGCTTTCTAAAAATACTCTTAATGTCATTAGGTATCCTATGAGTACTAATTTATTACTAAATTAGCACTCTTCATAAGTTAATTAATCAGCAAATGATATTCCTATCTTCTTTGCTACACTTACCAATTCTCCGTCCGGGTCTACTTGTTTGTTATTTCCTATAACATTCTCAAGACTATCATAAGTAATTTCATTACCTTTTAAACATACCATGCTTCCAAACTTACCTTTATCTATAAGCTCTACTGCACCAACACCATATCTTGTAGATAATATTCTATCAAAAGTATTTGTCATTCCACCTCTTTGAATATGACCAAGAACTGTGCATCTAACTTCTCTATCTTTAACTAAATCTTCTAAATCATTAGCTAATTTATTTCCAATACCACCAAGTCTAATTGGATCTGGACTATCTTTAACTATTTTAGCAACCATAACTTCACCATTTTTAGGTTTTGCGCCTTCGGCAACTACTATAATGGTAAATAATTTTCCGTGTTTTTTTCTATCCTCGATTTTCTCAACAATTTTATTAATATCATATGGGATTTCAGGTAATAAAATAACATCCGCTGATCCAGCAATTCCCGATTCTAATGCTATAAACCCTGCATTTCTTCCCATAACTTCTAATATCATAATTCTATGGTGTGATTCTGCTGTTGTATGCAATCTATCTAGAGCTTCTGTCGCTATAGCAATTGAAGTATTAAACCCAAAAGTTATATCTGTTGATCCTAAGTCATTATCAATTGTCTTTGGAACACCTATAACATTTACTCCTTTACGCGCGAAATCTCTAGCTGATGTTAATGTACCATCTCCACCAATAACAATTAAAACGTCTACACCTTCTTTTTTGAGATTCTCAACCGCTACATCCGAAACATCCTTTTTGACAAATTTCCCTTCTTCTTCTACTGAATAGTCAAATAAATTATCTTTGTTTGAACTATAAAGTATTGTTCCTCCTCGCGATATAAGACCTGATACGGTTGATAAATCTAACGGAATAAAATCATTGTTATATAGACCTCTATATCCGAATTTATATCCAATAACTTCGTATCCATAGTTTAATATTGCTGTTTTTGTTACAGAACTTATTACCGCATTTAATCCTGGGCAGTCTCCTCCTCCGGTTAATAATGCTATTTTTTTAACATCTTTGGACATCTTAAAATCCCCCTATACCATAATCTTCTTTTGAAATTATTGATAAAAGTAAATTATCATTATTTTCTGACTATTTACTTAATAATATCATAAACTTTAATTTCTGAAAAGTATTAATTTACAATATATTCATTCTTTAAATAAGAATTCAAATTCTTGTTTTATTATCTATTATATTTTTTCTTTATTTACTCATATTCATACTATGAAATTTAATTTATAAATATTAATTTTTTGAAATATAATAACTATATTTCATAGTTTATATGATTAGCTTACCCAAAAAAGCATAATAGATAAGTAAGTAGCAAATATTTTAATTTGTGCTGTAAATATATATGTAAGATCAAATGAAAAAAAGAATTGAGCTATCATATAATGATCTCAATTCTTTTCATAAAAACTTACATTTTTAAAAATCCAAAAAACATTAGTATACCAAATACTATACCAGCGCCAATTCTATAAACTGCAAATACTCTCATTGGTCTTTTCTTTAAATATGCTACGAATTTATCCATTACAATTATTGATACTATAAAAGCCACAATAAATCCTACTATTAAAGAAATCCATAATGTTGCATTCATGATAGAATAATCAAATTCCAAGAGATCCTTTGCTGATGATCCTACCATTGCAGGAATCGCTAAGAAAAATGAAAACTCTGCAGCTATTGGTGTTGATAATCCTGCGATCCAACCACCCATGATAGTTGATGCACTTCTTGACATTCCTGGCCATACTGCAAGTACTTGAAATACACCTACTTTTAAAGCTTGAATTGGCGTTATATTATCTAAATTTTTTGTAGCATGCTTTTTATTTTTTCTAAACCTGTTTTCAATTATTATTAATAAAATACCACCTACAATGAATCCAACTACTACAGCCTCAGGTGCAAATAAACTTTTTATCTTTTTATAAAACAACAAACCAACTATTAACATTGGAATACATCCTATTATAACATTTATTCCAAAATTAAAACCGGTCCTTCCTTCTTTGCCTTTTGAAAATATATACGTAACAAATTCAATAACACTGTCTTTTATCTTTTTCCAATATAATACTACAACCGCAAGTATTGCTCCAAGTTGAATTACAACCTCAAACATATCTACAAATGGGCCTTTAAAATTCATAATGCTTGATGCTAATATCATGTGCCCTGTAGATGAAACTGGAATAAATTCTGTTAATCCTTCAACTATTGCTATAATAATAGCTTTAATTATAAATATAATATCTACTAATCCCACTTAAATATCACTCTCTTTCTATTATTTAATTGCTTAAAATATAAGCAATTTTATATTAACTCTATTAATATATTGTAACCCCTATTTACTCTTTATCATACAGAAATTTCCTTGAACTTCATTATACTTTCGGAAAACATATCTATATAATTTTATTTTCCTAGTTCATAATCTATTTTATTTAAAACTATGCTACAAAAGCAGCTTGTCTATTGTATAATGTTCATTACCAAAATTAAGGAGTAACTGTATAGTCCTCCTTTAATTTTTTACTTTTATTTTTCTATTATATCTAAGAGTTTCTTTTCCTCAGCTTTTACGTTTGGCACATAGCTCTTCAGTAGCGTAAAATCACCTACTAATTCATACTCTCCAAGAGTTGCAGGAATGAAAATACTGTCTCCCATAAGTATTTTCTCTTCGCCACCACTATATTTTATAGCGCCATCACCATCAACGCATGTAAATAGGAAAAATCTTTCCTCATCACTTTTTTCTTTTACAGATGTATTAATTTCATATTTTTGTATTGTGAAATACTCATCTAAACAAAGGTACGTCTTATCATATCCCTCTTTTGGTATTGTAATTCCCTTTGAATTTTCCCCCTTAAGCGAAAAATCAATTACTTCTAATGCTTTCTCTACATGAATTTCTCTTCCTCTATTATAGTCATAAACTCTATATGTAGTATCACTATTTTGTTGAATTTCAGCAATTAATACACCTTCACATATAGCATGAACCAATCCACTTTGAACAAAGAAAAAATCGCCCTTTTTAACAGGAATTTTATTTAAATACTTATCTAAATCTCCATCTTCAATTGCCTTTTTAAATTTCTCTTTATCGCAATCTTTTGTTCCAACTATTAATGAAGCATTTTCTTCTGCATCAACTACATACCATGCTTCTGTTTTTCCTGAATCTTTTTCAACTCTATTAGCATATTCATCATCTGGATGAACTTGAACTGATAATTTATCTTCTGCAGTTATAAGCTTAATTAAAAGAGGAAATTCTTTAATATCAATTTCTGTTCCTAAAAGTTTTTCTCCATACACTTCTATTATTTCGTTAAAAGACTTACCTTTTAATTCTCCATTTTCAACTTTACCAGTACCATTTTTATGACAAGCAATATCCCAGCTTTCACCTATTACACCTTCTGGTATATTATTTCTAAATTTCTCAAGGTGCTTTCCACCCCATATTCTTTCATAATACAAATTTTCGAATTTAATTGGATACATCTAATTACTTCCCCCCTAGCACTATATATTACATTTCATGTAAATCAGATCTTTTTCAACCAAAAGTAATTTTAATTAATAAAATAATTTAAGGTCGGGAACCTTTAATGTTGCCCCATTTCTTTTATTATATGCGTCTGATAGATTTCTTATCCTATTATAATTTTCAGTTATTGTCTCTTTATCTTCTTCACTAGTTTTTTCATTTATTCCATCATATGCTGCTTTCAAATTAACCATACCTCTAGTTAGATCACCATCAACTGCGATATAATAACACCCTGCATTATTTAATGTTAAAATATCATTTTTATCAATAGCATAAGCGCTTCTTATTTCTTTAAGAGATTGTTCATTACTCTCTTTATTTAAATATACAGTTCCAAGAGCTCTATGGTACTTAGGCAATTTATCATTTATTGAAATACTCTTTTTTAGCAATGGTATTGCATCATCTTGTCTTTGGTTATTAATTTGTATTAATGCCATATTATAATATACTTCTGCATCATTTGGATTAATTTTTGAAGCCAGCTCATAGTAACGCATTGCCTTAGCAGTATCTTTGGTCGCATTTCCATAATATTCTGCTGTTTTAATTATAATATTGTAGTTTAAAGGTTCCTTATGTAAAGCAGTTCTAAAATAAGGCTCTATTCCATCAATTTTATCTTGCTTCTCCATTATCTCAGGTATCAAAAATCCATAATTATCTGGATAATCTCTGTTGGCTACTATACTTTTTTCGGAATCCTTAAATGCCTCATCATAATTTTCATTATTATAAGCCTGCCATGCTGACGCATGATAACCTATAAATGAATTAGGATACTTCTTTATCAATTCATCTAAAACTGTCTTAGCTTCTTCTGTTTCACCCAAGTTTTGATACATATTAGCTTTAATAAGCATCAAATTCTCGTTTCCAACATCATCACTCTCTATTTTTCCAATTAATTCATCCGCTTTTTTTGCTGACTCCTTGCTCATTGAATAAATTTTCGCTGTCCACATTTTATATGCAAGTTCATCAGGGGCTTTTTTCTCTAATTTTGAAATTTTATCCAAGATATCATTTTCATTATAATCTGCAATTTGAGCGATAACGTCAAATACTTTTATTTCATCTTTATCTTTATACCAAGCATCTTTTAATAATGTAAAACCTTCGTCATAATTATCTATCAGCATGTTCATTCTAGCTAAAATAGCTAAATCTACTGCACCTTCATCAGTTCTAGGATAACTAGCTACTATATCTTTTGCTTTATTTTTATCTCCATTTACTAAATAAGCAGTAAACATTGTTTGTAATAGATTTTTATTGTCAGGATAATCATGTAGAAATACTTCCCCATATTCTACAGCTTTTTTATATTCACCATTCATAACTGTCGTGAATACTATGTAATTTGCCAATTCTATGTCTTTATCTTTAAGCTTATCTTTCTTTTCTTTATTACTGTCTATGAACTTATTCCTTGCTTCATATGCTTTTCGCAAGATTTCATTTGATTTTATAAATTCACCTTTAACAGAATATATATCTGCAATTTTAACATCCCATATTGGCCATTCGTCCTTTTCTTGCAGCTTATTATATTCTGCGATAGCTTCATCATATTTCTTGTTATAAAAGTCTTCCTCTGCAACATTAGTTGCAATAGACGTTTTATACTTGTTTGCTTCAGTTGTAGATTTTATTGTTACAAACATTACTATAGCTACAACTAAACATATACTTACAGTTAAACTCGCAATAAAATACTTGCTTTTTCTGAATATATTCAGCTTTTCTTTGGTTAGAGTTACAGCTTGAGCAAAATACTTATTTTCTTTTAAAGCACTTATGTACTCTTTAACTCGTTTTTCCATGAATAAATCACACCTTACTTTTGTAATTAGTCATACTTGTTCTCTATTTTAACAAACTTTAATACAAAAATCTACAATTTGCATTATATTCATTGGATTGTAAGTATTTATTAATAATTTATTTACTGTTTTTCATCAGATAAACTTCTTTAACCTTACATATTAATTGACTTCTATAATTCACTTTTAAGCATTAATTAATATTAAGAAAACAAAAAGAGTGAAATTTAACTCCCACTCTTCTTGAATATACTAAGATGTACTTTTATACATTAAATCTAAAGTTAACTACATCTCCATCTTCCATTACATATTCTTTTCCTTCAAGTCTGAACTTTCCTTTTTCTTTAGCTGCTGCTTCTGAACCACATTCAACTAAATCATTGTAAGAAACTACCTCAGCCCTAATAAATCCTCTTTCAATATCTGAGTGAATTTTTCCTGCTGCTTGAGGTGCTTTTGTTCCTCTTTTGATTGTCCAAGCTCTAACTTCTTGAACCCCTGCTGTTAAGTAACTCATAAGTCCAAGTAATCTGTAACTAGTTTCCACCATCTTATCTAATCCTGATTCATCTAGACCATATTCTGATAACATTTCAGCTTTCTCTTCATCTTCAAGTCCTGATAATTCTTCTTCAATTTTAGCACTTATTACCATTACTTCAGAATTTTCAGCTGATGCATATTCTTTTACTTTCTTAACATAATCATTATCAAAGTTACCTTCCATAACATCATCTTCTGAAATGTTACATGCATATAAAACTGGTTTTGAAGTAATTAAAAATAAACCTTTTATAAAATCATTCTCTTCTTCAGTAACTTCTAGAGTTCTAACAGGCTTATTTGCTTCTAACTGTTCCTTAACTCTTTCCATAACTCCATATTCAAATTTTGCAGTCTTATCTCCTGATCTTACAAGCTTTAATGATTTTTCCATTCTTCTTTCTAGAACTTCTAAATCTGAAAATATTAACTCTAAATTTATAGTTTCAATATCTCTTATTGGATCAACAGAACCTTCAACGTGAACTACATTTCCATCATCAAAACATCTAACAACATGAACTATTGCTGCAACTTCTCTAATATGTGATAGGAACTTATTTCCTAATCCTTCACCTTTTGAAGCTCCTTTAACTAATCCTGCTATATCATAAAACTCTATTGCTGTATATACTTTTTTCTTTGTGTTATACATTTTCTCTAAAACGTCTAATCTCTTATCTGGAACACTTACAACCCCAACGTTTGGCTCAATTGTACAGAATGGATAATTAGCTGATTCAGCTCCAGCCTTTGTTATCGCATTAAACAACGTACTTTTACCTACATTCGGTAAACCTACCATACCTAATTTCATCTATGTACATTCCTTTCTTATATCGAACTTTTACTTACGGATATTCAAAATATACCCTAACTTTTAATATACCTTTAAAAATTATACTCTAGAACACTTTTTATTTCAACTTTATATTCCTATAGATAAACAACATACCTAAACTTTATGTAATACCTTACCGAAATCAAATTTTTCAGAATTATTAGTAACCATTTTATAAAGTTTGTACTAAAAATTCCTTTAGGTTTAAATGCATATAGAAATTACCATGACTATTCTTTGAGTAAATTCGAATACTATGAATGATTAGACGCTATTATGCAATATATTTTTTTAATTTATTTTAATTTTGGAGGTGAAACTAATGAAAAAAAATATAAAAGCTATTATTGCACTTTCTTTGGTATTAAACTTAGTTGCAATGTCTCCTCCTAGGTGCGTAAAAGCTACGGAAGAAAATGTTGATGCAAATGAGTGCTTTGAAGAGGGTGGAGTTTTTGGAGATATTTCAGATCTTGACAATATAAGGGATATCTTTTCCTCATTTAGTGATGAGGATGAACTTAACTGGTACTATGTTGGTAAAGGAAAGGATCAGGTTGCCGAGGGTCCTAAAGAATCTGCTAGCTTCCTTAAAGAAAGTGGCGGCTATTTCTTAGGTGATACATCGAATAAAGTCTTGTATCTCACCTTTGATGAAGGCTATGAGAATGGTAATACTGGAAAGATTTTAGATATATTAAAAGCATGTAATGTTCCAGCTGCTTTTTTTGTAGTAAAACCTTACATAGCTACAGAACCTGAATTAGTTAAACGTATGGTTGACGAAGGACATTTAGTTTGTAATCATACAGTTCATCATCCATCCATTGCTCAAATACGTGATAAAGAAAAATTTACTGCAGAATTTACCGGAGTAGAAGACGCCTTTAAAGAACTTACTGGCCAAGATATGCCTAAGTTTTTCAGACCTCCAATGGGTAAGTATTCAAAAAAATCTTTAGAAATGACAAAGGATTTAGGTTATAAAACTATATTCTGGAGCTTTGCTTATAAAGATTGGTTAGTAAAGAGCCAGCCATCTGAATCATATGCAGTAGAAAAGATACGTAAAGGAGCTCATCCAGGATCTATAATGCTTCTACACGCAGTTTCAGATACAAACACTAAAGTACTAGAATCCATCATTAAAACCCTTCAAGCAGATGGATATGAATTTAAATCACTGAACGATTTGCCTGAACAATAATCATTTCAGGTATAAATAAATCTACTATAGATTATGTTCTGAATATCAGTAAAATTAATTTGAATGATTTAGAAATAATAGTAACTGAAGAGATAAGTTTTCTAAAAATTAAAGTATTTTAGTGTGTTTTCAAGTAAAACTTAGTTACATGCTAAAATGCTTTAACTTTTAATTTTAAAATTCATACAATTTTATCTAATTGGTTTATCATACTTATTGTTACAATATCATCTGGGTAAATTTGGCATGAGATAAACTTATACTTTAGAAGTATACCTCAACTAGAAATACGAATCATTCTTTTATGGAATGTTTCGTTAGGAATTTTTATGGTCGTGATTCTTAGGGTAGAGGTTGTTCCAAAATGCTAGTTCAAAGCGTAGTCTTTGAGGCTAGCATTTTGGATGCAACTTCTATCCTTAGAATTACCCATAAGAATTCCTTAGAAACTGGAATAAAAGAATGATTCGTATTTCGATGAGTTATTTCTAAAGTATTATTTTATGAATTTCTCTACATTTTCACCTATTTTTACTGTAGAATTTTTTGATGTAATAATATTTTTTATTGTATTAAAATCCTGTGAAGAATATCCCATTGGATTAATTAAGTATGTATCTTCTGCAGAATTTTTATTTTTTTTCTTATCATCTTTATAAAAACTAATTGCAACAAAATCTTTCTTCTTATTTTTAGGCTCATTTCCTTTACCGATAAAAATAGATTTTACATTACTATACTTAACCGATCTTATTAAATCATTGCCTTTATAAAATTCTATTTTATCTTCCTTAATTATTATATCCTGATTATATTCTACTAAAACTGAAAGTGCCGTAACAATTCCTGTAAAAAAGAGCACCCACATAGGAATACTTTTTACTCCTCCTCCTAATGACCCAAAGATTATCCCTACCGCTATCTCAGTTGCTACTACGCCTATCATCATACCGTTTTTCTTCTTTATAACGATAGGAAATTTTGTGTTTTCCAATACTAATTCCTCCTTAGAATTACTCGGTAATTATTCAAAAATATTTTACATACTTTTTATTTTTAAAATATATATCTTATTCTAAGAAATATTATACAGTATACATGCAATCTTTTTCAATACTTGTTAATATTATTACTCAAACCTTTTTTAATCCCTAAATCACCAAAAAATTAGATGTATCAAAACTTCATATAAACACAAAATAATAAAAAAGGAGGTGAAATGTATGCCACTTAAAGAAGGACCACATAAACCTGGATCATGTAATCCACTACAAAAGGGTATAAGAAGACAGAAACTTCATGATGGGCAAAATGATGTTGGGAATCCTAAAAACAAACCTCAATATAAGAATTTTGATGGAGCACCAGTAGAATAATAGCAATCCGAAAGAAATGATATTCTGTTGCTCGGTTGCTAAAGAAAATAGCTATGTATTTCTAACAGCAAAAGTTGTACCCATTCCTGCATGCTCCTAAGCTAAAGCTTATGACAAGCAAGAATGGAACAACTTTTGCTAAAGAAATACTATAGCTATTCTCTATATGCAACACTGCGCAAAAGAATATCATTTCTTTCTGGTGTTGTATAATATTCCAAATGACAAAGTAAAATTATTATTGGTGTATACCTATACTAAAAATAAGTAACATATTGTTTGCAGTGTTTCATTGGAATTTTGATGGTAATGACTCTTGACTAAAAGTTGTTCCACAACGCTTGTTCATCGCCTGTCGTTGAGGCAAGCATTGTGGGTACAACTTCTATTCGTAGAATCATCCATCAAAATTCCTAGAAACCGAAACACAATATGTTACTTATTTCGGTAAGTTATCACATAACTCTAAGTTACGAATTTGGATATATTACGTTATTTACAATTTCAGTTATAGAATTTTTTTCTTCTTGTGATTTTTTCGAGATGCAGTTTAATTCATTGTCGATCTTTTCGAAAAACTCTTCATTTCTAAGTCCATTTAAGTTTACTTTAACATTTACTATTGAGCTTTCTATTGCACTATGTAAAAGAATAGCTGATATAGCTAGGTCTGATAATAACATTTTATTTCCGTACTTAGCCATAATATTTAAATTATCATAAAACTCTAAGCACTCTCTTGCTAATACTAAAGGTACTTCCATGGATTTAATTGTATTTTCCTTTATTGCTAAATTTCTTTTTTCCTTTTCTTCATCATTATCTTTAGATAATTTATAAGAATCCATTAACTTTAAAAAGTTTTCTCTATCTTCTTCCATAAGCTCTAAACTTCTTGCAGTAAATTCTTTGGATTCTTTTTCAAAGTTAGCTATAAGTTCTTTTTCACTACCACTTAGACCCATGTAACTTTTTTTACCTATTGTTAGTGAATATACCATGGAGTTTAATGCAGCAGATACTGCTGCAATAAGTCCAGCTACACTACCGCCTCCTGGTGCAGGTAGATCTGATCCTAACTCTTCTAAAAATTGATTAATACTTTCATCACAAAATTTCATCATTATGCCCCTATCATATTAATTTTTCTTTCTCTTCACCTATAGATAAACAACGTGATAATTGATATTTAATATATAACTCACCGAAATGAGTAGCATACTTTTGTTCCAGTTTCTAAGGAATATTGGTGGGTGATTCTAAGACAAAAGTTGTGCCCAAAATGCTAGCCTCAAAGGCAAACTTTGAACTAGCATATTTGGAACAACTTTTCTCTAAGAATCACATCCACCACAATTCCTAACGAAACATTCCACAAAAGTATGCTACTCATTTCTAGTCAGAATATATATATAAGTACAAATGTAATTTATAGCAGGTTTATCTATAGATGAGTAAACTATAAATTCATTTATCTCTTGAAATAAATACCACATAAGAAAGTAGAAATAACAATATTTCAACTCTCGGCTAGTTGCTATATATTATAACTCGGATAACTACTCAATGTTTTTGTTATCAAGAATTGAAACTAGATATCCTAAGTATATCCAAAATATCATGGAAATAAAGCTTACTGAGTAAATTAATGCGCTTTCAAATAAGTTAACTGCAAGAATACCTACTATTAATGAAGTTATTGTTGTCATTTGTAACTTCTCTTTCCTGTGTAACTTATCTAAATGTTCAATAATAAATGCTAAAATCATCAATATAAAGGTTAGGAAGAATACTAGTTGTACAAGTCCATTCACTGTCGCTGTCTGAACATACATATTATGCAGACCACCAGTTTCTAATCCTGGTAAATCATCAGTTTCACGAGCACTTTTAACTGCTTCTACAAGATTGCTATTCCCAACTCCAGTGAAAGGATGTTCATCAATTACTATAGATGCAGACGTCCAAAGACTACTTCTTCCACTTGTAAAATCTCTTATGTTACTTTTATCTAGTTCAAAAAATACTCCACATGCAATCACAGGTATTATTAAAAGTATTGCCCTAAAGTATTTATTTTTGTTAGATATAAATATGAAAGCATATATTACAGCTACAACTATTAGGTAAGCACTTCTACCATGAGATCCTACCATCGTTACTGCCTGCATGACTATATTAGCTAACCAAAACATCTTAAGTCTATGAATTTTAGCTATATTATTAAGATATATACATATAACAATAGCCAATGCAGCTGCTATTGATAGGGCATTTTCATTTTCAAATACACCTTTTGTAGTTCCAAATACAACTTGCCCTACTTCTATAGTCTTTCCCGAAAATCTGAGGATTAATGAAAATATTGATGCTAAAAACATAAAACCAACATAAAAATAGCTAATACAATTTAATTCTTTAATTAATTGTTTTTTATCTCTAAATACATCAACTGAAAACACAACTGTAAATAAGATTAGATTTACAGCCCATAGTGTAAGATTATGTGAACTTCTATAAACAATAATGTTCAAAAATAACGTTACTATAATGAATATTGCAAGAGGAATATCAAATTTATAGACCTTTCTTCTCTTGTATCCATCGATTATCATAAATAGAATCAATAGTGCTCCCCATGCAAACGCTGCATAATTTAAGATTGTAATTTTGGGGATATCTTTTAATATTGTTACGAATGTTAGGCTTACAAATAGATATAACAGCTTAAAATATAGTTTGTTGCCTAAAAAATCATAGATATTTTTAATTATTTCTTTCATATACTTTTTTATACACTCCTTTTAGCCTTTCCACTAATACATTTTCTGAATAGCTAAAAACTGCTTCTTGTTTTATTTTATTCTTATCATAAGACTCATAATTTTCTTTTATTTTTATTAATGCTCTGGCTAAATCATCAACATCTTTCTTTTTAGCTATAATTCCATTATCTTCTCTTATTATATCTTCTGCTCCTCCATTATCAGCACCAATAACTGGTTTACCACAGGCAAGTGCTTCAATATACACAACGCCAAAGGTTTCATGTTCAGATGGCAGTGCAAAAGCATCACACGCTCTCATTTCCTTAGATACCTCTTCTCTTGATAGAGCACCCAATAGTTTAATCTGTTTCTCCATTTTCAGCTGTTCAACTAATTTCTCTAATTCCGGCTTAATAGTACCATTTCCGCCTATTCTTAAACTTACCTCTTCATTTCTAAAGGTTTGTGCAAAAGCTTTTATTAAGCATTCCATACCTTTTCCTTCTTCAAGGAAAGCACAAGAAAAAAATTTGAAACCTTTGTCTTTACTTACATCATTTATCACATTATTATCCACACTAAATAATTTCAAATCAACCATATTGTGGATAACATCTACTGACTTGTTAACATATCCCTGGATTTCCTTTTTTAACCCACTACCAACTGCAATTAAGTAATCTGCCTTCTCATACGCATCAAAAATATGTTTCTTATAATTTTCCTTAACATATTTTGCATATTTAAGTGATGAATGTTCAGTAAGAACTAATGGGATATTATATTTTTTACTTATATAAGCAGCTGCTATTCCTCCCCAAAAGGCTGAATGGGCGTGAATTATATCAACCTTGCCTTCATTCCTAACTATTTCTTTATACAATCTATCCATTCTCTTATTGAAACTTTTAAACATTAATGGCGTTTTAGGCAAATAATTATAATCTTTATATCTATAAGTCCTAAGGTTATCTTCTAAATTAAAATTTATTCCTCTTTTTTCATGTATCTTACCCAACATTGTTATTGGCCAAATTTCATTATAGGCAACAGTAACTTTCTGACCACTATCTGCAAGAGCTTTAAATTGTTCCTTAAAAAAACTACCGTGAACTTTATTCCTAGCTGAAGAATACCAAGATGGAATAACCATTATATGCATTTAATCACTTCCCTCTAATATATTGTTCAGTCTCTCTACTATGGAATTCCACTCATAATTTTCGTCTGGTGCGCAGTGAATTGTATCGTTCTTATACATTTTTATTAATTCATAAATTTTATTCTTTATTTTTTGAGTACTATTATCTGTCACAACACATTTCTTATTATTTTCCACTACTCTTTTAATAGGATCATTCTCATCACCATAGATCACTAATATCCTGCCTTTTGCTCCAAAATAATCATAAATCTTTGCAGGTATCTGTTTGGAATTCTTATTTCCAAACAATAACAATACATCTCCATTAAGCATATATTTAAGCGCTTCATCAAAAGGTATTCTTGGGGATACGTTAGCCACCTCTAAGCTTTGTAATTTCTTTCTTGCTTCTATATCATCTATATTTCCAAAAAATAAAACATTCAATAAATTATAAGATTCTAAATCTTCATTCATAATTTCTTCGATCGCCTTTATAAATGGATTTATATCTCTAAGCTTTGAAAATATTTCTCCAGTATAAATTATGTTAACCTTATCTTTTCTTATAAGCTTTGGTGCTTCTTCATGAGATAATCTTTCATATAATTTTGCATCAAAACCTCGGTTTAAGATAAAAGTTTTCTTATTATCATTTAATGTCTTATAATCTTTTAAATATTCATTTTTATTTGCTTCTGTAACAAAGATGAACTTATCAGCAAAATTAACAATATTCTTTTCCATATTCTTTTCAAGCATCTTCTTGACAATAAAAGATTTTTCTCTAGTAGAATCTTTAAGCCATGGGTCACTCCAATAAGTAATCCATGGAACATTTTTATATTGCTTCTTTATATAATAAGCGCATAAATGAGATGATGGAGGTTCATGCATTGAAAATATAACATCAAATCTTTCTTTTTCCATTAAATCAATCCCATATACAGCCGCTTTCCTGGCCCATCCATAATACATATCAGGTATAACCATGGCATTCTTTATTCTTCTAAGAACCTTAGTACTATTTCCATTCTTAGGCTTAACAGATGCATTATTAGAACTATTAGTTTTTCTAGGCATTAATTTTTTAAAGACAATTCCACCATCAACCACGTGGACTTTTATTTTACCATCCATCATAGTTCTTAATGCCTCATCATAATATATTGAATCTTTTGGAAAATTCACTGTCAAAAGATGTACTTCATTATTGTTGATTTCACTTAATTTATTTAAATATTGAAGCGTTTCAATAGCTGCTGAATTATTTATCAACGGGGAATAGCAGGCAATAAATAATATTTTCATACACCCTCCTATCTTTTAATCCTCTTTAAAATTAAACTTTTTATTTCGATGATTTCTTCGATCTTAAAAATATGGCATAAAGTAAAATATACTACAACTCCAATTATTCCTCCAAATAAAACTAGAGGTATTGATCCTAACGTATTTCTTAGATTAATTACCACGATAATAATTACCAATCCCATGATCAAAGAACTTATTGTTATTAATACTATTTTTTTTATGATATCATTTATAATAAAATCTTTTTCTAGTTTTATAACACTTCTAAATAACAGAATTGCAGTTACTGCCATAGCTATAACAGATGCTAAAGCTATGCCCATTATCCCAAAATATCTAGATAAAATTATGCAGAATGTTATATTAATGATAACTCCAACAACTCCATTTACAGTAGTAACCTTCGTTTTTCCCATGGAAAATAATGTTGAATTTAAAATATCCCTTAATCCAGTGAAAAATATTCCAAATCCATAGCCTAATAAAGCAAAACTTGTAATTTGAACTGCATTTTTATCAAACGCTCCTCTTGCATATACAATTTTTACTATGTCTTCACTAAATATTATAACTCCAAAAGTAATAGGAATTAATAATATTGCTAAATATAAAATTGATTTTTTTAGAATTTCTAAAAATCCATGAATATCTTCATTACTCCTCATATTTGCCATAAGTGGATATGCAACACTTGTTACTGAAGCTGCAATAATAGTATTTATAAAAATAATCAACTTTTGAGCATAATCTAATGCTGAAACTGATCCACTTGGAAACTTTAAAGCAATATATTTATCAACAACCATATTTAATGAATTTGCTCCTGCTCCAATAATTACTGGAATTATTAAAACAACAATTGCTTTTAGTCTTTCGTCCTTTATATCTATTATAAATTTATACTTATATTCATGATTTAATAAAGATGGTACTTGCACCGCAACTCTAAAGAAATTTCCTATAACATTTGCAATTGTTAACCCTAAAATATCATAGTTATTAAAGAATAATAAATATAATATCATAGGTAAATTAAAAAACAACCCCAATATGGATGGAATCACAAAATCTTCATTTACTTGTAATAATGCTGTAAAACATGCATTTATAGATAAAAATAACAGATTTAATAATGTTATCCTTAATAATTTTATTGCAATTAATGCTGTTTCTTCCGAAGGTCCAAATATATATACTATTTCTTTTGAAAAAATGCTTGTTACAACAAATAGAAATAAAGAGATAACAAATAATATATTTATCACATTATTTGCAAACTCGTACATTCGTTTTTGACCTTTTTGAGCTTTAATTTTACTAAGCATCGGTAAAAATGCTGTAGATATTGCAAGTCCTACCAAAGTAAATATTGTTTCCGGTACAGATACTGCAAGATTATATGCATCGGTATACATTCCTGCACCAAAATTATTTGCAATAAGCATATCACGGACAAATCCCAAAAATCTACTTATCAGTGACACAATCATTATTATAAATGTAGATTTAACCAAACTACTTCTTTGTTTCATTTTATCACCTATTTATTTCTATCTGTTATTTTGTAATTTACGCTAATGTTAATATTACTTTTTCTTATGTCTTAGTACAAGTAGTAAAAATTTAGGTATAGCAATTAATCTTTTTATTCTGAATGGCTCTTTTATAACTCTATATAGCCATTCAAGACCTAAAGATATCATCCATTTTGGTGCTCTTTTAAGCTCACCGGCAAGTATGTCAAATACTCCGCCTACCCCCATGAATATATGTATATTTGAACTCTTAATAATCTTTTCAATAAATATTTCCTGTCTCGGCGATCCCATTGCTACAAAGATTGCCCATGGATCAGATTTATTTATATCATCTACTATCTCATCACAATTATTTAAATCAAAAAATCCATTATGAAATCCTGAAATTATTAAATTAGGAAATTCAGTTTTTATATTATCCACACATTTATTAAGAACTTCTTCTTTTGCTCCTAATAAATAAATAGATCTTCTCTCTAAATTTGCTTTAATTAAAACTTCTCTAACAACATCTATTCCCGCGATTTTTTCTTTCACTGGATTTTTTAGTAATTTTGATGCGAGTACTGTTCCAACTCCATCTGGTATTATAATGGAATTTTTATCATTAAAATTCTCTTTAAGAATAGGATTGTGCAATCCATTAAATAATACCTCTGGATTTCCTGATATTATATTTACTTTTTCAAAATTATCTGCATAATTCATTAAAGCACTTTTGTCCTTATTAAAAACCTCAAAATCAAGTATCTTCGTAAACATATTATCTCCTAATTATTTTACTGTTCTATTTAACATTTGATCTATTTCAATTACTATTTCATCTTCAGGAGCTAGCTTTTTAGCAATCTCTAGGTGAAGCTTTGCTTGCTCTTTATCTCCTAAGTTTATATAACACATTACTATATTTGTACAGATTTCCACATCTTTAGATGCTTCAAAGGCTTTTCTAAAATATTTTATTGCTTCCTCATACTCTCCAACACATGCATGGCTCATTCCAAGCTCATTAACAGTCTCAAGGCTTCCAGATTCAATGGCAAGGCTTTTACCTAAATAATATATAGCCTTATTATAACTTTCAATTCTTCTATAACCTACGCCTAAGTAATAATAAACTAATGGATTTTCTTTAAATTCTTCACTTAAGGGCAATAACAAATCTATGGCTTTCTTAGGTTCATCTTTTAAACACTCAACTGCCTTTTCAAAATGACTTACATTAGTAATATCACTTACTATTTCCTCTATTTCAGAAGTTTTCTTTCCACCCTTATTTATGTATTCATTTATTTCTACTTCCGCACCTTTGTGATCCCCTTGTTCTTTAAGAATTAAGGCATTATAAAGATAAGGTTCTGGAGATTTATCAAAGTTTTTCTTACACTCATCAATATCCTCTACTAGAATTTCTGCAAAACTTGAATCTTTTTCTCTTATTGTCTCACCTACAGCTAATAGCTTTGTTAGAATTTCCTCTTCCTTTGTATATCTATAATACCCTTTTAATAAAATATAGGCGTCTTCTAATTTATCTTTTTTTATTCTATTTGCTATAAGGCTTTTTACACATTCTTCAGCATCTGGAATGTAAGATAAAATCGTTCCATAATCATCAACATATCTAACATTTTTATCTGCACCAAAAGTAATAAACATACCCTCAACAAAATAATATATAGGTAAGTTGCTTAATTTTATTTCATCATTAACATTATTTACAACATAGTCAGAACTTATAGGCATATATAACTCATCATTTTTAAATTCAACATGCTCCGGTATATTGAGACTTCTTTTAAATCCTTCTTTATTCATTTCTAGAAATAATAATTTACTTAGTTTATCTTTATACATTGTCTTATAATTACTCATTCTACACCTCTTGCTTAATTGTCAATATCAATACTTAATCTAAATTCTTTATTAAGCATTCATTAATAACAACTGTTTATTTTTGGTTCCCTACTTAATAAAATTGCTACCACCTAGTAAGATGATAGCAATTGACATGAAAATTAGTTTAACTTAGCGTTAATTATTTCCATTACTTTTTCTTTAAATGTCGCAATATCTTTATCAGCATTTTCTAAACTGCTGCTCTTTACTGCTAAATAAACTTTCATCTTAGGCTCTGTTCCTGATGGTCTTACTACGAAATATGAACCATCCTCTAAGATGTACTTTAATACATTAGACTTAGGTAAGTCAATAGTTGTCTTAGTATTATTTACAGTATTTTCTTCAATGCTTAATTTATAATCTAATCTTGTAACTATTTTAACAGCATCTACACTGCTTATTGGATCATTTCTTAATGCCTCTATACAGTTAGCAATCTTTTCTTGACCTTCTTTTCCTTTTAACTCTAAAGATACAAGAGTTTCTTTGAAATATCCATATTTTTCATATAGATCAATTAATGCATCATAAAGGCTCTTTCCTTGTTCCTTATAGTAAAGACACATTTCACATACTAACATTGAAGCTATAACAGCATCTTTATCACGAACAAAGTTTCCTGCAAGGTATCCATAACTTTCTTCAAATCCAAAAAGATAAGTCTTATTTCCTGCATCTTCGAATTCTCTTATTTTTTCGCCTATATATTTAAATCCTGTTAATACATCCATAAGTTCGATATCAAAGTCTTCTGCAATACTTCTAGCACCTTCTGTTGTAACAATTGTCTTAATTACAACACCATTTTGAGGTAGTTTATTAGTTTCCTTTAATGAGCTTAATACATAATGAGTTAAAAGTAAACCAGTTTGGTTACCAGTTAATACTTTAAATTCACCAGCATTATCTTTAACAACAAGACCTATTCTATCACAATCTGGGTCTGTTCCAAAGATTATATCTGCTCCTTCTGTTTGCGCCATTTTCATAGCTAATTCAAATACATCTGGATTTTCTGGGTTAGGATAAGATGCTGTTGGGAAATTTCCATCTGGAGCTTCTTGTTCCTTAACTACTTTAACATTGCTATATCCTAATTGTTCTAATACTGCTCTTACTGGAACATTTCCTGATCCATGTATTGGAGTAAATATAACATTTAAATTGCTAGCTTTTTCTTTAACTAAATCAGTTCTTATTGTTAATCCTTTAACTTTTTCATAATAAAGCTTATCTATATCTTCTCCAATATAAACTAATAAACCTTTTTCTAAAGCAAGACTTTCATCTATATCTTTAATTTTTGAAAAATCATCTACAGCATTAACTCTGTCGATAATTATATTTGCTTTCTCATCTGTTACTTGCCCACCAAATTCATCATAAACTTTATAACCATTGTATATTTTAGGGTTGTGAGACGCAGTAACAACTATACCACCGCTGCATTTTAATTCTCTAACTGTGTAAGATAATACTGGCGTTGGTCTTAAACTTTCATATAAATATACTTTTACATTATTTGCACATAAGTTAAGTGCAGCTGCCTTTGCAAATTCCTTTGACATATTTCTAGAATCATATGCAATTGCAACTGAAGGATCTTTAAAATTCTCATTAAGATAGTTTGCAAATCCTTGTGTAGCTTTTGCAACAGTATATATGTTCATTCTATTGCTTCCAGCACCTATTACTCCTCTTAATCCACCAGTACCAAAATCTAAGTCTTGGTAAAATCTATCTTCAATCTCCTTTTCGTCAGATATTGCTCTCAATTCGTTTTTTGTTTCCTCATTGATAATGTCGGAATTAATCCAAGTGTTATACTTTTCTTTGTAGTTCATTTTTTAATCCCCTTTCCAAACTGTTCTCTTTTTCATTATACAATATTTACCTGTAATTAAAAACATTTTTATATTATCATAATAGACGAAATTTAAATCTAAACTAAAATTTCTTCATCTTTATTTTATTATAATATTATCTATATATACATACCCAAAAATACTTTTATCTATTAATTGTCATATAATCCAAGATTATCGCTTCTTTACGACATAGTTTTTGGATGAAATTCCTATGAAATTTTTTTAGTTTCTTTCAATTTTCACTTTACTTCCACCCATTCCACATTCTGCCGGAGTAATCATAAGTTTTACTGGTACTCTGCTCTTTATGGATTCTACATGGCTGATAATTCCTACCTTCATCTTTTCATTATGAATTCTTTCTAAAGAACTCATAACTACTTCTAGAAGTTCATCATCTAAGGTTCCAAATCCTTCATCTAAGAAGAATAGTTCAAGCGGTGCTGTTCCTTTTAATTGAATCTGTGCAGATAGCGCTAAAGCTAATGACAATGAGGCTAGGAAAGTCTCTCCACCTGATAATGTTGTCGCATCTCTTCTTGCTCCACCATTTTTATAATCTCTTATTATGAATCTACCATCTTCATCTACTTCTAAACCATAATTTCCATGAGTAATTTCCTTTAGTCTTTTAGAAGCTTCAATGGATATATACTTTAATTTATTTACTGCAACAAACTCTACAAATTTCTTTCCTTTAAATAGTTTCTCTAAATCACTAAGTAAGGCCAATTTATGTTCTAGTTTGGCTTTCTTTTCTAATAGTTCCTTTTGTTCTTCTAACTTTGTCTTTATATTTCTTAATTCTTCTTCAATTTTAATTTTATTTTCATTAGCTTCGTTTACTTCTTTTTCTTTTTGCTCTTTTAGTAATTTTATTTGAAGGTATTCTTCTTCACTTAATTCTTTTCCATTAATTTTATTCTGTAGACTTTCAATTGCACCTTTAACCTTCGACATATTATCTCTGTAAGTTTCTATCCTTGATTTGTACTTACTTATTTCATCTCTTTCGATAAGGTTATTCTTAACATCTTCTAATGATTTAAACCCTTCGCTATCAATCGCCACTTCCAATTGTGCTTCTTCATCATTTTTTCGTTTACTTAATTCTTTATATTTGCTGATTGTACCTATAAGCTTTTCATTGCTTTCTGTAAATTCTTTTTCAATTCTATTCTTTCCATTTTCAAGCTTTTCGAATTCTTCATTTATAATGTGTATATTTTTTTGTACCTGATTAAGAAGCAACCTTAAATCAGCTTCATCATTAACTTTATTTCTTATTGATTGTAATTTTTCTTCTTTATTTTTCTCATTACTTTCTAAGTCTGCCTTATCTTTAGTAAGATTTTCTTTTGCCAAAGTAAGTTCATTACTTAGTATTTCTTTTTGCTTTTCTAAATTTTCTACTAGCTCTCTATTTACTTTAACTGCCCCAGCTAATCTTTCTCTTTCTTTTTCAACTTGCTTAATTTCTTCATTTTTTTGGCTAAAGCTATCAACTAAAGTTTCTGCTTTCAATGTATTTACTCTATTTTTTATATTATCAAACTCTATTGTATTATCATTAATGCTCTTTGTTAATTCTTCCAGCTGTCTTTGATTTGTTCTTACTACAGCTCTTAGTTCATTTATTTCACCATTTTTAATATTAATTTCATTTTTTAATTTATTGATGTATTTTTCTAGATTTTCTTTATCTTTCGCATAATTTTCTAAAACTTTTTCTAAATTTATAAATTCTTCTTGTAATTTATCTAAAGACTTTGCATTCTTATCTATTCCTAAAGTACGAATTTCTTCTTCATTAGCATTAATTTTATCTTTATAATTCTTTATCTTGGTTTCATTCTCAATTATTTTACTACTACTGAGCTTAATCAATTTTTCTTTAACCTTAATTTCATTTTCAACAGGTTTAATATCTATTATGCCTGAACCATCTATATTTTCTTTTGTATGATGGGTAGAACCGCATACTGGACATTCTTCTCCTTCTTTAAGTTCAATCCTAAGGGCATGAGCTAAATTTTCTCTCATAATTTCCTTATGCTTAATCTTAATATCTTCTAGCTCTTCTTCCAGATTCTTTTCCTCGTCTTTTTTACTAAGAAGCTCAGAATTTAATTTTTCTATTTCTTTATTAGATGAATCAATTTCTTTAGTTAATCTATCCAGTGTCTTAAATTTTTGTTCACTTTCAACAATTACTTGCTTTAAGTTAACTAAATCTTTTTGGTCACCTGGTGGATTTTTGATTAAAAGATCATATTGTGATTCTTTCTCTTCTAATTCCTTGGTTCCATTATCTAATACATCTCTTAATGCTTTTCCTTTTGATATAGTTTCAGCATTTTCTTTTTCTAGAAAAATCTTTTTTTCTTTTTCCCTGGAAATAATCGAGTCTAAATTAAGAAGCTTTTCTTCTAAAATAATTCCTTCTTGAACTTTTTCCTTAAGAGCTTCATCAATTTTTAACTCATTATATACTTTTTCATCTTCTTTAATTTGATTATTTCTAGACTTAATTTCTACATCTATTTTTAGAAGCTGACTTTGACTTTCCTCGCATTTCTTAAGTGCAATTTCAATTTGAGACTTTAATTTATCTATGTTGCTTTTAATAATATCTAACAGCTTTTCCTCTTCAATAGCATCTTTAACTTTTTGTTCTTGAAGAATTAACTGCGGAAGTTTGTTATCTTTATTACTCTTAGCTACACTCCATAATCTCTCGATATTTTCTTTTTGTTCTTTTATCTTTTCAATTGCAGCTTTTAGCTTTTCTAATTCAAGTTCATTTTCCCTAAACTCTTTTATAGTATTCTCAAAGGCATTTATATACGGTACGACTTTCGCCCCCGCTTCCCCTAAGTTTACTCTATCTATATATTTTTTTATTTCTTCTTCTTTTTCTTTTAAATCTTTTTCTTTATTTTTATACTCAATTAAATCAATTTGTAAATTCCATATTTCTTGGTTTTCTTTATAACTCTTTTCTACTATTTCCAAATCATTTTTTAAAGTCACTAAATCATTCTTTAAGGTTTCTAAGACTTCTTCTTTTTCTTTTAGCTTTTCTTCGCTTACGTCGTTATATCCACTTAACTGCCCAAGCAAAACACTATTATCAGTTTTTTCTTTATTTATCTTAGCATTAAGTCTTCTAGATAAATTATCCCCGAACTGCTGAAGATTAAATAATCTTTCAAGCATATCTCTTCTGTCTTTCCCCTCTAGTTTAAGAAATTCACTAAACTTACCTTGAGGCAAAACAACAGTTCTTGAAAAGTCATCTAAATTAAGCCCTAATATTTCTTCAACTTTTTTATTTATAGTCTTAACTCCATCAGCTAAAACTTCCTCTTGCATATCGGTTATCTCAACTATTTTGCACTTTCCAGAGCTTATTCCACCATCTTTTTTTCTTCGAAATTCTCTATCAATAGTATATCGTCTATTCTCAGTTCCTGATATTTGAAATTCAAAACTCACATTAAGTCTTTCACAATTAGTATTTATATAATTTGAACTCTTTCTAGCTACATTTCCATATAGTGCTAAGGTTATTCCATCTAATATAGTTGATTTACCACTTCCAGTTGGTCCAAATATACCAAAGAATCCTCTATCTGTTAACTTATCAAAGTCGATAGTCTGCTCATCTATAAAGCTGTTTAGCCCTTTAATCCTCAACTTGATTGGTCTCATCTTCTCCACCTTCTTCATCTATAATTGATAAAAGTAATTCAACAACCTCGTCCTCTGGAGATGTTCCTCTTTCTTTCATATAAAAGTCTTTAAAAATTTCCCCGAAAGATTTCTCAGTGAAATTATGATCAACCTCTTCATCTATGCCTTTAACCTTAGGCATTATTTCCAAGATATCTTTCTTTAAATCTTTCATTTGCTTTATTTCATCTTCTCTTATATATCTATCTGTGCTTATTTCAAGGTAAACCCAACAATCTTTATCTTTATTTTCTTCACATTTTGAAATAGCATCTTCAATACTTGAACACTTCCAAATTTCAATTGGCTTATATACTTTTAAGTCCACTTCTTCTATAATGCATTCTTCACTCGCTTTAACATCAACTATAAAACATTTCTTAGTAAAGCTTATTTCTTTCTTATTATAGTGAATTGGTGAACCGCAATATCTGGCTTTTCTTTCTGTACCCGGTACTATCTGTGGTTTATGTACATGTCCTAATGCCACATACTGTGCCTCTTTTGGAAAGCAGCTTCCATCTACTATGTAAGTTCCTCCAAGCTGAATACTTCTTTCAGAACCACTTTCTTCACTTCCCATAGCAAAGAGATGCGATACTGCTAAATTAATAGTATCTTCTCTATAATGCTCTTTTAGTGAATTGAACAAGGAAAATATTCTATCACTATAGGATTTAGCTTTTTCCTCCTCTTCATCCATTCCATTATAGATTACTTCATTTAGTCTTTTCTCACTTGGATAGGGTACAGTTAAAACAACCGCCTTTTCATTGTTCATTTCAATTTCAACAAAACCTTCTCCTGAAGCTAGTACCTTATGTCTCCCATATTCTCCACATTGAACCATGGTCTTTGGAGTACCCACCATAATAATTCCATGATCACGCGCTAAAGGTCCTGCTGCGACTAGTCTATCTGGATTATCATGGTTTCCTGATATAACTAGAGTAAGCCTTTCCCCGTTTTTTGATAATTTCTTCAAAGTATCATAAAACATTTTTTCAGCTCTTGCCGGAGGGTTTGAATTATCATAAACATCCCCTGCAATCATAACTAAATCTATATTATTATCTTCTACAATTCTAACAAAATCATCTAAGAATTCTTCCTGCTCATCCATTCTGCTTACGCCCTCTAAATTCTTACCTAAATGCCAATCTCCAGTATGTAATATCCTCAAAACCTAAACTCCTCCCCTTAAGTATATTTATATTCATAATCTATACTGCTTTTATTATAGCCTACTTAAACATATTTTTTCCAATACTATTTTGTGTTTCATTCAATTTCAAATTGTACCCGTACATTTGATAAATCAGAATAATATTAATATAATAATAACATTATTTGCAATAATTTTATTTATTTAAATCATGCTATGTTAAAAACAAAACATTCATCTATATTGGCTAATTAATAATAATCTAAAAAAGGTGGGAAATATTTTATGGAAAAAAGTAAAAATTTAAATACCAATGAAATGGTATTAATGGGGCTAATGATTGCTTTAACTTATTTAGCAGGTAGTATAATTAAGATTCCATCCGTTGGTGGCTTCGTTCAAATAGGTGACTGTATGGTATTCTTATCAGTAATTGTTCTAGGTAAGAAAAAAGGGGCAGTTTCAAGCGGCTTGGGGATGTTTCTTGTTGATGTGCTAGGAGGATATTATTTCTGGGCACCATTTACATTAGTAATTAAATGGGGAATGGCTTACATTGCCGGGTCAATTTTAGAAAGAATGTCCGAAAATAAGGCCGCAACCAAATACACAATTGCATTTTTAGCTGGCGGCATATTTATGGTAATTGCTTATTTTGGTGCTGGAATAATAATATCTGGTTTTCTAACAGAAAAGATAGGTCTAATACAAGGAATTGCATTTGCTGCTAAAGATATAGTTGGTAATATTATTCAAGTATCTACTGGAATAGTTATAGCATTACCATTAAGTGCCGTGATAATAAAAGCCAAACAAGCTGTATTTGCAAATTAAAGGTATGTGAAAAACTTAAAGTGATGAGGTAACAACCGAAATAGAATACATATATGTTCCTCAGGACTATGAAAAATCTCGCTAGGAATATCTAAATGGGAAGTTGCACCACCTCTGCATGTTCCTGTGACAAGCACTGGACAAGCAAAAGTGGAACAACTTCCCATCAAGATATTCCAGCAGCTTATTTTTCAATGCCTGCTTCACATATATGTATTCTATTTCTTTGTTTTGCTATCACTTTGGATTTATTACCAATACCTAGTTTAGAAAATTGGAATATATATTGCATCAAAGGCCACAACTATAACTACTTAAAGATATTGTCACCACAGAAATATAAAAATACTTGCATTAATATAGCCTTATTTTAAACTTACTACTAAACTAGAACGGGAATATATGTTTTTGCGGAGTGTTCATAAGAAGATTTTGCTGGCCGTTATTCTAGATTATAAGTTGTTCCAAATGTGCTTGTTCAAAAGCGTAGTCTTTGAAGCAAGCACTTTGGATGCAACTTATAATCTTAGAATAACCCAGCAAAATCTTCTAGGAACCGGAGTAAACACATATATTCCTGTTCGGTTGTTTAGATGTAAACTTAAATTATTCTCATGCTGCAAGTATTTTTATATTTTAGATGATCTCAATATATTTAATTAACTAATCCATGCTCCATTTGGACCTACTTTATATCCATTAATTATTGTATTAGCTGCCATTGAACCATCTGCATTGCAGTAATACCAAGTAGCCCCATCTTTTACCCATCCTGTTGCCATATATCCATTATTTTTTAGGTAGTACCAGCTGTTTCCGTCTTTTGCCCAACCTGTTTGCATAGCTCCAGTAGTTTGCGACATGTAAGTCCAGCCTGCACTATCTTTTTGCCATCCTGTTAATGGATCTCCTTTTGCATTAACCATGTACCAGTTATCACCTGATTGTACCCATCCTTGTTTTATTGTCTCTGTTGTAGATAGTGCCACTGGTGATGCTACATACGTTGCATTTGCTTGTACAGGCAATGTAATTGCTTCTGCTGTTATAACTGCATCCTGCACTTGGATATATTTTTCTAATAAAGGTACATATTTATAAACAGCTGTAACTTGCTCTGAATTTTTATCAATTGGAATGATTGCTTGTATGCTGGCAGCTTGTGCTGTTATAACAGCCCCTGTACTCTTACCCTCTTTAGCAATTGGAGTTACAGATAATTTGTTTCCGTCTGGTGCCGATATCTCTTTAGTTTGTCCTACTGACACACCTTCTCCAATAATGGTACTAATTTTACTTACAACTTTAGCCTCAACTGCTTTTACTGCCTCTTTTGACATGTTTGCCAATGATACTGGTTTAGTTATCTCTGTTGCAGTGTTTGTTGATGTTCCTGCAGTAGATGTATTAGTGGTAGAGGTTGATGAATTGCTCGAGGAACTGCTGCCACCTGAACTATGACTCGAAGAACCTGAACCACTTCCATTACTGCTTAATTTAGGTATAATTAGTGTGGTTTTAATTTCATCATCCTTAACAGTCTTACCATTTTCATTATATGAATTCTCTGAAACCCATACTGTTACTACTACAGATCCAGCTTTTGATATAGTTGCAGGTGTAAAGCTATAATCTTTAATACATCCACCTATACCCCATTTTTGAATTTTTCCAGCTATAGCTCTTTCTATATCTGATATAGTACTACTATTTGATACCAACAAGCTATTTAATGATTTAGCTACTGCATCTTTGTACTCTTCAAATGTTTGATTCGAGTTAATACTACGTGGTTCATTAGTACTTTGTTGAGAATATATAATATTAGTTAGTCCATTTCTTGTATCAGTTAATTTAACTTTGTATGCTAATTCACCAAATGTTGTATTTGTTTTTGGAATATCTACATAGTCTGAAACTACACCTTTTACTGATGTTCCTGCTAATAATTTATTAATAGTGTTTTGGATAGTTTCGAAGTCACGATTATTCTCATATAGATAGCTAAGTGAAATTGAAATACAATCTCCTATATCATCTATTGATTTATTAGGATCGATTTTCTTGTAAAAGTAACCATTTAAGTCAATAGTTGAATCTATAGTCCTATCATCATTATAAATATATCCGCTAACCATATATGATCCTAAAGCGGAATTATTCTCGCAATGGGCATCTGCATAGACATCTATATTTAATCCGTTATAATCTTTTAAACCGTCAGCCACTGCATCTTTTACTGTAGTGCCTGTAAACTCTCCGCTCTTATCCATTGCCTCTATTATGTTAGTAATCTTAGATATAATCTCATCCTCTTCTATTGTATTTTTACGCTTAGTAAGCATAGTAAAATCAAACTTAGTTTCAACATTATTATTGCCTGCATCTATAATTGTAGCAGATACTTCTATCTTTCCTTCTGATGACGATGTTGCTTCAGTAATGTTAAAACTATCAATTTTTATTGATAAGTTTTTATTTTCAATGTGTTCTTCCATTCTAGATAGTGTTTTATCAGCAGTTAGTGTTGTATTTGAATACTGTTTATCAAAATCCTTTTTTATAACATATTCCAAATCATTTGCTGTTTGCATGAAAGGAATACCTTCAAAAGTTAAAGTATCTAGTAATGTAACTGCCGATGGTGTTGTGACATCATTAATCTTAACATTAACAGTTGCTTTCCCTGGCGTATTTTCAAATATAGAAACTTCTGTATCCATATCTGTATTTTCCATAGTATCAGCATATAGTTCCTTTATATCATCTGATGATGTATAAAAACCAATAACCTTTAACCCATTTATAGAATTAGTTATTGCAGCTTTTACATCGTCCAATGTCTCTGCTGATGCTGGAATTGATGTTGTGCCAAGTGATGTCACTGCTGCTACTGCAACAATGCTTATTAAGTGTTTATTCATTTGTTTTTACCCCTTTTCCTCCGATTACTTTGATCGTGAATTGATATTTTAACCCCTAAATAATATCTATTAATTTTCCGCAATAGACACCATTAGTACTTAATGTGTAATATAACCATTTTATATAATAATTTATATATTTTCATTAAAATGTTCATTTTATCTTTTTTTACACATACAGATAAATATTCGTAGTAGTTTCATCTGTCTTTAGTTAAATTTTATAAAAAAAATAAATCATCTCATTTTACATTTTTTTCAATACTATTTAAATCATATAATTAATAATCTTCTACTATACGAGTGTAATTAAATGATTAAATCAAAAACAACTGATATTTTCTTATTTAGAAGATATCAGTTATTCTTTATAGATTATTATAAATTTTAAACTTGTTCCATTAATAAAATTAATTATACTTCTGTTCTATTCGGCATCAGCATTGACAAGATTAATGAAATAATTGATATCCCTACAAGTATTATAAACAATACATGAAAAGAACTATTTAAAGCGAACCTTATATTCTCACTTGTGACAGCAGCATTGTATGTAGATGATTTATATAAATTACTTGGGTCTACCCCGCTGATTCCTATATTAGCAAAGTATTTTACTATGTATAAGTTGAATATATATCCAAAAACACTTACGGCTATTGTTTGTCCTAACGTCCTAATCAATGAGTTAGTAGCCATTGCTACACCTCTTTTGTTATATTCTACAGACTCTTGAACAATTATTGTCAAAGTAGTAAAAGCTCCACCAAACCCAAGACCTATAATAAAAACATAAACTAGTACTAATAATAATGAAGAATTTACACCTAAAGTAGTCAATAATAACGTACTGATAAGTAAAATACTATTAGATATCAAAATTACTACTTTGCCACCATATTTAACTATCTTTTTCCCTAAAACTACCGATGCTATAAGCCAAGAGATCGACATAGGAGCTAGGGCTAATCCTGATAATTTTGCACTATATCCTAATACATTCTGCATATATATTGTTAAATAAACATCTGCACAGATCAATATAGCTGAAGCCAAAAAACTTATTAAGTTTATAAGTATACTCTCTCTTGTAAATATATCAAAAGGAATAACTGGTTCCTGTGCTTTTATTTCTATTTTATAAAATACTATTAGCAATATAATTGTTACGGCTAATGAAATTCCTATGAATGCATTCTTATTAAAACTTATACTATCAGCTGACATAAAAATATTTAAAAATATAACCATTGCAGCCGATAAAGTAATAGTACCTGCAAAATCTATAGTATGACTTTTCTTCTCAAAGTCTTCGACTAGATTTCTTTGAATAAGTATGACTGACAATATTCCAAAAGGTAGGTTTATAAAAAATATCCAATGCCAAGATAGCACATCTATTAAAATTCCTCCTAAGAATGGACCTCCAAGACTTGCAATCCCCCATATTGAGCTTATAATTCCTTGGATTTTAGGTCTTTCCTCAATAGTAAACACATCTCCAATTACTGTGTATGTAACAGTGAATATTGCACCTGCACCTATTCCTTGTATTGCACGTGCTCCAATCAACATGTACATACTCATTGATAATCCACATAAAAAACTTCCAATTAAGAATATAATTATTCCAATAGAAAGCATATTTTTTCTCCCATATAAATCAGACAGCTTACCATATATAGGCGTAGAAATTGCAGATGTTAATAAATACACTGAAAAAACCGAACTAATAATTTCAAATCCCTGCAAATCTTTTACTATTGTTGGAATAGCCGTAGTTACAACTGTTCCCTCAACAGCCCCTAAAAACATTGCTACCATTAATGCTATGAATATATTTCTCTTTTTCGAATTCATTATTTAAAATCACTTCCTTATAAAATTCCTATGTAACATTTATTAGTCGAACTTTATAATTATATCTATAGTATTATATTTATACAACTTAATAATATCTTCAGAATTTCTTTAGGATAATTTAACTTGATGTAATTTTGATTTATGATATAGTATTATGGTGGTATATATAAACACAAATTTTACAGTTTCAAAAGGAGTAATTATATGAAAGAATCGTCCATATCACTTTCTTCATTTTTTAAAAATCGTTTTGTTCAAGTAATTATGGTTTCTTCTATTTTTTTACAAATAGGTATATGGGTTCGTAACTTTGCTATATTATTATTTGTAATGGATAAAACAAATAATGACCCAGTTGCAGTTTCTTTAATTTCAGTTGCTGAATTTGCCCCAATATTTATATTCTCATTTATAGGAGGAACTTTTGCAGATAGATGGCGTCCAAAACGTACTATGGTTTGGTGTGACTTATTAAGTGCTATTTCAGTTTTTGTAGTTCTGCTTACGATAATATTTGCTACATGGGAAGCTGTATTTTTTGTAACCTTTATTTCATCTATTTTATCGCAGTTTTCTCAGCCTTCTGGAATGAAATTATTTAAGGTTCATGTTCCCGAGGAATTTATGCAAACAGGAATGGCTATTTTTCAAACACTTATGGCTATTTTTATGATTATAGGGCCAGCGTTAGGTACTATTGTTTTTCAAAAGTTTGGAATAGATATTTCTATATCGGTAATGGGAGTCGCTTTCTTACTTTCAGCTGCAGTATTAACTCTATTACCAGCTGACAAAATAGTTGAAAAGAAAGAAGTCACAACTCATTTCTTAGAAGAATTAAAAGAAGGTTTTATTTATGTTTGGGAGCAAAGAGCTCTAACAATACTAGGATCTGTTTTTGCAGCAGCAGGCCTTGCTGTTGGTATTATACAACCGCTTGGAGTTTTCTTAATAGTTGAAAGATTAGGTCTTCCTAAAGAAAACCTTCAAATATTACTTATGGTAAATGGAGCAGCCATGTTTATTGGCGGAGGCTTAGTTATGACAATATCAAAGAAAGTAGCGCCTCAAAAACTCCTTGCACTAGGACTTATAGTTAATGCTATCTCAATGGTTGGAATGGGATTATCCTCAAGCTGGATTGTTATTCTTTTATTCCAATTCTTTAATGGATTTTTTATGCCTTGCATTCAGATTGGTATAAATACATTAATTCTACAGCTTACAAAAACAGAGTTTGTAGGAAGAGTAAATGGAGTATTAAATCCTATGTTTATGGGATTCATGGTCATTACTATGTCCATTACAGGTTGGCTTAAAAGTCAATTTTCATTGACTATTCTTTACATTTCAGCTGGATTGCTATTTCTGATAGGAGCTATGCTTACTTCATTGATATTTAATGCTTCGACGCAGCGTGAAGTAGATTCAGCACAATAATAAAATAGGAAAGTACCTCTAAATACTATATTTAGAGGTACTTTCCTATAAGTAATAAATCATGTAATTATTATGATTCCACTGGAGCTTTCGGCCCATCTAAATCTAATTGATAAAAAACTAAGTCAAGCCATTTCCCAAATTTATATCCTGCCTTTGTTATTGTACCGGAATACTTAAATCCAAACTTCTCATGAATTTTAATGCTTCCTTCATTTAAGCTATCAATACATGCCACCACAGTCATATACTCATCTTTATTAGCGATGTCTATTAATTCTTTTAATAATAATTTTCCTATTCCTAGATTTCTATAATCTTTATGAACATATATTGAGTGCTCTATTGAATATTTAAAAGCGGGATAAACTCTAAATGATCCATATGTAGCAAATCCAACAACTCTCTCATCTTTCTCAAATACTAACAACGGACTTCCATCTTGTTTCTTTTTCTCATACCACTGTTTTCTTTCCTCAAGAGAATGTTCAGTATAATCATATATTGCTGTTGTATTTAAAATAGCATCATTGTAAATTTCCAAAATATCAAGTAAATCTTTTTCTGTAGCTTGTCTTATCATCTTTTTTATTCCTTTCGTGTTAAACTTATCTTTCTATATTTTAACACCTTATATATAAGAGGTAAAATTTTTTTATGCATTTGACTGCCCCCTTAATATTCTCCTTTGCATTACTTTGCAGATCTATGCTTTCTGATATTAAATAAAAAATTAAGTTTGATATCTATATTTTGTCTGTTTTTAATTTTTTATAAAATGTTTCTCTTAATGGTAATTGAGTACGAAATTTACCATCTAATCGATAATAAGCAAGAGAACAAGCCGGAGCTGTTGGAATTAAACATAATTCTCCACATCCCTTTGCTCCATAAGTTTCAGGTATTTTCCCTTTTCCCTGCACAAGAATTATTTCAAGTTCTGGAACATCTTTTGCTCTCATAAGCCCTAGAGTGCCTAACTTAGTCTTAGGGTAACCTCCTTCAACTCTAAATTCTTCAGTTAAAGCATATCCTAATCCCATGACAATTCCACCTTCAATTTGACCCTCAACTGATTGAATATTAACAGGTGTACCAACATCATATGCTGCTACCACTTTTTCTACTTTTCCTTTTTCGTTAAGAATAACAACTTGAGCTCCATAACTATAACTTACATGGCTAATTGGATTTTCTTTTATTGCTCCCATTGAATCAGTCTTTGCAGAATATTCTCCATGAAATTCTCTTCCTTCTAAATCTTTAAGTGTTAATCCTTTTTCTAATTCTATTTTCAATTTTTCCGATACTCTTCTTACAGCTTCACCAGTTACAACAGTTTGTCTAGAAGCTGTACTTGTCCCTGAATTAGGAGTACGAACAGTATCTGCTTTTTCGTGTACTACTAAGGCTGGATTTAGACCAGTGGTCTCACATAGTACAGTCGCACACATTGTTCCAATGCCTTGTCCCATACATGCTGCTGAAGTTCGAATATGAACTTTACCATCCTCAATAGACAAAATGCATCGACCAATATCCTTCTTTCCTACACCTGTCCCACTATTTTTAAATGCTATGGCAATACCTGCATATGGATTTGATTCATATATATCCTTAACAGCTTCTAAACATTCTGCCATAGCAACGCTTTCATCTGCTATTTGACCATTTGGTAATACTTGACCTGGACGTATTGCATTACGATAGCGAATCTCCCAAGGTGATATCCCTACCATTTCTGCTAATAGATTTATATTATTTTCAGTAGCAAAACAACTTTGAGTTACACCAAATCCTCTAAATGCTCCAGAAACAACATTGTTTGTATAAACTGACATTCCAAAAATATCAATATTTTGATAGTTATATGGCCCTGCCGCATGTGTGCATGCTCTATGCAGAACGGGCCCTCCAAGAGATGCATATGCACCTGTATCTGCGATAATAACAGCCTTCATAGCAGTTAAATCACCATTTTCATCACATGCCGTTGTAAATTCCATTTCCATTGGATGGCGTTTAGTATGATAATCTAAACTCTCCTGTCTAGAAAATTTCACTTTAACTGCTTTTTTAGTGTGCCATGCCATAAGTGCTGCATGATGCTGAACACTCATATCTTCTTTTCCACCAAATCCACCTCCAACAAGCTGTGTCCTACAATGTACTTTTTCTATTGGAATTTGAAGCATCATAGATATTTCTCGTTGTTCATCATATACTGATTGCCCTCCAGAATACAGTAAAATACCTTCTTCTCCTTCTGGCATGGCAATTGCACATTCTGGTTCCATAAACCCATGCTCTTGAAATGGTGTCTTATACTTTCTTGTTACCACATACTTAGAATTTTTAATTGCTTCATCTGCATTACCACGTTGCAAAGCCGCTCTACTCATAATATTCCCATCAGCATGAATTAAAGGTGCATCGGCCTTTAACGCATCTGTAGGAGAAGTAATTGGTTGTAGTTCTGTATAGTCAACCTCTACTAATTTACATACTTCATCAAGTTTATCTTTATGATAAGTTGCTACTAATGCCAGAGAATCTCCTACATATCTTGTGATATCACCTTCCGAAATAAGTACATCCCAATCTTGCTTCGCATGTCCAATAATATTATTTGGAACATCTTTTGCTAGTAAAACTTTAACACAATCTGGATGTGCTTCTGCCTTACTTATATCAATTTTATTTACAATAGCTCTTGGATATTTTGAGCGAACAGCTTTAGCATATATCATTCCTGATAATTCAATATCATCAACAAAAATACCTGTTCCATTTACCTTATCTGTTACATCGATACGTTTAAATTTCTGCGCCATTTTAAGTTCCTCAGGAGAAGTTGGAATCTTAAGATTATCTCTAAAGTATTCTGCTGCCATTAAAATAGCTTCTTCAATTTTCTTATATCCAGTACAACGACATATATTTCCATGTATTGCTCTCTTAACATCTGCTGCTGTTGGATTTAAATTAACATCTAATAGTGCTTTTGCGCAAATTATCATTCCTGGAATACAAAAGCCACATTGAACCGCACCAGCTTCCCCAAAGCAATATTCATAGACTTCTTTTTCCCTTTCACTCAAACCTTCAACAGTTAAAATGTGTTTCCCTACTAATTTTGCTGTTTTTTGTATGCAAGCTTTTACAGCTTTACCTTCTACTAAAACAGTACATGTCCCACAGGCTCCTTCACTACATCCATCTTTAGCTGAAGTGATCCCTAGATCATCCCTCAAGAAAGATAATAAATTTTTATCACTCTGTGCAACTACCTCTTTTCCATTTACATTAAGAATAAACATAAATAAGCCCCCTATCCTATAGTAATTTAACATTGTAATTATTATAGAATGGGGGCTATTTTTCATCAAATTCTTTGTCAAAAGAACTTGCTTTGCAAAAATCACAAAATCCTAAAATAACCTATTAAATTCTTCTTTTGCATACTTTCTCACATTCTCTTCAAACTGCTCATACTTATTTAAAAATTCCAATCCTTCTTTGGTTAATGAAGTTTTTCCTCCTCTGCTCCCTCCATGCTTTCTTTCAACTACTGCATATCCTAGTTCTTTTTCTAGTTTATTTAACATATCCCACGCTTTACTATAAGATAATGCAATGTGCCTACATGCACTTCGAACGGAATGTGTATCTTGAATCAAAAGTAAAAGTAACTTTGTCCTTGAATTAAAAAGTAGTGTTTCCTTTTCAATGCTAACTTTAACGAAAGGATGCAGCATATGCTCATTATGCTTTTTTAAAAGTTCATTCAATTGATTAATATTATCAGTATCATGAATGATACCTTTATCTTCTACATTTATCAATTTTCTTTCTATGCCAATACTCTTAATAGCACCTTCCATTCCCATATTTCCATCATACTCTAAAATTCGAGGAATTAATTCTGAGGCTATCAAAAGAGGATGACCAGCTTTTCCATGATAAGATGGTGAAATTATTTTTTCATCTATTTTTATCATCTCGCGAATAGTATCTGGTGTAAACATAGGAATATTCACAGGGGTAAATATTACCTGCTCGCATTTATTCATCAAAAATTCTAATCCAAGTTTTGCTGAATCAAACATCTGTGAGTTTTCATACTGATCATTTCTCAGAAAAATGACCCCATAGTGAGCTAGATGATGCTCTATTTCTTCTGATTCATGTCCAGTAATTATCACAATTGGTGAAATACCAACACTTTGAAAGGTTAAAATAATTCTTTTTATTACAGTTATAGAACCAATTTGAGAGAGTGGGTTTAATTCATTTCTTTTTGAAATCTTTCCCGCCGCAACTATTAATCCACCTGTTGTTTTTTTCTTATCTGTCTTCATATCTGTATTAGTTACTCTATGAGCACTACTGAATTTCACATCCTTTCATATTTTGTAAAATAATTAATTTTCAATATGCTTTTAATAATAAACATTATAAATTGAATTTTATATAATTTTATCATAAGGTCAATAGATTTCAATCTTCTTATTCGCTTCTTATGCCAATGAAATGCGCTCGTTGTAAATAAAAACAGACTTTCAAGTGAGAAAGTCTATCCCTATTAGAATCATAATTACGTATCCAGAAGTTGGATTCACCTTTAAGCTTTTTAATTATTAAAAATCTTTACATAAACCTTGAATATATTATTTTTGCACTCTGCCCAAATTTCACCGTCATGCAGTTCTATTATACTTTTTGAAATAGCCAATCCAAGCCCTGAACCACTTGCCTTTGAATTCCTAGACTTATCTCCTCTATAGAATCTATCAAAAAGCATTAATGTATCTTCAGAAATTTCTTCTGTTATTTCATTTTCAAATGTAATAGTCACATATTCATCATTTTTTTTCAAATTTACATATACCTCTGTACCTTCTACTCCATATTTCACTGCATTGGATAATAGATTTTCAAAAACTCTTCCTAATTTGCTTGAATCAACACTTAGAATCACTTTATTATTCTCAAATTCTTTTTTAAAATTCATATTTCTTTTTTGAGCTTCTATAAATAATTCGCCTATACTCTGCTCTAATATCTCTATTACATTTGCCTCATTCTTTTCTAACGCAATTCCATCACATTCTAACTTTGAATATTCAAACAAATCATCTATAAGCTGTTTTAACTTATATGCTTTTTCAATAGATATACTAATGTATTTCTTTCTATTATCTTCCGTTGTTTTTTCGTTTTCTACAAGTTGTAGGTACGCTATTAATGAAGTCAGTGGAGTTCTTAAATCGTGAGAAACGTTAGTTATAAGCTCTGTTTTAAATTTTTCTTGTGCTCTTTCCTTTTCAATATTCTCTTTAAGTCTTTCTGCCATATTATTCATGCTCTCAGCTAAAAAACCTAGTTCGTCCATCCCCTTCTTATTAATTTTGTAATCTAAATTTCCACTTGAAAATTCACCGGCACCTTTAGCTATTGTTTTAATGTATTTCACCTTTTTATTTATTAAGAAGAATGTTAAAATCATTGAAATAATTACTGGTATCATTAAAATACACAACATAGTATTTTCATTAAATCTAATTGGCTGCCTGTTCCATATTACAAACTTTTCTGTTTGATTATCTATTGTTATATCATACCACTGATAGAAATTCCCATCTTCATATTCTCTGTGAAAATATTTAACTAAATTATCAACATTAAGTTCATCCTTTTTTACATCCTCAGATTTCAGTAATATTTTTCCATTTTTATCTATAATTGCAATATTAACATCATGTAGCTCTGCTACTTTTTCTAAATAGTCCTCACATGACCTATCATTTCTATTTACATACTCCTGTGCTTTAACGAAAGCGCTATTAAAATTATTAATTTTTTCCGCAACGGTATTTTCATTAAAGAAAGACATAATTCCATATATTCCGGATACTATTATGACAACGCTCAAAGCATTCATTAATATAAATTTTATGTTCAAACTGCTTATATTTCTTATTATTTTATTATTCAACTATTCCACCTCCTACTTATCAATCTTGTATCCAACACCCCACACTAATTTTATATATTTAGGCTCTTTAGGATTAATCTCTATCTTCTCTCTAATATTTCTTATGTGAACTGCTACAGTGTTATCTGAATTAAAGAAATGTTCGTCCCATACTCTTTCATATATCTGTTCAGTACTTAATACTCTACCGATGTTTGATGCTAAAACTTTTATTATATCAAATTCTCTTGGCGTTAATCTAACAAAGTTATCATCAACAAATACTTCTCTAGTTGCTGTATTTATTACAAGTCCATCTATACATATCTCATCATTATTTTCTTCTTTTGGTTCATTAAAACTTGTAGTTCTTCTTATTTGAGATTTTACTCTAGCAACAAGTTCTAAAGGATTAAATGGCTTCACCACATAATCATCAGCTCCTATATTTAATCCTAAAATTTTATCACTATCTTCACTTTTGGCTGATAGCATTATTATAGGCATCTTTTTCTCCTCTCTTATTTTTAGACATGTCCTAATACCATCTAATTTAGGCATCATTATATCTAAAACTATTAAGTCTACAGCTTCATCCTTTAATTTTTCTAAAGCTTCTAATCCATCACAAGCTGTAATAACATCAAATCCTTCGTTCATTAAGTAAATTTCAATAACCTCTCTTATATCTTTTTCATCATCTACCACTAATACTGATTTTTTCTTTTCCATTTATTATCCCTGCCTTTTCCTTGTCATTGAATCTTTGTATTTGCATATTCTACAGTAAACATAATCACTTGAAAAAATAATCATTAATGGCATAAGAGGATATGAATATCTACTGTATGTGTAATACGGCAAGTAAACCGCATTCATGACTATTATTGCTAGTGCAATTATTTGCTTTTTTAAATTCCATTTTCCTTCTTTAGTAGTATTAATAATCCCCAAAATTGCTGTTACTAAAATAAGATAGTGTTCTACAAATGCCCAATCATAGTTTATTCCTAAGATTTTATCCCAATAAAATGGTTCATACCAAAAATAAAAAGTCTTTCCTAGAGTATACCAATATGCAAATTTAAGAGGTTCTTCTTTTCCATATATCTTTAATCTTTCTATTCCTGCTTCTACCTCATATTCATTGCTTTGTATGTTGTCCTCACTGCTCTTATATTCAACGCCCCATCCTTTATCTTGGTTATAATTAATAAAAGTGCCTTGTAAAAATGGATTTCCACTAGACTTTGTAAATGGTATAAACGTATTAAAATTATTGTAATTTCTTATCCACCAAGGTGACATTACAATACAAAAAATACTTACTACTATACTAGCATATTTAACCATTTCTTTCAGCTTATACCTACTTTTAATCCAAGCTATAAGTATTACTAATGGGTATACTGCTATTGTAGGTTTAAATAAACAACCTAGACTCCAAACAATGCCTGCCAATACATAATACTTTGTTTTCTTAGTTTCTAATGCTTCAATACTTAAATATATAAGCAGTAAAATCAGAAACTTAAATGTAACTTCCATGAGTATAAGATTTGCAGCATATATTTCAACGATATAAATTGAATCAACAATACAAACTATTAGAGCTGTCTTCTTATTAAAAACTTTTTTTCCTATTAGGAATAATAAATTTAAGCTGCATATCTGCAAAACAACTTGAAATATTCTAAATGCCATAATAGCTTGAAATTTCCCAAATATTATTACAAAGAAAGAAAGTATAAATGTTAATCCTGGCATTATATAAACTGTCGGCTTGCTTATATCTTCATACGAAAACGTTCCATTCTCCACCAAGTTCCAGGCACTTCTTATATATTTAACATCATCATTATCAAAATTCTCCAAGCTTCCAAGCAATGTAGAATTGCCATACTTGAAAATTGAAATAATAGCCACTATTATAAATGATATCTTCAAAAGAATAAGCCCAAGCTTTATTCTTTTATCCTCCTCACAAACAATAACCATGATTTTCACCTCTACCTTGTAATAATAAATGTTCCAATTATTATAAATACTGCTCCCAAACCTTTACTAAGTGTAAGGCACTCCTTGAATATTAAAACTCCAGCAAATATTCCTAATACATAACATAGACTTTGTAGTGGATATACTCTACTTAGCTCTTCCTTCGATAATATATAAACCCAAATTATTGTAGCAAACACATATATAATTCCTCCGCCTAATATATAAGGATTAAAAAATATATTAGTAATTCCTTGAATTGAGAAGTTAAAACTACTTTTTCCTACTCCGATCTTCCATAATACTTGACCTGAAACTAGCATTATTATGTTTATAAATAATAATAAATACATCATCTATTCTCTTGCTCCTTTATAAATTGCCAAATCACAGCGTTTTCTTGAATTAATCTAACTAATCTTCTCTTGATCTCATATATTTGTCTCACCCAATATACTATTGTAAAAATTAATATTATAAACAAAATCAATATTCCATTCATTCTCTAATCCCCTTATCTTTTAATAATTCTGTTTCTGAGCTACTATTAATGTTGATAATGTTACTTTAACCATGTAATATATTGATTTCATTGGTGTTATAGACGACTTCCCTTCATACCTCTGCCTCATATTTACACCAATCTCCTTAACCTTCAAACCACTTTTATATGCATATACTATGGTCTCTACTTCTGGGTAATCCTTTGGGTAGTATTTTTCAAAAAGTTCTATTGCTTTTTTATTTACTAATCTATAGCCAGAAGTAGTATCATAATAATTACTTCCACATAGGAACGAAACTAATTTAGAAAAATATCTTATCCCCACTGCTCTAAATATACTTGGTATATACTTTGTCTTTTCTACAAACCTTGAACCTATAATCATATCAAAATTGCCTTTTTTCATTTGTTTAATTAAATTCTCCAAGTCCTTTGGATCATGCTGACCATCACCATCTATTTGAACTGCCACATCATATCCCTTATTCAATGCGTAAATGTAACCTGTTTGAACAGCTCCTCCTATACCCAAGTTCTCACCTAAATTTATAACTTCTGCACCCGCTCTCTTAGCCTCAAAATACGTATTATCCTTAGAACCATCATTGATAACAATAACATCTGAAAATGTATTATTATCTTTTATTGAAGTTACAACATTGTATATATTTTTCTCCTCATTATAAGCTGGTACTATAATCAAGCATTTCATTAACCTCACTCCTTTTTCCTTCATTTGGTATATTTTAATTTTAGTTATCAAAATTAAAGAACTATTTACTAAATTTATGAAGAAATTATGAAGTTCACATTTTTATTAATCTTAGCCACACGAAAATAAAAAACACGACTGTCTACAAGAAGCTCTGCCAGCCTCATATATACAATCGCGTTTTTTAAACATCTTTTTTTATTTTTATTGTTAAACTATACTAGATTTCTCTTTAAAACTTCTCTACTTTTCGCTTTTGATTTAAGCATTTTATATATCACTGCAAGCATTATAAACCATATAGGTGTTACAAATAAAGCTACACGAGTTTCATTATTAAATGCTAATGTAATTATAACAAAAGCTAAAAATGCTAGAATTATATAGTTCATAATTGGGTAAAGCGGCATTTTAAATTTGTTCTTCGCAGCAAGTTCAGGATTAGTTTTGCGATATTTCAAATGGCAAATAACTATAATTGCCCAAATGAAGATAAAACAAAATGTTGATATACTTGTGATTAAAACAAATACTCCTTCTGGCATAATATAATTCAAAATGACTGAAATCAAGATAACAATCGCTGAGAACATTGTAGCATTAGCAGGTATTTGATTAGAAGTTAATTTATTCATTGACTCAGGTGCATTTCCTTCTTTTGCAAGAGAGTAAACCATACGACTTGTACTAAATATGCCACTGTTACATGCAGAAGCCGCTGATGTTAATACAACAAAATTTACAATACTTGCTGCTGCTGCAATTCCTACTGCCGAAAACACTTGTACAAATGGACTTTTATCTGGATTAATTGAAGTCCATGGGTATATGCTCATGATAATAAAAAGAGCTCCTACATAGAAAATAATGATTCTAATTGGAATATTATTAATAGCCTTTGGAATAACACGTTCTGGATCTTCAGTTTCACCAGCTGTAAGTCCTACTAATTCGATTCCAGTAAAAGCAAATACAACCATTTGGAATGAAAGAATAAATCCAGTTGCACCTTTTGGGAACATTCCACCATGACTCCAAAGATTTGTAAAGCTAGCTGCACCAGCATCTGTAGAAAATCCTTTAATAACCATAAATGTACCGATTATAATTAGTGCTAAAATTGCAACAACTTTAATTAAGGCAAACCAGAACTCCATTTCACCAAATAACTTTACTGCAGTAAGGTTCATAATCAATAAAATTACAAGGATTATAAGACTCGGAACCCAATTAGCTATATTCGGGAACCAGTATTGTATGTAAAGTCCCGCAGCCGTCACATCCGCCATCGCAAGTGAGATCCAGCAGAACCAGTAGGTCCATCCAGTAATAAACGCTGCTCTTTCTCCTAAATAATCATATACAAAGTCTACAAATGAGTGATAGTTTAAATTAGAAAGTAATAATTCCCCAAGGGCACGCATAATAAAAAAACAAATTATTCCTGTTATCATATACGCAAATAATATAGATGGTCCTGCCAAGTGAATAGATCTTCCCGAACCAAGGAATAATCCAGTACCGATTGCGCCTCCAATTGCGAGTAATTGGACATGACGATTTTTTAGTCCTCTTGATAAATTTTGATTTTCTGATTTTAAATGATCCATTTTATCCCTCCATCTTAGTAAAAAGGCTTGTACTTAAAATCGCCTTTTTCTATATAAGTATTTTTTGATCGGAGATACAAATGGGAATAGATAAGATCTAAATGAAGTAATCGACACTGCATTACCAATAAAGTAATTTACAATGTATTACTTTTGTAAGATATGTTATCTGTCCCCTGTCCTTTTACCTGAGAGTTTCGCTATGCAACTTTCGCATAACTTTCTCCTTCGGTGCTCTATTTCGAGTCTCTCCAAGGGTTCATCCAATAACGGTCATCTCTACTTAGGACATAAAAGAAAATAATATGCAAACATGCTGGTATATTATTTTCTTGAATGTACCTTAAAATAGGTACCTGAAAGATTTACTTCTTCGGTGAACGACCATAGTCGTTTCTCTCCCGCTATCTTCATCTGAACTTTTAAATTTTATATATAAATTATTAAAATTTACCGTTTTATCTTAATACATTTTTAATAAAATTGCAATATTTTTTTCATTCTAATCAAAAATAGATAATAATCTTATCATAATCAGCAAATTTTTATATAAGAAATGAACATTATGTTCTTCTAAAATTCCTAATAAAAACCCACGACACTTGTCGTGGGTTTTATGGTGAAATCCACCAATTTGGATTAAATTATTTCTCTAAACTGTGATAAATGAGCAATTACAAATTCTGCTCCTCCCATGCCCATAGCAAAGAACACTAAAATGATAACTAATATTATCGCACTAAAATCATATTGCATTTTTTCTTCACTATTTATCATGTAGGCTACGATAATTTCTATTCCTACACTTACCAGAATAATAGGCCACAGTGATGCGATGAAAAGAACATTAATATTATTAGTAATCATTCTAAGTAAAAACATTATCCCAAAAATAATCAAAACAATTCCTGATGTTAATGTGCCTACTCTACGTCCTTTACGCATCAATTTCACTCTCCATTTTCTTCCCTTTGATAAGCCTTATACCAATTGCAATAATTGCTATTCCTATAATCAATTGAGGAGATTGCCTCATAATATTATGAATGATATTATAAAATTCATGTGGAATTAAAGGTCGTAAAAAATCCATTATGTTTTCCGATAACAAATATATTCCTAGAAACAATAGTACTACTCCTGATATTAGTCTGTGTTTTGCGAATATATCTTTATCTAGTATTACTAACTTATCAATAGAAAATAAATATCTATCTTCTAAAAGTAATAGCTTATCGTCATCTAGACCCATTCTATTTGTACAATCAAAAAACGAGTAAAACCAAATAAGTGGCGCTATAAACAATAATGGCCCTGTATCAAGCCAAGAAGAAAGAAATATCAGAAAGAAAAATACGGACATGAAAGATACACCTGTCTTCATAAATCCCATATACATATGTCCTGCACCAGGCAGCATTGAAAGAACAAAGGTTAAAAATTTACTTTTTTTCTTTATCATTAATAAAAACCTCCAATTTGATTATTTTTTCTGAAAAGTTATTGAGATTTGCATTAACTGAATTCAAAACACTTAAATCTGGCGGTTTCACATAATTCACTTTTGAATTAGCCAGAGAGTTTAATCCATTTGAAAATACCATCATTAATGCTATACTAGCTGCAACTGCAACTTTAACACAGTAAAAATTAAACTGAATATTACGTCGCTTCTTATCTTTTATTCTAATCTGTACTTTTTCTTGAAATCCTGAAGGAGCTTCTGTAAGTTCATTATCTTTAAAACTATCTGCAAATGCGCCGGCACACTCTTCACACGCACTAATATGCTCCAATATGAAAATCAATTCTTCATCCCTTAATCTATCAAACTTAAGTACCTTTAATGCTTCTTCTGTCAAATGGCCTTCTTTATTAAACAATGTATTATTCACATAAACTCCTCCTTCCATAAATCCTTTAATAATTTTTTTGATCTATAAAGCTGCGTTTCTAAAGTTTTAATATTCTGACCCGTTTCCTTTGCTAGATGTGAAAGTTTTATGTCTTTGCAAAAATAGCTTACTGCTACAGTCCTATAAGGTTCTTTTAACCTATTACATAAACTTAATATTCTTTCCATAGTATTTTTCTTCACTACTGTTTCCTCTGGTGATTCTCCCCTATCTTCTAAACCTTCATACTCCTCTTCTGATAGACTAATTGTTGTTCTTGCTTTACTCTTAACATAGTCTCTGCATTTATTGGCAGCAATTGTAGTAAGCCAAGCCTTAATATTATTTCCATCAAAACTTTCCCATTTTTGATATGCAGATAAAAAGGTTTGTTGCGCCAAATCTTCAGCATCAAAGTAATTTTTTGTAAAGGATAGACAAATAGTGATAATTAATCGCTCGTATTCTTTTATGCAACTTACAAATTGTTCTTTTTCAATAGCTATCACCACCTTAATTAATCCTTACAATTAATATAACGATTAAGAAATAAAAAACACTTCAATATTTATCAATTTTTTCTAATAATAACCTAATTAATATTTAGATCATAAATAAGTCAAATCATAAATTAAATAATCCACGACATTTGCCGTGGATTCTATGGTTTAAATAAATCATAATCCTTGCCTATGCTAAATTCTAATGATCACGATTAACAATATAATTCAATAAATGTCTTAGAAAAATTATATTACGTGGCATGTCCTTCAGCTCTTCCACGGCAAGACAGTAATGTTCCCAAAGCTCTTTTCTCGCACCTTCCTCACCTAATATTAACACATAAGTGGAACTGCGATTTTCAACATCTCTGCCAATGGATTTTCCAAGCATTATAGGATTACCTTCAACATCAAGTAAGTCATCCTTAATCTGAAAAGCAATACCAGCATGATAAGCAAATCCTTTCAAAGCCTTAAGTTCTAACTCCTTTGCACGGCCGAGAATTGCAGGCATTATAAGAGAAGCTTCGAATGCCAGCCCAGTTTTATAAAAACACATTAAGTTCAATTGCTCAAGTGTCAATTTTTTCTCTTTTGAACCTAAATCCATTGCTTGTCCCCTGCACATTTTCTCTGTCGTTCCAGTTGAGTATCGTATTAATTCAAGGACAGTATCTGAATCAAATTGTTCAAGAGACGTCTGCTCCTCAATGGCCTTCTGTGTTAAGAAAAGGCCTGTTAATTCAGCTGTGGCAACATCATATACTTGATGTAGTGTTGGATAGCCCCTCCGTGTAGGTGCATTATCTTGGGATGGTAAGTCATCAAATATCAAAGATGCAGTGTGCATATATTCCAAAGATTTCAGAAGCGGCAGGATTGCTGACTCATTCAAATTATATTCTTTAGTGCCTATCATCCAGGCCACTATTGGTCTAAGTCTCTTTCCATCACCTTTTAGGCTATAATTTGCAGCATCAATTATATATTCATTTTCCAGAGAGATATTTCCTGTCTTTTTAATATTTAAGATATTGTTGATTTGATTACGTACAGTTTTGATAGTATCTAAGAATTCTTCCTGTTCTTTTCGTTCATTCTTTAAGATAGTAATCATATGATCCCGAAGCAGCTTATCAAAAAAATCCACATCATCTGCTTTTTGAACCATGCTCTGAACAAGATAATTAAATTCTGGATTTTTAGGAGCAAATATCCCCATAACTTCGTTATATTTTTCAATTCCCATTCGCGTCTTAAACCGTTTTAAACCATTTATTGCACGATCTAAAATAACCTCACATGTCTTTCTATCTGAGTTATACACATTTTCAATTAAATTTGAGATAACAGTCCAATATAATTCAAATGGATTTATAAGATCCGCGCGTGTATCATGATATTTCATATAATATGTATATGGTGTTACCGCTCCATCTTCCATATCATCAAACATATCTACAAAATCATCTGCCAGTTGGTTATATATGCCATAAAAGAAAGTTCTATTGTCAAATCCATCATCCTCAGTTGTACTGATTACTGAACGGGCAATCAATCTAGACGAAGCTGATTTTAAAATGACTGGTATATAAAGTTCTTCATTAGTGTAATTCGCATTCGATAGAGTCTTTACACGATCTACTTCCTGTGAATAAAAAAACACATAGGCTTCCTCTAAAAATGATTTCATTTTCTCTGGTTTCTGATGAATCTTAATGTACTCAAAAGCCTCTTTAAGTTCAGAATGAATATACTTAATTAACTCTGCATTCTCTCCAGTCCATTCGCCTAATTCTGGTACAACTCCTGTGATAATCGTGGTACGTATTAAATTAGAATACCGTTCCGTCTCTTTTGCACTTAGAACTTTTGCATCCAAGATATCATCAATAAACGGATAAGTCAGCCCATATGAATAACCTAACCGAATAGCTCCATCAAGTTTTCGAGTACGCTCTTCAGTAGATAGCCCGTCATCCATCTCTTCAATTTGATGCATCATTACTCCTGCAATGATTTTAATGAGTTTTCTTAGCGCATTCTCAGCATCCATCCCCTTTGGAATATTAGCAGATACATTCTTTAGTTTGTTTATCAGCCATATCACTGTAGATTCAATGCCTTCCTTCTGAGCTTTCCTATATAGCACCGCCATACTAACCGTGTCAGTCTCTTTTCTTTTTGAGCTCATGTATGCCGCAAGATGTTCTTTTAAACTATCAATTGCACGCCGGATTTTCATCTGTGTATCAGGTGAGTCTAACGCTTTACCCAAATCTCTCATAAAAATATATGAAATACTTCGATCTAGATAATTATCAAGTTTACCTGTATAATTCAGCCATTGTATATAACCACGATAATCCTGCCTATCAGGTGCTTTCTTTATACGATAAAAAAGGGATAAAAAAGAGCTCTTTTGAATATGACTACGCTTCCACCAATGTATATTCTTTGTTAATATAGGAACATAAGCCCTTTCCGCGACCTGCATGTAAAGTGATTTAAAATAACCAGCAGCCTTCTGCTCAGCTAGCTGATAGGATGCATCAGCATTTTTTGTTAACTCGTCATTCATATAAATATTACCTCTACTTACATTATATAATTATAGAAACAATTTAACCTGCTACTTTAATCATTCTAATAACTTAATCCCTATCAAATAACTGAATTAAATCATCCTTTGACAGGCTGCTAAGTAAACTGCTATTTTGAAGTTCTCCAGTAAGAATATCGTTAATGAGTTCTTTTTTATCTTCTTGAAGTAAAATAATCTTTTCTTCAATGGTTCCTTTCGCAATTAACCTAACTACCTCCACTATATCCTCTTGACCAATTCTGTGAGCTCTATCTGTAGCTTGATCCTCAACTGCTGGATTCCACCATGGATCAAAGTGAATGACTAAATTTGCTGAAGTTAAATTAAGCCCAGTGCCTCCAGCTTTTAGTGAGATTAAAAATACTTTTACAGAATCACTGCTATTAAACTCCTTTACAAGTTTAATTCTATCCTTAGGTCTCGTCTTTCCCTGCAAATGAAAGTACTTTATTTCCTCTTTATTTAAGCGTTCTCCGATTTTATCTAAGGCTGAAGTAAATTGTGAAAACAAAAGAACTTTATTACCAGAATCAATATGCTCTTTAATAAGCTCCACTGCTACTTCTAGTTTCCCGCTTCCACCATTGTAATCTTCAATTATAAGTGAAGGGTCTAAGCATATTTGTCTAAGCTTAGTTAAATATGAAAGTATCTCAATTTTTCCATCTTTGTTATTCTTCATTGTTGTTCGTACCTTTTTTATATAGTTACTGTATATAGCCTTTTGAGAAACTGTCATTTCAACTAATAACTTCTTTTCTACTTTATCTGGCAATTCCTTCATTACCTCTTTTTTAGTCCTTCTTAAAATAAAAGGCTTTATTAACATCTTAAGACTTTCTAAATTATCTTCTCCTCTTGAAATGAATTTCTCTTGGAATGTTTCTTTAGAGTATAAATACCCTGGCATTACAAAATCAAATATAGACCAAAGTTCTGTCAAATTGTTTTCAATAGGGGTTCCCGTTAAGGCAAACCTTCTCTTGGCTTTGATTTCTTTTATAACTTTAGTGTTTTGAGCTAAAGAATTCTTTATGTTTTGTCCTTCATCAATGATACAGTAATCAAAGATAATATCTTCATAGTAATCTATGTCAAGTCTCAAGGTCCCATAAGTAGTTATAGCTACATCACAATCACTAATACTATTTATTGACTCAAGTCTTTGTGGTCCATGTACAATTAATACTTTTAAACTTGGCGCGAACTTTTCAAATTCTTCTTTCCAGTTATAAATTAATGAAGTTGGACAGACAATAAAAGCCTTTTTATTATTTTCAGAAAGCAAAAATGCAATAGTTTGAATTGTCTTACCCAGTCCCATTTCATCTGCCAATATTCCACCAAATCCTAATTCACTTAGTGTCTTAAACCACTTAAAGCCTTTCATTTGGTATTCTCTAAGCTCTCCATTAAACGTATCTGGCAGAGCTATTTCACTACTATTTATATTAGCTAACTTATTTTCTATTTCCTCTAATTCATCAGAGCCTTTAATAACTCCTAACCCTTTATTCATTATATTTTCATATAAATATAATGCTTTACCTTTTTCTACTTTAACTCTTCCGTCTACTAAATTCTCACTAATATTTAATACTTCAAAAAGATTAAAAAAATTCCTTAAATTATCATCTTCAAAATCTAAAAAGTCATTATTTTTAGTTTTGTAGAATCTGCTTTTGTTCCTGTAAGCTTCAAATGCACTATTTAGCTCATTTATTTCTATGTTCCCTATACTATAAGAAAAATCGTAATTTTCCCCCACATCATATAAGTCTGCATTTATAGATTCTGAATTATATATTTTTTTATTGTTAAGTCCCTTACCTAAAGTGATTTTTCCTAAGGCTTGAATGCTATCATCTATACCTTTTAATATATTAAATAACTCTTCATCTCCCCCTATAAACATGAATCTATTCTTCATCTTTATAAAGTTTCTTTTTTCCATTTCCAAAAGAAGCTTTTCTTCTTTTCTATAATCTCTTATAAACTTATCTTCTCTACTATTATCATTAAGTATATTAACTTTTCTGCTTCCATAGATTAAGATTACATCACAATAAATTTTTCCATCTTCTTTAAACACTAGAAATTCAGGTTTCAAAAAGTTAGATGCAAAATTTCTTAAGCCCTCTGAAATATTAATATTCTCTGTTATGCTGCTTAGAATTGAAATTAACTTTGTATAAATATTTATTTCTTTTCTATAAACAATTTCTCTATGGATCTTTAATTTTTCATGAAAAGTCATGTAAGCATCACTCTGAATTTTTGAAGGAAGGTAAAGTTCATTTTTAAAATGATAAACATCATTATTTGAATTTAACCGCATCGGAAGCTGCTTGTGAGTTGATAAAATCATTTGATTATTATCTTCTTTTAAGTTAAAAGTTATAGGCATATCCTTATATAAAATTGGTACTGTAAACTCTATATGCTCAAACTTAAATTTGATTTTTCTATTCTCAACTACTTCTAAAAATACTCTTAAGTCATTTGGCTGAAGTATTAGCTTTTCACTTCTTGAAGCTGTCATCACTTCATAATATTCAGAGTCTTTTTCTGTTTTTCGAATAAGCCGAGTAGTTTCAGTATTTCCCCATATTTTATATTTCTCTATAGTGTTTTTTTCTGAATCTTCTCTTGCCTCATCCTTATCCTTTGATAGTAAACTAAAGAATTTATATGCAGTGGCAGTTATGTGACTGCACATTAGGGTGTATCCACTTGCAGCGAATTCTTTAAACTCATCACAAGAACAATTTGCTCCCTCAAGTTTTTTCTTCTGAATATCAATTTTAATGTGGGTATTAAACTCTTTGAGTTTGCTTTTATCCTTTACTCTCCCGTAAACATGATATATATTTTCAATTTTTTTACCTTTAAAATAGGTGACCAATCCCTTATTAAAAGAATCTTCCCCTTCTCTCTTCATGTGATTAGATACAGATTTAAATACTATTGATTTTAATTCATTTAGTTTCAAGAAATCACCCCTTTCAATTGTGTACCTCTGGTTAATCATTTTAAATTCATTTAGCAATTTAAGCCTTCTTATATTAATAACGTTTCTTTCATAGATTATATTATAGCATAGTGATTTCTATAACTTTGGTTAAATAAATAAACTACGAAGACCGCTCACCAACTACTCCTTCTCTCTTGCCTAAAGTTCTTTCACCACCTTCAATTAATTCAATAGTATAAAATCTACTTTAAGTTAAATAATAACCTTATATTATTAAGATGAGGAGGTAAAAAAATTGAATGAAGGCTTAGTCGTTTTAGTGCGTTCTATTATTGCATTCTTTTCTTTACTTATTTTCGCTAAGATACTAGGAAAACAACAAATTAGTCAATTAACATTCTTTGATTATGCTCTTGGAATAACAATTGGATCAATTGCCGCGACTCTTACTACGGACTTATCCAGCAGAGCATGGCCCCATTTTGTTGGACTTCTCACTTGGTGTTTACTTGGGTATTTAATGGAATATGTTACTGAAAAATGGAGATATGCCGCAAAATATATTGAAGGCGAACCTACAATTGTGATTATGAATGGCAAAATAATGGAAAATGCATTAAAAAAAATGAAATATACAGCCGCAGATCTTATGGGATTATTGAGAGTTAAGGATGTTTTTGATCTGTCCCAAGTAGATTTTGCGATTATTGAACCAAATGGCCAATTATCAGTTCTAAGGAAACCAGAATATGAACCTTTAACCCCTAAGGATATGAGTATTCTAAAAGCACCAAGCGGTATAAGTACCGAACTTATTTATGATGGAATTCTTATAAATGAAAATCTGAAACAACTTAATAAAACTGAAAAATGGCTAATGGCTCAACTGAAAATGCATGAGATTAAGGATGTTTCAGAAGTATTTATTGCAACCTTGACTCCTTCTGGCTCCTTATATATAGACAAGTATGATGATCATATGCTAAAAGTGACCGATATTGGTGATTATAAAGGACCATATTAAAGGAGGAAAATAATCGTGAGAAAATTATTAATAATATCTATACCTATAGTTGCACTAATTTCTTTTGTATTAATTATGCTCAGTGGCAGCTTTTTAAAAAAGTTCTCCGTAAAAAATGACAGCATCCCTGAATCGATACAATTAATTACTCAAGATATAGAATTAGAAAATTGGGAGAACGCTAATGAAAAAATAGAGAACTTATCAACTACATGGAAGACCTTCATTAAAAGAATTCAATTTAGTTCAGAGAGAGACGAAATAAATTCTTTAGATACAAGTATAGCTCGTCTTCGTGGCGCTATAGCTGCAAAGGATAAATCTGCCTCATTGATAGAATTAAGTGAGGCTTATGAGCATTGGGAAGGATTAGGCAAATAGATATTACACATAACTACATAATAAGAATTCAAGTAAATAAATATACTCTCATACCTATAAAATATAAATTTAATTAGGAATGGAAGTATATTTATTTATTTTTTGTTATCTATTATTTATTATACTGTGGTTCTTCTTGTTTTACAAAGTCAAGTCTTGATTGTATTGTTTGTGCTACATTATCCATTGTACTTGAAAGCTGATTAAACATTTGCTTTGCCTCTTGGTTATCTGTATCCAAAGAAAATGTCTTCATATCTGCTGCTAATCCTTTAGCACTGGCTAGTGCTGTTTCAAGTTTTGTTCCTGTTGGCATATAAAATTCCTCCTTTATATTTTTTAATCGACTACTATATTTTGTTCATAATCAATCTAAATATTCGATTTATTTAGATTAAAATTATTCCTAAACTTCTTAATTTTTTATAATATAAGAATTAAAATCAAGCTTATTGGATAAAGTAAATTAGTAAAATTTCAATAAATATTAAAGGAGACTTTTATATGACAGCGATATCTAAAGTAAAACAAACGTTAGCTACCTTAAAAGGGGCTGAAGCTACTTTAAGAATGTATTCATTGCAAGAACGTGATAAAGAAGCTAAGGATGCATTTAATACAGCATTTGAAGAAATAAGTAAAATTAAAACAGATTTAGAAAAAAGAGTAGGAACCATGGAGTTTGAGGAGCCCCAATATAAAGGTAATTAAGTGAGGTGGAATATGAATACTTGGTCTATACTATTATTTAATTCAATAGTTTTATTTTTTTTAACATTAGTTATATCTAAATATATGAAGAAAAAGACCTTAGCTAGGGCTACTCCCTTCGACTTAATTTCTTATGCTGTCATCGCTATTATTATTACTTTAATTTCTTTAAATCTTATTAATAATATTTATTTTGGATTAACTACACTGGCTGTTTGGGCTCTGATGCCTCTTATCTTAGATTATGCTTCTATGAGAAGTAAGTGGGTATACAATGTGTTACATGGTAAAGAAAGAGTCTTAATTAAAAACGGTAAAGTAATGGAAGATAACTTATCAAAAGAAAGAATTACAGGACAAGAATTTTTGCAGGAACTGCGTTCTAAAAAAGCATTTAATTTAGCTGATGTAGAATTTGCTGTAATGGAAACTACCGGAGATATAAACATAAACTTAAAAGCTGATAAGAAACCTGTTACTGCTTTTGATTTAGGAAAGCAGGTTGGATCAAAGACTGAACCACAAACAGTTATTTTAGATGGCAATATATTAAATGAAGGCCTTACTAATGCCGGGTTAAATCAAGGGTGGCTTACAACTCAATTAGAAATTAAAGGGGTCACCCTTGAGAATGTTTTTCTTGGTCAAGTTGATTCTTCTGGAGACCTATATATCGATCTTTTTGATGATTTAATACAAGTTCCTAAAACAGAAGTTAAAGAAATGTTATATGCCAGCATCGAAAAAATCCAAGCAGATCTTATGTCATTTTCTTTAGATAGTGACAATCAAGCTGCAAAAACTATGTATTCACAAAATGCTGAAAAACTAGAAAAAATCATAAAAAAATTAGAACCACATTTATTACGTTAGAAGGTGAAACGAATGTCAAACATGAAAAAGAAAAAAATGACCACCGCTCAGCAACAATATGATGCTTTGATAAGCAGTATTGAACCAAAAAGACCAATACTTAAGAATTGTATTAGGGCTTTTCTCGTAGGCGGAGCAATATGTTCAATTGGTCAAATATTACAATGGTTTTTTATTAACTATTATAATTTTGACGAAAAGACATCAGTAGGTCCTACTTCCCTAATTTTAATCTTTTTGGCCGCCTTATTTACCGGCCTCGGAATTTATGATCATCTCAGCCAGTGGGCTGGTTCGGGAACTGCTGTCCCTATTACAGGATTTGCAAACTCCATAGCTTCTGCTTCAATCGAACATAAAAGTGAAGGTTTTGTGCTTGGAGTAGCGGGAAATATGTTCCAACTTGCTGGAGCAATTATTGTTTATGGAGTTTTTGCTGCTGTTGTAGTTGCTGCCATAAAAATGTCAATAATCTGGTTGGGGGCGATGTAAATGCTTAAGGGGCATCAATCCTGGATTTTTAATTCTAAACCTACAATATTAGCTTCAGCCGCTGTTGGTGGTCCTTTTGAGGGTAATGGAGCTTTAGCAAATGACTTTGATATAATCTGTGAAGATTTATGGTTAGGGCAAGATAGCTATGAAAAAGCAGAAAAAGCTCTACTTGAGCATGCTTGTGAGAGGGCTATACAAAAATCAAATATACAAAAAGAAGATATTAATTTTTTCTTTAGTGGAGACTTAATGAATCAAATCATTTCCAGCAGCTTTGCTGCAAGAACTTTAGGAATACCTTATTTAGGAATCTTTGGTGCTTGTTCTAGCTCCATGGAAAGTCTATCCTTAGCCGCTCAATTAATTGACAGCAAAGCCGCTAAATACGTTGTAGCAGCAGCCTGCAGTCATAATGCAGCTGCTGAAAAAACCTTTAGATATCCTACTGATTATGGGGTACAAAGACCTCCTACTGCACAGTGGACAGTAACTGGATCTGGGGCTGCAGTTCTCGCACAAAATGGAGATGGACCAAAAGTAACTTCTGCTACTATAGGAAGAGTAATAGACATGGGAGTTTCAGATCCCTATAATGTTGGAGCCGCTATGGCACCAGCTGCTGTAGATACAATTGAAGCTCATTTTAGAGATTTAAACATTGATGCAACTCATTATGATCTTATCGCTACTGGTGATTTAGGCAAAGTTGGTCACGAGCTTGCTAATGCTTTATTGGAAAAACACAGAATAAACATGCCAAGAGATATATTTACAGACTGCGGACTTTTAATCTACAAAGATGATCAACCAGCATTTTCTGGCGGCAGTGGTTGTGGTTGCTCTGCCAGCGTAACTTATGGGCATCTACTTAATCGTATGCGAAGAGGAGAATTAAAGAAAATATTAATTGTCGCAACAGGTGCTTTAATGTCTCCTATATCCTTTCAACAAAAGGAAAGCATACCTTGTATTGCTCATGCTGTTTCTATAGAAATGTAAAAAGGAAGGTGAAAATCAAATTATGGAAAAATTAATTTTTGCATTTATCATAGGTGGTTTAATTTGCGTTATCGGTCAACTTATAACTGATATTTTAAAGGTTACGCCTGCCCACACAACTTGCACACTAGTTGTAATTGGTGCAATACTAGGTGGATTAGGTCTATATGATCCTTTAGTAAAATTCGCAGGTGCAGGCGCATTTGTACCTATAAGCAGCTTTGGAAATACCCTAGTTACAGCTGCTATAACTGATGCTGAACAAACCGGTTTTATAGGAATATTTACTGGTGTATTAAAGACCGTAAGTGTAGGAGTTTCTGCCGCAATAGTCTTTGGTTTTATTTCTGCCCTTGTGTTCAAACCAAAAGGTTGAGGTGCAGAATTCTAAAAAATAAGTTTCTAGGAATCATCAACAAGAAAAGCTTAGTGCGGGAACACTAAGCTTTTCCTATAACGTTTTAGTTGTTAGAGTTAATTATATTCCAATAAAATCTCTTCCTTAGCGTTCATACTCATACCAGTTCTAAAACTCACAATCTTATGATTGTTAGGTTCTGAAATTACCAGCATAGTAATATCATCTAGGCCTTTTTCTTTAATAAAGTTTCTGTCAAAGCTTAAAAGAAGATCACCTTTTTTTACTGCTTTTCCTTCTTCACAATGCAATTCAAAACCTTCTCCGTTTAAAGCTACAGTATCGATTCCTACATGAATTAAAAATTCCACTCCATCTTTCGTTCTAATACCAACAGCATGCTTACTTTCTTTCATAACTGCTGCTATAGTTCCATCACAAGGTGAATATATTTTTCCTTCACTTGGTTTAATAGCGATTCCTTCCCCCATCATTTTTTGTGAGAACATTTCATCATTAACCTTACTTAAGTCAATACTTACACCATCAGCAAAAGCATAAAATACTTTATTCTTATTTTTATTAAATAAATTTTTAAACATACATACCTCTACTTTAATTCCGGCCAATAGCCTTTATTAGCTTCAATAAGATCATCTAGTAATAATTTAGCGACTTTAGCACTTGGTATAGTCTTAGATAAAGTAAGTGCCTGCCATAATTTCAAATAACTATTTTCAATCCATGCTTCAACAACTAATTTTTCTACTGATACTTGTTGCTCCATTAATCCCTTTTGGAATTGTGGAATTTCTCCTTGTGCTAAAGGTTCTGGTCCATCACTTCCAACAATACATGGAACTTCTACCATAGCTGTAGGATCAAAATTAGATATTGCACCTTTATTTTCTACTATACATAACATTCTTTCGTGAGTATTATAAGCAATTGCTCTAGCTAAATCTACTATGAAAGTTGCATGAGCATCAATGTGGAATTCTCCACATTTTGCTGTTCCTGCCTTTGTAATAGCACGTGCTGCATTAAATACATCTTTTTCTCTTCCATCCATTACTTCATTTGCTCTAGAGTATTCTGCATTAGAATGTTCTACAACATAATCAGGATATAGATAGTATTTTAAATAAGTATTAGGTAAAAATCTTGGATCCACTGCTAATAAATCTTTTGCTTTTTTATGAGTTTCCTGCCAGCTTGGATCTGTGTGTTGTGTCTCTACTTCTTTTACTGTTAAGTAGCCATTTTCTGCAACATAGGCTTTAATCCTGTCTGTTAAATCATTGCCTTGTTTATCCTTAACGCTAGTCCACCATCCAAAGTGGTTTAATCCAAAATATTTAACTTCTAAATCACTTGGTTCTAAATCTACAATACCAGCCATACGACGAAGTGTTCCAACCGGCATATCACAAATATTTAATACCTTTGAATTTGGTTTTAATCTGCGGCAAGCCTCAGCTACAATTGATGCCGGGTTAGAGTAATTTAACATCCAACAGTCTGGCGAATACTTTTCCATTAAATCTATTAATTCTAACATGCCTCCTATACTTCTCATTCCATAGGCAATTCCTCCTGGTCCACAGGTTTCTTGACCAAGTACTCCATATTTTAAAGGAATCTTTTCATCCTTTTCACGCATTTCATATTTTCCAACACGTATATGAGCCATACAGAAGTCAACATCTGTAAATGCTTCTTTTGGATCTGTAGTATAAGAAAATTCAATATCTGGTGCATTTTCTTTTAATACAATATCTAAAGCCTCACCAATAACACTTTGACGATCACCGTCATTATCATATAATTTTAATTTTCTAATTGGAAAACGGTGTAGATTATCTAATAGCATCATAACTATTCCTGGAGTGAATGTGCTTCCGCCTCCTGCAATAACAATAGAATGTTTTTTCATATATATTACCTCTTTCCTTTAATTTATATTATTCTTCAAATATTTCTACAATTTATATTATTATTCTCCTACAATTCCTAGTGCTTCATCTACTATAGATCTTATTCTAGTTACATGTAATCCATAAATTACTTGAACATTTTCTCCTTTTTTAACTACCCCTGTAGCCCCTGTTCCCTTTAATGTGGCTTCATCAACTTTTGATGTATCATCAAGGATTAATCTTAATCTTGTAAAACAATTATCTACTTTTTTAATATTTTCTCTTCCGCCTAGGGCTTCTATTATTACAAGTGCTTCATTTCCTGCTCCAGCTTTGTTTGAATCACCTTGTTCCCCTGATACCTTTTCCTTGTAGTCCTGTTTAGTATAAAGTTTAACTTCCTCACTGCTGTCTTCTCTTCCAGTAGTCTTTAAGTTAAGTTTAACTATTAGGAATCTGAATACTACATAGTAAACTACAAATTGTGCAATACCTACTAAAATAAACATTGGCCAGCCTGTTTTTTCTATGCCCAATGGTAAGTTATAAAGTAAGAAATCTATAAATCCGTTAGGGCCTATCGCTCTTACATTTAATATATTTAAAGCCACCATTCCAAGTCCGCTTAATACTGCGTGCACTCCAAATAATATTGGTGCTGTGAATAAGAATGAAAATTCAATTGGTTCTGTAACACCTGCAATTAATGATGTTACTGCTGCTGGTATAAGTATTGCTTTAGCTTTCTTTTTCTTGTCAGCATCAGCTGTATGATAAAGTGCTAAGCATGCTCCTATTAAACCAAACATTTTTGATAATCCTCTAGCATCCCATATAACTGTGCTTGATAAAACTTTAACTGAAGGGTCTGCTATTTGTGCAAAATAAATATTTCTTGATCCTTCTAAAACTTTACCTGCTACAGTTTCTACTCCTCCAAGTGGACTATATAAGAATGGAGTATAAACTAAGTGATGTAATCCTGTTGGAATTAGAAGTCTTTCTAACATTCCATACATAAATATTCCGAAGTTACCTGACTTTTGTATATAATATCCTAAACTTGATATTGCCCATTGTACCGATGGCCAAACATAAGAAAGTATTACTGCGAGTATAACTACTACTGGGATAAGTATTAAAAATACTAATCTTGAACCACCATATATTTGGAAAGCTCCATTAAATTCCGTTTTGCAATATTTGTTATGAAAATAAGCCACAACTATACCTAATATTATTCCTAGAAAAACTCCCATGTCTAAAACTTGAGTTCCAAGTACAACTGCTTGCCCCGAACCTCTTAACTGATCCGCTGGAACTAATCTCCCTGATAAGTTAAGGAAAATGTTCATAGCATTATTGAATATGAAATAAACTAAAACTGATGTAAAACCTGATTCTGCTTTTTTCTCTTTTGCAAGCCCTACAGCCAATCCTACACAGAATATAATTCCAAGATTTGATAAGATAGGGACTAAAGAACCTGAAAGTATTTTACCAAATCCAAATATTACGGCATTTTTTAGAAACGGTGCATATTCTGCCAATTTGGCATTTGTTAAGATATTTCCAAAGGCTATTAATATACCTACAATTGGAAGTATTAATACTGGAATGAACATAGCCTTAGAAAATCTCTGCATGCCATTCATAATTTTATCCTTCATAATTTCCACCTCTTATTAATAATTTATTATGTCTTTGTCATAGGCTCATTATATATACGTTTTCATTTAATTGAAATAGATTTCAAGCATTAAGAAACCTGTTAGCATAAAAGATAACAGGTTTCTCAAATTAACTATTTATTCTCTTTTTTTGTTTCTTCATAATATCTATAAATTAAGTATTCCATAAACATAAGCATATTTGCAAAAAACGAATTAGGCAATACATTGCTGTCGTCCAATTTATGCATATCAACTATCTTAAAGGAAATGTTTGAAAGAGCTGAAATACTGTTTTCCACTTCCTTCGTAAATGAAACTATCACTGTATTTTTCTTCTTTGCTACTTGAACCTTATCTAATACTTCTTTAGTCTCTCCAGATTTTGATATTACTATTAGTGTTTCCATATCTTCTAGATTATTTTCAAAACTGCCCTTAGAATCTATCAATATGCTCTTTACCCCTATACCCAGCAGTTTTTTATTAAAGTATTCTCCAGCAATTTCAGAATAGCCTCTTGCATAAATAAAAATATACTTACGTGTCCCACTTGCTAGTATCTCTATAAATCTTTTAACATGTTCCTCCTCTATATATTTACATAAAAAATTAATATCCGTGCCTATTAATGCTTCTGATTTTTCTATAATTCCTGTATTACCAGCATCAATTAGAGGCGTTATATTATATATCATATCAATGAATCCTGTGAAACCTAATTTCTTCGAAAGTCTCATAATTGTTGATGTAGATGTATAGTTTGCTGCAGCAACTCCTCTGACTCCAATATCCATAACAATATTAATATTATTAATTATATATTCCAGTACCTGTTCTTCTATAGGTGTAATTTTCTTATTATTGACTATCTTACTTAAATCAACTTTCATCCTCTAATCATCCTCTAATCATATATGGATTTCTATAAATAATTTACTAATAGTATTGTAATATATAACTATAGTATTAATCAACTTGCCCATTAAATGCTCCAAAGTCAATTTTACGGACACAATGTCCTCTCCTAGCTTAATATTGGTATATTATATCTTCTATTGATTCCTTACATATTGAGACCGCTTTATCCATTTCTTCTTCATTGATAATCAGCGGCGGATTAAAATCTATAATAAAAACTTCAGATTTAATTACTAAATCTTTAAAGATCCTGTAACTCTATCTGAAGCAATATTGTATTCTAATTACTTACTGGTTTCCCCTTTTGCATTTTGACCTGCCGCCTGTCTAACAGTAATCTTTGAAATAGTTTCTTTATCTTTATCCGAATATGTTATTAAAAGTGTATCTCCAACTTTAATATCACTAACTGTAAGTGTTTTAGCATCTGAGTTTTGTTTTCCTCTGCTCATTGCAGTTATTTCTATTCCGTCGCCAACTGTAATATCTTTAGTTTCACCTGTATACTCTACTTGCCTGTTACCTTGTTTCATAGGTGGCTGTCCGTCTTTATTGTTATCTTGTGATGGAGCTTTTTGATCTCCACTTTGTTTTGAATTTCCTGTATTTCCTCCTTGAGGCATTTCAGGTGCCTTAATAAGCTTTAAGGTTATCTTATTACCATCTATACTTGAAACTTCGCCTTGTAAATCTGCTGCCTGAAAATTCTTTTGAGGTGCTTTTCCATTATCAGTGGACGCATTTTGAGTACTTTCAGTTGTTTGAATTGTTTGAGCAGCTCCAGCACTAGTTTTACTGCATCCAACCATTAAAGTAGCTGTAATGACTATTCCAGTTAGTGCACAAATTATTTTTTTCATTCTAATTCCTCCATCGAAATATATTATGTTAGCTTGTTGTTATTTAAATATTACAATGGTAATTTAACAGTTTTATCACAACTTTATTACAAATATATGAATATAAATGAAGCTGCTTCATTAAAGGATATTTAATATAGATAATTCTCCTTTTTACTAAAAGCATACAAGAGTAATTAATGACGAATTTATTATTGCAATTAAGAAGTTACTTTTTAATTTTAGAAATTTATTTTAAAATATCTTTTTAAATTTCCTTTAAAAACATATTGACTTAGAGTTAACTTTAACGCTTATACTTATATTAACAAAACAATGTAACGCTTTAAGGAGGCACTATCATGAATTTTAATTATTTTATACCAACAAAAATACTTTTTGGCGCAGGAAAATTAGCTGAATTGCATAAACATCCTCTTCCTGGAAAAAAAGCATTAATTGTAACTACTGCTGGTACTTCAGTAAAAAAATTTGGTTACTTAGATCGTTTGAATGAACAACTTGATTTAGCAGGTATTTCATATATTCTTTTTGATAAAATCCTTCCAAATCCTATTAAAGATCATGTAATGGAAGGCGCAGCCCTTGCTAAGGAAAACAATATCGATTTTGTTATTGGCCTTGGTGGCGGAAGCAGCATAGATTCTGCAAAGGCCATTGCTGTTATGGCTTCTAACGAAGGAGACTACTGGGATTATATTTCAGGAGGTACTGGAAAAGGACTACCTGTTCCAAATGATCCACTTCCTATAGTAGCTATTACAACAACTTCTGGTACTGGTACAGAAGCAGATCCATGGACAGTTACAACTAAGACAGAAACTAATGAGAAGATTGGCTTTGGTTATGATAAAACATTCCCAGTTCTATCTGTAGTTGATCCAGAATTAATGGTTTCAGTTCCAAAAAACCTAACGGCTTATCAAGGTTTTGATGCTCTTTTCCATAGTACTGAAGGTTATCTAAATACTACTTCATATGTAATGAGCGACATGTTTGCCATAAAATCAATAGAACTTATTGGAAAGAGTTTAGCTGAAGCAGTACAGAATGGAAGCAACCTAGATGCTCGTGGTGATATTGCTTTAGCAAATACTTTAGCTGGTATGGTAGAATCTACATCTGGATGTATTTCAGAGCATAGTCTTGCACATGCAATTAGTGCTTTCCATCCAAAATTTGAGCATGGTGCAGCATTAATATCCATTAGCGCAGCTTATTATGCCCATTTTGCTAAAAGTGGTACTTGTGATGAACGGATGATTCAGATGGCTAAGGCATTAGGTAAAGAAGATGCCTCTTCCCCTATGGATTTTGTTACTACATTAGTAGAACTTCAAAAAGCTTGCGATGTAGATCAAATCAAAATGAGTGATTATGGAATGAAATATGATGAATTACACAAATATGTTGAAAATTCAAGAAACAATATGGGTGCTTTATTCCAATTTGATCCAGATGCTTTAACTGATGAAGATGTATTAAAGATATTCCAAGATTCATTTAGATAAAATTAGAGGCCACAAATTTGTGGTCTCTAATTTTATTGTAATTGAATTAAATTTTTTTGAGGCAAATGGCACAATAACCATGACTGATGGAATAAATTAATTGTTACTCTATACCCATTTTATATCAATAGTTTAGATATAATTCAACATATCAGTAGCAAGTGTTAATTTTGATATAATGAAACTATAAATACATATGTACATGGAGATTATAATTATGAGAATTCTTTTTATAGCACCTTATTTAGGTTTAAAAGAACTAGCCCAGTCAATTTTAGATGAATATTCTGATATACATATAGATGTATATCAAGGAAATTATGAACAAGGACCAAAACTATTAAAAAAACTTAATGCTGATGAAAAATACGATGCAATTATAACAAGAGGTGGAACTGTTGAAACATGCAGGAAGGTTACAACAACGCCTATTATTGAAATTTATATAAATGCTTTTGATATACTTAGAATTTTAAAATTATCTGAAGGTTATGATGGCAAGAAAATATTTTTAGCTTATCCAAGCATTGTTAATTCATTTAAGCAGTTAAGTGAACTTATGGGATATTATATAGAATCACAATGTTATTTTGAACATAAAAATATAAGTAGTATAATTGAAAATCTAAAAGAAGAAAACTATGAACTTATAATTGGAGATAACATGGTATATGAGACGGCACAAAAACTAGGAATTAACAGCATATTGCTTACCAGCGGAATAGAAAGTTTAAGAAGTGCTATTGATGAAGCTATTAGATTATGCAATGCTCTTTCTAGAGATAAAAAACAAATTATTGAATCTAATCTTTATATAGAAGATCAGAAAATAAATGAAGACAATATAGATAAGTTTGTGAGAATTTTCAATGCTAATGAAATATCTCCAAGCTTTATAGATACAGTATTTCCAAAGACAATTTCATCTCAAATATCAGCGCTTAGTGATACATCTCTTCCGACCATTATAACTGGCGAAGATGGAATGTGTAAAAGTGATGTTGGCTATTTATGCTGCTGCTATGGTCCTCAAAAAAGAAAAAGTTTAGTTTGTATTAGCTGCTTCTCAGTTCCTGAAAACTATAACTATGATTTATTAGAGAATACTATAATAAAGCATCTCTGGAATGAAGGCGGAACTTTATTTTTAGAAGATATAGACCAATTATGTATAGAGGGGCAAAAGCAAATAATTAATATCTTAAAAAAATTAACTAAAAACTGTAATGTTAAAATAATTGCCTCTTCTGAATTGCCTGTAGAAATCTGTGTAAGTAGCGGAAAACTTCTAAGGCAGCTTCGCTCAATTTTAGACGAAGTAAGAATAGAACTAATGCCACTTAAGTATTATACAAATGAAATTAATAATATGATAAGCATGTATCTTGCAAAATTGGATGTAAGATGTGCAAGTCAGGTTGTTGGAATCAACAAAGGTGGAATAAATTTATTATCTGATTATGATTGGCCAGAAAATATTCGACAATTCATGAGAGTAATAAATCAATTAGCACTAACATGTAATGGTTCATATATTGCCCAAACTGGAGTTAAAGTTGCTCTAAAAAAAGAACATGATAATCATAAATACGCTATCTTAGTACCTATTGATCTAAGTGGAAGCTTAAAAGAAATTGAGACTCGTATTATAAAACATATAATGGCAGAAGAAGGAATGAATCAAGTAAAAGTAGAAAAGAGATTAGAAATTGGACATAGCACATTATGGAGAAAATTAAAATGATTTCATAATGAAACGAATTTGATATTTCACTTATTGATGATGCACTAATCGCTTTAGTATAATAACTGAGGAAAGAATACTAAGGAAGTGAAATATATGATTAAAGATATGACAAAAGGAAACATACCAAAGCATCTGATTGGTTTTTCTATACCTTTAGTGGTAGGAAATCTGCTTCAATTAACTTATAATGCAGTAGATTCTATAGTTGTAGGAAGATTTTCAGGAACAGATGCATTAGCAGCAGTTGGAGCAGCTAACCCTGTAATGAATATTGCAATTTTAGGAATAACAGGCATATGCATTGGTGCATCAGTGCTCATGAGTGAATTTTTTGGTGCCGGAAAGCATGAAGAATTAAAAAAAGAAATATCAACCACTTTAATATTTGGATGTTTTTTTTCTTTATTAATCGTAGTGCTTGGTTTAATTTTTTCAAAAGGAATACTAAGACTTCTTGGAGTGCCAAATGAAATTCTTGATTCTTCAGCCCTTTATCTTAGAATTATCTTTGTTGCAATGCCTTTTACATATTTGTATAACGCGGTATCAGCAGCTATGAGAAGTGTTGGTGATTCCAAAACTCCAATAAGATTTTTAGCAATTGCATCTATTTTAAATGGCTGCCTTGACTTTATCTTTATAGGTGGTTTTAATATGGGGGTGCTTGGAGCTGGGCTTGCAACAGCTATTGCAGAAGCATGTTCTGCAGTTTTCTGCATAATTTATATATATATAAAGGTTCCATTGTTAAGATTGACTAGAAGTGATATTAGAATTGACATGAATCTTTTAAAGAAGACACTTCAACATGGTTCTATAACAGCCTTGCAGCAGTCTTGTCAGCCAATCGGAAAATTATTAATACAAAGTTTTATTAATCCACTAGGTATTGCAGCTATTGCCGCATTTAATGCTGTAAACAGAGTTGATGACTTTGCATTTACACCTCAACAAAGTATATCCAGCGGAATAATGACATTTGTTGCTCAAAATCGCGGTGCTAATAATAAAAGACGTATTAAGGATGGATTTAGAATTGGATTATTTGTAGAGTTCTGCTATTGGATATTAATTTGTATAGTTATTTTATTTTTAAAAGAACCTATTATGAAATTGTTTGTTTCTTCTGAAGATACAAGTATGATTAATTTAGGAGTCCATTATTTAGGACTTATGGCTTTCTTCTATATACTTCCATCCTTCACAAATGGAATACAAGGCTTCTTTAGAGGTATGGGAAATATGAAAATCACATTAATTTCTACATTGATTCAAATATCATTTAGAACATTATTTGTATATTTATTGGTTCATCGTATAGGAATGGTCAGTGTTGCTTACGCAAGTCTTATAGGCTGGATCCTTATGTTAGCTTATGAAGTACCGTATTATTTCGCCTACAAAAGAAAAAATGATATATTAAAAGATTCAAATAAGTTTGAGGCAAAAATGCAATTGCAAGAATAAGACATCACTTGACGCTGAAACTAATAAAGCGGTTGTATCAGATTGAGTTTTGATACAACCCCTAAAACTTCATATTATAGTCTTTCTCTAAATTCTGTAATCCATTTATTAAACATGCCTGTTCCCAAATTGTATGCGTCCATTGTTTCATAATTCCTATATTTATACTCCAATGAGCAAATAATTAATCCTATTAACCTAGATTAGCATAAACTCGTTTAAAATACTCTTCTAACGCCTCTTTTCCTAATTTTGGATTGAAATTCAAATCTTTTTTTGAGGTAGTAATATCATAATATCTATTTATTCCACCATAATATAATTCTACCTGACTTCTAAGAATTAGTGGCTGAGTATTATTTTGTTTAGCTTCTAGTTCAAGTTTTTCAGCTAATAACAATAGCTGCTCTTTAGCATATTTTTGTGGTATCTCCAGATCAGGAACAAACTTCTTTGCAATTTTAATAATATCATCTGAAGTTACAGGTTCTTCATTAGCTAAAATATATCTTGTCCCTCTTACTCCTTTTTCAGCTGCGACAATCATACCTTCTATAACATCAATTACATCTATCGGAGTCATTTCTGTTACATAATTAATTTTCATCTTACCTGAAAGAATACTATCAAAACCAAGCATTGTTGGAGTTTTCTTTAAAAATTCTCCACCAATCATTGCACCTGGTAGGACACTGACCATATCTAAATCATATTTTTTTGCTAGTTCCCAAGCCCTTTTTTCTGAACGTGCTTTTGAATCAAAGTAGGCATTACCATGGCTATCTTTAAGCCACGTAGTTTCATCAATTTTACCTTTTGAATTCACCTTATTAAGAGACAATGCAGCTACAGAACTTACATATATAATTTTCCTTACCTTTGCCTCCTTGGCTGCTTCCATTATATTTTCAGTTCCCAAAATATTAGGAACAATTATATCTTTTTCGGTATCCTTGGCCCAATGTTTAAATACAGCTGCAACTTGATATAATGTATCAACTCCATCAAGTGCCCTAATTAATGATTCTTTATCCATTAAATCAGCATAAACTACTTCGCAGTCAAGACCTTCAAATGGCTTTTTATCATTCAAATCACGTACGCTGGCTCTAACCTTTTCATCTCTTTTTAATAATTCTCTTACCAAATTGTTACCTAGATGTCCATTTGCACCTGTTACTAAAGAAATTTTCTTCATAATTAAATCCTCCTAAATAGATTAATATAGAAACTATCTTAATACTAATTTGAAAATTACTAATTGTAATTGACATATGTTAATTGCAATAAAAAACAAGCACTAACTTCAATCTTTTATAATATTGATAGCCACATTAATAACATAAAAAAAAACACCAAATAATTTTATTTGATGTTTAATAAATACATTTATTCTATTTTCATACCTCTCTTAATTCTACTAAGAGAACTTGCTCTAACTCCAATATAAGAAGCAATATATGCTTGATTTATCCTACTTTCTAAAGAAGAATGCTCTTTTGTAAATTCTATATATCTGTCTAATGCATTTTTGATAAGTAACGCCTTTTCTCGGTTTAGAGTATTAACAAGAATTTTCTTGATATAATTATCGAATATAACCTTCATTTGATTGCTTTTTTTCATTCCTTGTTTTATTGAATCATAAGGAATAATGACGCAAATGCAGTCTTCTAAACTTTCTATACTAAAGCTAGATTCTCCACTCCTTAATAATCCTTCAGCGCAGGCAAATTCTGTTTCACAAGCAAAGCATTTTGTTACATCGTTACCTGCATCATCTATATAATATCCCCTCACAATTCCTTTATGAATATAATACAGTGAGGTTGGCATTTCCCCTTGTCGAAGAATAATTGTGCCTTTTGGTACCATCTTTATAATTGCTGTAGAATTAAATATTTTTTTTAAACCTTCTTCTAATTCTAACTTAAATCCAACATCAATATAATCACTAGGCTTAGAAAGCATAATGCATTCCCCCTCTAAACTTAAAAGGTATATAACCAATCCATAATTTAGAATTATACCATAAAAAGTAAGATTATACTAAAGAATACAAAAAATTTTACCCACTACAAATAATTACCTAAACAAAGTTTTATATTTAGGTAGTTTAAGTATATAACTCTCATTTTAGATGCCTGTAATATTATTTCCCATGAATAAATAAAATGTTTTATACTTAGAAACCTTATTTGTCGTAAAGTTCGCAGCATCAATCGTGGACATATTACTAAAGCATTATTTTAAGTTTATTTGCATATTGAATTGCCTCAGGATAAAAACATTTAAAGTCATTTTGAAGTCCTTCATAATTATTAATTAGTTCATCTATAGGATTTACTAAGGGGTGCCTGGTATTAGAAAATCTTTTAGAAATCCTATCCACTGCTACCTGTATTCCACTTATATCTCTATAGGAAAGAAGCCAGTTTTCTTCTATCATAAAAGGCATTCTTCTCGTCAGTTTATCTGGCAAGCAATAAGAATACTTTTTGAGTATCTTATAAAAATTATCAGCATATTCTTCTAAGGATACTGAAGAATAATCACTCCAATTCTTAGCTAAAAAATGATCATAAAATATATCAATTAGTACCCCTGCAAGGCGTCTATTAGCGCTAGAAATTCTTTCTCTACTATTTGCGAAATTTGGATGGGAATCCGTAAAAGTATCAAGCTTCTTATGCATTAGAATCCCCTGCTTTATGGAATATTCAAATTCATCTTCTAAAGATTTACTCACAAAATCCCCTAGAAAATTTCCTAACATATTTTCTTCGCTATTATCTGAAAGATGTATATGAGCTAAATAATTCATTGTTTCTCCTTTCAAATCCTACTATAATGAGCAAACCTCTATATGTTAACTCACTATTCTTCTTCATGTACATTTTTATGATCTACCAAGCCTTAGTCAATGATCATAATATCGATACACTTTGTTTATTATTATTTTATCCCTATTATACCATTAGTTTATTATATGATTCACCACAACACCGCTATTAGAGCTTTTTATTTTCTCATAAGCTTCATTAACTCATTAACATAACATAAGTGTATTTCCTTTTAGAAAATATAAATTGCATAAGGCCGGTACCTTGGGCGAAGACTATTAGCATTAGATAATTCTTTTAAGTCAAAAAAGTAAATACAAATTCCCATAAATAAATTAATGAGAAATAGAAAGATAGGAGGCGAGAAATAATGTTTTTAAAAGTAGAAAATTTGAAGAAAAGTTATAACACAGGTGATGTAACCACAACCGTTTTAAAGGGCGCAGGTATAAGTTTAGAAAAGAGAGAAATAGGGGTAATACTTGGACCTTCTGGTTCTGGGAAATCAACACTTCTTAACATTATTGGAGGAATTGACAGATGCGACTCAGGTATAGTTTTAGTTGGTGATATGGATATCACTAAACTAAATGACAATAAGCTTACTGATTACAGACGAGAAAATATCGGCTTCATATTTCAGTTTTACAATCTAATCCCTAATCTTACAGTAGGTGAAAATATAGAAGTTGTTTCAAATATAAGTAAATCACCACTTAACATTGATGAGGTACTAAAAGCCGTAAATATGTTTGATAAAAAGCATAGATTTCCAAGGGAACTAAGTGGTGGTGAGCAGCAAAGAGTGTCTATTGCACGAGCTATAGTCAAAAATCCAACTCTTTTGTTATGCGACGAACCAACTGGTGCTCTTGATTTCTCAACTTCAAGGGAAATTTTAAAGCTTCTTCAAAAAGTAAACGAAGAATTTGGCACAACCATACTTATGATAACCCATAACACTGCAATTAGTGCTATGGCTAATAAATTTTATAGGGTTAGAAGTGGTGAAATTGTAGAGAGCATAGTTAATAGTATAACCGTACCTGCAGAAAGGATTGAGTGGTAATGATTATTAATAAAAAAATCAAGCGAACCATGCTGGAAAACAGATCACAATATATTGGTTCATTAGTACTTATTATTTTTAGCTGTCTACTTTTCACAATGTTTAACTTGGTTTCAAAGAATCTTACACAATTATCTTCTTCCTTTGAAAAAGACTATAAGCAAGAAGATGTAAACTTCACGACTACTCCAAGAATAAGTAATATTGAAACCTTGGAAGCAAAATTTAATATGAATATAGAGGAAACAAAGTCATTTGACTACTTGATTTCAGAAGATAAGACCCTAAGGATATTCAGTGAAAATAAAAAGGTTAATATACCAGCAATAATTAAAGGAAATGATCTAAGCAGAGGTGGCATCCTCATAGATCCCTCCTATGGAAAAGCTAACAAATTAAATATTGGAGATAACATTAAAATTGATGGTGAGAACTTTATATTATCCGGCTTTATGTCTCTTCCTAACTATATCTATCCACTAAAAAGTGAATCAGATATAATGAATGATCCAAACAGTTTTGGAATAGCTGTTATAAGTAAAGAGGATTTTAATAGTCTAAATATAGGCAATGTTTCTTATTCCATAAGATTTAATGGTGACAGAAGTAATATAGATAATAAGATATCAGAATTTAAGGATTATCTAAAAAGTGAGAATATTACTCTTCTCAGCTGGATGAATATAAGTGACAACCCAAGAGTTACGTATTTTACAGCAAAACTTTCTGGCATTGATAAAATGAGTTCTTCTATGCCTATAGCTGTACTTCTTTTAACCTGCATATTAACTGGAATAGTTATGTATCGAATGTTAAAGAGAGAAGCTGTTATTATAGGAACTCTTTATGCACTAGGCTATAGAAAAAAAGAGATTATGAAGCACTATCTTCTATATGCCATTGTTATTTCACTTGTAGGCGGTATTCTAGGAACTATGCTTGGATTATTAACCTTAAGACCTATGATGAACTATTATGTATCATACTTCAATATCCCTGTAGGTTCTTTAAGCTATGATATAAGCTATATTATAATAAGTATTTTATTGCCAATATTCTTCTTAGTAATCTGCAGCTATTTTGTAGTCAATAAATCCCTCAAAAGCTCACCAATGCATCTAATGAGAGGCGGCACCGAGAAGAATAAAGTTGGTTTCATAGAAAGAAAAGTAAATCTTGAAAGATTCAATTTTAATACCAAATTTAAAATGCGTGAGCTCCTAAGAAGCATACCTAGAAGCATATTCCTGTTACTTGGTATAGTTATGTCAACAATGCTGCTGCTCATGGGCTTTGCCTCTAAGAGCTCAATGGATTCCTTACTTAAAGAATCTTTTAATGAATCCTTTAAGTATAATTATCATTATGTATTTAACGCTCTCCAAAATGGTAAACCTGAAAAAGGAGAACCCTTCTTGGAAATACCATTTTCAATGAAATACGATGATAATATTACTTTTACAGTGTACGGTGTAAATCCAGACTCTAAATATATTTCCTTTAAGGATAAATCCGGTAATATACTAAAACCTAGTAGCATCATAATTACAAGATCTTTAGCTGATAAATTAAATATAACGCCAAAAGATACTCTAAAAGTTATCAATAGATTAGATTCAAAAGAATACAGCATAACAGTTGACAGCATTGCAGAAACATTTGTAGGTCAGTATGTTTATATGCCTCTAGATACCCTAAATGATATGCTTGGTTTCCATTCTGGAAGCTATATTGGATTATGGAGTACAGAAAAAATAGCCATTCCAGAAAATAAGCTATTAACAGTTGTAACAGTTGATGATATGAAAAAAGCCTTTGATACAATGACAAAACCGCTTCAAGCAATAATAGGAAGTATAGCTTTCATGTCATTTATAATTGGGCTTATTGTAATATATGTTGTTACTTCCCTAACTATAGAGGAGAATAAAGATAATATTTCTCTTTTAAAGGTTCTAGGTTATAGAAATAAAGAGATTTACTCACTAATTTTAAATAGTTCCAGATTTATAGTAGTGCTTGGCTACATATTAGGAGTACCTCTCCTACTCGGTTCCTTAACTGCACTTTTTAAATCAATGACAAAAGAAATGAGTATATCTTTCCCTGTAACTATTGATTATATCTATGTTTTAATTGGTTTTATCATAATATACTTAACATTTGAATTATCAAAACTATTGAGCAGAAAAAAGATAAACAGAATTTCAATGGCTGAAGCATTAAAGTCTAGAGTAGAATAAAAAAATGTTATTTAATAATATAAAGAAATTCCAATTTAAATTCAAAATAATCTCACAAATTATTTAAGGCAATATCTCTTAAGATTGGATTTTTACCCTACACAACACATTTATATATGCAACACACTCAACTCCAGATAATATAAATAAATTTATTGATCTTTCCATATTCTAAATAATCTAATAAAAAAGATGCCTAAGAACAAATTGTTCCTAGACATCTTTTTTGAAATTTTAATAATTATGTGAGCCTCTGGCATTCTTTAATTGAATGTAGAGGATTAGTTAAGGCCTTTCCATTTCCAATTAGCAATCTCTGGCATCTCAACACCATTTTCATGAACAAATTTAGTATGCGTATCTAATTTTTCGTTCATTTCTTGGATAATATATGCACCCTTATTCCCTAATTGTGGTAAGTGATAGATTGCATCTTTAACAAGATTGAAACGATCTAACTCGTTTAATACACGCATATCAAATCCAGTTGTGATTTCACCCTTATCTCTGTAACCATGAACAGAAACATTATGGTTAGCACGTTTAAAGAATAATGTATCTATCAAGTTTTCATAACCATGGAAACCAAAGATAATTGGTTTATCTGTAGTGAAAATCATATTAAACTCTGCATCAGATATACCATGTTCATATACTTGTGGAGATTGTAATTTTAATAAATCAACTATATTAACAAATCTAATCTTTAATTCTGGTAAGTAATCATGTAATAATTGTACAGCCGCTAAACCTTCAAGTGTTGGAGTATCACCAGCTGTTGCAAATATAATATCTGGTTCTGCACCTTTATCTGTACTTGCCCATTCTACGATACCTAAACCATTGTTAACTAAATATTCAGCTTCATCAATAGTGAACCATTGTTGTCTTGGATGTTTTGATGCTGTTAAAAGATTTACTTGATTACGGCTTCTTAAACATTTATCAAATGTTACAAGTAAAGTATTTGCATCTGCTGGTAAGTATTCATGGATTAAACCAGAATTTTTATCAGCTAAATGTCCAAGCATTCCTGGATCTTGGTGAGTATAGCCATTGTGGTCTTGTTGCCAAATATGAGAAGTCATAATTAAGTTTAATGATGAAATTTCTTCTCTCCAGGCAATTTCTTCACATTGATTTAACCATTTGAAGTGTTGTGTAACCATTGAATCTACAACACGTAAAAATGCTTCATAGCTGTGTATAAATCCATGACGACCAGTTAATAGATAAGCTTCTAAAGCACCTTCTGCAACATGCTCACTAAGCATTGAATCAAATACTCTTCCGTCTGGTGCTAAGAATTCATCATAAGGCTCATTGATTTCACCAACCCATTGACGGCTTGTTTCTTCAAACATTGCATATAAACGGTTTGATGCAGCTTCATCTGGGCTAAATACACGGAAATTACGTTCTTTTCTATTTAATTTCATAACGTCACGTACATATTTACCTAGAACAAGCATATCTTGTGCAACTTCTTTACCTTTTTCTTGGTTACCAAGAGCATATTCACGGTAATCTGGTAAACGTAAATCTTTCATGATTTTACCACCATTTGTTGCAGGGTTACATGACATACGTTTATCGCCTTTAGGAATTATTTCTGCAATTTCATCTACTAACTTACCTTCTTCAGTAAATAATTCTTCTGGACGATAGCTCATCATCCATTTTGCAAAGTCGTCTGCATATTCCATATGCTTACTATCAAAAGGAATTGGAACTTGGTGTGCACGGAATGAACCTTCAACTGGAGCTCCATTTGATTCTTTTGGACCTGTCCATCCTTTAGGTGTTCTATTAAGGATAATTGGCCATTTAGGCCTAGACATATCATCATTTTCAATCGCATTCTTTTTGATAGCTAGAATTTTTTCGATAGCTTCATCCATCTTTTTAGCCATCAATGGATGCATTACTTCTGGTTCATCTCCTGAAACAAATATAGGATCCCATCCTAAGCCTTCAAAATATTTTTGCAATTCTTCATCAGTCATACGAGCCATAATAGTTGGGTTACTGATCTTGAATCCATTTAAGTATAGTATTGGTAGAACAACACCATCTGTAACAGGGTTTATAAATTTATTTACTTGCCAAGAACCTGCTAATGGTCCAGTTTCAGCTTCACCATCTCCAACTACAACTGCTGCAATTAAATTAGGGTTATCTAAAATAGCACCAAAACCATGCATTACAGAATAACCTAATTCACCACCTTCATGTATTGAACCAGGAGCTTCAGGAGTTGCATGAGAACCTACTCCACCTGAAGATGAGAATTCCTTATATAATTTTGATAAGCCTGCTATATCTTGAGTAATTTCAGGGTAAGTATCACTATAACTTCCATCAAAATAAGAGTTAGAAACCATAACTTGTCCACCATGACCTGGACCAGAAATATATAGCATATTTAAATCGTATTTATTAATAACACGGTTTAAGTGAGCATAAATAAAAGTTTGTCCAGCAATTGTTCCCCAGTGACCAAATACTGCATTTTTCACATGTTCCGGTTTTAATGGTTCCTTTAATAATGGATTTCCCTTAAGATACAATTGTCCAACTGAGATAAAATTAACAGCTCTCCAGTATGCATCTACTTTTTTTAAATAACTTTCGGATGAATAATCAATATTTATCATTTTATAGAATCCCCTTTTCTATGTATTTTTTCATAACAAATAAAATTAACTTTTACTAAGTGAACTTATAAATAAGTTAAAATAATAAAACAATTTACGCCTAATATGTACGTACAAGTTTAAACACAATAAATAATAACAACAGTAGTTTTCACAGTAATATTCCACTTGCAGTAAGATGAATATATGATATATACCGCATTCAACAAGCAATCTAGAAACAATTCGGATTTTTCTTTAATGTTAGAATCACAACAAATTAATCACAACAAGTTTGCTATCTATATAATCTATCTTAAATTTATTCCAACACAAAAAGAAAATGTTTGTTTATTATTTAACAATTTTATAATACGCCTTTTCTTGGAATAATTCAAGATATTTTGTCAAAAAAAATTATCATTTGTAAAAAAGTTAAAAATAATCGTATTAAAAAAGTCTGAAAACTGTTGAATTTTTTAAAAAATCTCACATAAATAGTAGGTTAAAAGACGTTTCTACACGTAATAATTTTTAAGCATTATTAAAAATAAATTAATAAAAATAGTAAAGAGAATTTCAAGAAATATTTTAGCATTAGACATCACAAATATATCGTTATCTATTTAACAAAAATCGAATTAGCAACACCGTACATGTTTCTATACAAGTTATAACTATGTATTTATTTAGTTAATGACATGCTTGGTTTCCCTTCTGGAAGTTATATTGGATTATGGATCACGGAAAAAATAGACATTCCAGAAAATAAGCTATTAATAGTTGTAACAGTTGATGATATGAAAAAAGCCTTTGATACAATGACAAAACCGCTTCAAGCAATAATCGGAAGTATAGCTTTTGTATCTTTTATAATTGGGCTTATTGTAATATATGTTGTTACTTCTCTAACTATAGAGGAGAATAAAGATAAACAGAATTTCAATGGCTGAAGCATTAAAATCCAGAATTGAATAAAACGTGTATAAGTACTTGGTACTGAGTAACAATTCTTAAAGTAGCTAATATACTATTAATGATTAGGCTTAAAACTGTATCAATATAAAGGAGTATTATATGTATAATAACCAATTTCCTTGTTGGCCTCACTACAGGCATCAATCTACTTATCCCCACTTCAATGCAACGTGGAAAAATGCAGAGCCAACATTTGCTGCCTTTAGCGGTACCGTCACAAGGATTGAAGATTTTTACCCAGTTCAAGATGATGCATCAGTAGGCTGCTATAAATTAATGTCACTCGAAGATATAAACAGGGGACCGGTAAATTTTGTGATATCCCCTGGAACCTATTTTGTAGATCATGAAGTGGTAGAGGTAGGAGACGAGGTAACTGGATTCTACGATGCAAACGCACCTGCCCTTCTTATATATCCTCCACAATATCCTGCGATTGTTATGGCAAAAGACACAGGAGATCAAAATGTTACTGTAGACTATTTTAACAATCAACTTATAAGCAGCGATGGAAATTTAAAACTAAATATCTCACCATCTACTAAGGTAATTTTAAGAAATGATCAACCTTTTAACAGATACCCTAGAAATAAAAACCTAATTGTTGTCTATGGACCTACAACCAAGAGCATACCTGCTCAAACTACTCCCTATGAGATCGTTGTTCTTTGCTAAATGAAGATATGTTATATTAATGCATACAATCTTCTTACAGCATACTTTATCTATAAACATAAGGTGGAAGCCTATGCTAAAAAAGCTTAGCATAGGCTTCCCCTTTTTTCCTTATACGCCCATTAATATCAATTATCTTCATGTTTATTATCCCATTTCCTATCTATAAAATTTAATCATGCAATATTACCTACCTCATTTTAGATTAATTTTTCTTCTTGCTGATTTAAAATTTTTCTGTCTATAAAAGTTCTAGACACATAAGCATAAACACTTTAAAATAGATAAAAGAAGAATAAATGTTTAATAATGTAAAAGAAGAATTACAGACAACTCTATGATATTTTACATATAAATTTTGACTTCCCAAGAATAGTAATTATTTGTAGAACAACTATATTTTTATATAATGTATTGTTTAGATTATAGGAGTATAAACATGAAGGTTAATATAAATATTATCTCTTCTCAATTTGAAGAAGAAGTTAATTTTAATGTCCATAACGTTGATAAGAAAATTACCGAAGCAATAGAGTTATTGACATCGTCAAATCAAGTTATTCAATATTTACTCGGAAGAAAAGAAGAGAAACATTATAAAGTAAATGTAGATGGGATTTTCTATATAGAATCTATAGATAGAAAGATATTTATTTATACTAAAGCTGAAACTTACGAAATCTCTGAAAAATTGTACCTACTTGAAGAACAGCTAGCTTCTGTTGATTTTATTAGAGTTTCTAAATCCATGTTACTAAATATTAATAAGATACATTCTTTCTATCCAAAGTTAAGTGGCAACCTGGAAGCTCTTTTAATTAATAATGAAAAAGTTATAATTTCAAGAAGATATGTTGCGAATTTGAAAAACAAATTAGGAATGAGGGATAACTAATGATTTTTAAATATTCTAGAAAAGTATTACAATTAACCTCAGTAATTTTTACAGTAATAATATTATTCCAGCTCTTAACAGAACAACATTTAGATAATACCCGAATCTATGAATTACTAGCTTTATCTTTGGTCCTGTCGTTAGTAAAAATCATTATTAATAAATATGTTATTTCTGTAGACTCAATATTTAATCCATTAATTTATATAATTATAATTTGGTTAATGGTACTTGCTTCAAATTATCTTTTTAATTGGAATATGTCTTTAATATCAATATTTTCAACATTGGCTGAAGTCATATTAATTTATCTATGTGTACGACTTATTAACTTTCAATATGAGAAAATAGAAGTAAAAAAAATGAATGAGATATTAGATAGAAACAGAAAAAATAAACAATAACGCTAAGTTGTTGTTTATTTTTTTATTAATCTTTATATAATATTATCTGCCTTTTTATACCGCTTATGTATCCAAATAAACCGCTTACGCCAATCTATATTGTTCTTACTTAATTTATATTGTACTCTTACAACATGATGTGAATTAAGAAAGAAGGTTATTATTATGATGATTATTAATATTATTTCAAGAATTGTAAGCGGAACTCCTTTTTATGTTTGGGTTATATTTATTTTTCTTTTAAAGCGCGGAATTAAAGCGAGTAAAGATGGTGAATTATCTCTATCTAAAATGTTTATTATGCCATCCATATTTATTATTTGGGGCTTAGAAAAATTGCTCATAGGTTTTAGTTATTTAGGAATCTCTATGATTTTTTACGCTATCTTTATGTGTTTAGGAACATTGATATCTTATTTTTTATATTCTCGATATAGAAAACTATATTTAAAAGATGGTTCCCTATACAGAACCGGATCATATTTGACTTTGGCTATTATTATGACTAATTTTTTTGTAAAGTATCTATTAAATATTGCTTTAAGCATTAATCCATTATTATATAATACACTTTCCTTTAGCATTTTATATGCATTATTATGTGGCTTTTCTGTTGGTTTATTTATTGGAGGTATCTTTCAAGCATACAATGCATATTCACGCTTAAAAGCAGCTGCATAACTATTCTGGTATAAAGTACGTGATGATTAAAACACTCTACCCCTCTCAATTAGTAAAAACCACGAAAACTCTAAAATTTCGTGGTCTTTTTGAAGTTTATGGTAAGACTTAGTCATCTTCTTGTAAATACTCGATTAAGTCTGATAAAGCTCCATATGCCAATACTTTCATTGTTATAACTTCTTAATATAAATGAAAGTTCAAGTATTTGAATAGATAAAGCTAATACTAAACTTGTGCTATAATAAATTTAATATGGAAGTTTAAATTATAGTAAAAAATGGAAAGGAGGAATGATTTTGAATTATATAAAATGTGAGCGTAGAATATATAGTTTTAAAAGTGATACCCATACTCATGAATATGGACAACTAATCTTGCCACTTCAAGGTATTCTTTCTATAGAAACTGATTATAAGAAATTAGAGTTAAAAGATGATTCATTATTCTTTCTTCCTCCAGATTGTAAGCATACCTTTAATGCTAGCAATACCAATGAATTCTTAGTTTTAGATATACCTGATAAAATGCTCAACAAGTATGATATGGAAAAAATGTGTGGTGGAAGAGATATTTTATTTGATGAAAAATGGAAAGCAATAAGATATTTGTTGTTAAATGAAGCTGAGATCAACCAAAATTCTAGTTCTATAAATAATTTATTCCTCTACTTTTATAATTTTATCACTACTGAAAATTTGCCTAATTCAGTAAAATTCATTAATGAACATTTTACTGAAGATATTGATTTAAAGAAATTAGCAGATATAGAGCACTACAACGTTAGTTATTATAGTGAATGGTTTAAAAATAATATGAACGTTTCTCCTACTGAATACATCCAAAATTTAAGAGTAAGGAGAGCAAAGGAACTCCTTTTAAATACAAACTTAACAGTTTTACAAATTTCTCAGATGGTTGGCTATGAACACAATTCATCATTTACCAAGGTATTTAAACACTTAGAAAAAATATCACCTGCAGAATTTAGAAGAAACATCAAGAAATAGACTAAAAACTAACTATATTTCAGCAAAGACTTATCTAACTGAAGATATATAATAGTATATATCGAGATAACCAGACTACAACTTAGACTTATGTGATAACTTACCGAAATGCATATAACATTAAATACACTGTTGTAATATATCGTCTTTTTTCTTTGACTATTTAAAATGAAAAATATTAGTAGAAGATAATTATTAAAAGAAATATAACAAACTCATGTAAAGAAGGGATGTGCTTTAGCATGAAAGAAAGAGTTACTAAAATGATACGAAACTTTGTTAAGGAATACGAGAAGCAAGATAATATTTCAACTAAATGGGGTGAGCCTTTAGTTGGCTTTGCTGATGCTAATGATCCTTATATTTTAAATTTTAAGGAACTTATTACACCTACTCATGGTTTACCTAGTGACGTAATTTCTGATGCATCAATTGTTATAGCTTATTTTGTTCCATTCACTAAAGAATTGGCTAAAACAAATGGAACTCCTGGAGAAATTGCTTCTCCTGAATGGGCACTAGCTTATGAGGAAACCAATGCAATGTTCGTTAAGCTAAATGACTATATGGTATCAGAACTACAAAAACTTGGATACAATGCAGGTGTTTCACCTGAAGCTTCTACATTTGATCAAAAGATATTGAAAAGCAATTGGTCTCATAGACATTTTGCAAAAGTTGCTGGCCTCGGAACCTTTGGTATCAATAATATGCTTATAACTAAGGCTGGATGCTGTGGAAGATATAGCACCATTGTAACCAACCTAGATGTTAAACTAGATTCGCCTTTAGAAGAAGAACTTTGCTTATATAAAAAGAATGGAAGCTGCGGTATATGTGTAAAACACTGCCCATCAGGTGCATTGACTTTAGATGGGTATGATAGGCATAAATGCTATGTGGTATTAATGAAAAATGCAGAATTATATACAGAGTTCGGAAGCTCTTATACTGACGAATCTGGTGATAAACCAAATAGTGTAGGTAGTGATGTATGTGGAAAGTGTGTAGTAAATACACCATGTACATTTTTCTTTAAAAAGCCTTAATTACGTTGTTAATCAATCTATAAATATATAAAATTAACCCATGAATCTAATCATGAGTTAATCTTTATACTTTCTCTTAAATTATTTCATTGATTCCAGTATACTATCGACAATAGAATCTATTGAATCCTCGTCACTTTCTTTCATGCTAGAATTAATTGACATATCGCAATCTAGAATAGTCATGTCCTTCATTTGCTCTATTAGTTCACGCATTAATTTGCCTGACTGAGGAGCCCATGAACCATTTTCTATAAGAGCAAAAGTACGTTTTTGAAGATTTAATGCTTTCATATCTAATATATAATCATGGATTGGCGGATATATATTTAAATTGTAAGTTACAGATGCAAGAACAATATGGCTGTATTTGAATGAATCAGAAATTAAATATGAAACATGAGTTTTTGAAACATCATACATGTTCACATTAGTCATTCCCTTTTTAACTAACCTTGTTGCTAAATCATTAGCTGCTGCTTCTGTATTTCCATACATTGAGCCATAGACGATTAATACTCCTTTTTCTTCAGGTTCGTAACTGCTCCATTTATCATATTTATCAAGCAGGTAACCAAAATCATTACGCCATACAGGTCCATGAAGCGGACAGATAATTTTAATATCTATGGTTCCTGCTTTCTTTAATAGAGCTTGGACATGAGGTCCGTATTTTCCTACTATGTTTGTATAATATCTTCTAGCATCATCAATCCAGTCACGATCAAAATTCACTTCATCATTAAACAGCTTTCCATCCAAAGCTCCAAAAGAACCAAATGCATCAGCTGAGAAAAGTACTCCATTAGTAGTATCAAAGGTCACCATTGCTTCTGGCCAGTGTACCATTGGTGCAGCAACAAATACTACATTATGCTTTCCAAAGGACATAGTATCTCCTTCTTTGACCTCTGTTATTTTACCATCTATATCAAAACCAAACTGACGCATGAACAAAGAAGCTTTTTCAGTACATATAATTTGTACCTCTGGATAGCGAATAACAATTTCTTCAATACAAGCTGCATGATCAGGCTCCATATGATTAATTACCATATAGTCTAAAGTTTTGTCCCCTAGAACCCCTTTAATATTTTCAAGGAATTGTCGGCAGATTGACCAATCTACAGTATCAAATAGCACTGTTTTCTCATCTAAAAGTAAATATGAATTATATGAAACACCCCTTTGAATAGGATGAACATTTTCAAAAAGAGCAAGACGACGATCATTGCCTCCAACCCAATAAAGATCTTCAGTTATTTCTCTAACGCAATACATGGATAATCCTCCTTTATTTTTTATTGTATGTCTTATACTTCTATAAACATATCCTTTTCTTCACCACAAGCAGGGCAAGTCCACTCTTCAGGTAAGTTTTCAAAAAGTGTACCTGGACTTACTTCTCCTTCTAAATCTCCCACTCCAGGATCATATTCATAGCCACATCCATTACATACATAATGCTTCCAAGTTGGAATAACTTTCTTCACTGAAGCTCTCTTAATCTTTTTCATAGGTGGTGCCTCTTTCTTTTCCTCACCATTATCTAAAGCCTCAGTTAGTAGTGGCAATACTTCCTTCAAGTCACCAACTATTCCATAATCAGCATTCTTAAAGATTTTTGCATTTGGATTAATATTTATAGCAACTATTGTAGATGCGTCTTTTATTCCTTTCAAATGTTGACCTGCTCCCGAAATACCGCAGGCAATATAAAGATTTCCTTTAAACTTTTGACCTGACATACCTACATATCGGTCTATTGGCACATATTTTAATGTTTCAGCTACAGGACGTGAAGAACCTATTGCTGCACCAGCTTGTACTGCTAAGTCTTTTATAAGATGCATATTTTCCTTTTCTCCTATACCTTGACCTACGCTGACTACTCTTTCTGCTTTACTTATTGGCGTATCCATAGGAATTCCTACAGTGAAATCATATCCGTCTTTCTTAAGAGCTTCTACAAGAGTATTCACTCTTTCTTCTAGAGTTCCATCTTTAAAAATTACTTTTTTACGATATCCTGTAGCAGGTTCCCTTGACGTTTTTGCTACTTGCTCTGTCTTTGGCATTTTACCTATAATATTAGCTGCAATAACAACTCGTTGAATTTCATTAGTTCCTTCGTATATTGTGCAAATTTTAGCATCTCTGTAGGCACGTTCAACTTCCATTCCTTTAAGGTATCCGCTTCCACCAAATATTTGAAGAGCATCATTGACAATCTCAAGACAAACATCTGAAGTATATTGTTTAGCCATAGCAGCTTCCATACTGTAATGTTCATGATTTCCCTTAAGCTCTGCGGCACTATAAACAAGAAATCTAGCAGCTCTAAGCTTTGTAGCCATATCAGCTAGTTTAAAAGCGATTATTTGCTGCTGGCAAATAGGTTTACCAAATTGAACTCTTTCTTTTGAATACTCTAAGGCATTCTCATAGGCACCTTGCGCTATCCCAAGGGCTTGGGCGGCAATACCAATACGACCACCATCTAAAGTAGACATAGCAATCTTGAAGCCATCGCCTTCTTTACCTAATAAATTTTCCTTAGGCACTTTTACATCATTAAAAATTAACTCTGCAGTAGCTGAAGAACGAATTCCCATTTTGTCATAATGTTTACCAAAACTGAAACCTTCCCAGCCTTTCTCAACTATAAATGCACTAATGCCGCGTGTACCAATGTCTGGTGTAGTTACAGCGAAAACAATATTAATATCTGCCTCACCACCATTGGTGATGAATATTTTTTCGCCATTTAAAATATAATAGTCTCCTTCCAATACGGCGGTTGTTTCTGTTCCACCTGCATCACTACCTGCGTTTTCTTCAGTTAGACCGAAGGCACCAAGTTTCTCTCCTTTTGCGAGTGGCACTAAGTATTTTTGTTTCTGCTCCTCAGTTCCAAATGCCGCAATTGGATATGTTCCAAGTGATGTATGAGCAGACAGAATTACTCCTGTTCCCCCATCAACTCTTGATAATTCCTCTACAGCAATTGCATAACTGATCACATCTAAACCTGCTCCTCCATATTCTTTAGGATATGGAATTCCCATCACGTCCATATCAGCTAGCTTTTGAACTACTTCTGACGGAAATTTATTTTCCTGATCCAACATAAATGCAATAGGTTTAACTTCCTCTTCTGCAAACACTCTGATCTTTTCCCTCAAGTTTTCATGCTGTTCTGTAGTCTTAAAAAACATAAATACACCTCCAATAAATTATACGGTTTCACCAACGTCATTCTATGAAATCTGCAAAACCACATTACTCGATACCATAAGTAAAATACTCCAAATTTAATTAATCTTTGTATTCCTTTTCATTGTTGAAAATTGTACAGTTAATGTATCTTACTTACTAAACCATTTTCTCAACACATTCCTTAAATGTATACCTAAACCGTATACTTTAATTGTATACCTCATAGGTATACTTTTCAAATGTCCCTTTATCCATTTATAACCATAATAGCCAATAACAGCTTGTATTTTGTTATCTTTTGAACTTATAACCATTTTTTCTCCTATTAGCTTACAAAAGCAACGTTTTTCATTTTATTGAAACATTATTTGAGTCTGTCCTCCTTGTCTAACTTAAGCTGTATTTAACATTTTCACATTGTATACCAACACTTATAATTATGCTATTTCTAATACTATTATTAATTTAATTTGGTTTTAAATAAAATTATATTTTAAACCCTTATATTATTAAGGTAAATGCAGAATAGACTAAAAGTAATGCCATTATTATGTTAACTGCAACCCTATATCTCTCAAAAAACCTCTGAAATACTGCACCAAAAACTGCCCAAGCGAAAACTCCAGAACATCCAAAGACTGTGATTAGTAATGTAAAAGCTCCAATTGAAATAAAAGAACTATAGAACGGGATAATAAAAGTAGAAATGGCTGTTATACCATATAATATAATTTTTACATTTACAAATTGTAGAATAAAACCTGTGATAAAGCTGTCTGCATTTTCTATATTCTCATCATTGGACCGTGATTTGCTTTTAACAACATGCCACGCCAGCCACAAAATATATCCTACTCCGATATAAGTCATAACAGGTTTAATCATTGGAATGATGTTTACAAGAATCACACTAAAAAAGCTACATAATACCATTACTGATAAAAAACCAGCGGAAATTCCTTGAATCAATTTAATACTCTTTTTCAATCCAAACTTACTTGTATTAGACATGGCTAATATGTTATTTGGGCCTGGTGTAAATGCTGTTAAAAGAGTAAAAGTTAAAAATGCTGTTAAATTCATGATATAATTCTCCTTCTAAAAATATTGTTCAAAATACTTGTCCTAGGTTTAATTTTTCAATATCCCCTTTCGTTAATTAATCCTATCAAATCACCATGTATTTGTAAAATTGATATTTTCAAATTGACAATTCATTTTTTTCAATATATCATGAACACTATACAGATTGGAGTGATATATGTGGATATAAGGCACTTTAAAACATTTAAATGTATTGTTGAAGAAGGCAGTTTTTCAAATGCAGCATTAAAGATTGGATACACTCAATCTACTGTTACATCACAAATTCAACAGCTAGAACAGGAACTTTCAATAAAATTATTCGAAAAGATAGGCCGCAATATGGTATTAACTCCACTTGGAAAAGAATTAATAACACATACAGATGAATTACTTGAAACAGTAAAAAAAATTGAAAGTATCGGAAAAAACGATGATATGCCTAAAGGGGAATTAAAAATTGCAATAGCTGACTCATTAATGTCATACAAATTACAAAATGTGCTTAGTTTATTTAGACAAAAAGCTCCTGATGTGAGCCTTTCTATAGTTTCATTAAATTGCTATGTGATTAATGACATGTTGGTTAAAGGTGAAGTAGACATTGGTTTACTTTATGATGTAGGAACTCATAAAGAAAGTTTAACGTCCGTTCAACTAACTGAATTTCCTGTAGTTCTAGTATGTTCACCTTTATTTGAACACGAAAAAGCTGACTTTAGCACGCCAGATCAAGCAATAAATACAAGCCTTGTTATCAATGAACCTAATTGTATCTATAGAAGAATATTTGAAAATTATCTTCGTAGTAATAATATAACCTTAAATAACACCATAGAACTTTGGAGTATTGAAGCAATCAAAAACTGTGTTTCAAGCAATTTAGGAATATCTTTCTTACCTCGTTTTGTAGTTGAAGATGAGCTTAAAAATAAAAAATTAAAAGAAATTCATGCAAACTGCTCTGATAGTAAAATCACGGCTATGTACTCTTATCACAAAAACAAGTGGATTAGTCCTGCAATGTCATTGTTTATGCAATTGGTTAGGGAAAATTTCGAAAGTAAATAGCAGAGATAGCAGCAATTTTCTTAAAGCAAAATGCATAGGAGAACCTCATTCATCTGAACTTGGTTCTCCTTATTTATTTAAATATTAAATTATATGTCAAACTTACCAGTTCACACTTTATAAATAAAGTTATCTATTGAATTTATATGCTATGTTTCTTGGAACTAGTACTCCAATTTATTAATCCGATAATAAATCCAGCAACGGCTGGCAATAGCCATCCAAATCCATAATCAAAGCCTGGTAAATATAAGTGAGCGAAATTGATAAGCTGTGTTATTGCTGCATTTTGTTGTAAGAATCCTGGTAGTGCTTTGCATAAATCAAAAAATGCTGCGATAACTGTTAATCCTGTTGTCCATTTGTATACATGACTTTGCTTCTTAATAACGGGTGCCAAAAGAGACAGTAATATTAAAGTAATTACTAATGGATATAAGAACATAAGCACTGGAATGGATAGCTGAATTATATTGCTTAATCCAAAATTAGCAATTACAAAAGAGAAAACTGTAAATATAACAGCATACTTTTTGTAAGAAATAGAGTTTGGGAACATTTCACTGAACATCTCAGAACATGAAGTAATTAAACCAATGGCTGTTTTTACACAGGCAATTCCAACGATGCCCGCTAGCAGCACTTTACCAATGAATCCAAAGTAATGATTACTTACCATAGATAAAATAATACCACCATTATCAGCCGATTCAACGCTTCCTAGGCTTGTAGCTCCCATGTAAGCTAATGAACTATAAATAATAGACATTCCAATAACACTTACCAAACCAGATTTACATGTTTCGATAACAATAAAGCGTGGCTCTTTAACCCCTAATTTTTGTATGTTTGAAATTATAATAATAGCAAAAGCAACTGAAGCCAAAGCATCCATAGTATTATATCCATCTAGTAGACCAGTAAATAGTGGCTGATCAGCGTAGTTTCCTTGAGCCGGGTAGCTACTCACTTGTCCCATTGGGCTTACAAAAACAACAATTAATAAAACTGATAATAATACCAAAAAAATAGGCGTAAGATATTTACCAACCCAATCTAAAATTTGTCCTGGTCTTAATGAAAAATAAATGGTAAAAATAAAAAATATTAATGAGAAAATGATTAATCCTAATTTCAAATGCTGATCTGGAATAAAAGGATGAATCCCAACCTCAAATGCAACCGTAGCTGTACGCGGAATTGCAAACAATGGACCAATTGTCAAATATAAAAGACACGTAAAAATACGAGCATACTTTGAGCTAACAGGTCTAGCCATATCAAATAAACTTTCACTTCTTGAAATTGCTGATGCCATAATTCCAAACATCGGAAGTCCCACACCTGTAATTAAAAATCCAATAGTCGCCATAAAAGTATGATTACCGGCTTTTTGTCCCATTTGCACTGGAAAAATTAAGTTACCTGCACCAAAAAATAGTCCAAATAACAATGAGCCAATCAGCAGATTCTGCTGAAAACTTAACTTCTGTTTCATGAAATAATCCTCCTGAATATTTTGATGTTTGTAGAAACCTTTATTGTCTTATATAGTAATTCTCAATTATCCAATTTCTATAACACCTTAATTTACATCTGTATATTATAATATATAGGTGCAAATTAGTAAAATTTATCTTTATACACTGTAATAAACATTTGGATTTCAACTATTCATTAGAAGTACGATAAAATCGCACCTCCACCTTAAATAAAACATTATATTTTAAATACTGAAATTTCCCTCTTTAAGGTTTCAGCTGTTTCTTTAGTTTTTATCACGAACTTTAAAACATCATCGGATTGCATGCTTATATTTGAAATTCTACTTGCAATATCGGTTGTTCCTTCTGCGCTATCACTTGTTGTCTGATTCTTCTAGTTCATTTTGCATCGATATACTTATTTTAGTCATAGAATCTTTAATCTCTATTTTTAATTCATCAAGCTGTCCGTCAATTTCTTTTGCATCTTCTACATTATAAGAAGAAGAGTTTAAAAGAGGAATTAACTTATTCTCATATGTGTCCACATATTTATGAAAAGCATCATTTGCAGTTGAAGCTAATGCCTTTTCCTCATCTGTGTCTGAATTTTCAATAACTTCTTGAATTAGCTTCTCTTTATCTATTTTCATTTTTGACCATTCTTTATTTGTCTCTTCCATGTTATGATTAATAATAGAATCTGCAATAATAGAGTATAGTTCATCTCCAATTTTAGAAGCCTCCACTGCTGTAACAGCAACTTGGCTTTTTAAATACTGATCATCTTGCAAGGCACCTAATTTACTCATACTACTAACAGTTATTAACATTACCGCTGAACTAATTTCTCTTTAGTTTTACTTCAACATTTTTTCCATTGTAATCTTTAATTACAAACCTCAAATCCTTAGGATTGTCAAAAGTTGTTATCGGAAAGGTTACTGTATAAATAAAATTATTATTTTCATCACTCATAGAACCTACACTTCCTGTAACATTTTTACTTACTCCCTTATCATCTATAAGATAAACATTTTTAAATACATCTTTATAATTTACATTCTTAGGAGAAGTAAATTTTAGTACTGTACCTGTTTGAGTGGTTTCTACAGAATTTACCTTAATCTCATTATTAGTATTGTCTCCTGTAAAAAATATACTTTTATTATTATTAAATTCACTATTTACATCTACTCTAAATTGCCATTTTCCTGATATCTCATCTAGATTATCATTTTGGCTATCAATCAAATTAAAGGAAATTGTTCTTATATTTATATCTATCTTATTTAGAACTGGAATGTTTTTATCATCGGAATCCAGTATAAGGTTATATCTTGCTTCTCCTGTGTCTTTATTTAAAATTTGAAAGTTGTCAGAGCTTGAACTAATAACTCCCAATACATTTTTATCAGAAAGGTCTTGGTCACAGTATCCATTAATTATTCTCCCTTTCTCATCTTTGATTTCCAAATCCATATCTAACCATTGTAACTTCTTTAAAATTTCTGGATTATCAAATTTTAAATCAAAGGACAAAGCAAATTTCGCTTTATCTATCACAATGTTGGTTACTTGAATTCCTACTCCATTATCATTAACAATACCTCCATTTACTTCTTGTACATAATTATGCTTCACTGCCTGTTCAATTGCTTTATTGTCTCCAAATATCTCTGTATTTATGGTTGCAATTACTGATTTACCTGCTAACGCTATTGAACATACTAAGATAAAAGATGCAGCTATTGAAAAACTCCTTCTCTTTGAACTCTTTTCTTTAACTTTATTAAGTACTTTACAATGTAACTTTCTTTTTTCCGTATCATTAAACTCAAAAGAGCTTAACTCATCATCTGTAATAGTAACATCATTTAATAGAACTAAAATTTCATCTTCATTAAAATTTGATTTCATTTCACTGCCTCCTCTTTATACGAAACATTTAGTTTTTCTGTAAGAGAATTTCTTGTTCTCCATAACCTGTTGTAAACTGCACCTTTTGATAACTTTAACTTCTTACTTATACTATTTACATCCTCATCAAAAATATATTTTCTTATGAATATTTCTCTATCTGTTTTACTTTCATTATTTAATAGCTCAAGTAATTGCTTTTTATTTTCCTTTAGAATATATTCATTTTCAACATTATTGGAAGAAAATAAAGACTCTTCTTCAATTTGTACATTATTTGTTTGCTTTAAGCTTCTCTTATAGTCTATAGCCTTATACTTGCTGACAGCTAAGAGCCAATTCTTAAAGGAAGCCTTCTGTGGATTATAAAGCTGATGCTTATTCCATACTAGGAGGTATATATCATTAAGACATTCCTTAGCGCTTTCATAATTATCGTTTCCTAAAACATTTATAACTACCTTAAAAGCGAAATTTGAATAAGTATTTATTATATATTCTAAAGCTTTAGGATTTCTTTTTCTAAGTTCTAATAAAACATTATCTTCATTGATAGTCATTTCTTAACTCCTTTCTTATTCTATATCTTTCATATATAGATACGGAACATTAACAAGATACTTCACAACAAATATTAAAATTATTGCTTTTTATGAATAAAAATACAGGATATTGCCCTTATATTGGGCCATTATCCTGTATTTATAATACTATATTTATTATTTGCAATGCTATTTTAAGCTGTTTCAATTTATATACTATCCTGTATATATCTATTTGTATCGCAATTAAACAAAATTTATCATACTACTTTTTATATGGTAAGTTATTTCTAGTAGCTTTTTATCTAATTTTAGTAAATCTACCACTCACTTACGATATGGTTCGCCGTATCATAAATAAATGATAACAGTTTTTCTTTCTTGCTTATTTAATAAATCACTGATTATTCCCTCATCACATTCATCCCAATTTTTATAACCATACTTCTTGGAATAAATCTGACAGATTGGGCGATAAGTTCATTAACGATACCTGTAATTACTACTGATTTACCTTTCATTAAAGCTTTGTACCCAATTTCAGCCACCTTACTTGGTTCCAGTAATTTCCCTCTAAAAAGCTTTATGTTTTCAATATTTGCTCGTTTTGCAAAATTTGTTCTTGTAGCCCCTGGGCAAAGGGTTGTAATTGTTACTCCCGTCCCCTTTAATTCTTCTCCTATTGCCTCAGACATATGTAATACAAAAGCCTTTGATGCACAATAAACCGCATTTAGTGGACATGGTTGAAAAGCACCTGTAGACGCAAGATTAAGTATTTTACCATGACCTCTTTTTATCATTCCATCAACAAATAACCTTGTTAGCTTTGTCATCGCAAACATGTTTATATTCATTAAATTTAATATATCCTCTATCTTTGTATCATGAAAATTGCCATACACCTGTATACCTGCATTATTAACTAAAATATCTATCTGTATAGAATTTTTCAAAGTATATTCCAATATTTCGTGTGGAGCAGAAGTTTTTGACAAATCCTTTGCAATCGCATAAATTGTTATTTCAGTATTCTCCTTACGAATTATGTTTATTGTCTTTTTAAGGTTTTCTTCATTTTGAGAAACCAAAACTAAATTATAATTATTTCTAGCAAATATTTTTGAAATCTCTAATCCTATTCCACTTGATGCACCTGTTATTAATACAGTTTTATTCATGTAATCCCATCTCCCTTACATTTATGTTAATATATTTATATAATATTTATCTGGCATTACAAATGATGGTTTACGCAAAACAATTGACAATTAGCGCAAATAAAATTATATTTTGAATAAATAAATTATAGGTGGTAAATATATGCATCTTACTAAATCTATTTCAGCAACAAAAATTTCGTCATTTTTAAGTAATCTTAATTGTTATGGAATTAGTACAAAAGACGTTATAAAAAATGCTAATGTAAATCCTTTAATTTTATCATCACCAGATAATAGATTATCAGGCCTTGAAGCTCAAAAAATAATAAACTCTGCTGTAAGGCTAACTAAAGACAATAACCTAGGCCTTCATCAAGGAGAGCATTTATCAAAGGGATTTTCTAATATTTTAGGCTATGTACTAATGAATTGTTCTACATTAAATGAATGTTGGACAAAATATTGCATATATGAAAAAATCATTGATAGCACAAGTATCTCTGATTTTAAAATTATGGATAATTACGCAGTATTAAGTAATGTAACTATAGATAACGAATTAGAAGATAACAGACATTTCTCAGAATTCAAAATTTCTGGAATGCTTTCATATATTAAATTATTGTCTAACGAAACTCTTAAATTGCACGAAGTTCATTTTTCCCATTCCAGGCCAAACAACACTTCTGAATATGAAAGAATTTTTCAGTGCGAAGTGCTTTTTGAAAAATCAACAAATGCTTTAATCTTTGACAGTGAGCAATTAAACATTTCTGTCATTGAACCAAATAAAAAATTATTACTTTTATTCGAAAAAAATGTCCAAGAAATTCTTGAAGGCTTTGATAATAATAATAATAATAATACATATTCTAATATGGTTACTGAAATACTTTTTGAAGAATTAAGAAAAGGTAATCTGCCTTCAATTGAAAATGTTGCAAAAAAACTACTACTGAGTATAAGAAGCTTACAATTATATTTACAAAAGGAAGATACCTCATATATTAAGTTGCTGAAAGAAACACGTAAAAGTATGGCTAAAAAATATCTAAGTGACATAAATATCTCCTTAGATGAGATTACATATATCCTCGGATTTTCTGAGACGAGTGCTTTTCACAGAGCATTCAAAAGTTGGACTGGTATAACACCTGCACAGTTCAGAAAATCTGTGCTAAATCATTAAACTTTCAAATTAATTTCACTTACCCAAAAGTACTATTAGTGTCACTTACCGCTTTAGAAGTAAGATAAGAAATGATAAGGGAGTGTCGCAAAATGATTAAATTTTTAATCAGGAACGATGCTCCTTTTCGGTTTAAAAAATGAAATCTACAAATATCTGAAATATCACATCAGTTATTTGAAGATTTTTGAATTTTAAACGCACTTAAATAGGCTTACTTACTTCACTCCATAATTAGGAAAAATATTTTAATTCATGTTAATATTTCCGACAATGGAAATAACATTATCAAACATTTTGCTTTCATTTTTATAAATAACTTTCTTCCAAACAAAAGTATAACGATTCGCATTCGCCTCTATTTTAGTACCATAATGTAATCTAATCCCTCCAATACATGGCTTAGCAAGCGGACAGAATCATCTTCTGGTATTAAGTTTTCTAAATTTAATGATAATATAAGTTGAAAATTATCATTATAATTTTTAATGTATAATTAAAAAAATGAGCCGCTGCAAAACTAACTGTGTTAGTTTTGCAACAGCTCCCTTTTGGCGCTTACTTTTCAATAATAGCAGAACCGTGGTAAGCTTCATACTTAAAAGTATATCCACTTTTATAAATCACAATTATAAGGCTCCCATATCCCTAGCAGCATAAATAGAAGAATATTTTGGCTTAAAATTTAGTTCCTCTTTAATGCGAGTCGGATCTGCAGTTAATTCCCATAGGTTAGACATAAGCCATCCATCTTCAGTAGGTGTTTGCTCTGGCCCTTCATATAATTTATATAATTCACCTATAGCAATAGGATTATCATCTGCAACGTTATATATGCGGCCACCAATACCATATGTACTGGCAGCAAGTAATAATGCTTGGTTGACATCTTCATGATGAATCATAGATTGCTTTTTTAAAGGATTCCAGTTAATCATGTAAGGTAATACTTCTTCAATATGCGGATCTCCATCTCCATAAACAAACGCTAACCTCATAATACGGATATCTAGACCTTTATCACGATGTAATTTTAGTAAAGCTTCTTCAGCAGCACGTTTTGTTTTTGGATACATTAAATTAGAGGGTATAAGAATATCATCTTCTTTACATAGTCTGTTTACATTCAGATCTCGATATACGTTACTTGTGCTTGTAAAAACGAATCTTGTGACACCTGCATCTATTGCTGCTTTAGCTAATTCAATAGTTGAATCTAGATTCACCGCTGTAGCTATTTCTTCACTAATGCCACCTCTAAATTGTGCTGCTGTATGTACTACGGCATCAACACCTTTTATATCGTCAGCGAGATTTTCATTATTTAAAAGATCACCTATGACTACTTCAGCTCCTTGTTCTTTCAATGTGATGGCTTGTTCAGCAGTCCTTACAAGAACACGAACAGCATGCCCTTGTTTAAGTAGATATGGTACAAGACGGCTTCCAACTTTGCCTGTTGCCCCAGTTAAAAATATTTTCATATTAATTCACTCCAATCTAAACGGTTTTGTCTATAAATTATTTTTATGTTATATTACTAATATATCAGGCTTATAATGGTCCAACCACATTGTGGTTATCGTATGATTGAGAGTGGTAGGATAAAAGGAGGAAAATAAATGAAAGAGATTACAGTACAGCAGTCGCTAGGTGAATTTTTACGTGCAACCAGGGAACGTCTTACACCAGAACAGGCTGGATTGCCATCATATGGACGCCGACGCACACCGGGACTTCGTCGTGAAGAGGTCGCTCAGCTCGCTAATATCGGTGTTTCTTGGTATACATCCATAGAACAAGGAAAAGACGTACATCCTTCTCATCAAGTCTTGGAAAGTCTGGCTAATGCATTAAAACTATCTGATGATGAACGCCGATATCTTTTTTTACTATCCAAATCAGCTGAAATGGAAGAAGGAGAAATATATAAGGAAGTTAGTAAAGGATTAGAGAGGACTGTATTTGCATTGGAACCTAATCCAGCATACATAATGAATAAATACTGGGATGTACTGTTATGGAACCGAGCAGCAGAATTTGTATTTCAATTTCCTGTATATTCTTCCAAATTAGCTTCAAAACCAAACATATTACAACAATTTCTAATTGATTCATTCAAAGAAGAGATTGATGCAGAGTGGGAGGAACGGGCTAAAATTACTATTGCAAGATTTAGAGCTGATTGCGCTAGATATCCTCAAGATGCAAGATTAAACGAAATGATTGAGAATTTTAAACAAGAAAGTGAATTTTTCAGGTTATGGTGGCCTCGACATGAAGTTAAAAATGTCACTGATTGTCATAAATTGTGGAATCATCCTCAAATTGGAGAATTGGAGTTTGAACATGTGAATTTGCAGTTATCAAACTACCCTGATTTGAAAGTAATGATTTATACAGCATCTCCTTCTACAGAAGAAAAGCTTAAACAAGAAATATACTGATGCTCAACCAATGAATAAATTGTCAATAATTCAAATAATAATTAAATTTCTTTGTAGTTTATAAGCGCATATAACTTATAATGATATGTGAACTATTATATGATTGTGACTTTAACTTTTTCAGACTTAAAAACTGATCAAGAGGATTTAGCACCATCATGATCAGTTTATTTTCATTCAACTCAGCTTCACACTTTGGTAATTATATCCAAACTTCAGTTGCAAATTACTCTATTTTATTTGTCAATTAGGACTTAAAATATACAGTGTAAGGCAATGTTTTCCCCATTATAGTATTTCTATATACCCTTCTGTCCCATTTACGCGAATTCTTTGCCCATATTTTATTAATTTGGTGGCATTTTCCACCCCTACAACTGCTGGTAAGCCATATTCACGTGCGATAACTGCTCCATGGGTCATTAGCCCACCGATTTCAGTTACTAATCCTTTTATGGATACAAACAGTGGTGTCCAGCTAGGGTCAGTAAAGGAGGTAACCAATATATCTCCAGCTTCTAGCACAGCTTCTTCCATGTTTAAGATGACACGTGCTCTTCCCTCGATTACTCCAGAAGAAACAGCTAAACCTGCAATAGCGCCCGCTGGAAGATTTTCTCGTTTGTATTTACCTGTAATGATTTCACCATCAGAGGTCATAACACGTGGAGGTGTCAGTTTTTCATTTAATTTGTGCTCTTCTTTTCGCTTCCCTATAATCTCATAATCAAGTTTATTGGTGCTTACTACTTCGCGAAGTTCTTCAAAAGTAAGGTAGTAAATATCTTCTTTTTCATGAATAACGCCATCTTGTACGAGCCGTTCCGCTTCTTTCATTAAAGCCTGCTTATAAACAAAATATCGGTTAATCATACCATATTTTGGGTATTCACGGTAACCTATAAAATTCCTGATCAAGTCAATATTTCGTTTTGTTTCTTTGGCTTTTTCTTCACCATCCGGTAACTCTCTCAAGCGACTTAGTAACTCTTGTTCTTTATTCAAAGCTTCCTGTCGCCCTTGCCCAAATTTCTTTTTGCCAGCATTAGGCTCAAAGTTCTTGATGTTGCTTAGAATCATAGGGACAAGTGTAACTGGTTTTTCGCTGAAGCGGGTTCTAGTAATATCTATTTCTCCGCTGCAGCGCATTCCAAATTTACTAAGATAACACAAGATTGCATTCTGGGCTTCCTTTCCACCATGAAACTTAATCACTTCCTCCAGGAAGTTATCATCTTTTACATGTTGTAAAAAATTAACTATTTCTGGATAAGGTCGTATCACATCTGCCACATCCATTAATTCTAGACCCATTTCCGAAGTAATATTGCTTGGTACAGATTGTGAAAGGATATCGGCTGCATTTTTTTCACCTAACCAATCATTCATCTTTTCGTTGATCCAAAGTGAAGCATTTATAGCTGCCATAAATACAGCTGTACTTTGCGGGTCAAATAAAATCCTCTTTAACTCATTTATATCTTCCAGAATAAAATCAATTAAATCTACCCCTGATCTCGTTTGGATTTTTTGTTTTAACTCCTCTATGGATGATTGACTCTTCTTAATCAGCTCAGAAACGATTTTCGGATCCAATTCCTTTTGTGGCTCTGAACCTGAAGCTGAGACACTTTTATTGCTTTTAAGGTCATTTTTATCATTTGGTAAACATTTTATGAAATCTCGCTCTATTATGGTCATAACTGCATCTTCTGTAAGAGGTTCGAGTTGTCTCATATTATTTAATAAGGTTTTTCTGCCATCTGGTGAAGCCAGCATTGGTGCCACATCAACAAACAACCTTCCACCAGCTTTAAACCATCGGCCAAAAGATATTAACTCCTTGAAAGACATTCCGGCACTAGGATCCCTGTAAGCCTTGATAGTTCTCCTAAGTTGGCCCCTTTCCCCCCGACTATAGAAATCTTTGTTTTATCAATTTCCTGAAAGCTAAGCACATATGAATTCATACTTGTTCCCCTTCCTCTTTTCTAAATATCGGCAAAGTGATTCTCTATGAAATAATTCATGCTCCTATAATACCCGCAATAAGCATAGATTATAAGTCTGTTATTTAAATATTTCATATGATATAATATAAATGGGAGAGGGAGTTTATTTTTTATAAAAATTAAAAAGAAGTACCTCTTAGATACTTCTCCTCATTCTACTTTTAACTGTTACACCATATAAGAATATGATCCATCAGTATGCTTACACTAAACTTAATTTCTCAATAGCCTTCTTTTCATCTGATAAGAAAAATATATCTTTTCCATTATTACTCTCATAGATAAAATCTTTTAAACTCTTACTTGTATATGTAGAAAAATCTCCAACAATGGCTATTTTCATGTGATAATTGATAAATTTCTGTAATATTTCCCCTGCAAGCTTCGTCCTTAAGTCAAAAAAATCTTCACATATTTCTGACTTATTTAAAACTATACGGTCACAGCCCGTATCATACCATATGGTTGCCATAAAATCCAATGCTGACTGAACATCTGTTATCAATATCTCATTATTATTTATAACAGCAATTTCAATATTATTCTCTTTAATAATGTCTATTTTCATAATATTCCTCATTTCAATATATACTTTTGTTATACAATAAAATACGCTTGTTCGTTAAATTTGAAACAGTATATTTAACTCTTGCTAATGACAAACCATTAAGAGTTTTTATTTACATATCATTACTTTGGGTTAGTATAGAAATAAGATCCAACATTTCTTTAGTGAATTCCGCATCTCCCCATAACATTACCTTCAGATTTCTTTCCTTTGGATAATATTTCATATTAATAGTTGAATTGCTCATTTTAGAATCTTTACTATTCATTATCGCTATAAGCGTATTTGATATTCTCATATATTCTTCTATAGCTACCTCATTAATATCTATAACAGTAGATACATTTATCTTGTTAATTCTACTTTTAATATCTACCTCACCAGTGCTAAATTCCATTTTTTCATTTTCAACTTCATTTTTATTACTAACGTTAACATTATTGTTTTCCATAAAAAGGCTTAAATCATGTCCTGATATTCTCCATTGCTTTCCAACTTTATTTGCCCTAAGCTTTCCTTCTGTTATAAATTTTCTTATGGTTTTATGGTGCATACCTAGTTTTTCTGCAATTTGATCTATTGTATAAAATTTTTCTTCCATTTTAAATAAATCCTTTCATCTTTGATTTATGTACTCATTATATTGCACTTTTTGTGTATTGTAAATATACTTTGTTATACTTTATTGCTATTTATTTAACTTTATCGCTTTTTTCTTTTCCAACTGAGCCATAGCATTATATTCATTTACTAAACAACGAATAAAAAAAATATGTATCGACTTTTACATCAATACATATTTTTCTGCCATCTATTATAATTTTAACCATATGAATTATCTATAGTGGTCGAGCAATTGATAAACTTTTTAGTGAAAATAAGAATCACCAAATAAAAGCCTCTCATTATTCTACTTTTAGCTGTTTAATAACATAAAATTTCACGTGTTACAATAAACAAATATAATTATATCCATTTTGTAACTTCATCAAGTGATTTTCGTGGTCGTGGGTATGGTGATTGGTTTGGATATCCAATTGCTACTGCGGCTACAAGTTCCTCTTTGCAATTTAACCATGAACATATTTCTTTGTTACAATGAAATATATCACAAATCCAAAGAGTTCCTAATTTAAAATCCTGCGCTGCTAAAATTAGTGTTTGTATAGCAGCGCCAATTGATTGAGTATCAGTAAGCCATCTATAATGATTATAATCTTCTTCAAAATTAGAAAATGCATTAAACACTAAGACTACTGCCGATGCTTCATTAATTGAATTTATGCTTAGCTCAAAACTGCCAGTAGGCTTATTCCGTTCATTATGTTGATTTAAAGCATCCTTCATAATGCTTACTAGCTCATCTTTTTTATTATTTTGAAGAACAATAAATCTCCACGGTTGGCGGTTTTTTCCTGAAGGTGCTTTAATTGCTGATTCTAAAATTTTTTCTATTATATCTTTAGGTACTGTTTTATCTTGAAACTTTCTTATACTTCTACGCTCTTCTATTGCGCGTATTACATCCATATTACCCCTCCTTAAATTAGTACATTTACTTGACAATGATTTACAACATCTAAAAAATATACTTTTGATGCTGTAACCTTCAAAGCCGCATTATTCAAGCATATTCTTCAGAATATATATTCTAGTATTCTGAAGAATAAATATTGTAAAGAATATATATTTCTCGCAAAAATAAAATATGATTATGTATTGGTTCGCTGTAGATTATGCTTAATTTATAAGTTCCTTTTGTGTAGGGTATCTTCTTAAATATACACTAAAGTTATTCATAATCTCAATTTCACCAAGAATAATAAATATAGTAAAATTGGCAATCCCATTGCAGATAGTATTGTGATTGCAACACGTACTTTTTTCACATCTCGTAATATAAACAATAAAAATTTATACCCTAAAACACCAGTTAATCCACCCAAACAATTTAAAATCACATCATCAATGTCTGCTGCTCCAATGCCTAAAAGGCCCTGAATTATTTCTACAAATAAACTTACTGTAAATATAAATAGCAGATTGATTTTTACTCTCTTATTGTTTTTGAATAATGACAAATATGTACCAAGAGGAATAAATATAACTATATTGCCAATCACATTACTAAAAGCGAATCTTTTTATGATATCAGAGTTGCTAAATATATATTCCTTTATACTATAAAAAGGAATGAGATTAATTGACCTATTTAAAGTCCTTTGACTGCTAAACAGATCCAAAGGTGAAACTCTTGATAAAAACAATAACTTAATTAAAAAAAGTATGTAACAAATAAAAACTCCGTATAAAAAGACTACTTCAATTCTCTCTCGTTTATTCATAATGCCTCCATTTTTTCATTCTCTTTACTCCTCTTCTAAGAACATAATTTAATTGTAGCAGATTAACTTTACAAAATTTATAAGAATTTCTTACAAAATCTTAAGTTATTGATTCCTAATTTTAATTATAAAAATGGTGCTGCCGCACAAGAAGAAAAAACTACGATATATTGTAATAATTTTTCAAATTTTAACACAACATATTGAGATTATACTTCTTAGTGCGGCAGCCCCATAAAGCTTTTATTTAATTATTGAAAATTATGATTTTACTTTAATTGTTAGAGCTTAGTTTATTCTTGCTCCATCAAGGCCTATTCTATATCCATCAATTATAGTATTTGTAAGCATGGCACCTTTAAATCCATTTGATATTGGATTTAAATAATACCATTTTCCGCTATATGGACTTTTTAGCCATCCTGTTTTCATAATTCCACCGTCATCCATATAATACCATCTTCCATCTATTTTCTGCCAGCCTGTTTGCTTAGATCCATCCGGTCCAACGAAATACCAATCTCCACTTATTAGCTGCCATCCTTCTTTTAATGCAGTACCATTATTAGTGTTTGTCCCACCAGAAGTATTAGCTGCTTCTCTAGTAATATTTAAAGTATAATCTCTTGTATTACTATCATCATCTTTAATCTTAACTGTAATAGTATTTTTACCTTCTGATAATGACACTTTCTTTTCCCAATCGCTGCTGCTAGTTACTGAGCTGCCATTAATTTTAACAGAATAATCGTCATCTTCTGGCTCCGCACATACTTTAACATAGCTTGTTTTATTTTTTACATTTATATTGTATGTTGAAGTATCTTTGTCAAAATTAAAATTAATATCATCATTATCATATGTTAATGATAAATCATCTAAATACACATCGTCATTCGACTTGTTACTACTAGAACTCTCCTTTTTTATTTCAAGCGTATAGGTTTCTTTAAGGGTTGTTCCACTGTATGCTTTTATTTTAAGTGTTAGACTGCTTGAAATCTTAACTTCTTCATTTGAAGCTATTTCTGTACTTCCTTTATAAATTTTAATATTATCACAATCCGTGCCAAAATCAACATCTGAAACTTTTACTTTACTTACATTACTTGCAACCTGAGCGTATAATTTTGTTGGAGCTTTTCCACTTATTTTGCTCAGCTTATACTTACTGCTATAACTGCTTTTAGTATATACATTTACTGTTTTATCCTTATTTGTTTTTAGTGATATATCAGTAATATATCCTGAAGTACTTGCTGCATAGACAACATTTGTTCCTAAAGTTCCTAAATTTAAAACATTTGGCATTAGCGTAGTTGCTGAACTTAACACTAGCGTAATTGCCATTGTCTTTATCAAATTTCTATTCATAATTCATCTCCTCTATCAAATTAATGTTATTATTTACACTATTTACTTAAGTATTTCACGCTAACATTAAAATTAGATTAAAATTCAATATATTAAGATAATCTTAATATATAAATTAAATGTTAATAAATTAATGAATTATCCTTGTTATTTTAAAAGCTATATATAATTTAAAGTAACAACTATTTTGGTACCTTTTCCCTCTTCACTTTCTATATCTATAGATCCTTTATGCAAATCAATTATATATTTTGCAATAGGTAATCCAAGCCCTGTTCCAGCTTTTTCTTTAGATCTGGATTTATCAATGATATAAAATCTATCAAATATATTTTCAATTTCACCTTCAGGTATACCAATTCCATTATCACTCACAGTTAACTTTAAAAATTTATCCTGTGCTTCTGAACTTATATCTATTTTATCTTGCTCATCTGAAAATTTAATACTGTTATCAACAAATATTCTTAGCATTTGTTTTAGCATTTTATAGTCTGCTGCAATAATTATTTCAGCCTTTTTATTACAGGTTATTATGCGATTTGGATTTATTAACCTGCTGTCACTGACTACTTCTTCAACAAGCTCATTTAGATAGAATTCCTTTTTTTCCATTATTTGAACCCCTCTATCCCCTCGTGCAAGAAATAGTAACTTTTCAACTAAATCACCCATATTCGCAGCCTCGAGTTTAATAGCATAAATTGATTTTTCTAATGCTTCTCTATCATCTTTCCCCCATCTGTCTAAAAGATTAGCATAACCTTGAATAACTGCAATTGGAGTTCTAAGTTCGTGAGATGCATGTGATACAAACAGAGCTTGTTTAGTAAACGATTCTTGAAGTCTGTCTATCATATTATTAAACGTATTTGCCAGTTTATTAAGTTCATCACCAGAATCATTTACGTTTATCCTTTCTTTTAGATTATTAATGCTTATATTTTCAGCAGTATTATTTATATATTGAATAGGTTTAAGCATTTTCTTACTTACCATATAACCTAATATGAGAGAAATAATAATTCCTATAAAATCTGCTATAGACATAATCCAAAACAAAATACGTAAAAATTCCTCTTCATTATCCATGTTTTTCACTATTTGAAGATAAGCTATAACATGTCCTCTCTTTTTAATTTTTACATTTTTCATAGCTAAATGTTCTTCATCATCTTCACCATCTTCAGCATAGTCATCTTTAGTATCTTCTACCTCTAAATATTCTATTGTATCATAAGGTTCTTCTACTTTAATGTCATAATCAAATTCATTTGATATATTTAGCATTTTCCCATCTTCTTGAAGTATTCTTATAGATACATTTTCTTCAGATGGCACATCAGAAATAAGTTCTTTATCAGATAAATCCACCTTATCCCTTTGAGATTTAACCTTTTTTAATATTCTTACTTTAACATCTTCAATTTGTTTATTTGCATCTTTGTATAAATAATATTTAACTCCAAATAAAATAGAGGTATTTAATATCAATAATGCTACTGAGAACATAAGCGCATATACTATTGTAAGCTTTATCGATATTTTGGGATTCCTTATAGTCTTTTTTAAATAATTAATTAGTCTTGATAACATATCCTACACCTCTTACTGTAGTTATAAGCTTATCCTCGATTCCATCATCAATCTTACTTCGTAAATATCTTATAAATACATCTACTACATTTGTATCCCCTGTATAGTCATATCCCCATATGCTTTCAATTAATTTTTCTCTTGTAAGTACAATATTTTTATTAATTAAGAGAATTTCCAAAAGTGCATATTCTTTTTTTGTAAGTTCTATTTCTTTACCATTTCTCCACACTTCATGCGTTTTATTGTTCATAACAATATCTTTTACTCTTATTACATCGAAGTCATTTTTTAATTCTTTATCTCTTATATGCACACGTATTCTTGCTAATAATTCCTCTATTGCAAAAGGTTTTGTCAAATAATCATTTGCTCCAACATCTAGGCCTAAAACTTTATCTGCTACATCACTTTTAGCAGTTAGCATTATAATATGTACATTAGAGAATACTCTAATTCTTCTGCAAATTTCAATTCCATCTAAGCCTGGTACCATAATATCAAGAAGAATTAAATCATATTCATTATTGTGAACTTTCTTTAATCCTTCTATTCCATCATATGCTGTATCAACATTATATCCCTCGTGAACAAGCTCCATCTCTATAAACATTGACATTTGTTTTTCATCTTCTATTATTAATATTTTATAATTATCCATATGGTCACCTCTGAAATTTTATAAATAAAATCATCATTTTGTCTGATTATATAATACTATAGATATCCAACTTTATAAATCAACTTGCAATTGAGAATATATGGATACTGACTTAATTTAAAAATATATGTCACAATCAATATGCTTTCGTTCCATATTTAACTTATTAGAAGCAATTATTAGAATATTTCCTGAATATCAAAAAAGTTCTTGGAAACACCAAAAAAAATCGGCATTTTCAAGAACTTTAAATCAATTTTCATTTCTTATATCTTTTAACAATCCTTCAAACCACTCTACATTTACTAAATGATGCGAATGTGAATTTTCCATCATTTTCCTAAAATACATAGAAATAGTTTCATCATGCTCAAGAGATTGTTCTAATAAAGAAATTTTATTTTTAGTTTGTTCAATTTGTATTTCTATTAGTTTTATTATATCCTCACTTTTATATTCATTAGCAAAGAGCATTGCAGCATAAAAAGATAAATTTATATACTCTGTCTTAGAGCCGTACTTATACATCAATTTTTCAAATTCCCTATCTCCCAGTTCAGTGATGATGTAATTATTCGTCTCTCTAATATTGTCTGATTGGTTAATTTTTTTTATATATTGTTTTTCTTCTAATTGCTGAAGATTGTAGTAGAATGACCCTTTAGTGAAGCTTACTATATATTTATAGTGTCTCTCTTCCATTAAGGCCAATAATTCGTATCCATAAGAACCTGGGTTTTGTTTTAATAAACCTAAAATTAGTAATGGTATCAAAAAAACACCTCCTTTATGTTCTTCATCAAAGTTATATTAACGGTTATTTCATAATTATAAGATTTAATCATTGTTGGTTTGAATGAATTGAGAAACAAATTCCTCATATGCTATTTTTCCTAATGCAAACTCCATACTTTTTATATATATCTTTTCATTTTTAGTATGTGTTCTAGCATTACTTAAATTTAGCAGCTCATCTTCATTAACTAATGGCTCCAATACATGTTGCTTATTAGAAAAAGCTTCAAAATATCGTAACCCAAATTTTCTTTGAGAAATTGCATCAATATGAATACCATCAGGATTAGAAGTTAAACCTGAGGCTGTGACAAAGTAACAATTATCTTGTTCAAAAGCAAACTTTTGTAACTCTTCATTAATGAATTCATATTCAGTGCAACTTTTTCCAAATCCTTCTTTACCTAAAAAATCCCCTAATCCACCAATGATAATTGGAATATCTGGAGCATTCAACTCTTTTCTAAAAGCCTCAATAATTAAAAGTAATTTATTATAATATACTTTATAGTTACCATTAACACTATCACTTTCTCCTTGATGCCATAGAATTCCTGTGAGCTCACTACTTTCCATAGCAAATTTAGCTTCAGTTACAGCATGTCTAAAAAGCACTCCGTCTACAGCCCACTCATCCAGTGTGCTTCCACCTTCAGCACAAGGAATTAAACCAATAGTGTCCTCTTGATTTTTACTACACCATGCGTCTGAAAACGAACCTGCAAGACTTATTCCTGAAACAGGCCTATCATAATTGATTGGCTCCGTCATCATCTGCCATCTACCATTACGAAGCATTTGTATTCTTTCATTATAAATTGGGGGTACCTCATGAATAAAACCACGTCCAGCCATATTTGACTGTCCTATCATTAAAAACGATTTAATCATTTTTTTCATCCTCTCTTTTGTTTAATCTTTACTAAGAAATGTTCTTATCTAGCCATAAATATTAAGTATTTACATATTTACTACTACCAATAATACATTTGTATTTATCATTAGTCTAATTAGACTAACATCACTTACATATTATAGTCTAATTAGACTAATTGTCAACTATAATTTTCTTCTTAGCATTTATACTAGCTCTTGTTTAACTTAATTCTACTTGCATTTAGAACCTAAAAGAGGATTAATTCATGCATAAATCTGATTTTTGTTTAATTTTAGTATTTATTTTATAAATTATTTTCTATTAAAATCCTTCCCTATAGAAAAGGCTTTTCCGAGCTTATCACCTAATCCATAATAACTATAGTCATTGCCCACAAATGAAATAGGTTTTAGTTTTGCAATATCACTATTCCCTTTTTCATCAATCATTTCTTCATTAACCTTAACCTCCACTATCTCACCTATAAATTGAATATGAGAACCTAATTCGATGGGTTTTATTAATTTACATTCTATATTAACTGGAAATTCCTCAACATATGGCGCATCCACAAAGGTTCCCTTGGTTGCTGTTAAACCTGTATCTAAAAATTTAGCATTATTCTTTCCAGTTACTATTCCAAAATAATCCATTTCCTTTATATAATTTTCACTAGGAATACTAACTGTAAAAACCTCGTTTCTAATAATATTCTCATAAGTAAGAGTAGCTTTTCTTATAGAAATCCCTAAAGTCGGAGGAGCTGCTGAAACTATTCCTCCAAACGAAGCAGTCATTACATTTGGTTCCATATCTGCATTATAAGTTCCTATTACAAGAGTAGGTAATGGCGAAAATGCTAATTTCGCTCCTATACTTTTTTTCATATTTCATCCACCTTCCGTAAATTTTATTTAAATTATACTTTTACCATCACATTAAATAATGCTGCATTATAGATGAATATACGCAATCCATAATAAACTCTTTAATAGATTCGTAATCTCTTTTTATGCTTCATAAATACATACTCACCTCCGCATTGAAACTCATATATTTATGTGATATGCTTATTGTAGTACGTTAAAGTAACTTGAAGTCAAGTAATAATTTAAGGAGGTTTTATGGAAAATTTTAAGCGCGGAGACAAACCATTATATACAATTAATCAAGTTTCTCAAATTACAAATTTATCCAAGCCCACTATTAGATATTATGAAGATATTGGTTTACTTTCAGATATAAAACGAGATAAAAATAATATTCGCCTGTTCACTGACAATAATGTTAGTAAATTAACAATTATTCAATGTCTGAGGAATACAGGATTTGGAATTGAAAAAATTCGTAATTATTTTGAACTTTCAATTGAAAATACTCTAGAACTCAAAGAGCGATATTTAATGCTTTTAGAACACGAAGAATTACTTTTACAAAAAAAAGATGAACTTGAAAAACAACTTAATATTATTCAAAATATAAAACTTAAATATGAAGAAGAGTTAAGAAATAAGTAAAACCCTCGACTTTGCCGTCAAGGGTTTAAGTAGATTAATTCCTTACAGGCTGATAGCAAAGCTGAACAACCCCTGAAGAAAATTTATTGGTATTAATAAGCTTGAGACTTAATCTCTGCTTTATATCAATAAACATAGGTTTGCCATCTCCTAAAATCACTGGATGAATAGATAATCTAAATTCATCAATAAGATCTAGATTTAAAAAAGTTGTTATAAGACTTGCTCCTCCATAAAGCCAAATATCTTTACCTTGCTCATTCTTTATTTTCTTTATTTCTTCTATTATATTACGGCTTACTAGATTCGCCCCTGGATACTCATTGGTAGGATTTTTTGAAAACACATATTTCTTTTTACTATGAACTAACTTCCAAATTTCTTTTTCAGTATTTGACGCTTCATTTTCTGGAGCGTATTGTCCCCATAATTCATAGCTTTTGCGCCCATATAAAATTGTATCAATATCATTTAAGAAATCAATAAACCCCATATCAGGATCCATAATACACCAATCTACCTCACCATTTGGTCCCTCGATAAATCCATCTAATGTTACAGCTAAATCTAAAATTATTCTTCTATTACTTTCAGCATTCAACATGACATTCACCCTCCCTAAAAAAATATTTTTATCTTATTTGGCTTTATCATATTATTCTTCTACAGTTGGAAGATAATATTTGCCACCGCTTGTATACCCTGAAAAATATATAAAGAGTAATCATTTTCTCAAAATTTTATCCATCGCTTTTCCCTTCGCTAATTCATCAATTAGCTTATCTAAATATCGAATTTCCTGCATAGTTGGTTCTTCAATGTCTTCCACTCTGACACCGCAGATAACCCCTTTAATCAAAGTCCGTAAAGGATTCATTTTAGGAGCTTCTGCAAAGAAAGTCTCAAAATCTGTCTGTTTTTCAAGTTGCACTTCCATCTCTTCCTGACTATATCCTGTCAACCAACGGATGATTTCATCAACTTCTGTTTTCGTACGTCCTTTTTTCTCCGCCTTCTTAACATAAAGGGGATAGACACTTGCTACGCTCATTGTATAGATTTTATGTTTATCCATGATACACCCTCACTTAATTTATTATAATAAGTTATTCTCACGTTTTTCATCTTGGACCATTCTTCTTTCTTCACTAATAATTTCGAAGGCGTTAACAGATCCATACTTTTCTATCTTCCAACGAACATGGTCAAGATTTTTATTAAGATCATTTATTTGGCTTATGATTGCTTCTTGATGCTCCAAAAGTAATTTTTTTCGTAAATCTATAGTACCAGCACCTTCCATACATAAATCAATGTACTTTTTAATATCTTTAATTTGCATTCCCGTATCTTTTAGACAACAAATTGTCCTAAATAAACCTACATCTGATTCAGTAAATACTCTGTTTCCTGCTTTATTTCTTAAAACGAATGGCAGAAGTCCCTCTTTGTCATAGAATCGAATTGTATATATAGAAACATTAAACATTTCTGATATATCTTTTATAGAATAAATCAATTTTAAAATCTCCTTTCGACTTTATTTTTATTTTCAAAAAAACCTTGACCTCGATGTAACTCTAGGTATTAAGATGAGTATAAATCTTAAATTATTAATTTTCAAGTGAATCTTAGTTGAATTTATTTATTGTCTTGCCACTATTATCCTCCACTTAAAGAAGTTGGAGTGTTATGGTATCTAGATATCAAACAAATATTTTATGGAGGTATAAGATATGACAAAAACTGTTTTAGTAACAGGTGGCACAGGCTTTGTCGGTGCACATATAATTTTTCAATTATTACAGGGAGGTTACAACGTAAGAACCACACTTCGCTCCTTAAGCAGTAAAAGCAAAGTAATTGATACATTAAAATCTAACGGTATAAATACCTTTGAAAGTCTTGCATTTGTTGAAGCAGATTTATCAAAAGATGACAATTGGGATGTTGCCATGAAAGGTTGTGACTACGTATTAAGCGTGGCATCACCGGTGTTTTTTACGATTCCAAAAGATGAAAATGAAGTAATACGTCCTGCTGTTGAAGGCATAGTTCGCGTGCTAAAAGCTGCTCAAAATGCAGGTGTAAAACGCGTTATAATGACTTCTAATTTTGGTGCAATTGGATTTAGCAATAATAACCCCAATATTGCTACAACAGAAAAAGATTGGACAAACCCAAATGAAAAAGGTCTATCGGCTTATGAAAAATCAAAATTACTTGCAGAACTTGCCGCTTGGGACTTCATTAAAAAAGAAGGCTGTAATTTAGAATTTGCTACCATCAACCCCGTTGCTATTCTTGGGCCATCGTTAAGCGCGCACATCTCAGGTAGTTTTGGACTTATAGAACATCTATTAAATGGATCGATGAAATCAATTCCAAATATTTCATTGAATATTGTTGATGTTCGAGACGTAGCTGATTTGCATATCCGTGCAATGACAAACCCTAACGCAAATGGACAACGTTTTATAGCATCGGCAGATGGTCAAATATCTTTGCCTGAAATTGCGACACTCTTAAAAGATAAAGCCCCCGATATTACGAAAAAAGTTTCTACAAAAACAGTCCCTAATTGGGTTATTTATTTAGCTGCCTTATTTAATAAGCAAGCAAAAGAAGCAGCTCTATTATTAAGGATGAGCCGCAATGTGAGTAATAAAAAGGCTAAAAAAATTTTGGACTGGAATCCAATTGCGAATAAGGAAGAAGCTATTCTTGCTTCGTTAAATAGCATGATTAAATATGAAATCATAAAATAACAGCAACCATAAACAGATTTGCATCTTTAATAAAAATATATCTATACTTAATTAACAAATTATATCTTTATGGTAAAAAACAGAAAAAGAAGGATATCCGACTTCATCGGAGAATTCTCCTTCTTTTTATATATGAAATATTTCTTTAACTTTTATTGACTCTTAGTTTATTTTCTAAACCCGCTAAGAATATAATACCCTATATGAAATTAGATAATTATTTTGAAATAATTTCTATTCCATCTTCTGTCACAAGAACTGTATGTTCCCATTGTGCTGAAAGTGAACCATCAGCAGTTAGTACCGTCCATCCATCATTTTCATCTATAAATATTTCATGACTTCCTGCATTTATCATTGGTTCAATTGTAAATACCATTCCTGGTGCTAAAACCATATCTGTTCCTCTTTTTCCAAAATGGAAGACAAATGGTTCTTCATGAATATCTAATCCAATTCCATGTCCTCCAAAGTCTCTAACAACTGAATACCCATTACTTTTTGCATGTTCCTCTATCGCAGCTCCAATATCACCTAAAAACCCCCAAGGCTTAGCTGCTTCCAAGCCTTTATTTAGACATTCTTTAGCTACTTGAACTAATTTCTTAGCTTCATCATTTACTTCACCAATCATAAACATTCTTGATGCATCTGAATAATATCCATTTAATATGGTTGTTACATCTACATTTACAATATCCCCTTTTTTAAGAATAACATCTTTACTTGGTATTCCATGACATACTTCATCGTTTATTGATACACAAAGACTTTTAGGGTATCCATCATAATTAAGAGTTGCAGGAATCCCACCCTTAGATATTGTATAATCATATGCTAATTTATCTATTTCTTCTGTTGTCATTCCTTCTTTAATGTTCTTGCTAATTAAATCTAAAATGCCATTATTAACCTGAGCACTCTTTTTTATTCCTTCAATCTGCTCTTGTGTTTTTATTAGCTTTCTTGTTGGCACTATATGCCCTTTTCTTTTTAAATTATCTAATCTTTCATCAAATTCCAAATGACATTTCTTATATTTCAAGCCACTTTTGCACCAACATAAATCATTTCTATTTAAGTTCATAGTATTATTTCTCCATTCAAATATTAATTTTTACTATTTAATTGCACCACCATGAAAAAAACACTCAAAAACCTTTATATCTTCAAAATAAATTTCCTCATGTCCTTGGAACCAATTAAACTCCCCATTAATAATACAATGATATTTATATTGCCCATTTTGATATATAACAGGACCACGATAAGGATTTTCTTTACTTACTAAACTCAAAACTTCCTTCAAAAAACTTCCTGAGAATCTTTCATCTAAGACTCTTCCAATATAATTCATTGACCAAACTGGAATCTCATCTTTCCATAAGGCTTCCTCACCAGAAAATTTTTCTCCTCCTAAATATGAGTCAATATACTTTAAATTTCCCTCTACATATTCTAAATCATGAGAATTTGGCCTTGATGGTTTACCTTCTGGTCCTTTTCCAGCATATGTGGATTTTTTCGCCCTACATAAAAAATCAATTATTCTTCCATCTATATAGTTAATCTTATTTTCTTCTATTGTCAAACGGCAATTTTCTTCATAGTCATTAACTAATTTATCAATGCTTACCTTAAATAAATCGCTTAATGAAATTAATCTGGCAATATCAGGATAAGACTGCCCTACTTCCCATTTAGCAACTGCTTGCCTTGATATACCTAAAAATTCGGCTAATTTTTCTTGTGATAGACCTTTTGCTTTTCTAAGTGTTTGCAATTGTTCTTGAAAACTCATAGTTTAATCCCTCCTAATATCAGTATACTGACAATAATATCATGTTTCTACCACTTAAATATAACAAATTTGACAACTAAAAGTTGCATTTAGCAAAAATAAAACAAACATACAATCACTTAGACACTACTCTAAGTGATCTATACTTTTAAATAGCAGATAAAGCTGTATCACTTTAGGTCACTTCTGGTTCTTGATGAAGAGAAGACTTTCTTCTTTATTATAAAAGAGGGTTGTATAAACGTAAGAACACAGATTTCTTGAATTTTATTAATGGTATACATGGCCAAAATCTCCTTAAAACATATTCTTAAATTGTACTTGACTTAGATAAATCTCTAAGTGCTACTATTAGTACAAAGTACAATACAAGGGCTTTGAACGCGTTTTATAAATCTAGAAAAGAAGAGGAAAATGTACTTTAAATCGCGCAATGATCTACAAAAGTCAGATATATTCCGTAGATAGAATGTATAAATGGAATTTATGATTTTAGTTAGGTAAGGTATGCGATGTAAATAAAGTCTATATTATAAAATCAATCGGTGTACAAGTAAGTACAGTAGATATTAAAAGGAGTGTTTATTATGGCAGAAAATATTAAACGTAACTGGACCTCAACTGATATAACATCACAAAAAGGTCGCTCGGTTGTTATTACAGGTACTGGAGGAATTGGTTATGAAACAGCATTGGAGATGACTCGCGCAGGAGCTGAAGTTATAATGGCGGGTCGAAATAAGGATAAAGGAGAAGAAGCTATAAGAAAGATTAAGAAAATAAATCCTAATGGCAATATACGTTTTGAGAAACTTGATCTAGCAGATCTTGCATCTATAAAAGTATTTGGTGAACGAATTAGATCTCAGATAAAAAGCTTAGATATTCTCATAAACAATGCAGCGGTAATGGCTCCTCCTAAGCGTTTGGTTACAAAAGATGGATTCGAACTGCAAATGGGGACAAATTATTTTGGACATTTTGCATTAACAGCACATATGCTTCCTCTTTTGAAGAAAGGAAATAAGCCTAGGGTAATCACTTTGAGTAGTGTAGCTCATCTTTCAGGATTTATGAACTTCGACGATCTTCAAGCAGAACATAACTACAAACCAATGGTAACTTATTCTCAGTCAAAACTCGCATGCCTTATGTTTGCATTTGAATTGCAACGAAAAAGTGATGCAGCTGGCTGGGGAATTAGCAGTATGAGCGCACATCCAGGAATCTCAAGGACGGAATTAATCCCCAATGGAGCTGGAAAGAATAGCGCATCGGGAATTATAAGACGCTTATTTGGACCTATTTTATTTCAGCCAGCAGCTCATGGAGCGTGGCCGTCACTTTATGCTGCGACAGCAGAAAATGCAACAGGCGGAACCTATTATGGACCTTCAAAAATGAACGAGACGAGAGGGTATCCTAAAATAGCTAAAATTGCACCACAAGCTATGGATGTTGAGGTTGCTTCAAAGCTTTGGGAAGAATCAGAAAAGCTGACAAACACAAAGTTTATTTAATTAAAACCTAAGCATATAAAAACCAATAGTGAATACCTAATTGAATATAGTCAACTACATCTAATACGAGTGTGAAATTTGAAAAGGAGAGGTTATATGCATAAAATTCTTATTTACGCCACATATGGCTGGCTAACTTTTGGTGGAACAATGCACATATTAGTTGACGTTGTTTTACAATATTTACGCAAAACCCGATTACCAAGTGCCGAAACAACACTTTATTGGGGATTGAATATTGCGTACGGATTGGGACAGATTGTATTCGGATTGCTTGCACTTTTGGTTGCTCGGTATTCTTTCGAAGTCCTGAAGCAATGGCCTGCAATTACAATCAGTTTTCTTGCTGCGGGAGCCTGGCTGGTATTCGGTTTTTTCTTTATTGAGTATCGTGAACCTAAAATCATGATTTTAATATTCATTATACTTCTTATGGCTACGACTATATCCGCCAATTTTGCTTATAAAATAGATTAGAGTCTTTGTAACATGGGATTGTTCTTACAGCATCTCCAAATGCTGTAAGAACAATCGTTTTTCACCTGACTTACAGACAAGTATTTTATATGAATTTAAATTCAACCATAATAGTTGCCGATATAATGAATATTAAAGTTTAAAAGTCGTTAGATATAAAATTATTTTTTCTCCTCTTGCTCCAAAAATATACTAGAAAGAGATGAGCCATCATCGGAATCATAAAGAGCAATTTTAAGATCAATTATATTTAAACTTTTCTTTAAATTATCTATTTGCTTTACAACCTCTTTCCTATGGTCAGTCATAATCTGCTTTCTCTGTTCAGAGGTTTCAACTCCTTGCATTGCTAAGTCGATGTATCTTCTAATTTCCTTAACTGGCATACCGCTATTTTTTAAACAGCAAATAAGTTTAATGACGTTTAAATCCGAATCGCTAAACTGTCTATTTCCGGTACTATTTCTTGAGACAAAAGGCAGGAGCCCTTCTTTATCATAGAAGCGAATTGTATAAGGTGAAATATCACAAATATCTGCTACTTCATTTATTGTATACATTAATTTATACTCCTTAAAAAACTTTATAAAATATTTCAAATGTACAAATTCTTTAATTCATGAGTGGTAATAATCCTTCTGTTTATTATTCCTCATGAATTTTATAGGATCACATCCAGCTTGGTCTCTGATGATAAATGAAATTATTACTTCTCTAATGTCTAGTTTAATTCCATCTACCATTGTGCTTATTGGGTATCTGGTGTGTTAAAAATTTATTCAACCAAATTTTCTCCATCTTTAAATGCTCTTAAAGACAACTCTTCAAACTTTGCTAAATCGGGCTCATGATTAGCTCCACAGTAATGTATGCTATCCTCTAATTTCCAACCATATGTTTCTAATACATTGTTAGCAAATTTAATGCCTTCTGCGGCTATTTTAGGATCTGAGTTTGCTTGAGCAAATATAGTTATTAACTTTTTACCAGGATGTCTAGGTGTACTAGTGTGTCCATCATGTTCAATCAATGGAAATGTACGGTCTAACCAAACTTTTGCTTGACCTGTAATTTGATAATAATATATTGGAGAACCAAATGCAACTGCATCTGCTTCCTTAATAGCTTCATACATTGGCTGTAAATAATCCTTAATAGCACATCCGTCATGGGTACGGCAATACATACATCCTTGACATCCACGAATTCCAGGATCATGTAAATCAAATTCAATAACCTCAGCACCTTTGGATTTTGCTCCTTTTGCTACTTGCTCTAATAATTTTGTAGTATATCCATTCTTTCTTGGACTACCTTTGAAAATAACTACTTTTGACATTTATATCTCTCCTTTAAATATAAAACTTTCTTAAATTAAGTCAATTATCTATTGACTAGCTTTATTATATTAAGTAACATATATTTCAACAAGTACGCAAAAAATATTTAGTTACTAATATTTATATAAGTAATGGAGGTTGCCTTTATGGAAGACTGTTGCATAGACTATGCTTTAAATCTTATTAATGGAAAATGGAAATTATTAATCCTTTGGACTATGTCCAAAAATGGAATTATTCGCTTTAATGAATTACAAAGAAAAGTTAATGGTATATCAAGCCTGATGCTATCAAAAAACTTAAAAGAACTGGAAGAAGACTGCCTTATTATCCGTCGTCAATACAATGAAATTCCACCAAGAGTAGAATATGAATTATCAGAGCTTAGCCAAAAACTCATAGTTGCTTTAAGGGCACTTGATGAGTGGGGAAATGAAGTTTATAAACATAAAAACCCATCTATCTAACACAAATTTTCATATTCACAGGATTTATCATCAACTTTCTTCTGAAAACAAAATAAGGAGGAGAACCGCATCCATCATCTGGACTTGGTTCTCCTCTGTTAATTGGCATTTATAAAGGAAACTCGACTGGCATACACTCTTCTAGATGTAGCTTTATTGTCGGATTATTTTCTAAAGCAAATACATAGTTAATTATTTGCATTTATTATTTCCTTCAATGTAACATTTTGATTAATAAACCTAGCCTTACTCTTTTCCTTTTTAACTCTTATTGAATTATGTGGACAATTATTCGTACATGCCAAACATCGCTGACAATTACTCATAAATAAAGGCTTCTTATCTACTTTTATATTATTTACAGGGCACACTTTTTCACAAGTTTTGCAGCCAGTGCAAGTATTTTCTACAGTAAAATTCTTCTCAAATTGATCATCATAAAATAATTTTTCACTTAACATTCTAAGACCACTTGCAATAAAAGAATGTTTTTTAATATATTTCTTTTCTTCATTAATATCTTTAATTATTTTTTCTAAGTTCTCTTCTATCTTTTTCTTAGGCTCTTTTTCTAGCTCCTTATTTATATCAAACCCAGGAAGGTAATTATCAATCATAACTATTTCATTAATATAAGAAAATTCAATTCCATTTCTATTCCCGATTTCTAAAAGATGTCTTGATGCTGCCCCTGCATACATCCCATAAGTTGCTATTCCAAAAATATATTTACTTTTAAATTTTGCTTTATTCAAAAATTCTTCAACGATTTTAGGAACTCCACCATTATAAATTGGAAATACAACCCCAATTTTTTCATCTTCAAAATCATATTTACCTTCTTTTATTAATTTAGGAATTGAATAATAATCACTTCCAAGGCTTTTTGTTATATATAGACTATTTCCTGTTGCTGTGAAATATAAAATTTTCATAATATCCTCCTTAAATTTTAATGTTACAATTGTAACACTTATTTGAGTATAGTATAATGTGAGCAAAAGAATATTTCAATAGAAGTTGGAGCAAACGTTACAAAAGAAAGGATATTGTTATGGTAAATAAAGCTACTAATATGCAAAATATGATAACAAAAGAAAGTATTTTCACTGCACTTATGATTTTAATGGAAAAAAAGAATTTCAAAGAAATTTCCATTACAGAAATAACAAAAAAAGCTGGAGTATCTCGAATGGCTTTTTATAGAAATTATAATATAAAGGAAGATATTATTACCACATACATTGATGAACTCTTTAAAGAATATTCTAAAGAAGTGATTCAAAAAGAAAACCTAGACAATTATGAAAATCTACGTTTATATTTCTCTTATTTTAGAGAACATGAAAAATTAATTTCTAATTTAATTAATTCCAATTTAATTAACATACTTCTTGAAAAATGTATTGAATCTTTTTATGAACTATCTCAAAGGATTCTCTGCAAAAATTCACTTCTTCCAGAACAGCATAAATTTTGGATTGAGTATATGGCAGGTGGATTATATAATGTATTAATCGAATGGGCTAAAAATGGGATGAAACAAAGTGATGACTATATGGCAAAGACAATCTCTGAATTTATAAATAAGTAATATAGATGCAACATTCAAAATCACTTTTAGAAGCACATGAGAATGATTAGAAGTGCTATTTTTATTAGAAAGGACGTGATTTTTTGAGGAATTCACATAGAATCATAAATTATATATTTTTATTTTTAGGAGTTTTAGCCATTTCCACATCTGCTATATTTGTAAAACTATCAACAGCACCTGCTCCAATTATAGCTACATATAGGTTAGTTTTTTCGACCTTAATGATATTGCCTGTAATGATTCTTAATAAAAAATATATTCTCGAAATAAAAAAATTAAGACTTAAGCAATTGGCAGCAGTTTTTTCATCAGGAATTTTTCTAGCAATACATTACATACTCTGGTTCGAATCTTTACGTTTTACTTCAGTTGCAAGTTCAACAGTTCTTGTGACCATGCAGCCACTATTTGCTTTTATTGGAAGCTATTTTTTCTTTGGTGAGAGATTAAAAAAGCTATCTATATTCGGTGGTTTTTTATCCATATCAGGAAGCTGTATAATAGGATTTGGTGATTTCAATATTGGCGGTATAGCATTAATAGGAGATCTGCTTGCTTTATTAGCCGCTGGAGTTATTACAGCGTATTTCCTTATTGGACAAAACATAAGAAAAAATTTATCTTTAGTTTCTTATGTTTTTATTTGTTATTTAAGCAGTAGTATATTTTTATTAGGATATTCAGTCATATTAAAATATCCACTAATAGGTTATCAAAATTCTGATTGGCTATGGTTTTTCTGCCTGGCATTAATTCCAACAATACTTGGACAAACAGTTTTAAACTGGTTAATTAAGTGGTTAAGTACTTCAACTATTTCCATGAGTATATTAGGTGAGCCAGTTGGAACATGTATATTAGCATATTTAATCCTTAATGAATCCATAACTTATAATCAAATTCTTGGATCAACAATTATTTTAATAGGAATAGGTATATTCTTAATTGGTAAAATGACAAAAGTAGAAAAGTAAAAATAATATAAGATAAATAGTGGAGATATCACAAAAAGTCAGGTTTATTCTAAATTATAGCCTGACTTTTTGTGATTTAGAAATATTCAGAGGTACACCATAACGCTCTGCTCCTGCTTCCTTAGTTTGTGGCTTCCCTGAATGAATCTTTGCTTTTCTTTTAATAGTTTTTTACTAATGTAAAAAAACTCTTTAATGCTTAAGCTTTTTAATTACTTTATCATTTGGTTTTCTATAACGCACTGACTTGTGCTTATTTGAATAAATGGCTTTAGTCGGACAATTATTATAACAAATAAAACAGGATTCGCACTTTTTTTCATCAAATTCAGGATATTCATGCTTAAAATATATTGCCTCATATGGACATTTTTCTTGGCACATTTTACATTTTATACATTTATCTTTGTTCACATGTTTTTCACCAATTGAAACTAAAGAATTTCCACTTAAGAGTTTCTTTACTACTGTAAAAACTCTTTTTTTCTTAATTGATATTTCTTTGATTTCTATACCTCTATTTATTTCATTGACTTTCTTATCAAGATTTCTTATAAATTCATTAAATTTAATAAGTTCTTTTTCATTTGGAGCATTCTCACTTGTAATTTTATATTTGATCATAATTGGAGAACTCTCTGGAGTATTAAGTGCAAACCCTGCTATTAATTTATATCCTCTTTCTTTTACTGATTCACCTAAAATACTTAGTGTATTACCGTTTATAAGACCATATGTATTAAATACAAATACATATTTCTTTTCCTCTTTATTTATACTTTCAATAAAATTTTCAACATATTTTGGAGGGCTAAAGAATTGTGCATAAGTAGCAAATCCTAATATAGTATATTGATTAATATCTGGTATGTTTTTGTTATTCATATCATGAAAATCAAAATCTATATTGTTAATTTTTGAAACGATGTACTCAGCAGCTAATTTTGTAGTACCAGTACCAGAAAAATAAAATATTAATCCTTTCATAATTTACACTCCTCAGTCTTTAATATCAACTACATAATCTTTATATATTTTATATATAGTTATCTATATATAAATAAACTGAATTGAAAGTAGTTTATTGACAATTTTCAATTCAGTATTTATAACTATTTTAATAAATCCGAAACTTTAGTTTTTTTCAAAGAATTCTTCATTTCATCCTCTGCTTCCTCTAAGCAAGTCGATATTTTATTTTTTAATAAAATCACAGTATCTCCATCAATATTAAAATCAAACTTTGTTTTAAACAAAGCTCTCTCATGCTCTATTGCAAGAAAAATATCTAAAAGAGTAATATCATCTGGGGATTTTGCAAGAAGAACTCCACCTTTTGCTCCTTCTCTTGTCATTGTCAATCCAGCTATGGTCAAACTATTTAAAATTTTCACCGCTGTAGGAAGTGCAATATTTAATTTTTCACTTATAGCTTTTGTTGTAAGAAATTCATATTTACATTCCTTCATTTTTACAGCTATGTACAAAATTATAGAAATTGCCTGAGAAATTGATACCGAATAAGCCATATTTATCACCTTAATTATAAATTTTAATAACTATATATATAGTATATATAGTTTATATAATTGTCAACATAAATCATTTCCTATTATTAGTGTTCAAATTTTATGTATTACTAAAAGGTTACTCTTAATCATATTTAAGTACAGCAACTCCTGAATAATTTTTAATATTTCCACTGTTTAATTCAAGTTCTTTATACTCCTTTGATGATAACCCTGACGCCGATATGAATTTATCAATCTTGGCAAATGCGAGACCGATTATCCCTAATGCTTTTATTCTGTAGTGCATAGGTATAATTACTATTGGATTTAACTGCTTAACTACATCAACTGCATCGAAGGCATCTATTGTAAATTCCCCACCTACAGGAATAAGCAGTATGTCTACATAACCTATTTCCTCCACAAGATTGAAATCCAAAATATGTCCTAAATCACCGCAGTGACAAACATTTATTCCATCAATTATGAAGTTATATATAATATTTTTCCCCTTCTTGGCTCCTGAGACTTTATCATGAAATGTTCTCACACCTTTTATCTCTATGCCATGTTCTGAAAAACTACCAGTTTCGTTTAAGTGTACAAAATTGCACTTTACCGCATTTATATAATTATGATCAATATGATCATGACTTGTTGCTACTATGTCTGCAGTTATATCTTTCGGTAATTTATACCCCAAAGCGTTTTTATACGGATCCATCAGTATTTTAGTCCCATTTTCAGATGTTATCATAAATCATGACTGCCCAAACTATTTAATTTTCATTTAAATCACTCCTTGTATTTATTTTAACCATATAAAGTCTAATGTTAGCCCTAATAAACGAAGTTCTACCCATAATACATTCTTCACCTTATTTGACTTCATAATAAATATTAATAAAAAACATTTCATACTTTTTAAAATAATATTAAACTATATTTTATAGTTTACAAGGTATAAATATGGTTAATAATTATATTTTATAATGTTAAATTATTCTTAAGAAATGGAATTACAATGAGTTATATACTTATGCAAAAGCAGAATTTACCAATAAAAAAATCATTCAAGCTGCTTTTTCATCGGTTGACTTTAAGAAGCCTTTTACATGGCTTCGTTTCCTTATATTTCTTTGGATATTTTCACGGTGAAAAAATTATTATATAAACTAAAATTCTATCTTTTTAGGTGGCATTCCTGAAAAATCTGAAATTGTTGCGATACCATGTTCAATATAGAATACCTTAAAAATAGGATTATCTGGCGATTTATATCCTATTCTTACGGGTTCATAGACATTAAGCACTTTTGATTTAATACCTATATCCTCACAAAATTTTATTTCCCCTCGTACCCTTACTGTTACCATATCTTTTGTAGTAACTGAATACTCTACATATGGAGTAACTATCATTTGTCTGTATACTTCTTTCATACTATTTGTACAAAAATATAGTTTACCTTCGTCCTCTAACATAAAACCAAAGGGTCTTACTCTTGGCTTTCCCTCATCTACTGTCGCAAGATATCCATTTACATTTTCTTTTAAAAGTTTAATTACTTCCTTCATTCTTATATACCTCTTTTAATTTATTATAGGTATAATAATAGTATCATCGATTATTTATTACAAGTACGCATATTTATATTACATAGTCATGTAAAACAGACTATTATGAAAAGAGGCGATTTATATGGACAATAATTCTCATATATGTCCTGTTACAATTACACAAAATGTACTTATGGGGAAATGGAAACTTACAATTCTATGGATTCTTCATAATAAGATAAGGCGTTTCAATGAACTTGAAAAACTTATACCATCAATTTCACATGGTGTTCTTGCACAACAACTAAAGGAACTTGAACGTGATGGACTCATACACAGAAAGGTGTATGGAGAAGTGCCACCAAAAGTTGAATACTCATTAACAGAAATTGGAGTAAGTTTCATTCCTGTGATGTCTCAAATTATGGAGTGGGGTGTTGGATATATCAAAAAAACATCTACCTGTAATGTTGATATTTGTATGAAGAATGATTTTCCTTGCAATAAGTGCCACGGAATGCTAAATGTAGATTAATTTATAGATGTTTTAATAATATATGAGAGATATTTTGGGAATACATACGTTAATATAGATGAAAGCGATAGAAAGCTTTGCATTTATATTAATGGGTGCTGATATTTAACGCTTAGTGTCCAAAGTACTAAGCATTTCTTATTATTAATAACAGAAAGCCAGTGATATCAACGGATTAAGTAAAAGTCACGTCATTTATGGTACGGTTCACCCTTAATTATCCTAAACTGCATTTACAATTCAAGCACTATATCTACTGACGTCTACTTTCCAACATATATATAATAAAAAATGAGGTCATCAAGTCATAATCCGTGAATTTTTTTAATTTTATTGATTCCTTATTTAAGAGAAATGTGAAATACAATTATTGATTTCTTATATTTAGATAAACAGATTCTGCTACTTACACATTATAATTACACAAAAATTTTATTGAATACTTTATGAAATATAACACTAAATACACTCGGTAAAAATGAGTATATTAATCCTGTTATAATCGATAATGCTAATATATCCATTGTCATCATATTTCTGATATATATTTTAAAGAATGCTAATACTGATATTACACCAAATATTAATCCTGTAAATAATCCAGGTGATATTCTTCGATCTCTAATTGTATATATTACATGATCAAAACAATTTATAAGCCCCCAAACTATTATTCCTACACCCAGAAATAATAACTTATTTCCTGCAAAATGAAAACTAAAAAATCCTATTAATAGAAATGGCAAATAGAAAAATAAGTTGTTTGCCATCCAATGTCCATAAGTCATTTTTTCTGGAATCCACTCATGTTCCTTCATCCAGGTAGGAAAATCACCCAATGCTTCCTCCAACAAGTGAAAAGGAATATAAGTAATTATTATACTTGCCATGAAATACTGAATATTATAATTTAATAAATTCATAGAATCACCCCATTGATATAATATTTACATTTATAAATTGAACATGATCTAAATCAACAGAATTATTAGAATCTGCATGATTCCTCTTTACTTCAAATTCTCTCCAATTTCTAAGAAAATCATTTTAAAGTCAAATGTTACGCCTTAACTTCATATTGTATTAAACTAATGTACTTGTCATTTTGACTTTTTTATTTCAAGGTTAGAGCCTAACATATATTCTTAACTACAATATAAACTTTTCAATAGCTCTTGCCACTCCATCATTATCATTATCTGATGTTACATACTTAGCTATATCTTTAAGTTCATCAATAGCATTTCCCATTGCAATTCCAAGACCGGCATAAGTTATCATTTCAATATCATTTGCTTGGTCCCCAATGCATATTATTTCTTCTTTTTTAATCCCTAATTTTTCTGCTAAAACATTCACGCCATAGCCTTTATTACATTCTTTATTCATAACTTCTAGGACTATTGGCATGGTTTGTACCACATTATATTCACTATAAAATTCTTCAGGTATTTCAAGGATTTTTTTTGAAAGTACTTCCTCAGTCTGAGAAAATAGTATCTTTGTAATCTCATCTTCTTCTTCAATATCTGAGTTAAAATCAAGAATTTTTACAGTGTTTCCAACATATTCTTTTTCAAACTTCGTGAATTCATTTTCCTCTGCTGAAATAGCACCATTATGAGTATATGCAATCATATTAAGTCCAATCTTTTTACTTAAGGCATGTGCTTTTACTAAGTCTCTACCGTTTAATCCTTTATACGCTATACATTCAAAATCATTAGTTCTATATATGGTGCCCCCATTATTTGCAATTAGGTACTGATTTTCTCCTCGTAGCTTAACTTCATCTAAAAAATTGTCCAAACCTTTTAGGCCTCTTCCAGAGGTTATAACAACCCTAACACCTTTTTCCATAGCTTTTTTAATTGCTTCTTTATTTCCTTTTGAAATAGTTCTATTACTATTCAGTAAAGTTCCATCCATATCAACCGCTAATAGCTTGTACATATTTTCCCTCCTACAATTCTCTCTTTAGATTATTTATTAATTAGGCATCTTAAAAAACGGCTTATTACAACTATTTTTTAAAGATGCCTAAACATATAAAATATTACGCTAGGCATTACCCTATAACGCTAAATTATAACTTATTTAAAAATACTTCATCGGCTAAGTTTATTTATTATCACTTTTTATCATTTGATAACTTTCATTATCATTATATAACGTTTTTAACCTCGATTCAAGATATTTTATAAAATTAAAGAATAATGTTATAATATTAATCAATAACAATACTAAACGATAATGATTGGTGAGGTGCCTAAATGTTTACTGAAGAAAGACTAGAACATATTTTAAATATACTTAATAAAAATGGTAGAGTAAAAGTAAAAGAACTAAGTGAACAATTTAATGTTTCAGAAGGCATGATAAGAAAGGATTTACAAAGGTTAGAGAAAGAAGGGGTTCTTCAAAGGACCTATGGCGGAGCTATGCTAAATAGAAAGATTTCTAAGTCCAGCTCTATAAATACTAGAATGACAGTTAACTTAAGTAGCAAGGAGTTAATCTCCAAGAAAGCTTTTGACCTTATAGATGATGGAGATGTGATTTTTTTAGAGTCCTCAAGTATAAATTTTTTTCTAGCTAAACTAATAGCTAATAGTACAAAGAAGATAACTCTGGTAACTAATATGTCCATAATTCCACCACTTTTCAATGACAATGAAACTGTTATATTAATATGTATAGGCGGTGTATATGATAAAAGAGACGGAGGCGTTCTAGGATCGGAAGCAATCAAGAGTATATCCAAATATACTTTTAACAAAGGTTTTTTAGGAAGTTCAGGCGTGAATTTAATCACTAATAGCGTAGGTACTGTTATGTTAGAAGATGGTAACATAAAAGAACTTATAGTTTCTAATAGTAAAGAAGTCTTTTTGCTTGTTGAAACAGAAAAGTTTAATTTAGATAGCCCCTATCGATTTGCTAATATAGATGAATTCGATGCTATAATTACCGATTCAAACATTACCGATGATATTAAAGAAAAATTGAATAATTTAACTGTTAAGTTAATATAAAGTTAAAAATATAGCTTAATGTATGCTTTCTTTGAGATCCAAAAGAAAGCATACATATATTTGTGCAAATCAATTCTATATATGATCTTATCTGAGTTTTATAGCCAAAATATGAATTGTTACCGCGATTATCTGAAAAATTATTCCAACACCACATGCTCCAATCCATCCAAATATTCCTCAGAAAATGTTCCTAACCATGAACCTAATGCACCACCACAAAAGCAAAACATCATATATACAGCATTGTTGCGACTACGGGTGTAGCATCTAATGTAATATCTTCCAATGGAATTAGAAAATTTAATTATTGCTTCTATCCTACAAATATTTTTCTGACATTCCATTTTAAACGTATTTATCTCATTTATTTTCTCTTCAGCTCTTGCAATATGACTCTTTAGAAATTGTATCACCTGACGTTTTCCATCTAAAAGCCGTCTGTCTATAAAATAAAAATCTGTAACTTGACCAATCTCATCTAAAGTAAGTCCTAAGTCTTTAAGTAGCTGAATCTTTTTTAAACGCGTAATATCTTCGTTTTCAAACACTCGAAGTTGTCCTAACACTCTATTATCTTTATTTCCTAATAATCCAAGTTCTTCATAGTATCTGATTGTTCTAGGTTATGCCTTGAAGAACATATCCGAAATGACAACTTGGAAGGCTGTGGAAATGAATATTCTTTAAACTTATTAGAGCCAATCAAGCAAAAGTAATTTCTAATGATTAGGGATATGATACGGCTTAGAATACTATTAATTCTCTTAAACCCATTCATATCCATGACTTTAGAGAAAACCTACGTCATTTATGGTACGGTTTACCATTAATTATCCTAAATTTTCTTTAATATTATCAGCTACAATTTGAGTCATATTTTTTCTATTCTCTTCTAGCTGAACAACCCTATTTACATTAGCTCCAGATGGATGCGGAAATCCCTTTAAAATCTGATTTTCTCTTACAATATCACTTTCACATAACATAAATAAAACTTCCTCTACCGATTTTCCAAGGGGTACTATTAATATATTACTAGCATTATCTAATTCTTTCAGTTCATCAACAAAATTTTCATAAATATACTTCATTAAAAACTCACTTCTTATGAGCTTTGGAGTGTGTCCTGAATAATTTTGTCCTTTTACAAATACAGAATAAGGTATTAAAGAAACAGTATGTAACAAATAATCCTTGTCTTCAAATAACTCACTGCAACTATCTATCCTTAAATGCTTATTAAGTTCCACATCATCAAGCATACTAATTAAATTATTTCTAAGACTTCCACTAAAGCGTGCTGCCTGCTTACACTTATATTGAATTTTTTCAATATCATCAGAACTTTCCAATTCACACCTAGCAACAGAAATAGCTGTACTCATCTGCTGAAACCCAGGAGTAATGCCGACTATAAACACCCTTGCCGTAGAATTAATATACTCATTGTGAGGTGAGTAATATATTTCAATATCACCATCTTTTTCAATCAATAAATCACTAATCAAAATTTCCTCTTTACTATATTTATCTTTGAAAGGCAGCTTCATAATTTTATCTTTATAATCATATAACGTTCTCTTCATCTCAATCACCTAAATACCACATTTATTTTAGTATATTTATTATCTTCATAACTTGACGTTATTATTATGATTATGTTAGTTTATCTCCTAAAAAAATAAAGCCTTGCAAGAGGCTTTAAATTATTTATTAATAGATTATATAAACTTCATCATATATTTACATTTCAAATTTATAAATTGCTTATCATCAACCATTTGTGGGTAGCTTGTAATCTTAAGGTATCAATTATTCTTCTTTCAAGTTATGTTCAATTACCTCATCAATATTTTCAAAAGCCAGTCCACCAGCTTCATAGCAATCAAGAATTGCAGTTTCCATTTCCTTAATCGGTATATCATCAAAGGTTTTACACTCAAATCCTTCATCAATATAAGATTGGCATATAGCTTCTTTTAGTTCTTCTATTGATACTCCCTTTTCTTGAAATATCTTTAAGAATAGTTCTTTTATTATAATTTCTCTCTCTTGTATACCTAGTTCTTTACTCAATTTAAATACTCCCTTTATATAAAATTTAAGCACATCAAAGATAAAATTCAAAGATGTACTATTATTTAATGAAAAGTTACAAGTTGTAAGTGAAAAGCTAAGAATAAAATCTCTAAGTATTTTTTATATATATATTTCTTTAAACCCTTTAGGCTTTTTTCTTAACTTTTCACTAATAATTTTTTATTACCGATAATGATTAAGTGCATACATATACCAGAAATCAGATACATTTTTGTGCAGCAATCATTTGAAAATAAGCTGTTGAAAGTTATTAACGGCAGGTTGTTCCGCTTAAGCCTGTCACAATGAATATTGGGAACATGCTTAAGTGGATGCAACCTGACATTTAGAACTTTCCAGCGACATTTTCATAGACTTGCGAAACAAACATGTATCTGATTTCGGTTTGCATACACTTATTCCTCATCTAATATTTCTTCTACTTCTTCGATGCTTAGTCCTGTTGCTTCTGCAATTTCATCCGTTTCTTCAAATCCCATTAGATCTCGAGCTAGAGAAATCATAAGTTTTTTAACATTCTCTTCAACAGTTGGAGGAAGATCCGACATATCAGTTAGATTCTCAGTTAAATCGTAATACTCTTCTTCGTATTCCTCTTCCCCTTGTTCAAATAACTTTCTCTTTTTAGCCTTTTCTCTATCGAACTCACTAAGATATACTAGCTTATCATTACTTACCTCTAAATCTTCATCTGAGAATACAAGCATTCCTTCATCTTCTAACAATTGTGCTGTTATCCCTTTACCTTTAATTTTATTTCCTGTAAAAGTACCATCATACACAAAATTAGATCCACACGAAGGGCTTCCTTCTTTTAATATTGCTCTGGTTGCACCAAGCTCTCTAGCAATTTTTAACGTTTCATAAGCTCCATCTAAGAATTGTTTAGTTACATCTTCTCCTTGATTGCTTATGGCCTTACCATTTCCATTAATAACTTCACTTGCTGTATTATTTAGTTCAACTGGATTTCTTGGTGTTGGTAATCCCCCTAACTGCTCTGGACATACTAAAACAGCTTTTCCTTCTCTAAATAATTTCAAGCATCTATCATTCAGATTATTTTTCCCGCTATATTTACAATTAACTCCACACAAGCATGCACTTATTATGTACATATGATCACCTCTATTCTACACACAATTAACAACGCAAATCTATTTTAAATGAATTTATTCATCGTAAACTGCACATTTTTATTACCTTAACAAAATCTTACTACAATTTAATGCTAATATCAAAGTCTATAATTTATCCTTTAAGTTCAACCATCGTAACTCCATCTCCACCTTCACCATAAGTACCTAATCTATATGATTTTACATGGGGATGTCTCTTAAGCATATCATTTATTGCTTTTCTAAGTACTCCTGTACCTTTACCATGAACTATAGTTACTTCACCTAAATTACCTCTATAAGCATCATCCAAGTATTTATCTGCTTTGTAGCATGCTTCTTCAGCATCCATACCTCTTAAATCTACTCTTGATTCTACACTGCTTAGGTTAAGCTTTACTTCTCTTTTTCTTCTTACTTTTTCTTCTTTTGTTTGTTGAGTCATTCTAAGATCTTTAAGCTTAACATTTATTTTCATTATTCCAGCTTCAACTTGAACTTCTCCTCTATTATCTGGCAGAGATGTTATAATAACTTTTTGATTTAATGAAGGTAAGTATGCTTCCATTCCAAGGCTAACCTTACTAATTACTTCCCCCTCATTTTCTTTCATCTTATGGATACCTTTTTCTTTTGCTTCTAAACTTTCTCTAAGCTTTTTGCGCTCTTCTTCAAGTCTTTGTCTTCCGCCACTTTCTATTCCAAGCTTTTCAAGTTCTCTCATAGCTTTTAGAATATCATCTGCTTCGTCTTTCGCATTAGAAATTATTTCTTTTGCTTCACGTCTAGCATCCATATAAGCTTTTTCTCTAGTTTGCTCTAATTTTTCAAGCTTTTCTTCATATTTTCTTTTTAAGTCTTCTGCTTGATCTCTAAGCATCTTAGCATCTCTAGCTTCTTTCTTAGCTATAATGCTTTTTTCTTGAAGTTCTCTAATTAAATTTTCAAATTGAAGATTTTCCTCTGACATATATTCCTTAGCTCTTTTTATTACACCTTCAACAAGGCCTAATCTCTTAGATATTTCAAAGGCATTAGATTTACCCGGTACTCCTATTAGTAATCTATATGTTGGTTTTAAAGTTTCTATATCAAATTCTACAGATGCATTTTCGACACCTTCTGTCTTTAAAGCATATGCCTTTAGTTCACTATAGTGAGTAGTTGCAATTAATTTTGCACCTCTATTTCTTAAGGTTTCTAATATTGATACTGCAAGGGCAGCTCCTTCTGCTGGATCTGTACCTGCTCCAAGTTCATCGAATAATGCTAATGACTTATTATCTACATGCTTCATAATATTAACTATATTAGTCATGTGAGATGAAAATGTTGATAAGCTCTGCTCAATGCTTTGTTCATCACCAATATCTGCAAATATTTCAGTAAATAAAGCTATAGATGAATTATCCTTAGCAGGTATTAAAAGTCCGCTTAGTCCCATAATATGAAGTAATCCAACTGTCTTTATAGTAACAGTTTTACCTCCAGTATTTGGTCCTGTAATCATTAAAGTTTGAAATTCTTCACCTAAATAAACATCTGATGGTACAACCTTGTCAGATTCTATTAATGGATGTCTTCCTGATAATATGCTAAAAACTCCATCATCTCTAACTATTGGCTTTACTGCATTTAATGAAGATGCATATCTTCCTTTTGCAAATATAAAATCAAACTCAACAAGTACTTTTAAATTACTTAAACATTCATCAGAATTATTTTTTACTTTCAAGGAAAGTTCAGAAAGTATTCTTTCTATTTCTGCCTTTTCTTTTAAAACTAATTCTCTTATTTCATTATTTAAATTTACTAAGCTCATAGGCTCAATAAAAAATGTTGCTCCTGTTGAACTTTGGTCATGGACAAGTCCTGGAACCTGGCTTTTATATTCTGACTTTACAGGAATTACGTATCTATCGCCTCTCATAGTATATAAATCATCCTGCAGATACTTTGAATTACTTCTAACTATAGAGCCTATTTTTTCTCTAACTGAAGAATTCTTTTCTTTAAGACTTCTTCTTATATTATATAAAGTCTGGCTGGCTTTATCACTAATTTCATCCTCAGAAACTATTGCTCTTTCTATTTCAGCTTCAAGTGCCTTTATCGGAACTAGTATGTATGCTAAATCTTCAAGTCTTGGATACGCCTTTTCAGCTTCTTCCCTTTGGAAAAATTCCTTCATAGTTCTAGTAGCTCTAAGCATTCCGCCAACCTTTAATAATTGTTCTGGAGATAAAGTACCACCTTTTTTAGCTCTTTCAATTCCCTCATGTATATCAGCTAGTCCTTCAAGGGGTGGATTTCCTTTTGTTATTAAAATTTCAAGAGCCTCATCTGTTTCTTCTAATTTATTATTTATTTCATACATATTATCATATGGCTCAAGTTTATCAACCATTGCTTTTCCAGCATTGGTTCTTGCATATTTCTTTATTTTCTCTTTAATTTTATAAAACTCCAATACTCTTAAAGAGCGTTCATTCATTTTATTCACATCCCTTAATTCAATTAAAAGTTAATATTTACGATCTTACATTTGTATTTCATCCCTTTACAAGATTGGAAATACAAATTAAACTCTTCATTCACAGACAACTGTTAATTGTTCCTAGTTATCTGTTTATTCAACTCCACGTCTGTAATGACCTTTTGTATACTGTTTATTCTCATTTTTATTTCCATGAGCAATTTGATTTAAAATCTCATTAACTTCTTCATAACTCTCATCCTTAAAATCTATTCTAAAATTGTTAATATTAAAAGATTTAAGTTCTTCTACTTCATCAATTAGATTTGTTGCTATTGAATTTAATATATAACTCCTGCAACTATTATCCGCTAGCAGACTAAAACTTTCATTCATTCTATCTTTTAACCTGAAAGTATCCTTCATACATGCCCCATTACACTCCTTTTTAGAAGACTTATTTCCAAAAGTGCTTCCTATAGGACAATATTCGCTAACCATAAGCTCAGTCTTACCATAAATATTAATTCCAATTTTAGAATTCATATTCTTCATTATTTCTTTTATTTCTTTCCTGTTTAATTCTAAGCTTATAAAAGGAATATCTATATCTTCAGCATAAAATTCAGCTGCTTCTTTATTGAATATATTTAACTTATAGTCCCCTATTATAAATAGTTTATCTTTATAAAGCTTTAATATTCCGGCATTAGATGTAATTATCCCCTTTATATAAGGTATCATCTCATCTATCACTTTAACAATATTATTAAACTCACCTTTAATGATACTCGGAACTTTTAAGTAAATATTTTTATCTCCTGATTCTTGTTCATATAAGCTTTTTAAATCTTCTTTTTTCAAAGCATTTTTTTGTCTGCTAAAGAATATATCTAATGCTACATTTTTAACATTTTTATTTTCACTTAATGCCTTTAACTGATCTTTTGTAATACAGCTATAAATATATCCTAAATCTTCTTGAGATTTTAGTTCTTTTGCTTTAGGAGCTTCTTCATCTCTTTTTCTTCTATATGAGCTTACTCCTTCTTTTAATATCTTCTCAAATAGTTCTCTTCGTAGATTATTTATTGACGCTATTCTTATAAATCCATCATCAAATGTATCAAAAACTATTTTATCGAATTTATATGGAATTTCTCCTGATTTCTTTAAGGATTCTTCCACTCTTTCCCTTGTTAGCGGCTTATTAGTAGCTTCTTCTACTACTTCTCCATAAACTTTAAATTCTTTTTTATTAAATTTAGTTTTTATACAAAGTGGAGCATTAGCCTTAAACTCTACTTCACCTACTAAACCTATTTTCTTCTTATATGGTTTTAAATCTTCATTTAACTCATCATAAAGCTTTTTGTCGGACATCTTAAATAATCTATATCCCTTTTTATATCCTCCAGTAGGAAATAACTTTACAGTCTCTCCCTTAAAAGCTTCCTTAACTTCGTTATTATTCTTTAAGATTTTGCTTAAAGTAAATCCATCGTCAGCAAATCTTATTCCGTCACCTAAAGCAACATCTGCTTCCAATTTTATTTCTCCGCTACTTAAAACCTGCCCTATAAATACTCCAGTGTTTTTAGGGTAATTATAGCTCATCATATCTTTTCCAGTATTCTTATAAAGGTACGCCTTAGCAAAACCTTCTCTATTAAATAATTGTGCTAATTCATTTCTTCCCTTTTGTAAATCAAATTTTGTATTTACTAATACCTTATCAATAGATTTTCTATAATTTCTTGTAACACCAGCTACGTATTCAGGCTTTTTCATTCTTCCTTCAACCTTTAAAGAAGCAGTTCCACTTTTAATAATCGGTTCAATATCTTCAATTAGACAAGTATCTTTAGGGCTTAATAAATATCCTTTTCTTTCACCTGAAGTTTCACCTATTAAAGTATATTGCATCCTGCAAGGCTGCGCACATCTTCCTCTGTTTCCGCTTCTTCCACCAATCATTGAACTCATTAAACATTGGCCTGAATAACATACACATAAAGCACCATGAACAAATATCTCCGTCTCAATGCCTAAATCCTTTGAAATGTATTTAATTTCATCTAAAGAAAGCTCCCTTGATAAAACAATTCTTTCAAGGCCCTTTTCTCTAAAATATAAGGCACCCTCTGCATTATGAATTGTCATTTGTGTTGATGCGTGAAGTTCAAATTTAGGATATACATCTCTAATTAAACTAACTAATCCAAGATCCTGAATTATTAATGCATCTACTCCAATTTCATAAAGATAGCCTACATATTTTAAAGCATCTTTAAGTTCACTCTGTTTTAGAAGCGTATTCATAGTAACATACACTTTTACATTATAACTATGAGCATAGTCTACAGCTTTCATCATAGTATCATTATCAAAATTTGAGGCATAAGCTCTAGCTGAAAACTTATTTCCTCCAAGATATATTGCATCAGCTCCATTATTTATAGCTGCAATTAAACTTTCCATACTGCCTGCTGGAGCTAGTAATTCTATTCTCCTCATATTTTCCTCCTTAGTGGCAAACGAGAATTAAAACGTAAGATAAAAATGCCTCCTATTTTCCTGTTGGCATTCTTTTTTCTATAATATAGTTATTCTATCATACCTTATTAAATTTTAACCATTGTATCTCAAACAGTCAAATATTCTATTAAATAAATAATTATACAATATATGTACTCTAATTTCTATTCTTAAATTTTTGCCTTATTTTCATATGACATCAATATGAGTATACTCATATTCTAAATATTATTTCACAGAATAGTAATTAAAAGTTGTTCCATTCTTGCTTTTCACGATGATAGGAATAATAAATATAATATTAAAAGCAATATGTATAGGCAGAATAAGTCATAATGACATTGGAATGCTTTATGATATAATTTAATATGATGTGGTAAGTAGGAGGGATTTATGAGTAAAAAGAATAATATTATAATTATCGTATTAGTCGTATTCTTAATAGTAGTTATTAGTGTTTTCAAATTTAGTTTTAATAGTGGGTATACAATCTCTATTGACAATAATACTAATAAAACCATTGAAAATTTAGAACTAAAATATTACGTTGGTAATACTATAAAAACTATTCCACAAATAGAACCTAATAAATCTTGGAAATATAATATTGATACTAATAATATTCAAGGAGAAAATGCAATAATTTTAACATACAAAGATAATAAAGGTAATTCCTTTGAAGAATCTGTAGTCGGATACTTAGAAAAAGGTTATAGTGGAAAATCTAATGTAATTATTAATAAAATTGATGATACTGGTAAATTAGAAATAGAAGTTAAATAATCTTGTTGCGTGTCTCAGTAAAATTCACTGATAGATGCAACTTCCAACACTAGAAATCAGTATCACATCATCCTAGTAGAATCTTCACCTTTTGCGCATGCATAGGTAGGGATATAACCTAATTATATAATTAATTTATATTTTGAAATATATACACACCAGAAAGAGAGGGTGCTCTTTTACGCAGCGTTGCTATTTTAAAAATAATTGTTAGCATTTCTTCATTAAAAGTTGTTCCATCCTTGCTTGTCACGAGCTTGCCTCGGGAACATGCAAGAATGGGTGCAACTTTTAATGATAGAAATTCACAATTATTTTTTCCAGCAACCGAGTAACAGAGCACCTTCTCTTTCGGCGAGTTATTGCATAAGTCTAAGTCACATATTGGTTATATATTACCTTTTGCGAACAATAGGTCCTATTTGTTCTGTTTTTAGTCTTGTAATTTCAATATCTTTATTTATTATTTGAGATTGCAATTCAAATAATCTATTTGTGAAGTTTAAAGACTCTTGAGTAAATTTATTATTGGAATCAGCTAATACTTCCTTATCCTTAACTAAAGCCGAAATTTCTTCTTTTAAGTCTTCCATAGATTTCTTGCTAGCATCTAAATCTTTTTCTTTAAATTCTATTTGCCTTTTTAAGTTTAAGAAAATATCTTCTTTATCTTCTAATTCTTTTTCTAATCTAGCTACAGCTCTTTCCTTACTTCCAAGCTCTTCTTTAGTTCTTCTTAATGTAGCTTCAGTAGCTTCTAGCTTTTCACTTATTTCTTCTATTTCACTAATCTTAAGTTCCATTTGTCTTTGATTTTCTTCATGGACTTCATTAGCTTCCTGCTTCACTTTTTCATGATTACTTCTTATGATCTCAATTTCTTCTTGTAAAATCTCTTTCTCTCTATTGCATTTTTCTATCTCTTTTATTAGCTGATCATTTGTATTTCTCAAATGAATGATTTCATTATTTAAAATATTTTCGTCTGCTGTTAGTTTATTAATTTCCTCTTCTAGGATTTCCTTCTCTAAAGTACTTGCTTCTATTTCTTTTTCTAACTTAATATTATTATCTTTGATGGTATTTATTTCATCATATAAGCTATCTTGCATTTCCTTTAAATTACCAATTTCCTTTTCTAATGCAGTTTTTTCTATAACGCTTGTCTCTATCTTTTTAGTTAACTCATCATTCTCATAGCTCATATTGCTGATTTCATTATTTAAGGTATTTTGTTTTTCTTTTAATGAATTAATTTCCTCTTCCAAGATAGCTTTTTCTAATCTATAGTCTTCTATTTCTTGTGATAACTCGTCATTAACTACAATAAGTTTATTATTTTCCTTATTGAAATTTTCTTGTTCTAAAGTTAACTTTTTAATCTCATCTTCTAAAGCTAGTTTTCTTCTATCATATTCTTCTATTTCTTGTGATAATCTATCATTAATATCACTCATATTAGCAAGATCATTGTTTAATCTATCTTGCTCTTCAGTTAGCTTATTAATTTTACTTTCTAAACTTTCTTTTTCTTCACTTAATGAACTAACAAGACTCGTTAAACTCTCATTTTCCTTACTTATCTTATTTATTTCTTCCTTGCATTCTGTAATTTCCTTATCTGATTCCTCAAATAAATCATTTAATTGTTTCTTAAGATCATCGTTTTCTAAGTCACTCATCTCTGCTCTCTTGTTTAATTCGCTGACCTTTTCTATTTCTATTTTTAAAGACTCACTTAATTCTTTTTCTTTTGCGGATAATTCCACAATCTTATTACTTAGACTTTCTTTATTCAATGCTAATTCTTCTACTTTTTTATTTAAAGCTTCTCTTTCCTCATTAAATTCAGATGTAATTGCATTATTAATGTTCATTTGCTCTTCTAAGCTTGCCTTACATGCTTTCAATTCTTTATTACATATAGAATATTCTTCATTTAAGTTTTCTAGATTTGTTTTGCATACGTTGTATTCTTTGATAATAGATTCTTTATTGCTAATTTCAGCTTCCAACTCTGCCTTTGCTTTTTTAAAATCTTGGAACGCATCATAAGAACTAGTTTCAATTGAAACGTTTTTTTCTTTTAACGCTAAAATTTCATCATTCAACTCTTTTTTAACTTTATTAAGAGTTTCAATTTCCTTGCTTAATCCAAAGTTATTAGCATTTATTATATTTAACTCTTTATAAATATTCTCTTTTTCTTTATTAATATTAGTTATTTCATTATTCAAACTATTTATTTGATCATTAGACTGTTGCAATTGCTTATTTAATCTATGCTCCTTATTTTTAGCCTCGTCCACTTTTTTATAAAGAAGTTTATTCTTTTCTTTGAATTCACTAAATTCTTTATTAAGCACAATGCTGGCATTCTTATTTTTCTTTAATTCCTCATTTACTAGCTTATTTTCTTTTTGCATTTTTTCGTTCTCTGCTTTTAGCTTGTTTATTGTATCATTCAATGATTGAAAATTCGCTTCTACATCTCTATATTTTAAAAGTAATTCTTTTTCTTTTCTTTCAAAATCATTTTTGATATTTAATTTCTCATTGTTGGATTTTTCTAATTCTAAATTTAGAATTTCTATTTTATGTTTTAACGAAACATTTTCTTCATCAATTTCACTTTTTCGTTTTGTAGCTTTGTCTAATTCCAAATCGCATTCATAAAGTTCATCTGCAATATTAACAGCGGCTAAAACAGATGCCGCGGTTGAACTAAGACCAGCTTTTTTAGATGTTATTTCCTTAATTCTCGAATCAACGAAATTTGCCACACCCAACAAATACTTTTCGTCTTTTTCACCCTTTAAATTATAATTCATACCATTTATGTTAACTGTTACCTTTATCATAATAACACCTCGTAAATTTCTTTATTACCTTTAATTATATTGTATATTCAACAATAAAACAATTGCGTAAGGCCAACTAAAGCATTTAATTCTTTCACTTTTAAAGTGCATATTCCCAACCTTCCATAAAATATATTCCATTTTTCTAGATTAGGCATTTCCGAAATAACTAAAGTGACAGCAAACCAAAGAAATAGAATACATATATGTGGAACAGGCATTGAAAAATGAGATGTTGCATATCTTAATAGGAAGTTGTTCCACTTCTGCTTGTCCTGTGCTTGCCACAGGAACATGTAGAAGTGGATGCAACTTTCCATTTAGATATGCTCAGTGAAATTTTTCATAGTCCTGTGGAACATATATGTATTCTATTTCGGTTGTTCACGCTTCACTTTAGATACTTCGCAATACCTTGATTTTGTGCTATACTTAGTTTGATTATTTTTTGATTAATGTTATAAAAGTGATTAACAATAGTTTATTATGTTAATCATTGTTATATATAACTAAAATTGGGCGGTGAGTAAAATTAATATTAAGTCTATTTTAAGCATATTGTTATCAAAAATTACTGCTTTTGCTGCAAAGCATATCGTAAAAGGCGGTAGTAATTTCCCTGGTAAAATTGCATTAAAAATTGATAAATCGATCTTAAAAAAAGTTAGTAAAGGATATAAGGTAATTCTTGTAACTGGAACTAACGGGAAAACAACAACTACTAGTATGATCTATAATATCTTGAAAGAAAACAAATTTAATGTCATTACAAATAGTACTGGTGCAAACCTGTATCCTGGAATTGTAGCTTGTTTTGTTTCAAATTATTCTTTTTTCAAAAAGAAAGAAAATCCTTATGCCGTAATAGAAGTTGACGAAGCCAACGTTAAATTTATTACAGAACACCTAACTCCTGAAATAATAACAGTAACTAACCTTTTCCGTGATCAATTAGATCGTTATGGGGAAGTGTATACTACTCTAGTTAAGATATTAGAAGGTGTAACAAAAGTTCCAGAATCTAAATTAGTTTTAAATGGAGATGAATCTTTACTTGGAAAATTAGATGTTAAAAATCCAGTAGTTTATTACGGTTTTAACACTCCTATAAAAGAAAATACGACCTTAGACTTAAATGCTGATGCAAAGTTCTGTAAATTTTGTAAAGCTCCTTATTCATATAACTTAGTTACATATAATCACTTGGGAGATTATTATTGTCCTAGCTGCGGTTATAAGCGTTCAGATTTAGCTTATGCTGTGAATACAATCTTTGACTTAACTCCTGAAAATTCTTCTGTTTCAATTAACGATACTGAAGTTTTCATAAGTCAATCAGGTGCTTATAATATTTATAATGCTTTATGTGCCTTTGCTATTACAAAAGAACTTGGTGTAGAAGATTCAGTAATTAAAACTTCTCTTCAAAATCAAAGTTCAAGTTTTGGTAGACAAGAGCAAATAACCATAGGAAATAAAGATATACAAATTATATTAGTTAAGAATCCTGCTGGATATAATCAAGCTCTCGACACTCTTGCCCTTAACCAAAATGAATTTTCAGCTGTCTTCATGTTAAATGATAATTATGCTGATGGTCGTGATGTTTCTTGGATATGGGATGTTGATTTTGAAAAAATCTCAACTCTTAAGATAGAGGATATTTTTGTTTCGGGTGTTAGAATGTACGATATGGCTGTTAGATTAAAAGTTGCTGGTTTAAATGTTGATAAATTTGTCTTACAAGAGGATTACGAGGAATTAACAAATAAAGTTAAGAATTCTGTCTCTAAAAAAATATATATACTTGCAACTTACACAGCAATGATTAATTATAGAAAGTATCTTCATTCAAAAGGCTATATTGAAAAGTTATGGTAATTATAGGAGGTGAAAATTATGGAATTAACAATTTGTCATTTATATCCTGATTTATTAAACGTATATGGTGATGTAGGTAATGTGCTTATCTTAAAGCATAGGGCTGCTCTTAGAGGTATTGATGTAAATATAGTTAACTGCTCCTTAGGTGAAGATATTGACAAGGAAAATGTGGACATAATCTTCTTTGGTGGTGGTCAAGATTATGAACAATCTATTGTTTCTAATGATTTGGATGAAATAAAGAGAAATTCATTTACAAGTTATATTGAAGATGGTAAAGTCGTTCTTGCTATATGTGGTGGGTATCAGTTACTAGGTAAATATTATACTGCACCAAACGGCGAAAAGATAAATGGTCTTGGTATTCTAGACATCTATACTGAAGGTGGAGACAATAGATTTATTGGAAACACAGAAATATTTAATGAAGAGTTTGGCGAAACTTATGTTGGTTTCGAAAATCATTCAGGAAGAACTTATATAAACAACCATACTCCTCTTGGAAAATGCATTCACGGATATGGAAACAATGGTGAAGATGGTAATGAAGGATGTATATATAAAAATACTTTTGGCTCATACTTTCATGGTTCTTTCCTTTCTAAGAATCCTGAATTCGCTGATAGACTTTTGACTTTAGCTTTAAAGAAGAAATATGGCGATGATGTAAAGCTTGAGTCGTTAAATGATGATTTCGAACTAAAAGCTAAAAGCTCTATTATTGAGAGATTAAAATAGCTCTAATTGATCACTTTAAATTGTCACATATTGTATGTAACTTTCAGTAATTGATTTATTGTTATAAGTTTACATAAGTGTTATACTAAAAATGTTTTAATATATAAGGCATGTCCAAAACAAGTGAATTTTAAATATGCCTAAATAGAAGTGGAGAGATTTGACTTGAATAAAAAATTAATATTAAAAGCTCTAGCATTAACTTTTTCTCTTTCTTTATTTAGTCCATTAACAATGGCAAGTTCTGCAGAAACTTCCAAATCAAAAACAGAAACATCTGCACAGAGTTTACCTAATATTGTAGCTGAATCAGCTATAACTGTGGATTTAGAAACTGGAGAAGTAATATATAGTAAGGATGCTGACAGCAAAAGATACCCAGCCAGTACAACTAAGCTTTTAACAGGTTTATTGCTTTCTGAAAGCAAGCAGAAAACAGATCAGCTTGAATACACCAAGACAGCTAAAGAACAACCTGAATATTCTTTGAATCTAAACTATATGCATAATACTATGCAGCCTGGTGATAAGGTATTAGCAGATGACATAATGAAAGGATTGCTTTTATTCTCTGGTAATGATACTGCTTATGTAATCGCAGATAATGTTGCAGGGGACTCTAAGTCTTTTTCTGAGTTAATGAATAAAAAGGCAAAAGAACTTGGGGCAAATAACAGTAACTTTATTACACCTAATGGATTGCATGATCCAAATCACTATACTACAGCTTACGACCTTTCATTAATTACAAAAGCTGCTTTTGCAAATGATTGGGAACGAGACACTATGGCACTTGAAAAAGCTCCAATAACACTAAAAAATTCTAAGATAATTTTAGAGAATAGAAATTTAACACTTGGTAAGAATGGTAATATTGGTGGTAAAACCGGAACTACTAATGAAGCAGGTGGATGCTTAGCTACTGTTTATGAACGAGATGGCAGAAAAATAATTGGTGTTGTACTAAAGAGTAGACAAATTGATAATGCTGATATGACAAAGTTTAACGATATGGATGCTATTATGAATTATAGCTATTCTGCTAACAAGGAAATTTATAAATCTAATGGCGAAAGCGTTGGAACTGCTGAAGTAAAATATAAACCTTTTGTTGTATTGGGACCTACAAAGACTATTGCTGTCCCAGTAAAGCTAACTCAAGATGTTAATTACTATAAAAATGACATAAATGATGAAGAGTCTAAAATAACTTTTAATGGTACTGATTCTAGTGCATGGGATTTGCTTTTTAATAAAAATACTAAGCTTACTTATAGCACAAGAAATCATAACGAAGAAGTCACTGGTACAGTAGCTCTTTCATTTGGTGATTTAATTAAAGATAATTTACTAATATATATATCTACGATAGTTATATTAGCTATCATTATTACTTTAGTTTTACTAATTAAAAACATGGCAGCTAATTCAAGACGTAGAAAGAAAAGAAGTTACTATAATCGTTCAAATAGAAGAAGATAACAATTACTTATTTTTATACAATTTATAAGGCATCTTCAAATAACTAGGCTGACTATTTCCTAATTATTCTTGAAGGTGCCTTTGTTTAAAGGAGCAATTAAGATGAATAAAGTCGATTTTAAAGGAAGTGTAATTTTAAATCCAGTACCCGTGGTTTTAATCACCTCTAAAAATAAAGCTGGTAAAACTAACGTTTTTACAGTTGGGTGGACTGGTACTATCAATACTAAGCCTCCCATGCTTTATATTTCTATAAGACCTGAGAGATTGTCTTATGAATATATCAAAGAAACCATGGAATTTGTAGTAAATATGCCAAGTTCAGATTTAGTAAAAAAAGTTGACTATTGTGGTGTTAGATCAGGAAAGAAAAATGATAAGATAGCTGAAATGGGCTTTACTTTAAAAGAAAGTCATAACATTTCAACTCCATATATAGACGAATGCCCAGTAAATATTGAATGTAAAGTAACTAACATAGTTCCCCTTGGTACTCATGATATGTTTATAGCTGAAGTAGTTGGCTCTCACGTTAATGAAGATTTATTCGATGACAAAGGAAAAATTCACTTTGAAAATGCAAATATGATGTCTTACTGTCATGGCGAATATTTCCCACTAGCAAAGAAACCAATTGGTTCCTTTGGATTTTCAGTAATGAAAAAGAAAACAAAAAAACGCAGAAGACTTGAAAAGTCTTCTAAGTAAATGTACATACAGATACCTCATACGTAACTTAGGTTTATGAGATAAACTAACCGAAATAGAATGTACTCTGTTACTCGGTTGCTAGAAAAAATGGCTATGGATTTCTACCAGTAAAAGTTGCACCAGTCCTGCTTGCTCCTTAGGCAAGCTAATGACAAGCAGGACTGGAACAACTTTTACTGAAGAAATACCTATAGCCATTTTTTCAATGCAACACTGCGTAAAAGAGTACATTCTATTTCTGGAATGATATATCTCTAATCATAAATCAGATTAATAGTTTTAGTATCAATTATATGCCCAAGGCTTTACTTAGACTTATGTGATGACTTACCGAGATCAAATACATGACTGTAGTATGTATTGAAGATTTTAAGTAAAAGCTATGTTTTAATATAATGTTGAAATATAGCCTTTTAAAAATTATAGGCGGTATTGTCCACCTACAATACTCAATATTAGAGATTTATGACATTTTAACTCTTCTCCTTGGTGAATAATATAAGAAGAACACAAACCATAAATTAAATAATAGAGTTATAGCATACCTATCTAAATATAACGCCTCACTTTATTCATATATTTTATATATTCTTCTCCGAATTTCTTAATACACCATCTTTCTTCTGAAAGAATAATCCAGTGTGTTGATACTTGAAAACCGATTAATAACGCAAGTAATATCAATGAATGTGTTAGCAATACACACCCTAAAAAATAAATAAAATATGCAATGTACATAGGATTGCGGGATACTCTGTATAATCCGCTTAAATTTATTCCATTCATTTTAGGCTTAGCATAATTTACTACAGATACAGCATATAAAATAATTCCTAAACTATATATTACTAAACCTATGTAAAACCAATCAGAGTCAGTTTTTATTTTGAGTAATAGTAGATATAGTAAAATAAGGACTGTTGTAATTTGATAAACCCAGAATGCTACTTTTTCTCTTCCGATTAATGGAGCAAAGAAACCCGCACGTTTAAGTGATTCTTTGTCTAATATACTTAAAATCCCATACCTAATAAGTATTAGTGGTATTACTGTCAAAAATGCATTCATTTTACCCCACCTTTTATTTTTTTGCTCTATAACATTTCTATTTTAGTTAGTTCGCCTTTATAACTATTGTTCATTAGATTATAGTTCTGTATAACACTTATCATAACACAATTTACAAAATATCACACATATATTGGTTCTCTATTTATTAAATCTTTTACTTTGGCATATGAATGATATACCCCTTTTCAACACTGATTTGAAACATAGCCTAAGTAAATATAAACTTGAATCATCTCTTAAAAAATATATACCACATCAGAAAGAAATGATATTCTTTTGCGCAGTGTTGCATGGAGAAAATAGCTATAGTATTTCTTCAGTAAAAGTTGTTCCATTTTTGCTTGTCCTAAGCTTTCGCTTAGGAGCATGCAGGAATGGGTACAACTTTTACTGATAGAAATACATGGTTATTTTCTCTAGCAACCGAGCAACAGAATATCATTTCTTTCGACCGGTATACTTTTATAAAATAAAATGTTCTTCTAAGGCTTTAAGCATTTCGGGTTTGAATTTATCGTATTTATCTGCAATACTTACTTTTTCATTTATCTTGTTATATTTAGCTAATGAAATATATACATTATCATTTTCATAAGAAAGTAAGTATCCTAATTCTGTGTTATAATTTAAATCAATTTCCTCATAGTCACTTGAAGTTATTTGATATAAATTACTTTCTTTTTTCTCTAAAAGCACATATTTACGATTATTTTTTGTATCTTCACCACTTGTTTTAGCTGCAATTTTATTGCAGTATCTTTCGTCATTTAAAGTTATAAATATGTTATCTTCATTATATCTTCCAAAAGGAACGTATAGATATTTTTTTTCTTTTAGGAAAGAAATCACATAATCTTTTATCTCTGATTTGGAGCCTTTATATTTTCTTCCATCTTTATTTATTGAATACATTAGGCTTGTATACTTTTCGTTCCAACTAAAATACTTACTTTCCCACTCTTCAAGGAATAGTAACAAATTTAAAAAATCTAATTCATTATATTTCTTTTTTACTAAATAGTCGTTCTTAAGTATGTTTTCTAAATATTTTTCTGTAGTATTATCTATAATTCCGGCTTGTCCTTGTTTGGTTAAGAAACGACTAAAATCATTCCCGTAATTCGTTGTTAATATGATTTTTAAAATAACTTTATTATATTTTAAAGATTTGTGTTCTTTGTTTTCAGTATTTGCATTTGAAGCCCTATCACAATTATCTAAATACTCTTTAATTAAAGTTGAATCCTTTTGTACATAGCCTTCTTTTCTCAATCTCATTTGACTCAAATCTCTTTTTATGTACTCATCCATTAAATTATCTTGTCTATTTGCATTTTTGGCTTTTATTGATGTAATTATGGGTATTATTTTTGATAATTTTTCTTCTAAAGCTTCTTCTACATTTGAAAGATAACTTTTAGGAAACTTTAAATCACATTTAGCATCTAACTCTTCCTTAAATTTATTAATTGCATTTATCTCTTCCATAATATCTAATTCTTTTTTTAATATAGTTTTTTCTTCAATTTCAGAAACAATTAATAATTTACTTTTTTCAAAAGCATACCCTAATCCATACGTTATAAGCAATTCATCTTCGTAAGCCATATCTACACCGTCTCCCACATTCTATAATAATTATATAAATCGCAATCAATTAATTATTCGTTCTCTACGATTTATCTACCTTACATAATTATAGTTTGCACTTGAGAGTATAATCAAGAAGTAAATATTGCTAAACCTCTTTGATAGTGCCATTCTTAATAGCACTCTTATATAATTGTATTTTTTATGAAATCTTAATTCTCTAAACTTTTAAAGCCCTTACCTAGAACTTCACTTGTTTCACTTACAGTAATAAAAGCCTCTGGGTCATTGTTTCTAATAAATTGCTTTAATTTAATAAACTGTCCTCTTTTCAATATAGTCAAAATAACACAATTTTCATTCCCAGTATATCCACCTTTTCCATAAAATACTGTACAGCCTTTATCTATATTGTTAATTATATAATCTGAAATAAGATGCTCATGATTAGTAAATATCATGACCTGCTTTGACATATTAAGTCCATCTATGAACTTATCAATTAAATTTCCTGTTAAGTATATACTTAATAAACCAAATAAAGCTAATTCGGTTCCAAAAGTATACATTGCAAGCAATACAACAACAGAATCAGATATCAAAAGACTTTTACCGAAATCTATATTTGCATACTTGTTTAAGATCTTTGCTATAATACTTGTTCCTCCAGTTGTTGCATCTTGAGTAAGCATAATTGCGGTCCCCAATGCTAAAAGTACACTTCCAAAGATTGAAGCAAGCACTAAGTTATCTGTAAATGCCACTGGTGTATATATCTTTTCCATAACCGCTAAGGCAAAAGATAATCCAAAGGCTGCATATAAACTTTTAATTCCAAAACTTCCTCCAATAAGAGTAAATCCTAGTATAAATAATATAACATTACATACTATCATAACAATTCCTGTATCAAAGCCAAGGATATTGTTAATTACTAATGCTAATCCAGACACCCCTCCAGAAGCTATTTTATTAGGAAAGAAAAAGAATTCAAATGCGACTACTACTAATGCTACCCCTATGGTTATAATTCCGTATTCTTTTAATTTTTTCATATGTACCTCCCCCATTAATTAAATTTATAAATAACTACAATTTCTAAGTATATTACTATTTTTTTCATATTTCAACATATATATTCCTCACTTTTAAAATATTTCACTAAAAAGATTAACTAATTCGAAAGGTATAACTTACTAAAATAAGTAGCATACGTTTGTTCAAGTTTCTAAGAAATCACTACCACAAAAATTCCTTATGAAACATTCCACAAAAGCATGCTACTTATTTCTAGTTAGGTTATATTTCAAAGCATATATTTATATGTTTGGTCCAAATACCACTCCCATTATTCCTGTAAATATAATAGCACCACATATAACTGCTTTATGTCAATGAATATATCAACACCAGAAAGGGAGTAGTCTCTTTTATGCAGTGTTGCATTTAGAATAGTTCTATAGCAACCGAGATAACAGAGTCTACTCCCTTGCGGTAAGTTATCACATAAACTTAAGTTTCATGTTATTTATTTATACATAATAAAAGTATGATAAATAAATACTGCTAAATTATACGCTGCTGGAGCAATGATTACTGTCATGATTCCAGCTATGCCGATAGAAAGGCTGCTCATAGCCCCTTCTACTTCTCCGAGCTCTAATGCTTTGCTAGTTCCAACTGCATGGGCTGCAGTGCCTATTGAAACTCCAACTGCAACTTTATCTTTTATCTTAAATATTTTGCATATTGTTGGTCCAAATACAGCTCCAATTATCCCTGTAAATATAATAGCAAGAACTGTTATTGGCACTAATCCACCTAATTGATTACTTATTGATATTCCTATAGGTGTTGTTACTGATTTAGGGACTAATGATTTTATTATGCTTGCATCTAATCCTATTAAATGTGATATTCCAATTATAGAGAAAATTCCTACAACACTTCCTATAAATATTCCACTTAAAATAGCCTTTGCATTCTTTTTAAGCAAATCAAGCTGCCTATATAAAGGTACCGCAAGTACTACCGTTGAAGGCCCAAGAAACATATTTATGAACTGGCCACCTTTGTTATATGTATTAAAATCTATATGAAATGCCAATAAAATTCCAATTACTATTACTATTGCAATAAGTAGCGGGTTTAAAATAGGTACTCTTGTATATCTATTAATAAATATCCCTATTTCAAAGGCAGCTAATGAAATTACTAAACCAAATAAAACATTATTTGTTATTATATCCATATATATCACCTCACGTATGAAAAATTCTTGTAGACTAAATTAAATATTTTTATTTTTTTTCTTAGAAATAATTTGTACTACAACTCCTGTTGTTCCAATTATTATAATGGTCGTTAGTAAACATACCACAAGAAGCTGCCACCAAGTTGCCTTTATTATTCCAATTGAAGCCATAAGCCCTACACCTGCTGGAATAAAAAAGAATGCTAGATGATCTAATAAAAAATTTGTCACATTAGAAATATTCTCTACTTTAACTACTTTTGTGTACAACAAAATAAATAATATTATCATTCCTAGGATATTCCCTGGTATTGGCAAATGGAGCAATGAAGATAATAATTCCCCAAACAAATAAATTCCAAGTATAATTAATGCCTCTCTAAATAATTTCAACTTTATCATCCTCCATTATTCGAGTTTTTTCATGTTATTCCTATACAAATTAATTTACCACTATTAATCCCATAAGTAAAACGTCTTTTCTACTAAAGTAAAGGTTACCTTTTGGACAAATATCCTTATCTTGGCGTATTTTTAGCATTAAACATTAAATATGAATATAAAACTAGGGCTTATCTTAAAAATGAAGTTTTCTACAATATATTTTGTTCTGATCTATAACAAAATATATTGAATCCATTTTAGAAAGCCCTAGTTATAAATATCATTTTTGCATCATGATATTAAATATAAACTTCAAGTCTTTTTAGTTCTTGTCCTTTACCAGTCTCTTTTCTACTAATGAAACTACTTCGTACATAATAAAGGCAATTATAGAAAGTATGACTATACTCATCATAACCATATCTAACTGAGCTACTTGTCCTCCATATACTATTAAGAATCCAAGTCCGTTCTTAGCTACCAAAAACTCACCCATGATTACGCCTACCCAGGATAATCCAACATTAATTTTCAAAGCTGAGATAAATATTGGAATCGAATATGGGAAAATTAAATACCTCAGAATTTGTATCTTTGAAGCTCTAAATGTGTTCATAAGCATAATCTTTTCTTTATCAATCTCGTTGAAGCCACTTAATACACCAATAATTGTGGTTATAACTGATATCAATAGTGCAATAACAATTATTGCTGGCATTCCGTTCCCAATCCAGAAAATTATAATTGGTGCTAAAGCAACTTTAGGAAGTGCATTTAATACTACTAAATATGGATCCAATATTTTTGATATCATTGGAGACCACCATAGTATTATTGCAATTAATACACCTAGAATCGTTCCTAAAGAAAATCCTAAAATAGTCTCATAACAAGTTACACCTATATGCTTAAATAAACTTCCATCTTCATATAAAGATACAAATGATTTAATTACTCTTGCAGGGCTTGAGGTCAAAAACGGATCAATCCATTTTTGATTTGCAGCTATTTGCCATAGAGCTATAAAACTTACTAGTATAAGAATTCTAGTAATTACAATTCTTCTTTTAGTACTCTTTATTTTTCTTAAGTATTCCTCATGTTCTTTAGAAACTAGATCTGCTTCTTTTACTTTTTCGTGACTTTTAGTCATTTCCCTGATTCAACTCCTTCCATAATCTATTGAAGTAATCGCTAAACTCAGGAGCTTTTCTCTTTTGAAATGGAGTTAAATCATCTTCTGCAAAGTTCATAGGTACTTCTACTTTTACCTTAGATGGTCTTTTAGATAACACTATTACTTTCTCTGATAAAGAAATAGCTTCTGCAATATCATGAGTAACCATTACTGCTGTCTTCTTTTCTGACTTTATTATTTTGTGAACATCATCACATACTAAAAGACGTGACTGATAATCTAAAGCAGAAAATGGTTCATCTAGAAAAAGTACATCCGGATTTAATGCTAAAGTTCTTATAAGGGCAACCCTCTGCCTCATTCCTCCTGAAAGTTCACTTGGGTAATGATTTTTAAACCTTCTTAATCCATAAGAGTCAAGTAATTCACTTACTCTTTCCTTTGATTCATTATTTAATTGTTTCTTTATTTTTAATCCGAGAATAACGTTCTCCCAAACAGTATACCACTCAAAAAGATGGTCTTTTTGAAACATATACCCTATTTTATCTAAGTTCTTTTTAATATCTTCACCTTTATATAATACGTGACCATTTGAAGGCTCTAATAATCCGCTCATTATATTAAGCAAAGTAGATTTTCCACATCCTGATGGTCCTAAAATAGAAATAAACTCACCATCATTCACCTTAAAATTAACATCATCTAAAGCTTGAGTTTCTCCCTTAATTGAATGATAATTCATGAATATATTTGATATTTGTAACAAGCTCAAATGCAATCACCACCTTCTCATCTTTATGTTATTGCTATTTAGCTGCCTTCTCAGCATAAGAATTATCTACTATCTTACTAAATTCAGGTCTTTGTGGCATTAAACTTGCATCATAATCTGAGATTATATCCATAAGTCTATTTAAATTCTCTTCTTTAATTCCTGGTGTGTGTGCTATTGCGTCAATCTTCTTATAGTTATCAATAACAGTCATAATGGTATCCTTATCTGTTCCTGGGAAATATTCAATTATGCTGTCTGCAACTTCTTCTGTACTATGGCTAAAGAACCACTCTTGTCCCTTGTAAATCGCATTAGTAAATCCTTGAATAACCTGTGGGTTCTTATCCATATATGATTTTGTACTGAAAAAACAAGTATATGGAATTAAACCTGATTCTTCTCCAACTGATGCAAGAATATTTCCTGTTCCTTCTTTTTGAAGAGTAGATGCTGTTGGTTCAAAAAGTGCTACATAATCTCCAGTACCACCTTTAAATGCACCTGCAGTTGCAGCAAAATCAATATTAGTAACCATATTAACATCTGTCTTAGGATTAATGTTGTTTTTCTTCATCGAATATTCAAGAGCCATTGCTGGAACCCCACCAGGTCTTCCTCCAATAACACTTTTTCCTTTGATATTGTCCCATTTGAAATTATCATCTTTGGTTCTTCCAACCAAGAATGATCCATCCTTTTGAGTAAGTTGTGCGAAAAGTACTGGATAGTCTTCTCTTCCTTGATTGTTGATGTAAATAGTTTGTTCAGGTCCACAGAAACCAATATCTGCTGATTTGCTTAATACTGCCTGCATAGTCTTATCAGCACCTTGTGGTGCTTGAACTCACTTGCGATGAAGATAAAAAATTCTAATTTTAGGATTGTGTTAATGTTTCGTTATGTCTTAGTTAATACTGCAACCTTTCTAAATTCAAAGAATAATATAATTAATGAATAAAGGTATTAAGGGGCAACTGTAAAGATGCAAAAAAATATAGTAAAAATACCCAAACTAATTCCTATTATGCTTGCTTTATGTTTCTTATCTATTGGAGTTGATTCTTATTTAAAAAAAGATTTTATTAATAGTCATGGTGGATTTACATTTACTAAAACTTTCATAAACAATAATTGGTATTGTTTTGACGAGACTGGAAGGCTTCAAACTGGAATTTATGAACACAATAATAAGAAATATTACTCATCCAGCAATGGTGTAATGGCTGCTAATCAATGGATTACCATCGATAACAAAAAATATTATGTAAAAGCAGATAGTTCCCTAGCAGTTGGAAATATTATTATCAATGGCAAGATGGAGAGTTTTGATGATTCAGGTGAATATAAAGGTTCTGTAGAAATGACAGATAATTTATTTATAAAATTCTTAAGTGTCGGAGATGCAGATTGCATATACATCAAACTTCCAAACGACGAAAAAGTATTAATCGACACTGGAGAATTCAAGAATTCTGGTAAAATTGTAAGTTTCTTAAAAGAACAAGATTTAAAAAACGATAATGGAAAGCCGTTAATCGATTATGTTATACTTACACATCCTCACGGAGACCATATGGGTGGATTAATTACAATTCTTAACAATTTTAATATTAAGAAAGTGTATCTTCCTAATATTCCAGAAACAAAAGATTGGTATGCTGGCATGGATTTAACTAAAGAAATGCCTTATATCATTGAAGTACTAAGAAAAGATTATGATATGTATAAAGGTATAATAGATTATGCCAACAAATATAAGATAAAAACTACAACTATTGAAAAAAAGCAATTCATAGATGAAAATAATATCTTGCAATTCATTCAATCTGATAAGGATTTTGAACCTAGACCAATAAGAGGTGAAAGTTTAATAGATTACTGGAATGATAGATCTTCAATCATATATTTAAATTACGGAGACTTACAAGTCTTATTTACTGGCGATATGGAATGGAGATCAGAAAAAGATTTTACTGAAAATAAATTATTAAACGGATCAGACGTTGATGTGTTAAAAGTACCACATCATGGATACGACACATCTTCAACAATAGATTTTATCAGATATGTTAAACCATCGTTTGGTGTCATAAGCAGGTCTGCTGAGAGCATAAATGGAGATAGCTTTAAAAATAAAAATATAAGTAAAAATTCTGCTTACACTAATTTAATTTCAAGTGGCGTTAATATATATGAAACAAGTAAAAAAGATGGAGTTTCAATATATGCAACAGAAGAAAATTGGAATATAGAGAACTAAAATACTCGATAGATATGCTAAAAAAGCTAAGGTAATAACCACCATTGCCCTACTACGCGTTTCACGACACAGGGGTAATGGTAATCTTTTTCCTCCACTCTAAACTCTTCTCTATTATTTTGTTTCGTATATAGATATCCAATTTATGAATTAGACTTATTAGATAAATATATTTACAAATTTGCTAAAACTTCAAGCTCATATCTTCACTAGAAATTATAAATATTATTGTACCCACAAGGGGCATAATACGAAGAAAACATTTAAAAATGAGCTGTCAAAGGTTATTAGTTGTAGGTTATTCCACTTTAGCTTGTCACACCGAAGGTGGGAGCATGCTAAAATGGATGCAACTTACAACTTAGAACCTTCAGCGATATTTTTATAGTTTTTCGGAGCAAAAATATTTATAATTTCGGTAAGCTATCGCATAATTCTAAGTTTTAGTTTAGATATCAATAGCCTATTTAATAAGCTGAGCATTATAACCACTAATTTTAATAACGCCGATTTTCTTATCTAAGAATAGGGAAAACTTAGTAACTCCACTTTTCTTAATCACTATATCTAAATTAGGGATAATGTTAGATAATTCTTTTTTCAGCTCTCCAATATTCATTTTTGCTACTCGCTTCTTATTGAATATCATAATTATTTTGTTTTCAATTTCTTTAATATTCTCTGGCATAATACTTTTTATAGAAACCCAGTATTTGTTTTCTTTATTACTTAAATAAAGACTATCAAATTCTTTTAGCAACTCAGATAATTTTGTATAATGATAATTTCTCACATCAAAATCTGGAAACATATTATTTATCCTTTGCCCTATTTCTCCAAGATGCATAGTATCTATATTACTGTCTAAAATCATATTAATAATAGTTTTTTCTATTATACTTTTTTTCGTAAAAGATTCCTCTTCAAAATGTTTATTCCTGATTTCGCTATCTTTTGGCGCCGTCTCTAATTTTTCATCTTCCGTTTCTATCTCTTCATTTATAATATCTAAATAAATAAATTTTTCACAAGAAGCCCTAAATGATTCTGGTGTTTTTTGTTCTCCCATACCAATAACCAAGTTTCCAGACTCACGTAGTCTTTTTGCTAGTTTATTAAAATCCGAATCACTTGACACAATACAAAAACCATTTACTTTCTCTGAAAATAATATATCCATGGCATCAATAACTAGCCCTATATCTGAAGCATTTTTTCTAGAAGTATCATTAGACTGCATTATAGGAGTAAGTGAAAACTGTGAAGATTTTTCTAACCAAGGTTTTAACCTCTCCTGAGTCCAATCACCATACATTCTCCGAATTGTAACCCTTCCATACTTTGTAAGCTCACCTAGTATATTCTCAATATGTTTTGCTCCAATATTATCTGAATCTATCAATAACGCAATTGTTAATTCTTCCATAATGTATCCCCTTACTATTCAATATAGTATTTCATAATTTTCTTTGAATTTATTTCCATATAAATATTATATTATAATTGTACCTTTTTACAAGCTATTCATATTATCTATTAATATTATTATAGGGTCTCTCGATAATAATTAATATCATATTAGTCAAATTTGTCATGATGCCGCTCACTATAGATACTGTAATATATAATTCTCAATGGCCAATCCTATATAGATAGACTAATTAATACTTAATCTTTTACTGGTAGAAATCCACAGTTATTTTATCCAGCAACCGAGAAACAGAGCATCTTCTCTTTCGGTAAGTTATCAATATTCTTGGTATTATCATTCATTATAGTTTCTATATTACTATTACATGTCATTGAGAATACCGCATATGCTTGCATAAAAATCACTACTCAAAAGCCAATTAATGTAGGTGTATTCTTAGTGGATCTAAGCAATGCATTTAATTCTGGTTTAAAAAGTAGCTTATAAGAGATTCAAAAAGAAAATGAAGATAAAATCAAATTCACCATTTTCGATGGAAAAGCAAATCAATCTGTTCAAAATGATGATATTGCTATGGAACTTAGCTCAAATTTTGATGTTTTTGTTGTAGCTCCAATTAGTTCTAATGAAGATGAAATCAGTGGTACTCTTAATAAAATTATTGACGCGCAGCTCCCTTTAATTTTATTTTTCCCTACTACATCTGCATTGACAAACCTTGTTAAAACTTATCCTAAATCTGTCATTATAGTTGGAGATACTGAACAAGGTGGGACTTTAGAAGGTGAAATCTTAGCGAATGAATGGAAGTCTCATAAAGATACTTTAGATAAAAACAAAGATGATATAATACAATATATCATGTTAAAAGGTCCACCCGACAACCTCTTAACATTAGGCAGGAGTAAATATCCTATTCGTGCACTAAATGACGATAGAATAAAAAACCAAGAGCTTTTTTCAACTTTTTGTAATTGGCAAAGAGATTGTGCAAAGACAGCTATTGAATCACAACTCTTAACTTTTAATGGCAAAATCGAAGCTATAATTTCTAATAATGATAACATGGCAATAGGTGCAATTGAGGCACTTCAAAAGTATGGTTTCAACAAAGGTGACAAATCTAAATATATTCCTGTTGTCGGACTCGGCGGCGTACCTGAAGCTAAGAAATTAATTGATCAAGGCTTTATGACTGGCACTATTGTTCAAGATTCTAAACTTCATGCAAAGGCAATTTTCGATGTAGCAATGAATTTAGCTTCTGGAAAAGACCCTATTGCTGGCACCGATTATAACTACGACGAAACAGGAATTACAATTAAAATACCCTATTACGTATATATAAAAAAATAAAGATGTCTTGCATTACCCACAAGGCATCTTTATTATAACTATAAGACCAATTCTTCTTTCTTAAGAGAAAGTCTTATTTTTTCAATTCTCTTTTCTTTTATTTCTTTTATTTCGAAAAATAAATTTTCATATTCTATATGTTTTTCCTCTATATTCTTTGGAATATATCCAATAGTCTCAACAATAAATCCACTCATTGTATCATAATTTTCACTTTTTACATCTACATCAAAATAATTATTAAAATCATTAATTGAAAGCATACCTGGTATTATAAATGTATTATTATCTATCTTCTCTATAGCCGGTTCATCTTCATCATATTCATCATCTATGTTACCCATAACTTCTTCGATTAAATCCTCTATAGAAACTATTCCTGAAAATCCTCCATATTCATCTATTAAGACAGCCATATGTTTTCTAGTCTCTTGTAATTCTTTAAATAATTTATCTATCTTTTTAGTTTCTGGAACAAAATGTGGCGGATGTAATATACCTCTAATATCCACATTCTCAAACCCATACTTCCGAGCTTCACTAAGTAAATCCTTAATATAAAGAATCCCAATGATATTATCAATATCATCTTCGTACACAGGAATTCTTGAATATCTTTCTTCTATCAACTTATCTAAATATTCATTTAATGGTTTTTTTATATCAATCGTAAATGCTTCTGTTCTTGGAGTCATTACTTCATGGGCCAATTTATCATCAAATTCAAATATGCTTTTTATCATATCTGTTTCAGTTTGATTTATAACCCCATGTTCTCGTCCAACTTCAACAAAAGACTTAATTTCTTCTTTTGATACTTTCTCCTCTAAATCGTCTTTATCCAATCCGACCAATCTAACTAATACACTTGTTGATACTGAAAGTAGTTTTACAAACGGAATTGCTATCTTAGATATATATGTTATTGGCTTAACAGAAAACATTGCAATAGCTTCCGCTTTTTTTAGTGCTATTCTCTTAGGAAAAAGTTCTCCAAATACTAATGTTATATAAGATAATACAACTGTAACTACTATCAAAGCAACTTGTCCACTGTAGGGAATATTTAATCCCTTCAGATAAACAGCAAGACTTTCTGATATTCCTGTTGCTGCCGAAGCACTACTAAAAAATCCTGCAAGAGTTATACCTACTTGTATAGTAGATAGGAAGTTAGTTGGTTCTTCCATAAGCTTTAATAAAAGTTTTGCTTTTTTGTTTCCTTCTTCCTCAAGAAACTTTATTTTATTCTTATTTAATGATACTATAGCCATCTCTGCTGATGCAAAAAATGCATTAATTAAAGTTAAAATAGCTATTAAAATTAACTGTGACATTATACTCGTCGGTTCGGGGTCTAATTCCATAAATACTTCCTCCAAAATAATAAAGTTTTAATTTAATCAATTTTAATTAAGATTATAAGTTTGAATCCTGAAGCCTGCGAACTCTATCCTCAGTAGATGGATGCGTACTAAATAAATTCATTAATCTCTTAGCACTTAATGGATTCACTATAAAAAGATGACTTGCTGCAGGGCTGACGTCCATTGGAACCGCTCTAGAGGCCTGCTCTAACTTCAGTAATGCATTTGAGAGTCCTCTGCTATGCCCTGCAATCCTTGCTCCTGTACTATCAGCAAGATATTCTCTAGATCGTGATACTGCCATCTGTACTAGCATAGCTGCAATAGGTCCTAAAATTATTACCGGCAAAGCAGCTAAGAATCCTGGGCCTTCTTCTTCATCGCCACCTGCGCCAAACATTAATGCCCACTGAGCCCAATTAGCCATTGTTGTAATTACTCCTGCCATTACAGCTGCAATAGTGCTTATAAGTACGTCTCTATTCTTAATATGTGCCAGTTCATGAGCAATAACGCCTTCTAATTCTTCACGATTTAGTATATTCAATAATCCTTGTGTAACAGCAACAGCTGAATGTTTAGGATTTCTTCCTGTTGCAAAAGCATTAGGCTGCATAGAAGGTGTAATATAAAGTCCTGGCATTGGTATTCCAGCATTTGATGTCAATCTTTCCACCATAGTATAGATTTCAATATTATCGTTTCTTGATAATGGCTTAGCTCCAGTCATAGATAAAGCAATTCTATCACTAAACCAGTAGCTGCCTCCATTCATAATAAGTGCAAATATCAAGGCCATCATCATACCTGATTGACCACCCAAGGCCCCTCCTATTAATACTACTAATATTGTTAAACTACTCATCAAAAGCAAAGTTTTAATTTGATTTCCTAATCCACTCATTTTATTTTCCTCCCTTAATTACGAAAATATTTCAATAAATTTCTTTATAATTATGTCTATAAAATTAAAGAAATTATATAAATAGTTCAAAATAAATTCTCTCTATAACAATGTAAATACAGCTTGTCTCCTAAGATAATCTAATTTTTCATTGAGATTATACAACGTAATATCAATGCATCTTCATTATATAACCAATTATTTCTTCATAGATTATATATACAATATCATACATTGATACTTTGCGTTAGTCAATACCACATTACAAGATATTTGTTAAAGTATTATTAAGTATTTATTATATGTATTTAAATTTAAACATATATAATAAAAAAGAATGATCTATTAGGTTGTAATAAATCATTCTAAATAATGTGATATTTTAATATTCTATTTGTTGTAATCTATCTATGCTAGCATCTTTTTAACTGGTATCCATATTTCGCTTTTAAAAGTTGATGAAGTTACATCTTTATTTTCATTCCATAGGATTTCTGGTCCTTGTGTTTGTTCATAGTTTGAAGCCGGAAACCATTCAGAATAAATGCGGCCCCAAACGTTTTGTAATGTATCTGGAAATGGTCCTACAGCTTCAAATACTGCCCATGTTGAGGCAGCAACTTCAAGTTTTGATAAATTATCCGGACACTCCTTTGTTGTTGCCACACCTATATAATGGTCAAGTTCTCCTTTTTCCTCCATTCGTCCTTCTGAAAAATTTAAAGATGCACTTATTAATCCCTTTGGTTCTGTATTAGATAACTCTTTTAATTTATTAATATTTTCGACAGTAAGACTCTGCCACATCTTAGCAATCTCTGGATTTACTCCATTAAAAATTATAGGCACCCTCTTTTTTATTCCAATTATATAAAATGCTTCTTTCTCCTCAATTCTATAGTTCATTTCATTTCCTCCTTCAATTGATAATCGAAAAGTCATTCGTGGATAAGCTTTTAATGATTTTCCATTATACCGCGCCTCTGATGGCGTTATTCCATGTAAACTTTGAAACGCTCTTGTAAATGAATCTGCTGACTTGTATCCATATTTAACAGCCAAATCAATTATTCTTATATCGCAATTATTGAGTTCAAAAGCCGCTAGGGTAAGACGCCTCCTACGAATATATTCAGATAACGAAACACCTGCAAGAAAAGAAAACATTCTTTGAAAATGATATTCTGAACAAAATGCCAGTCTTGCTACTTCTTTAGAATCAACTTCGCCATCAAGATTCTCTTCAATATAATTTAATGCTTCATTCATTTTTTTCAACGAATCCATTTAACAACTCTCCTTTCATCAATATAATATCAGAAATTATATTTACCTATCCGACTATTCTTGCACAATTATGTAGGATTAATTTATTACATTAATTTAAATTCCCTAAAACAAGATTGCAGTTTTTTTTATAAAAATACTCTCTGATTAATTATTATTTTATATAAATATCCTTTTTTGTTAATACCAAACAAGTAGGTTTCCTATATTAATTGTCGAATACGTTTAACTATTTCTATTCTTATTTATATATTAAGCTTATTTTATTAATTTATTAACAAAATAATGATAAATTAATATTAACACTTGACTAGTATTGGAAAATATTGTTGAATTAAAATGAAATATGTGGTAATATCTTAAAAGTATATTGCTTATATATAGAAATACATATTATAAAAACAAAAAATATAACTCAAACATAAAAGATTAAATATTAAAGATTGCAATAAATTTTCACTTTTAAAATTAATGATACTTTAAAGGAAGTGACATAATGATAAAATATCTAGTTTATTTATAAGAGGAGAAATTACCAATGGTTTATAAATTTAAAAATATAATAGTATATAATATATTTCTTAATTCAATATTATCTATAATATTGGTTCAATTATTTATTACTATTTCTACAGATGAAAATATAAAAACAGAAATGAAAATGATGAAATTTCAAATCTTTTTTTTAACATGGCTTTCCATAAATTTATTTTGTTTCATGAGAAAATTAATAACATCCAATAAAACTCTTTTCAGAAAATATCAAATTTCCGAAAAACTAACCGAGGTAATAGTTAATATTAACCCATGTGGAATTATTATTCTTAACAAGAACGGCACCTTAGATTACTTAAACCCTACTATGAAAGAAATATTAAACTATGAAGACTCATTAAATGCAGATATATTATGGCTTGATCTTGTTAAAAAATGCAACTTAGATAAACTTATCCAGGATTCTTTTAATGGCAAATCATCGAATCTTTTTAACAAGTATTACACTCCATATTCAACTAAAAAGAATAAAGTTCTTAATATTTATGTTAATCCAATAGTAACTAAAAGTAATTCCAAAATAAATCACGTTATGCTTATGTTTAATGATATCACTAATGAATATATGCTTAAAAATGAGGTAACCTCAATCACTCTTTCTACATTAAAAGCTTTAGCCAAGTTAGTTGATGCTAGAGATCATTATACAGGCATGCACTCTGAAAATGTAATGAGATATGTTGAAATCATATGTGATAATTTAGATATTCACCAAACTGAAAAGGAAAAGATACTTATAAGTGCCAGCCTTCACGATATAGGTAAAGTTGGAATTGATGATTACATATTAAAAAAAGAAGGTAAGCTTACTAATGAAGAATATAATAAAATGAAAATGCATCCTGTAATAGGCTTCGGCATATTAAGTGACATTAACGGTTTCGAAGAAATCGCTACTATTATAAAACATCACCACGAATGGTACAACGGCTGCGGATATCCAGATAACCTAAAAGGCAATAAGATTCCTATAGGATCACAAATTATATCAATAGCTGATGCTTTTGATGCTATCACGACTAATAGAGTATATAGAAAAAGTCTAGGTTATACTAAAGCAATTAATATACTTGAAGAAGAAAGAGGCAGACAATTTAATTCAGAATTAGTAGACATATTTATAAATGCTTTAGAAGATACCAATATTTATATAGAGGCTGATGAAAATGTTGTATGATATGCAAAGGGAAACAAACCTTAGCTTTGATTTTACGAGCTAAGATTTGTTTCCTTTTTAGAAGTGCTCACCGTTCTCATAATACCTGCTTTTTTCGAGGTTATGAAAAATCACATCGACACTTTCATATCCAATTGAATTTATATATTTTGTAATAATCTTTGCTGCAGTATCCTGAACTTCCTGTCCCCTATCGAACCATGAAACATCAACCATTGGATATCCCAAAGCAAACTCACCATCTGCAATAAATTTGGATTGAACAAGCTCTATGCTAAAGTAATCTCTTGGACATTGTAATAGCTCCTGTAGTTCGTCTATTAAAGCCTTACTTATAGCGCAAGCCTTATTTTCGTCTACTGACCTTAATCTTAATACTGGCATATATACATCACCTCTTTTGTTAATTTAGTCTTATTCATTACTTAAATTCACTTCAATTTCAATAATAGAATCTTCATTTTTATCAATAATTTCAACTGAGTCACATACATCTTTACGTTTTTTATGAACATTATAACACAACTTACAATATATCGAATATAATCAGATAAGTATTGTCTATCTATTTCTTAGATTTTCATCTTAACATATGACTGTGTTATATTTATTTTTTTATTCGATACTGCAAAAATAAATATAACAAAAAATAAAGTAGGAAATGTATATTTAATTACATTTTCCTACTTTATCTAAATAATTTGGTGGCTCACCCGGGAATCGAACCCGGGACACCATGATTAAAAGTCATGTGCTCTACCGACTGAGCTAGTGAACCAAAATAATAATTATGACAGCATGATTCTATTTTACAAATAATCGAGTTAAGTAAATATCTTACCGATTTGCCATATCTTTAATGGGGTGAACGATGGGACTCGAACCCACGACAACCAGTGCCACAAACTGGCGCTCTACCAACTGAACTACGTACACCATATGGTGCGTTTTAAGGGATTCGAACCCCTGGCCCACGCCTTAGAAGGGCGTTGCTCTATCCAGCTGAGCTAAAAACGCATATTATTTATTATGTTACAGACTCTTTAAATCTGTATGGAGCGGGTAGTGGGAATCGAACCCACCTTTCCAGCTTGGAAGGCTGGAGTATTACCGATATACGATACCCGCAATCTGTGCTGCTTGTTTATTATATGTCACATATCATAAGTTGTCAACATAAAAGTTTAAATTTCTACAAATAAATCACTGAAGTTAATGTTAATCTGCTATCTATACCGTATCCCTGTACTGGTTAAGATCTGAAAAATAGGATATTTGAAACTTTATAATTTCAAATATCCTACTATAAAATAGATAAAAGCCATCTTTAAATCAATTTGTCTTCTATTAAGGCAATAAATTCTTTTACAAGAATCGGATCAAATTGTGTTCCAGAACATCTTTTGAGCTCTTCAACCACATACTCTTTTTCAAATGCCTGCTTATAAACTCTTTTATGAGTCATTACGTCATAAGAATCAGCTATACTAATTATTCTTGATAGTAATGGTATTTCTTCTCCCTTCAGCTTATTAGGATAGCCTGTCCCGTCATATCTTTCATGATGCGCCAATATATAGTTTGCAATATGAGCTAATTCTGGAGTTGAAGATGCAATTCTATACCCTATTTCAGAGTGCGTTTTCATGATACACCATTCTTCATCAGTTAGTTTTGAAGGCTTCAGAAGAATATGTTCCGGTATGCCAATCTTACCTATATCGTGTAATGTTGATAAAATCTCCAATTCATCCAGCTTTTCTTTCGACAATCCAATCCGTTTTCCGAGTTTTACACTTAAGTCTTTAATTCTCATGGTATGTTCTTTTGTTTCACTATGTTTTTCATGTAGAGTTCTTAGAAGTGAACATATAGTAGAACTTCTGATACTCCTATCTTCCAAAAGTTTATTCCTATACATTCTCTTTTCTGCGAGTCCCATTACTGATTCTGCATTTGAAGCTTCCTCATATGATCCTGCACTTCCTAATGCTATACTTATCTTAAAATGAAATTCTGTTTCATTTTCACACCTATCTTTTATTGTCTCCATTAATTTCATGGTGTAGTCCCTAGTTTTATTTCTTACTAATATTATAAACGCATCTCCACCCCACCTTGAAATTATATCATCAGTTTCCGAGCTTTCTTTGAGTATTTTACTTACAAGATATAGCAGTCTATCTCCTTCTAAATAACCAAATGCATCATTTGTTAACTTTAAACCATTAATATCTCCCATTATAATGTGATAATTAATATCTTTCGCATCATCCATGACCCTAAATATCTTTTCCATATACGCTCTATTTTTTAAACCTGTAAGTATATCTGTATAATTTAGAAATACTATTTCTTCATTTGCTGAATTAATTGCAGAAAGCATTTTATTAGTTGTATTGGCCAGCTTATTTATTTCATCTTTCCCTTCAATATTAATAGATAATGTAGTATCTTTAGTTATACCAACCTCTTCCATAAAACTAGTCAATTTTGAAAGTCTTTTTAATATATATTTATTAACGATTACAATATCAATTGCTATAATTATACTAATTAAACACAACATTTTAAAAATAAAATTTCTTAAGAAATAATTTATATGTTCCTCACTATGACTTTTACTTTTTATAGAAATAGATATTGAGTTTTCATTATTAATATCTTTTATTGTTTTATTAGCTTCGAGAGTTTTTGTATTGTATGAGATAACATTATCATCGAAATTTATATAGTTCATAGTCTCTTTATATTTATAATTTTCCTGATGAGCTTCAGTAATTGTCAAATCTTCACTAGTAACATTTTTTATATATTCTAATAAAGTTTCATCAATTTCACGAACCATTATTATTGTTCCGTTACTCTCTAATTGTTTATTGGTTGATGTTACAGGCAATATTCCAATAATATAAATTTTTCCTTTCAAACACAATAAACCTGTCTTTTGACTATCTGTTTTATCAAAGTTCTTACTATTTAATAAAAGTCTTTTTACAAACTCTTCACTGCTTCCCTTTTCTATATTATATTCCTTAGAATAAACCATTTTCCCGTGATTATCTAAGTAAATTATATTTTTTAAATTAAAATTTTTTAATGTAGAATCAGTTAAATTCGAATCAATATATTCCTGACTTGGTTCACTTACAAACTTATAAGTATCATCCCATTCACCTAAGTCTACAAGAATTCTTTGTAAGGTATTTTCTTCATTTTTAAACATATATTCTATAGTCTCAAAATTTCTTTTAATGCGTTGTTCATTATCGTTATCTATATAACCAAAATAAGAAAAATAAAACACAATAATAGTTACCCCTATTACTGAAATACTAGTTAAAATAGCCACCAAAAACATTTTATATTTGATACTCATAATGTTCCCCCTAATACCATATACGTATATAAAAATATCAATTAAAATTATGCACATTATAAAATAATTAATTTAAAATTCACCCATTGTAATTCATTTCAAAATATTTTATTTTTCAGCACAAAACAACATTTACTTTCCCTTTCAATTGGTATTTTTTCTTATTAATTGGAATTTTATTGATATATGTATAATCTTATCATCAAACAATAATAAATTCAATAACTTACAATATATTTATTTGAAAATATGACATTATTTTTAATTCCATATCTAACTGAATTCCCTGAAATGCTTAGCTTATTGAATCCTTCTACATAATTCGACCTAAACTTATGGTATTTTAATTTATTGATCTTATTATCAATAAAAATAGCCTAAAGCAGGATTTAAGATTCCCTTACTATAGGCCATATTAATAATTTTTTAAAATGTTCCCTATTCCAATCATATTTATAGCTAATATCCTCAAAAACTCCGCATTATCTTTATATAAATTATTGTAAAAGATTATAGTCTCATCTAATCAGATTCTGGTGTAAAATCCCCATTTGCTAAACTACAAAAAATAATAACATTGTTTATGAATTATATAAGTTTTATTCTTATTACCAAATCTGTACTCTATCTTCTGGCTTAATATACATTTTATCCCCTTGCTTGATTCCATAAGTTTCATAGAATTTATCAAATTGGGTTATTGTTATATTATTTCTTACTTTATTAGGTGCATGCGCATTATATTGAAGACTAGAATCTTCTTCTTCCTTTGTCTCTATCTCGCGCCACATAGCAGCATTACCTTCAAAAAAAGCTTTATAATCTGGTTTTTGCATTTTACTTAAGATATCTAATACACAAGCCATTCCTCCAATATCTGCAATGTTTTCTCCTACTGTAAGATCTCCATTAACATTTTTACCATCATCTAATTTTACTTGATTATAAAATGCTCTTACTTTTTTAACCCTTTCTTCGAATTTACTATAATCTTCTTGTGTCCACCAATTATTTAAATTACCATCTGCATCAAATTTAGCTCCAGTATTATCAAATGCATGGCTGATTTCATGACCTAAAATAGCACCGATAGAACCTAAATTCTTTTCTTTGCTTGCATTAACGTCATAGAATGCATTTTGAAGGATTCCTGCTGGAACTGTTATAGTATTTGTTGTTGGGTTATAGCAAGCATTAACTGTTTGTGGAGGAAGTACAAATTTTGTTTTATCTACTGGTTCATTCAACTCTCTTATTGCTTTTTCACGTTCAAACTTAACCAAATTCTCAATGTTCTCCCAAAGAGACCCACCCTCTTCATACGATCTAATTTGTAATTTTGAATAATCTTCCCACTTATCTGGATATGCGATTTGAATACTTAATTTATCTAATTTCTCAATTGCTTTTTTCTTTGTTTCCCCACTCATCCAGTCTAATTTATTAATTCTATCCTTATAAGTAGATATAATCTCCTTAGTCATATCTGTAACATCATTTTTAACTTTTTCAGAAACATATTTTTTAACATATAATCTTCCAAAAGGTTCTCCGAGTAAAGAATTGACCGAATTAATAGCTTTTTCTTCCCTAGGTATTTCACCTTGTGATCCTGAAATAGAATTTAGAAATTCTGTTGCTGGCTTTTCAAATGCCTCACCTAAATATGGCGCCGCACTACAAATATTGATAATTTCTAGATAATCTTTTATCATTGGAAGATTTTTTTCAGTATACATCTCATTTAAAGCTTTTAACCATCTTGGCTCAGTTAATATTATTTTCTTAGCATTATCTACTTTATTGTTCTTAAAAATAGTTTTTATATTTAGATTAGGTGCTAATGCATCAAGCTGATCAATAGTATAAACATTATATTTTTCATCTATAGCATTATCGTTTTTTGAATTTTCCTCTCTTCCTGTTATTGCTTGTGCTACCATTCCTTCAAGCTTAAATGTATTATCAACTTTTTCTTTTGCTTGTTCCTCTGTATAGCCGCTCAAAGTTAAGATCTTAATGTAATAATTCTCTACTAGACCTTTTATTCTAGTGCTGTTTTCAGTCGGCTTTAGATATTCATCTGAATTGCCCAGACTAAGATATGTTGGAGCAACGTAAAGAGCACGCTTTGTTACTTCTTTTAAATCAGTATCACACCCAAGCTGTAATAAAGTATTTCCAATTTCAGATTCATAACTTAAATTTGAAATATCTTTGATTGATTTAATACTATTTATTTCGTTAATCATTTTTTTGATTGGCTCTATTCCATCTTTATTTCTAGCATCCATATTTAAAGCATTCTTATATAAATTAATTATCTTCTTCTCATCACTATTTTCAGAATAATTCTTTTCATTTGCTAAAAGGTCATTAATTATTTGTTTCTTTTGTTCTGTCAAAGCTTTCTCAGTTTCCATAAAGGTTGAATTTGATGACTTTCCTGTCTCTATTTTTGCAGTACTTAACCATTGCTTATTTATTGCAGCATAAAAGTCATCCTGTAACCTTAAAGAACTTGATGCTGTTACCTCATTTGAATTTGTTTGTTCTGCTGCTATAGCATATGTTCCCTGACCTAAAAATAAAGAACAAATTAGTGCGCATGCTATGATAGCTTTCACTCTATTTTTTACCACGATAACCATCTCCATTTTATAGTATTCTTCCAATATATTACTTTAGTATACAACTAATTTATATTTATACAATTGGAGTAAGCTTAATTTAAACTTAAATTTTACTATAAAATAAGGCCTGCAAATACTTTACCAAAATTACTTGCAAGCTTTTATAATATAAATTTCTATTTTATAGGGTACTTTTAACTATAGAGCAGTTCGTTTATATTTATTTAATATATTCATAATAAGGCAGCTCTATTGCAATGCCTGTTTCATCAACTTTATAATTTGTACCTCTAAGAGGAGGTGCGCCAGAAACTAAATTCATTCCTATAGAGTAAATTGCATCTGCATGTTCACGTGGATATTGAGCAACGGTACCTGTCATAGCATCTTGATTAATTAACTCTTTAGCTTCTGGCAAAGCATCAATTCCGACAACTGGAATATATTTAGATGTATCTCCTTTGTTATATCCATATTTCTGAAGTCCCTTGATAGCACCTATTGCCATAGCGTCATTATTGGAAATTATTGCTTCAACTTTATTCCCATAAGTTAAAAATATTGATTCTATAGCATTTCTCGCACAATCTTCTAGAAAATCGCAGGTAGTCGATGCAAGTTCCTGAGTTCTTATTCCGGCCTGATTAATTGCCTGAATTGAATATTTGGTTCTTATATCCGTTATATTACTATCAGACGGACCTTTAAGCATAATATATTGAATCGTATTATCTTTATTTTTATCAAAGGTCTCTTTATTGGTATTCCAAGCATCAACAATGATTTGTCCTTCTAGAATTCCAGATTGAACAATATCTGTATCTATAATAAAAGATTTTGGGTAAGACCTAAGGAAACTTAATATTGACGGAGTTTTATCATGTAAAAGAATTAGTGGAATATTTTTTTGTTGCATTTTAGTGAAAATACTTTGAAGACTACTTATATTCTTACTAACGGGACGCAATACAAAAAGGTCAAAGTCTTCACTAAGTGCTTTTTCCATGCTATCATTTTGGACACCTTGATTAGCTTTACCATCAAAAAAAGTAAACTGAACCTTATTATTATTTTCAACCTGAATATCTTCTAAACTTTTTTTAATCTCATACAAAAATAGATCATCAAAACTACTAATAAATACAGCCACTTTAAGAGGTGCTGCATTAGCAGAGTTTTGCATGGCATAAGCATTAAATTGGCTTATATTAAGAAAAAATAAGATAACTATAATAATTGATTGAAGCCTTTTAAATATATTCATTTAAATCCTCCATACATTGTGTTTTCATTAAATTGTATATTTATAGACTCTCTATATTCATAAAATTTATTCGTCACTAAACTTAATGTAATGGAGGATTATATGGATAATAATATAATATCCAGGTCCACCCGTAACCGGTGGTATTCTAAATACAATAAAGCCTAAAGTAAAATTTAAATATATCTTACTTTAGGCTATTTTATTAATATTTTCTTCTCTATTTTCACATAGCACATTTTTATTTTTTTTAATCTCATAAGTAGTTACATTTAGATAACTCTTTATTAGTTCATGTATTTCCCCAAAAATTTCTTTATTATCTTCTAAAAATTTAATTATAGATTCCACTGAAAGTTGCTTGTACCTATGTCCAATTTTATTCCTAATTAACCTTGCTGAATGAAGAAAATCACTATATTTATTGGTTAAATATCCTGCATAATTTAGTTTTTTTATTGCTTTATCAATGCTCATTCCTATTTCATACAAATTGTATTCTTTTAAAAGCATTGATATAAAATCTTCATATATTATGAATAAACTTAGATATTTATACTTTAAACTATTTGAGAATTCGGATTTCAACTCTACATTATCACTATACTTTTTAACGAGTTCTAATGATTTATTTAGATCTTTTGTAGTTGTATCTAAATCATATAATAATTTTTTCAAACGTTCTTTATTCAATTCCAAGCACCTCTCTATCTAATATTCTCCAAAACTCTTCATTCTCTTTATATAAATTATCGTAGAATAGTATAGCCTCATCTAAAAGATTATCTTTCAAAACAATAAACTTACTATTTAATGCACTAATCTTTATAAGATTATTTATATTTTAATCATTTATATCAATCAAATCTATATCTCTGTCTAAGAGCTCTTCTAATTTTTGAGTTAATATTAATTCATCATTAAAGGATATAGGCACTCCTGAAATAATTGCGATGTCCACGTCAGATTCTGATGTTAAATCTCCATTTGCTAAACTACCAAAAATAATAACATTAGTTATACCTCTATTTATAAACAAGTCTTTAAAACCTTGGCTATCAACAATACTTAGGATAAGAGTTTTATCTTTTGAACTATCCATTTTATCTTGATTAAACATAAAATTTCCCCTTCAATACAATATTAACTATATTATAGCCAAAATCAAATTATTATTCTACGCATATTATTGTAAATTAATTAGAAATAAGCAAGTGGACTCTTTATTTTCGAGGATCTATTAGATATGAAAATACATATCTAATATTCTTGTTTTTCTTTACTTTGAGTGCTGGTTTTAAAGTTTAGCAACAACGCCACCTCTCTATCCTTTTCAATTTACTTATATTTTAATTATTAATAATGTTTTTATACCACTATCTTTTTTAATTAAAGGAGCTGTCGCACTAAGAAATATAACCTAAATATGTGTGTTAAAATTTGAAAAATTAATACACTATATCGTAGTTTTTACTTTTTGTGCGATAGCCCCAAATCTCATACTTCTTTTGTATTTCCGTTTCTTTCCACATGCCTCACAAACTTTAATCAAAAGTTATTTTTTACCAAGTAATTTTATTAAAATTCTCTTTAAGCAACTTAACTAATTCTTCAACTTCTTTAGATTCAAGTTTCTTTATAAGTATTGAAGACAATAAATCAGATGCCTTTTTTTGTAGTTCCTCCATATTATCTGGATAGCTAATATGAACATTTATCTTCAAAACTACGTCCCCTTAAGTCTTGCTCTTAGTTAATACTATGAAAATTTCCGAATTAAAATTAATTTCCACTTAAATCATTAAGTCTATTAAATTTATGCAATCAACTAACCGAAATTATATATCTGCTTTTCGATTTTGTGTACGCAGACTTTCATTTATACTAAAGTCAAACGATTATTTTTCTCAAAGTTTTCTACAAGATATTTGATTTTTTACAATCTTATCCACAATTGCTTCTGCAACATGTGGCACTTCCATATAGAAAACAGTCGTTTCATGTTCCATAGAATGTTAAGCAATTATTACACTGGCAGTCAATAACATTACGTTTTTACTTTCACTTCATAATAGGCAAAAAGATAAATATAAATATTACATAAACAGTTTTAAATAGGAACAGCTAAAAAATTATTTTTATCCTAATTTAAACTTAAGAGCGATTAAAAAATAACTATAGTTTTTATCCTAAAATGGAGTGATAATATGAACGTTGCGATATATAGCAGAAAATCTAAATTCACCGGCAAAGGTGAAAGTATTGAAAATCAAGTACAAATGTGTAAGGATTACTTATTAAGTCAAAACAGAAATGACGAAACTTATGAATTTTGGGTATATGAGGATGAGGGCTTCTCTGGTGGCAATACTAACAGGCCTGAATTTCAAAGGCTTATGAATGATGCTGCTTTGAAGAAATTTAGTATGCTAATCTGCTATAGATTAGACCGTATATCAAGAAATGTAGCTGACTTTTCTTCGACTCTTGAAACACTTCAAAGATATGATATTGATTTTGTGAGTATTAGAGAACAATTTGATACCAGCTCACCAATGGGAAGGGCGATGATATACATAGCTTCAGTATTTGCTCAGCTAGAGCGTGAGACTATAGCTGAACGTGTAAGAGATAATATGCTTGAGCTTGCAAAGTCAGGCAGATGGCTTGGTGGAACTCCCCCACTTGGTTATAAATCAACTCCAGTAACTTATTATGATGAAAATATGACTGAACATTCAATGGCTAGATTGTCCATAGATACTGAGGAATTAGAAATAGTTAAATTAATATATAGTAAGTATCTAGAATTAAAATCATTAAGTGCCCTCGAAACCTATCTTTTAGAAAATTATTATAAAACTAGAAATGGATCTAATTTTAGAAAATCGACTTTAAAATCAATATTAACAAATCCTGTTTACGCTAAATCTAGTGAAGAAATATTTGATTATCTTATCTCACAAGGCATGACTTTATGTGGGGAACCAGATAATATTCATGGTCTTCTGACTTATAATAAGCTTAAAACTCTGTATTCTAAGGAAGGTAATCATAGTCGAGAATTTAGAAACACCTCAGATTGGATAGTTGCAGTAAGTAAACATGAAGGAATAATAGACTCAGAGAATTGGCTTAAAGTTCAAAAGATATATGCTGGAAATAGTGATAAATTTATAGTTTCAGCAAGAAGCCATAATGCTTTATTAACTGGAATATTAAAATGTGAAAAATGCGGCTCACCTATGAGAATAATGCATGGTCCTGTCAGTAAAAAGAGTGGAACTAAATTATATTATTATGCCTGCACTTTGAAAAAAGATTCTAAAGGAAGCAGATGTGAAAATCCAAATGGTAAGGTAGATCAAATAGATCCTATTATCATAAATGCCATTAAGGATTTAGGTAAAAATAAGGAAGCCTTTATAAAAGATCTTATAGACAAAAATAGGCAGATTAAAAAAGAAGCTGTTAAAGGTAACTTGGAAAACAACTTAAATATACTTATTAAACAAAAGAAAGATCAAATAGATAATCTCCTTAATCAACTTTCTTTAGCCCCTGACTTAAAGGACATTATCATTCCTAAAATCAAAGTACTTAAAGATGAACTAGAGCTACTAAGTAAAGATTTTAATGAATCTTATAATAAAATTGAAGAAATCACTATTGAAGAATTAAGCCTGTCCTTCATAAAATCCTTGCTTGAAAAATTTTCTATAATAGATGCCTTGACTCACAATGAAATAAAAGAATTAATTAGAGGATTAATGAAAAGTATTACTTGGGATGGTGTGACTTACAATTTAAAAATTAATTTTATTGGCAGCAAATAAGGCACATTAATAAAATGAATAACTTTCTTGGCAACTTTGAACTTGTTATTTATTTTCATGTGCCCAAGATTAAAAAATAAAAATCTTGCTGCCACTATTCTCTAAATATTCGCAAGTGAGTTCAGGGAGCATGTCCTGTTTGTAAATCAATTTCGATTCCATTTTCCTTAAAGAACCCTTGCTTCATTGCAACATACATCGGAGCATAAAAAACAGAACGAGTTACTTCATTTAAACGTACAGTAGTCACCTTATTAGTCTCTTCAGTTTTAGAGCTACTGCTGCTACTGTTACTATTACAACCAAACATTGATATAGCTGTGACACCCGAAATCAATAAAGCAGTTAACACTTTTAATTTGTTTTTCACGAGTAAATCTCTCCTAATAGTATTTATAATGTATAGTATGATATTTACTATAAGATTGTTCTAATATAAGTGCCTTTGTAAATGAAGATATATATGATCATCCACTTTATTTTAATTGTTTAATTATCAAATTACTTCACAATATAAATTTTATATAAAACAACCAACTTCTCTGATATTTCTTTAAATTTAATTGTCGATTTTCTAATAATATGTTAATATAATCATGTTGTTTTTATAAAAAATGAATTTTTCATACATTATTTATTAAAAAGTAATATTATAAACATAAATTATCGAAAGGAGAATCTAATATGAAATTTTGGTCTCTTACTGCAATTGCAGTATACTTACTTATTTTACTTATTATAGGATATTATTCTTATAGAAAAACATCAAATTTATCAGATTATATGATAGGAGGAAGAGGGCTTGGACCTCTTGTTACAGCACTTTCAGCTGGTGCCAGTGATATGAGCGGCTGGATGCTTATGGGACTTCCTGGTGCTGTTTACGCAACTGGAATCTGTAATCTCTGGATTGGAATAGGCTTAACAGTAGGTGCTTATCTTAACTACCTATTATTAGCTCCAAGATTTAGAGTATATACAGAAGTTGCAAATGATTCTATGACGATTCCAGATTATTTAGAAAATCGTTTTAAAGACAAATCTAATATACTTAGACTTGTATCAGGTATAGTAATACTTGTTTTCTTTGTTCTATATGTTTCTTCAGGTCTTGTAGCTGGAGGAAAGTTATTTGTTGATACGTATAAATTAACTTATACAATGGGAATAGTTGTAACTTTATCTGTTGTTGTACTTTATACATACTTTGGTGGATTTTTAGCAGTAAGTTTAACAGACTTTTTCCAAGGAACTTTAATGTTTATCTGTTTAGTTACTGTTCCAGTTGTGGCATATATGAATATTGGCGTTGATCCAGGTACATTTGTAACTAAAGTAAAAAACATTGATCCTGCATTGTTCGATTTATTTAGAGGGACTAGCATAGCTAGTATTATTAGTCTTTTAGCTTGGGGACTTGGGTATTTTGGTCAACCACACATTATCGTGCGTTTTATGGCAATTAAGTCCGCAAAAGAATTAAGATCAGCTAGAAGAATAGGAATCGGCTGGATGGCTATAGGTCTTTTAGGAGCAGTAGTAAGTGGTATTATAGGACTTGTATATTTTACTGATCATAATACTCCATTAAGCGATCCTGAAACAGTTTTCCTTAGACTTGGAGATATATTATTCCATCCGTTTATTACAGGAATAATATTATCTGCAGTGCTTGCTGCCATTATGAGTACAATTTCATCTCAGCTTTTAGTTTGCTCAAGTTCAATTACAAAAGACTTTTACCTTGCATTCTTTAATAAAAAGGCTACTGAAAAACAACAAATGTTTATAGGTAGACTAGCAGTATTAGTAGTTGCAGCCTTTGCAACAGTTCTTGCATATATGCCTAATAAAACGATCCTTAATATCGTAGGGCAAGCATGGGCAGGTTTTGGTTCATCTTTTGGTCCAGTTCTTTTATTAAGTCTTTATTGGAAGAGAATGACTAAGTGGGGAGCACTATCTGGTATGGTAGTTGGCGGATTGACTGTTATAGTATGGATTACGTCAGGCTTATCCGGTTTCTTATATGAAATGATTCCAGGATTCTTCCTATCACTTATATCAGTTATTGCTGTAAGTTTATTAACTGCAAAACCAGATAGCTCTGTCGATGAACAATTCAGCGAAATGGAAAAAGTCTTAACGGATATGAAATAATGTTAAGGTTCTATAGATAGTTAGCCGAAAGAGAAGGGACTCTGTTACTCCGTTGCTGGAAAAAAGAGTCCCTTCTCTTTCTGGTATGTTTTAGAAAAATTTAATCAAAATCCCCTTTGTAAATGGCTTAAAATCGCAACTCCAATCTCTTAAATAATGTGATTTTACAATCCGTTATTTATTTTTATTAATTTATGATATATTTATCCAACCAAGTTTTCCCCACCTTTAAATGCTCTTAAATTTTATGTTCTGATTTTTTATGCTTTGCTAAAAATAACGTTGGAATTATTGCGATCAAAGTAAAACCAACGGACCACCAAAATGCAACATTATATGCACTTGTAACATTTTGTATATCCAATATGGATTGGCTGGCCAGCTGATGCTCTACGATGGTTGCAAGCATCGCAGACCCGAATGCACTACCGATTGTCTGTAATATCCTCGTGGCAATACTGGCGTGAGGAATCTGCTCATTGCTTAGTCCCACATATGCAGAGACCATGATTGGAATAAACACTCCACCCAGACCCGCTCCTCGTATAAGTAAAACAACAGCTAACAGGACTTGGTTCGTCTCGGAATTAGCGAAGGCGAAGGGCAATGTACCTATTGCAGTGATTACGAGGCTTACCAAGACTATTGGGCGCGCTCCTATTTTGTCAGTCAACTTTCCCATCTGACTTCTTGTCAATAACATACCAATTCCCTGTGGAATTAACAAAAGGCCTGCAAGCAGAACACTTTCACCGCGCACCTGTTGGTAATATAGAGGCAAAAGTAACAGACCACTGTTTGTGATGAAGCCCGACATGAAAAGTAAAATTGTCGAAGCAGAAAAATTGCGTGACCGAAACAGATGCAAATCAAGCACCGGAGAAATCTTCGTACGTAAGGTGTAGACAATAAACATAGCCATTAGCAGCAATCCAATCACTACAGGAACAAGCACTGCACTGCTATTTAGGCCACCTTGAGATGCTATTTGAGCAATTCCGTAAATGAGTAAGGCAAATGCGGGAGATAACAGCAGAATACCGATAATATCAAGAGGCTGTTTTTTGCCTAAGAGACCGTCCTTTGGTATTCCCCACAAAGCTAGCAATAAGGCGATAATAGTTATCGGAATATTGATATAGAAAATCCAGCGCCAGCCTAAGTTGTTTACAATAATCCCGCCCAGCACTGGACCAAGAATCGGTGCCAAAAGCATGGGTATACTAGTAATGGATGCCATACGTCCCATATTGCGGCCACCGGATATCTGAAAAAGCATGGTTGTCATAGTCGGCATTAATAAACCTGCTCCAATTCCTTGCAGGAACCGGAACACGATCAGGGAGCCTATATCCCATGACAATGCCGAAAGTATTGAACCCGCAAGAAATAATATTAGAGAAAATTCATACAGCCGCTTGCCACCAAAACGATTAATAGCCCATCCTGAAATCGGTACGGCCATAGCCATCGCCAGCACATATCCCGTGATGACCCACTGGATGATTGAAACGGTGCTTTTCAGATCACTCGCTAAAGTTTTTATGGCCACATTGACCATCGTCGAATCCAATAACGGCGCGAGAGAACCAAACACCAATATTAATGATACTTTAGTCAGTACCGGGTCAAGCTTTTCTTTCTGAGATTTTGAATTGTTTTCTTTAATTTTTATCATATTATAGCCTCCTTCTTGTAGAATACCTTATAGGATTTTGATAAGTATCATTCAAAATTCATCTTACATTCTACACATCTCTGCATTTCGTTCTTTAAAGAGATCTTTGATTTATCCAACAACTTGTTGTATAGTTGTATTGTAATAATTTTGCGATTCTTCATCAACCAACAATCATGGATAATCTGTCGGTTTTTCCGGGAGCGAAGGAGGAAATTTCTATGAACAAGCAACCTGAGATTACTATGCAAACAAGAAAAAATTTAATAGATGCGTTCTGGCAAATATACTGTGAAAAGCGAATCGAAAAAATCACAGTAAAAGACATCACAACAAAGGCAGGCTATAACAGAGGAACATTCTATGAATATTTTAAGGATGTTTACGATATTTTAGAGCAGCTTGAAAACTCAGTTTTACCAAATTTAAGCACGCATCATAAAATAACCATTTTGACAGAACATGAGTTGATGCTGCATTTTAATCAATTTTCTAAAATATATCAGCAGCGCTGTAATTACTATGGTGTTCTATTGGGAGACAATGGCGATCCCTCATTTCAAGGTAAATTAAAGAACGTCTTTAGACCTCTACTAAAGCAACTTTTTTCCAATTATAATACGGAAGATGATTTTGTAATTGAATACAAAATCGAATATGTATTATCCGCACTGATAGGGGTTTTTCATTATGGTTACGGACAAGGGAATAATCCTCCCATAGAAAAAATCGTGCAACTTATATATCGTTTTATGTTTAATGGCGTGATAAAATAACAACCCCAACCTTATATTCAGGGGTTGTTATTTATGTTATGGGTTATTGCAGTGGAATCTTCCAAAGGAAGCAACGTGAATCACAATCTCAATTCTTTATCTCCTTCTCTTCTTAACCATGTTTTAAAATCTGCTGGATTTGACTCATTAATCAGGAAAACTCTTGCTCCTCTTGGAATATCATCCTCTCCATAACCTCCATATCCGGTATATCCCGCATAGCCAAGCTTAATTCCTTTTAATTCTGCACAATAGTTATTTAGATGATCGTGACCTACAAATACACCCTTAACATCACCTGTTTTAACTAACTTATTAAAGAAACCCAAGTTTGTTTTAGCACAGCATTCATCTTCATGTCTTTCCCCGTCTATTAATCCAGTCTCCCATGCTTCTTTAAATTTCTTCAATGGTATATGAAAAAACATAATCGCTGGTATTATACTTTTGTATTTCTTTTTTAATTTTGATGCGGTTCTTTTATACCAACATGCTTGCGTAAGTTTTATCCAGTCATATCCACCTATAAACGATGGTGCATATTTTCCTGAATCCAGCATATAGACATTGAATTTAGGTATATTCTCTTTTGAACCTTGTATTAAAAAATTATAATTTCCAATTCTATCAAAAGTCTTATACCCTATTTCACTAATATTACAATCGAAAGCCATATATAATTTCATCATTTCCTCTTTAGACATAACTTTATGTTCATCGTCATGATTTCCAAAAATTATAGCCCAAGGAATTTTTCTTCCTTCCATCGGCTCTGCTATGTGGCTGATTGCCTTACTTATATCCCCTACGCTCTGACATTTACCATCAATGCTATCTCCAGATAAAACAACAAGGTTAGGCTTCTCATATTGTAATATCTTGTTCATAAGATCTATACCCTTATCACTGTTTGGACCTTCATGTAAATCTGTAAATTGAACAATTTTAAAGTTTCCATTTGCATCAAATTTAAGACCAGCTTCCATAAACAAACTCCTTATAATTATAACAATTATATTGTATGAAACACCTGCCTTGTTGCTACTCTCTAACTTATGTATATTCGGCTAAATTGAATACGTGTTTATTTCATAGGGATATAGAAGGCTTGCTGATACCTTACATTTTTTTCCAAATAACTTATACAGAAATATAGGTATTTCTTCGGTAGCCTCATACTTAGTTTGGATAAACAACATCATACTTTGGAGTATATAATATACCTTTTCTTTCGAAGAGTTATCACATAAGTCTAAGTTTAGTTTGATTATCTATACATAAAGGGCCAAGCACTTGTGCTTGCCCCTTAAATTTATAAACATTATTACATATTTAATCCCGAATAAGCTTCTTCCCCATGCAGCGAGAGATCTAATCCTTCTGATTCTTGCTGTGAAGTAGCTCTTAAATTCATAAAGAGACTCATAACCTTAAGAATTACTAAAGTTGCAACAGCAGCATATAAAGCTGTCGCACCAGTTGATATTAAGTGAGCCTTTAAAAGAGCAAAGTTACCGTATATTGCCCCGTCTGCACCTGCTGGATTAATTGCTTTTGATGCAAAAATAGCTGTAGCTATGGATCCCCAAATACCTGCAACACCATGGCATCCAAATGCATCTAAAGCATCGTCATATCCTAACTTTCTCTTTAATACTGCTATTGCAAAGAAACTTAACGCTCCCCCAACTAATCCAATAAATACAGCCGAAATAGGGGCTACATAACCTGCACCTTGAGTTATTGCAACAAGTCCTGCTATGGCTCCACTGATTGTTCCTAAAGCAGTAGGTTTTTTGTAAAGTAACCATTCGCAAGCTACCCAAGCTACTGCTCCTGCAGCTGCTGAAGTATTTGTAGTGAAAAATGCATTAACCGCTACATAATTTACAGCAAGAGCGCTACCTGCATTAAATCCAAACCATCCGAACCATAAAAGTCCGCCTCCAAGTATTGCCATAGGTATATGGTGTGGTTCTGGAACTGCTTTTTTTCTTTTACCAACGAAGATTGCAGCAACAAGTCCTGAAATACCTGAATTTATCTCAACAGGATGTCCACCTGCAAAATCAAGCACTCCTAAATTCTTTAACCATCCATTAGTTCCCCATACCCAGTGAGCTATAGGTGAATAAACAAGTGTACTCCATAAAATAATCAATATTATAAAAGCTGGAAAGTTCATACGTTCAGCAACAGAACCTGAAATAACAGCTGCCGTAATTGCAGCAAACATTAATTGAAATACTACAAATTCTAAATGAGGAATTGTACCTGCATAATCTGCATTAGGAGCTATCCCTACATTTCGTAAAAAGCTCCAATCAAGTCCACCTATTACACCATTAATATCTGGCCCAAACGCTAAAGTATAGCCAATAAAAATCCATTGTATAGATATAACAATAAGTGCTGCATAACTATGTACTGTAATACTTAAAACATTCTTACTTCTTACCATTCCTCCATAAAATAGAGCTAAACCTGGTACCATTAGCATAACTAATGCAGCGCAAATAATTACAAATCCCATATCCGCACCATTAAACATTTCCATCTTTTTATTCCTCCTTGAATAATTATTAAATTGTTAACTTTTAATTATGTTTTAAAATCATTGTTTAATAAAAAAAACGTCTCCACTTCAAAAAGGTATCTCTATCATCAGACATATCTTTCTTTTTGAAATGAAAACGCCATTGTTTTCTAAAATTTAATTCAATTTTTATTTTACTTTTATAAGTTTACCTTGCTACCTTTTACATGTCAATATAAAACGAAAAAAATTTTTAACACTTTTCTTTTTATGAATATTCTTTTTCATTATATTTATAAAAAAATAAACTGCAAATAAAAACACTCTTATCTCATTAAAGAAATAAGAGCATTTCAATATAGTTCTGCTATAGGAAAATAACCATGTCATATTGATGATCAACACAACACATTATCCCCTATTCCCTCCTGAAAATCCTTTTCCAGGGTTAATATCTAACACAACACGTTCAGGTTTTACAATTGAAACTTCATGTCTGCATTTCCATATGTTGTCTTCAGTAATTCCTTCTACTGTATTCAAATTATCAGCTGCATCCTGATTATCAAAAATATAGTATCCGTAAGAATATAGCAAATTTGAAATTTGATCAGGATCTAAGTTTTTGAAATGACATTGTAAATCACACAAACCTACCGCTGATAGCCCTAATGTATCCATGATATACTCATCTTTCATTCCCTGAGCCTTAAACAATCTTACATTTAATATGCCTAGCAAAAGATCATAATCATCATTTGATGGATTATTTTCTAAGTAATCCTCCCTGCTTATGAATTGCTCTGTTAGATGAAAATGAATTCCCTCACATGGCATTAATTCAACAATAGCATAAAGTGCTTTTTGAAAAAGTTCTATTCTTTTTGTATACTCTAAGCCAATAGCCATTACATCAGTTACTAAAACTCTATATTTACATTCCTCAATTGCTTCTTTATTATTAAAATTCAATGATTGACCTAATGAATTTCTCAATTTTTCTTCATCTGGTTTATCATAAATCACACTGATTATTATTGAAACTGGAGCACTTATATTTTTGTACTCTAACACATAATCATTAAACGCAAATGTAGTATTGTTATCTTGCTTTGCCACAAGTTCCACATTACTACAATATTTATTTATATTTGCTAATAATTCCTTTTCAAATATAATTGGATTTTCTTTCATATAAAGTTCTACACTATATGTCTCTGCAAAGACATCAGGACCATTCACTAATTTTTCTTTATTTTTTTCTGTATATTTCTTCATTTATGACTCCCCCTATTTTTTACTTCGTAATATATTTTTTATTTGAAATTTTAGGAAATAAATTTATTTCACCGCTAATATAAAAAAGCCGCCTCAAAACATAAAATTTTGAGACAGCTTTGTCTATTAAATATTGAATTAATTATAGCACAACATTTAATAATATGGTAGATATAAATTTTTCTTTAGAACATAAACAGCATATAACTTAAATTTAAGTTATATGTTTAACCCTTACATTTTATTGAGACATTTAGTTGTAGGGCCTTCTATCCATTTTCCTTCATAGTCATATCTTGATCCATGACAAGGACAATCCCAGGTTAATTCATCAGCATTCCAGTGAACTTCACAACCTAGATGAGCGCACTTTGTATATACAGTATGCACCTTGCCATCATTATCTTTGTATACTCCTACCTTTTCACCTTTATATTCTATTATTCCGCCATGTCCATTTTCAATATTTCCTAAATGTTCTTCTGGAATATTTATTCTTTGAGCAATAAAATTCTTCACAGTTTTTACTATATCATTAGCTGCATTTTTCATTGATGCTGACAGATCAAATCGTTTTGGTGAAAAGATTTCTGAAAAATCATTTTTATTTCCTAGAATCATATCGCTTATTATCATTGCTGATACCATGGAACTTGTCATTCCCCATTTATTAAATCCTGTTGCTACATAAACATTTGGCATTTTACTTGAATAATGTCCTATGTACGGAATATTATCTAAAGTGATGCAATCCTGAGCTGACCAGTGATATCTTTCCACTGAATTTGGGTAATATTTTTTTGCTGCTTCCCTTAATTTTTCGTATGCTAGCCCCTCTTCATTTTCACCTGCTCTTTGTGATACTCCGCCAAATAACAATAAATTCTCATAATTTCTAAAAGAATATGTACCTTGATTATTACCTATATACATCCCACCTACATCTTGAGCATTTTCTAATGCTAAAACATAGGATCTTTCTTGATGCATTCTCATAAAATAATATCCTGGAGTGTTTAAAAATGGATAGTGAGTTGTTACTACTATGTGATTTGCTTTTATTTCCCCATTTTCAGTAATTACTAAATTATCTTTAATATCTTTTGCTGTGGTATTTTCATAAATAGTCAATTTTTCAGATATAGGCTTTAAGAATTTTAATGGATTAAATTGAGCCTGATCTTTGAACTTTAGCGCTGCTTTAACCTCAATTGGAAGATTCACTTCGCTTAACATTTCTGCATCTATTCCTAACTTTTTGACAGCCTCATACTCATCTTCTAACTCTTCTATCTTATTCAATGTATATACATAAGCGTCCTTTCCTTCAAAGTTACACTCTATCTTTTCTTCATCAATTATTTCCCTATACCTTTGAATTGCAAGTTCATTTGCCTTAGCATATTGCCTTGCTTTTCCCTCTCCAAATTCCTTTATTAGCTTGTTGTAAATTATATCATGCTGTGAAGTTATCTTAGCTGTTGTGTTCTTTGTAATCCCGCTGCAGATACTTCTAGCTTCAATAATTACTACATCTCTTCCGCTTTTATTTAACATATACCCTGTTAATAGCCCTGCTATCCCTGCCCCTATAATAATAACATCACATTCTATATTCTTATTTAAAGACTCTCTTCTTCTAAAATTAATATTATTAATCCAAACACTTTCCATAAAATTCACCTCAAGATTATTATTCCATTTCTTTTATAATCTACACATACTTATAAAAAAATCTAAAGCTGAATTTTGAAGCCTTACTTGGTATAGATCCTTCACAGATAATTTCGTAAATTCATAACATGGATAGTATCATTAAAATTATATAAGGAGAATTTAATGACTTTAGAATTAAGAAATAAAATTGACTTTGATAAACTTCCAAAGAGATTTCCACCCCGGCATCAAGACCGGCAGCCTGGAATTGAGGAATTAATGGACCCACCCCCTATATTTGATAATCCTAATTATAAGGGTAGTGATAAATTAAGAAATAAAGTTGCATTAATTACAGGTGGTGACAGCGGAATTGGAAGAGCCACCGCGATTGCTTTTGCAAAAGAGGGGGCGGATGTTGCTATTTCTTATTTATATGAGCACCAAGATGCTATGAAGACTAAGAGATATGTTGAAAAGTACGGAGGACAATGTTTATTAATGCCTGGAGACATATCCAATAAAAACTTCTGCTCAAAACTAGTTGAGTGTACAATCGATAAATTAGGCGGCATAGATATATTAATAAATAATGCCGGCGTTCAATTTCCCCAGGATAGTATCGAGAAAATATCTGATTGTCAATTAAAAACAACATATTCAATTAATATATTTCCTATGTTTTATCTCACACAAGCTGCACTCCCTCACATGAAAAGAGGCAGCACCATTGTAAATACTGCCTCAGTTACTGCCTATGAAGGCCATAAGACATTAATTGATTATTCTTCAACTAAAGGAGCAATCGTAACCTTCACCCGTTCTTTATCCAAATCCTTAGTCGACAGAGGAATTAGGGTTAATGCCGTAGCTCCAGGCCCAATTTGGACTCCTCTTATAGTATCTAGCTTTTCCGCAGAGGAAGTTGCCAAATTCGGATCTGACGTCCCTATGAAAAGAGCTGGTCAGCCATTTGAGCTTGCTCCTGCATATGTTTATTTAGCTTCAGAAGATTCATCCTACGTCACTGGACAAGTGCTTCATGTAAATGGCGGGACTATGGTAAGCAGCTAAAAAATAAACAGGTAATCATTTCGATTACCTGTTATCAATAAATTCAATACTCCAGTTAAAGTATCCAGTTTCCTCGTTCTTTTGGTACTTAAAGTAAGCTGAGAATGTATTTCCTTTCTTACTTTTAAGATTTCTAAATCCTACTTTTCCGTTTTTAAGTAAAAGCTCAACCATTTCTTTAGATATTTTCTTACCAAAGGATGCTATGTATTTGTCATCTTTCCAAATTGTATATTTGCATCCATTTTTCCAGTTGCTGCACCCAAAGCTCTTTTCCCCTTCAAGTACTGGATTTCCACATACTGGACATGGCCCTATATTTTCACTATCTTTAGGAATTTCTACTTTAAACCTTGATAGTGCACCATCATCTTTTTTTATTAATTCAACAGAACTAATAGTAAAATCTACTATTAGCTTTATAAAGTCACTTTTAGCAAATTTACCTTTCTCAATATCAGAAAGAGTCTTTTCCAATCTTCCTGTATACTCCAAGTCAAATAATTCTTTTACCGGAAAAGTTTCTACTAAATTTCTGCCAAGTTCTGTACACATAAGGTTTTTACCTTTTGTCTTTAGGTATCCTATATCCTTTAATTTCTTTATTGTTTCTGCACGAGTTGCTGGTGTTCCTATACTATAACCACTCAGAATAGCCTGCATCATTTCTTCTGAATCTTCTTTACCCTCAATACCTTTTCCGCAGGTTTCCATAACTCTAAGCAATGTTTTTTCAGTATGATATTTAGGCGGCTTCTTAGTAACAGCATTTACCTTTGAATCTACAATATCTACAGTTTCGTCTATTTTAACTTTTGGCAGAATTACATCTTTACTTTCTATTTTCTCTACTACTTTCCATCCCTCTACAAGCTTTACTTTTCCTTTTGAAACAAAAACTCCATTCATGTCTAAAATATTAGCTTTTAATGTAACTTTCGTTTCTTCAAATTCAGCTATAGGCATGAACTGCATTATAAATCTATTTTTAATAGCATCATATACTATTTTTTCATCTGCAGATAACCCTGATGGCTTTATATACGTTGGTGTTATGGCACTATGGCTTTCAACTTTAGAGCTGTCAAAGATTCTTTTAGATGTACTAAACTTAATATCTTTTTCATATGGTAATCCAGCTTTTAACGTATCTAAAACCTTTTTTGCTCTATCTTTTAAACTTTCTTCTAAGACAACACTGGCTGTTCTCGGATAAGTAGTAAGCTTCTTTTCATAAAGAGATTGCGCCACCTTAAGAACCTTATCTGATGTCCACCCTTTATACTTACTAGTTATATGCCCTTGTAAATTAGATAAGTTAAATAAGTATGGTGGATATTCTTTTTTTAATTCTGTCTGCTTGTCAATAATCTTAGCCGTTGCTCCTTCAAGCATAGGGATAAACTTATCCAAATCTTCCTTTTTCTCAAATTTTTCAGAATCATTCTCATAATAAAGTCCCTCAAATTCTTCATTGGTAGAAGTTTTGAAGTTTGACACTAATTTATAATAAGTTGTTGCTGTAAAGTTCTCTATTTCTATATCTCTATCATAAATAATCTTCAAAGTTGGAAGAAGCACTCTGCCTATATTAATAGTTTTATTTTCTTCGAATTTATATTTTAATGTACTTACAGAAGTTAAATTGATTCCAATGATCCAGTCACTCCATTGTCTTCCTATTCCAGCATCTTGAAGAGGCTGCATTTCCTTATTGTTCTTTAATGATTCCATACCGCCTTTAACTTCATCAGGTGTCCACTCATTTAAAAGTAATCTATATATAGGCTTTCCTACCTTAAAATAATCAAATAATTCGTCAGCTATAACCTGCCCTTCGCGGTCAAAGTCAGTAGCTGAAATAATTCCATCAACATCTTCCTTATCAATTAAAGTCTTTATTATTCCGAGCTGCTTCTTTGCACCTTTATCTTCAATAGTTCTATCTACACTATCACATTTTACCTTATACAAAAAATGCTCTGGAATAAAAGGAAACTTTTCAAATCTCCAACCTTTCATACTTTCATCATAGTCTTTCGCATCATATAGCTGCAAAAGATGCCCAAACGCCCATGTAATATAATAACCATTTCCTTCAAAATAGCCATCTCTTCTAGCTTTTATATTATATGCATCTGCTATATTCTTAGCAACAGATGGTTTTTCCGCAATAATAACCTTCGCCATGATATATTTCTTATCCTCCTTTAGTTATTACTTTTAGCATTATATATATTAACACTAATCCCAAAATAAAACCAGTTTAAAGTTGCTAATCAATTATAAAGGTATTGTACATTACTTAAAGTGATGCAATGAACAACCGAAGTAGAATACATATATGTTCCTCAGGACTATGAAAAATTTCGCTGAGCATACCTAAACGAAAAGTTGCACCACTCTTGCATGTTCCTGTGACAAGCACAGGACAAGCAAAAGTAGAACAACTTCTCGTTAAGATATGCAGCAGCTTATTTTTCAATGCCTGCTCCACATATATGTATTCTACTTCTTTGTTTTGCGACCAGTTCAAGTATTCCACAGATACTTCACTAAAAATTATATTTACATTGTATTAGCAATCTCAAATATCCTTCATTAAAAGTATTGCTAACCTGAAAAATATAAAAATACTTGCTTAAGTATACAGTGTTTTAAAGTTATACTAAACAAAGAAATGGACTATATGTTTTGCGAAGTGTTCGTAAGAAGATTTTTGCTGGTAGTAATTCTTAGAATATAAGTTGTTACATCTGTACTTGTCACAGGTACATGTGGTTGCAACTTACCATTTAGATATGCTTTGCCTTAAATTTATTACTAAACAAAGAAATGGAATATATATTTTTGCGTAGTTCTTCTGGTTGTGATTCTAGATTATAAGTTGTTCCAAATGTGCTTGTTCAAAGCGTAGTCTTTGAATCAAGCATTTTGGGCACAACTTATAATCTTAGAATCACCCAGAAAATCTTCCCAGAACCGGAGCAAACATATATATTCCATTTCGGTTGTTTTGCGATAACTTTAAAGATCAACTCTATTTCTTCTTTCACCTCTGTTGTATGCGCTTATATTTTCAAGTAAATCTGTGAATAGTCTATTTCTAGCTTCTTCACTAGCCCATGCCACGTGTGGTGTTAATACTAATCTATCTTTATTTTTAATTCTTAATAAAGGACTGTCAAATGGTATTGGTTCTTCTCTGAAAACATCTAAAGCTGCTCCGCCTATTATTTCTTCATCTAAAGCCCTAGCTAAATCTTCATCTACTATAATAGGACCTCTTCCAACATTAATGACAATCGTATTTTTCTTCATTTTAGTGAAGGTCTCATAGTTTATTAACCCTTCGGTCTTCTCGTTTAAAGGTGCATGTATTGAAATAACATCGCATTGCTTTAATAGTGAATCAAATTCTACTCTTGCAAAATCCGAATCTTCATTTTTACCTGAAGTAGAGTAATATACAACTCTTGCGCCAAAAGCCTGAGCTATTCTCGCTACTCTTTTACCGATATTTCCAAGACCAATTATTCCCCATATCTTACCGCATAAGTCTTTGTATTGCAATTCTAAATTGGTGAACATTTCATGCCTAGAATATTCTCCCGACTTAACAAAATTATCAAAATAACTTATATTATCATAAAGGTGAAGTAACATTGCAAATGTATGCTGAGCTACTGTTGTAGTAGAATATCCTTTAACGTTAGTTACTGCAATGTTTCTTTCTTTTGCATAATCAATATCAATATTATTATAGCCTGTGGCTGCTTCACATATTAACTCTAGGTTTCGTGCATCTTTCATATTTTTCCTGGTTAGCTTAACTTTGTTTGTTAATACAATATTAGCATCTCTTATTCTTTCAGCAACATCTTCTTCCGCAGTTAAATCATAATAAATTACTTGACCAAATTCATTTAACTTAATATAATCTACATTCCCTAAAGTTTTACCATCCAATACTACTATTTTCTTCATATTTAATCCCCTTTCATAATTTTTGGACCTTTAAATTTACTATATACAATTAAAAAGAAATTCATAAGAATTTCTTTTTGTAAAGACACCCAGTATCATAATCTCTTTTCTTAAACAATACTTCAAAATAATATATCATAAGTAAACTGAATTACTAACTCAAAAATAAACTTATATTTCGATTAACTAAAATTTAGTAATATTCAAAATTTTAGTTATAAATATTGCTACTTTTGCACCAATTTTCTATATTAATAATACCTCAAATAAAATTAAATGTAAACTTATACCGTTTCATTTTTCCAATAAAATACAACAAAAAAACAACCGAAAGAGAATACATATATGTTCCTCAGGTCTATGAAAAATTTCGCTGAGCATATCTAAATAAAAAGTTACACCACTTCTGCACGCTCCTGCGACAAGTACAAGACAAGCAAAAAAACTTTAGAGTTCAAAGCAATGTAGCACATTCATATATCAAAATAAAAGACTTAAAAATAGAGATCTAATGTATGCATGATATATGTGATATTCTGTAAATTATGTTATAATAAGTGTTATTAAAAACTATAGTTTAATTAACAGTAGTAAAATTTTGCCAAGTAATTTATGTAATATTGAGTAGGGGTATTATATTAAGTTAAATAGTAAAAATAAATCGCGTGTTAGTAATATAAATTAGGGGGGGATAGAACAAATGGACAAACAATATTTTATAAAAACTGCCGAGGACTTTGTTGAGCATTCACTAGATAACTATATAACAAAGGAAATAGCAATTTCGGAAAATGTTATAGGAATGAAAATTTTTGATGCTCCAATTTTTACATTTGGTTCTGCGGCTGATGAGCACTTTACGTTATTGAAACAACCATCAGCAATTGGGAAACACTTCATGCTTCCAAAAGAATGGTTACCACAATCCATGACAGTGATATCATTTTTTTTACCATTTAGCGAAGCAGTTAAAAAAGGAAATAGAAGGACTATGTCATGGCCTTCTGAAGAATGGCTTCATGGACGTATTGAAGGCCAGAGTTTGGTAAATAAGTTGTGTATACATTTAAAGTCCGAATTGATGAATGCAGGATATAATAGTGTCATACCTACTTTAGATGGAAGGTTCTGGTCAAATTCTGATCACCCAAATCATGAAGAAAAATTTACAAGCAATTGGTCTGAAAGACATGCTGCTTTTATATGTGGACTTGGAACATTCGGGCTTTCTAAAGGACTTATAACGCAAAAAGGTATATCTGGAAGACTAGGTAGCATTATTACAGAATTATATTTATCACCTGATAAGAGAGAATACGAAAATATATATGAATACTGTTCAATGTGCGGTAAATGCGTAAAAAATTGTCCAGCCAATGCAATATCCATAGAAAATGGGAAAAATCATATTATATGTTCTAAATTTTTGGACAAAACAATGGAAAAACATAAGCCCAGATATGGTTGCGGAAAATGTCAGATAGATGTACCTTGTGAATCTAGAATACCTAAACAGCATAATGTAATATAAATATTATATTTATATTAATTAGTACGCATCTTTCATATATTGAGCATTATAGATGGAGAATCTCACCTATAATTTTTAAGGCTATATTTCAACAGTATATTGAAACATAGCCAATTTTTTATCTTTTATCACATAATACCAAACATAATGTTGCTATTGGCCCCAAAAATAACGATAGTAAAAACCAATTCATTCCAGACCTATTTTTCCCCTGTGCAATTCCTGCGTTAATCAACGCTAAGGTTCCAAATCCAACATAAAATTCTTTACTCATATTATTTATTCCCTCCATCATTTATAATATTAAAAGTTGTTCCAATTAGGCTTGTCATCAGCTTATTTACCCCTTTAAATATGCATACTATATCAGAAAGGGAGTAAACTCTTTTATTGCAGTGTTGCATTTAGTATATTGCTGTAGGATTTCTTCATTAGAAGTTGTTCCACTTATGCTTGTAGTCTTTGCCTCATATAGACAAAGCGACTTTGAAATATATATCACCAGAAAGATAAGGTACTCTTTTCCGCAGTGTTGCATTGAAAAAATGATTGTAGGTATTTCTTCAGTAAAAGTTGTTCCATTTAGACTTGTCATCAGCTTGACTGGGGAACAAGTCCAAATGGTGCTACTTTTACTGTTAGAAATCCACAATTATTTTTTCCAGCAACCGAGGAACAGAGTACCTTATCTTTCGGTTATTAATCTATTTAATAGGCGCAGGCTTTATATACCATATTTCATCGGCATATTGTTTTATAGTTCTATCACTTGAGAATATTCCTGAACTATAAAGGTTAGCGAAACATTTTTGAGCCCATTTCTTTTTGTCTTTGTAATCTTCAAAAACTTGCTCTTGTGATTTTTTAAATAGCTCAAAATCTGCTAACACATAATATTGGTCTCTTTCTTCTAATAATGCATTATATAAATCTTCGAAATAGCCCGTTCTTCCATCATCCAAAGTGCCATTTATTAGTGTGTCCACTACTCTTTTAATACTTGGATTTTCTCTATAATACCATTTAGGGTCATACGAGTGTTTTATTTTCTCAATGTCCTCAACTCTTAGGCCAAAAATATAATTGTTGTGCTCTCCACTTTCTTGAACAATTTCTATATTTGCTCCATCGTAAGTTCCAAAGGTAGGTGTTGCATTAAGCATGAACTTCATATTACCTGTTCCTGAAGCTTCTTTCCCTGCTGTAGAAATTTGCTTAGATAAATCTGATCCTGGGAACAGCTTTTGTGCATATGATACTTTGTAGTTATGCACAAAGACAACCTTAATCTTTTTAGATACCTCTGAATCATTATCTATAAATCTAGCGATTTCATTTATAAACTTAACAATACCTTTAGCTCTTCTGTATCCTGGAAATGCTTTAGCTCCAAATATGAATGTTGTTTTTGGTATATCCAAATCTGGGTTTTCTTTAATTCTATAATATAAGTCTAGAATATATAAAGCATTTAATAATTGTCTTTTATATTCATGTAATCTTTTGATTTGAATATCAAAAAACGAATTTGGATCTATGATTATCCCTTCTTCTTGCTTAATGTACTCTGCCAATTGAACTTTCTTTTCATGCTTAATTGACATAAGTCTTTCAAGAACCTTATCATCATTTTTATATTTCTCAAGGCCTTTAAGCAGCTCTAGGTTTTTAACCCAATCTTCATTTCCTAATAAATCTGTTATAAGCTCTGATAATTCAGCATTACAAAGTCTAAGCCACCTTCTTGGTGTAATTCCATTAGTCTTATTTTGAAATTTGTTAGGATATAAGTGATACCAATGGTTTAATTCAGTTTTCTTTAAAATTTCTGTATGAAGGGCAGCAACTCCATTTACAGCTCTTCCTACATATATAGCTAAATTAGCCATTCTCATTTGATCATTTGCAATAATTTTAAAGTTCCAAATCGCTCCTTCATCATAACTTCTTTGTCTTAATTCATTCACTAAAGCTTCATCAACTTTATATGCTATTTGCAGTATTCTTGGGAATAACCTATCTATTAATCTAATATCCCATTTTTCTAGAGCTTCTGCCAATATAGTATGATTTGTATAACCAAAGAATTCTTTTGCAATTGCTAATGCACTTGAGAATTCAACGTGTTCCTCATCAATTAATATTCTTATAAATTCAAGAATTGATATTGTTGGGTGAGTATCATTTAATTGCGCCACATTATATTTTGCAAATTCTGAAAAATCACTTCCGAATTTAGCTTTATGCTTCTTTATGATATCTTTCATCGATGCACTAGAGAAGAAATATTGTTGTCTAAGCCTTAATATTTTTCCTGCTTCTGCCGTATCGTTTGGATATAATACTCTTGATATATCTTCTGCCTTATTTCTTGCAGATACTGCTTCAATATATTGTTGGTTGTTAAACAAATTAAAATCAAATTCCCTTAAAGCCTCACATTGCCATAATCTTAATGTGTTAATATTTTTAGTACCGTACCCTATTATTGGCACATCATAAGGAACTGCTTTTACTGTCATATCAGAATAATTTATTATTTGGATGTCATTATCTTTTCTAATACTCCACGCTTCCCCATATTTAAGCCATGTATCTTCACACTCAGTTTGGAATCCATTTTCTATATTTTGCTTAAATAAACCATTGCTATATCTTATCCCATATCCAACTAGAGGCATATCTAAAGTTGCAGCTGATTCTACAAAACATGCTGCAAGTCTTCCAAGTCCTCCATTTCCTAGCCCTGCATCCTCTTCTATTTCTTCAATTCTATTTAAATCTATATTTAATTCGCTTAAAACATCCTTAACTTCATCATATACCCCTAAGTTCATCAAATTGTTACCCAGGGCTCTGCCCATTAGATATTCTGCTGACAAATAGTAAGCCATTCTTCCTTTACTATAAGTTTCAGTAGTTGTATTCCAATTATCTATTATTTCCTCCAAAACTGTTAACGAAACCGCATTAAAGATTTCATAATCCTTAGCATCCTTCAGTTTTATCCCGTGTTTAACTTTTAAGTATCTTTCAATCCCCTCTTTTATTCTCTGTTTTTCCATGACTACTCACACCTTCCATAAATTCTAGTTAATCTATATATCTTATTTGCCAACTCATCAGTAAAAACATCATCTTTTGCTCTCCAACACCAGTTATTCCCTATTGTTGAAGGCAGATTAGTTCTTGCTTCATTTCCAAGATTTAAAAAATCCTGCATTAGCCCAATGGAAGTATTCGCCACACTACTCCATATTCCCCTTATAAATCCCCAGTTGTACCCTTCTTCTTTTGTCAATTTTAAATACTCAATTGCATTTTCGACTTCGTATTTTTCCCCTGTTTTTTCAACCCAGCCTCTAATTGTGTCATTATCATGAGTTCCTGTATAAGCTACACAATTTTTTTCATAATTATGAGGTAAATAAAAATTTTGGCTACCTCCAGAAAATGCAAACTGCAGTACTTTCATCCCCGGATAGCCTGTACTCTTTCTAAACTTCACAGTTTCTTCAGTTAATATTCCTAAATCTTCAGCAATAATATTTACATCTCCAAGCTCTCTCTTTATTGCATCAAATAATTTCATTTCAGGACCTTTTACCCATTTTCCATTTTCAGCTGTTTTTTCTCCATAAGGTATTGACCAATATGATTCAAAACCTCTGAAGTGATCTATTCGTATAACATCATAAAGCTTTAAACTCTGTTTAATTCTACTTATCCACCATTCATAACCTGTCTTCTCAAGATAATCCCAGTTATAAATAGGATTCCCCCAAAGCTGCCCAGTTGCAGAAAATGCATCAGGCGGGCATCCAGCTATTTTATATGGCTTTAATGTTTTATCTTCTACTAAAAATACTTTTGGATTGCTCCATAAATCAGCACTATCTTCAGATACATATATTGGTATGTCTCCGATAAATCTTATTCCAAGACCATTAACATACTTCTTTAAGCTATTCCACTGCTTAAAAAATTCATACTGAAGGAATTTCCAATACTTAATTTCATCCAAAAGTTCCACCTTGTATTTATTTAAGCATTCTTCTTCTCTTAACTTAATATTCCCATCCCATGTTTGAAAACTTTTTAAATCAAATTTAGCTTTTATCGCCATAAACATCGAGTAATCATCAAGCCAGAAAGCTTCTTTCTCTTTAAACTCATCAAAATCATTATTTTTAAGCTTTTTAAAATTTTCATATGCAAGTCGTAAAACTTTCATTTTTTCCTTGAATAATAGCTCATAGTTTATCCATTCTGGATTATCTCCATAATTTATTTCATTATAATCTTCCTTCTTCAATAACTTTTCCTCTTCAAGAAGATTAAAATCAATAAAATATGGATTCCCAGCAAATGCTGAAAATGACTGATAAGGCGAATCCCCATAACTTGTCTGACCTAAAGGGAGTATCTGCCAATACTTTTGCCCAGATTTTTTCAGAAAATCTGCAAATTCAAATGCTGATTTCCCAAATGTCCCAATCCCATACTTTCCTGGCAGAGATGCAATATGCATAATAATCCCGCTTCCTCTTTCCATTCTCATTCCTCCACCCTTAAGATTTATCTGATGTCTAGCCACTGTAACACCCCCTTTTCTTTAAGTGGGGGATAACAGTGGCAAGACCCTAGACGGCGTACCCCTTGAGGGTATAAGTTCAACTAAGACTCAGATGGAGATCAACCCCCACCTGAATCAAGTTTCACTTGATCACAAATTAGTAGTCGAATCTCTTTCTATTAATTTTGTATCTAATAATATGTGTTTATTTCCCTCTTCACCATTAATTTGTGATATCAATAGATCTATACTCATTTTTGCCATTAGTTTTTGAGGCTGTTTCACTGTTGTGAGACTTGGATTATAGTATTCACTTTCATCCATTCCATCAAACCCTACTATTGATATATCTTTAGGAATGCTTAATCCACTATCAAGGATTGCTTTGGCCGCACCCATGGCCATTATATCTGAAAGAGCAAAAATTGCTGTTATATCTTTTCTTTGCTTTAATAATTCTATAGTTTCCTTATATGCCCCTTTACTTGAGTATCCCCCACTTACAATTAAGCTATTGTCTACTCCTATTCCCTTTTCTTCTAGGGCTTTTTTATATCCTTCTAAACGCCATAGACTTACACCCATATCATTTGCTTCACCTAAAATTAGTGCTATATTTTTATGCTCTTTATTTATAAGATATATTGTTGCGTCGTATGCACTTTTAATATTATCTATACCAATAGAAGAGTAATATTCCTTCCCCTGTTTTGAAACAGTATTTACTGAAGTTAATACTATGGGTACATTTATTTCTTTAAAGCTATCATTAGTAATATCTATAAAATTTCCACCTAAGCATATAACACCCTGAAGCCTCTTTTCTTTAATAAAAGCTATGAGTGTATCAACTTCTTGATAAATATTATAATCATTTTGGCGTACTATCATTGTATATCCATTCTCATTAATAATATTCCCTATGACATTAGTCATTTGAGAAAAGAAAGGATTAAATACACCTTTGACTAAAATGCCTATATTTTTTGTATTATTTTGTTTAAGTATTCTAGCACTATTATTAGGTATGTAATTACTCTCTTTAATTATTTCCACAATCTTTTGTCTTGTACTTTCTTTTACATCTGGATGATTATTAAGTACTCTTGAAACTGTACTAACCCCAACTTGAGCTAACTTTGCTATATCCTTTATATTCATACTTTTCTCCTGTAATACTATTAAACCCATATTAATCTCGGCATCGTTACCGTAATATCCATATGGTTTTTAGTAGATTTATTCACTTTTCTTAAAAGGTACATCTGATATAAGCATATAATATTATATTCGTTTTTATTCCAATAATGTTTATGCCTTCACATTTCTTTTAACATGCTTAATAACATTTTAACAAACCTTGAATTTTTATACAATCATGCATGCCTTCAAAATTTTATAGATATCAAGCATATAACTTAGACTTATGTGGTAATTTAAAGTTTTAGCAAATTTGTAAATATGTTTATCTAATAAGTATAGATTTTAATTTAGATATATATCCAAATTAAAATCTATACTTATTAGATAATGAATCGAAGAAGAGGTCTGTGTTAACCGATTGCTAGAAAAAATAATTGTGAATATATGTAAACATAGTGTTGAAAAATAAGCTAAAAAATTATAGGTGGAATTTTCCACCTATAATGCTCAATATATGAAAGTTACAAATTAACTTATATCCAATTAATAAATTCAAATTTGTCAAACTCAGGAAATCCGCTTGTCAGTATTTTAACCATCATACATCCTTCTTTTCATATTACTTAATTTCGTTGTTTCTTATAGATATCCATAGTTAATTTATCTTTTTTGATTCCAAATAAAGAAAGCCATTTTAAATAAAGCTGCATCATTAAATTTTCTAATATCATAGCCTGTATACTTTTGAATTTTGTCTAATCTATAGATTAATGTATTTCTATGAACATATAACTCTTTTGATGCTTCACTTAAGTTTAAATCTAACTTAAAGAAAACCTCTATTGTCTTTATCATATCTTCATCTAATTTTGACAATCCATTATTAAAATTATTCAATACTTTTTCTCTAGTTTCCTCACTTAAACTATCCATAATTTTTTCAAACAAAAGACTATTTTGACTAAATATCATTGAAGATAAATTATATTTTTTTCCTAAACTAATTTTATATATATTTTCATTATATAACTCATTTATGGAATCATAATCTTTAATAGTGCAATAACTTATATAACACTTTTCATAAAGCGAAAGTACTATTGTTTCACTAATACTTGATACATGTTCATTTATATCTTCAAAGTTTCCAATAAGAATAATATTATCCTCATAGTTTAATATTATAATATCTGTATCATTATAAATATTTTTCAAAACCTCTAGTGCTTCAATGAGTTTTTCATTTAAAGTCATTGTGATTAAAAATGTATCTTCTTTTATTTGAGGCATCACTTCTTTTATTTTCTCTTTTGGTATACTCAAATTTTGCAATAATTGAGTTATAATTTTTTCTTTTTTGTTATAATCCTCTTGGTATCTATCTTTAATACAAAATTCTAATATCTTCATAGAATTCTTGTTCTTTTCTTCAATTCTTATAGCAAATTTCTTTGCTCCAATCAAAAATGTATCTTCAACTAAATTCTCCTCAAGTAAATCAGGATTAGCCTTAAACATTATTTCGTCGTCTATATAAACTTCAAACGGTATTTCGCAATTTTCATATATTTCTTGTAGATATTTTACTAATCCCTTCATTCTCTCACCTCAATTATAATTTATCCGATAGCTAGCATCCGTAACATGGTAAATAACAGCTGACATTCCTAAACTAAGTACCCCCTTAGGGTAGCACTCAACTAGGATTCAGATGCGAATCAAACCCACCTCAGTCAGGGGGCACTTGATTACATGTTTAGTTATTAAGATACTCCCATCCAAATAGATGGGAGTATAAGCTGAGTGATATTTATCACTACTGAACTATTAAAATTTCTAGTTATATTCTAACATATTCTTAATTCTGTTTCTTTATCAAAAACATGAATATTTTCATTTTGAACATATAATTTAATTTTACCCTTAGGTTCACATTTAGTGCTTCCATCAACTCTTGCTGTCATATTGTTATTTCCTGATTTGAAATAAATATAACTTTCTGCTCCCATACGTTCAACAACTTCTACTTCTCCTGAAAGTGTTGCAGCTGGATTTTGTTCAATAATTTCTTCATTATCGTCTAAGTGTTCTGGTCTCATACCAAATACAACTTCTTTATTCACATATCCTTTATCTTTTAATACCTTAGCTTTTTCTTCTGGTAATAAAATGTTATTTTCTTCAAAACTGCAGTAAATTTTTCCGTCTTTTTCTACAACAGTACCATTTACTAAGTTCATTTGAGGGCTTCCTATAAAGCTTGCAACAAATAAATTATTTGGTGTATTGTATATGTTAAGTGGAGAATCAACTTGTTGAACTAAACCATCTTTCATTACAACAATTCTAGTACCCATTGTTAAAGCTTCAACTTGGTCATGAGTAACATATATAAATGTTGTTCCTAAACTTTGATAAAGTTTTGATATTTCAGTTCTCATTTGAACTCTTAATTTTGCATCAAGGTTTGATAAAGGCTCGTCCATTAAGAATACCTTTGGTTCTCTAACAATAGCACGTCCAAGCGCAACTCTTTGTCTTTGACCTCCTGATAAAGCCTTTGGTTTTCTTTCTAATAAATGTTCTATATCTAATCTCTTAGCTGCTTCTCTAACTTTTTTATCTATTTCATCTTTTGGCGCTTTTCTTAATTTTAATGCAAACGCCATATTATCATATACTGTCATATGTGGATATAACGCATAGTTTTGGAAAACCATTGCTATGTCTCTTTCCTTAGGTTCTACGTCATTAACTAATTTTCCACCTATATATAATTCACCCTTAGAAATTTCTTCAAGACCTGCGATCATTCTTAAAGTTGTTGATTTTCCGCATCCTGATGGACCAACGAAAACTATAAATTCTTTATCTTCAATTTCTAAGTTGAAATCCTTAACCGCTGTTACATCCCCTTCATAAATTTTATAAATATGTCTTAGTGATAAATCTGCCATATCTATTTCCTCCCTTTATCTTTATATAATTTTCATACTTAAACTTCTTATCTCTGCTACAATTACATTTTACTATATGTAATCCTTTAGATGCTATATTGAGAATTTACAAAACTCTATTAGCTTTTTTGTGAAATAATATAAAAGGGTAAAATACTTTTATTTTAGACTTATGTAACAACCGCCGAAAGAGAAGATGCTCTGTTACTCGGTTGCTAGAAAAAATAATTGTGGATTTGTGAAACTCGACTCACTTGCGTTCGCTGAGTAAGTTCGATAGCCAAATCAAAGATTTGGATTCTCACTTAACAGCAAAAGTTGCACCAGTCAAGCTAATGACAAGCTTAACTGGAACAACTTTTACTGCTAGAAATCCATAGCTGGTTTCTCTCGCAACCGAGCAACAGAATACCCTTTCTTTCGGCGAGCTATCGCATAACTCTAAGTCACGCATCATCATATTTTTTATATGATTTAGGATATTTACTCGTGTCCCAAATATATCCCTTAGAAATTAACGTGTCATCGCTAATTAAAAAATATTTATTTCTTTCAATTGAATCATTGTTAGTAATATCTAATTGATACCAATTGCCTTGTATTTTAACCGAATTCCAGGAATGTGGAGTATCTTTAATTTTTCCTATAATAATTCTATTTTCTATACCTGCATAGTTAAACATCTTATATGCGGTCATTGAATACCCTTGGCATACAGTAATAGATGAAGTTAATGCTGAATATACATCTATTGATTTTTGTGTATTATCATAATCATACCTATTTATTATATAGTCATTTATCACTTTTACTTTATCTAAATCAGACATATTGGAATTTATTAAAGATTCCGTAATTCTTTTTAATTCTCTATCTACATATTCTTCTTGCTCCTTTGTAGTTAAATATGTCACATCAAAAGTTGTCTCTATCCCCTCCTGAGTTACCTTTGCAACTGGCCTTATCTCGAGCCATGATCTCTCTAGATAATCATCCTTTGAATATGCATTTTTAATACAATTAAGCGCATTATCCTTAAAATCTATTCTTTCTCCTGTATATACGATAGTAAAATTCCTATCCCTGTTTTCAAGATGCTTATAGATACTATATTCTAATTCTTCAAGCTTTCCAGCCTTTTCATAAGCAAAGGCAGTTACCGAAAAAATCTGCGTTGAAATTAACGTAGTTATGATTCCTTTAAAAAATCTCTTCATTATATGTGTAATCCCCCTAAGATTGCTCTTCTTATCCTGCACATACATAAATAAACAAGCTTATCAAAAATTTAATTATATATCTTTACTAGAAATAAGTAACATATAAGTTAAAGTTACAATCTGTTCATCTATATAAGTTGTTCGCTTTTACTTATATTGTACTTGCTTTATTTATTTTGTAAATATTTATTTTAATACAACTTAACATTTTTTTATGAATCTTCCAATAAGCTTCAATTGACATTAATTCGTTGTGTCTATATAGTATATTTTATATATAATAATAGTGGAGGTAGTATTATTATGATGAAAAAACCTATAATTGGTATAAATTCGGGTAGAGTTATTAAACATGAAACTCCCTATTCCCATTCTGTTATAGAATCTCTTAGCACTGATTACGTTGAATCAGTAGTTAATGCAGGCGGAATTCCTATTATACTGCCAATAATTTCTGATGAAGAATCTATTAGAAGGCAAGTTGAAATTTTAGATGGTGTTCTTCTTTCTGGTGGAATAGATATTAATCCTTTACTATATAATGAAGAACCTACAACTAAATTAGGCTTTATCTTTCCTGAGAAAGATAACTTTGATCTTTTAGTAGCAAAAATAGCATGTGAATTAAAAAAACCTGTTTTAGCTATATGCAGAGGACATCAAATTCTAAATGTTGCTTTTGGCGGAACTCTATATCAAGATTTATCCGACAAGGAAGGTTGTTATATAAAACATCAACAGCAGACAAAAGATGGCGCGGCAACACATACATTGGACATTATGAATGACTCAATTTTAAATAGTATTTTGGGCAATTCTATTGTCAGCAATTCTTTTCATCACCAAGCAATCAAAGATTTAGCTCCTGGTTTTAAGGTTACAGCCCTCTCAAAAGATAATGTCATTGAGGGAATTGAAAAATGTGGTGAAGACTTTGTTGTTGGCGTACAATTTCATCCAGAAATTATGACTGTCTATGGAGATAAAAATATGCTTAAACTTTTTGAAGCATTTATTAAAGCTGCATCAGAAAATGCATGTTTAAAAAACACAAAATAATTCAGAAATCCCAAAATCAAAAATTGATTTAATGCATTCATATTAGACATGCTATATGTTCTTGAATGTATTATGGGATTTTTGAATTTTTTATACCATGTTTTGAAACATCTTTACTACATTTAATATACCATATCCCCATTGTGGGTTTGGGTATGAATCACCACTTCTTTGAATAGCTCCTCTTTGAATATAGGTCTTTACCGTTTGAGAATATATATTAGGGTCATTTCCTTCAACAATTCCCCATTGAAATAACATAGCACAAGCTCCTGCAACTACTGCTGCTGAAACACTTGTACCATTAACAATTGCAGTTGTATTGTTAGGTGCTACAGTTAGAGCATTAACACCACCTGCAGCAATATCTACCCTAACAGCATAATCGCTTAGAAATCCTATTCCCGAATAATTTAAGACAGTGTTATTTGTCTGGTTATAAGCTGCTGCTGTAATTATATAATCTGAAGTACCTGGATTCGTAATTGTTCCATATGGATCTGAAGAAACAAACCTCGTTCCTCCTACACTTACGCCCTCTTGAGGTATCCAAGCATTAAATACCCCATCTAAAATTACTTGCCCCGTTAATTTAAAATTCCAAATTCCTTCTTTTATATCCAAAAGTCTTATACGTATCAGTTGATCACCTGTATACTCTTCCGGCAAATAGTAATTAATCGTCATTGATGTATTTTCCAACACAAATGAATATGTTTCTAAAGCACCAATTTCTGCACTTATTGTTCCTGTGCTTTCACCAGAAGGTGATATTACTGCTAAAGATAATATATTTGGTGAATCAATCCAGATATCAAGTACAATATTTCTTTGCTCTGGAGAAATATATAATTGTATTGTTCTTGAATCATTAACTTGTGGTATGAAACCAGACGTATGTGTCTGACTGGCTCCCTGATTGCCTGTTCCTGTAACTATAGCTATTCCACTTTTTGTTGATATGGAATCCAGATACTGCTCTAAAATGCCATTTCCCTTATGACTTCCCAGATTACTTCCAAGTGGGAAATATATAACCATTGGTCTATTACTTCTTAATGAATATCTATGCAAAAATTCTATCGCCGGAAAAATTGATGCTATACTGAATACAGGAATGTTTATCTTAAATAGGTCCTTATATGCTAAACTCTCTACTAATTTTACAACTACAAAACTACAATCAGGAACCATTCCTTTTAAATTAGGACTTTTGCCAATAGCGCCAATTATGCCTGACATATTAGTTCCATGTCCAATCTCATCTCTGGTTGGGACTATATCATAAGGGGATTGTCCCTGTCTAAATGCATTTATGGCTTGTTGTATTGTGTTTTTATCATAAGTCGCTCCAAATGGTACATCCACACTGCCTGGGCTTCCACCAGTAATTGTTTGATCCCAAATATAATTAATTTTTGTTTCTCCATTTTCACGTATAAATTCTTCATTTAAATAATCAATACCAGTATCAACTATAGCTACATCAACACCAGATCCAGTCAATCTTAAAGGTAATTCTAATTGTAGAAAATTAGCACCAGAAGCTTCTATTGGTGAAATCTGCTGAAGAGTAAAAATATCAGGCACGGCTGCATATACTATTGTTGAGAAAAAAGGTGGATTAATATTTATATCTAACTCCCTATTTGAAGACAATATTGCATATCTATCATTAATTATGGTCACATAATATCCTGGATGCTTTGATACATCTTCCTCTATATTTCCTTCATATTGAACTATATAATGGAAATAATTCTTATCATTAAAAATCTCCCTCGGAGCCACCCTAAAAGTTTTTTCCACTTGTATTCCCCCTCATCTTCGTTTCGGAATTCTAATAAATAAGTTATTAATATAGTACTCATGAGATTCATCATTTCTTATTTCATTTCTGGATTCTAGCTCATTTAAGCTATGCTTAATATTTTCTCTTGTAAATGTTCTGCTAAGAACATTAAATGTTCCTAACAAGTCAAAATCACCGTAACCTATTTCCCTGCTTGGGTATCTAATAGATTGATTTCTATTAGCTCCATACATAAGGTAACTTCTTATTTTTTTTGTATACATGGTTTTATCATTTCCATCTACAATTCCCCACTGCAATAAAAGAGCACAGGCTCCAGCGACTACTGCTGTTGCTGCTGAACTTCCAGAAATTGTCGTAACTCCTCCACCAACATTTGTCGTGAGAATATTTACCCCTATTGTTGAGATATCAGGATTGATTAAGCCATTCGTATTAAACCCTTTCCCAGATGCAGCGATCAATGCATTATTATTTCCATAATAAGCAACTGTGACTACATTAACTGCTTCAGATGGTATAGTTAATGTGCTAAATGGATCAGATTCTAAAAATATTGTGTTTTCAGGAAGTGTACTCTTGGGTTGAAGCCATATATCATATCGTCCATCTATTATATATTCCCCTATTAAATTAATGCTCCATATCCCTGGCTTGATATCTGTAAAATCCATACTTATTACTTGGTGGCCTGTGAAATGTTCTGGCGCATAAAATCTAACTTTCATACTTGTGTTCAAAAAAATAAATCTTACCGGCTGAACCTTATTTATTTTGGGCTCAATAATTGCTGATGATTCTCCTGTAGGAGAAATCACATTTATGGAGGCAACGTTAGGTCTTCGTATCCATATGTAGATGTGAAAATATTTCATTTCTTTTGATATTCTTAAATCTATTACTTTTGTTTCCCCTACAGTTCTAATGTATCCTGATGCGTGTCCTTGTGAATCCCCTTCATTACCAACTCCAGCTACAAAGCATAATCCTCTAATGCTTCCTAAAGATGTTATGTACCTGGAAACTAAATTCGTACCATCATGGCTTCCTTCCGTAGCTCCTACACCAAGATAAATAACCATAGGCTGCCTGCGTTCAGCCGCCACTCTTCTTAAATATTCTAATCCACTTACAATTTCAGCTGCATTATATACTGGATTATACGGAATTCTGTTTTCTTCTATCTCCCTCCTAAAATGTGCTGATTCAAGCAGTTTTACAATAACAAAATTGCATTCATGGGCAACTCCTTGAAATTGAGCAGTAGTCCCCCTGGCCCCAATAATTCCTGCGATTTTAGTACCATGACCTACCTCATCTCTTGATGGCACAATTTCGTACGGATTACCATTATTCCTCTTTGCAATAATTGCATTATTAATTTGTTCATTTGAATATACCTGACCAATAAATACAGATTCATCTGTATTCTCTCTAATAGTCTGATCCCATATACTAACTATTCTTGATGTATCATCTTCGCGTATGAATTCCTCATTTAAATAATCTATTCCAGTATCTACTATACCAACCAACACATTTCTACCAGTTAAATCGAGATAAGGATTTATTTTAAGATTATTTATATTATCAACAGAAGATGGTGATATATCTTGTAATACATACATAATATCGAAATCAAAAAAAACAATTTCAGGTACTTCCCTAAGTAGTCTGTCTAAATCCTTTTCCTGTACTGATATTACTCCAATAGTGTCTGTAATTATATCACCACAAGCATAAGATAAGTTATTCATTCGCTCTTTAAAGTTACCTTTATACTCAATCAAATAATTTGCTGTATTTGGATCATAATATAAATTACAGTCACGTAAAGCAGTCATACTCAACTCCTCATATTACTTGCATTACTATTATATATATTTTCATACTATTTATTTAATGATTCAAATCCTAATTAACAAGCAAAATATAAATTTATTAATAAACCTCTCTACTCTTGTATTTACTTTTTTCTTCATATGATCTACATAATATTGTTTTAATATAAAGTTAATAACTATTTTAAATAGTATTTTATGTTAGGAGAGTGTACAAATGAAAAATTTAATTTACAAATATTTAGTCTACGTCATTTATTTTTTGGGTATCGGAATGACCTCAAGTGGAATAGTATTAATGCCCTTTAATGTTATTAGATATTCCATAATACTATTTGCAGGGCTTAGCCTTTTTATTGCTGGTTCAGTTTTCAATGAAGTGGTTATTGATAAGCATCATATGTCTATTAATGAAAGTATTAAACTTGTTATATTTTCATTAACTCTAGCAATAGGTATAGGTATGATTAGTGGAGGGATATCGCATTTTAAAGAAAGTCCTACTTACGTATCTTATTTGATTCCATTGGGTATAATAATTTCTTTTATAAGCTTTGCCCTAAAAAATAATTTTAAGTTAACTCAAAAAGAAAAACTTATAATTTTCATGGGATGTATTATACTAGTAGTTATTCTCCATATAATCTTAGCTTTTGCAGCAAATAATATGATGATGAATATGACTCCTGGCGGGGATATATTTGATATGAGCCATTAAATTAAGTTTATACCTAAAGCAATGCAAGATTTGGTATGTACATTCTTTTTTAAAACCTGTAAAGAGATCATCCCTATTATTTTAATATTATTATTTTAATTTTTTTATAGATATTGGTTAAAATAACACAAGTATTAAATCTTTAAAATAGGAGGTATCTTTTATGAGTTTTTTACAAAGCCAGGAATCCCTAACTACAATAGAGTGGATTCTTCGTGCTATTATTGCGTTCTTCTTTTTACTGACTGTTGCAAAAATCTTAGGGCAGCGCACTATTGCTCAGTTAAGGCTCCTTGATTTTGTTATAGCTTTAGTAATTGGAAACATAATTGCCCATCCATTATCTGATGAACATCTTGGGCTGAAAGGTTCCATGGTCACTACAGGTGCATTACTTATCCTTTATCTTTGCTGTCTATTTGGTATTCTTAAATTTCCGGTTTTACGAAGACTTGTAACTCCTCCTCCGATTACAGTTGTCAGGAATGGAGAAATCCTTTATACGGGTTTAAAAAAAGCAAGAATATCCATTGATATACTATTAGAAGAGTTGCGTGAAGAGAAAGTTGAAGATGTAAAAAAGGTAACATTAGCAATTTGGGAAGCTGATGGGAAAATTTCTGTTTTTTTAGACCCACAATATGAACCAGTTACTCCTTCATCCCTGCAAATAAAAACAGAACCTTTTGATTTTCCACGTACAATTATTAGGGAAGGTAAAATCAATTTTGAACAGCTAAAACAAATTAATAAAAATGAAGAGTGGGTTGTCTCTAACTTAAAAAACTTATATAAAACTGAAATAAAAAACGTCCTACTTGCAACCATTGATAATAAGGACAATTTTAAGGTTTTTTTGTATAATTAATAAAGGGGGCATAAACATATCCATCCCTATATGGAATTAGTTTAAGCCTCCTTATATTATGAATTCTTATACTCTCTTCCTATGTCCCAACATTTTGCAACTATATCACCTGTTCTTAAATATGTTTTTGTTGGCATTTCAAATAACAAAGGTCTTACCTTTTCATAATTTATCTTTCCATTTTCATCTAGTTTATCTTCCTCTACATGTGTATGAACAACTTTTAAGATAAAATTATCATAATCTTTAGTATCATAAATATCTACTACTTCACACTCCATTGAAAGTGGTGACTTATCTATTATCGGGACATTTTTAAGTTCTCCCATATGGTATTTAAACACTCCAGATTTATCAACTGTATTACCAGATACAATTCCTACATAATCCGCCTCTATTAACATATCTTCACTTACTAAATTAATAGATAGTGTTTTATTCTCTTTAATTCCTTGATTTGTATAATGTGATTTTCTTGAGCTAATCATGATAGTATCCAATCCTATGATTCCTATGTGGGCTATATTAAGCCAATTTACTCTATCTCGAATTACTGTTCCAACAATAGTTGAAGGTGTTGGATAAAGACCTACTACAGATCCAATATTTTTCTTCATTTCTATTCCTCCTCTTACTGTAATCATGATTACCCTTGTATATTGAATTAATTCATGATATTATTCTAACAGTAATTTTCATTTAAGCAATAATGCACTTTTTTGTAACATACTACCCAAAAGGAAAGTGAGTGTAAAATAATGAGTAATATAAAAACATTTAATTGCCCGATTGAAGCACCTATAAGCATAATTGGCGGAAAATATAAGGCAATCATTTTATATCATTTGATAGATAATACGCTTCGTTTTAATGAATTGCAGAAGCTTATCCCTCAAGCCACCCCTAAAATGCTTACACAACAGTTACGGGAACTGGAAAGCGATGAATTAATTAATAGAACTGTTTATCCTGTGGTTCCTCCTAAAACTGAATATTCTCTCTCAGAGTTTGGAAAAAGTATAATTCCTGTAATAGATGCAATGTGCGATTGGGGTAATAACTATTTAAAAAAAGCTGAAACTCAAAATAGCTTAATTTAGCATTTAATTAGTCTATATAATGATGAAGTGCACCTAAAATATCAGATAAAAATCTAGTATTTTAGGTGCACTTAAGTTTTTATATGTCATATTCTTTTATAGTTAATTAAATTCACTCAATCCTATTTCAATTTGTTCTTTACTCTTTTAAGATAATACAAAATATGTATCAATATATGCTACCATTTGGTCTCCTAAAGTAAGATAATAATATACTGGTATTAAGTAATTTGAATAAAATAGTTTTTTCGCTTCAGCATTATTACTTTCAAATGCTCTTATTAAATTTTGTTGCAGCCGTATACTTATAATATAACTATCAGCTACAAATGAAATTTGTTCAGAAAAAAATATATCTGGAAAAGAGTCTTTATATGTATTTTTATGATTTTCTAAATTTCTTCTAACAATATTTAATTGTTGAATAAAATTCTCTAGATCTTTATCAGTATTTTTTAATTGTTCATCCGATGAGTTTCCAGATATATTTATAATAGTTAAATTGGATCTTATTTTTTTAATTTGTTCTAAATTTTGAATAATATTTTCTTTGCCTTTTAAATCCTCTACTTTCGGACCATATGGCGAATTTTGCCTTGTAGTTGGTTGTGCATAGGCTATATTAGTTAAAGTTAGTGTTATAAGTATCACAAACATTATTACTCGTCTTATTTTTCTTCGCATTATTATTCAACTCCTTTTTCGACGATTATTTAAAATCAAATCTACACAGTATTTTAATAAATTATATATATATCTTTTGTTATTTTCGCAACTTCTTCTCTATAAAAATTAGTGTAAAACATCCTAAATTTTAATTTATGTAAAAAAATTGAGACTAATATAAGAAAATATATAAATTTCCCTATATTAGTCTCAACTAAATTATTAATAAAATTTCACAAATTCAGCGGCTGGCTTTCTATACCCTCTAATTTTATTACTACTCTTGTCCATTTTCCCCATAGTAATCATTAGAACAGGCATCTCATTTTCTGGAATATTTAATAATTCACTAATTTTATCTTTATCAAAATATATCATAGGACATGTATCCCATTCTTTATTTTTTGCTAACAACATAAACAACATTGCTGACAAAGATGCATTTCTTATAGCCTCATCATGCTTAAAACCTTCTCCCCAACCTTCATAAAGACTATTGATAGTATTAATCATAATCTCATATTCAGTTTTATCGATCATTCCAAGCATCATTGAGCCTTCATAGATTTTATCTGCAGATAAATAAGCATTTTTATCTCCTGTAACTACTATAGTTGCTGATGCAGTCTTGATTTTGTATTGTTTAAATGATGCATTATAAACTTTTTCCACCAATTCTTTATCTTCTACAACATAATATCTAGCATGCTGCAAATTAAAAGCAGAAGGTGCCAATGAAAGCTCTTTAAATATATCGTTAAAATCTTCTCTAGGTATTGTAATATTTTCTATAAATTTATTCGCTGATCTTCTTTCTCTAACAATTTTTAAAAACTCGTTCACTATTAATCCACCTCTTTTATAATTATTCTTATTTAAATTATTAAGTATTCTATCACCACTTGTCAAACTTTATCTACTTTTAGCACTCTCTAAAATTTATTCAACAAACTTTTCACTTATATATTCCACTCTTAAATACAATTGATGTCAGTATAACTAATAAAAAAACACCTACATAAAGATAAATTTACATCTCCATGTAGATGATTCTTTTATTAATTATAGTAGAAAATGATTATATTTATTATTTAAACACTTTTATACGTTCTTCTAGTGGTTGGAATTGCTTTTCATCTGGCTCTGCTGTTGGTTTTCCAAATGGCATTTGCCCAATTAGCTTCCAATTTTCAGGTATACTCCATTCTTTCTTTATGTCATTTTCAATAAGCTCATTATAATGTTGTAAAGATGCTCCAAATCCTTCAACTTCAAGTGCTGTCCAAATAACAAACTGATGCATTCCGCTTGCTTGCTCTGACCAGATTGGGAAATTATCTTTATATAAAGCAAATTGTTGCTGAAGAGATTCTATTACACTACTATCTTCAAAGAATAGAACTGTACCATACCCATTTTTAAATGAATTTATCTTATCTTCAGTAGAACTAAATTGGTCAGCTGGTACTATCTTTCTTAAAGCTTCTTTTGTAATATTCCATAAATTATCATGATGGTCCCCAAGTAACAAAACTACTCTTGCACTTTGTGAGTTGAATGATGATGGAGTATGTTTCACAGCATGCTCTACAATCTCTTTTATTCTATCATCCGAAACCACTATTTCCTTGCTAATTCCATAATATGAACGTCTATCTGCTACTGCAGTTAAAAAATCTTTTGACATTATTCATTCCTCCTAGTTTATCTAAAATATTATTTTTCATTACTTTTTCTATATGCTATTTGTCTCATATATATTAAATTTCTTTTTTCATTTCTAAAATTAAAATGTGTGAATTCTCTTTCGCTTGGATCAAGATATCTTCCTCAACTATTTCCATTCCATCACGATCATTTAACTCAATCTCATTTATTATGGAGTTACCCTCTATTTGAACTAAATATGCCTGCCTTCTTTCATTAACTTGAAAATTAATCTCTTTTCCTTTCTCAAGTTCTAAAGAATAAACATTTATATCCTGATTTATTTTTATTGGTGCATCTCCATCTTTACTTGAAACCATATGCAGCCATTTGTTTTGTCTTTCATTCCAATCAAATCTATAATCACCATAGTTAGGTTCATAACCTTGTTTATCAGGGAAAATCCATATCTGTAAAAGTCTCGCTCTATCTTGTCCTAAATTATGTTCACTGTGATATACTCCTGTTCCAGCACTCATATATTGCACATGACCACGTGTTATTGTATTTTTATTCCCCATGCTATCTCCATGTGTTAGTTCGCCATCAACTACATATGAGATTATTTCCATGTCTCTATGGGGGTGAGTATCGAATCCTGCATTAGCTTCAATTAAATCATCATTTATAACTCTTAAAACTCCAAATTTTATATTGTTGGGATTATAATATTCTGCAAATGAAAAATGAAATTTACTTTTTAGCCATCCAAGATTGCTACTACCCATATTTCTACTGTCAATCTTTCTTAACATCTTATATCCCTCCTATTGATTGTTATCAACATCTCAATCAAAATTACTATATTAAAACTTATAATTCTTTACCTTAATATTTTTTCTTAGTTAATTACTTTTAGTAAGTTACTATAAATAAATTATTACATATTCATTTTAATTCGTCAAGCATATTTTAAATATAAATTTATAAATATAGAATTTTAACCTTAACTCTTCTACAAATTACAAAACTTAAACATTAATTTTGTATAACTCAAAGCTCTCTCACATCACAATTTTTTTGCATAATAAAAAATAAAGAACCTTCTATTTTAAACAATAGAAGATTCTTTTTGAGTCATGTATTATTTTAATCAAGTCCATTTTTCTGCCCATTTTTGAATTTCATCCATAACACTTTGAAGCGCTCGCCCCTTTTCTGTTAATTCATACTCTATACGTACTGGAGTTTCAGGATAAACCTTTCTTAGAATAATTCCTTCTTTCTCCAATTCCTTAAACCTTTCAGTAAGCATACGAGCACTCATATTAGGAATTGCGTCTTCTATATCTGAAAATCGATTTTGTCCATTCAATAACGTTCTTATAATCAATCCGGTCCATCTTTTTCCTAACAGTTCAAATGCATTTTCAAACCTTGGGCACATATGAAATTTTTCCATATCTAATCACCACCTATGATTATTCTATCATACTTACTATATTAAAGTAAGTAACTTATTAATGTTCCAGTTAAATTAATTATAAAGTATAAAACTATATTTTACTGTCAGCGCTAATTAATACTTAATTTATTTGTTAGAACTTGAAATTATTCACAACTCCTGTAGCTCTATCCACATAATTATCAACTATTTGCTCATTAAAAGAATCATTCATAATACTCAAACTTACTTTTTGTGCCACTAAGACTTATCTTATATCCCCAATTTACAATTAGGTTATAGATTATATTTGTTTTAGATTTTCTCATTCTCTTATAAATAGATTTTAAAGAATAAAACTCTCTCCTAAACCACATGTAACCTTCAAATAATTCTTCTCTACTCATATTTTTAGGAACAAAAGCCACTCTAGTTTTTCCATTGTAATGGCTCCAGTCTCCTGTAATTAATCTATTTTCTTCTTTTAACTGCGAGTATACTGGTGTTTTAGGTAAAGGAGTCAATATACTTACAGTAGCCCCATCTATCCCTAACTCATTGCAAGCATCTAATGTTTTCTTGAATACATCCTTTTTATCTGTATCAAATCCAAATATTATTCCTGCTTGTACACAAATACCATTACTATGTATCTTATCTATTATACTTTTATATTTATTTACATCATTTATACCTTTATTTACACTCCCTAAGCTTTCCTGTGAAAAAGATTCTATTCCAACAAAAAAGTATACACCCCCAGCCTCTTTAGCTAATATTAATAATTCTTCATCTTTACATCTCTCTAATGTTACCTGTGCTGCCCACTTTTTATTAAGTTTTTTCAATTCCATCAATAATTCTTTTGTATAGTCTATATCTCCAAAAAAGTTATCATCCCAAAACACAAAAAATTTACTTTTCATAGTCCTTATTTCAGAAATGACTTCTTTAATAGGCCTAGTCCTAAACGGCTCGCAATAAATCTGCTTCAAATTGCAATAGCTGCACTTATAAGGGCATCCTCTTGAAGAAATAACTGCCCCTTTTGTAAAGTATCTCTTATGAATTAAATCTCTTCTTGCTATTGGCATATTTTTAAGATTAGGTACTTCTTTGCAAATATATTCTGATTTTGCTTTGCCCTCATAGAAATCCTCTAAAAATTCCGGCCATATAATTTCGCCTTCTCCAACCATTATATAATCACAATGTTCCTTTACCTCTTCTGGTAATAGCGTAGCATGAGGCCCCCCCATTACAACCTTAGTATTTCTATCTCTAAACTTCTTAGAGATATCATAACAATGGGTAGCATTTGATGTATTTATCGTTATTGCAACTAACTGAAATTTTTCTTCAAAAGGAATTCTTTGATTATATTCATCTACTAAAGTTATTTCATATTTATTTTCATCTATAAAAGCTGCTAAATATGGCATAGTAATCTGAATAAAATTGTTAAATTGACTCTTTCTAAATCTATTAATCTCCTCATTTTCAGGTGTTATTAAAAGTATTTTTTTCTTCATTACCCATCTCCAACATCTATATTATGTAACATAATAACCTACTAATAATTCACTACCATTTATATATTGATGTCTTTAAATAATTGCACAGTATAATAACTTAGAATTCATTAATGATACTACTAATATTTCCATCTGTAATGCCCATGAATTGGATTATGAAACCAACTTAATTTAGCCTCTGATGCATGTGGATGAGAATTATGAATGACAAAAGGAATACCATCCTCATCTCTTTTATCTGAAATTATACCAATATGCTCATATCCCTCAATAAAAACTATTATGTCTCCAGGCTGCCACTCTTTTAAATTATTGATATCCCCCTCCTTGAATTCTGTGGTTAAATTAATACAATTCTTTTTAAAAAACACATCTTGATTTAAAACTCTCCTAAAATCAATATTTGGATCCGGCTTTCCGTTTACTCCTTTATATTGAGCCATATTTTCTTTAATATCTTTATCTATTAAATCCTTTATTGATACATTTATACCTTTAAATCCTCGCCATATTACATCAGTACAGACTCCCTCACCATCTGGTGGATATCCTCCTACATAATATGCATCTTTATATACCGTTTCCTGCTCTGCTTCTTTTCTCGCAGAGTTTACTATATCTATAGGATCAGCTATTCCATTTTCATTTTTATCAACCTTTGAACTTTCATCTGGAACATCGACTTTTTTAATTGGCAATTTATCAATAATTTCCTCAACTTTGCTATTCAATTCACTATTTGATTTATTATATTGAAATTTTAATACTGCTCCTGTGGCCGCTGAGCATATAACTACTAAAATTGCTAACTTAAAAATTACTTTTGTTTTTTTCACAGTTCCCCCTATTAAAAGAATATATATTCTCACTATTTTTTAATTATGTTCACTCCAATGTGTCTTGGATAAAATCTTATCATTCTTTATCGGACTATATAATCCATTATAATCCAATTTTTTTATATATGGAATTACTTTGATTATTATTTATCTAATTAAACATTTTGAACCCAAAAAAGTAGGGAAACTAAGACAAATACAGTATGTGTACTTGTGTTAGTTCCCCCTTGTAATTATTTGCTATGATATAAGCCATAAGGCGAGTTATATAATTTTAAAGTTATAATTTTTCTTTATTAGATAATTCTAGTAAGGATTTTGCTAGTACGTCTACCCCTAAAGCTATATCTTCATAGTCTGTCCACTCATCTGGACTATGACTAATTCCGTTTTTACTTGGTACAAATATCATAGCTACATGTGTAAATTCGCCTACAAACATCGAGTCGTGATATGCTCCACTTATCATCATATCATATGGAATCTTCTTTTCTTCACAACTTTCTCTTAATATATCTACAATAGTTTGATCGCATTTCATAGGTACATCATTATTCTCTTTAATTAGATTAACTTCAACCCCTCTTTTTTCTTCGACCTTCTTAATCTCTTTTATTAGCTCTTCTATAAGTTCTGTTTTTGTTTCAAATTCACAGTCTCGAATATCAATAGAGAACTTCACTTTACCTGGAATTACATTTACAGCATTCGGGATTACTTCTACTCTTCCAACTGTTGCTGTATTATATTCACTATTACATTTAAGTGCAAGCTTTTCTAGAATTAAGGCTATTTCACAACTAGCTGTGTATGCATCTCTTCTATCTTCCATAGATGTGCCACCAGCGTGAGACTGACATCCAATTACTTCTACAGAGTAATTGGTAGGTGCACAAATAGTCTTAACTATCCCAACTGGCAATCCCTTTTTTTCAAGCTTATTATTTTGTTCAATATGCAATTCTATTGCTCCAAAAACTTGTCCTTTTTTTACTTGTATATCTTTGAATTTATCAAGATCATAACCTAAGTCTGTCAAAACAGACTCCAACGTTTTTTCATTTTCATCTTTTAACTTCTTTGTATCTTCTAATGTTAGATGGCCAGCCATTGCACGGCTACCCAAACAACACAATCCGAATCTTGTAGGCTCTTCTGAAGTATATACAACGACTTCTATACTTCTATTGAATTTTATACCTGACTCTTTAATAAGTCTAAGAGCCTCCATACCTCCTACAACGCCTGCCATTCCATCAAACATGCCTGCATTAAGTACAGTATCTATATGTGATCCGGTCCAAACTGGCGGAAGATTCGGTTTGCTTCCTACTAATGTCCCAAATATATTTCCTATACTATCTTCTCTTACAATAAGTCCGAGTTTTTTCATTTCGCTTTTAACATATTCTCTGGCTTCTATCTCGCATTCTGTAAAAAGCACTCTAGTTGTACCAAAGTCTGGAGTAGAATTATAGGTATTAATTTTATCTAACCAATTCTGTATATTTGCCGCATTTGCTTTCTTTAGCATAATTATCACCTACACTTACATTACATTTTGTGGAGTACCTCTTAACCATTTTTCGATGTTGTCAAAAACAATGACAGCTCTCTTTTCAAAAGCTTCTGCTGTAGCAAAAGCAACATGAGGAGTTACTATTAAGTTCTTAGCTCCAAATAATACATGATTAACTGGTATTGGTGGTTCAACTTCAAATACATCTACGCCTGCGCCTGCTATTTTTCCACTGTTTAACGCTTCTGCAAGTGCAGCACTATCTACAACGGGGCCTCTTGCTGTGTTAATTAGAATTGCACTTTCTTTCATTAATAATAACTTTTCACTGTTTATTAATCCTTTTGTAGTTTCATTTAGTGGGACATGGAGTGATATAATATCGCAAGTTGACATTAAAGTATCTAAATCTACATATTGAATTCCTTCAACTTCTTTTCTAGTTCTGCTATAAGCATATACTTCGCAGCCAAATGCTTTAGCAATCCTTGCAGTTCTCATCCCTATTGCTCCTGCACCCACTACTCCAAATTTCTTACCTTCAAGTTCAAACCCAACAAGCCCATTTTTAGTTCCACCTTCTCTTGTCACCTTATCACAAGGTATAATATTTCTATAAAGAGAAATAACCATACCAAATACTAAGTCTGCAACTGCAACAGTTGAATACCCAGCACAATTACATACCATAATATCTTTTTCTTTGCAGTAATCCATAGCAACATGATCTACTCCAGTAAATGCGACACATATCATTTTTAAATTAGGACAATTTTCTATTACTTCTTTTTTATATGGAAGATTAGAAAGAACTACAGCATCTGCATCCTTACTTCTTTCTATTAATGTTTCAGTATCTTCTACTCTTGTATCATAATATATTATGTCTACCTCACTTCCTAAAGTATCCTTTGCCATGCCTAATAATTTATCCTTATTTACACCTAATGGCTCTAATATTACTAATTTCATTTTATTAATCTCCTTTAATAATAATTGTATTTGTGAAATTTATTTAATTATATAGTCCTTATTTATTCCTCCTAAGAAAATAAATGAATCCTATATCCAACTGCTATTTTTGAATAAATACTATTTTTTAAATCATATTGACTTACAGAGTCACATCTCTGTTACAATCCTTTGAGTAAATATAAGCAAAATTTTCTGTCCCTACACCATAAGCACATTGTGGTACATATGGACCAAACCACATAAAATCTTCTTTCTTTATTCCCATCCATGTATTATCCATTAAATACATTCCTTCTCCACTTAATATATAGGCACCATGTTCTTGTACATGAGTTTCCACGAATGGATGACATCCACCTGGTTCAAAGCATAATATATGCATATTCATGTCAAATCCAAGATCTGTTGGAAGTAAATCTTTTATAAATACATTTGCCATATCATCATAAATTCTATATTCAATGTCATTTACATTTCCTACTACCACTTTAGCTTCTAAGTCTTCATATTTTATATATACTTGTTTATATAAAAGTATTTTTGCAGCCTCTGATCCAATATTTTTAAAACTCATACCCATGCCTTCTGGTGCAAAAGCATATCCTCCATCACTTAATAAGTGTTTTTCATTTTCTATTACAACTTCTACACTTCCATTTACAACATAAATAAAGCTTTCAATTTTTTCTTCCTTTGCAAAAGGTGAGGTTGTGCCTCCTCCCACTTGTGCATCTATAATATATTGTACAAAACTTGCACCCATTTTGGGTGAAGCTACAATGCTCACCTTGCAATCTTTAATATTTGGTACTACATTGTTTACTAGGCCTTCTTTTGGTATTACAGCCCATAAACCTGGCTTAACCACTGCTCTTGTTGATAATAAGTCTTTAGGATATCCCATTTCTATCTCTCCTTCATTTCTATTTATATATTAACTATTGCATCTAATGCTACTAAAGCAGCTTTAGCCAAATGCTCATAGCTAGTAAATTCTTCTTTGCAATGACTTCTTCCGGCTTTGCTTGGAACAAATATCATAGCCGTGTCTACAGCCTCTGCCATAGGCAGACTATCATGTCCCGCTCCGCTGTTTATATGTTCATATAAAAACTTTCTTTCTATGCAGCTTTTTTCAATTTTTTCTTTTAAACCTTCATTCATATCTACAGGATTTATACTCAATGTGCTTGTAATCGAATATTTTGAATTATACTTACTCGTAATATTTTCAATCCGTTCTTTTATTTTTTCATATATAAAATTAACTGCTTCCTGTTTTGTGCTTCTTATATCTATACTAAATGATACATTTTGTGCGATTGTATTGATTTCGTTTGGGAAAACCGTTATACTTCCTACAGTTGCAACTGCATTTTTATATGTTCTCGCAATATCTCCAATATTTGATATAACTTTTGTAGCAACTTCTACTGCATCTATTCTCATATCCATTGGAGTCGTGCCTGCATGATCTGCTCTTCCTTGTATGCCTACCATATATCTTTTCATTCCAACAATAGTATCAACTATCCCAATATCTTTTCCATGTTTCTCAAGAACTGGACCTTGCTCAATATGAATCTCTAAAAAAGCTTTAATATCTTCCAAATTTCTTTTTGCTTCATATATCCTATCTGGATTTAAACCATACTCTTTCATTGCATCATATATGCTTATATTATCTGAATCTTTAAATGCTTCTAAATCTGAAACCTTAAGCTGACCAAGCATAGCTTTACTTGAAAAAAATCCAGATTTAAATCTAGCACCTTCCTCATCATTGGTACCAATTATTTCAACAGAATATTTAGATGAAAAATCTTTTTCTTTAAGTAGTCTTGCCACCTCTAATCCACAAACAATTCCAGCAATGCCATCAAATTCTCCTCCGTATTTTACGCTGTCATAATGTGAACCTATAATAATAGTTCTTTTTTCTTTTCCTTCCAATCTCCCAATAATAGCTCCTGATTCATCTATTCTAGTTTTTAAACCAATCTTCTTCATTTCATCTTCTAGATATTGAACCGCCATTTTCGCTTCTTTTGTAAAGGGAAATCTCGTGACTCCATTGCCACATGTAGATGTGAATTCCCTTAATGCTTTTAAATGTTTTTCTATATTTTTTGCAATTTCATTTATCATAATCATCACTTTCCTTTAAGACTCTACTGCACTTGTTATTCCGTCTTTTTTCCACTTAAATAAAATATTCTCTAGAGCAGTAAGCAGACAAAAGAAGAGAGTGTATAAAATACCGATTAATATTGCAGCCAAAAACATATCGGCCATCTTAAACCAATTTTTTGCGTCTACAATTATATATCCTAGCCCTGAAGATGCTCCCATCATTTCTGCCACTACCAATGAAGAAAACCCTAATCCAAGACACGCTTTCATTCCTGAAAAGATATTAGGCATAGCTGAATTCAATATTATTTTTGTAAATACTTGAACTCTAGATGCACCTAAACTTACCGCTGATCTAATAAGTACTGGATCTGTATTTTTTATTCCATCAATTACATACGGTAACATCGCTATAAATGTTGTATATGTTATTAATGTTATTTTTGAACCTTCCCCAATCCCAAACCAAATTAAAAACATTGGTAAAAACGCAAGAACCGGTATTGGCCCAAACATATTAACTATAGGCATTATCAAATTCTCAATCCATTTAAAGTTTGCAATTAGAGACCCTCCAATAACAGCTATAATAGTTCCAATCATAAATCCGCCAAGCATTCTATATAAGCTTATCCCTATATGCTTAAACAAAATTCCTTTTTGAAAATAGTCATATCCTGTCTGAATAATTAAAGTCGGTGATGGTAAGAAAACTGGATTAAACCACCCTTGGTAAACATTAATTCTGCTAGCCATTTCCCATATAATAAAAAATATAAATAATGAAAGGATCTTATACCACTTATTTCTCTTTTCCCTTATTGCTTGCTCAGTCTTTCTAGATATACGTGGCACATTAACTTCCGCTTCTACTTTCTCATTTATGCCTTTTAATATTGTTTCCGGCTTCATTTCATATACCTCCATTTTTATCCCTCCATTTCTATTCTGTTATTACGGCTTCATCTAAATTATCTGTAAGCCCTTTTTCAAACATTTCAACATACTTCATAAATTCAGCACTCTTAGTATTTCTAGGCCTTGGTATATCTATTTTCTCTAACATCTCTATCTTGCCTTCTTTTAATAAAACAACTCTATCTGCTAAATACACTGCTTCTGGTACACTGTGAGTAATAAAAATAATAGTTTTATTTGTTGCTTTCCATATTTTTATTAACTCTTTTCTCATAGTATCTCTTGTCATAGCATCTAATGCTCCTAAAGGTTCATCCATAAGCAGTACTTCCGGATCATTGGCTAGCGCCCTTGCTATACCAACTCTCTGAGCCATACCCCCTGATAAACTTGATGGATATTTATTTTCATATCCTTGTAGACCTATTAAATCAATATATTTATCAACTATTTTTTTTGAATCTTTCTTCTTTTTTATCTTTAATCCAAACTCTATATTTTGTGCTACCGTATACCAAGGAAAAAGTGCATGTTGTTGAAATACAACACCTCTTTCTGCTGATGGCGCCTCCACCTCTTTTCCATTAACTAAAATATTTCCATTGTCTGATTTTAAATATCCTGCTATTAGGTTGAGTAATGTAGATTTACCACAACCACTCTTCCCTAAAATACAAATAAACTCTCCGTCTTCTATATCTAGTGAAAAATCATTTAATACATATTTTAACTTTCCTTCGCATTCATCGAATGCTTTAAATACTCTAACTAACGATACACCCATAAAATTTCCTCCCTTGCACAAAAAGACGCAAAACAATAATTTGTTTTGCGCCTTTGCAAATTTAATTTATTCTTAATTAAAAGTAATTTTAACAATCAAATAACTTGTCCCTCAGGTTAATTCTAGTTTAATATATCAAATTAATATCTACAATGGTAATGTGCACATTTTTTATATATTTTGTTGTGCATATATCACATTATTTTTGACACAATTGCTAAAATATGATAATATTTTTTCAAGCAATGGTGCTAAACAAGGCCCCATTGCTTTTTATTTTCAAAAATTAAGGAGGTAATTTTATGACTTTGGAATGGTTAATAAATAGTACAGAATTAAATAATTTTAAATGTGTTGCGGGCAAGAATAAACTTAATAACCACCTATCAAGCGTAAATATATTAGATAATCCTGATGTAATACGTTGGATAAAAAAGGACGAGTTAGTGCTCACAACAGGTTATATATTTAAGGATAGCAAAGAAGCACAGATTAATATAATTAGAGAATTAAAAGAGACTGGCTGCTGCGCCTTAGGTATCAAAATCAAACGTTTTTTTGAAACAATTCCTGAAATAATGATAGAAGAAGCAGAAAAAGTCGGTCTTCCACTAGTAGAAGTCCCATTTTATTATTCCTTTTCTGAGATAAGCAAATTAATATACAATAAAATATACTCCAATGAACTTAATAATGATCTACTTCAATATAGTATTATTAATAAACTTTCCTCAGCATTTTTTGAAAATCAAGGTCTTGATGTTATGATTAATGAATTATCTCATTTTATAAATAAATCTATTATAATTACAGATTGTGATTATAATGTCTTTTCCGCCGTATTCAGCTTAGATTATAAACATCTAATAAATGAAATAGATTTGCCCAAAATATCTCCTACTGAAATTGCTTCTCATATTAGCCATACTGAAATTAGCGATACAGCTTATAGAAAGCTAAAAATAAATGATGAGGTATTTCGTTTTTTTGTACTGACGTTACCAAACTTTACAGGCCTGGTATGTGTCTTAATTGACGATAATGATATTTCTTCATATGATAAACTTCTGCTTGAGAAAGCTAAAAATATAATTTCTTTAGAAATAACGCAATCTAACAAAGCAAAGAGCTTTTCAAACTCCTACCACAATTTTTTCTTTGATTTTTTGATATCTGAAAATGCAAGAAGTGAAAAGGACATTTTAGAAATATGTAATTTTTATGATTTTGATTATACAAAGAAACGTGTATGTGTTTCCTTTGTTTTGGAGAATTGTGGCAGTGATCAACATAGAAATAAAATAATATCCACCCTGCAACAAGCAATTTCCAATAAATTTCGTGACCATCACGGTTTATTTTTATGTGCAAACAATAATATATTAAGCCTATTTCTATTTTATAAATCAGAACAAAGTAACATTTGGGCTGTAAATAATACTTATAATATTATTTCCGATTTTTATAATAAGTTAGGTGATAGTATAAGTTGCACCATAAACATTGGGATAAGTAGATGTCATTCAGGAATAAACTCTATACGTACTACTTTTAAAGATACACTAAATTGTATAAACTTAAAAAAACATCAAAACGATGCTGATCATATTTGCTGCTATACTGATAAACTAGAATATCATCTTCTTTCTACTCTGCCTGAATCGTATTTACTAAAACTATGTGAGGATACTATAAGCCCATTAATTGAATTTGATAAAAACAATAATGCAAATCTTATTGACACATTAAGAATATATTATCAAAGTAAATTTAATTCAACAGACACTGCGAAGAAATTATTTTTGCATAGAAATACTTTAATTCATAGATTAGATAAAATAAAAGAGTTGCTGCATAGTGACTTTATAGATAATGATAGAATGTTCTCCATATATCTCGGAATTTGTGCGTATGAAATTCTTAAAGATTAACTTTTGTGCAAATAGTTATATTTTTATACGTTATTTATGCAACTTGCCTATTATCATACAAAAAATTACTGTTATAATAATAATATAGTAAAATTTACTACAAATTTTACTGAGTATGAAAAATTAATAATCACGTGATTTTTACAACGGCGTAAATATAAATAACTATTTATATTTATGCCTTTTTTTATTTAAATTAAGCAATATCATCACTTGATAAATTACTAAATGATTGAGGGGGAAATTAAAATGAAAAAATTTAGGCTAAAAAATTTATTAACTATCTTCACTACTTTTGCAATACTTACCACTTCACTTTACGGTTGTGGTAATTCTGCAAATACGGCACAAACTTCTACAGCTAACGATAAGAAACTGTTTGAAATAGAGGCATACGGTGTGGTTGATCCTCAAATATCAGCACAACAGATTATAGCTGATAAAAAAGGATTTTTTGAAGAAGAAGGTTTAAAAGTAACAAATAAATTATTGCAATCTGGTGGTGATATTTCACCTTTAATTTCTGGTGGCAGCGCTAAAGTATCTTTCGAAAGTACCTATACAGATATTGCTCTTGCTGCAAATAATGTTGATGTAAAGATGCTAGCAACCATGGCTAACATAGGTGATACACAATGTGTAGTAGCTAGTAAAAATGTAACTATTAATAGTGCCAAAGATATTGAAGGCAAAAAGATAGGTATAGCTTCTGGTGCTGGTGTACTTATAGCTATACGTAATATGTGCAAAGATTTAGGTGTCGATGTAAACAAAATTCAATTTGTCATCCTATCACCTTCTGATCAAATTTCTTCATTAGAACGTGGAGACATTGATATGATGGCTTGTTGGGAACCATGGGTTTCAAATGCAGTAAAGACAGGAGGAAAATTATTATTCAGTGGATTGAATTCTTATTTACCTGAAAAAACTGGTCCTGTTGAGTGGCTAAATTTCCATACTACTTTGCAAGTTACTGGAGACTTTCTAAAAAATAATCCAAAACAAGTAGAATTATTACTTAAAGCGCTATCAAAGGCAACTGATTATATAAATAAAAACCCAGAAGAATCTGCTAAGATAATAGCTCCTGAAATCAATCTTGATGAAAAACAAGTATTAAGTATTATGAAAAAAAATGTGTATACTATGAAATTTGATAAATCATTTATAGATTCTTCAAATGAAATGGCAGCCTTTATGCATGAAATGGGAAATATTAATTCTGTTCCAAAGTTTGAATCATATGGTGACCCTACTCCTTTAAAAAATGCTGTTCCAGAGCTTGTAACAGCCAGTTAATTCTCATTATAAAGACGTATACAATTTACACAATTAGATTATTTGGTCTTTATATCACAACAAAAATTTTACAATAAGGGATGTTAATTATGTATGATTTATTAATTAAAAATGCAAATATTGTGACTTGTAATAATATTTCTTTTGGAAGTGTAGCTGTTAGTAATGGAAAAATCAAAGATATTTTTTTAACTGATGAAACAATAGATGCTAAGCAAATATTAGATTTAAACGGTAAATATCTATTTCCTGGTTTCATCGATTGCCATGTGCATTTCGATGAACCTGGCTATACCCTGCGTGAAGATTTTAGTCATGGTACTGAAGCTGCAGCCATAGGTGGAATATCAACAGTTATAGATATGCCATTAAATAATAAACCGCCTGTTTCTAATAAAGATATTTTTGAGGATAAGTATAACTTAATAAAAAAGAAAGCTTTTATTGACTATGGTTTCTGGGGTGCTCTTGTAAACTATAATATGGAGGACCTTAATGAATTAAGTGAAGCCGGTGCTTTGGCTTTTAAAAGTTTTATTTGTGATGCGGGTAAAGATTATACTTCTTTAGACTTATATGAAGTTGAAAAAGCCTTATTAATATTAAAAAACTTTAACGGTCTAGCTGGTTTTCATTGTGAAGACTATGATATGATACAAAAATTACAAAAAGAAAAATTGTCTGAAGGTAGAATTTCTGCAAAGGATTATTTAGATTCCAGGCCGCTAGAAGCCGAATTAATTGCAACTAAAAATGTAATAGCTATTGCAGAAAAGACTGGCAGTAGAATTCATATATGTCATGTTTCTCATCCTCTTGTTGCAGAGGAAATCAGGAAAGCAAAAGCAAAAGGTATAAAAGTTACTGGAGAGACATGCACCCATTACCTAATGTTTACTGGAGATGATTTAATACATAAAGGGATGTTATTTAAATGTTCTCCTCCATTAAGAACTAAGGAAGCTTGCGAGGGGCTGTGGGAATATATCTGTGATGGAACTTTAGATTGTATTTCCTCTGATCATTCACCAGGCACAATTGAAGAAAAAACTGAAAATGATCTTGGTGCATTTGGTGCCTGGGGTGGTTTAAGTGGTGTACAAACTACTGTCCAAATATTCTTCGACCAATTAGTAAATCATCATAAATTAAGCCCTTCCATAATGGCTAGAGCATTAAGTAAACGTCCTGCTGAAATATTCGGTATATACGGCATAAAAGGTGATATTTCAATTGGTTTTGATGCAGATTTTACTGTTATTGATCAAAATGAAACATGGAAAATTTCTGAAAATAGTTTAAAATATTTAAATAAAATTTCAGCTTTTGTTGGTTTGGAGGGCAAAGGTGCTCCTGTTTTGACAATAGTACGTGGAAAAATAATTGCTAAAGATGGCAGCATAGTTATAAATTCAGGTTATGGAAATTTAATTAAACCTATCAAATCTAATATTTAGTTTTACAAAGGTGTAAACATAAAAATTCTATGTTTATACCTTTTCTGTTATATTCAAAATTTATTTAGGAGTGATTAATATGAAAAAAAGTAAATTATTAAAAAAACTGTTCTCTATATTAACTCTAACTACAATAATATCAACAAGTTTATTTGGTTGCGGTACTTCTTCAACTTCAAGTACTACAACATCGTCTAAGGAGACTGCTAGTTCTGATAGTTCCTCTGATAAATTATTTGAAGTAGATGCATACGGTGAACTAGATCCTCAAGTATCTGCCCAACAAATTATTGCAGACAAGCTTGGGTATTTTAAAGAAGAAGGATTAAAAGTAAATAATAAATTAATGACTGGTCCTGATCAAAATGCGCCTCTTGTTGCCAGCGGTACTGCTTCAATATGCTTTGGATCTATTTATAACAATATCGCTGTTGCTGCAAATGGTGTTAAGGTAAAGGTACTTGCTCCACTTGCTAATGCTGCCGGTACTCAAAGTGTTGTTGCTCGTCCTGGTTTAAATCTAACTTCTGCAAAAGATTTAGAAGGCAAAAAAATAGGTATGACTTCTGGAGCTGGAGTACTTATTGCAATCCGAAATATGTGTAATGAACTAGGAGTAGATATCAATAAAATTAATTTTGTAAATTTACAAGCATCAGAACAATTATCTGCTTTGGAAAAAGGTGATATTGATGCTATGGCTGTATGGGAACCATGGGTTGGTAAAGCACAAGCTATAGGAGGTAAGTTACTATTTAGCGGCACAACTTCAAATTTACCAGAAAAACAAGGAAATGTTCATTGGATTGACTTCTATATGACAGTCCAAGCCACTGAAAGCTTCTATAATCAGCATCCTAAAGAGCTAAAAAGTTTCTTATCAGCTTTAAATAAGGCAACTAAGTATATAAATGAAAATCCTGAGGATTCAGCAAAAATTATTGCTACTGAAATTAATATTGATCCTAAAGATTGCCTAAGAATTATGAAAAATAACGTTTATTCTATGAAATTTGATGACCAGTTTGTCTCTGGAACAAATGCTATGGCTAAATTTATGTTAGATATGAAAAACATAAACAGCGTCCCTGATTTTTCTCAATATACAGATACTAAAATTCTTTCTTCATTAGATCCTTCATTAGTAACAGCTAAATAATAAACATTAAGTGTAGATAAAATATTTTAATATATAATTTTATCTACACTTTCAGTCTATTAAAATTATATATGATTGGGTGGTAAATATGTTTGATATACTTATTAAAAATGCTAATTTAGTAACTTCTGAAAAAATAAAACTTGGAAGTCTTGCAATAAAAGACGGTAAAATTATAGATATTTTATTTGATGATTGTGAATTGAATTCAAAAATAATTATCGATGGTACTGGTAAATACCTTTTCCCTGGACTAATTGATGCTCATGCGCATTTAAATGAACCTGGTTTTACAACTCGTGAAGATTTTTATCATGGAACAAGAGCAGCAGCAGTTGGTGGTGTTACTACTGTTATAGATATGCCAATGCAAAATGAACCTGCATTATATAGCAAAGATATCTTTCTATCAAAGGAAGCCTGCGTTTCCTCAAAAGCATATATTGATTACAGCTTTTATGGAGCCCTTGTTACTTATAATTTAAATAATCTCGAGGAATTAAATTCATGTGGTACCGTAGCTTTTAAAAGCTTTTTTGCCCCTGTAAGCCCAGATTACACACCTTTAAATACAGGAGAAATTAGAACTGCATTATCCATTATAAGAAAATTTGATGGTTTAGCCAGCTTTCATTGCGAAGATTACAATATTATCACCTACGAGCAAAATAAAGCCATTAAGGAAAGTAGACTAGGTCGTAGAGATTTTCTTAATTCACGCCCTGTAGTCGCAGAACTTATAGCCGTAAAGAATATTATAGAACTTTCAAAAGAACAAGATTGCCGTGTTCATATATGCCACGTAAGTCATCCTGTTGTAGCAGAAGAAATAAAAAAAGCAAAGATAGATGGTGTAAGAATCACAGCTGAAACTTGCCCACATTATTTAATTTTCGATGAAAATAACTTTCTTGCTAAAGGAGCTATTTTCAAATGTGCTCCACCGCTTCGAACTTCTAAAGATAAAGAAAAATTATTAGATTATGTTTGTGATGGAACTATTGATATGATAGTAAGCGACCATTCCCCTTGTGCTCCTGAAGAAAAATCAGAAGATATGGGAATCTTTAATGCTTGGGGCGGCATCAGTGGAATTCAAACTGGTCTACAAACTATGTATGATTACCTTGTTGTTAAAAAAGGAATTTCTCCTTCACTAATATCTAAAGTAATGTCTACTAATCCTGCAAAACACTTTGGAATAGATAAGAAAAAAGGTTCTTTAAAAATAGGTGCTGATGCTGATATAGTTCTTCTAGATCCGAATAAAGAATGGAATATTACATGTGACAGTTTAAAATATTTAAATAAGCAATCTGCTTTTGTTGGCTTAGAAGGAACTGGACTTCCTGTTCTAACTATATTACGTGGAAAAATCATTTCAGAAAATGGTTGCATAACTAAAAATACTCCATATGGGCAATTAATAAAACGAAAATTGTAAAAAAGTCAGCTTCCATGATTTGAGGCATACAAATGCAACTCTTTCTTTTCGAATAAGGAATTGACATTAAAGTTATTCAATCACGTTTAGGTCATTCAGATATTAGTACAACACTAAACATATACTCTCGTGTCGCAGTGGAAATGTAGAAATCTCCAAAATAAAAAAATTTTCAATATGCGAGATAAGCCATAAGCCGAGTTCTGTTTCCAATTCTAGTATATTTTATTGTACTTTATCGTATCTTACAATACTCTCTAGTTACTGATATAACTGGCTTTGAGTTATATTGTATAATTTACCATATTAAATTCTATTTTATTATATTTTACTGATGGTAGGAAGAATGTCGGAAGTTTTAATTCTTCCTACCATTCTCTTAAATGTATATTGATATAAAATCCCACCCATTTCTTAAGTTACGTAATATCAACAATTCAACAATAACATTCATATTAAAAGCACATATAATTATAAATAATTCAATTATATATAGTTAATAATCGTTTACCAACTTTTTTATTTTTCCTAGCTCTTTTAATTTTTTTAGTAACCCAAATGCTTTTATTTTCCCAAAATAATTACATCACTACTATCTATTCTTTCAATTAAACACCTGCACTTTTAAACAAATGCAGGTGTTTAATTGAATTTTTCATTTTTCAGGAAATTCAATCTCTAAATTCATATAATTTAACGTTTATATTTCTTCGTTGCACTTCGTCGCTTTTAAATTTTTATTCCTGTTTTAAGATATACTTAATTTGATTTCCACTTCCTACTTTATCTATTTTTTCTTTTTTCATAAGGCTATTAAATACTCTTACACTCTTATGCTTTTTTAAATCTAATTCTGATCTACAAAGTGAATTTGTAATAAATCCATGGCTAATTATATAATTAAGTATTTTAGTTTCATCATCATCTAATTTAACTTCAAAATCCACTTCATCATTCTTATTTTCTATAGAACTTGGATTTTTAAAATCAAACATACTAGAAAGGCGATATTTAGTTCCCCTTCCAACACCATCTGTTTCTAAGAATCCTTTATTTACTAATGAAGATAGTATTTTATTACTATTTAATGTATGAGTATTTAAAAGCTCTTGTAATCTATTATTAGTTACACATTCCTCTTGTTCTGCTGCTACTAAAGCCATTACTTCATCTTTACTTAATTTCGAATATTTTTCTTTAAGGACTGATTTAAGTTTTTCAGTACTTTCTTTTGGCAATATTGATGTTGTTTTTAAAGTTAATGTAATTCTATCTGGATCATATGTTTCTTCTAAATCTGGAACTATCCATTTTTGCTCTCTCCATGCTAAGTGGATATTTTCAAGACCAGAGCCAGCTCTTTCACCTACGCCTAGCAAGTTAAACATCTTAAAAATATTTTCATTAAAAAAGCAAGGGAAAATAAAAAAGAATGATCTACTATGGTGCAGTAGACCATTCTACATATTGGTTAATATTTATTTAATAAGGGGAAATAGTGCTTTAACTACTCTATATTCATATATTACATGTTTATTATGTCAGCAATATGGCACTTTATTATTTACTTTTGCCTATTCCTAATATAAAAATGAAAATACCATATAATTTAATTTCATGATTGCCTCTTAATTATACTTAATAAAATTCTATAATCATCACTTTATATTTCTATTACATCTTTTAAGAATATTACAAATCAAAATTCTACTATACAGTATCTTTATTATAGACTAAGACAAGTAATTCTTAGACTTGTCTTCTAAAAACATAACTTGATTTAGTATATGCCATCTTATTTTCATAAAATCTATGTGCATCAGCTCTTTCGAAGCCAGAAGAAAGTACTACTATCCCACATCCATTTTCCTTACCCCAAGTTTGTATATGTAATAAAAGTTTTTCTCCATATCCTTTTGACCTTTTACTTTCATCGGTGATTAAGTCATGAACCCAGATATGTTTTCCATAATATAAGTTTGTAAGCTGGATTACACCTGTAACTGCAACAATTTTCCCTTTTTCAAATAGGGCAAACATTTTATATCCTTCCGTGTACATCTCTTTTATAAGTTGTAAATATTTTTTCTTATCTAAATCAGTTAGTAATTGTTTCATTACTAAAAAAGCATCTTTCCACTGCTCTTCTTCTGTTAATTCTTTAATTGTTATTAAGTCCTCGGTCATTTTTTATTCCTCCATTTATTTAATTTCGATACTTAAATTATAATTTCAATCTGCTATCATTAAAAGTATCAATTTCTATATTTTTTACGGTACCAGTTGCAGGAGGTTATAGGAATGTCTGAAATAATACCTATTTTAGATGGTAATAAAAATACTCCACTTTATGTTTAACTTTATGAATATAAAAAACCAAAAATATAAAGGGAACGATAAAACTTCCTTGCCATGTCTAAATTAAAAACAGTTCTTTTATATGCATCTGCAGCACTATCTTCATTAAATGAAGCTTCTTATTCACTATTAACACCTTATCTGTCATAAACATAATATCCCTATTACAAGGAAGAAGGCGTGTAGATTTAGCTATTTGATGGGCTTAATATCTCTATTATTAGGATTGGTACTCCTATATACTTATTATCTGTAAAACCACTTTTATTACATATTACTGATAAATCAGGAATTACTAACTTTTCGCCTTCAATGTCATCATTTATTAATAGAATATCGAAACGACTTTTGATGTAAATAACTTAACTGCTTTTTTTGATCTTTAATTGCAGCCCAATATTAAAAATTAGAGCAACTATTAACAATACAAGTGCCACTATCATTATATTATGAAGTCCGCCATACATAATCTGTTTTATAAGCGGTATTAAATCTTTAGGCAAATCCCCTGAGCTTTGTGAATCACTTAGTTTATTTAACATCGCAATAGTAACTTCTCCATGAGTGTCAGCAACACCTTTATTTAAAGCATTATTTAAAATTACTCCATATATTGATGACATAAATGTCTGACTCAAAATACGCAATAAATATGCAAAAGATGTTGCAATTGGAATATCTCGTTTTTCCGCATCCTGTTGTACACTAATTTGTAAAATACTAAAACTTAACCCTAAACCAAAGCCTTCAAATGCTCCCGATACTAGCAAAACCCACATTGGTATTACTATTCCAGCAGATACCATAATACTAAAAGAAATTATAAAGGCTAAGGTTCCTAAAGCTACTGTTCTATATTTGCCAAATGCTGGCTGTATAGCTGGTCCAACTATTGAACCCGCAAAGTTTGTAAAAGAACCTGGAATCTGCGTAACTCCTCCAATTAAAGCACTTACTCCTAATAAGCCTTGTGCCCACATTGGTATGTATATATTAAATGCAACAAATGCTCCCCATAAAAGAGCAAATAATATGAAATCAACTACTAATGGACCATTTTTAAAAAGCCTATTAGGAATAATAGGATCTGCTGCTTTTTCTTCTACTTTAAATAAAACTATCAATAAAATTAGACCGATAATAATTAAAATACTAACCAAACTTAGCGATGCTGTTTCTATCATTTGAATTCCTGTTAAAAGTGTCACCAAACTAATTACCATAATGCCAGCACCTAGATAATCTATTTTTTCACCATTAGAAATTCTTTTAGTCTCTTTAAAGAAAAATTGAACACTTAATATTGAAATTAATGCAATTGGTACATTAATATAAAATACCCAATGCCAACTAAAAGTATCTACTATCCAGCCCCCAATTAATGGCCCAATAATCGCAGCCGCACTAAAGCTTGCTGTGGCATATCCAACAACCTTAGCTCTCTTTTTTAAATCTTTATACAAATCTGCATAAATTATAAATGGGATAGTGTTCATTCCACCTGCCCCTATTCCCATGATAGTTCTTGCAATCAAGAACAATATAATATCACTTGATAATGCCTGAAATATTGAACCAACAGCAAATAATAATGTAGCTATCTGATAGGTTCTTCTATTTCCAATCCTTTCCCCTAATTTACTCCATAATGGTGTTACTACTGCCATTCCCAATAAGAAAACGGCTACTATCCACCCCATGTATTGAATTCCATGTAAATCACTTATAATTGCAGGCAATGCGGTGTTTACAATTGTTCCATCTAATCCAGCCATCGCATTTGACAACAGTAACGCCAGTGTTACAATCAAAATTCCTTTCTTATTCATATTCAAAGAATTCCTCCTTGTATAGCTTTCTTTTTATTATAATCTAGTTTAGGTTTTCAACAATATTTTCTTTTAAGTGCATGACACAGATACTCCTACTACCCTAATTAAGTTAAAAATATTAAAAATGAATAACATAAAAGAGCACTTTTTTAGTTCTTTCACTAATATAAAGTACTCTTTTCAAAAATCGAGTTATATTATAACTATAATGTTTGCTTAGCAGATGCAACAGTTATTTCTAATACTCTACTTAAAAAAGGAAATTTATTCTTCACCATATCAAAATCTGGACCCTCTACAAGGAATTTTGCAGTTCCTTCAATTAAAAATCCTGCTCCTGGATTTTGATGTCCCATAACCTCTTTGCTACCTAAAGTAACTTTAACTTTATTATTTGCTTCTATGTTTTTTTGAGTTGTTCTCATGCCTCCTGCAGGTAATAATATCCTACCATCTTCAGTAACACTAAGAAATGAATGCCAAGTATTAACTACATGCGCCTCATTGTTACTACAAGATACTATAGCTACTACACCTTCATGTGATATAACTTCAAGCAATTTTTCATTTAACATTTAAATTCCTCCTCTGTAATTCTACAAATTTAATTATTTTAATATTTTAAAAAGTCTTAATTTGTGCACATTGACTTTTCTATAAAACAATTATACAATCAATGTGTACTCATCAAAAGTGCCAATTCATTTTATTTTATAGGATACAGTTCATAAGGGGAGTGTTTTAAAAAATGATTGTTCTAGATAACGATTCAAGTGTTCCACTATATTTGCAAATTTATGAGCAGTTAAAAGAAGAGATAATTTCAGGACAGCTTTTGGAAGGCAGTAAGCTATATTCAACACGAACGCTTGCAACAACATTAAATGTCAGTAGAAATACAGTAGAAAGTGCTTATCTACAACTTTCTTCTGAAGGATATATCACAAGTAAAGCAGGCAGCGGATTCATAGTTGAGAAACTAGATAGTATGCTAATCACTAAGTTAAAGAGAGATAACTCTGTCAATATTGAAAAATATAAAAAAACTACTTTACCTAAGATGAATTCTGATAATAATTATAAGTATAATTTCAAATATGGAAAGTTAAATGCTTCTGATTTTCCTTTGCGCTTATGGAGGAGGATATCAAATAAATGCTTGGCCTCTATAGATGCTGAGGTTATGACATCTTATACTGGTAGTAAAGGCGAAAAAGAATTACGAATAGAAATAATGGATTATTTAAATAAGTCAAGGGGTGTCTACTGTACCTCAGAACAGGTTATTATTACTTCGGGCTTTGAGCAGTGTTTAAGTTTACTATGCCAGATGTTCAGAAACAATTTTTCTAAAGTAGCTTTGGAAGATCCTGGCTACATTGGTGCAAGAAAAATTTTTGACAATAACGGGTATGATGTTGTTCCAATTAGCTTAGACAAGGATGGAATAAATATTACTGAATTAGAAAATAGCTCCACGAAGATAGTATATGTAACCCCCTCACATCAATTTCCGACTGGATCAGTGATGCCAATTCAAAAAAGATTACAATTATTAGATTGGGCAAGAAAAGAAAATGGAATTATAATTGAAGATGATTATGATAGTGAACTTCGTTACAATTCAAGGCCAATACCTTCAATACAAGGTATTGATTCAAAATGTTGTGTTATATATATTGGTACTTTTTCAAAGTCTTTATCCCCAAGCTTGCGATTGAATTATATGGTATTACCAAAATCATTACTAGAAATATATGATAATTTTTTTAGTAGCTACCAAACCTCAGTTCCAATAGTTGAGCAAAAAATAATTCAACAGTTTATGCATTTAGGACATTGGGATAGTCATCTGCGTAAAATATCTCTTCTAAATAAAAGAAGACATGATATGTTAATCCACTCTATTCATAAATTTATGGGAGACAATGTTATTATTCATGGTAAAAATGCAGGCTTGCATATCTTGCTAGAATTAAATAATGGATTATCTGAAGAAGAGATAATAGAAAAAGCTAAAGAATATGGTGTTATAGTCTCTCCTGTATCTACATATTGGTTACGAAAGGATAAATATTCTAATAATATGGTTTTTCTTGGTTTTGGTGGAATGACTGAGAGTGAGATTGCTGAAGGTATTAATTTACTTAGTAAAGCATGGTTTAGTAAGTAAATCCTATTAAAAAATCAAAATAGACATTATAAGAGCTGTCGCATTAGCGGATTAAAATCCATTAGCGATAGCTCATTTTTTAGCTTGCATAAAATATTTCCTAAATGAGATATTGGGCTGATTATTAAATCTTTAAAAATAAGCACACTTTATATAGATGAATTTAATAAATAACATTAAGGAATAAAATAAAGAAAACGTCCTTGTGATCAATGATTCCTAAGAATATTTTCTTTATTTTATTCTTTTATGATAATTTTCTTTGATTTAATAACCTCTGTAACAGGCAATTCAAATATACTAATTTTACCTTCAATGCATTGAAGTACAAAGATATGTGGATAAATCGGGTGATCCAATTTACGAAAAAAAGGCATACAAATGCCACTCAACTTTTAGGAGAAGGAACTGACTATAAAGTTATTCAATCACGTTTAGGTCATTCAGATATTAGTACAACACTAAACATATATTTTCATGCCACAATGGAAATGCAGAAATCTGCTAGTAAAAAGATATCTTCTTTACTGTCTCAAAACAAAAAAAATATCCAGTGGAAGAATAATGGAAGTTTTTCATTCCATCATTTCCAAAGTAGCTATTTTACTGATGCGAGATATGCCATAATCAGAGTTCTGTAGTCAAAATATATTACACCTAATAGTAATTTATAATGATTTATTATAACGAAAAACATGGTAAAAACAAGACCTAAAGAAACAAAAAAGACTTATAATAACTGATTATAACTTATTAAAATTTACTCCTTGTGGGCAAAGCGTGTGCAAAAAGAACTTCTATAATTCATAGAGGTTCTTTCTTATAAATAGAAGGTCCAAACAGTACGAATAAGAATTAGCATGTTATATCTATTTTTTTATTCAATTTATTTTTATTCCAAAAACTAACTAAACTACCGTAAAAGTAATTTAGCGCACCAAAGGAATTAAAAGAATTTTTAGGTATAGCATGACATTTATATTTACTAATAAAGATAAAAATATATTTTTTATTTTGTTTAACCTTATATATCGAACTCCATACACAAAAATCTCGGTTTACTGAAGTGGATTCCGTAAAACCTTCATCATCTATTTCTATAACATGTTCACACAATACACCCACTTTATAGCTTGAACTAAAACATATTCTAAAAAGAACAATAAATAATAATATAAGAAAAAAAATAAACGCTATTACAATTGAATAAATAATAGAGCCAACGATGAAATCGAAAGAAAACCTTTTTGTAATAATTCCTAAAATAAAACTAACTACAATTAATACAAGAAAGTTTAGTAAAAAATATCTCTTTAAAATATAGAAATTTAAATTAAAACAATCTTTTTTAGTTAAATTAAATGATACTTTCATAAATTCCTCCCAAAAATCAATATTAAATACATTATAATCCAAATTTAATAGTTTAAGCAATGTATTAACAATTTCTTATTTATTGGTATATTATCAAAGTAGGGCAATAGCCTACAGTATATTCGAATAGTGATAGACGGTAACCATTGGATAGGAAAATATTACATCAGATTTGAACCAAATCTAGGCTTTTCAGAAATTTTTGAAAATGAATACGTTTATTAAATAGCAATCCTTGCAGATTCGTAGACACACCTAAAAGAGCGAAATTTAAAGCAAATGTACTTACAATTGAAGAACTAAAGCTTATATATCAAAGAGTAAATTCAGATTCATATGAAGATTATATTTTTAGACTAGCATTGGATATTACAGCAGAAACATGGTTAAGACGTGGTGAATTGTGCGGATTGGATATAGATAAACATATTGATACTAAAAAGCAGACCTTAAAAGTTCGTCAAGCGTTAATCAGAGTAAAAAATAGTTATGTATTATCTCAAAAATTAAAGACAGAATCATTTTATAGGACCTTACAAATAAGTGAATTATTATATATTAAAATAGAAAATCATAAAAAATTATTAAAACTAAAAAAATTCAATATTGAGAATTTTATATAAAAAATATATTTGAAGATATATCTCCAAACATTCTATTAGTTCAAGAAAACGGGAAATTTATAATACCATCTAGATTTCTCCAAAGAATAAAAAGATTATGTAAATATTGCGGCATAGAAAAAAATATTCGCTGGCATGATCTAAGACACAGTAATGCAACCATACTTTTGAAGAATAAGGTATCAATGAAAATAATACAAGAACGTTTAGGCCATTCCATAATGCAGACAACATCAGATATTTATACTCACGTAACAAAAGAAATGAATACTGAAGCTACAGATGTTTTATCAAATGTTTTGTACGCAAAAAAAGCAAGGGAAAGTTAAGGGAAAATACCAACTTGGTATTCCTCAAATCCTTGCAATTACTTGTTGCGAGATAAGCCATAAGCCGAGTTCTGTATTAAGCAATCATCTATCTAGGCTTACCGTTGCCAGTAAGCTCAAGCGACGCACCCGGAGGCGGGACGGGCAGCCCCTTAATGCCTCTCTATTCGGTCTTGCTCCAAGTGGGGTTTACATAGCCGTGAAGTCTCCATCACGCTGGTGAGCTCTTACCATCACCTTTCCACCCTTACCTAAGTAAAACTTAGGCGGTATATCTCTGTTGCACTTTCCTTCAAGTCGCCTTGACTGGACGTTATCCAGCACCCTGCCCTATGGAGCTCGGACTTTCCTCTCCTAGATCTAAGTCTAGCAGCGATTGCACGTCTCACTCGCAAAATCTATATTAACACACCTTATACTAATATGCAAATATTTTTTAAATTAATTTAAATTTCATTAAGAATTATATTAAAATAAATATTATTATTAATAGCAATAGTATTATTATGCCATATATACTGACTCCGCAAAATAATAATGTCAAAAGTATTACTCCAGCTACTATCAACTTAGGATATAATAACATTAAAAGAGGATTTTTATTAGGAAAGAAAGGAAAGCATCCATTTATTCCACCAAATTTCTTTCTTCTGCTTCCGCCTCTAAAAAAATCTTGTATTGCCCTCTTACTATGTTTGAACATATTTTTAAAATCTTTTTTCAAATCTCCTCCAGCCTTATCATTATAATCATCGTCTCTACTCATAATCCACCGCTAAATTATTATTACAATATCATTATATGCAACCATCTCTCAAATTAGTTAATTAATTCTCTTAATATTTTCCCAAAAAAATACTATGAAACTAAAAGTATTAATTTCATAGTAAAATATATGCTTGTATATATTGGCACAATCAAAAAAATAACAAGTCATGTGCCTTAAACAAATTCATATGGATCTTCACATTTCTTTGAAACAGTGAATTCAACATCCTTAAATTTTTCTCTTAAAAAATCCAATGTCTTTAAAAATATAAGATATTCAGTTGCAAAATGTCCAGCATCAATTATACTTATTCCCATCTCTTTAAAATCAGATGCATAATGATAAGTTGTATCCCCTGTTATTATACAATCCGCACCTAAAGCTTTTGCTTTACTAAAATAATCCTGACCGCTGCCATTTATAATTGCTAGTGCTTTTATTTTATCATTCCCTCTAACAATCCTCATATTTTTTATATTTAAATTTTTCTTAACAATGTTAATTATATCATTTAAAGTAGTTTCGTTTTGTAATCTTACAATTCTTCCAATTCCACTATCTTTATAATTACTATTCTCACACGGTTCGATTATTTCATCAGAGTTAAATCCGAGCATCTTAACTAACGTTTCATTAATCCCGCCTTTAACGCTATCTAGATTAGTATGACATGAGTATAGTGCAATATCTTCTTTGATTAATTCTATCACTTTATCTCCTAAAAGCTCACCTTTAATTATACTTTTAGGCTTTCTAAAAATTAATGGGTGATGTGTTATAATTAAATCACTCTTATTTTCTACTGCTTCTTTAATTACTTCCTTTGTACAATCAAGAGCTAGAAGAACCTTTTTTACTTCCTTAAGTTCATCACCAACCATTAATCCAACATTATCATAACTTTCCGCTAAAAATTTAGGAGCAAGTCTTTCGATTTCCATTCCAATATCCATTACTCTGATCATAAGATCACCACCTAACACTTTTTAAAAGACTTTCTAATCTTTCATTTTTCTTTTTCAGTTCATTTTTTCTCTCTTTTGCGTGATCAGTATCATCCACGATAAAATTAATTACTTTTTTATTTTTATCAATTTTACTTTCTATATACGATTTTAATAAAGGCACTTTCTTACTTAACATAGTAGGACTTATTTCATAAAATATACTTTCTAACTTTATATAATCGCCACTTTTATGTCTTACTTTAAATAATTCATAATACTTACCTTCATCTAAACATAAATCTTCATCTAAGATTTCGTAATCGCTACTATATAAATACTCCCTTAAAACTTCAGGATTTTGAGCCGGCTGAAGTATAAGATATTTCAAATTTTTGACTTTATTAAAATCCGCTTCCAATATATCTCTAATTAAATTCCCACCCATTCCAGCAATAATTACAGCCTCTGCTTCTCTATTTTTTAATGGTGCTAATCCACCACCTAATCTTAAATCTATCTTATCTGATACACCATCTAATGCTGCGTTAATTTGTGCTTTCTTTAACGGGTCTTTATTTATATCTGATGCGATAACTTTTTCAGCTATACCATTCCTAACTAAATATATTGGTATGTATCCATGATCTGTTCCAACATCCATTATAACCTTAGCATTATCAAGTTTTTCTATAATCCAGTTTAATCTTTTACTTAATTCCATTATTGACCTCTTTTCTATTTTTTAAGGAAGTTAAATCAGAGATTCGGACTCTCACTTATCACTTACTCACAGAGTAAGTTCAGCTAACTAAATCTCTTTTTAAGGAGGTTAAATCACATACGTGATTTAACTAAGTTCGGATAACTAAATCAAAGATTTAGATCCTCACTTAAAAGAAGCACCTAAATATAGGTGCTTCGCTATTAATCTAGATAATCTTTTAATTTCTTACTTCTTGATGGGTGTCTTAATTTTCTTAAAGCTTTTGCTTCAATTTGTCTAATTCTTTCTCTAGTAACATTAAACTCTTTACCTACTTCTTCAAGAGTTCTTGCTCTTCCATCATCAAGACCAAATCTTAATCTTAATACTTTTTCTTCTCTTGGAGTTAATGTATCTAAAACATTTATTAATTGTTCTTTAAGCATTGTAAATGCAGCAGCTTCTGCTGGTGCTGGTGCTTCATCATCTGGAATAAAGTCACCTAAATGTGAATCTTCTTCCTCACCAATTGGAGTTTCTAATGAAACTGGCTCTTGTGCAATCTTTTGGATTTCACGAACCTTATCTACTGGTAACTCCATAACTTTTGAAATTTCTTCTGGGAATGGATCTCTACCAAGCTCTTGTAATAATTGTCTTTGCACTCTTATAAGTTTATTTATAGTTTCAACCATATGAACTGGAATTCTTATTGTTCTAGCCTGGTCTGCAATAGCTCTTGTTATTGCTTGCCTAATCCACCATGTTGCATAAGTTGAAAACTTGAATCCTTTTCTATAATCAAATTTTTCAACTGCTTTTATAAGTCCTAAATTTCCTTCTTGAATTAGGTCTAGGAATAACATTCCTCTTCCAACATATCTTTTAGCTATACTTACAACTAGTCTTAAATTTGCTTCTGCTAATTTTTTCTTAGCCTTTTGATTTCCTTCTTCTATTTCTCTAGCATAAACCATCTCTTGTTCAGAAGACAATAAAGGTACTTTACCAATCTCTTTTAAATACATTCGAACTGGATCATCTATGGCGATACCTTCCGGAACTGATAAATCTAGTTCTTCTTCTTCAACAGTATTATCAACTGGTTCGCCTATAATTTCGACACCTGTCATCTCTAAAACTTCATATATTTTTTCTATTTGTTCTGGAGTTAAATCAATATGATCCATTGCTTCCATAATTTCTTTATATGTTAACGAACCATTCTTCTTACCTTTATCAATTAATTCCTTTACGGCCACCATTTTAGCATTCTTATCTTTTTTATCATCTTTTGGCTTTACAACTTTTCCATTCGCTTTTTGTTCCATATTATTATTGCCTCCTTCCGTCACAACCTTTAACCTCTCTCTCCCTTTTTAAGTATCTCCGATAATTTAGTAAGCTCCATAGCAATTTTTATAGATTCTTCAATTTCCCCTTCTTTTTCAAATCTATTTTGCTTTATCTTCAATTCATCAATTTGTAATTTAAGTTTATAACTTTTAACTTGTTTTAAATAATCATTAATCAGTCTATCCTTATCGCTAAAATCTAAAATTTCATGCTCTTTTATTTTAGTCAATTCTTTAGAACTTTCAACATCATCACATCTGCTTTCAACGTATGAGGTTATATTTATAGTATCCTCACTTTTGCCTTGTAATATTAATGAATAAATTTTATTATGGGATTCTATTACAAAATCTCCTAATTTTATAGCACCCTTTAATTCTTCATAAAACTTATCTCTTAACATCAAGTTCAGCAGTGCTCTCTCTGCCTTTAAATAACCCGGCTCTACATATAATTTTGTTCCAAAATATTCCTTTTTATTCACAAAATTGTCATCTTTTTGATTTTTTGTTATTACTTGTGAAAGTAAGTCATATAATGCTTGTTCTTTAATCGATGTTTCTTCCGAAATTTTCTTTATATATACATCTTTCTCAATGGGATTTAAGTCTGCCAATATTTCTGCGAACTTTTCTCCGTATTTTATCAATTCATTTCCATTTTTAAGATTTATGCCTTGTGATGCCCTTTTTATCTTATATTCAATAAGAGGTAACGCATCTTTTGCTAATCTTAAAAATGCCTCTTTCCCATTGTTTCTCACAAATTCATCAGGATCTTTTCCTTCAGGTACTGTTAATACTTTCACATCTAACCCAGCACTTCTTAAAATTTCTAGTCCCCTTAAAGTTGCGGTTTGGCCAGCCAAATCAGCATCGTAAGAAATTATGACCTTATTTACATATCTCTTAAGAAGTCTTACTTGATTTGTAGTAAGGGCAGTTCCAAGTGATGCCGCTGTATTAGTTATACCATATTGATGAAGTGCTATTAGATCCATATATCCTTCAACTATAATAATATAATCCTCTTGTAGTCTGTTTTTAATTGCAAAATTCAATCCATACAGATTAATTCCTTTTTGAAAAATCATTGTTTCTGGTGAATTTAAATATTTTGGTTTTGAATCATCTAAAACCCGTCCTCCGAACCCAATAACTTTTCCTCTTACATCAAATACAGGAAACATTACTCTATTTCTAAATTTGTCATATACATTACCAGTCTTCTCATTTTGTGAAACTAATCCTGCTTCAAGTAAGAAATCATTCTTATAACCTTTTGTTCTTAAATAATTCATTACTCCATGCCAGCTATCATGAGAATAACCCAGTCCAAATCTTTTTATTGTTTCTTCTTTGATTCCTCTCTTAAGAAAATATTCTTTTGCTGTTTTATTATTTTGTAAGTTTGCAAAATAATATCGTGCGGCTTCTACATTTATTTTAAATAAAAGCTCTTTTTTTTGAGAAACCTTGCTATTTTCCTGATTGTGCATTTCTAATGGAATATTAGCTTTATCTGCTAAATACTTTGCAGCCTCTACAAAAGTAAGTTTTTTATATTTCATAATAAATGTAAGAACATTCCCTGCTTCTCCACACGAAAAACATTTGTAGATCTGCTTTTCACTAGAAACGCTGAATGATGGGGACTTATCATTGTGAAATGGACATAATCCCATATAATTTCTTCCTGATTTTTTCAATCTTACATCTTCTGAAATAATATCAACAATATCATTTTGTTGCTTTATACTCTCAATTACTTCCTCTGGTATTTGCAAGGAGACATCTCCTTCCTACTGCTTTTTTTGGCAATTATATATTATTCGACATAAAAACGAGTTTTCCTGCTTAAATCATATAAAAATTATATTTATTTTATTTACTTAAGTAAATCATTTAAAAATAACATTAATAATTGCACTATGTATTAATATTTCTTTTTTTTATTTTAAAATCCTTTTTTTATTTTAAAAATATCGTTATTAAATAAATAATCTTTAACTAAAATTATTGACTTAATACATATATTTAATAAATAACTAATCTATTACAACCTTTGGAACAAATATTTTATTAAATAACGACAAACAATAATCATCACTCATACCAGCAATGTAATCTGCAACAGCTCTTTGCAAATCTTCGTTTTCTGCTATTCTTAAATATATTTCTGGCATTTGATTGGGATTTTCTTCAAAATGTTTTATTAATTGCTCAAGAATAAATTTCGCTTTATTTCTCTCAACCTTTAAGGTATCCCCTAAATATATATTTTTAAACATAAATTGTCTAAGTTCTATCATCGCTTCATTAATTTCTTTGCTTAACCCAACCACTCGTATTCCATTCATAAGATTTTCATTGGATGTTTTTACAAAATCCTTAATTAAAGTGTTCAATCTTTGATTTGAATTATCACCTAAAACTTTTACAATTTCTTTTGGAATCTGCTCTATGCTAAGTAAACCTGCACGTATAGAGTCATCTATATCATGGTTTAAATAAGCCATTTTATCACTATATTTAACTACAATTCCCTCTAATGTAATAATGTCTTTTATAGTACCTAGACCACTATGATTTAATATTCCGTTAATAACTTCTTCAGTTAAGTTAAGGCCTAACCCATTATTTTCGAGTTTTGTAACGACCCTCACACTTTGTTCGTTATGACGGAAACCATCTTTTAGGTATTCATTTAATACCTCTTCCCCATTATGAGCAAAAGCAACATGCCCTAAGTCGTGCCCTAATGCTATTGCTTCAATTAAATTTTCATTTAATCCAATTCCAACACCAATATTTCTAGCAACCTGTGATACTTCAAGGGTATGAGTTAATCTTGTTCTATAATGATCACCAAAAGTTTTTATATATACTTGTGTCTTATGCTTGAGGCGTCTAAATGATTTACTTTGAATAATTCTATCTCTATCAAGCATATAACAAGTTCTAATTTCATCATCGTCTTCCCTTATTTTTCTCCCTAGAGAGTTTTTTGAAAAAGCTGCTTCTGGAATTAATGTCAAGCTTTCAAAATTCTGAATTTTTTCTCTCACACTCATATATTCTCACCTCTTTTTATGTATTCTACTCTTATCATTATATTCCTCTATTTATTGGCTATATTTATTATTTGCAAATAATAAAAAAATAATATCCTTTACATATAAATTTTTATATTTTTATAAAATACTTTAAGTATATTACTATAATCACTTTAATATTATTTAATAATGAGGTTTTTTATATTTTATCTAATATTTATTGAACAAAGCTGATTTTGATTAATTTCCTTTAAAATTCTTTATTAATATAAATTAGAATCACTTTATAAAGGAGTGTATTATGGGTAGTGAAATTTTATCTTTACAAGAATCTAACTTGTCCCCTGAAATCATAAAACAAAATGTTTTACCATATTATAATTTACAGAATGGTAAAATCTCTGTAATTAAGTTTAAGGATACTGAAAAACAAAGGGCTGTCTACAGAATAGACTATAATGAAAAGAGTTATTGTTTAAAAAAGGTTTATTATGATATTAAAGATTTATTATATGTGTACTCAGCAATTGAATGGCTGTATAGAAATAATATCAGAGTTCCGAAACTCTTACCTACAATTGATAATAATCGTTTTGTATCTTATCAGAATATGCTTTTCATACTTACTCCTTGGATTGAAGGTGAAAAATGCAGTTTTGATAACTCAGATCATGTAATAATTTCCATAAAAAAACTTGCTGCTATTCATTCGATATCGCGTAATTTTCAACCTATTTTAGGTAGTTCGCCAAAACAAGGACTTGATGATTATTACATATCAACTTTAAAACACTTTCAAGATTTACTTGAATCATCAAATGAAGCCTTTAAATACAAAGATATCTTTTCAAGGCAATTCATATCAAGCTTTGATACAAACTTACGGCTTGCAAAGGTATCCTTAGATATTTCTAGCAAGATTGATACTAGCGAATTAAGTAAATCTTTATGTCATGGTGATTATGTAAATAAGAACTTAATTTTCCCTGAAGACTTAGATCCATGGATTATAGATTTTGATAAATGTAAGGTAGATTATTGTGCGAAAGATTTAGCATACTTCATGCGTCGATTATTAAAAAGAGAAAATACAAAATGGAATATTGATTTAGCTTTATCTGTATTGGATAATTATAACGAAATTTCTCCCTTAACAAAATCAGATTTAAGATATATAATCTCATATATTTGCTTTCCACAAAAGTATTGGAAGATTTCAAGGGATTATTACAAAAATATTCATAAATGTAATAAACCCGCTTTTTCAACCCTGCTCTCAAATGCTGTTTCAAAGTCAGACTTCCAATATGACTTCGCATTAAACATAATAAATGCAGTACAAACAAAATATAATATGAATTTGATGTAAAATAGAAACCTCTTGAATTTCATATTCAAGAGGCTGCTATTTTAAATATTAATCTCATTTCCTATTCTTTTGACATCTTTCATCAATGACAAATCTCCGAAGAAAAATTCTACTTCTGCTTTCGGTGCTATACTTTTTATCATTTTTTTAGTTGCTTCGGCTTTATCCTTACTCCTAGCAGTTAAAATAAGATGAGCACCTAGCTTTGCTAATTCGCTTGCAACTAGCTGTCCAAGACCATTGGTAGCCCCGGTTATTACAACTATTGGATTAGTAATCATAAGAATCTCTATTCCATGAACGTACTTCAAAATGGGATGATTCTAAACTAGAACAGTTTACAGAAATGCTCAGAGATTTTAATTGTCATGATTCCAAATAGAATCACTAATATTTATGAACTACAAGTTCTTAAATAAAAAATAGGATATTGCATTTAAACTAGTAAAGTTTTAAATTACAATATCCTATACTTTTTACTGTATGAATAATTAAACTCTTAATTGCATCAAATCTTTAGACAAGCCTATAAATATAGATATTATCTTTTATTTTTCACTTGTGCTTGTGCTGCTGCAAGTCTTGCAAGTGGCACTCTAAATGGTGAACATGACACATAATCAAGGCCTGTGTTATGGCAGAATTCAATTGATGAAGGATCTCCACCATGTTCTCCACAGATACCAAGATGGATGTCTGGGCGAGTAGCCTTTCCTTTTTCTGCGGCTATCTTAATTAGTGAACCTACTCCAGTTTGATCTAATTTAGCAAATGGATCTTGTTCATAAATCTTCTTTTCATAATAAGCAGATAAGAATTTAGCTGCGTCATCTCTTGAGAATCCAAATGTCATTTGAGTTAAGTCATTTGTACCAAATGAGAAGAATTCTGCTTCTTTTGCTATTTGATCAGCTGTTAATGCAGCTCTTGGTATTTCTATCATAGTTCCAACTTTATATTCTAAAGTTACACCTTTTTCTTTCATAACTGCTTCAACTGTATTCACAATTACATCTTTAACATATTTTAATTCCTTAATTTCTCCAACTAATGGAATCATTATTTCTGGCACTATATCATAACCTTTATCTTTATTAACTTCTATTGCAGCTTCAATAATAGCTCTTGCTTGCATTTCAGCAATTTCTGGATAAGATACTGCAAGACGGCATCCTCTATGACCCATCATTGGATTAAACTCATGAAGTTCTTGAACTGTAGCTTTTAATTCTTCATAAGTTATTCCCATTTCTCTAGCCAATTCTTTTACATCTGCATCAGCAGTTGGTAAGAATTCATGTAAAGGTGGGTCCAACAATCTTATTGTAACAGCTCTTCCTTCCATTGCTTCATAAATACCTATAAAGTCTGATTTTTGCATTGGTAATATCTTATCTAAAGCAACTCTTCTTTGTTCAACATCTTTAGAAGTAATCATTTGTCTTACAGCCATAATTCTATCTTCTGCAAAGAACATATGCTCTGTTCTACAAAGACCTATACCTTCTGCACCAAATTCAACAGCTTGCTTTGCATCTCTTGGACTATCTGCATTAGCTCTAACTTTTAATTTTCTTATTTCATCAGCCCATCCCATAAATGTTGCGAAATGTCCTGATATTTCTGGAGTAACAGTCTTTATCTTTTCTCCATATACATTACCACTAGTACCATCAATTGAAATATAGTCATCACTTGTATAAACTTTTCCATTGATCTCTACTATTCTCTTTTCTTCATCAACCTTAATAGCTCCACATCCTGCTACGCAGCAAGTTCCCATTCCTCTTGCAACAACGGCAGCGTGAGAAGTCATACCTCCTCTTACAGTAAGTATTCCTTGAGCAGCTATCATACCTTCAATATCTTCAGGAGAAGTTTCAAGTCTTACAAGAACTACATCTTCACCAAGTGCAACTCTATCTTTAGCTTCATTAGCAGTAAATGCAATTTTACCACATGCAGCTCCTGGAGATGCTGGCAACCCTTTTGCAACTGGTGTAGCACTCTTTAAATCTTCAGTGTAGAAAGCTGGGTGTAATAATGTATCTAATTGTTTAGGCTCAACCTTTAATATTGCTTGCTCTTTAGTAAGCATTCCTTCTTCAACTAAATCAACTGCAATCTTTAAAGCAGATTGAGCTGTTCTCTTACCATTTCTAGTTTGTAAGAAGTATAGCTTACCTTCTTCTATGGTAAATTCCATATCTTGCATATCTCTATAGTGATTTTCAAGCCTATTAACAATTCCCTCGAATTCAGCATATATTTCTGGGTTTTGTTCTTTTAATTTTCCTATTTCAAGTGGTGTTCTGATACCTGCAACAACATCTTCTCCTTGTGCATTCATTAGATATTCACCATATATAGCGTTATCTCCATTAGCTGGATTTCTTGAAAATGCAACTCCAGTTCCTGATGTTTCTCCTTTATTACCAAATACCATTTGTTGTACATTTACAGCTGTACCCCATTCTCCTGGAATATCATTTAATCTTCTATATACAATAGCTCTTGGATTATCCCAAGATCTAAAAACAGCTGTTATAGATTCTATTAGTTGAACTTTTGGATCACTTGGAAAATCTTCACCTTTTTCTTTTTTGTAAAGAGCCTTAAATTCATCAACTAACTCTTTTAAATCATCAGCGGTTAAATCTGTATCAAATTCAACACCTTTCTTTTCTTTAAGTTCATCGATTTTATTTTCAAATAATCTCTTTTCAATCCCCATAACAACATCAGAGAACATTTGAATAAATCTTCTATAAGAATCATATGCAAATCTAGGATTGTTTGTTAGCTCAGCCATAGCTTCTACTGCTATATCATTTAATCCAAGATTTAAAATTGTATCCATCATTCCTGGCATTGAAACTCTTGCACCAGATCTTACTGAAACTAGTAAAGGATTTGTGTTATCTCCAAATTTCTTACCTGTAGATTCTTCGAGTTTAGCTAAATTTTCATAGATTTGACCTATTATTTCGTCAGAAATTTTTCTACCATCTTCGTAATATTTATTACAAGATTCTGTTGTAACAATAAAACCATTTGGTACTGGAATCCCTAGACTAGTCATTTCTGCTAAATTAGCACCTTTTCCTCCAAGTAGATTTTTCATTGAAGCATTTCCTTCACTAAAAAGATATACATACTTATTTGACATCTCAATACTCCCTCTTTTCTTATAATTTTCTCACTATATTTACTATCGATGCCTACCTAAGGCACATGAAATAAAATAATAAGTCTGCATGCCAGTGTATTTGCCGTTATACTTATCAGCATGTTTACTTAATAGTCCACTATGAGGTAAACGTACCTCCTTATCTAACGGGAAATATTCATCGCATCATGGACTTATTATTTTCTTTCGTGCGCCTAAAGACTTCGTAGTTACCCTAATAATTAATTTTCGATTTCTCCAAGTTTAACAAATAATTTTGTTATGTTAGTCTTTGAAACCTTTCCTATTATCTTCATTTGGTCCTTACCATCAGACCTCTCCACTATATTAACAACTGGAATACTGTCAATTTCATGTTCAATAATCTTCTTCGCTAAATCATAGGCATTATCATTTTCATTTGCACATATTATATTTGGCATTCTAGTCATGATTACTCCAACTGGAACCTTGTGTATATCGGTCCCCCCTATAGAAATTTTAAGAAAATCTTTCCTTGAAACAGCTCCTGTTAATATTCCGTTATTTTCTATAAATAACGTGCCCACATCATTTAAAAACAGGTATACGATTGCATCATATACCATTGTATCTTCGCTTACTGTCACAGGTTTTGACATAATTTCCGATACTTTAATTTTACTAATTTGCTGATAAACTAATTTGTTAGAAGATCTCCCTGTATATACATATCCAACCTTTGGTCTAGCATCTAGAATTCCTATCATTGTAAGAACTGCTAAATCTGCCCTAAGTGCTGCTCTAGTAACTCCTATCTTCTCAGCAAGTGCTTCACTTGTAATTGGCGCATTCTCTTTAACTAAGCATACTATTTCTTCTTGCCTAGGTGATAATTTCAATCTTATCCCTCTTTCTATAACTTCAAGAAATATTTAGCTAATTTGTATTAATTTTTATTACACTCTAATTATATCATGTAATTATTGTTTGACTAGAGTTAATTTTCAGAAAAATCAAATAAATTCACCAAATATCTCTTGAATAATAATTTTATCCTACTTATAAATATGTTTTCCTATATATTTCTATCATTATCTTTTAATTTTCTGAATTTTCTTTCTCTATATTTTCATTTTTTTCTTCTTCTTTTTCTTCTTCTTCAAAATTTACAGTATAACTATATACTGTATCCGAACCACCAGTATATCCCTTATCATTTGAATCATTGTTATATTTATTAGCTTCGTGATCATGTTTTATTTCATTTACTTTAGTTTTGATTTTATCTGCAAAATCACTTGCTGCATTTTTTACAGTGCTTGCAACTTCTGAAACATACTTATTTACTACCTCTACTGATCCATCTTCTTTAGTTATTTCTATTGTAATTTGAGTTGCTATTGCTGCAATAACTCCTGCTGCAAGTAATGGTGGTATTATAAGCGCCACAACTCCTGCTGCAAGTCCCGCATTAACTGGAATATCTATTAGCTCTGTATCGTCTTTCTTAATTTTAACCCTTGCTACATTGCCTTTTTCTATTGTTTGCTTGAACCAAGCTCTTAACTCTTCTATTGTCATTGTAACTTTGCTGCCTTCAGTGTCGGAGCTGTTTTGTTCTGGTATGCCTTGAGTCTTTTCAATGTATATTAAGGCCTCAAGTACATCTCCTTCACAAGTTTCTAAAGCTTCTTTAGCCTTTTCATAACTGATACCTGTTCTTTCACGTATCATATCAACTTTTTCTAATGTTATATTTTCCATAATTCATCACTCCTTAATAAATTTTAACATATCTAAACTTTTAGGCTTTTTTGCATAATTATTGGATATCAAAAAAGTAGTAACCCTTTCTATCTCTTCCTTTATTTCATTATTCAAATTTAATCTATATATCTTATCTACATCCATATTCATTAGAAATCTTAAAGCATTGTATGCACCCTTAGAAATGAATAGACCATGTTCTTTAGGACATTCATCACATACACCACCATAATACGATAGGCTTATATAATTTGATGTAGATATCTTTTTTCTACAAATACTACAATTATCTAATATCAAACTATATCCAGTAGTCTTTAATAATTTTAACTCAAATGATCTTATTAAGAGTTCATAATCTAATGCATCAGTATTTAATAAGTATAATGTTGTAACCAAATTTCTAAACAACTCAATATTAACCTCATTATCAGCACAAGCAATATCTATAAGCTCACATAAATATGAAGAATAAGTAAGTTTATATAAATTATCTAAAAGTCCTTGGAAAGAATTAATTATCTTTCCTTCTTGAAGAGTATATAGATTTTTACCCTTATATACCATATAGTCTCCATAACATAATGGTAATGTCAACGCTAAAAACTTACTTTTACTTCTTTTAGCGCCCCTAACTACAGCTGTGATTTTTCCTAATTTTTCAGTATAAAACCAAACTAATTTATCGTTTTCTTTAAAATCCTGTGTCTTAATAATTACAGCTTTGGTTTCAAAAGTAGACAGATTAATCATCCCCCATTTATCTCATGTTTCCACTATTATCTCTTCATCTTATCTTATGTATTAAAAAACTATTAATGTTCGTTTTTAATTTCTAAGAACAAGATCAAATTCATCAGGAGTATAACTTTATTTTATTTCTTAGCCTTATAACCTAGCTCTTTTAGTAAGTTCTGATTGTCTCTCCACTCTTTTCTAACTTTAACCCATATCTTTAAATTAACCTTGCATCTTAGAAATTTCTCTAATTCGTATCTTGAATTTTCTCCAATTCTTTTAAGTGTTTGCCCATTTTTACCTATTATTATACCTTTATGCGAATCCTTTTCGCATATTAAATCCACTTCTATATGATATGTTCCTATATCATTTTGTTTCATTTGAATTATATCTACAGCTATACCGTGAGGAACTTCATCCCTTAATGTCCTTAGTGCTTTTTCTCTGATTATTTCAGATACAACAAACTTTTCTTGTACATCCGTAATCATATCATCTGGATAATACTTTGGCCCTTCTGGCATTGCCTTTTTCATAAGCTCTACCAATCTATCAACATTTTTACCCTTAATTGCAGATATCGGTATTATTTCTGCAAATTCAAATTCTTTAGAATACATTTCTAAACTTTTAGCTACTCTGTCCTGAGTGCTTTCATCAACCTTATTTAACACTAAAAATATTGGGCATTTTTTTCCTTTTAGAGTTTCTAATATGAATTTATCTCCTCTACCAATCTCCTCATCTGGATTGGTTAAGAATAATACTAAATCTACATCTTTAGTTGATTCCTTTGCCGAATTAACCATGTATTCACCTAATTTATGTTTAGGTTTATGTATACCAGGTGTATCAACGAATACCATCTGATAATCATCACCTGTCAATATTGTTTGAATATTATTTCTTGTAGTTTGTGGTTTATTTGAAACTATTGATAACTTTTCTCCCATTATGTAATTTAACAAAGTTGATTTACCTACATTAGGTCTTCCAACTATTGTAACAAATCCTGATCTAAACATTTTTTCCTCCTCAAAAATAAGCTTCATTTTTATAGAAGCTTAACTAATTTAACTAATGTTATACTACTTTACAAATAGTATACTCTATTTATAAGTTAATTGACAATGTACTCAATCTAATTAACTACCATAATTTAATAATTATTTATATTCACTATTAAATTATGGCAACCTAGTTTTTTGTTAATTATTATTTAAACTTACTTTTCTTTAATATATTCTCCTGTAAATAAAAATTTTATTACCACGAGTTTAGCTAAAGTCTAAATAAAGTGAAAATAAATAATGTTAATAAAACCCCAAATATCGCTCCGACAATTACTTCTAGAATACTATGAACCTCTGAGTCCACTCTACTTTGCGCTGTTATGAATGCTAGTAAAAAACTTAGAAGAATGCAGATTGGTTCTTCTGTAATTAATGATATTGCTGTTGCAATGGAAAATCCTAAAGCGCTATGTCCACTAGGCATTCCCCCTTTTAAAGGAGTTCCTTCACCAAATATAGCCTTTGCTATGATTGTTACAATGCAAACTATTATTAATACGATCAGCATTGTATACGGCTCTGAATTTTTAACTCTGTTGATTAAAGTGAAAGAAAACTTAGTTAACTTTTCCCAAAATACAATATAACCAACAAGCAATGCATTTATGGCCGTAATAAGTACAGCTCCTGCTGCTGCATTTTTGGCTATCTTAGCCAGCGGGTGATAATAATTAGTTGTCATATCAATTGTTGCTTCTATAGCGGTATTCACGAGTTCTGCTGCAATTACCATGGCTATTGTAACTGCTAAAATTAAAAACTCATATTTTGTTACATCAAAGAAAAAGCTTGAAATTAATACTATTAACGCAACAATTAAATGTATCTTCATATTTCTTTCTGTTCTTACTGTGTCGATGATACCTGTTATCGCATTATTAAAACTTTCTAGTGTTTTTTTCATCTTCATTGCTAACCCCTACTTTACTCTTTTAAGTATATTTAATAATTTATAATGCCTCTTTACTTACAACATAATCTTAACCCATCTAATTAAAACTCATGTAGTGCAATCTAAAAATTTTCACCTATTATATAAGAAAGTAAGCTCTACTTATTCAAACTGTTAAGTAGAACTTACCAACATATTACGTAACTAAAAGACAAACAATAGTATTCACCATCTATACTAATAATTATGTGAAATACAATATTTTTATCTAGGTATATTGAGTTTATTTAGAATTTCTTCTTCCCTGCTTCTCATAACCTTTTTTTCATCATCCTCCATATGGTCATACCCTAATAAGTGCAGTATCGAATGCACTACCAAGTATGATGCTTCTCTTTCAAAGGAATGATTAAATTCCTTGCTTTGTTCTAGGGCCTTTTCTAAAGATAGTACTACATCTCCAAGCACAAGTTCATCTCCATCAAAATCACTTTGGGAAAATTTATAATCTTTGTACATTTCTTTAAAGACTTTTTGTTCCTCATATTCAAGCATAGGAAAAGATAACACATCTGTTTCTTTATTAATCCTTCTAGTATCATTATTAATTTGTTTAATCTCATCATTATCAACAAATACTAAAGAAATCTCGCATTCAATATTTACTTCTTCCTCTTTTAATGTAAATTCAATTACTTTTTTTAATTGGTCTACCAAACTATCTTTTACCTCTAGTTTTTCTTGTCTATTATCTACATAAATCATTTTTATTGCTCCTTAGTTTCAACTTCATTGTTTTCATCGCTTAAATCTTTGATTTTTTCTTGAGGATATTCTATTCTTTGATGATAAATTCCATTTAATGCAGTCAAGAAGCAGGTTCTAATTTTTTCTATATCCTTCAATGTTAAATTACAGTTATTTAATTGTCCTGATGATAATTTATCATCCATTATGCAATTGACCATATCATTAATTTTCTCTTTACTAGGATTCTTTATTGACCTTACAGCAGCCTCAACACTATCTGCAAGCATAACTATCCCTGCTTCTTTTGTACTAGGTATAGGACCTTCATACATGTAATCTTCTTCTTTTATATCATCTGGATTTTCAGCACTATTTTTCATAGTGTAATAAAAATATTTAACTAACGTCTTTCCATGATGTTCTTCAATAATATCTTGTATTACCTTTGGTAAATTATGTTTTTTAGCTAATTCAAGACCATCCTTTACATGAGATTTTATTATCATCGTACTTAAATTAGCCGGTATGTTTTTATGAGGATTATCTCCTCCCATCTGATTTTCTCCAAAGAAATATGGTCTTTCTGTTTTACCAATATCATGATAGTAAGATCCTACTCTAGTAATTACAGAATTTGCCCCAACTTCTTCTGCAGCCATTTCAGCGAGATTCGCTACAAGCATACTATGATGATATGTTCCAGGAGCCTCCATTAAAAGTCTCTTTAAAAGTGGATTATTGGGATTTGATAATTCTAATAACTTTAAAGTTGTGACTTCATTAAATACTCCCTCTAAAAATGGTAGTATCCCCAAAGCAAGGATTCCTGATAGAAGTCCTCCTATAATTGTAAGTCCACCTTTTATTAAAATGTCCATAAAATTGCTTGATATTAACATCCCAGTTGACAGTGAAAAAATCGCCCCTGCTGCTGCAACATATAATGTTGAATACAACAATTCGTTCCTTTGCTGTATTTTTTTTAATAAAGTCGATCCAATTATAGAACTTACTATACCCAATATTATTATTTGAACATCAAACCCATTTAACGCACTTATAAGAATTATATTTAAAGCGCTCATAACAAATGATATCTTGTAATTCAATAATAATGTGAGCATCATAGGAGCACATGCAAAGGGAATCAAAAATGGTGATGCAATTCCTATTGTTCTACCAAATACTAAAGAAATAAGATTTATAAAACTAATCAATACTAGTTTTTTAGTATTTCTATACATTTCACCGTAATTTATTTTAATGTAAATATATTGGAGAAATAATATTATAGCTAGAAAAACTGCAAGTGCAATATATACATATAAATTTACAGAAGCATTTTCACTATCTAGCATACCTAGGTCTGATAAAATATCTATTTGATCCTTTGTAACTGGTTCCCCTTCTTTTACAATTGTTTGATTTTGTTTTATTACAACCTTAGAAATACTTTTCTGAGCTTCTTGTATTTTTTCATCTGTCTTTTCTTGATCAAAGAAAACATTAGGATTAATTTGACTTTGAATTATCTGTTTTAATACATTAGATAATTCTAATTCTAAACTTAAAGCATCTATCTTGTCAGCCACAATATTTCTTGCTTCTTTAATTGCTGTCTCATCATTTTCATTTATATTTTTTTCATATGCCGAATCAACGACAGCTAACATTTTTATTTGTAAATCACTTAAGTTATCCTTATGTATATTTACTAATACTTTATATTGATCTTCAGTTAATTTAAATACTGTCAACTTCTTTAGTTCAGTTATTTTATCACTTTCTTTTGCTGGAGCCGTTGCATTCGAATCATTACTAATAGAAACAAGTTTATCAAACAAAACTTTAATATTATCTTCAGATTGTTTTTTTATTTCCGGCTTTAAGGTATACTGTTTACCTACCTTTTCGAGTGATTGCTCTTCCTTTTCCTTAGTTGCTTTTTCATCTATAATATCTCTTGGTGCCTTTATGTCTACTCTAGGTATATCTCCTTCTTTTAGGTTATATTGCTTTGGAGTTATTGCCGTAACAAGCAATATATAACCTATAATAAATACAAGTGTGAATAATATAATTCTTTGAATCCTATTATCCTTCCTTTTATTATTTTTCTTCATCATATTCATGCTATTCACCTTTTCATCTTCTAATAGAGTAATTAGGCCTAAAAATAAAGTTTAAAATTGTCTTATGATATGTTCCTTGCTATATCTTGTTCTACTGTAAATATCGCCTTAACCAATATCTTTCCATTACCAATATCATCTACTGTAACCTTTTTATCTATAATTTTAGCGTCATTACTAAGTGTCTTTTTTAGTGAATCTTCTAATTTTTGAGTTGATTCTTTTACTGTAATATCCTTATCTAAGTTTACTGGTTTTCCTTTCTTCTCAAAATATGTTACCTTATTAAAAAATCCACCATCTTCTTCTATTTTATCATAATTAGTAAATTCATTTATAGCCTTTTTTAAGTAAATTTTTTTTCCGTAAAAACTCAAGTAAATATCGCTGCTTTTTTCTCCTGTTCTTTCTAGTTTATCTCCACTTATCTGAACTTCCATAAACTTTTCATAAAAAGTGTTAGCTATAACCGTACCACTTGGCTTTACTTCTATTTGGAATCCTTCTCTTCCTTGAATAGGAAGGATTAAATTATCACCTTTTTTTACTATGTCACCTGGTACTACTGCCGGATTTCCTGAATTAGTGTATATTCTTTTTACTTCTCCATCCATTTTAGCAATAACTTGATTAAATAATGTTTTTTCTGTTGAGGGTGGATTTACCTTTTCTTTTATTACTAATTTTAAAGTTGATCCTTCAACCCTAATTCTAATCCACATTATTTGATCATTTAAATTTTCCATCTTCTTTTCCAAATCATATACATTTATTTGAGATTTGTCTATGCCAGGTTTAATTCCAATTGATGTAAGCTGTTGTCTAATTTCAAAAGGGCTTAGATTTCTTTGGGTTTGTATATCTATAGCCCATATATAATTTGAAAGTCCATATATAACTACAAAAAATAGTATTACCCCTACCAGTAATGAAATCCTACTTTTCATTTTAGATAGCAGAACTACTAATCCTTTCTTCCTAACAATTCTTACTTTTCCCTTATGTTTTTTAATTAACATTTCAGTTTCTTTATAATCTTTATAATATATCGTAAATCTAAGCGTGGTTAAATTAACGCGGATAATATTACATGTATAAATTTCATTATTCCAAAGTATGTTTAATATTTTTTCTGGCATTAAAGCATTAACTTCTATGGTTATTTGTCCTGATTTTAAACTATCGAACATCTCTTTTACCTCTCATATGAAATACCTTTAAAGATTCCACTTATAGTAATGCTTGTCTCAGCAATAAAAAGTATTTCAAACTCTTCCCCATGTATTATAATCCCACCAATTCTGGAATTTATCTTAACCATATTAGTTTCAAAAAACATAATGCCTCTATGATTCTCAATTGTTATTTCTCTATTTCCTACAACTATTATCTTGGGTAAGTCTAATGAAATATCACTTGGAAAATCTAATTTATTTAGAATTTTCTCTTTTCCCTTTTGAATTTTATCCTCCATAATTTCCTCCTACATAAACTTCTTCATTGTAATTTATGATGGTTTTGGAAATTTAATACACAAATTCTTTTCTTAAATTTATAATAATTTTAAGGCATATAAAAATAAATAATAAAAGAACTCAAGGCTTTCTTGAGTTCTTTTATTATTTATTATTTAAATATTCTTTAACAATTTGACTTACAAGTTTACCATCAGCTTTTCCTACTACTTTAGGTTTAACGGCTGACATAACTTTTCCCATATCCTTAATGCTATTTGCACCCACTTCTTCAGCTGATTCTTTTACTATTTGTTTTATCTCTTCTTCACCTAACTGCTGAGGAAGGTATCTTAACAAAATTTCTATTTCAGCTTTATGCTGATCTACTAAATCTTGTCTATTTCCTTTTTCAAATTCAAGCACAGCTTCTCTTCTTTGCTTGATTTCTTTAGCTAATATACTTATAACTTCGTCATCTTCAAGCTTTCTATTATCAGTTTTTTCAACAAATAATATAGCAGACTTAGCCGTACTAATTACGTTAGCTGTGAATTTATCTTTTGTCTTTAAAGCAGCTTTCCAATCATCTTGTAATTTATCTTTAATTGTTGGCATAATTGTACCTTCTTTCAAAAGAAAATATCACTATTTAAACTTTCTCTTTCTTGCAGCTTCTGATTTTTTCTTTTTCTTAACGCTTGGCTTTTCGTAATGTTCTCTCTTCCTAACTTCTGAAAGAACCCCAGCTCTAGCACATTTTCTCTTAAATCTTTTTAACGCACTTTCAAGTGTTTCATTTTCTCCAACTTTAATTTCTGACATTTACTATCCCTCCCTCCGCTAGCTTAAATTAACTCAGCTATGGGCTTAATAACACATGCTATATTATACAATATTCAAATAAACAATGTCAAGAAATTAAGAAAAAATCTCCATGTTTTTTACCCCATTTTTCCTCTAATTTCTTAGCCTGGTGGCCAATGTAAACATCTTCCCCCGAGCACATGAAAATGAATATGTTTTACCGTCTGTCCGCCATCTTCTCCACAGTTATTTACAATCCTATATCCCTTATCAGATATATTAAGTTCCACTGCTAATTTATTAATAATCTTAAATATGTGTGAAACAATATCAGCATTATTATCATTCAAATCATTTGCACTTGCAATATGATCTTTTGGTATTACCAAAAAATGAACTGGAGCTTCCGGATTTATATCATAGAAAGCATACACTTTATCATCTTCATATATTTTTTTACTAGGGATTTCCCCCTTTACAATCTTGCAAAATATACAATCATCCATAAATTCACCTCCTTTAAGTGAGACTCCAAATTTTATATTTGGTTAGTCGAACTTACTCAGCGAGCGAACGCGAGTCGAGTTTCCTTTGAAAAAGTCCAAATTTTATATTTGGTTTCCCGAACTTAGTTAAATCGCACAAGTGATTTAACTTCCTTTTGCTTTTTTACATTTCGTTATTCGAACTTAGTCAAATCGCACATGCGATTTAACTTCCTTTTGAATTCTTGCATTTGGTTAGCAGAACTTTCCCTGTGGGCATTTTACATTTCTCTATAATAATTTCAATCTTATACGTAAATCTCAATTTATTTTCTTAACTTACATTATACCAAAATTATATAATTTTTCCAACAACATAATCTCCATTTGCTTCCTCAATTTTACATGGAATTATCTTACCTATCATATGTTCATTACCCGACTGAATTTCAACTTTCACATAATTTCTTGTATACCCTTCAAATACACCTAATTTATTCGGAACTTCTTGCTCAACTAATACATCTAACTCTCTTCCAACTAAAGATTCGCTAAAATCCCCTTCATTCTTTGCATTTAGTTCAATTAAAGCCTTACTTCTCTTATCTTTTATAGTTCCATCTATTTGATTAGGCATATCCGCTGCTTTCGTCCCTTTTCTTGGACTAAATTTGAATACATGTGTTTTAGTTAACTTAATTCTCTTTAAGTATTCATAAGTTTCATTAAATTCTTCATCAGTTTCACCTGGGAAACCTACAATTACATCGGTAGTTATTGAAGCATCTTTAAGATTTTCTCTTATTCTATTAACTGCATCCTCATATTCTTTAGCGGTATATCTTCTATTCATTCTTTTTAAAGTTGAATCGCAGCCGCTTTGAAGTGATAAATGGAACTGTGGGCATAGTTTTTTCATGTTCTTCATTTTTTCTATGACTTCATCAGTAAAGAAACTTGGCTCAATTGATCCTATTCTTACTCTTTCTATACCACCCATCTTCTCTATTTCTTCTAATAAAGTTATTAAAGTTACATTTCCATCTAAGTCAACTCCATAGGATGCTGTATGTATTCCTGATAATATTATTTCCTTAAATCCATGCTCACTTAACTTCTTTATTTCCTCTAGTACTTTTTGAGGATCTTTTGAGCAAGTTGTTCCTCTAGTATAAGGTATCAAACAATATGCACAAAATCTATTGCAACCATCCTGTATCTTCAAGAACGCTCTTGTTTTATCTTGGTACTCTTCTATATTTAGCTCTTCAAACTGTTTATTCTTTAGAACTTCTCCAACCATTAACTGAGGTTTTTGTTCATCCTTAGCCTTATTCACATAATAAACAATATCACCTTTATTTCTAGTTCCAAGAACTACATCTACGCCTTCTATTTTAGAAACTTCCTCTGGTGAAACTTGCGAATAGCATCCAACCGCTGCAATTATTGCATTTTCATTTCTTCTTCTCGCCTTGCTTATTATTTGCCTTGATTTCTTATCACTCATATTGGTTACTGAACATGTATTTATAACATAAACATCTGCAAAGTTTTCAAAATCCGTAACTTCATATCCTTCTCTTATGAATTTTTCAGCCATTGCTTCTGTCTCGTAATGATTTACTCTACATCCTAATGTTGCAAAAGCTACAAGACTTTTTCCTTCTGAACTTTTTTTAAATTGTTTATTGGGTATTTTTTTTAGTTCAGACTTATTATTAACTCTAACTATTTTTTTTTGGTTTTCTCCCATTATAATAGTCTTCCTCCTAAATCTCCTAATTCATACTGAATTAACGATGTAGCCGTAAATCCAGCTGTTTCTGTACGTAATATTCTACTTCCAAGAGTAACAATATGAGCTCCTTGTTCTCTTAGAGTGTTAATTTCAGACTCTTCAAATCCGCCTTCTGGTCCTATAATTATTCCAACATTTATTATATTATTTGAATCTATATTTTCTTTATCAAGCTGCTTAAATAGAGTTTTTATTCCAAAGTTATCAGCATTTTCATATGGTACTATAATTAAATCCATATTCTTTAATTGAGTCAAAGCTTCATCAAACTCAATTACTTCTTTAACTTGTGGAATAATACTTCTTTTTGATTGTTTGCAAGCTTCTAGTGCAATCCTATTTAATCTATCAAGCTTTTTAAACTCACCCTTAAGTTTTACATCTACTCTTGCAGTGATTGTAGGTATAAATTCAAATACGCCAAGCTCTGTTCCCTTTTGAACTATTAAATCCATCTTTTGACCTTTAGGTAATCCCTGGTAAAGATGTACTTTAACTTTACTTTCATTATCTATATCTAATTTTTTAATTATGTTAACTATAACTTCACTCTTAGTTATAGTTTTTATTTCTCCTAAGTATTCCTTACCTTCACAATTATTTATTACTACTTCTTCTCCTTCAGATAATCTTAAAACTTTGTAAATATGTTTTACATCATCTCCAAGTATCTTTCCTTCAGTTTCCGTAACATTTTGAGGCTCAATAAAAAACTTATGCATACAAACTCCTAACTAATAGCCTTAGCCACTATGCAGTTCCATTCTCCATCTTTGTTTATTTCAATAACTTCAAAACCGCACTCTGCAAATTTTTCTTTAACCATATCCACTCTATCATGAATTATGCCTGATGTAATAAATAAACCGCCTTCATTTAATGCTTTCTTTACATCTTCTGTTAATATACAAATAATTTCTGCTATTATATTAGCTACTACAATATCAGCTTTTCCATCAACTACATCTAAAAGATTTCCTTCTAATACTTCAATATTATTCAAATTATTAAAGCCTATATTTTCTTTAGAAGAATCAACAGCAACAGGATCTAGGTCAACACCAACGACATGTTTGGCTCCAAGCTTCGCTGCTGCTATCGCAAGTATTCCCGACCCACATCCTACGTCAAACACTGTTGTATCAGGCTTTACATACTTATCTAAAGCTTGAATACACATTCTTGTAGTTTCATGAGTTCCAGTTCCAAATGCCATTCCTGGATCCAACTCTATAATTAGTTCCTCATCATTTTTTTCATAGTCTTCCCAAATTGGTTTAACAACAATCTTATCTGTTATTTTAACTGGTTTATAATATTGCTTCCAATTATTAGCCCAGTCCTCTTCGTGCATCTTTTTAGCTTCAACTGTACCTTCACCAATATCTATTCCAAACTCTTTAATTTCTGAAAGTTTTTCCTTAACATATTCAACAATCTCTTCAACCTTATCATCTTGAGAAAAATAAGCTTTAACTACAGCTGCATTTCCTTTATGTTCTAAGATATTTATATCTGCAAAATCCCAAGTTAATGGTCCTTGATCTCTTGAAAGCAAATCCTCAGGATCTTCAATTGCAACATTAGGACAATTTAATCCATAAAATATTCCTGATATGGGCTCTAAAGCCTCACTCTTTGTTATTACACTAACCTCTATCCATATTCCGTCCATATTTATCATCCTTCCTTAATTCAGTTAATAGTTTGCAATTCACCTTTAGTATTATGCTTATATTACATGTCTGTAACCCGCATAATAACTATAAATATTTACATATTTATCTTTTTATATAGTTAACTTTTTACATAGATTTCTATTTAAATACCTACATATATATCTAGTTAAATTTATATATATATGTTCTAATAAATTCTATTCATTCATATTAACCTGTATTTTTAACTAGTGAAAATAAGTTTTTTTCAAGTTATGAATTTTATTAATTAGAACTTATATATTTTAAAATATCAAAATTCTTAAATTCTTAAATTCTTAAATTCTTAAATTCTTAAATTCTTAAATTCTTAAATTCTTAAATTCTTAAATTCTTAAATTCTTAAATTCTTAAATTCTTAAATTCTTAAATTCTTAAATTCTTAAATTCTTAAATTCTTAAATTCTTAAATTCTTAAATTCTTAAATTCTTAAATTCTTAAATTCTTAAATTCTTAAATTCTTAAATTCTTAAATTCTTAAATTCTTAAATTCTGGTCATTATAAATCTAATTGTCTTTCATGGCAATCAAAAATTTTGTTTTTATCCCCTGTTTCGTAAACATTCTCTCATGTTCAGTTTCTACATTACCTTTAAAATCACTCTTATGTAGGTCATATGTTATATATGTAATTTTAAACCCAGCTTCTTTAAAATATTCAAGGGATTCTTCAAACAATTCATCATCGTCTGTTTTAAAATAAATTTCACCATCACTCTTTAAAAATATCTTATATTGTTCAAGCTGTCTTGTATGTGTTAGTCTTCTCTTTTTATGCTTTTCCTTTGGCCAAGGATTACAAAAATTTATGTATATTCTACTTATAACGTCTTCTTCACCTAAAATTTCACTAATAAGCCCTATCTCTTGAGCCATCAGCTTTACATTATCGACAGACCTATTTTGTTCTTCATAGGCTTTCTCAATATTCCTTTTCGCTAGTCCTAGGACCTCGTCTTTTATATCTATTGCAATATAATTATTGTCTGGATTTTGAGAACTATGTACTGCCATAAAAGTTCCCTTTCCACATCCAAGTTCTAAATATATTGGTTTAGTATTCCCAAAAAGTTCTTTCCATTTTCCTTTATATTCTTTTGGATTTACAACGAAAAAATTACAACCTTCAAGTTCAGGTCTTGCCCATGGTTTTTTTCTCATTCTCATGTTAGTTCACTCCATATTTCATCATTCATAATAATTATACATATAAAAAATTATATTGCAATTTTTTCACACAATAAAGGTATTGCGAAGAACTTAAAGTGAAGCAATGACCAACCGAAATAGAATACATATATGTTCCACTAGCTTATTTTTCAATGCCTGCTCCACATATATGTATTCTATTTCTTTGTTTTACTATCACTTTAAATCTTTTACCAATATCTAGCCTAGGAAAACGAAATATACATTTTATCAAAATTTACAAATATAGCTCATTAAAAGTATTGCCACCATAAAAATATCAAAATACTTGCATTAATATATTCTTAGTTTAAACTTACTACTAAACAAAGAACGGGAATATATGTTTTTACGGAGTGTTCATAAGAAGATTTTGCTGGCTGTTATTCTAGATTATAAGTTGTTCCAAATGTGCTTGTTCAAAAGCGTAGTCTTTGAAGCAAGCACTTTGGATGCAACTTATAATCTTAGAATAACCCAGCAAAATCTTCTAGGAACCGGAGTAAACACATATATTCCCGTTCGGTTGTTTGGCAGTAAACTTAAAATATCCTCATACTTCAAGTATTTTCACATTTAGTTTGTTCATTGCTTCGCTTTATATATAGTTATACGTTATTGCCTATTTTTTATACTTATCTACTATTTGTAACAATTCATCTTCGTTGTTTTGTACAAATTCATAGAAATCTACATTTTTATTTTCTATATATAATGATAACTCATATAAAAATTGTGGTATTTCGCTAGCAAGTAAATCTCCGTAGATTTTTCCAAGTCTTGCATTTCCAGTTTCAAATGATCCATTAATATGCAATTCAAATACATCTTGAACAGCATCGCCGACTTTTTTACGTTTACCAGTCAAACCCACTCCAACAATTTCATGTACTGCACAAGAATTTCCACATCCTGATATATGGATTCTTGGAAGTATATCTTTATTGTAGCCTTTATCTGCAAAGTAATTAATTATATCATTAAGCATTTTTTGACTCTCTAAAATTCCAACTTGGCATATTGGCACTCCAATACATGATACACTTTGCGCTAAAGCTGTTTCTCCTCCAATGTTTTGTGTTATATCTAGAAGTTCTTTAGCTTCATCACCATTTAAATTTCTAAAATATAACCCTTCTGTCATTGTAAGTCTTATTTCTAAGTCTTTTACTGCTTTTAATTTATCTAAAATTTTTCTTAATGTCTTAACTGAAACTTGCCCACCAATTGGATGGAAATATACGCTGTATAATCCTTTTTGTTTTTGTGAATATAATCTTGAATGTGTTAATTCTATTTCTTTACCTTCTTTAGTAATTTCCTTAGATTCTACAAATAAATCTAACTCGTTATTATCTAGTACATCTTTCAAATGTTCTTTATAAGTTTCTATAAATTTCTCTTTACCCATTCTTTCTAATATATATCTTATACGAGCTTTATTTCTATCTTCATAGTTACCTTCTTTTATGAATAGATTTGTCATAGCCTCTACATGATATAATACTTCACTTGGTTTTATAAGCTCATCATATTCGGCTGCAATTTGAGGATTTCTTCCAATTCCGCCTCCCACAAAAACTCTAAAATATTTTTCATTATCCTTTACGGTTGCTAAAAATCCTAAATCCGCAACATTACAGTGACCATGATCTGAGTCGCTGCTTGAGAAAGATACTTTAAACTTTCTTGGAAATTTATATGATGTTATTTTGCTTAAAAAATGATTATTTACAGCTAATGCATATGGAGTTACATCAAATGCCTCATCTTTATCTACTCCTGATAATGGTGACATAGCTACATTTCTCGGGAAATTTCCGCCTCCCCCTCTAGAATATATATCATTATCTATACCGTCTTTCATTATTCCGCAAACCTGATCTATCGTTAAGTTATGATATTGCACTGCTTCTCTTGTAGTTAGGTGAAATCCATCTAACTCATATTTTTCTGCTATATCACATAACCAGTTCATATTATCAAAACTACTAATTCCAGAAGGAATTCTAAGTCTTATCATAAATTCTTTTTTACTACGTTCTGAGTATACTCCCATTCCTCCAGAAACCTTTTTAAAATCCATAATAGATACTTCACCAGATAAAAATTTATTTCCTAATTCTCTAAACTCTTCTATTTCAATTAACAATTTTTCTTTTAAATCTTTCACTTGTTCTCCTCCTAAATATAATTTATTTCTATATATTATACCCCATATTTTCAATCAAGACTATAGCTATAGGTTTTGTCGGTGAAATTTCATTCATTTTTAACACATATCTTTCTAAAAATATGAAAAGAAACTATTTAAATAATGCTTAACTCTTGCGATTACTTAAATAGTTTCAATAAAATTTTTATTTGTTTTTACCAAATAGTTTTTTCTTAGGAGTAGGAGCATTGGCTTCATCAAATTCTTCGCCTGATAATCTCATGAATTCATATAAAGCTTCTTTTTGTTCCTTACTTAAAGTCTTAGGAATATCAACAATAACTTTTACGTATTGATCTCCCTTTCCGCTGGAATTAACTCTTTGTATTCCTTTGCCTTTTAACCTAAACATCGTTCCTGATTGAGTGCCTGGTGGAACAGTGTACTTAACATTTCCATCTACTGTAGCTACAGTTATTTCTGTACCCAATGCAGCTTTAGCCATAGAAACATTAGCATCAATATACACATCATTTCCTTTTCTTGTGAAGACTTTTGATGGAGCAACATTAATTCTTACATATAAGTCTCCAGGACTTCCACCTCTTAATCCATGCTCTCCTTGTCCTCTAAGCGGCATGACATTTCCTGTATCTACCCCTGCAGGTATGTTAACTTTTATTTTTCTTGTTTTTCTAACATTACCTTTTCCTCTACACTCTGAACATGGCTTTTCAATAATTTTACCAGTACCTCTACAAGTATCACAAGTAGAAGTTGAAACAAAGCTTCCAAGAGGAGTTTGTCTTTGTACTCTTACTTGACCTGATCCACCACAAGTTGGACAAGTCTTCGCATTAGTTCCAGGTTCTGCTCCACTTCCATGACAATGTTCACAATTCTCACTTCTAGTAACAGAAATTTCTTTCTCTACTCCAAAAACGGCTTCTTCAAAAGTTAATGTTATTGTATACTCAATGTCATTTCCTCTTACTGGACCATTTCTTCTTTTAGAACTTGATCCTCCGCCTCCGAAGAATGATTCAAAAATATCTCCAAAGCCGCCCATATCAAATCCGTCAAAGCCTCCAAAGCCGCCTCCTCCGAAGCCGCCACTACCATCAAAGGCAGCTGACCCAAACTGATCATATCTAGCTTTTTTTTCTGGATCTGAAAGTACTTGATAAGCTTCATTTATCTCTTTAAACTTTTCTTCTGCCTCAGTATTTCCTTGATTTCTATCCGGATGATATTTTACAGCTAATTTTCTAAAGGCTCTTTTTATTTCATCATCACTTGCACCTTTTTGAACGCCAAGCAATTCATAATAGTCTTTATTTGCCATTCGTTTAAATTCACCACCTAGTTTTATTTACTGTAGAAAAGGGAAGACGAGCTTGCCTTCCCTATCCTATTATATTAGATAACTGTAGTTTAGTACAATTAATTTATATATTATTTATCTTCATCTACTTTAAAATCAGCATCTACTACATTCTCATCATGTGGTGCGCTTTGAGCTCCTGCTCCTCCAGCTGCTGCATTTGGATCAAATCCTGCTCCTTCAGCTCCACCAGCTTGTTGGTACATCTTTGTAGCTATTGGATAGAATGATTGGTTTACTGCTTCAATTGCAGCTTTAATCGCTTCAACATCTTCTCCATCTTTAATTTTCTTTAAGTCTTCAATCTTAGCTCTTACTGCTTCTTTTTCATCTTCAGTAGCTTTATCTCCAACTTCATTTAATGTTTTTTCTATTTGGTATATAGTTTGATCTGCATTGTTTACAACTTCAACTTTTTCTTTTCTCTTCTTATCTTCTTCAGCAAATTTTTCTGCTTCTTTTACAGCTTTTTCTACCTCGTCATCACTTAAGTTAGTTGATGCAGTAATTGTGATATTTGCTTCTTTACCAGTTCCTTTATCTAATGCAGATACTTTAACAATACCATTAGCATCTATATCAAATGTAACTTCTATTTGAGGAATTCCTCTTGGTGCTGGAGCTATTCCTGATAATGTGAATTGTCCAAGTGACTTGTTATCCATAGCCATTTGTCTTTCACCTTGAACTACATTTATTTCAACTGATGTTTGGTTATCTGCAGCAGTTGAGAACACTTGACTCTTCTTTGTAGGAATAGTTGTGTTTCTTTCAATTAATGGAGTAGCTATTCCACCTGCTGTTTCAATTCCTAGTGTTAATGGAGTAACATCAAGTAATACTACGTCTTTAACTTCACCAGTTAATACACCTGCTTGAATAGCTGCACCAACTGCAACACATTCATCTGGGTTAACTCCCTTAGATGGTTCTTTTCCTGTAAAGTTCTTAACAGCTTCTACTACTGCTGGAATTCTTGTTGATCCACCAACTAATATTATTTTATCTATATCATTTAATGAAAGCTTAGCATCAGCTAATGCTTTTCTCATAGGTTCAATACTTCTTTCAACTAGGTCATGAGTGATTTCATTAAATTTAGCTCTGCTTAATGTTAAATCTATATGCTTTGGACCTGTTGCATCAGCAGTAATAAACGGTAAGTTTATGTTTGTTTGTTGAGATGCTGATAATTCAATTTTAGCTTTTTCAGAAGCTTCCTTTAATCTTTGAACTGCCATTTTATCTTGCATTAAATCAATTCCGTTTGAAGCTTTAAACTCATCTGCAATATATTTCATTATCTTCTCATCAAAGTCATCTCCACCAAGCTTTGTATCACCATTAGTTGATAATACTTCAAATACTCCATCTCCAAGATCTAGAATAGATACGTCGAAAGTACCACCACCTAAGTCATAAACTAGGATTTTGTGAGCTGAATCTGTTTTATCTAAACCATAAGCTAATGATGCTGCTGTTGGTTCGTTGATTATTCTTAATACTTCAAGTCCTGCAATCTTACCTGCATCTTTAGTTGCTTGTCTTTGACTATCATTAAAGTAAGCTGGTACAGTAATAACTGCTTGAGTTACTGTTTCACCTAAATAGCTTTCCGCGTCAGCTTTTATTTTTTGTAAAACCATAGCAGAAATTTCTTGTGGTGAATATTGTTTTCCATCTATATCAACTTTATATCCTGTTCCCATATGTCTTTTAATCGAGATAACTGTTTTATCTGGATTAGTAATTGCTTGTCTTTTAGCTACTTGACCTACTAATCTTTCTCCATTTGCTTGGAATGATACTACTGAAGGAGTAGTTCTAGCACCTTCTGAGTTTGCTATAACTGTTGGTTCTCCACCTTCCATAACTGCTACACATGAATTTGTAGTTCCTAAATCTATTCCTATAATCTTTGCCATGATATTTTTCCTCCTAAAACTTTATTAGTTTATTTTAAATTGAATTTTTCAATTAAATTTTTATATATTTTAAGTAATTTGATATTAATTAGCTACCTTAACCATTGTATGTCTTATTATCTTATCGTCTTTTTTGTATCCCTTTTGGAAAACTTCTGCTACCACATTCTTACCTAAATTTTCATCTTCAATATGCATTACTGCATTGTGAAGGTTAGGATCAAATTCACCTGTAGCATCTATTTCTTCAACTCCAAGTTTTACAAATGAATCCTTGCAGCCCTTTATTGTCATTTCAATTCCTTTTTTCAAGTCATCTATATTTCCATCAGCTGCAATAGCTCTCTCTAAATTATCAAGAATAGGAATAATTTCTTTTAACACATCTACATATGCATCACTATATATTCCTTCTTTTTCTTTAATAGTTCTTTTTCTATAATTATCATATTCAGCTGTTAATCTTAGAAGCCTGTCTTTTGTAGTATCTAATTCTTCTCTCAATTTCTTATTTTCCTCTTCTTGATTTTTTGTTAAATCTTCTTGATCTTCCTCTGCTGCTTCTATATTTTCAGAAGCTTCTTCGCTCGCATTATTATTTTCTACCACATTGTGATCTTGGTTTTGCGACGTTTCACTATCTTCCACTATTGTTTCATCATTTACTAACTCTTCGTTTTTCATATCTTTATTTTCCTCCATATACCTAAAACACACCTCTTCTCTACAAGTTTTCATCTATTTTGGATTACTTAAAATATTATTAAGTTCCTTTATGACTTCAGCCATAATTGCTATTACTTTTGAATAATTAATCCTTCTAGGTCCAATCAATCCAATTTTTCCGATTGGTCTGTCATTAAAAGAATATTCAGCAGATATTATACTACAATCTTTAACTTGTGGTTTATAATTTTCATCACCTATACTAACTGTAATATTATCCTGTGGATTAAATAACTCCATTAAAGATTCTTTATCATTCAGCAAAGATAACATTTCCTTAGCCTTATGAATATCATTATACTCAGGATAATTAAAGATATTTGTTGTTCCTTCCATAAACACTTCTGTGGAGTCAGACGTATTTAATGTCTCATATAAAACCGGTAAAAGCGCATTAAATATTTCTTCATATTCTCCTAAATCTTTTTTCAAATTATTAATTACTTCCAGATTAATTTCTTGTATTGAAAGATTTACCAATCTATTATTTATAACTTGATTTATTCTAATTAAAGTTTCTACTTCTGGAACTTTGCCATTTAATTTCATTATGTGATTTTTTATAAGCCCTGTATCTGTTAAGAAGATTGATACTAAATTATGCTCATCAACTTTAAAAAGCTGAATTGATTTAATAAAACTCTTTTTAACTGATGGTGTTTCAATTACACAAGTTAACTTAGTAAGTTCAGATAATAAAGCACTAGTTTGCCTTACTATTTTATCTACTTCAAGCATTGCAGAATCAATTATATATTGCTTAATTTTCAAGTCCTCTTCTACTGTCAGCCTTTGGTTATCCATAAGCCTATCAACATATAATCTGTATCCCTTACTAGAAGGAATTCTTCCTGCAGAAGCATGAGGTTGTTCTAAGTATCCCATATCTTCAAGGTCAGCCATCTCGTTCCTTATGGTTGCAGAACCAATACCTAAATTATAGTTTTTAGCAATCGTTCTTGACCCTACAGGATCTCCTGTACGAATATAGTCATTGATAATAGCTTGAAGTATTTTTATCTTTCTGTCATCAATACTCATAACCTCACCTCTTTTTTGTTAGCACTCATTAAGCTTGAGTGCTAATGACTATGTTTTTAATATATTATTTATGATGTTTTTTGTCAATTCTATTTATAATTATTATAGCTATATATAGCTAATAATAATTCAATTTAGCCAATTTATCTCGCTTTTTCTCCTATTTACTTTAATTATCTATGCAATCCAGTTTATATTTGTTATGAATCCTAATCTCTGTACTTGAATAAATCATTTTGTAATAATATTTCTCTACTTTAATATGAAATCACTCATGACATAATTAGATAATTCAATACCTTTAGGCGATAAAAATAGTTTTTCCGAATTCCAAACTAATAATTCTTTTTTTATATTTTTTTCAATTATCTCACCATAAACTTCATTAATATCTTTATTAAATCGTTTTTTGAATTTAAGTGTATCTACTCCGTCAATCATTCTTAACCCCATAAACATAAATTCTTCCATACTATCCTCTATACTATTTTCATAGCATTCTTCAATTATATTCTCATTGTTATTTATTTTTTCTATATATTCCTCTATGCTATCTATATTTTTAGTTCTTGAATTATTTATAAACGAACTAGCCGAAACTCCTATGCCTACGTATTCATTGCACATCCAATAGACTTTATTATGAAAACATTCCTTCCCATCTTTTGCAAAGTTAGATATCTCATATTGATGATAATCATATTTGCTTAGAATTTCTTTTGCAGTCGAATACATCTCTCTCTCATTTTCTTCTCCTGGTAAATTTAATTTATCTTTTTCATATAGATTATAAAAACAAGTTCCTTCCTCAATTATTAAACTATAAGCAGAAATATGCTCTGGGTTAAGCTTTGCTATATCCTCTAAAGAGTCTTTCCACTGTCCAATAGTTTGATTCGGTAATCCAAACATTAAATCTACATTTATGTTATTAAACCCAACACTTCGAGCTAATAAATAATTATTTTTAAATTCTTCGTAACTATGTATTCTCCCAATTTCTTTTAAAATAGAGTCTTTAGTAGATTGCAACCCCATGCTTATTCTATTTACATTAAACTTTTTCATTATATCCAAATTATTTTTATTTAACGTTCCAGGATTACATTCAATAGTAAATTCCACGTCTTCTTTTAAATGTAATGTATTTATAACTTCTAATAAGCTTTTCAAATTATCATTAGTTAAATAAGATGGAGTACCTCCTCCAATGAATATGCTGCTTATATAATAATCTTGTGCCTTCAGTAATATTTCTTTATTTAATGCATCTACATATTCACTCATTAATATTTCTTTCCCAGAATAAGATGGAAAATCACAATATAAGCATTTTTGTTTACAAAATGGAATATGTATATATAAAGATATTTCTTTCATCAAACTTCCCTCCAATTCTTTATTTAAAGGTACTGCGAAGAACTTAAAGTGAAGCAATGAACAACCGAAATAGAATACATATATGTTCCGCAGGACTACAAAAAATTTCGCAAGGTATATCTAAATGGAAAGTTGCACCACTTCTGCGTTTCCTGTGACGAGGAAACTCGACTCACATTCGTTCGCTGAGGAAGTTCGAGTATCCAAATGCAAGATTTGGACTCTCACTTCAAAGCGGAACAACTTTCCATTAAGATACCCCAGCTGCTCATTTTTTTATGCCTGCTTCACATATATGTATTCTATTTCTTTGTTTTGCTGCTCGCATTAAGTATTTCGCATATACTTGCCTAAATATTATATATTTGATGTATTATAAAGGATATATACGTTATAAAAGATAGTAAATATCCTTGAATAAAGGTATTGGTATTGCTAACTCGAGAAATATAAAAATACTTGCATTAATATATTCTTATTTTAAACTTACTACTAAACAAAGAACGGGAATATATGTTTTTACGGAGTGTTCATAAGAAGATTTTGCTGGCTGTTATTCTAGATTATAAGTTGTTCCAAATGCGCTTGTTCAAAAGCGTAGTCTTTGAAGCAAGCACTTTGGATGCAACTTATAATCTTAGAATAACCCAGCAAAATCTTCTAAGAACCGGAGTAAACACATATATTCCTGTTCGGTTGTTTGGCAGTAATCTTAAATTTTCATCATACTGCAAGTATTTTTATATTTCGGATTCTTAGCAATACCTTTAATTAGGCTAATAATTTTTCTGCTTCTTCCTTTAGTAATGCAATCTTACTTTCTGCATCAACAACTGAGAAGCTATATACATCTACAAAATTATAGAAATAATTAGCAAAAGATATTCTTTTATTACGCTTTATTTCTAAACGTTCACCTATTTCTTCTAAAAGTTTCACTTCATTTTCATCATATTCCCCATCAATAAGTGCAAGCCCTATTAATTCAAAATAAATAATATTTCTGTTTCTTTCAGAAGAATCTTTTAATGTACTGTATATAGAATTTAAATCCGAATCATCTGGCACTTCATTTTCCTTTATATCTAACTCTTGTAAATAATCAGAATAAAGATTCTTCTCTTCTTTTGCAAATGTATTATCAGAATTTGCTAGACTCTTTACTAACTGCATAAATGCAATTCCTTCATTTTTACTTAATTCATTTAAAAACATAAAAACCCTCCTAGATTTCAACAAACAATTATTTGAGTAATACTTAATTAATATTATACAAATAATTCCTTAAAAATAATATAATTTTCTTTAACATATATTATTATTTTAATCTTAATTTTTGAAAACTAGGTCAATATCTTCACAAATACGTTTAAAATACTAAATTCAGTATATTTTAATCTACTTTTAATATAGCCATAAATGCTTCTTGAGGAACTTCAACAGATCCAACCTGCCTCATTCTCTTCTTTCCTTCTTTTTGCTTTTCAAGCAATTTCTTCTTTCTTGAAATATCTCCACCATAACATTTAGCTAACACATCTTTTCTCATAGCCTTTACAGTTTCTCTTGCTATAATCTTAGCTCCAATTGCTGCTTGAATTGGTACTTCAAACATTTGTCTTGGAATTGCTTCTTTTAATTTCTCAGTTATTCCTCTACCTTTATGATATGCCCTTTCTTCTGGCACTATCATTGATAATGCATCAACTATATCTCCATTTAATAATATATCTAACTTAACTAACTTAGTTCTAATATATCCTTTAAATTCATAATCTAAAGATGCATATCCTTTAGTTCTAGATTTTAGAGTATCAAAGAAGTCATATATTATTTCATTTAGTGGAATATCATATTTTACAACTGCTCTAGTTTCCTCTATGAATTCCATATCAATATATATTCCTCTTCTGTCTTGGCATAAGTCCATAACTGCTCCAACATAATCCTTTGGAGTAATTATAGATGCCCTAACCACAGGTTCTTCCATATAATCTACTTCAGTTAAAGGTGGTAGGTTTGTTGGATTTGTTATTTCTAATATTTCACCATCTGTTTTGATTACTTTATATATAACTGATGGTGCAGTAGTTATTATGTCCAGATTGAACTCTCTTTCAACTCTCTCTTGAATTATTTCCATATGTAATAATCCTAAGAATCCACATCTAAATCCAAATCCTAATGCAATAGATGTTTCTGGTTCAAAGTTTAATGCTGCATCATTTATTTGTAATTTTTCTAGTGCTTCTCTTAATTCATCATATTTTGCTCCATCAACTGGAAATATTCCTGAATATACCATAGGTATTGCAGGTTTATAACCTTTAAGTGCTTTATCTGTTGGTCTATTAGCTTCCGTTATAGTATCTCCAACTCTAGCATCTCTAACATTTTTAATTGATGCGGTTATATATCCAACATCACCAGCACTTAATTCAGGAATTGTAAGCACTCCTGGAGTAAATACCCCAACTTCAGTAACCTCATAGAATTTATTAGTAGCCATTAATTTAATTTTAGTTCCAATTTTCACTTTTCCGTCCATTACTCTAACTATACATACAACGCCCTTATAGCTATCATAATATGAATCAAAAATTAATGCCTTTAAAGGTGCTTCTTCATCCCCATCTGGTGAAGGTATGTGTTCAACAACATATTCTAATACATCACCTATGTTAAGTCCTGTTTTAGCAGATATCATAGGTGCATCTTCTGCATCTATTCCTATTACATCTTCAATTTCTTTTTTTATCTCTTCTGGTCTTGCAGATGGCAAATCTATTTTATTAATTACTGGTGCTATTTCTAAATCATTATCTAGTGCTAAATAGCAGTTAGCTAAAGTTTGAGCTTGAATTCCTTGGGTTGCATCAACTACCAATATAGCCCCTTCACAAGCGGCTAGACTTCTTGAAACTTCATAATTAAAATCTACATGTCCTGGAGTATCAATTAAATTAAGGATATATTCTTCACCGTTATCTCTTCTATATACAAGTCTCGCTGCTTGAGACTTTATTGTTATTCCTCTTTCTTTTTCTATCTCCATATTATCTAGAACTTGTTCTTCCATTTCCCTTTTTGTCAAGGTTCCGGTAGTTTCAAGCAATCTATCTGCAAGGGTTGACTTACCATGATCAATATGTGCTACTATTGAAAAATTCCTGATATGTTTTTGTCTTTCACTTTTCATACGCATAACTGTCTTTATCAGCTAAAAACAGTCTTTTCACCCCCGTTATAATTAAATCAGCTAAATTATAACATACATCCATTTAAAATAGCTATTAAAAATTTAAACTGACATATAAAACTAAAACTCAATTTCCTATCGGATGAAACTAAATATATAATGAATATTAAAATTTTATCTTAGCAATAATTTCCTGAATCTTTCTTATATAACTAGATTCATTACTTATTTTAAATTCACTATTACCCAGTCTGACCAAAACATCTTTTTCTGATTCTTCATAAATCTTTAAAAACGAGTTATCCTTGATAAAATTCGAAAAATCCTCTCCAAACTCTTCACTTACAAGTTTATAGTTTTCACTTGTATTCCCAAGAGGAGATAATGCTTTAGTATTAATAATATCTATTTTTATAATTCCAAGTAAAACAAAAAATAATACAACAAACACAGGCAACGCTCTTCTCAATGCATAACTCTTAAAAATATTCTTCAATATAATACACCCTTTTCAAGTAACAATTTAAAGTTATTTAATCTTTATCTAAATTCTTACCACTTTTAATAGGTATTATACAAATCGTCTAGATACATACATTCTATATATTACTTATGGGCGGAAAATATATATTCAAGTTTAATTATGCCTAAGCAAATATACAAACGAAGAAAAGAGAGATATGTCTACGAAATAAACATGCCTCTCTTTTTGGTTGTGGTATTTGTATGAACTTCTATTTTTTATTTAGGATTTCTGCAATTACACGTGCCATGCATTCTGCAGTTACTTTTGATTCATCTGGAGTATTAGTATGTGATCCTATTTCAAACAATAAACATCCATCACTCTTACTTTGATTAAATGCATTTTTTCCTCTATTATATGTTAATATCTTCGTAGGTAGAGTTGGAAATAGTTCAGCTGTTTTATTAAATACTTTATCCGTAAGCTCTTTATTCTTTTCATATCTTGTACTGTTTTTAGCATTTACAAACATTATCTTAGAAGCGCTCATACCGTATACTTCAGTTGTTGTAATAGATTTGTCCTCGATTGAATCTCTGTGCAAATCTATAATCATTTTAAAATCTCCATATTCTTTTAAATATTTATCTACCGTTTCTCCTGATCTTGTGTAACTATCATTATAGGAAATGCAGTGATCAGTTTTATCATGAATTACTGATATTCCATAGTTTTCTTCAAGTTCATGAGTAAGAACATCTCCAACGCCAACTACATTAGTATCTTCATTCAAGCTATCAGGTTCTGATGCATTATAGTTTTCAGTAGTATGGCTATGATATATTAATACTTCTGGCTTTGACTTATTTAATTCTTTTTTCAAACTTGGATTATAAATTTGTGTGTTTTTACTATCACCAATTTGCACATTTTGTTTATCCCCATTCTGTGGTGATTTTAATATACTATCCTCACTTACCTGGAATGGATTAAATGACAAACTTAAATTACTACTTTTATTATCACCAAGATTATTAAAAAAGCTAACTTCATTTTTTATTATACCCATATAGCTAATATTGTTTAATCCTAATACCTGGAGGCATACACTTTTTAGTGAAATTCTATTTTCAGCATATGTTCCCTCATCATAGGCTTGGGCTTCTATTATTGGCATTCCTAAGTTTAGTAATTGAACATAAGCAAATGCCCCTCTTTCTCTATTGTTTTTTAAAACATTACCCAATCTTATAAATAATATCCCTATTAATAAAATGAGTACTATTAAGCCTATGTTAATATTGGGTTTTATTTTTATCCTCCTATTAATGTCACCTTTTTTTCCTCCTCTGCTCATATACATCACTTTAATCCCCCCTTGTACTCTTTTATATTTATATTATGGAATTTACATAATTATTCTAATTTATGTTATTATGTTTTACAGACAATAATAGAGCTGTTTTAAAACAATTATAAATCATCTTAAAACAGCTCTGATCTTCTTAAATATTTCAGGTAAAAATAATAAAATTAAATTAACCCATAAATTTATTAATTTCCTCCATATCCATGTTAGGCTGTACCGCCATATTTATTCCATTAGCAATTATTTTGGATAATGAGTTAATAACTAAATCAACATCCTTTGGTGTAACTATCATATCAATATTAGATTTTGAAGATATCACTTCTTTAATAAGTTTTTCTTTTTCATTCTTATCAAGAGATTTTAGCATTTTATAAAAGTCATTTCCACTTGACGAATTACTTATTAATGAATCTACGACTAAATCAATCGTATCATTAGCAATTGTAACTGCATCAACAACTGTTGGAACTCCTATAGCTATAACCTTAACTCCTAAATTCTCTTCACTTATCTGTTTTCTATTATTTCCAACTCCAGCACCTGGTGATATCCCTGTGTCTCCTATTTGAATTGTTGTATTTACTCTTTCAATCCTTCTTGCTGCTAATGCATCTATACATATTACTAAATCTGGCTTAATCTTTTCCACAACGCCCCTAATTATTTCCACAGTTTCAATTCCTGTTATCCCCAAAACTCCTGGTGCTATTGAACACACTGGTCTAACAGAATCATCAATAGCATCTGGCATTACTGATTGGAGATGTCTTGTCACCATTATTTTCTCAGTAACCTTCGGACCTAAGGCATCTGGAGTTACCTGCCAATTTCCAAGTCCTACAATTAGTATACTCTTATCAACATTGATCTCAATTAATCTTCCTAAAACTTCAGCTAACACCTCTGAAACTCTATCCATGGTTTCTCCATCATATGCCGTAAAATCTGGTATATCTATGGTTATATAATTTCCTTTTGGTTTTCCAATCTTTTGAGCACCTTCCTCATTTTTCACTTTTACAGTAGTTACTCTAATATCCTTTTCACTTTCCTCGATAACCTCGATACCATCTATATCTGCTTCATTTTTATGGTTTTCTTTATAAATTTCTCTTGCTTCAAGTACAAGGTCTGTTCTAACATTTATCATATTAACACCTCATTATAAATATAGTCAGTATTATTTTTCCTTTTTCTTTAAATTTAATACTTGAATTACATAAGTTCTGATGCTATAATAAGGTTTGTTGAATATGAACTCGTACGCAGATTTCCCCAAAAACTGCAGAGACCCTATAAAAATTTAAGGGGGTGAATTAAGAATGGCAAATATAAAATCAGCAAAGAAAAGAATTAAAGTTACTGAAACTAAGACTTTAAAGAACAGAATGGTTAAGTCTGCTTTAAAGACTACTATAAAGAAATTTGAAGTTGCTGTAGAAGCTAAGAATAATGAAGAAGCTAAAGCTTTATTTCCATCAGTTGTTAAGTCATTAGATATGGCTACTACTAAGGGAGTTGTTCATAAGAATGCGGCTGCTAGAAAGAAATCAAGATTAGCTGCTAAGTTAAACGCTATGGCATAATCTTAAAACCCATCTAAGCTAGATGGGTTATTTTTATGTCCTAATTTAAAACAGATATTATTTTTTCACTGTTAATGTATTTATTAGAAGAAATTCCATTTCCATACTTTTATCTATACCTGTAGATTTCAATTTTGTTTCTGTTTTCACACAAAGCCTAATTAATTCTGCTAGTTGCTTTTCCGTAAACCTATTTGTCTGTGTTACTAATTTTTCACACACAAATTGCGGTAGTCTGTATTCTACCATAAAATCCTCTACTTTTTTTCCCTTAATAAGTTTACATTTCATTTCATACAATCTCAAAAAGTGTTTTTGTATTGCACTTATTATTAACATATGTTGATCTGATTTATATAATATTTCTTTCATTATATCAATTGCTTTATCCACTTTCTTTATAGCTATTAACTCTACTAAATCAAAAATATCATCCTCATTTGAATTCGAAATTAGTAAATTAATGTCCTCTTTTTTTATTTCTCTGCTATCACAATATGATATAAGTTTATCAGCTTCTCTTTTAATAATGTCAAAATTATTAGGTACTTTTTCGCAAAAGTAAGATAGCTCAACTCTTCCAATCTGCTTACCCTTCTCCTTAAATATATCAGAAACCTTTTTTAAATACTTATCTTTTTTTAATTTATCACAATGAACAATAGGTAACGTCTTCCCTAATGTAGTTAATTTCTTATTCTTATTAGGTCTATCTCTTTTATCACTTAGCAAATAATACATTATCAATATTGTATACGGCGGCAAATTTAATACATAATCTTTAATATTGTTATATATTTTAGTACCTGAAGAGTCACTTTTATCCTGTAAAAAACTTGCTCTGTAAACAATAACTACTTTCTTCTCTCCCATAAAAGGCATAGTTTCACAAGCATTCATAATATCATCAAAACTTGTATTCATGCCATCAATTTTAATTAAATTAAGCTCCTTAACTTCTTCAGCTACTTCTCTTTTAATAATTAAGTTTATACCATCTTTTATAAGTTCTTCATCTAATCCACAAAATACATACCCCTTTTTCACATTTCCTTTTTGGATCTCTTGTTCATAAACTTCATAAGTAATCAATTCTAATTTCCTTTCTTATAGCAAATTTATGTAAGTCAATTATAACCTAGACTCTGTATATAGATACCCAAATTATATATTTGATTTATAGTTAGAATAACTATCTATACTTATTAACTTTGAGTGTATCACTCTGCCAGAAATAAGTAACATATTGTTTGCAGTGTTTCATTGGAATTCTTATGGTAATTATTCTTGACTAGAGGTTGTTCCACAACGCTTGTTCAACGCCTGTCGTTGAGACAAGCATTGTGGGTGCAACCTCTAGTCGTAGAATCATCCATAAAAATTCCTAGAAACCGAAACACAATATATTACTTATTTCGGTGAGTCACCCCACAATTCTAAGTTTTAGTTTATTTATCTATATAACAGTTCCATTTATTATAAATATTCTATTATTTATTTTCTTATCAAAATTTATTATATCATAATCTTTGAATTCATTCTTATTACTTACGACCCTTAGTAAATATTTTTCTTTAGGTGTTTCTAAGATATAATCCTTTCCTTCTAATTTGATATTACATATCCCATTAATAGTTGCATACTTTCCCTGCCTATAATATTTTGTTGCAAGTGTAATATTGGCTAGTCTCTTTATATCAATTTGATTTTTATTAGCTATTAAAATTCTTTCCCCCATATAGCTAATCAAAATAGCTCCCTCTTTATAATAAGCAATACTCGGAATTGGACTATATAATTGAATTCCTATCACAAAAATCGATATGAGAGGCAGATACACAAATTCTTTATGACCTTTTTTCACTAAATAAAAACTAAGTAATAAAAATAGATAGAAAAATACCACATACTCATTTCCATAAAGTATCGGCAGTGAAAAATTATCAATTTTATCTAAAGTCCAATCGAATGCCTTTATTATATTTAAATTTATATAACTGCAAAAATCAAATAATTGTGGAATTACATAGGAAAGAGCCAATATATTACCACTAATGACCATTAAATCTACAAATGGCACCAATAACATATTTCCAACTATGAAATTAGCAGAAAAATCCTTAAATATTAAGATTAAGTATGGCAGAGTGAAAATCTGAGCACTTAAAGTAAGACTTAATGGCTGCCTTAATCTAGAATTGAGTTTATATAACCTATCATTTAAGTTATTATTAAACATAATTATTCCTAAGGTTGCCAGATATGATAAATGAAAAGATATGCTAAAAATGCTATATGGCTCAATAATTACTAAAATTGCAGCAGATAGGCATAATGCTGAAATCGAATTATTATTTCTTTTTAGAATATTTCCGCCCTCTACGCATGCAAGCATGACAAAGGCTCTTATACTAGAGTAGTTACTTCCTGTAAATACAACATATATGATTGAAAGCATAAGTCCCATCTTACTTCCCATAAAAGTCCTTAAGAATCCATATACTATAGCCACATGCAATCCTGAAACACTAATACTATGTATAACTCCAAAGTTTTTCATATCTTCCTTATCCTCAGGATCTAAATAATCACAGTATCCAAAAGCTATAGATGCTATTAATCCTGCTTTTCTTCTTCCTAAGTTTTCTTCAAGTGTCATATATATTTTTCTTTTAATATCGCATAGCTTAGTAATAAAATCTCCGTCAACTTTGCTAATACTTTGTATTTTTACTAATCCAACTATTCCGTTATATTTATCTTGATCATTTTCGATTTTTCCAATTACTTTGTACCTTTGTCCAACCTCTAAATCCTTTTTATCAGTTTTTAATATGATATTTTTCCCTTCATATGTTCCTGTAATACCATAATTACTTACTTTCGCTATTCGTACTTCCCCATTAATCTCATCTTCCATATTATAATAAGAAATATTGATAAAAATCCCTATCCCAAAAAGAAGTACTATAACAATAGTAAAAGCAAATCCACAATAATAGAATACACAAAGAAAAAAGAGGGCCACTATAAATATAGCGAGCCCTTTAAAATTATCACTTATTCCGTAATAAATACAACTAATAGCTAGGGATAAAAAAACATATACTAATGGATTCCCTACTTCTTCTATCCTTTTATATAACATTAACTCACCTCATTAATGAGTTTTGCCACTTTATAGCTAAAATTTCAAAAATAATCAAAAATATTATTGATACTACTAATTCAATCAAAATTATATCTCTTAGAAAAATTCTATTCATTAGAATAATTCCAGCTGCAGATATAACAATTAATAACAATGCTATTATTGCCATAATAAGTTCTTGGGATGATCTCCTTATAGATACATGGCTATTAAATAATGTAGTTAACAATGCTCCAAAAGATATTATAATTAAAGGTATTATTGTTGCTTCTTTTCCATCCACTTTATAAATTGAAATCATAGTTATTACACTCAAAATTAAAGATCTAGTTATTAGTTCATTATTGCTAATATTTCGTCCATTGTTTAATAAAGTTACTAGGGATAATGGAATAAATAAAAGTCCATTTATTATAATAACGTTCCAAAAATCTAAACTCTCAGTTTGTCCCATAATAGCGCTTCCCACTAGAACAAGAAGTTCTGAGAAGACGGTCATAAAATATATTTTGAAACCTCTATCTATATTCTTATTAAAAATTCTTGAAAAATCTCTTATTTTGAAAAAACCATCGAGATAATTCTCTTGAATATATACATCTGCTACTTTTTTTACTATAGAAGAAGCCTTTCCTTTGCCTATTCCAACATTAGATAAGTTTAGTGCTGGCAGATCTCCTAAAGTCTCACCAGTAGTTGCAACCTTATGACCATCTTTTATAAATAGTGAAACTATCTTTGACTTAATTTCAGGATTTACTCTACAAAATACTCTTACCCTGCATAGCAAATCTTTTAGTTCCTGATGATTTAAAGAATCAAGTTCTATTCCTGCCACAACTTGATTATCATTTCTTATTATATTTGCTTTTTTAGCATTAGTTATTGCACTTAATTTACTTTCCTCAGTAAATAAAATCGGAACTATTGCCTTATCTTTAATACGATTTATAATTATTTCTAAATTCTCTTCAAGGGGATTCTCTAGTGCCATTATTCCGACGAATACCATATTACTTTCTATGTTTTCGGATCTTGATGGCTCATAAGTAAAATTTCTATAGGCAAATCCTTGTGTTATTAACCCTTCTATAGATAAGTTCATATCTATCTCTTTTATCTTAGTTTTATATTCATCTGTTAACTCTTTTTCAACACCTTCTAGCATAATATGGGTACATGTTTCTAAAACTGCATCAACATTCCCTCTGGTATTCGCCCTATACCTTTTACTAAATTTACTTACGACTGTAGAAAATCTCTTATCCGAATCCATAGGTATCTCTAAAATCTTTGAATTTTTGCCATCTATAGCTGCTTTATATATCTTTTTCTTAGCCGCATAGTTTAGAAAAGCCAGTTCATCTAATTCACCATTTCCAGCGTTACCTCCTACATTATAAATAGCATTATTACATAATAAAGATATTTCTACTATTCTATCAAAAGTTATCTCTTTTGTATAAGGATCATCCGTGGATATGATAGTATCATTAAAAAATAGTTTTTTTACAACCATTTCTTTCTTACTTATTGCTCCAACTTTATCTAAAAACAAAATATTCACATCTCTTATTAAATTAAAAACCGAAAAATTAATTATTTCTATATTATCATCTAAGAACTTCTTAATTACGCGTTTATAAATAAGTCTTGCAATTATTGTGACAGGGAAACATCCTAAAGCAAACAATGCTGTAGAGATATAATTTTTTTCTGCATCCTGTCCTATGTATACAAAATATGACCCTACTATAATAATTCCCGAAAAATATGTTATAAGATATTTTTCTAAAAACTTCGCTATCATTGCTCCAAAATTATGTTTCCTATTACTAGCATAGGTTAACATCGCAAGCATACGTCCTAACTGAGTGGAGTTTCCTGTGGCAATGACAATTCCTACCCCTCTACCCGATTTTATTACTGAACCTTTAAATAAAATATTCTTCATATCTGTGAGAGATGAAATAATGCCTACTATTTTACTCTCAAACTTTTCTTTATAAAAAGCTTCCCCAGTTATACTCTTTTCATCCACCTTTATATCTTCTGCACTTATTATCCTTATATCTGCAGGAATAACTGAATCCTTACCAAACTTAACAATGTCACCCATCACTAATTCTTCAGACTTAACAACTTTTTGTATTCCATCTCTTATAACTATTGTATCTGCTGAATTCAATCTTTCTAATGCACCAATTTCTTTATCCCTTTTAATAGAGTGCCTTATTGTTAATACCAAATTTGATATTGTCATTGCAACTGCCATTCCACCAAGTAAAAACTGCCCGAACATAAATAAAATTATTGGAATTATTATATATATAATTACTGACCTTTGTCTTAATGAATTAAGTATATGTTTATATAATTTATTTCCACTAGGCAAATCAATCTTATTTGTACCATATTTCATCGTTAGTGTCTCATAATCATTTTGACTAATTCCACTTTGTACATTACTATTTAATAATTCAACTATTTGAGTCCAAGAATTATTACAATACTTTTCCAAATGAACCCCACCATTCTAAATCACTTCATTTATCTATTTTATATGTATGCTATCTTTATCATTTTATATATTCACATTTCTTTATAGTATAATTATACGTGTTAAGGCATAAAAAGGCAAAATTTTAATATTTATTTATTTTTTCGATACATTTTTATTTTTCTTAATACTATTTTGCTCTATTAAATTAAATTATAATAACTATTGTAGATTTTGTGGGGTACATCTTTAACATTACTTTATTTAATATTTCTAATAATGACTTTACTTTTTAGTTTTAGGATTAAAAATAAGCGCCATAAAATAACCAAAAAATATGGATGCTGTAATTCCCGCAGCAGCTCCTTTAATACCTCCGGTAAACGCTCCTATTAAACCTGTTTCTTTTACTTCCTTTATCGCAGCCTTAGCTAAAGAGTTTCCAAAACTAGGCAATGGAACCGTTGCTCCTGCTCCACCAATTTCAACTAATTTATCATACCAGCCAAAAGCTCCTACGACAGCTCCGAGAACAACAAATAATACTAATATTCTTCCTGGTGTTAACTTTGTAAGATCTATTAATATCTGTCCTATAACGCAAATAATACCTCCAATTATAAATGCACTTATATAATTCATTTAAAGCTTCATCCTTTCATAGTAAGATATTCTTTAAAAATAAGATTTTACTATTTTATTTAATTCATTTCTATTGCCACTGCATGAGCTATTCCTGGAATCGTTTCACCTTGAAGAGAGGATGTTGTGCTCATAAGTGCACCTGTCGAAACTAGTAATATTTTCTTAATCTCTTTTTTCATAAGTCTTTTATACAAATATCCAGTAAATACAACCGCTGAACATCCACATCCACTACCGCCCGATTGAGTATTCTGATTTTCATTATCGAATATAATTTCACCACAATCTATGTGCTGCTTGCTAATATCATACCCAAATTCTTGAATTAATTTATCAGTAAGCGCTTTCCCTATTACCCCTAAATCTCCTGTAGCTATAATATCATAATCTTCAGGTTTTCTTCCTGTATCTTTAAAATGACTTACTATTGTGTCAGCAGCTGCAGGTGCCATCGCAGCGCCCATGTTATTAGCATCTTTTTGCCCATAATCTTTTACTATTCCTGTTGTCACATAAGTTACTTCTGGAAAATTCCCTTCATGACCAAGAACCACTGCCCCTGAGCCCGTCACTGTCCATTGTGCTGTTTGCGCTCTTTGAGATCCATATTCAAGTGGAAATCTGAATTGTCTTTCAGCAGAACTAAAGTGAGAGGAAGTTGTTGCAACCACATGATTAGCAAATCCACCATCCATTATGATTGATGCTAAACTTAATGATTCTGACATAGTAGAACATGCTCCATATAATCCAAAAAACGGGATACTAAATTCTCTAGCAGCAAAACTAGATGAAATTATTTGATTTAATAAATCTCCAGAAAATAAATAATCTATATCTGCTTCCTTAAGATTTGCTTTTTTTAAAGCTTGAGATATAGCTGTAAACATCATTTGGCTTTCTGCTTTTTCAAAACTTTTCTTTCCTAATGTATCATCATCCAATATTTCATCAAAGTATTTACTTAGAGGTCCTTCTCCTTCTTTGGGTCCTACAATTGAATGTGCTGCTATTATTTTAGGTGGATTATCCAACTTTACTGTTTGACCTCCCATCCTTTTATTGCCCATTTGCATACTAACCATTCCTCCTATATTTCTAGTCTTAAATAATAATTAAATTTATATATTTCATCTTAACATTCATCATTTTCTATATAATAGTAATTATGTAATATACTATACCAATAATTACTGAGCTACCAATTCCATACACTAGTACTGGTCCTGCAATTTTAAACATATTAGATGCAACTCCAAACACAAAACCTTCTTTTTTGAACTCTATTGCCGGTGAAACTATTGCATTAGAAAAACCTGTGATCGGTACGACTGTACCAGCACCTCCAAAATCAGCAATCTTTGCATATATACCAGTTCCTGTTAACAAAGCTCCTAAGAATATCATTATAATAGGAACAATATTCATTACCTGCTCTTGATCTAGTCCAAAGCCTGCAGCTATATTATAAATGAATTGCCCTACATCACAAATTAAACCTCCAACTATAAAAGCTTTAAAGCAGTCTTCTAGTATTTTAGATTTAGGAGTGGCCTCACTTGCCATTTTTTTATACTTTTCCATAATCTTATTTTCTTCAATTCCATAATTATTACTAACCAAAATTGTCACTCTCCTTTTTACCTATATACCTATTATTTTCAAATCCCTGAAAGATAACCGTGTTATTTTATGGTAAACAATAAAGAGTATATATTATTTTAATCTATGATTAAAATAATATATACTCTTTATTATGATTTTAGTCTTTTAGTAAACTAGTCCTCTAGTTTTTTTCTCATTTCCATTAATACTTTCTTTTCAATTCTAGACACCTGAACCTGACTTATTCCAAGCATTTTTGCTACTTGAACTTGTGTTTTATCTTTAAAGTAACGTAACATTATAATTTGTCTAGCTTTATTATCTAAACTATTCAGTGCTTCTTTAAGAGCTATCCTCTCAATAAGATTTCCATCATCTACACTTTTTTCACTTAACTTATCGATTAAAAGAACTGGTGATCCATCATCTTGATGAATAGTATCATACAAGTATTGCAGGCTGTTTGAAGATTCTATCGCAAACAAAATCTCTTCTTTATCAACATCTGCATATTCTGCAAGTTCCTCTATAGTTGGCGATCTCTTAAGCTTTTTGGTTAAGACTTCCTTATGAAAATGTATCTTTCTTGCTAAACTTTTAACATTACGACTTACTTTTATCATCCCATCATCTCTTAGGAATCTTTTAATTTCTCCTATAATCATAGGAACTGCATAAGTCGAAAACTTAACATTATAAGTTAGATCAAAATTATTTATAGCTTTCACGAGTCCAATTGATCCTATTTGAAATATATCTTCATAATCATACCCTCTATTTAAAAACTTTTTACTGATAGATGATACTAATGGTAAATTCATCTCTATTAGTTTATTCATAGCATCAGTATCACCACTTCTAGCTAAAGCTAATAGTTCTGGATTTTTGTCATAATTATAATCCTCTCGTTTTAAATCCTCTTTTTCCATCTTTTTCACCTAACTTACCACGTTAAATTTCTTCTTAATTACCACCTTTGTACCAATTCCCTTTTCACTTTCTACTTCCAAATTGTCCATAAATGTTTCCATAACAGTAAAACCCATACCGGACCTTTCTAGATCTGGTCTTGATGTATATAATGGTTCCATAGCCTGCTCTATATCATCAATACCTATTCCTTTGTCACTAATTATTATTTTTACTTCATCTTCATTAATTTCTGCTTCGATTCTAATTATTCCATCTTCCTTATTCTCATACCCATGTATTATAGAATTAGTAACTGCTTCTGATACTGCTGTTTTAACATCATTTATTTCATCAATTGTTGGATCTAATTGAGAAACAAAAGCCGCTACAGCAACTCTTGCAAAAGCCTCATTTTGAGACTTACTTACAAACTCAACACTCATTTTATTGTCAGACATGATAACCCCTCCATCTAAATGCACCTTACTGCTTCATCTACAGTATTATAATTTTTAATTACTTTATATAAACCTGCTAATTCAAAAATTCTATTCACATTCTTACTAGGTTCTGCTACGCAAAGCCGCCCCCCTTTATTTGATAACTTTTTATATCGCCCAATAACCGCACCAATTCCCGAACTATCCATAAAAGTTACTCCTGAAAAATCCATTACTGCTTTCTCTATGTTATCTCTGTCAATTCTATCATCAATCTTTACTCTAACTTCTTCTGCACTATTATGATCTAACTCCCCACTGAGAGTAATTATTAGAATATTTTCTTTTTTATCAAATTTTAAATACATATTAATTAAGAATATCTCAAATAAATTTCATATATAAAATTTACTTATAAAATTCACAAACACAATAAAGTTTAAACTAATAAAGTTTTTAACATATTATATTCTGAATATACATATAGTATTATGAGATATTCTGACTTCACCTCCTCCTTGACTTAATTTCACCCTTTTACCATATTTTAGCATAATATTTTATTCAACGTCAAACTATTTATTACATTTTTTTCTATTTACTAATTAAATCAAGCTATAATAAATAAAAATAGGTGCTATTGCTTAATATTTTCTTATTACTAATGCAAAGACATCTATTTTTATTTGATTAATATATATTTTATTAAATTAAATTATTATAAATATAAGATTAATATCACTAATTATTTTTTTAATATTATTTACCATTCTTCTTCTTTCCACTTTTATATTTCATAATTTCGGTTTCTATTTCCTTATAAAAGCTTTTAATAGATTCACCCTCATCTAATATTAAAACTTCAATAGCATCTTCTAAGGTATCCATAGTATATATATGAAATTTCTTCTTTTTAATGTCCTCTTCAACTTCACTTCTTAATATTAATTCATCAACATTTGTACTTGGTATTAGGACTCCCTTACCACTTATTTTATCTATAGCACTACATACTCTATGAAATCCTTCAATTTTTTCATTAACCCCACCTATTGCTTGAATTTCTCCAAATTGATTTATAGATCCAGTTACTGCTATATTTTGTCTTATTGGTCTCTTACTTAATGCCGATAATATACAAATAATTTCAGCCACAGATGCACTGTCTCCCTCTACCATTCCATAAGTCTGTTCAAAGCTTAATTGAAGATCTACAGGCAATCTTTCATATGGACTTATTAAATTACTTAAAACTCCTCGAAGAGTACTAATTGATTTTTCATGAATATTTCCACTCATTTTGCTTTCCTTGTGAATATCAATTATTCTTCCATCTCCAATATGAGATAAGCATGTTACTCTCATTGGTTTACCAAAGCTATAAGCACCATTTCCAACTACAGCAAGTGCATTTATTACACCAACCTTAGTTCCATTTGTAGTAATCAATATTTTCTTATTTTTATAATTATCCATTATATCTTCTAAAATTTTTTCATCCTCGTAAGCAACCTCAATTATATCTTTTTTCTCAATATTTTTTCTACCCTCATCTTTGGCATTGTTATTAGCTAGATATAGTAATTTATTAATATAATAATCATCTATAGATATTTTATTTCTTTGCCCAGCCACCCTAGCCAAATATTTCATTATCTCATTAAGGGCGTCATCTGTTATATCTAGCAAATTATCTTTATTTATTTTTTCCTTAATCATAGATGCAACAGAATTTTTAGTATTATTGCTATATTTAAGTTCAGTATCAGCGTCTATTCTAATTGGGAATATTCTTTTAAAATCTTCATCATTATCATGCAATATTTGAAAACTCTCATAATCTCCTATAATAACAACTTTTAAATTAATTGGAATAGACTCAGGTTTTAAACCAGCAATCGATATTACTTCCAAGTAACTTTTAGTATAATTATAATTTACTTTCCCATGAATCAATGCTTTTTTTAGATAATAATAACTCAATCCACTGCTTATTAAAGAACTCAATCTTACTATCAAGCACCCTTCATTAGCCTTTAATAAACTTCCTGCGCTAATTAAGGAGATATCAGTACTATATCCACCGTTATTATTTCTATATTCAATATTTCCAATTAAATTCCCAATAGTAGGGTCTTCTTCATAGATAACATTAGGGGTACTTACATTAGAATTATCAACAATTACATTTATATCATAATTAGAGAATATCTCTTTTATACTTTCTTCATCTTCCTCTAAATTAATCGTATAACAATCAACCACTTTTTCCTCAATATCGTCATACATTTGAAGTAAATACTTATATACATCATCTTGAGATATAAATTGTAGTAATAAATCATCCTTATATTTCTGCATATTCTTCTTTATATAATCTCTATAAATCTCTTTAAGTTTTTCAATAGAGCTTATTTCAATGTCTTTCAATGTCTCTAAAATAATTTCTGCTTCTTTTTTTAATTTTGATGCTTGCTTTTCAATAGTCTCTTGAGTATCTGACTCTAAATTTTCATAATCATTTTCAGTCATTTCGTCGCCTTCGTCTTTCAATGGAATAAATACAAATCCACCGCTAGTTGCTTTAACATCGAAATTCTTAGTCTTAGCCGAATCCATAAGCTTAGTTATATAATCATTTCTTTTTTCACTTATTTCCTCAATTATGCTTTCTTTTTCATCATCAGAAGAGCTTGTATAAAAATTCATTATACACTCAAAATACTTCTCTTTAAGTTCGTCAATCATTTCTTTTAGTAAATTACCTCTTCCATTCGGTAAAAATAATGCAATAGGGCTCATTTGTTCTTGGGAAATTGCATAGCAGATATCCTTAGGTGGTGGAAGATTCTTGTATACACTCTTAATATATTCTATTAATTCATTTAACTTCTCTTTTGAAAATGAGTCAACATAATATATATTGTATCCGTCCTTTTCAATATTCAAAGCCTTTTTTACTTTATTTAAAGTATATTCTAATTCCGGTATTTTATTAATTTTACTTTTCCTAACTGTATCTGTGCTTGAAGCACTAAAAATCACTTCACTTGGAGTTAATTCTTTCTTCATACTTTATACCACTTTGAAATTATTTGTTCTATTAATTAAAATATCCCAAAGTAGACTCCTCCCTAAATTGATAGTATATACTATTAATATTCTTCAAATAGTAAAATAGATATATTTTTTTGAAAACTAATAATTAAATACGAGAAATTTATTTATAGATAACCAAACTATAACTTAAACTTATGAGTATAACTCACCGAAATAAAAAACATACTTTTGTTCCAGTTTCCAGGGAATTTTGATGGGCAATTCTAAGGCTATAAGTTGTGCCCAAAGTGCTAGCCTCAAAGAACAAGCTTTGAACTAGCACATTTGGAACAACTTATAGCCTAAGAATTACATCCATAAAAATTCCCAATGAAACCTTCCACAAAAGTATGTTTCTTATTTCTAGTTGAGATATTTTTCAAAGTATAAACTTAAGTCTTAAATTGGATATCTATATAGGATAATATGATAAAGTAGGATCAATGAAAATTTCACATCTCATTTAGCATCCAAATATAGAAATTTAAAACTCCCGCATATATAAGCCAAATTAAATAGGGGAGTAGCAGTGCAGCTACTTTTATTCCCGCTTTTGAATAAAACCTTTTTATTGTTAGAATTACAAAGAATATTAATACAATTAGTTCTATAAACGCTATTCCGTAAAGTCTAAATCCAAAAAATATTATAGTCCACAAGAAGTTTAATAGCAATTGTATGCTATACACAAACATTGCCGAACTTACATCTATGTTATCATATTTCAGAATGTACACTTTATACGATGCTATCCCCATAAGTATATATAGGACTGTCCAAGCAATCGGAAAAACCATTGAGGGAGGTGAAAAAATTGGTTTTGCCAATCCTTCATATATAGATTTTATATTTGGTACAAAAACTGTTGCAAGACCACCAACTAAAAGTGGAATCGCTATGGATATGATGAATGGAATAATTCTAGCTTTCTTCTTTTTCTTCGGATCACTTTTCATATATTATATCACCCCAAAATTCAACTAATTTACAATTTTATTTAGCTTATTTAATATATGAAATAACTTGCCAAATTATGAATAACAATTATTAAGTTTAATGACGCATTATTCCACTCATATGCAATTTAGCCATAGTTTTAGTTGTTAGTTTGTTAACTTTTCCCTTTACTGCTATTCCAATTATAAGTACTAAAACTGCATAAATAATCAACATTGCCATGTCTTTTAACAATATTGAATATACAACACCAGCCATAATCTGCCTCATTCCGCTTATAGCATAAGTAAAAGGTAGGAACGGATATATTTTTTGAAATATGACTGGAGTAACTTCTATTGGAAAATTACCACTAGCTCCTGCCATTTGTAATACTAATAAAACCACCATGATTGCTTTTCCTACTGCCTCTAATAAACTAGCTGCCGTATATATAATGATGATAAATATTATACTTATAAACACACTATACAAAATGAACATTATTGGATGAACAGAATAGCTGTTTAATATAAACAAAGCTCCCGCGCTTGCAATGATCGCTTGACATATACCAATTGATAGAAACATTAATAGTTTACCTAAATACATTTCGTAAGGCATTATTTTAGTTCCATCCTCAAATTCTGGAGCTCCAACTGATAATAATGCTGACCCAAGCAATGCTCCAACCCATAAACAAAGTACTGTATAAAATGGAGTTGCAGCTGTACCATAATTAACCCATGGAAATAATCTATTATCTTGTATTTCAACTGGACTAGCAACAAAACCACTTTGATTTTCCCAATTACTTGTCATTGCATCTAATAATTCATCAACCTTATCATCTTCATCCATTTCCCTAAGCTTATCAGCTAATTCACGAACCTTGTCTTTAGCTTCTGGAAATTTATTTTTTAAATTGTTTAGTTCATCTATCGATAAATGTGCTACATCCTGCGAAACACTCAATAAATTTTCTACTTCAGGCAATGTATCTCTTGCCTCACCAACTATAGACAAACTGTTATCTAAAATATCTCTAGTCGAATTAAAGGCTTTTTCAACTGATGGAACTATTTCAGAACTATAACTATCTGCAATATCCGCAACTAAAGTATGTGCTTCATTTATCACATCTATAGTATCTTTAAGTGTTTGAATATTTAGCCCTTCGTTATCTATTTTATCTATTTCATCATCTGACCTATCAGCTACTATTTGTAATTTGTCTTCAATTGTATTTAACTTATCAACAGTATCTGAAATTATTTTGCTAACTTTTTTTAGATCATCCTGCATATTATTTAAATCACTTGCTTGTTTATCTAGCTGCTCTCTTAATAATTTTAGCTGTTCCAAATCACTACCATTGTCACCAAAAGAAGGAATTTGAATTTTTATTTTACTTAATTTATCGATAAATTTCTTTATGTTCTTAAGCCTTGATTCAGTGTCAATAAGTGTCTCTTTTACCGCACTTGCAGAATCCCTTACATTTAGCAATGTTTTCTTAGCTACCTCTGGTAATATCTTTTCATCTAAATTTTCAAGTTTTATACTTGAGTTATCGAGAATGTTTTCTGATTTCACCAAATCTTCTTTTATTATTGGTGAAATATCTGATAACTGGCCTTGAGTATCATCTAGCACAGTCTTACTATCATTTAAAAAGTCTTCTGACGAATCAATCATATCTGATGTTGTTGGAAGCATATCATTTGTCTTCGTTAATACTTTGGTCAAATCTTCTGTTCCACTCAAAGCACTATCTAAAAGCCCTTCGAGTTCTGCCATGTTATCATCTAATTCATAAATATTGTCTACAATTTTTCTAAGCTTAGGTCTATTTTCTTGTATATCAACACCTTTTTCATTGCAGATTCTAGATAATATTCCTGAAACAGTTTTTATAATATTCTCATCAAGTTCAGTTTGTACGGTTTTTATTCCTGAGTCAGTCATTTTAGGAGCAACTGCATTTTTCTTTTCATTTACGGTATATATAAGTTTAGGTTTTTCAATATTTTTTTCAACCAGCGTTGTTGCATCCTTAGAAAAATTTTCTGGTATTTCTATTGTTGCGTAATACTTTTCTAATAATAAATCCTTCTTTGCACTTTCTTTATCTGTAAAAACCCATCCTAGCTTGTCATTATCCTTAAGTTTATCAACTAGTTCTTCTCCTAAGTTAATATCTCGCTCCTTAAAAACAGTTCCCTTGTCTTCATTAACAACTGCAATTTTAATTCCACTTGTATTCGAATACGGGTCCCATGAAGCTTTTATATTTATTAATGAGTACATGGATGGAATAATTATAATTACTATAATCATAAGTCTCGCTACCCAGTTAGTACGTATTCTATTAATATCTCTTTTGTAAATTCTAAATATGTTATTCATAATTAATTCCCCTGATAATCACAATATAAATTATTTTTTTGATTGTGCCTTAACTACTCATTATAGAACTTTCTTTTAATTTATTAACTATATCTTTTCTTTTTGCATCCATCGTTTCTTTGAACAAAATGCCACTAACAATTGATACAATCATAAATATACATAATATACCACTATCTCTAAGTAATATGGAATATATTATCCCTGCCATTATCTGCCTTACCCCGCTAATTGCATAAGTAAAAGGAAGAAATGGAAATAACTCTTGAAACCCTATTGGATTAACTTCTATCGGGAAATTACCACTAGTACCAGCAACCTGTATTACTAGTAATACTACTCCTAATATTATACCTCCGTATCCAAAAAGACTTACAGCAGTATAAATTATGCAGTTAAATACAATGCTTATAAATATACTATAGAACACAAACATTACAGGATGAACTGCATAAGAATGCAGTATAAGCAATGCTCCTAAACTTGCCACTATTGCTTGTCCTATACCTATAAATAAGAATAGCGCCAATCTTCCAAAATACTTCTCATAATTCTTTAGTTCTTTGCCTTCCTCCACTGGATGGGATTCTGTTCCAAGTAATACTGAAAGTAAATATCCACCAATCCATAAGGATAAAACAGTATAGAACGGTGTCACTGTTGAACCATAATTAGGCCATGGAAATAATCTATTATCTTCAATTTCTACTGGGCTGGATAGAAAGTCGCTTTGAGCATCCCAATCATTAGTTATCATATCTAATAGTTCATCGATATCCTCTTTATTATCTATCTTTTTCAGCCTTTGTGCTAATTCATGAACATTATCCTTAATATCTGGAAATTTATCTTTTAGCTTATTTAATTCATCATTAGATAGCTCTGCAGTATTCTTAAATGCATCTAGCATCTCTTGAATGTCAGGTAATATATTCTTTCCTTGTGCCGATAAATTTAGTCCATTATCCAAAATTTCTCTTATTGAATCAAAACTCTTATCAATTGTTGGTATAATTTCAGAATCATAATTATCTATAATATCTGCAACTAAAGTGTGTGCATCGTCTAATATTTTTCTTGTATCAGTAAATTCTTGAGTATCTAGTAACTTCTCACCATTACCAAGCTTATCAAGATCTTCATTAAATCTATTAATAAGTCTATCAAGATTTTCATTTACAGTATCTAATCTATCTATAATCTTAGAAATTCGCTTACTCTCTTCTTTTAATACACCTTGTACATTTTCTAAGGTCTTGGATTGCTTATCAATACTTTCTTGAATTTTATTTATCTCTTCTGAACCTTGTATAGCTGTACCAATCAATGGCTTAGGAATTTGAACCTTGTTGACTTTATCAATTACCTTTCTTATATTCTTGAGTTTAGATTTCGCATCATCAACCGTTATCTTTGTAGCATTAGCTGTATCTAATGCTTGTAATAATGTCTTTTTCTGAACCTCTGGTAATATTTTATCATCAATATTTCCAAGCTCGATACTTGCTATATCAAGAGCATTTTCTGCATTAACTAAGTCCTCCTTAATTAACGGCGAATCATTTCGTATGTCACCTTGAGTTTCATCTAAGTAATCTTGAGTGTTATTCAAAAAATCTGAAGTCCCGTCAATAGTATCTGCGACTGTAGGTATAAGTTCATTTGTTTTATTTATTAACTCTGACATACTTATTGTCCCATTAATCGCTTCATCTAATACTTTTTCAAGCTCTGGCATATCTTCATCTAACTTATAAACATAATCCATTATATTTCTAAGTTCAGATCTATTATTATCTATGTCTATTCCAACTTCATCAAATAACCTAAACATTATTCCCGAAATAGTCTTTGCTATATTTTGATCTAATTGCTTTTTCACAGTTTTAACACCAGCATCAGTTATTTTAGATGCTATTACATTTTTCTTTTCATTAACTGTATATATTAATTTAGGCTTTACAACATCCTTTTTAACTATTGTTGCAACATCTTCAGAAAAATCCTCTGGTATTTCTATAGTTGCATAATACTTTTCCATGATTAAACCTTCTTGAGCAGTTTGTTTATCCACAAACACCCATCCTAATTTATCATTATCTTTAAGCTTATCAACAAGCTCATTACCCAAATTGATATCATGTTCTTTGTATACTGTACCTTTATCCTCATTAATAACCGCTACTAGTATGCCATTAGTATTAGAATATGGATCCCATGATGCTTTTATATTTATTAAAGAATATAAAGAAGGAATTATCATTAAAGCCACTACTACAACTGTTGCTATCCAATTAGTAAATATATTCTTAATATCTCTTTTAAAAATTTTTATTATATTCTTCATGCTTTATCCCTCTATTGATATAATCTAAATGTTAATTTATATATAATTTACCTTTTTAATCTATAGTAGCATCTTTATTATTAATTGCTCAACTCTAGATATATGATTATATTAAATAATTCATGTCATTTGTTCAGAAAGTTTCTTAACGAAGACATATGATCGTTTTCCTATGTATAGTTATATAAGAAAAATCTACATTATTTTTATAAATAAATTATATCACAAAAAATGACTAAAAGTCATTTTTTCTATTTTTTTATATGATAAATTTCTAATTCGTAATGCTCATCGATATATTCTTATGATTACCATTTATATCATCTTCATAATTTACCATCATCTTAAAATGTATAATTTTTATATTTAAGTCTCCCTGGGTTAGTTCTCTAATTTTTAGACATCAAAAAAAGTCTCGCACGTCCCCGGATATCTTCCGTAAAGAACGTACGAGACTTTAAGTCGTACCTGACTCTATTATTTTCAACACTTAGAGCCACTATTTGGTGCAGGTGACGGGACTTGAACCCGTACGTCCATGTGAACACTACCCCCTCAAGATAGCGTGTCTGCCATTCCACCACACCTGCAAAATATTAAAGTAACTACTTAATAATAATTCATTTCTTCGAAAATTTCAAGTAAGTTTTCGAAAATAATCCTAAGTTAATTATTAGCTGTAAGGCTAATAATTAACTTAAAAAATGCACATCAAAAAAACTTTTAATCAACTCTACTATTCTATCTGCATCAAAGTATCCTTTTTCTTCGTTATACAGATATTCGTATATATTGTAGTAAGTATTAACTTTATCTACATACTTTTTCGTTTCTCCGAAAGGTATATAATCAATACTCCTTCCATCTGAAGAATACTTCTCATTATCAAGCCAAGATTGTACATTAGTTGGGCCCGCATTATAAGCTGCAATTGCTAAATCTAAATCATTAAAAGTATCACTTAATCTTTTTAGATACCAACATCCCATTTTGATATTGTATTCTTCATCATACAAATCTTCCTTTGAAAATGTACTATATCCCATTTCCTTAGCTGCCCACTCTCCCGTATCAACAGTTATTTGCATGAGCCCTACCGCATTTTTATGGGAGTGAGCATCATCATCAAATTTACTTTCTGTCTTTATTACTGCTAATACTAATAATGGGTCCAAATTATATTGAATACTATATTTATCCACATACTCTCGATATTTGTAAGGAAAAAACTTCTCTTTTATAATATATCTAGAACTTACTCCGATAGCTATTATAACTACTAATAACAATATTAGTGTACGAAAGGTTTTTTTTAGAAATCTCATTATTTTCTCCTTAATCTAGCATATTAATTTCATAAAATCAATCAAATCATAAACTTGCTTTTGTGTTTCAATTAATTCGCCATTATTATCAATAATGATATTTGCAAACTCTTTTTTTTCTTCAACTGATATTTGAGAATTTATCCTGCTAACCGCTTCAACTTTTGTTAATTTATCTCTGTTCATAACTCTTTGAATTTGAACTGAATTATCAGCATATACAAGTATAACATAGTCCATTTCACCGTGCATATCATTTTCAATTAAAGTCGGAGCATCTATTATTACTATTTTTTCGCCCTTTCGTCCGCATCTCTCGATTTTTTCCTTAATTGATTCTTTAATATAAGGCATAATTATACTTTCGTATTTTATTCTTTGTTTAGGGAATCTAAAAATATGATTACCAAATTCTTTCCTTCTAAATTCCCCTCTCCAATCAAAGAAACCTCCTCCAAATTGCGCACGGACCATTTCTAGTATTTTCGGATATTTTTCAAGTACTTCTTTAGCTATAGTATCTGCATCTATAATCGTAAATCCTTCACTCTTTAAAATACTAGAAACAGTGCTCTTTCCTGTGCCTATTCCACCTGTTAATCCAATTTTAATCATTTATCTAAAAACCACCTTTTTAATTATACAGTGCATTATTTAGCATCGTACCATGTATCACCAAAATTAACATCTACATCGAGTGCAACCTTTAATCTAATTGCATTTTCCATTTCATGCGCAACTAATTTTTTAACTTCCTCGAATTCATCTTTTTTAACATTTAAAATAAGTTCATCGTGCACTTGAAGTATTAGTTCACTTTTTAAATTTTTTTCGTTTAGTTTATTATAAACATTAACCATTGCAAGCTTTATTATATCAGCTGCACTTCCTTGAATAGGAGCGTTCATCGCTAATCTATCACCTAATGCCTTCACTATTTTATTCGAAGACTTTATCTCTGGAATAAATCTTCTTCTATTTAAAATTGTTAACACATACCCTTTCTCTTCAGCTTCTTTAACTACATTTTCTAGATATTCTTTTATTTTAGGATATCTTTCTAAGTAAATAGCCATATACTCTTCAGCCTCTTTTTTGGTAATCTTTAAATCTTCTGCTAAACTAAATGCGCTTATTCCATATACTATACCAAAGTTTACTGCCTTTGCCCTACTCCTCATAAGAGAAGTTACTTCTTCTACTGGTACTTTAAATACTTCTGATGCCGTCTTTGTGTGAATATCGCTATGATGTTCGAACGCATCTATCATATTTTCATCACCTGCAATATGAGCTAGAACTCTCAATTCGATTTGAGAATAATCACAAGAAACTAATATATCAGTTTCTTCCATTGGAATAAATACTTTTCTTATTTCTCTACCCATTTCATATTTGATAGGAATATTTTGCAAGTTAGGCTCTGTGCTTGATAATCTACCTGTTGTAGTTACAGTTTGATTAAAGTTAGAGTGAATACGTCCATCCTGATCAATTACATTTTTCAAACCTTCTACATAGGTTGAATTAATTTTTGTTATTTGCCTATAATACATTACCTTAGGTATTATTTCATGCTTATTAACTAACTTTTCCAAGACTTCTTGATTAGTTGAATAACCTGTTTTTGTCTTCTTAAACACTGGTAAATCTAGTTTTTCAAATAATATTTTACCTAATTGTTTAGGTGAACTTATATTGAACTCTTCATCAGCTAACTTATATATCTCTTTTTGTGTTTCATCAATTTCTTTTCTAAATTTTACTTGTAATTCATCTAACATTCCTTTATTTATGTTAAACCCGATGCTCTCCATAAATGAAAGCACATAAATTAATGGATGTTCAACTTCATAATAAAGTTTATCCATATTTTCTTTATGGAGATTCTCTTTTAATTTTTCATAAATTTCTGGAAGATAACTACATAGAATTCCTTTAATATTATTATCCTCTTCATTTGGATTTTCTCCGATGTAATAATTAACTAGTTCTAAAATTTCGTATTTACTTTTTGAAGAATCAATCAAATAAGCAGCTATGGCAGTATCAAAATCAAAGCCTTTTATTTCAATATTATTTTTATTTAAAAATGTAACAAAGTTCTTTCCATCATGTATTACTTTATTAATACTTTCATCTTCCATTAAGTTTCTTAAAGCCTTTAATGCTTCTTCATTATTTTTAGAACTTATCTCTTTAAAATGTATGATTGTTCCAATGTTTTCTTCCCCAAAAATCAAGTATTCCAGTTCTAATTTAGAATATATAGATGCATCTGTTAAAGTATAATCTATATAAATTCTATTTTTCTTTTCTAAAAATAATGCTTTCATTTCTTCAATTGTATCAATAATTTTTACTTCAATATTAGATTGATCAGAAACTTCTGTATCCTTAAATTTAGATAGAATTGACTTCATCTCAAGCTTCATGAGCATTTTTTTAATTTCTAAAATATTTTCTTTATTATTAGAAGCAATATCATCTACACTTAGCTCAATTGGAACTTCCCTCATAATTGTAGCTAATTTTTTAGAAAATATAGCCTGCTCAACATTATTCTCTAGATTTTCCTTAAGTTTTTTTCCTGGAATCTTATCAATATTCTTAAGTACTTCTTCTATAGAACCATACTCCTTTATAAGCTTAAAAGCAGTTTTTTCCCCGACACCTGGTACTCCAGGAATGTTGTCCGACTTATCTCCCATAAGCCCTTTTACATCAATAAATTGGTCTGGAGTAATTTCAAATTCATCCATGAAATTCTTCTTATCATAAACTGCTGTTTCACTGACTCCTTTTTTTGTAATAACAACTTTAGTTTTATCAGATGCCAATTGTAGTGCATCTTTATCTCCAGTAACTATAAACACTTCAGTATCATTATTTTCAGCAAATTTAGATACAGTACCAATTAAGTCATCTGCTTCAAAACCTTCTACTTGAAAAATTTTTATCCCCATGAATTCAAACAATTCTTTTATTATTGGAAATTGTTCTGCAAGCTCTGGAGGCATTTTATTTCTTCCAGCTTTATATTCCGAATATTCCTTATGTCTAAATGTAGGTGCCTTTAAATCAAAGGTTGCGATTATACTATCTGGATTTATTTCATCTTTCATTTTAAGCAACATATTCAAAAAGCCATAAATGGCATTAGTATTTATTCCATCGCTATTTGTAAGAGGAGGCAAGGCGTAAAAAGCCCTATTCATAAGTGAATTTGAATCTAAAATCAATAATTTTTTCATTAAAAACCTCCTAAGTTTATTATAAAGTGAAACTTTTCAGGTGGAGTTTTAACTCCATCTGAATTTAGTTGAACTTATACCCTCAAGGGGCACCTAGTCCAGGAGCGTGCAGCCGTTATCTCCTACTTAAGCAGAGAACCTAAATCTATGATTTAGTGTGAATCGCTTACTCATCTGACGTAAGGCAGATGAGTTTCATATATTATAGGGTGTTACGGATGCTAGCTATCGGATAAAAATTTACTTGAATAAAAATATATTTTACTTTATTTCAAGTAATTATTCAAACTTATTATACTATATTGTGTAACTTAAAGTATAGATAAATCCTATGTGATATACAATTTATAATATAATAGGTATAAGCCCTAATGGTGAAAAAATTCAAATTTCCAAGGATGGTAATTGGGTTTAATATATCATAATAAAAAACAGGATTGTTTTATATAAAATATTTTTAAACAATCCTGTTATCATTATTTATTTTTAGGCTTACTTCGTTCTTTATTATTATTATATGTTTGTAATTCATTATTAAGTGCTTCTATAATACTATTATATTTTGACTTAAAGGCACGCCTAGCCAGAAATCTTTGAACCAATAATGATATATATCCAAAAAATTTATCTGTCGACTGTTCTTCTTCAAACACTAATTTAGTTGTACCATCTTTTTGACCTTTGAAATTATAGGTTGATACGCATGTTGAAAAGCGTGTTGAAGTGGTAATCTGATACTTTTCATTTTTTGCATATCCAGTTATTTCAACAGTACATTGCACTGGAGCCGATCCACCAGTATTTATACTCTTTTCAATTTTACATCCTGTCGCATCTTCTTCTTTAAAATCTGAAAAATCTCTTTTTGCGTTCTTTATGAAAATATGAAACACATCTTCTACTGGATAGTTTAATATCCCAATAGCCTTCATTTTGGTTCCCCCTCTAATGAATATTCACTCTGCTAATTTACTGAAAAGTACTCTATGCCTATCGCTTCACGAACTTCACTCAATGTCTTAGCCGCTACTTCTCTAGCTTTATCACTACCATCTTTAAGCATCTTATATACTGAATCAATATCTTTTTCAAATTCGAGCCTTCTATTTCTTATTGGTTCTAATTCAGCTTGTAAAACTTCATTTAAATATCTCTTAACTTTTACATCACCAAGTCCACCACGTTTATAATGCTCTTTCATTTCTTCCACTGCGTTCTTATCAGTAGCAAAAACGTCTAAATAAGTAAATACAGTATTTCCTTCTACTTGTCCTGGGTCTTCAACTCTTATATGGTTAGGGTCCGTGTACATTGACATGACTTTCTTTTTAATTGTATCTGCATCATCTGATAAATAGATACAATTTCCTATTGATTTGCTCATTTTAGCTTTACCATCAGTTCCTGGCAATCTTCCTGCATTAGAACTTGGAAGCACGGCTTCAGGTTCAACTAAAACATCTCCATATATAGAATTAAAACTTCTAACTATTTCCCTTGTTTGTTCTATCATAGGTAATTGATCTTCTCCAACAGGAACTGTATCCGCCTTAAAAGCAGTGATATCTGCTGCTTGGCTTACAGGATATACTAGAAATCCTGCTGGTATACTATTTTCAAAGTTTTTTTGCTTTATTTCTTGCTTAACTGTCGGATTTCTCTCAAGCCTTGATAGTGTAACCAAGTTAAGATAATGCATTGTTAATTCATTTAATTCTGGTATTTGTGATTGTATAAATATATTAGACTTACTTGGATCAATTCCAACTGCCAAATAATCTAATGCCACTTCTTTTAAACTATTTCTTATCTTTTCAGGATTTCTTGCATTATCAGTTAAAGCTTGTTGATCTGCAATCATTATAAAACTTTCATACAATCCAGACTCTTGAAGAGTTACTCTATTTTTTAAAGAACCTATATAATGTCCAATATGTAACTTTCCAGTCGGTCTATCTCCTGTTAATATTATCTTCTTACCCATTAAAAATTCACTCCTAAACTGTAAAACTGATTAAACTTCTACTTTCGTTTTACTCTCAACAACTTCATTAATTATCTCTACTCTTTTTTCACCTAAAACATTGGCTATTTTGTTTGACATGCTTTTTTCCTTATAAATAGCATCTCTATTTGCATCAACTATTTTCATGATTCTTTCTTCCATTTTTTCATATGAAATTAAATCATCATGATATGTATCTACAATATCCTTTAAACATGTTGCTAACTCTCTTGGGTTTCTATAAACTGCTCTCATTTTTTACTCCTTAATACTAAAAAATAAATTTTATCTCATGTCCTTCTTTTTCACTACTTTCCTCTTTCCATCGTTAAGCAGAGAAATTTCTGACTTTAGATAGGCTCAACTAAGCTCAGCTGGAGTGATTAACACCATCTGATAAGTTTCACTTATAAAAGACTTCTTTATAATTTATATTATTACCTATTTATATGAATTTAGTAAATAAGTTTTGCTTTATTATATCATTAAATACAGTAAAATTCTACATTCCAAAACAAAGGCTACCTTAAAATTATAATTTTTAAGATAACCTATAAAATTACTTTGAAACTATTGCAATAATTATTTAATACTAATAGTAAAATCATTAGGAACTATCATCACAATACATTTAGCACGTTTAACAACATTTGTTGTTACTGATCCTATAATTCTATTTAAACCTCTTTTAGTAGATCTAGTCATAACGATTACACCTATATTTTCTTCATTTGCCTTCTTCACAATTTCATCTCCAGGATATCCAAAGGTAAAATACGTCTCAACCTTGTAATCTTTCATTTTTTCTTTTGCAGCTTCTAAAATTTCTTCACCCAATTCTTGAGCTAATTTTATTTCATCAGCAACTATCATTTCATTAATTAGTACTAATTCTTTGACATTCATTATTGTGATTTCAATTGTATCCTCGGGAAATATCTCTTTTACAAAATCCAAAGAATGCATACTTCTCTCTGTCCCATCTATCGGTATTAACACTTTCCTTTTATTCATATATACTCCCCCTTAAAATTCTCATTGTTATAGTATTCTACAACGTATTAATAATATCCTCTATTTTCTTATTTATTACATAGATAATTTTTCACTAAATTTACTTATTTAAATTTTATAAATTCACTTAATTTTTAAGCCCATTTTTTAAAGTTTAATCTAAAAATAATTAGTGTATACCTATATCTAAAAATTTAGATATAGGTATACACTATTCTTTACTTCTACTCAATAATTTCGCCGTTTCTTGAAATTGTCACTACTTGCCAAGGAATCATCTTTTCACTTGCCTTCAATGCATTTTTAACTGCGTTTTCTATTCCTCCACAACAAGGCACTTCCATTCTTACAACTGTAACACTTTTTATTTCATTCATATTCAAAATCGTTGTTAACTTTTCTGAATAATCACCTTCATCTAGTTTTGGACATCCTATTAATGTAATTCTATTTTTAATAAATTTGTTATGAAAATCTCCATATGCATAAGCTGTACAATCAGCCGCAATAAGTAAATTTGCATTATTAAAATACGCTGCATTTGGAGAAACAAGTTTAATTTGTACTGGCCATTGATTTAACTGAGATACTACTTCATCTGAATTTGTTTGTTTTTTTACTTCAATTTTATTATGATTCTTTAACATTTGGGCTTGTGAGCCAGGACATCCAAATGATATATTTTCGTTCTTTTTCATTTCAATCTTTTGTTGCTCCATTTTTCTCTTCTCCATATTTATTTTTACAGCTTCCTCATCATAAGGATCTGCTTCGCGCTCCTCAAAAGTAATTGCCCCAGTCACGCATGAAGGAAGGCAATCACCAAGTCCATCACAATAATCATCACGTAATAACTTTGCTTTTCCATCTATAATTCCAATAGCACCCTCATGGCAGGCACTCGCACAAAGCCCACATCCGTTGCATTTTTCTTCATCTATTTTAATAACCCTTCTTATCATAAAACTCTCCTCCTACACTAAATCTTCACCATATTTTAATATTAGTCATACATCATTAACTTAAATAATGTATTCTAGTAAATTACTCACTTTATGTATTCATTATAATTGAATACTAATAATAAATCCGTTTCATTTGATACAAATCCAAAAGAACCTTTGTAATTTATTGATTGTTAAAATAAAAAGTTGTTTCAATTAGAAAATATCTTTGAAACAACTCTGTTAATCTTATATTATATTTAACTTTATAATAACATATATTAAATTTCAGAATCAAGCTTTATAAATCAATATATCATATAGATACTCAAATTGCATATTTGGCTTGTAATTAAAGTAACTACCCATACTTATTAACTTTGAGTGTATCACTTTATTAGAAATAAGTAACATATTGTGTTTCGGTAAGTTATGCTTAAGTCTAAGTTACATGCCGTTTATCTACGTTGTTACTTAATTATATGAATTTTAAAGTATAGTTAAGTTTTTCATGCTGAAATCTAAGATTTTAGCTGAGTGAGTTAAAGCCCCTACAGATATATAATCTACTCCTATTTCTGCTATTTCTCTTATATTACTTAATTCCACATTTCCTGAAAACTCAGTTAGAGCTCTTCCCTCTATCATTTCTACTGCTTTTCTAGCTATATCTAAAGTCATGTTATCAAGCATTATGATGTCAGCTTCTGCCTCTAATGCTTCTTTTACCATTTCAATACTTTCCGTTTCTACCTCTATCTTTCTAACAAACGAAGAATTTTGCCTTGCAAGAAGCACAGCATTTTTTATTCCACCTGCTGCACTTATATGATTATCTTTAAGCATAATTCCATCAGATAGATTAAATCTGTGATTACAGCCTCCACCAATTTTTACTGAATATTTTTCTAGAATTCTAAGATTTGGTGTTGTTTTTCTTGTGTCTAATAGTTTTGTGCTTGTATGGCTCATCTCCTGAACAAATCTATTTGTTAATGTTGCTATCCCACTCATTCTCTGCAATAAATTTAATGCTATTCTTTCACCAATCAACAAGTTCCTTGTATTACCTTTTAAAAAACCAATTTTTTCTTTTGCATATACCTTATCACCATCATTTTTATAAATCTCTATCTCAACATTCCCCAATATATCAAATACTCTTCTAAATACTTCTAAACCTGCAACAATTCCATCTTCTTTGCATAATAGTTCAACTGTAGCAGTACTCTTTTCATCTATAATTGAATTTGTTGTTATATCTTCATTTGGTGCATCTTCGATAAGTGCATCCCGTATTATCTTATCTACAACTAAGTAGTTGATCATCTAACTTTCCTCCCCATTCCTGTATAACCCCTGTTACCAAATTTCTATTTTCATAGACCATTTCTTCTATGGATTTATTTAATTGTTCCACAGTAGAAACTTCTATTTCTTGTTTATCCACAGTACTGTTTATTAAATGTGCAGCCCTTCTGGAAAATACAAGCCCTTCAAGTAATGAATTACTTGCTAGTCTATTGGCACCATGTATTCCTGTGCAGCTTGTCTCTCCTACCGCATATAAATTTTTCATGGATGTTTGTGAGTTAATATTAACCTTTATTCCTCCCATAAAAAAGTGCTGAGCTGGAGATACTTTAATATACTCTTTTGTTATATTAGTTCCTCTTCTTAAACATTCCTCATAAATTGTTGAAAATCTATTCTTTATATAATCTTCACCTAAAAATCTTATATCTAAGTATACATATGGTGTCTCAGTTTCTTTTATTTGTTCATAAACAGCTTTTGAAACCACGTCTCTAGGTAAAAGTTCGTTTACAAATCTCTTACTATTAATATTAGTTAAGATTCCGCCTTCCCCTCTTAAGGATTCTGATATTAAAAATCTTCTTTCATTTCTTCCTTCTTCATAAAATGCTGTCGGATGAATTTGAATGTAATTAACATCCTTAAGTTCTATGTTGTGTTTTATTGCTGTTGCAATTCCATCTCCGGTTAATATTTTTTGATTTGTTGAGTTATTAAATAATCCACCTATTCCCCCAGTGGCAAGCACTACAGTTTTTGCATAAACATTTATCTGCTCGTTCTCTTTAATTAATATAGCCCCAATACATTTATTATCTTTTTCTATAATATCTACAAAAAAAGTATCTTCATAGACATGTATATTATCTTTTTGCTTTATTTTTTCAATTAGAATTTTTGCTGTACTTTCTCCTGTATTGTCTTTAGTATGAACTATTCTACTTATAGAATGAGCACCTTCTTTTGTGAAATTAAGACTACCATCTTCATTCCTATCAAATTCAAGTCCCATTTCTATCAAATTATTTATGTTATATACAGATTCAGCTGCTAAAACATTAACAGCTTCCAAATCATTTTCATACTTACCTGCTTTTAAAGTATCACTAACAAATAAAGGTATATCGTCTATACCTTTAGCCATAGATATTCCACCTTGCGCTAAATAAGTATTGCTGCAATTTAACTTATCTTTACATACAATTAAAATATTTAAATCGTCCCTTAAATTTAACCCACAATAAAGACCTGACACTCCTGAACCTACTATTAATACATCAACAAACCTGTTCATTGTTATTACCTAAATGTCTTTCGCATCTTCAGATGCTAATATGTGCATATTTTCCAATGATTTCAAAGCTTTTTTTCTAATATCTTCATTTAAAATCATTTCATTTTTTCCATTCAATAGAGCATCATATAAATTTTCAAGAGTTGTCTTTTTCATATCCTGGCAACATATTTTATCTCCAGGGATAAAGAAATCTTTATTAGGATTTTTCTTTTTCAATTCATGTAAAATTCCTTCTTCTGTTGCTATAATAAATTCATTTCCATCATTTTTAGTTGCATAATCTATAATTCCACTTGTACTTCCTACATAATCAGCAATATCTCTAATTTCTTTTGTACACTCTGGATGCACCAATACTTTCGCACCTTTGTGTTTTTCTTTTTCTTTTAATATATCTTCTCTGCTTATTTTATTATGACATCTGCAAAAACCATCCCATAATATAAATTCTTTTTCAGGAAAGAACTCCGAAATATATTCACCTAAATTTCTATCTGGTAAAAACATTATTTGTTTACTAGGTACATTTTTTAATATCTTTAGTGCACTTGAAGATGTTACAGCTAAATCACAATGTGCTTTTACATTAGCTGTCGAATTTATGTAGCATACAACATAAGCTTCTGGATACTTTTCCTTTAATTCTAATAAGGCCTTACCACTAGCCATATCTGCCATAGAACATCCTGCACTCGCACATGGCATCAGAACAGTTTTATGCGGCGATAGTATCTTCGCACTTTCTGCCATAAATCTAACTCCACAAAACATTATAGTTTCTTCGGTGCAATCTCTAGCTACTTCACTTAAATAATAAGAATCCCCCACATAATCTGCTAATTCTTGTACAAATCCTGGCTGGTAATAATGAGCAAGAATAACCGCATTCTTTTCTTTTTTCAATTTTAATATTTCTTTAACTAAATCTGCCCCCATATTTACACTTCTTTCTTTTATTATTTACAGGTGTATATACACCTGTAAATATAATTATATCACATAATTTCTCCTATTCAATAACAATGATAATAAACATATAATAGAACAAGGCAATATCTACTTTTTATCCAGCTAAAGTTCTTTAATGCCCTCGTGCAATAAAAAAGTTACTTTCAAATAATATTGAAAGTAACTACATATTATTATCTTAAATTTTCCATCATATTACTTAATTGATCTACAATATATACAGAATCCTGAATATTTAGTGTTACTGCTTCCATAGCTTTTGCTTGTTCCTTAGTTGTATCAAGAGTTATTTTAGAATTTTTGATAGTCCCTTGAACTGATTCCTGAATCTTAATTGTTAAATCAGAAATACTCTTTGCTGTTTCTTTTGAATTCTCCGCTAAATTTTTTATCTCTTTTGCAACAACCGAGAATCCCTTTCCTACTTCACCAGCACGTGCGGCTTCAATTGATGCATTAAGCCCTAACATTTTTGTTTGAGCTGCAAGGCTCTTTATAGAATCAAGTATTGCATTAATCTTTTCAGTAATCTCTCCTACTTGACTTATTTCACCATTTAATTCCTCTTGCTGAGATGTAATATTAGTTGCAGAAGCTGAAAGTTCTTCTATTGTAGCAGATACCTGCATAAAATTATTGCTTAATTTTTTCGTTAAAATATCTAAATTTAATTCATTATGACCATTTTTAGCAAGGGAGTTTACAACTAAAAACAATACACTTGCTGCTGCTTCAATATGTTTCATATCTACCCTGCCAACTTCATTAGCTGCGCTAACAAATGAATTAGGATCAACATTTATTTCTTTAGCTATTTGGATAACATTACTTTCTTTAGGGGCTTCGGTTAACATTTGCCCTCCTAGAACAGTTCCAATTAGTCTTCCTTCTATAATTATTGGTGCGGCAAAATCTACTAATCCAGCGTGACATAAACCTACATAAGGTTTTCCGGTTCTTGCTGCTTCTTCTCCCATCCTCTTATGAGATGCTGCACATCTATCATCTCCAATTTTAGTTGAATGAACGAATTTATCACAAAAAGTGGTATAAGAACTTGGATTAGTTACCGGATTCCCATCTTTATCTACAGTTACGCTCGCGCAATTCATAGCGAAAGCAAAATCATCCTGAAACTTCTGCAATAACTTAATATCAATTATATCTTTTATTTCCAAAGCCTCCATATCAAGTTCATTATTCTCTAATAATTTTATCATGAAAATCCCCCTCATTTTTTGTCTGTAAATAGACTTACGGTTATGCAAATATCAAAATGTCTAGAAATCTATGCTAAATTATAACATTTCTCTATAAATATCGACTTATTTCCATTCTACTTAAGATTTATTTTTTATAATTTATATGATTATTAACGGAATATATAAAATATTTTCTTTTAAAAATATTTTAATTTGTATATTGACATAAAATAACTGTCATTGTATTATTGTATTAACAACCTAGTACAGTAACACAATGATAAAATTTATGAAGGAGTGAGACTATGTCATGGAATTTTAATGACGATAGACCAATTTACGTGCAGCTTATGGAACAAATTCAACTTAGAATAGTTTCAGGCATATATAAGGCGGGGGATAAATTACCCTCAGTTAGAGAGATGGCAGCTGATGCAGCTGTAAATCCTAATACAATGCAAAAAGCATTAACTGAATTAGAACGAACAGGTTTAGTATTTAGTCAAAGAACAAGTGGTAGATTCATTACGGAGGATATTAGTATGATAAAAGATATAAGAAACGGTTTAGCAAAAGAGCAAATCGAAAAATTTCTCTTCAATATGGAGAAAATAGGTTATACAAAACAAGAGACAATACAACTTATAGAAGTTATATCAAAGGAGATGAAATAATGAGTAATGTTGACAATAAAATCTTGTATAATTCTAATGAAACTGATACAATCTCTGCTTATAAAAATGACAGCCTGGATAATAGCCCTATTTTAGAATGTAAAAATTTATTTAAAACTTATGCTAATGCTGAAGCCTTAAAAGGTATAAATTTAACAGTTAATCGAGGAAGAATTGTTGGGCTTTTAGGACCTAATGGCAGCGGGAAAAGTACGCTTATAAAACTTGCAAATGGCCTTTTAACTCCATCAAGTGGAGAAATTCTAATAGCAGGAAATAAACCTGGTGTAGAAACAAAAAAGATTGTATCTTACTTACCAGAAAGAACTTATCTAAATGATTGGATGAAAGTTTCTGATATTATTAATTTCTTTAAAGATTTTTATGATAATTTCAATCCTGAGAGAGCATATAACATGTTGGCAAAATTAAATATCAATCCTAATGATAAATTAAAAACTATGTCAAAAGGAACAAAAGAGAAAGTTCAACTCATCTTGGTTATGAGTAGAGAGGCAGATTTATATTTACTAGATGAGCCTATAGCAGGTGTAGATCCAGCAGCTAGAGATTATATTTTAAATACAATCATAACTAATTATAACGAAAATGCTACTATTATTATCTCTACTCATCTTATTTCGGATATTGAAAGAATATTAGATGATGTAGTATTCATTTCTTATGGAAATATATTCTTAACTAAAAGTGTTGATGAAATTAGAGAAAGTGAAGGAAAGAGCGTTGATGCTCTATTTAGGGAGGTATTTAGATGTTAGGAAAATTGATGAAATATGAGATAAAAGCTACTGGTAGAATACTAATACCACTTTATATAGCATTATTAGCCTTTGCCATTATAAATAAAATCTTTATTGGAACTGGTTTTTCAAATAAACTTGACGGCTTTGGTGGAATACCATTTATTCTAAGTATCTTTGGATATGGCTGTACTATGGCTGCTGTGTTTATAGTAACTTTTTTTGTAGTAATACAAAGATTTTATAAGAACCTACTTGGAGATGAAGGATATTTAATGAATACTCTTCCTGTAACTACTATTACCAATATTATAAGCAAACTTTCAATTGCGACTTTTTGGAATATAATAAGCGGGATCATCGCAGTGCTTTCAATAATCATCATGGCATTTGATCCTAGTGGATTTGCCAGATTCTTTTCTGAACTTTCTCATGGCTTTTCAGAAGCTTATACGGAGTTTGGAGGACAAATTTTTATTGTAATACTTGAAGGTCTTATTGCTATCTTGGTTCAATTCATTAAATTTATTACTATGATTTATGCATCAATATCAATTGGTCACTTATTTAGCAAGCATAGAATTCTTTCAGCTTTTGGCGCTTTCATAGTATTAAATTTAATTACAACAGCAATTTCATCAATTGTAGGCATCACTTTTTCATTAAGTAATTGGAATCCATTTAATAATATTCACTCTTTCGGTCCAGTTCATTTACTTTTAATAGGTGTAATTATTATTAACTTAATATTCTTTGCTGCCTATTTTATAATAACTCACTATATATTGAAGAATAAATTAAACTTAGAATAGGTAAATTGATTAGTAAATCCATTGAAAAATAAAAAACTCCCGACTATAGATATTAAATCATTGTCGGGAGTTAATTTTAATTGTCCATAAATCTTGATAAGAATTCGCGAGTACGCTTATTTTTAGGATTATTAAATATAACTTTAGGGGTGTCATCTTCAACAATAACTCCCTTTTCCATAAATACTGTTCTAGTAGATACATCTCTTGCAAATGCCATTTCGTGGGTTACTATAATCATAGTCATCCCTTCACTTGCAAGTTCACGCATAACTGCTAAAACTTCTCCTACCATTTCTGGGTCTAGAGCACTAGTTGGCTCATCAAATAACAAGACTTCCGGCTCCATAGCAAGTGCACGAGCGATTGCTACTCTTTGCTTTTGCCCTCCAGAAAGTTGATGAGGCTTTGCATTTATGTATGGGGCCATTCCCACCTTTTTCAAATACTTCATTGCAATATTATTTGCATAATCCTTGTCTTTCTTTAATACTTTAGTAACTCCAATCATGCAGTTATCAAGTACTGTCATATTACTAAATAAATTAAACTGTTGGAATACCATTCCAACTTTTGCCCTGTAGCTAGTTATTTCTTTACGTTTACTTAATATATTCTCTTTGTCATGTAATATTTCACCTGAAGTAGGGGTCTCTAGCATATTGATACATCTAAGAAGGGTTGATTTTCCTGATCCTGATGCTCCAATAATACAAACTACATCTCCTTGATTTATTTTAAAATCAATATCTTTTAAAACTTCGTTATTTCCAAAAGTTTTTCCTAAATGGTTGATTTCTAATATAGGAGAATTGCCATTCACATTTTCGATAGCTTCCATTATTGTTTCCCTCCCTTGATTTTAATAGTTGAACTATTTTCAGTAATTTCTCCTGACATATAATCACTTGTTACTAATTTATAGCTATCCGGCCCGTCCATTTTCTTCTCTATAAAACGTAATAAGCGAGAAACAGCCAAATTCATAACAAAATAAATTACACATATTATAAAGAATACTTCAAAGTATTTGTAATAAGCACCTGCAGCTGACTTACCTGCGAAGTATAGCTCTGTTACAGATATTACGTTCAATACAGATGTATCCTTAATATTGATAATTAGGTTATTACCTATTTGAGGCATAATATTCCTCAATGTTTGAGGAAGTACTATATATAGCATAGTTTGAAAATGTGTCATTCCAATTGCCTTTGCACCCTCGGTCTGCCCCGGATCAATTGACGCTATACCACCACGAACAGTCTCTGCCATATATGCTCCTGTATTAATTGAAACAACTAACAATCCTGCTGCCAATGGAGACATATCAATGCCGAATACCTCCATAGCACCATAAAATATAACCATAGATTGTACAATCATTGGTGTGCCTCTAAAGAATTCTACATAAGCGGTCAATATCCATTGCACACCTTTTAAAAGACCACTTTTAATTTTATTAGCTTCAGGATTTACCTCAATAGTTCTTACTATACCTACCAAAAAACCAATAATACACCCGGCTATCGTACCAATCACAGCAATTAAAAGTGTATATAATGCTCCTTGTATAAATAAAGTGCCATACTGTTGTAAAAGATACCAAACCCATTGAAAAAATCCCTCTGGTAAATTTGATGTCATATTATTTTCCACCTCACCAAAAATATATTTTACCATTTGAAATATCTAATTAAAAAAGGAGGCTAATACATATAAACCTCCTCTTTATTTATTATTAGTATTATTTTGATAATGGTTGAACTTTTATAGCCTCTTCCATCATTTTATTACGTTCTTCTTCTGAAATTTCTGAAAGTGCTTTATTTATCTTGTCAGTTAATTCTTTGTTTCCTTTTTTAATCGCAATTCCCATGTTAACATCTTCATCAGAAGCTTTAAATCCTTTATCACCTTGTAAATCAAGCATAACTAAATCTGGATTCGAGTAAGCTGCTGCCATAGCTGTTGGCTTATCTACTGCAACAACATTTACCTTTCCTGATGAAAGTGCAACTATTAATGATGGAACTGTATCCATAGCAGGCTGAATATTAGCATCTGGAATTTGCTTTAACATGTCATACCAAACTGTATTTAATTGAGATGTACAAATTGCTCCCTTTAAATCTGCAATGCTTTTTGCATTTTCATAAGCAGTACCTTTCTTAGTAAGAGCCACAATATTAGCTTTATAGTATGGATCAGAAAAATCTACAGTTTGCAAACGTTCAGCTGTGATACTTTGACCTGCTATTGAGACATCAATTTTTCCTGAATTTACTCCCGGAACTAATCCATCCCATTCCATTTTATTTATTTCGACTGTGTAACCTATTTTGTCAGCAATTTTTTTAGCCATCATAACATCATAACCATTGGCATATTCATTGCTTCCTTTAATTTTAACTGCTCCATTAGCATCATCTGTTTGTGTATAATTGAATGGCGCATATGCAGCTTCCATTCCTACACGTAGCACTTTTTCATTACTTGCATTCTTAGAACCACAACCTGCTAATACACCAACAGTTGCAACACATAAGACCCCAGCAATTATTTTTTTTAATCTTTTCATAATGTATCCCCCTATATTTAATTTTCTAAAAAAATAAGTCAACCTTCCTTAATAAAGTTGACCCCATTGTCAATAACAAGCATTTCTATACTGAATTATACTCGCAGCCTATATCGTTGTCAATTAAAATACTTTTGGTTGATTTTACTAAGCATTTGTTAAAATATTCATCAATACATTAATAATATATCAACTAAACCGCTTTGTTCTTATTTCAGTAAAAGTGATATATTTTTAATTTTTATATTAAAAAATTAAAAATATTGACATAACTCCAGTTATATTAGATAATTATATGTGAAATAATAGATAGATAACTAAGATAGAGGCGCGAAATTTAAAAGTAGTATTGCGGAGGTAAGCTTGATGATGTGATACGAAAGGATCTTTCGCCGAAGTAAATAGTTAATTGCTTTAATACTATTTGCTGGGCTTATGTAAAATATGCATAAGACTGTCACGAATTATTTTGTGGAGAGCTATTTTCAATGTAATTATACGATGGTTTATAATATTTTTTATAGAATATATAATTTTCGTATTTATGTCATGAGTATGCTCTCATGGCTTTTTTTATTTTTATAATGTTTATATTATCTTAGTTGCTTACCTATGGAATTATAAAACCATACTGGAGGAGAAAAAATGGGTGAACAAAATAACGAATTAAAAAGAAGCTTAAAAGCAAGACATTTGAATATGATTGCTATAGGCGGATCTATCGGTACTGGTATATTTCTTGCTATGGGTGATACTTTACATCAGGCTGGACCTGGTGGTGCACTTGTAGCTTATGCATTAGTCGGAATAATGGTGTATTTTTTAATGACAAGCTTAGGGGAGATGGCAACTCATATGCCTATTCCAGGATCTTTTAGTTCCTATGCTAATAAATTTATTGATCCTGCACTTGGGTTTGCACTTGGATGGAATTATTGGTATAACTGGGCAATAACAATAGCAGCTGAAATGGTTGCTGGTTCTTTGTTGATGAAATACTGGTTCCCAAATGTAAACGCGCTATATTGGAGTATATTGTTTTTAGCAATTATAGTAGGATTAAACATTTTATCATCAAAAGCATATGGTGAATCAGAATACTGGTTTGCTGGAATTAAAGTTGTTACTGTTCTTGTATTTATTGTAATTGGTGTTTTAATGATCGTAGGAATAATGGGCGGAGAACAAATAGGATTCCATAACTTCACTCTAGAAGATGGGCCTTTCCATGGAGGAATTACGTCTATATTCTCTATATTCTTAATCGCTGGTTTTTCATTCCAAGGTACAGAACTTATAGGAATTGCTGCTGGTGAGAGTGAAGATTCTGAGAAAAATATACCTAAAGCTATAAAATCAATATTTTGGAGAATATTAATATTTTACTTAGGAACAATAATTGTTTTAGGCGCAATAATACCATTTACTGAAGCTAGTCTTGATACCAGCCCATTTACAATGGTATTTGAAAGAGCTGGTATAGCAGGTGCTGCTTCATTGATAAATGCGATTATATTAACTTCTGTATTATCTGCTGGTAATTCTGGTATGTATGCATCAAGTAGAATGCTTTATGCGATGGCTAAAGAAGGTATGGCACCTAAAGTTTTTGCTAAAACAAATGAAAGAGGCGTGCCTGTAAATGCTGTACTTTTAACTACATTAATTGCTTCTGCCTGCTTTTTAACAGGTTTATATGCAGAAAGTACCGTTTACGTTTGGTTAGTTGCGGCATCTGGTCTTGCTGGATTTATTGCCTGGGTAGGGATAGCAATATGTCATTACAGATTTAGAAAAGCATATGTTCACCAAGGTAAAGACTTAAATGACTTAAAATATAAGGCTAGCTTATATCCATTTGGTCCTATATTAGCATTATTAATGTGTATTATTATAATAATAGGTCAAGGATATTCATATATTACTCCTGAGGCGATTGATTGGAATGGATTAATTGCAGCATATATAGGCCTTCCTTTATTTATAATATTATACATAGGTTATAAGGTTAAATACAAAACTAAAGTTATTCCTTTAGATGATGTTGACGTAAGTTATTCTAATAAAAAATCTGCATAAATATATAATTTTTGTATGTGTATATATCCAAGCAAAAATTATATTCCATAATAACAAAAAAATGAGAGTACCAAAATAGCTTTGGTTACTCTCATTTTTTTATATAGGCTATTCATTAATTATATAAGGTACGGTAATAATTACTACATTTCTCATCTTTAATATAGCTCTTCGAAGTAGAATCGATGTTTGATTATGGAGAGCTTGATGCCACCATTTATGTATAATAAATTGAGGCATTACTACTGTTATAACTTCATGGGTTTTTAGCTGTTTATGTTTCTCTTCCACATAAGCAAGCAATTTTTCATTGACATTCCTATATGGTGCATTCTCTATTATGAGTGGCGCTCTTATTCCTAATCTATTATATTTTTCAATTAATTTTTTAGTTATCTCTTCATCTGTACTCACGTGATAAACCTCTATATTTTCTCCAACTGTTAAAGCATAATTTAAACTCTTAATAAAAGATTTATTTATTGTTTGGACCGGAACAATAACATATTTAGTTATAGCTTCCCTTACAATTAAACTTTCTAAATCTGTTTCAATTCTTAAATTTTCCCTAACTTTTGTATAATGCCTTCTAACCCTAAGCATTCCTACTACTAAGATTGGTATACATATAAGTACAACCCATGCACCATGTTTAAATTTCTCAATTCCGATTATTATGCATGTTACTGCAGTAACTGTGGCCCCTAATCCGTTTATAAAAGCTTTATGCCTCCAATTTCCTTCTCTGCTCTTTGTCCATTTCTTAAACATCCCAAACTGTGATAAAGTAAATGATATAAATACTCCGACTGCATATAGAGATAACAATACATGTGTACTTCCGTTAGCAATATAAACTAAAACTGAAGATGCTAGAAATAATAATACTATACCATTGGAAAAACTTAATCTAGTTCCTCTTTTGCCAAGCTGTCTTGGCACATATCCATCTTTAGCTAGTATTGAAAGTAGTAAAGGCAAATCTGAAAATGCAGTATTAGCCGCAAGTGTTAAGATAACAGCAGTTGTAGCTTGTACGACAAAAAACATTAGGCTGTTCTGACCAAAAACCTGAATAGCTATTTGTGCTATTACTGTAATATCTTCCCCTGGTGACGCTTTATACATTGTTGAAAGATATGATATTCCACCAAATATAAGAAAAACAATGCAGGCAAGTGTGCCTAATACGACTTTAGCATTCCTTTGGGCTGGATTCTTAAAATTTGGTATCCCATCACTTACTGCTTCTATTCCTGTTAGAGCTGTACACCCTGAAGAAAAGGCTTTTAGGAATAACAATAAAGTCAAATCTCCAGTAGCTTGAGGTATTGTATACAATTGCACTGGATTTTCTTTTAACACCAAAACTTTGAAAATTCCTGTTATTATCATAATCATTATTGAAAATATAAATAAATATGTTGGTACTCCAAAAAACTTTGATGAATCCCTTATTCCTCTTAGATTACCTAGTGCGATTAGACCAATTACAAAAATGGCTATTAACGCCTGATGTGGTAATAATGCTGGAATTGCTGATGTGATTGCAGCTGCTCCCGCACATGTACTAACAGCGACAGTTAGAAGATAATCTATTATTAAAGAAGATGCTGCTACAAGACCAGGCAATTTACCTATATTTTGACTCGCAACAATGTAAGATCCTCCTCCATGGGGAAAGCTATCGATTATTTGCCTATACGAAAATACAATTATCCCTAATAGTATCGTAATGGAAATAGCTATTTCTATCATTGATGCATACGCACGCATACCAAGTACAGGTATAAGGACTAGTAATATTTCTTCACTAGCATAAGCCACTGATGAAATAGCATCGCTCGATAATATCGGAAGACCCCACAAAACATTAAACTTTTCTTCTGCTAATTCAGTAGTTTTAAGAGCCCTTCCTATTAATAGTGATTGAATTTTTTTAAACATAGTTATTCCCCCATAATATTTAAAACTAACCTCATATTATAAAATCACTACCTAATAATAAAAATGAATGTATTTTCCTTTTATAGTAAGTATTACAATAATACAGATTATATTCTTATTAATGTTTATTGTAAATATCTCAGTGGATCACTAATACGTTTTCATTCGAATTTATTTTCCGACTTTTTTTCTATGGTTTGCCTAATGCTTTGTATTATTCTATTCTAAACTTACTTCTTAAATAATTATTGAATAAATTTTTAATAAAATAAAAATACCTTTAGGCATTTCTTACATTTAGAAATACCTAAAGGTTATATTAATTGTTAATTCAAATTATATGAATTATTAAATTTAGAATTCTATTTTAAGAACATTGCCATATCATCTTCAACATTTGTGATTCCACCTATACCAAAGCTTTCTACTAAAACTTTAGCTACATTTGGTGAAAGGAATGCTGGAAGTGTTGGTCCTAGGTGAATATTCTTTACTCCTAAGTATAATAGTGATAAAAGAACTATTACAGCTTTTTGTTCATACCATGCAATATTAAATGCTATTGGTAATTCATTTATATCTTCAAGGGCAAATACTTCTTTAAGTTTTAATGCAATTACTGCTAGTGAATAAGAATCATTACATTGTCCTGCATCTAAAACTCTTGGGATTCCACCAATATCTCCTAAATCTAATTTGTTATATTTATATTTTGCACAACCCGCTGTTAATATAACAGTATCTTTTGGAAGAGCTGCCGCAAAGTCTGTGTAGTATGATCTAGCTTTTTGTCTACCATCACATCCTGCCATAACAAAGAATTTCTTTATAGCTCCAGTTTTCACTGCTTCTACTACTTTATCAGCTAATGCTAACACTTGATTGTGAGCAAATCCACCAACGATTTCTCCTTCTTCTATTTGAGTCGGAACTGCACATTTTTTAGCTTGTTCAATAATTGCTGAGAAATCTTTCTTTCCGTTTTCATCGGCAGCAATGTGAGCACATCCTTCAAATCCTGCTGCACCTGTAGTGTACATTCTATCTATATATCCATCCTTTTCAGTTGGAGGCACTATACAGTTAGTAGTCATAAGGATTGGTCCATTAAAGCTTGCAAATTCTTCTTTTTGCTTCCACCATGCATTTCCATAGTTTCCTACTAAATGAGAATATTTCTTTAATTGTGGATAGTAATGAGCTGGTAACATTTCAGAGTGAGTATAAACATCTACTCCTGTTCCTTCTGTTTGAATTAATAATTGTTCTATATCTTTTAAGTCATGACCTGATACTAATATTCCTGGATTCTTACCTACTCCAATATTAACCTTAGTTATTTCTGGGTTACCGTAGCTTTCTGTATTAGCTTTATCTAATAAAGCCATTCCATCAACACCAAACTTACCTGTTTCCAAAGTTAATCCAATATATTCTTCTACTGACACTTTATTATTAGCAGTTTGTGATAATGCTTTTTGCATGAATGCACAGATATTTTCATCTTCATATCCTAAAGCATTTGCATGTTTCATGTATGCAGATAATCCTTTTAATCCATAAGTGATAAGCTCTCTTAAGCTTCTGATATCTTCGTTTTGAGTAGATAATACTCCAACTGATCCAGCTTTAGCTTCCATCTCGCTTCTAGTCTCCGCTTTCCATAAAGCAGCTTCACTTAACTCTTCCTTATTACCTAATTTTGCTAATAATTCTTCTTTTAAGTTTAAAGTTTCTTGTATTCTTCCAAAGAATATTTCATTATCAAAGTTAGCATTAGTTATAGTAGTGAAAAGATTCATAGTTACCATTGTATTGATAGCTTTTGATACTTCTATTCCTTCTTCTCTAGCACTAGTTGCTACTTCTGATAATCCTCTAGTTGTATATATTAATAAGTCTTGTAGCATAGCAAGTTCTGGAGTCTTACCACATACCCCTTTTACAGTACAGCCTGTACATCCTGCTGCTTCTTGACATTGAAAACAAAACATTTTATTATCCATATTAAAATCTCCTCCACACACTTAATTTTTATTAAATAAATTTTTATTAATTTCTATATCAGTTAGGTACATTCCCTCGAATCACCTTATGAACCTATTTTACATTGAAATCATAAAATACTCTGTTTCATTTGTTACGAGTAATAAATCTTTTGGAATTATTTTTATAAATACATAAAAATAACCTAGAATTCATGTATACTCTAAGTCATCACAAGTTAAAGTTGTTATGATGGACTAAAAGTAAAGCAATGATCAACCGAAATAGAATACATATATGTTCCACAGGGCTATGAAAAATCTCACTGGGTATATCTAAATAGAAAGTTGCACCACTCCTGCATGTTCCTGCGACAAGCGCATGACAAGCAAGAGTGGAACAACTTCCTATTAAGATATACCAGCAGCTTATTTTTCAATGCCTGCTCCACATATATGTATTCTATTTCTTTGTATTACGCTTAATTTAACTATCTTGCAAATATTTCCAACTCAATTATAAGCTTGTTATTATAAGAGTACAAACTTTATTAGTGATTGTAAATAATCTCTATCAAAGGTATTACTTATCTGAGAAATAAAAAATACTTGCATTAATATATTCTTATCTTAAACTTACTACCAAACAAAGAACGGGAATATATGTTTTTACAGAGTGTTCATAAGAAGATTTTGCTGGCCGTTATTCTAGATTATAAGTTGTTCCAAATGTGCTTGTTCAAAAGCGTAGTCTTTGAAGCAAGCATTTTGGATGCAACTTATAATCTTAGAATAACCCAGCAAAATCTTCTAGGAACCGGAGTAAACACATATATTCCCGTTCGATTGTCTGGCAGTAAACTTAAATTGTCCTATACTGCAAGTATTTTTATATTTCAAATGATTCGCAATACCTTTAATTCTAGCAGAAATGTATTCCGCTCCAATAAATGCGTTCTTTAATGATAGTTTTCTCTGGGAATTCTATTCCTTCTAGAGCCCATTTTTTATATTCTTCAAATCCAACTCTATCAATTATATATCCTATATGCTCTTTACCACCTGGTGCATCTTTATCTATATATTCTTCAACGAATTTATAAGTATTTAAAATTATTTTAGTGATACTTTGTTCATCTGCCCAGATTAAGAAGTCTTCAGCAAGACGTGGATTTTTCTTACCTGATCTACCCATAAGGACTAACTTATAATATTTTTCCTTACTTCTTGTCCACGCACTCGTTGGACAATTAATTACGCATTCACCACATCCAATACACTTTTCTTCATTTCTTACAACTTTATAATTTACAAATTCAAGTGCACCTACTGATTTTTTCTTACAAGCCTTTACACAAGCTCCGCAACTTACACATCTATTGATGTCATATTGTGGTTCTGTCATTCCTATTATACCAAAGTCATGTGTTCTTGCTTTTATGCAATCATTAGGACATCCTGTTAATGCTACTTTAAAATGTAAGTCATTTGGGAAGATAGCTTTTTCTATTCTCATAGCAAAGTCTGATGTATTGTAATTTGCATAGGGACAAACATTGTTACCTACGCATGCTGCTACATTTCTAGTTCCAGCTGCTGTATATCCTTTTCCAGGAATCTCTTGATTTATATCTAATTTTTCAATAATAGGCTGTAATAATTCATTTACCTTATCCATGTCTTCAAACTTTATGCCAGGTACTTCAAAACCTTGACGTGTTGTTATATGAACTGTACCATTTCCGTACTTTTGTGCAATCTCTTGTATTTTCCCAAGTAAATCTGCATCCATATGTCCACCTGGGATCCTAATTCTAGAAGCAGTTATTCCTCTTACTTTAGTAACCCTAAAAGCATTTTTTTTGATTTTTTTAGTATTTAAATCCATTGACTTAACTCCTCCTAATCTATTAGAGATTTACCTTTTGAGTAGTTGAAAACAGGTCCATCTAAGCAAATGTATGTATCATCTATTTTACAATGTCCACATTTACCAATTCCACAGCACATTTTTCTTTCTTGTGAGATCCAAACATTGTTTTCTTCTATTCCACGTTTCAAAAATTCTGCTACTGTAAATTTCATCATGATAGGAGGTCCTACCACGACAACTACTGCATTTTTAATATCTTTAATTTGAAGTTCAGGTATGTATTTTGTAACCATTCCAACGTTACCTTCATATCCTTCTTCTGCACCATCTACTGTTAGAATAAGATTAATATTCTTTTTCCACTCTTCAATATCATCTTTAAACAAAATATCCTTTGGTGATTTAAAACCTGCAATTAATGTGAAGTCTTTTGCATCCGATGAATTTTTAGAGAAATAATCTACTATTCCTTTAACTGGTGAAAGTCCAGTTCCTCCGGCAACAACAACTACTTCTTTGTCTTTGTAGTTTTCAATCTCGAATCCATTTCCATACGGTCCTCTTAAAAATAATTTATCCCCAACATAGTTATTAAATATTTCATTAGTAACTTTACCAACTCTTCTTATAGTTAAGTCAACAGTACCTTCCCCTATACCACTTACCGAAATAGGCGCCTCGCCAAACTTTGGAAGAGATACTTCAAAGAATTGTCCTGGTTTTACATCACCGTTAAATTCCATACGAAAAGTGTATTCTATTTCTGTATGTTTAATTACTTCTTTAATTTCTGATAAAAAAGGAATATATTCATTTTTACTCATTGTCTGCCACCTCTTTCATACCATCTTTTAATTTATTCACGCAGTTAGAGAACGATATATATTCTGGGCAGATATCATCACATCTTCCACATCCAACACACATGTGGTATCCCCATTTCTTTTTGTAATCATATACCTTATGTAATACCTTAAAACGCATACGTTGTCCTTTATCTAATCTAAAGCTGTGTCCTCCAGCCATATCTGTATACCCGTCTACATGGCAAGATGCCCATACTCTTCGTCTTTCACCAGCTTTACCATTATCAGTATAGAAAATATCCTGCATTGTAAAGCAAGTACATGTAGGACAGACAAAGTTACATCTTCCGCAAGCAATACAACGAGCACTGTATTCTTTCCACATTTCTGATTTCATAACATCTAAGGAAAGATTATCTGGTATAGAAACCTTTACACTATTTTCAGTTACAAAGTCTGGATTAACATCTAAAGTTTCATCATTTCTAAATATACTTTCTAAAACCTCATCCTTAACATCTACATATACATTATCAGCATCTACTTTTAAGTATGCATTATATTCATCATTTTTATTTGTTTCCATACTTACACAAAAACAATTTTCAAACGAGTTTTCACACCCCATTAAAATAAACTTTGCATTTTCTCTTACTCTCTTATAATAATAATCTTCTTGTCCATTTCTTAAATAAATATCATCCATACGTTTTACTGCATGTAAATCACAACTTCTTAAGAAAATAATAGCACCTTTTTTAGGAGCATCTGCTTCCTTTATAGAATCCTCTGTGAAGTAGAAAAGTGTTTGGGAAATAGGAAGTAATACTTCTTTATATGAATATTCCGCTTTTTTATCAAAAACAATTTCATCTATTGCATTTATTTCACCATAACGAATTCTATCTGTATCTGAAAAAGTACCTTGTCCTTCGAATGTCTTAGGGGCATATATTACATATTCTTTTGATAAATCTTTAATTATATCATTTATGTTTTTCTTACTTAATTTATATCCCATTTTCCTTCTCCTTTACTTCTTTTTTGAAATTATATAGTAAGGCAATGCTAAAAATATAGCTCCACCAATCATATTTCCGAGTGTTACTACTCCTATGTTATACACGTATCCCATAATACTTACACTAGCAGTACCTGGATTAAATAATCCAATTGTTAAAAGTGTCATGTTAGCTACACTGTGTTCAAAACCTGATGTTATGAATGCAAATAAACACCAAAATATCATAATAAGTTTAGCCGATTCACTCTTTAATTTAAAACTGCACCATGTAGCTAAACATACTAATATATTACAGAATATTCCACGCATTAATAATGGCCAAAATGGTATGCTCATTTTAGTCGCTGACGTCTTTGCAATAAATTCTCCTACGGGTCCTGCTGAAAGGCCTGTACAATAAAACATATATCCTGCAATGATAGATCCAACCAAATTTCCTATAAAACAAACTATCCAAATATTAATAGTGTCTGTCCATTTTACCTCGCCCTTTAAAGAAGCGGCTGTCATAATAAAATTATTTCCTGTAAAAAGTTCTGATCCCGCCATTATTACTAAACTAAGTGCTACACCAAAGGATACCCCCATAACTATTTTAGTTGCAGGTGATCCACTGCCGCCTAATAATCCTCCAATTGTGAATATAAGCATAATTCCCATACCTACATAAAGACCTGCAAGCATTGAACTTATGAAATATCCTAGTTTATTTGTCTTTAATAAATTAACTTTTGCCTTCGCTGCCATAATTACACTGTTAAATTCTTCACAAAACATACTATAAATTCCCCTTTCATATATACGTTTACTAATATATTTATTATAAATTATTAATAAATAAAGCACCGTGATATAAATCACGGCGCTTTAAAAAAATCTGATAATTTTTCTTGGCTAATAACTTTTATTTTTTTATTCTCATATTCAATCAAATTTTCATTCAAAAGTATTTTTAGTGATCTAGATATAGTTTCTCTTTTAGACCCTAATAAATCTGCAAGATAGGTAACACTAATGTTCATATTGATGATTACACCACTATCAGATTCGACACCATAATCCTTACTTAATTTCCAGAGTTTCGCAGCAAGTCTTTTCTCCATACGTATTACACCTGTTGCATTTTTCAACTGCCTGTATAACCTTCTAACCTTCATAGCTAAGGAGCCCATAATATTTTTAGTTAGATTAAAATCCCCCTCCATAAGTTTTAAAAAAGCGTTCTTATCGTAGCTTAAGATTTTTGCATCCTCAAATATCTCACAATTAATAGATGTAGGCAAATCTTGCATTATAACATCGTTAATCATCTTTCCCTTGCCTAGTATAAATATTACACGTTTTTGACCACTTTCATTTAACTTATATAATGATACATTTCCACTCATAACAACATACAAAGTATTAACGTTCTCTTTATCTCTAAAAATATGACTTCCTACTTTATAATTTTTTGTTTCTCCCAAATTAATAAGTTTTTCTAAAGTTATATTTGATAGACTATTAAAAATTTCTAAATCCCCTAACTGTTCCTTTGTAATATTCTTCATTATGCACCTACATTTTATAATATATTTTAATCAAATAACTCTGCTTCTAATTCTTCAATCTTTAAAATCTTAATTACATTTCTATCAAATTCAATATATTCTAAATCTCTAAGATTCATCAGTTCTCTAGATAAAGATGGTCTTGGAATTCCTAAAGACGATGCAATTTCTTCTTTACTCTCCTTTAGTTTAATAGTTTCACTCTTTTGCATCTTTACCTGCTCTAAAATATAATTAATTACTTTATGTTTAATACTTTTAAAAGCTATTGTTTTTATTTTAGAATTTAACATGAGTATTTTATTACTTAATGCAGCCATAAAATTCCCTAAAACTCTTTCATCTCTTGTACACAATTTCAATATATCTGCTCTACTTATAAATAGTATGCTGCATTCACTGAAAGCTATAACAGTTGAAGGGTAATTAGATTTCTTGGAAAAAACTAGCGCTTCACCAAATACATCACCATTACTTAATCGTTTTAAAATAATTTGTTTTCCACTTAGATATATTCTTTGAATTTCAACTACTCCCTCTAAGACAAATCCTAAACTACTGCATTTATCTTCCTCATTAGCTATTATTTCTCCCTTTTTATAGGATTTTATCGAATAGGAAGTATTATAAATAAGATTCTTAATTTCTTCAGTTGTAATATCTTTAAAAAATTCATTTCCTTCTAGTTTACATATTATATCTTCCATAAAATCGTTCCTCCAAAATTACAAATTTAAAGGATTCTGTCCATAAATTTATCCTATTCCTCAATTTTATACTTATTATATCATTTACATACAACATAAAACAATTTGAATATTTCTACTAATTATATTATTAATACTTATTTTTATTAGCGCATTTTATCTCATATATAATAAAGAGACAAAACTTATCAGCCTTGCCTCTCCGTCTAACTAATTTATTCCAATATCTCTAATAATTCATCCAAATGTTTTTTTAATGCTATAGCATTTTCAAGTGGCATGTTAACTTTACACATTATTTCATGTGGCACTTCTGTTATATCATCTTTTAAAGCTCTTCCCTTTTCAGTCAACTCTACGATTACAACTCTATCGTCATTTACATCCCTATGTCTTGTTAGTAATCCCATGCTTTCTATTTTTTTTAACAATGGGGTTAAAGTACCTGAATCTAAGTGCAGCCTTTTACCTATATCCTTAACCGTGCTTTTTTCATCCTCCCACAATACAAGCATTGCAACATATTGCGTATATGTAAGATTGAATTTATCAAGAATAGGCTTATATAATTTTATTATTTCTCTTGATGCTGCATATAAAGAAAAACAAATTTGATTATCTAATTTAATATTCTCATATTCGCATTTTTTCATACTTTATCTCCTATTTCTTATTTATTGAGTCTACATAGCTTGCTGCTGATAAGCCAGCTATATTCCCCTCTCCAGCTGATTTTATATATTGATATGGCTTCCCAACAACATCTCCAGATGCAAAACAACCTGGTATGTTTGTTTTCATCATCCTATCAACTTCTATGTGATTATCTGCTAATATTATTCCTGGAACCAACTGACCTGGGGAAATACTGTCTCTTAATATAAAAATACCATCAGTATCTATCTCTGAATTATTAAGCTTTAACTTACTCACTTTATCTTCCCCTATGATTTCTAATGGAGTATCTTTTATTATTTCAATAGAAGCATCAACTTCAACTTCTTCAATATACATAGGAATATAGTAAACTTTAGATGCTATAGATGCTATAAAATTTGCTTCTTCCTCCTCATGCTTATTGTAGGCTATTATCGTAACTATTTTATCTTTATATAAAGGTGCATCACAGGTTGCACAATACCCTACACCTTTTCCTAATAGCCTTTCTTCCCCATCAAATAGTTTTCCATATTGAACTCCTGTTGCTAATATAACTGAAGTTGCTTCATACATTTTTTCATTTACCATTAATGCGAAATAATCTCCCATTGCATATATAGTATTAATTCTTTCTTCCGTTATACTTATATCCATTTCTTTTAAATGATTGTTAAACTCTTCTTGAATTTCTTTTCCGCTCTTTCTATAAAATCCTAAATAATTATTTATTTCATGAGCTTTGGTAAGCTTACCGGAAAGTTCTTTATTCCCGAATATAATAAAGTTTTTCTTTCTTATTTTTGCATTTAATGCAGCTGATAAGCCCGCTGGCCCACTGCCCACTATTGCAATATCATATCTTTCACTCATATTAATTTCCTCCAACAAATTACTTTATGAATTTTCGCACTATTAATTAATATATCCTATATGGACCATCTTTATTTTTATAAATTAGGTCTCACCTAATTTCCTATACCCTTTATATTATATGTTAATACGCTAATAATTTTAGTCTACGTTTTAATCCATACCACTATTTGTAAATTATTATCTATGAATACTTTTAAGTAATTTTTCATTTACGTAAATTAAATTTATGTCAATTTATATTTATATTATTAAAACATAGTACAATTTATATTGTACTATGTTTTAATAATTTTCCTTACAAGTATTATAAACTTTTTTCGATTGCTTCTTGAATTCTTTCTTTTGGTAAAAAGCCTACAATTTGATCTACTTTTTCTCCATTTTTAAATATAACCATTGTTGGCACACTTGAAATTTGGAATTGATTTGCTAGATCTAAACTCTGATCAATATCAACTTTAATAAATTTAGCTTTTCCTTCCATATCGTTTGATAATCCTTCAAGCACTGGTGCTAACATTTTACATGGACCACACCATGTTGCAAAAAAATCTACAATAGTAACTCCACTCTCTATTTCATTTTTAAATTCATTGCTATCTACTATTTTCATATTGCATTCCTCCATTTATTATATTAAAAACATATTTTATAAATATAATTTCTTTATGATTATTTTAATCTATTTATATATTAAGTATACATAACTCACTTTATATTTATAGAAATTAAATTTTACTCAATGTATTTATATTTTTATTTTACTTTGCATAATAATTATTGTCAATCTTTTTATGATAAATCTATTTATTTTTTCATTTTGTATTAAACTATACAAAAAATCAACTCCAAATGCAAATTTATATTGCTCTAAAGTTGATTTAACATATATTACTTAATAACTATTTTAAACTCATCAAGGTTGATTTTATACTCAGTCAACATTTCTATAGCAGTATCTCTAAATGAATTTTGTGTTGATTTTTTTTCTACTGGATTAATTTCTTTAACGAACTTATTACTATTCTTGTTATTTTTATATTGCTTTGTTAACACTTCCGCAGTCTTTACAAGCAAATCATTCCAATCATCCACATTTATTAATTTATTTCCCAACTTAAATGCTTTTGGCTCTTTTAAAGAAAAATCCTTATATATTTCCACTTCCTCATAAGTAAGTGTAGAATCCAATGAAACTTCATTGTTTTGATTATTTTTAATATCATCTTTTTCCAATGTTCTTGCTACTTCATTAGGATTCTTTTTATCCTCTTCAATATTTTTGTCATATTCGTGCTGCATCCATTTAACATATCCTTCTATGTTTTGAACTATATCATATATGGCTATAGACGTATCCCTGTGAGCCTTACTTAATTTAAAATCTCTATCATTCTTTATTATTTCGCTAGACATGTCTTCAATATAATCTATTGTGTGTTCTAATATATCAACTAAATTATTTAATCCACTCTGAATTTCTATCGACATTGCAGGAAAATTTTCTATTATATACTCAATTGTATCTGCATTAAACAAAGATAAATTTCTCTTACTAAATACATTTTTTTCATTATCTTTTGTTTCAATTTTAGTTTCAGTAACTGCTTGTACCTCATTTTGTTGAACTTCATCTTTTTTAAAAAATCGCATTCCTTAACAACCCCATTCATAATTATTATCATATACATTTTACCATATTATTACATATTTGCAAATTATATAAGTTTATTTTTGCTCTACTATAAATTTTGCTTTTTTCGTAATTTCCTCAATATATCTATTTTAATTCCTGTAGTATATAATAAAAAAATAGACTAATTTAAATTATCTTTAAACTTGCCTATTTACTGAATTCTATATTAATTTTATTTCTCTGCTGTAGAGATACTTAAAATCATAATAACTCTTCTCTTTTTATATATGGATTTAAGTATCTATTCTTTTTAATAGTTGACTTTCCAATGTTTATTGCTTCTTTAGGGCATATATTTATGCATGCCATGCAATCAGTGCAATTTCCAGACCATTTAGGTTTATTATTTTCAATTATGATATTGTCTACTGGGCATATTTTTTTACACATACTACATCCTATGCAATTATCATTTACATTAAACTTTTTATCTTTGTTTTTATAGTAATCTTTCCATAGTTTGTATTCTATATCTCCAATAATGCTCTTAAAATCTTTTGAATTAATTTCTCTCTTTTTGAGAGATTCAATAAAATCAAGTAAAACACTTTCATTTTCTTTTATTGCACTCTTTGCTCTTGTTTCTGTAGGATTTTTGCTCATTCGAGTGTAATTGGATATATATTTAATAGTACAGTAATTATTTATTTTCAGATTATGTGGTAACAGCTTATTTATCTGACTGAAACTATTATTTGCACCACCTCCACCTGTAACTCCAATGGCAAAAATATAAGCATCCTCATTAATATTTAATTTCGAAATAAAATTATTAACTACAATCGGTACTCCTCCACAATGAATCGGATAAACAAACCCAATCACAGCATCATTAACATTCTTTATATTTTCTTTTAGTGCATTACTAATAGAAATTAGCTCACAGTCTTTAAAGCTTTCCTCTATTATTTTTGCAACATATAATGAATTACCTGTGGAAGTATTATAAAATATCCTCATCCCACCAAATCCCCCTTTGTTATATAGATACTCTTTATTTATGACTTAGTTTAATAAACTCTTCTATATCTTCTTCAATAGTCTTCAGAGAATTCTTCCAAAATTCTTTATTATTTATATTTATGCCCATAACCTTTGCTACATCTGATAGATTATTTTTACCTGTTATAGAAAGTAACTTTTCATAATCTTGAGCAAAGTCAGCTCCTCTTTTAATATATTCAGAATATAATCCCTTTGCAAAAAGTAATCCATATGCATATGGGAAGTTATAATAATTATATTCCGAATCATAGTAATGAGGTTTCCAAGTCCACATATATGGATGTAATAAATTAGGGTCTAATCCATCTCCATATGCTTCTTTTTGTGCTTCTAACATAAGTTCTTTTATCTCCTCGACACTTAATGAACTCTCTTTTCTAGCTTCGAAGAATGACTTTTCAAATAAGAATCTTGAATATATATCAACTATTACTTGAGTACAATCACTAATCTCAGTCTCCAGGATAGCTAACGCCTCATCTTTAGAAGAATCTTTAATTGCAGCTTTTTTTATTATTGTCTCGCAGAAAGTAGATGCTGTCTCTGCTATTGGCATTGGATAATCAGAATTTAAAGTGGTTTCACTATTTAAGCACTCTCCATGAAATCCATGTCCAAGCTCGTGAGCAAGGGTTACTACATCTCCAAAATTATCACCATAATTTAATAATATTCTACTTTCACCAATGAAATGTAAATTTTCACAAAAAGCTCCTCCAACTTTACCTTCTCTTGGCTTAACATCTATCCAATTATTATCTATAGCCTTCCTCGCGAAATCCCCTAGATGCTTACTAAACGTTCTAAAGTTTTTCTCAACAAATTTAGTTCCTTCTTCATAAGAAAATTTCATATTAGCTTCACACACTGGTGCATATAAATCATAAAATGGCAGACCATTTTTATGTCCTAACATCTCACCTTTTCTTCTTAAATATTTTCTAAATGCAGGAAGACTTTCTTTCATAGCTGAAAGCATTGCCTCTAAAGACTCTTCATCCAATCTCGAATCCTTAAGCGTCTTCTCTAAAGGTGATTTATATCCTCTTAAATCACATACTGTTAAAACTTCTCCCTTTATTGCATTTAAGGCTGCTGCCACGCCTTCTTCTACTTTTTTATAACAATTTATTTCCGCTTCATATGCCCTTTTTCTTATATTTTCGTCTTTATCATAAGCCATATTTAGAACTACAGTTAGTGGAATTTCATTTATGTTTCCGTTCTCCTCAATCTCAACTTTCAAATTAGAAATCAAGTTATCTTTTAATTTTACCCAAGCGTTAGATCCCGTATTTTTCATATTAGCTATAATAGCTTCTTCTTTCTCACTTAACAAATATTTACTTTGTTCAACTATGTTTTTTAACATAAATTCATGTTCTTTAAGTACTTTAGAATTATTTATTACTTTATCTATTTCTTCTATATTGCTTATATATCTTTCTAGACTTACTGAACTCTCAACTAAATTTGTTAATTTTTTTTCCAAAATATCTGAGTACTTTAATGCATTCTTATCTTTCGTATTTACACTAAGGCTAAGATTAATAAAACTGCTAAGTTTACTAGTTAAATTTGTCACGTTTGTGAACTTATTAATGTATTCTTCTAATTTGTTTTCAATGCCTTCTTTATCTTTTACAACTTCTATTACCCATGTATTAATATTTTCTATAGCTGCAGTAAGTTTTTCTAAATCACTGATAAACTCTTTACTATCAAATGATGAATATATTTCCTTCAAACTCCAGTTCAATTCCATATAAATTCCTCCAAAACAATTTATTTTATTACGATTTTATGATTTATTTAATAGCCTAATAGTAATTATAAGCCATTAAAAATTTTTTTCCACTTATACTTTTATGTTATTCTCCATAAAGTGAAACTTTTTAGGGGTATGTTATAAATTCTAGCTATCATATAAAAAAATAAAACTAAAAGGAAAACTATTATTAGTGTTTACCTTTTAGTCTTATAAATTCAGCTATTATATTTTTTTGTTATATTTATAAGAGGGGGATTCCTATGTTATAACTATATAATACTTTATTAGATTGAGATATATAGCTGTAAATTTATCTAGTAATGCCATATAAATATATAATATACACATTATCAAACCCTAAAAAATTCATTCACCTCGTTAATTAATTACTTTGAATAACATATAGCCATGCAGTTTCCTGAATTAAATATAATCTTAGTGTCTTCGCCTTCAGTTACTATTTCTCCACCATCAACCTTTTCTATATTAGAAATATTCTTTAAGACTAAACTCCAATTGCCTTCAGTTCCAGTTGACTTAATAGTGATAGCATTCCCTTTCTTTAATACTCCTACATCAAGAGTAATTTTTCCCTTCATATCTATGATTGTAGTCTTTGCTTCTTTATCCTCCTTCAATTCATAAGCAAAAATTGATATATCCTCTCTATAGTGGTAATCCGGCTTTGAACTTTCACATCCTACAGCAATTAGACTATTTTCTTTAACCATCATAGGCACACTTGAATAATCATGTATTTCCTTAATCCATCTTCCGCCTTCATATTTCTTTCCACTTATGAAGTTAGTCCAAGTGCCTTCTGGTAAATAATAATTTGCTTCACCTTCTTCATTGAAGATAGGAGCAACTAAAATTGAATCTCCTAACATGTATTGTTTGTCCAAATAATTACACGCTAAATCATTTTGGAATTCCAATATCATAGCTCTCATAACTGGAGTACCTATTAAAGCTGCATCATTAGCTGCATTATATAAATATGGCATTATGCTGCATTTAAGCTTAGTAAAAAATCTAACTACATCGCAGGCTTCTTCATCGTAAAGCCATGGAACTCTATAGGAACTACTTCCATGTAATCTACTATGAGACGATAATAATCCAAAAGCAACCCATCTCTTATATACATCGGCAGTTGCAGTGCTCTCAAAACCTCCTATATCATGGCTCCAGAATCCAAAACCAGACATACAGAGTGATAATCCACCTCTTAAACTCTCTGCCATTGATTCATAATTTGCTTCACAATCTCCGCCCCAATGTACTGGAAATTGTTGTCCACCAACAGTAGCTGATCTTGCAAATACTGCTGCTTCATCTTCTCCTAGATTTTCTTTCAAAGTTTCAAATACTACCTTATTATAGATTTGAGTATAATAATTATGCATCTTATATGGATCTGACCCATCAAAATATGCTACTTCAGTTGGTATACGTTCACCGAAATCAGTCTTGAAACAGTCCACTCCCATATCAATTAATTCTTTAAGTTTACTTGAATACCATTTGCACGCATCTGGATTTGTAAAATCTACAATTCCCATTGCTGGCTGCCATAAATCCCATTGCCATACATCACCATTAGGCTTTTTAATCAAATATCCATGCTCCATTCCCTCATCAAATAACTTAGACTCTTGAGCGATATATGGATTTATCCAAACACAAATTTTTAATCCTTTTTTCTTTAATCTTGTAAGCATACCTTTTGGATCTGGGAAAACTCTACTATCCCATTCAAAGTTACACCAATTAAAGTCTTTCATCCAAAAGCAATCAAAATGGAATACTCTAAGAGGTAAATCTCTATCTGCCATGCCATCAACGAAGCTATTTACAGTTTCCTCATCATAATTTGTAGTAAAAGAAGTTGTTAACCACAATCCAAATGACCATGCTGGTGGAAGTGCAGGCTTACCTGTCAAAGTTGTATAATTTTCAACTACTTCTTTCATCGATTCTCCGCCAATAATAAAATAATCTAAACATTCACCTGGAACACTAAACTGAACCTTTGTAACTTTTTCTGATCCAACTTCAAAGGATACTTTTTCTGGATGATTTACAAACACCCCATACCCTTTATTGGTCATATAAAATGGAATACTTTTGTATGATTGTTCAGTGCTTGTTCCACCATCTTCATTCCATATATCAATACTTTGTCCATTTTTAACTAGTGGCGTAAATTTTTCACCTAACCCATAGACAAGCTCTCCTACAGATAAATGAAGTTCTTCCTTCATAAATACTCCATCTTCAGGCACTTTCATAAATACTCTTTCTTCCTCTGTATTCACGTAAGCTAAACCTCTAGGCTTACTTGAAGTTAGTTTTTTATCTCCCTTATAGAAGTTTATTTCAAATACTTCTTTATTTATAACTGCCTTAACATTTCCAGATTTAAATATAATCTCTTTTTCATTATCCTCAATTACAAAATTGTTATGTTCATCTTCAAAAATTTCAAAACTTGGTGCTTTCTTTTGCTTACCCATAAAATGATATGCTCTAACTCTTATTACATTTTCCATTGGTGAAGATATCTTATATGTTATTACTGGCCCTTTTAATGTATCTCCTCTTTGATTTATGTTATTACAAGGTGCATATATTGTTAATATATCTCCCTCAATTTTATAATTATAAACCTCTTTTGGACTATATATTTGATATCCAGGCTTGTCTAGCCAACAACCATTACTAAATTTCATATTAAACACTCCTCTTCATTAAGTTGTAAGTTAAGAGTCTCGGTAGAAGAACTTATAGGCTTTTCTCAAATTATACATTTAGGAAATATTTTCATAGATTTCCCCCTTAACTCTTAATTTTTATTTCTAACTTTTAAATCTTGATTTAAATTCTCCAATTTTCAACTCTTAAATTTTAATTCTTCACTGGGTACAATAAAGGCATTAACTTTTAACTAAGTTAATTAGCCTTTTACTGATCCTGCTGAAACGCCTCCAACAATATACTTTTGTCCTAATATAAATATTATTAGTACAGGAAGTAGTGTTAATATGATATCTGCACTAACTAAGTTCCATGAATTTTCAAATGCTCCAAAGAAATTGTAAACTGCTAAGGTCATTGGCCATTTTGCTGAGTTATTTAAATAGTAAAGAGGCATTGTAAAGTCATTCCATACAGCCATGAAATTTAAAACAAATAATGTTGAAATAATTGGCTTTAATAATGGTAAAATTATACTTGTAAATAACCTAATTGGTCCACATCCATCAATAACTGCCGCTTCATCAATCTCTCTAGGAATTGTTGAAATAAATCCATATGATAAAAACAAGCTAAGAGGAATATTTATTGCTGCATAAACAAGGATAATACCTAATCTAGTATTTACAAGATCTAAAGCTTGCAAAACTTTCATCAGTGCAACATTGTTAATTGGTATTGCTATACCAGAAAGGATAAAATAATATATGAAATTATTAATTCCTTTACGATTTCGAGCAATAACAAAGGCTGCAGCTGCTACTACAATTACAATTATTGTAACGCTGGCAGTAGCATATAAAAGACTGTTAAAAAAAGATGATATCAATTTTCCTTGCTCAATTACTGTTTTATAGTTTGCAAATACCCATTCTTTAGGTAGAGAAAGAGACATCTTATTGGATTCACCTTGAGTCTTAAAGGAATTGAGAAGTAAAACCACCACTGGTATTAGTACTAATAAGCTTATAAAAATTGTTACAACATTTGCTACTATGCTTCCAATTGACTTCTTCAAAGTAACCATTATGCATCTACCTCCTTATTTTCCATGGATTTTATAATGAAATATACTAAGAACAATAATGCAAAAAATAATATACTAGATAGTGTAGTACCCATTGCATAATTTCCTTTAGAGAATTCCTTATACACTGCTGTATTAATTACACCTGTTGCATTACCTGGACCACCATTTGTTAATGAATAAATCATATCAAATACCCTAAATCCATAAGTTACATTTAGTATTGTTGCATTTATAATAATAGGTTTTAATAATGGCAATGTTATTAAACGAAATTTTTGCCAGAAATTAGCACCATCGATATTTGCCGCTTCATAATAATCAGGAGAAATAGACATTAATCCTGCAATAATAACCACCATTATGTACCCCATACCTTTCCAGGTATCTACTGACATAACAGTTACAAAAACAATTTTTAAATCAGTTAACCAATTCATTGCAAAAATATCTAATCCGACAGACTTAAGAAAATTATTTACAAATCCTGTATCAGGATGTAACATACTTTTAAAAACAAGACCTACTACTAAGTAAGACATTACTTGAGGTGAAAAAATAACCATTCTGTGAAAATTCTTTAATTTTATGACTTTTTGTGTTAATAATAATGCTAAAGCTAATCCTACTACAGTTTTCAAGATTGTTGTTACTGTCGTAAATAGCACAGTATTCCATATGTATGCACGATACTCTGGTTTTCCTTTTAATACCTCTGCATAATTTTTAAATCCTACAAAATTAATTTTATCAGTGAAATTATTCCAATCAGTGAATGAGTATAATATACCTATGATTCCTGGTAAAAAGCAAAGTAAGAAAAATATTAATAACGCCCCGCTTGTAAAGTACCACGGATATAATTTTTTTCTATCCATCAAAATCCCTCCATTTTAGAAAAATAAGGTTTCTAAAATGGAGAAACCTTATTTTTTATTTACTATAATTAATTACTATGATTATTTATTCCAATCAGGATCCTTTTGTAATTGAGCTTGTTCTTTTCTTCTATTCATAATTGTTTGTAAAACTTGTTCTGGAGTTGAAGATCCAGTATACATAGCTTCTAAATCTTTACCAACATCCATCCATTGACTATCGATGTATTTAACACCTGCTTGCATAACCATTCCTTTTTGCATCGAATCTATATATGCTTGGTCTTCTTTTGAATATTTAGATTTAACTTCTGGCCAACATAATTCAGATAATCCTGGTTGTCCATCTAAACGTTTTTGTAGATTTTCAGGTTTTGCTAAAAAGTCGAAGAATTTCTTTGCTTCTTCTACATGTTTTCCATTTTTGTTTATAAAATATGCATTACTTGCTGGATTTACACCAATTGCTTGATTATCTCCCCAAGGCATTACAAATATACCTAATTTGTTAGTATCAAAGTCTGGAAAATCTGCTTTTACTTCATTTCTCCAAGCTGATTCTGCTATAAACATTGCTGCTTTTCCTTTAGCCATTGCTTCTTTAGCATTTTCAACTGAGTTACTTAAGTAGTTATCTCCATAGAATCCTAAATCAGCAAATTCTTTTAACTCTTTAATAATAGTTTGTAATTCAGGTACAGAATCTAAATCAACTTCGTTTTTGTTTAGTTTGCTATATAAGTCTGGATGCTTTTGTTGATACATAGCTCCTGTTTCAAATAAAGGAAGAACTTGATGCCATCCATTTTGAGTTCCTTCATATACTGGAATAACTCCTGAATCTTTTATCTTTTGACATACAGCTTTAAATTCTGCATAATTTGTAGGAACTTTTAAACCTAATTTATCAAATATTTCTTTATTGTATACGTAGAAATACATTTTCTTACCTGGGAATGTAATACCATATACCTTACTATTATACGAAATTGAAGGAAGAACATTAGGGTCTAATCTCTTTACCCATTCTTCACTTGATACGTCTTGTACATATTTTTCCGGATTGACTCTTGTTACTAGATTTAGTGGGTCCGCATCTGCACAGAAGATATCTGGTGCTTCACCTGAGTCTAATTTTACTTTCAATAAATCACGCCATTGTGCATCTGGTGAGATTTGAAAATCAATTTTAACGCCTGTCTCGCTTTCAAATTGTTTAGCTAACTCTTGCACAACTCCAGATGTCGGCAACCCAGATTGATGTGAACCAAATGTTAATGTAACCTTTTCACTGCTACTTGTAGATTTTGAATCGCTTGAAGTACTGCTTGAATTTCCCCCACACCCTACAAGCAGACCTCCAGCCATCATGGTAACACAGAGAGTACTTAATAATTTTATTAACCTTTTTCTCATTAATATTTACCTCCACTTTTTGTAATGTTTTCTTTAATTTTCTATGATATGCTTTACATTGAGTACATGTTTATGATAACATTATCATTGCTTATTAGAAATAGAAAAAACAGTACTCTTTTTTGCACTTTTTTGAACATTATTATATAATACATCCTAAAGGGAGGAGCATATCTATGAATCGGAAATTATATTTTTCTCAAAAAATATATTTATTTTTTATATATGGATTATTGGTTATTGTATTGCTATCATTATTTTTTATATCGTTTTATTCACTTTATAGTAAAAATATTTATAAAGATGCAAAAACAAAATCTGAAACATTATGTGCCTCTGTTCAAAATTCAATCTCAACAGAATTAAAGAATATGTCAACTGTTTCTATGAATATTGTATATTCAAATGCTATAAAGAAGAACTTCACCAGCTTTACAAAAAATAATACTGATAAAATTGAACTTGATAATTTCTTCGTTTCTAGAGAAAATGTTTTAGCAATTTACGATATCATTACGGCTATTATTGGACCATTTCAATCTGCATCCCAGGTGAATCTTTATACACTTAATGGAATATGCATAGGTTCTGGTTATTTTCAGGGAGTTACAAATGTAGGATTAAAATCCATTCCCTGGTATGAAGAAACCATGAATAAAAATGGTGCTAAAAATATTTCAACTACATCAAAACTATCAAATAACATTGCACGAAATGAATATGGCGCAGATAAACAATATCTATCGCTAACTCGTGTTTTTTTTAATAGCAGCAACGAGCCAGAAGGAATTGTTGAAGTACTGCAAGATTATAATAATGTTTTTTCATTAATTTCACAGTTAAAACTTAAAAATCCTTCTACATCGTTTTACGTGTATAATGAAAAAAATGAATTAGTTTATCCAAATAGTGAATCCTTGAATGAAAATATAAATTATATGGATTCTATTAAATCTAACAACTTGACCCCTTCTATAGGATACTTCGTAACCTTAGGGAATGATGAAAACGTTCTTATTACTTATGAAAAAATTGATGCATATAATTGGACAATTGTAACTAGTGAACCTAAGAGTACTGTATTTAGATCGTTGTACTCTTTTGAACAAGGATTTATCATTCTTATTATTTTTTCTATTTTCTTCACTTTACTTTTATGTTTTATAATATCAAGCAGGCTGACTTCTCCTTTAAGTAAGTTAACAAAAGCAACGAAAAAAGTTACTATTAGTAGAGTTTTGAATGAAAAAGAACTTATATTAACTCCTGTAAATAGTAATATCCAAGAAATATCGGAGTTATATAGATCATTTTTAGAAATGTATGATAAATTAAAAGATTCTTCTCATGAGATACTATTACTAAAATCAGAGGAAACTAAGGCAAAACTCCAAGCAACACAGTCTCTTGTTAATCCTCATTTCTTATATAATAATCTAACAAATATTAGTATAATGGCCGAAGAAAATATGAATGACAATATTATAGATATGTGTCATGCATTGTGTGATTATTTTAGATATATTACAACTAACGATGAAACTGCAGTTTCTTTAAGCACAGAAATTTTATATACACAAAAATATATTGAATGTATGAAAATGAGATACGGCGAAGACCTTATTTATACTTGTGATATTAACAAGCTAACAGAAAACATTTTAATACCAAAACTAATTATACAACCTATTGTTGAAAATGCCTTTAAGCATGGATTTAGTTCATCACCTCCATGGCATTTAAATATTAGTTCTAATATAGATGAAAATAAATGGTTAATTCATATTGAAGATAATGGCGGATGCCTAAGCAAAGATAAGAAAGAAGAACTTCTATCAACGTTCTATAATTTAAATAAAGATGAGGAATTGAAAACTTTAAAAATTGGTGGTATGGGAATAAAAAATGTATATATAAGATTAAAACTCTTATACAACGAACATGCCATTTTTAAAATCGATAATTCAAAAGACCATAAGACAATTTTTACAATCGGTGGTCCTATATATTATAATAAGGAGGATTTTTATGGAAACTATACACAATTATAAATATCTTGTTGTAGAGGACGAGCATCTGATCAGACAGAATTTAATAAAAAAAATTAGTTCCTTATCAGTTCCTCTTGAACTGGTTGGTGAAGCTAGTAATGGAGAAAATGCCATAGCCCTTATTGAGCAATTATATCCTTCTTTGGTGATTACTGATATAAGAATGCCTCAATCTGATGGATTACAGCTTATTAAATATATACATCAAAATCATCCACATATTAAAACCATGATTTTAAGCGGATATAATGATTTTAAATATGCTCAAATAGCGCTAAAATATGGTGTGAAAGATTTTCTTTTGAAACCGATTAAAATAGACGAGCTTAATGCAGCGCTGCAAAATATACTTGTAATACTAGATTCAGAAAATAAAAATATTTCATCTTTTTCAATTGATCCACATGGCTTAAAACCCGAAAATCTAAGCCAATTAATAGAAAGCTATATACTTAATAATTATGCTTCAATAACTTCACTAAATAAAATAGCTGAAAAATTTGGATTTACAAATGAATATCTTAGTAAGATATTCAAAAAGTACACAGGTGAGACGCCAATAAAATATATCACAAAAATCCGCATAAACGAATCAAAACTCCTTTTAATCAATCAACCTGACTTAGAAATAAAAAAAGTTGGAGAATTAGTTGGATATAAAGATGCTTTTTATTTCAGCAGAGTATTCAAATCTAATGTTGGATTTTATCCTAGTGACTATAGATCAAAACATTTAAAGACTAACTAACCTAACATTCTTCACCTTAAATTTTTTCTAACATTAAAACTAGAGGATCAACATTTTTTCATAAATGTTGATCCTCTAGTTGGTTAATTATCATCTTATCTATTAATGAAGGTTTGCTTTTATATAATTCAAATTAATATCTTCTCTACCTTAACTATTTATATCTTTTATGCTTCGAATGCTTGTGATAAATCATAGATTATATCATCAATATGTTCAGTACCAATTGAAAGACGAATAGTGTTTGGCTTTATTCCTGATTCCTTTAATTCTGTTTCATTCATTTGTGAATGAGTAGTACTTGCTGGATGAATTACTAGTGATTTAACATCAGCTACATTGGCAAGTAGAGAGAATATTTCTAATCTATCAATAAAATCTTGCGCTTCTTTAGCTCCACCTTTAATTTCAAAAGTGAATATAGAACCTGCTCCATTTGGGAAATACTTATTGTATAATTCATGATCTGGGCTCTCTGGTAATGATGGATGATTGACCTTCTCTACCTTTGCATGATTCTTTAAGAAGTCTACTACTTTTAAAGCATTTTCAACATGACGTTCAAGTCTAAGAGAAAGTGTTTCTAATCCTTGTAATAATATAAAAGCATTAAATGGGCTTATGCAAGCACCAGTATCTCTTAATATTACAGCACGAATTCTGGTCACATATGCTGCTGCGCCAACTGCTTCTGCAAACTTGATTCCATGATAACTTGGATCTGCCTCAGTTAATTGTGGGAATTTTCCTGAACCTATCCAGTCAAATTTTCCTGAATCTACGATTACGCCACCTAATGATGTACCATGTCCACCTATAAATTTAGTAGCCGAATGAACAACTATGTCTGCTCCATGTTCAATTGGTCTGAAAAGGAATGGAGTTCCGAATGTATTATCAACTATTAGTGGAATTTTATGTTTATGAGCTATTTCTGCTAATGCATCAACATCTAAAATATTTGAATTTGGATTCCCAAGTGATTCGATTAAGATTGCTTTTGTATTTTCTTGAATTGCATTCTCAAAATTTGATAAATCATCAGGATCTACAAATGTTGTTGTAACGCCATTTGTTGGGAATGTATGTGCTAATAAGTTATATGATCCACCATATATAGTTTTTTCTGCAACTATATGATCTCCTGCTTTAGTTATATTTTGTAGTGCATATGTTATTGCTGCTGCTCCTGAAGCTACTGCAAGTGCTGCTACCCCACCCTCTAAAGCTGCAATACGTTTTTCAAAAACATCTTGTGTAGAATTTGTTAAACGTCCATATATATTCCCAGCATCAGCTAGTCCAAATCTTGCAGCAGCATGTGCTGAATTTCTAAATACATATGAAGTTGTTTGATAAATAGGTACTGCTCTAGCATCTGTTGCTGGATCTGGTTGTTCTTGTCCTACATGAAGTTGTAGTGTTTCAAATTTTAAATTTCTTTCTTTGTTGCTCATAATCTTGCCCCCATCATATATTTTAATTTCTTATTTATCTTATCTATTTACTATGATTTGTATATTACTCCTATATTTTCAAGTTGTCAATAACTAATTAAAAGTCTTATTTATACTCAAATTTACAAATTAATATACAGAAAATTAGTCCAATATATAGCAAAAACTACCTTCTAAATAAGAAAGTAGTGAAGAGATTCATTTACATTCTTATCTACCAGATATAAAATCTGCAGGAATTAGCACCTTAAACTAATGATAACATTTAATCCAGGTTGCTAGACATCATTGGGCCAGTCCCTCCGTCTTTCTTGATAAAAATTTATATTTTATTATTCTTAGTTGTTTACTATGATATAAAGTATACATTTTATAGGTTAAAATGTCAATACTTTTTTAATTTTCTGCAACTTTTTTTATTAAATTGCTAATATAGATCTTAATTTATAACTATTCATTCAAATACACTAATTCCCCATTAAAATATGTCCTTTCAATATTAATATTAGATATATCTAATGGATTTAACAAAAATATATTCTTATCCAAAACTATCAAGTCCGCTTTTTTTTCAACCTCTAAACTTCCTATATCTTTCTCTTTCCCCAATGCATAAGCTGCATTAATAGTAAACATCTTTACAGACTCTATTACTGATATTCTCTCACTTGGATTTAATCTATATCGCATATCAGTCATATTAATTTTCTCAGGATAACCTGATTGTGTGAAATCATATAAATTTCGTATAGAACTACATTCTATAGCCTTTAATGGATTTGCTCTTTCTATATCCCAATTATCTGAAGATCCAGCTGTAATGATTCCACTATCAATTAGAGATTTAATTGGGTATTGTCTATGAGCTCTTACCTCACCTATTGCCATTACTTCATTTTTGCTCACACTCATATCTTTATAAAACCATGATGGTCTTATAATTGCATTTATGTTCAAATTTTTCATTCTTTGTATATAATATTTCGTTATGAGATCTATATGAAGTAATGAATTCCTAAAATTGCGATTTATGTTAGTTTTCAAAGAATACTCTATGCCATCGATTGACAATTTACAAGCTAAGTCTCCTACTGCATGAATACAAACATTAAAATCTAGTCTGTTTGCCATTTTTATTCCTTCTTTAAATTCTTGATAATTCCATAAAAACATCCCATTTTCTTCATACGATTCTTTGTTTATTTGCTCATAGGGTCTAAATAGGTAGGCTGTCTTATCTTCTATAAGTCCATCAGAGAAAAACTTTGCAATTGATATGTCAAATAAATCTGTTTTATATAGTATTCTTCTTCTTTTTAGATGATGCATTTGTTCAAATATAGTTTTTTTACAAATTTCTTCAGGTTTAATTGTAACCCCATAATTTATTCTTAATTTAAGTTTATTTTCTTCTTCCAATTTCTTATAAGTTTCCAATTTCATTTTTAGTCTTTCATCATTTATTAACCCAATTGTTGTTATTCCATATGAATGTAATATATTTTGATATTTTATAAATTTACTTAAGTATTCATCATCTTTATAACTTTCCATTTCTTTCGCTTTTACTATATAAACTATATCTACTTCATTTCCTTTTAAGGTACCCCACAATTCCCCTTGTTCATCTAATTCTATTTTTCCTCCAATCGGAACATTAGTATCTTTAGTTATTCCATAATACTTCAATGCTTTATCATTTAACCACAAGACGTAGCCATCGCATGATTTTAATACTATGGGTTTATGAGTTTTTAGCATTTCAAACCACTTTTTATTTGGCCCCTTAAACGCTTCAGTATGATCATTTATATTTTCTTCTTCTTTTTCGAAAGCAGATTTTTTCCACCCGACTCCATATATTATTTTTCTTTCTGGATGGGTATCAATATAGCTTTGAATTAATTTCAAGTAATCTTTTGAGTTACCTGCCTCAAATAAAGATAATTCATCTTTTCCTATCATCATTCTTCCTGGAATCTGACAATGTGCATCAATAAATCCTGGCAAAACTATTCTAAATCTTAAATCAATTACTTGAGTCTCATCGCTACATAGACAACTTAATTCTTCATTACTTCCTAATGCTATTATTATTCCATCTCTAATTGCCATAGATTCATATATATTATGATTTCTATCAATACTATATATAATTCCATTGATAAAAATCTTTTGTGCGCTAGTATAAGTTTTTTTACTTAACTTCATTAGCCCTTCTCCCCCTTGTCTACAATTTATTTGAAATCTAATCTATTATATTCATTAAAATAACTTTTCTTATCCTTTTTTATAAAATTAAAAATATTTACTTATGTCTCAATAACTTTATTTTTAATTCACTTTACACATAGTAAATATTTATAGATAATAATTAGTATAATGAATACTTTTAGGAGGAATTAAAATGGAAAACTTTGTTTTAGAAAAAGGAATGAAAGCTCCAGATTTTAAATTAATGGGATCTGATAAATTAGAACATAGATTAAGTGATTATTTAAATAAAAAGGTAATCCTATACTTTTACCCTAAAGACAATACTCCTGGATGTTCACAGGAAGCTCAAGATTTTAAAAATTCTATAGAAGACTTTGACAAGAAGAATACTATAATTTTAGGAATAAGTAGAGACTCTATTGTATCTCATGATAAGTTTATTAGTAAATATGATTTGCCTTTTATTTTACTTTCTGATGAAAGCGAAGAGGTATGTAATCTATATGGTGTTTTAAAGGAAAAAACTATGTTTGGGAAAAAATCTATTGGTATTGAAAGAAGCACATTTGTAATAGATGAAAATGGAATTATTACAAATATATATAGGAAGATAAAAGTTTCTGGACATATTGATACTTTGAAATGCTCACTATAAAGGTATTGCTAAGATCTAAAGTGAGGCAATGAACAAGCGAAATAGAACACATATATGTATTCTATTTCTTTGTTTTGCTATCACTTTAGATTTTTTGCCACTACCTACTCTAGAAGAATGGGATATATATTGTATAAAAAGTTGTAAATATAATTACCAAACGCATTATTACCAACACAGAAATATAAAAATACTTGTATAAATATATTGTTATTTTAAGGTTACTAATAAACAAAAAAAGGGAATATACATCTTTTAAAAATATTCCAAGAACCGAATCAAACACATATATTCCCTTCCGGTTGCTTACAGTAACTTAAAATTGATCACTGTGCAAGTATTTTTATATTTTGAGTTCTTCACAATAACTTTATTTTTAGAAACAAAAAAGATAGTCATACGACTATCTTTTTAATTACCTCGCAACGTCCTACTCTGCCACACAGTCACCCGTGCAGTACCATCGGCGCTATAGACCTTAACTTTCCTGTTCGGAATGGGAAGGAGTGTTACCTCTATGCCATCATCACGAGATTAAGTGAGTTCCCAAATTTATGATTTGGTCGAACGAACTTATGCAAATCGCTTTAGCGATTTGTATTCCTTTTAAAAACTGTACACCAGCGAACGAATGTGAGTTAGTGTTTCCTTTAAAAAGAAACTTTAATTCATACTATTCATTTGGTTTTCAGTATTCACATACTTGAAAGAACCTTGTTCTTTCAAAATTGCACATAGTTTTTAATGTATTACAACTTGATTATATTGGTCAAGCCCTCGACCTATTAGTATCAGTCAGCTAAATATGTTACCATACTTACACCTCTGACCTATCAACCTTGTAGTCTTCAAGGGGTCTTACTAG
>NZ_QXDJ01000018.1:0-536 GCF_003575225.1 Clostridium chromiireducens | reverse complement strand
TCGTGAGCTAACCGTAAGGAGGCAGCGACCTAAGGTAGGGTCAGCGATTGGGGTGAAGTCGTAACAAGGTAGCCGTAGGAGAACCTGCGGCTGGATCACCTCCTTTCTATGGAGAAATCTAGATCAGCATGATGTCTGACTAGTACAAATACATCATTGTATGTATTAAAATATAAAATACTTGCTCAAAGGTTGCTTAAGTATTTATTCTGTTCAATTTTGAGGGATTTTTCCTTCAAAACTTATGGGGGTATAGCTCAGTTGGGAGAGCACCTGCCTTGCACGCAGGGGGTCAAGAGTTCGAATCTCTTTATCTCCACCATAAGGGCTTATAGCTCAGCTGGTTAGAGCGCACGCCTGATAAGCGTGAGGTCGATGGTTCGAGTCCATTTAAGCCCACCAATGTTCTTTGAAAATTGCATATAAATTGATGTATATAAATACAACAAAGCCAAGAATAATATTCTTTGTAATGATTAAATAACTAGTTTTGTAATAACAAAACTTTAGAAGGTCAAGCTACAAAGGGCGCATGG
>NZ_QXDJ01000017.1:0-604 GCF_003575225.1 Clostridium chromiireducens | reverse complement strand
GATCTCTGACTATGTGCGTCTACCCGAAGCTTATCGCAGCTTATCGCGTCCTTCATCGGCTCCTGATGCCAAGGCATTCACCATGCGCCCTTTGTAGCTTGACCTTTGGTTCGCTCGCTTATTAGCACCAATAACTTCGTCAGCTGCGTGTTTTACTCACTCACGTACGTGAAGTACGCTCGCTTCCTAAAACTCTTGCTTCCTCGTTCTTGTCACTACTAAGCTTCGCTTTTGGTAAATTAATATATTTTATTCAAATATTTTTAATTTACTTAATCATTTCACAAAGAATATTATTCTTGGCTTTGTTGTATTTTATATACATTAAATCTATGTGCAATTTTCAAAGAACATACATTCCCCTAATTTTAGAGAAAATTTTTTTGAAAGACTTAGTCTTTCAAAATTGAACAGAACAAATACTTAAGTAACCTTTGAGCAAGTATTTTATATTTAATACATACAGTGATGTATTTATACTAGTTAAACATCATGTTAACTAGATTTCTCCATAGAAAGGAGGTGATCCAGCCGCAGGTTCTCCTACGGCTACCTTGTTACGACTTCACCCCAATCGCTGACCCTACCTTAGGTCGCTGCCTCC
>NZ_QXDJ01000016.1:0-2804 GCF_003575225.1 Clostridium chromiireducens | reverse complement strand
ACTTATACGTGTTATATTCTTGTAATCCAAAAAGCACACCAAAACTTAATACTATACCTGCAATCGATACACCTGCTAATTTAAACCATGGATTTCTATTTATCATTTTATATTCCTCCCCATATTTTCTATTTTGATTATAATACTTTTAATTATTGTTTTTAATTTTCTACTTCATTTGTATTATCAGATTCTTTTCCGCAATACGGACAAGCTTTCCATTCTTTATCTAACGCTTTGCCACAAGCATCGCAAATTTTCTCAGGTGTTTTATCTTTTGAATTAAAGGCACCTTTTATAGTTGCAATATCTTCAGGTGTAAAAATACTATTTTTTACTACTATAATTAGCCCTATTATTAATGCTGCCACAAATACAAAGAATAGAAGTTTTATAAGAAACATTAACAATACTGATATTGTTCCGCCAAATCCAATGCCATAACTACTTCCCATATACATATGCTCACCTCCATAATTTCCTCTAAAATTTATACTAATTCCATTTCCTGTTGAAAATAACAAGGAGCTCGCTAACCATAAAATTAGTAAACCTAGTAACGAGAAAACAATAATTTTTAAAGTTGTATCCTTTTTCATACTTTCTCCCCTCCTTTCCTAAAATATTATTTTTCTTTACACTTATATACTTAGCAAGAACCATGCCAACTTTTAATTATTGTTTTATTTTTTCTTATATTACAATATAATTATGTAGATTTTATGAAGTTATCTATGTTTTTCAATTTTAATCATTACTTTATAAATATAATCCAATCTAATTTCATTTAGATGCTCCATTTTATATAAGCTACTATATTTATCTATAAATAAATCATATCTTTTATTTATATAAACTGTTCATATTTTTACAATTGACTGTTAAATCTTGTACAACTTTTATCTAATTTCTTGCTTACAACATAAAATGCCCACTGGTTCAATTTGCTTTTTAACATTAGAGTGTAGTTATTAGCAATATCTTCATAATCAACTTTTAATACTTGCAGATGCAGCATATGATTCAGTAGAATGATTTGAAATTGCCTCTAGCTTAGAATTTAATTTGTTAACTGATATAAATATGCGTAAGGCTAAAAGTATTGAGTCGTTTACTGATAAACGATATGAAAATTCTTCGTTTCTTCAATCTCCTATCGGATTAAAATTATATAAAAATAGATTGAAAATAGAGGAATTATTCTCTGTATTAAAAGGATTATATAACTTAGAAAACCCAAGACTTTATGGGCAATCACGATATAAACGTCATATAAAATGGGTCTTATTAGCGTACTTAATAGATAAATTTAATAAAAAACAGCAAGGAATAAAAACTATAAAATATCCCTGGAATCTATAATTTCTAAGAATATTTTCTTGAATAACTATTTGTAAAAATTAGTTATTCAACAACCTATATATAAATATTAAATTTGCTGTGGAAGCGATAGCAGCCATTCCTTTTCCATAAATGATTTGTCATCTTTTTTTAAATTCATGTGTACAAAAATAAGCGTAACCTTCATTTTCATTTTGGCTAAGCTTTTTAAATGTGTATATTTCAATATTATATTTTTATTTACTACCAGCAAAAACTTGTTCTATTGTTTCTTTTCAACTTTCTATACAGATTTTACATGGTTATTATTCCTGAAATGCTTTAATTCCTTGACATAAATATTCCTAAGCACATCTTTTTATAATTTTCATTATTATGTATATTTATTTATATATAGTAAATTTCTTCACCTCAGTTATTGTTATTACAAAAAGTATAGTCTTAACAGGTGAAACATTACTTTTGAAATTCACTACTAAAATATAATATTCTTATTTATATCTTTTTATAAGGTGTTTAAACGCTAATATGGGATGTATATAAGTCATTCTTGGTCCAGAAAACCTCATAATTTTAATTATTTTCTTTCTCATTTCTGGCTTATAGCAATGAACCTTACATTTTCCACAAGTGCTCTTATTAATTCCATATGTACAGCTATCAAGTCGTTCATACGCATATTTCAATAGTTCTTCGCATTCTTCACATAAATTATCATTAGTACAATGTTTTTTGTTACAATATAACTTAATCATTATTTTAATGGTTTTCTTTTCATCATTAACTTTATCAAAAAATTTAGTCATTATAATCTACCTTTCAATATTCCAATCTATAATTTTTTTTAGCTATATTTCAACATTATATTAAAACATAGCCAAAACTATAAATCCTTCTTATGACAGCTACATTTTCATTTTATTTCTTACTAGAGCTTTTCTTAAATTCTTATCATATGTAAATTTTTTTAATCAAAATATCTAGAAATTTAATTGTTAAATTCATTTATTTAAGTTGTAATACTCTATACCAATCCCTAATATCTATTTTCTTTATTTAAGAAAAAACCTAGTAGTTTACTACTAGGTTCTACCTTATAACTACATCATTCCATTCATCATGCCCATGCCGCCTTGCATTTTCATTCCTCCCATCATTCCCATATTTCCTTGCATATTATTCATTCCATTCATCATTCCCATATTTCCTTGAGAGTTCATTCTACCTTGCATTTGCATATTATAATTTCCATTCATGTTGTAGCTATTTTGATTAAAGCTTTGTATACCCATTAATAAAACAAAACTCAATATAGCTCCTCCTAATGATACAACTGCTAATTTAAACCATGCATTATTTTTCATAATTACTTCTCCTCCTGATTTGTTTTATTTTCTATTAATTCTATATTTTTATCATAGCTATAAAAATTATTTTCTACATCATTAACACTTACATAATAA
>NZ_QXDJ01000015.1:0-4042 GCF_003575225.1 Clostridium chromiireducens | reverse complement strand
TAGGGGGTAATAGTCCCGTAAGTGAAAACTATGATAATCAGTTCTGCACCAGAGTACCACGAGACACGTGAAACCTTGTGGGAAGCAGGGAGGACCACCTCCCAAGGCTAAATACTACCTGATGACCGATAGTGAAGCAGTACCGTGAGGGAAAGGTGAAAAGAACCCCGGGAGGGGAGTGAAATAGAACCTGAAACCATGTGCCTACAACCGATCAAAGCACCTTATGTGTGTGATGATGTGCTTTTTGTAGAACGAGCCAACGAGTTACGGTATGTAGCAAGGTTAAGTACTTAAGGTACGGAGCCGAAGGGAAACCGAGTCTTAATAGGGCGACTAGTTGCATGCTGTAGACCCGAAACCGGGTGACCTATCCATGGCCAGGTTGAAGCGAGGGTAAAACCTCGTGGAGGACCGAACCACGTTGCTGTTGAAAAAGCATGGGATGAGCTGTGGATAGCGGAGAAATTCCAATCGAACTCGGATATAGCTGGTTCTCCTCGAAATAGCTTTAGGGCTAGCGTCGGAAAATGTGAGTAGTGGAGGTAGAGCACTGAATAGGCTAGGGGGCATAGCGCTTACCGAACCTTATCAAACTCCGAATGCCATATACTATCAGTCCGGCAGTCAGACTGTGAAAGATAAGTTCCATGGTCAAAAGGGAAACAGCCCAGATCGTCAGCTAAGGTCCCAAAGTGTAAGTTAAGTGGAAAAGGATGTGGGATTTCTAAGACAACTAGGATGTTGGCTTAGAAGCAGCCACTCATTAAAAGAGTGCGTAATAGCTCACTAGTCAAGAGATCCTGCGCCGAAAATGTCCGGGGCTCAAACTTACCACCGAAGCTACGGGTTCACACTTATGTGTGAGCGGTAGAGGAGCGTCGTAATCGGGCTGAAGTCGTACCGTAAGGAGCGGTGGACTGATTACGAGTGAGAATGTTGGCATTAGTAGCGAGATGTAGGCGAGAATCCTACAGGCCGAATATCTAAGGTTTCCTGAGTAAAGTTTGTCTTCTCAGGGTTAGTCGGGACCTAAGGCGAGGCCGAAAGGCGTAGTCGATGGACAATTGGTTGATATTCCAATACCACTATAATCGTTATTATCGATGGTGTGACGGAGAAGGATAGGATGTGCCAGCTATTGGATGCTGGTCTAAGCGTTAAGGGAGTCAGAGTAGGCAAATCCGCTCTGGCAATTCTGAGGCGTGATGGGGAAGGTTCTACGGAACCGAAGTATCTGATTTCATGCTTCCAAGAAAAGCATCTAGAGAGAGAAGTAGTGCCCGTACCGCAAACCGACACAGGTAGATGAGGAGAGAATCCTAAGGCCGACGGAAGAATTGCAGTTAAGGAACTAGGCAAATTGACCCCGTAACTTCGGGAGAAGGGGTGCCTGAGAAATCAGGCCGCAGAGAATAGGCACAAGCAACTGTTTAACAAAAACACAGGTCTCTGCTAAAGCGAAAGCTGATGTATAGGGGCTGACGCCTGCCCGGTGCTGGAAGGTTAAGGGGAACACTTAGTGGTAACGCGAAGGTGTGAACTTAAGCCCCAGTAAACGGCGGCCGTAACTATAACGGTCCTAAGGTAGCGAAATTCCTTGTCAGGTAAGTTCTGACCCGCACGAATGGCGTAATGACTTGTGCACTGTCTCAACTGCAAATCCGGCGAAGTTGTAGTGCGAGTGAAGATGCTCGCTACCCGCGATTGGACGGAAAGACCCCGTAGAGCTTTACTGTAGCTTAGCATTGAATTTCGGTATTGTCTGTACAGGATAGGTGGGAGACTGGGAAACTAGGGCGTCAGCCTTAGTGGAGTCGTTGTTGGGATACCACCCTGATAGTATTGAAGTTCTAACTGGATGCCATGAAACTGGTGACAGGACATTGTTAGGTGGGCAGTTTGACTGGGGCGGTCGCCTCCTAAAATGTAACGGAGGCGCCCAAAGGTTCCCTCAGAACGGTCGGAAATCGTTCGAAGAGTGCAAAGGCAGAAGGGAGCCTGACTGCGACACCTACAAGTGGAGCAGGGACGAAAGTCGGGCTTAGTGATCCGGTGGTACCTCGTGGGAGGGCCATCGCTCAACGGATAAAAGCTACCTCGGGGATAACAGGCTGATCTCCCCCAAGAGTTCACATCGACGGGGAGGTTTGGCACCTCGATGTCGGCTCGTCGCATCCTGGGGCTGAAGTAGGTCCCAAGGGTTGGGCTGTTCGCCCATTAAAGCGGCACGCGAGCTGGGTTCAGAACGTCGTGAGACAGTTCGGTCCCTATCCGTCGCGGGCGTAGGAAATTTGAGAGGAGCTGTCCTTAGTACGAGAGGACCGGGATGGACTGACCTATGGTGTACCAGTTGTTTCGCCAGAAGCATAGCTGGGTAGCTAAGTCGGGAAGGGATAAACGCTGAAAGCATCTAAGTGTGAAGCCCACCTCAAGATTAGATTTCCCATAGCGTAAGCTAGTAAGACCCCTTGAAGACTACAAGGTTGATAGGTCAGAGGTGTAAGTATGGTAACATATTTAGCTGACTGATACTAATAGGTCGAGGGCTTGACCAATAAATAATCAAGTTGTAATACATTAAAGAAACTATGTGCAATTTTGAAAGAACAAGGTTCTTTCAAGTATGTGAATACTGAAAACCAAATGAATAGTATGAATTAAAGTTTCTTTTTAAAGGAAACACTAACTCACATTCGTTCGTTGGTGTACAGTTCATTAGACCAAATCAGAGATTTGGAATGAACTAGCATCTCGTGATGATGGCATAGAGGTAACACTCCTTCCCATTCCGAACAGGAAAGTTAAGGTCTATAGCGCCGATGGTACTGCACGGGCGACTGTGTGGCAGAGTAGGACGTTGCGAGGTAAGTTAAAAGATAGTTGTAATGACTATCTTTTTTATTTACAGTAAAAAAGTTCTTATGATTACTATATAAATAAATATTTGGGTAGAGAAAAATAAGAAATAATCCACAATGTATTGTAATATGCATGTGGATTATTTCTTATTAATGTGGATATTTTTAAATTGACATGTTTATATAATAATTATATTTGGAATTAATTAAAGAAACAATCTTATACTTTTGAAGTGAAGCATGATGTTTAATTAAGAGTTATAAATAAATAGTTAAACATTTACACTTATTTTTATTTAGTGTTAAGGGAGTAATTGATCTGGTAGAGCTCCTATTTGATTACTACATCGGTCATAAAAACTGTCAACCAATCATTACTATAGAGTCTGGATTAAGCAAGTTAAGGCCTCGTGGCTATGGGGTAAAGAACTAAAAGGAAAAAGTATAATATGCATATTAAAGATATGTAGTGAGATATAGGAATTATAGCAACGATAAAATAGTTAATTGTTTAGGAGTACAAAAATATATATAAGTTATTGCGATTGGGATTGTTAATAATAAGTTTACTAAGTTTAAGGGAAAATATGTATAAATACACTATATTTATAGAGAATTAGTCTAACAACTACGGCGGGCGTATCAATAACCATAAAACTTAGAATAACAGAGAATTATTGTGAAAAATAATAATAATATCATTAAATGGTGAAAAATCAAATAATATAAATGTAGTAGGGATGTTAAGATAAAACACGTCGCTGAAACATATAAACAACTCGAAAGAAGTCGATAAGGATTTTAAAAGGTTGTTGATAAGTATAAACAGTGATGATATGATGTAATTCCTCGCTGAAAGATTTAGAATCAGTAGCTTAAGATTGAGAGAACTTACTGAAATAAGTTTAAAAGTTTTTTGAAAAAGTTATTGACAGGTTCTGAACGCGATGATATACTGATTAAGTTGTCAGAAACGACAGCAAACAACAAAATATTACAACAGTAATTGTAAGAGAGAAATTGGTCTTTGAAAATTGAACAGAATATATAAAAAACATTTAAGTAAACCAGCAATTCTTTATTTGAGTAAGCTAAGATTAAACTTTTTATTGAGAGTTTGATCCTGGCTCAGGACGAACGCTGGCGGCGTGCTTAACACATGCAAGTCGAGCGATGAAGTT
>NZ_QXDJ01000014.1:0-7184 GCF_003575225.1 Clostridium chromiireducens | reverse complement strand
TAGGGGGTAATAGTCCCGTAAGTGAAAACTATGATAATCAGTTCTGCACCAGAGTACCACGAGACACGTGAAACCTTGTGGGAAGCAGGGAGGACCACCTCCCAAGGCTAAATACTACCTGATGACCGATAGTGAAGCAGTACCGTGAGGGAAAGGTGAAAAGAACCCCGGGAGGGGAGTGAAATAGAACCTGAAACCATGTGCCTACAACCGATCAAAGCACCTTATGTGTGTGATGATGTGCTTTTTGTAGAACGAGCCAACGAGTTACGGTATGTAGCAAGGTTAAGTACTTAAGGTACGGAGCCGAAGGGAAACCGAGTCTTAATAGGGCGACTAGTTGCATGCTGTAGACCCGAAACCGGGTGACCTATCCATGGCCAGGTTGAAGCGAGGGTAAAACCTCGTGGAGGACCGAACCACGTTGCTGTTGAAAAAGCATGGGATGAGCTGTGGATAGCGGAGAAATTCCAATCGAACTCGGATATAGCTGGTTCTCCTCGAAATAGCTTTAGGGCTAGCGTCGGAAAATGTGAGTAGTGGAGGTAGAGCACTGAATAGGCTAGGGGGCATAGCGCTTACCGAACCTTATCAAACTCCGAATGCCATATACTATCAGTCCGGCAGTCAGACTGTGAAAGATAAGTTCCATGGTCAAAAGGGAAACAGCCCAGATCGTCAGCTAAGGTCCCAAAGTGTAAGTTAAGTGGAAAAGGATGTGGGATTTCTAAGACAACTAGGATGTTGGCTTAGAAGCAGCCACTCATTAAAAGAGTGCGTAATAGCTCACTAGTCAAGAGATCCTGCGCCGAAAATGTCCGGGGCTCAAACTTACCACCGAAGCTACGGGTTCACACTTATGTGTGAGCGGTAGAGGAGCGTCGTAATCGGGCTGAAGTCGTACCGTAAGGAGCGGTGGACTGATTACGAGTGAGAATGTTGGCATTAGTAGCGAGATGTAGGCGAGAATCCTACAGGCCGAATATCTAAGGTTTCCTGAGTAAAGTTTGTCTTCTCAGGGTTAGTCGGGACCTAAGGCGAGGCCGAAAGGCGTAGTCGATGGACAATTGGTTGATATTCCAATACCACTATAATCGTTATTATCGATGGTGTGACGGAGAAGGATAGGATGTGCCAGCTATTGGATGCTGGTCTAAGCGTTAAGGGAGTCAGAGTAGGCAAATCCGCTCTGGCAATTCTGAGGCGTGATGGGGAAGGTTCTACGGAACCGAAGTATCTGATTTCATGCTTCCAAGAAAAGCATCTAGAGAGAGAAGTAGTGCCCGTACCGCAAACCGACACAGGTAGATGAGGAGAGAATCCTAAGGCCGACGGAAGAATTGCAGTTAAGGAACTAGGCAAATTGACCCCGTAACTTCGGGAGAAGGGGTGCCTGAGAAATCAGGCCGCAGAGAATAGGCACAAGCAACTGTTTAACAAAAACACAGGTCTCTGCTAAAGCGAAAGCTGATGTATAGGGGCTGACGCCTGCCCGGTGCTGGAAGGTTAAGGGGAACACTTAGTGGTAACGCGAAGGTGTGAACTTAAGCCCCAGTAAACGGCGGCCGTAACTATAACGGTCCTAAGGTAGCGAAATTCCTTGTCAGGTAAGTTCTGACCCGCACGAATGGCGTAATGACTTGTGCACTGTCTCAACTGCAAATCCGGCGAAGTTGTAGTGCGAGTGAAGATGCTCGCTACCCGCGATTGGACGGAAAGACCCCGTAGAGCTTTACTGTAGCTTAGCATTGAATTTCGGTATTGTCTGTACAGGATAGGTGGGAGACTGGGAAACTAGGGCGTCAGCCTTAGTGGAGTCGTTGTTGGGATACCACCCTGATAGTATTGAAGTTCTAACTGGATGCCATGAAACTGGTGACAGGACATTGTTAGGTGGGCAGTTTGACTGGGGCGGTCGCCTCCTAAAATGTAACGGAGGCGCCCAAAGGTTCCCTCAGAACGGTCGGAAATCGTTCGAAGAGTGCAAAGGCAGAAGGGAGCCTGACTGCGACACCTACAAGTGGAGCAGGGACGAAAGTCGGGCTTAGTGATCCGGTGGTACCTCGTGGGAGGGCCATCGCTCAACGGATAAAAGCTACCTCGGGGATAACAGGCTGATCTCCCCCAAGAGTTCACATCGACGGGGAGGTTTGGCACCTCGATGTCGGCTCGTCGCATCCTGGGGCTGAAGTAGGTCCCAAGGGTTGGGCTGTTCGCCCATTAAAGCGGCACGCGAGCTGGGTTCAGAACGTCGTGAGACAGTTCGGTCCCTATCCGTCGCGGGCGTAGGAAATTTGAGAGGAGCTGTCCTTAGTACGAGAGGACCGGGATGGACTGACCTATGGTGTACCAGTTGTTTCGCCAGAAGCATAGCTGGGTAGCTAAGTCGGGAAGGGATAAACGCTGAAAGCATCTAAGTGTGAAGCCCACCTCAAGATTAGATTTCCCATAGCGTAAGCTAGTAAGACCCCTTGAAGACTACAAGGTTGATAGGTCAGAGGTGTAAGTATGGTAACATATTTAGCTGACTGATACTAATAGGTCGAGGGCTTGACCAATAAATAATCAAGTTGTAATACATTAAAAAAACTATGTGCAATTTTGAAAGAACAAAGCTTTCAAAGGAAACTCACTCAACGTAGTTGAGGAGTACAGTTCATTAGACCAAATCATAGATTTGGAATGAACAAGCATCTCGTGATGATGGCATAGAGGTAACACTCCTTCCCATTCCGAACAGGAAAGTTAAGGTCTATAGCGCCGATGGTACTGCACGGGCGACTGTGTGGCAGAGTAGGACGTTGCGAGGTAAGATTTGCGTGATTAGCTCAGTCGGTAGAGCACCTGACTCTTAATCAGGGTGTCCAGGGTTCGAATCCCTGATGACGCACCAGAGTGAAGATTGTTAAAAATATTTAACAATCTTTTTTGTTTTACAAAAAAAGATTATCAGAATTTTAAATTTACCCACATATTTTAGATATATATACACAAAAACTACAATAGTTTTGTGAGTTAAATAAATTATTAGCGTTTTAATTGAAACTTATATTGATAAATGAAAGTTGCAATAATAATTTTTATAGCAGATAATACTTAGAGCAAATATATTAAAATAGATTAGCGTATGAATAAATGCTTATAATAGGAAGTATAATATAGATTTAAATGATAATTTATGAAGGAGAATTTTATATATGGGTTTAAAAAAGAACAAAGTTGCAATTGTAGGAACTGGATTAGTGGGATCTAGCACAGCTTTTAGCTTATTGACACAAGGTGTTTGTGATGAAATACTAATGATTGATATAAATGAAGAAAAGGCACTAGGAGAAGTGATGGATTTAAACCATTGTATCGAATATTTAAATAGAAATACAAAAGTTCTAAGAGGAAGCTACGAACGATGTAGCGATGTTGATATTGTTGTAATAACAGCTGGTGCACCTCCTAAATCTGGGCAAACAAGGATAGATACGCTAGAATTATCGGCAAGAATAGTAGAATCTATTGTCAATCCTATAATGAAGAGCGGATTTAAAGGGCATTTTATTGTTATTTCAAATCCTGTGGATATGATTGCATATCATGTTTATAAAATATCAGGCTTACCTAAGAGTCATATTATTGGTACCGGGACTTCCGTTGATTCTGCTAGATTAAAGAATTTTATTGGGGATCTATTAAATGTAGATCCACGTAGTGTGCAAGGATACTCTATGGGAGAGCATGGAGATTCTCAAATGGTACCTTGGTCTCATGTGACAGTTGGTGGAAAATCATTTTATGAAATATTAAGAGATAATAAGGATAGAGTTGGGGAAGTAGACTTAGATAGATTAGTCTTAGAAACAGCTAGAGCTGGTTGGGAAGTATATAATAGAAAAGGAACAACATACTATGGAATTGCAACTGCAACTGTTGGAATAATAAAGGCAATTATAAATGATGAAAATAGAATAATGCCAGTATCTACACTACTGGAAGGTGAATATGGAGCACATGATGTTTTCTGTGGGGTACCAGCAGTTCTAAATGCTGACGGAGTTAAAGAAGTTGTTGAAATACACATGACAAATGAAGAGTTAGATAAATTTAAAAAATCAATAGAGTTAATTAAAGAATATATAAAAAAAATAAATTAAAATTTAATTTCACAATAAGTGTTGACACAATAGATAATACTATGTATAATAATATCTTGTTGAGGCAAGTATTCGACACAATAGTGTAAGATGTAAAAAATTCTTACATTGAAGGTGAATTCAGAAAATACAAATTTTAAATTTATAGATTTAGTTATTAGATGATTTTGTTAAGTCCTTCAATATGTCTTAGACTTGAAACAATAAGATCTCGTGATGATGGCATAGAGGTAACACTCCTTCCCATTCCGAACAGGAAAGTTAAGGTCTATAGCGCCGATGGTACTGCACGGGCGACTGTGTGGCAGAGTAGGACGTTGCGAGGTAAGATGGTTCACTAGCTCAGTCGGTAGAGCACATGACTTTTAATCATGGTGTCCCGGGTTCGATTCCCGGGTGAGCCACCAATTACTTTAATAAAGTAATTTGTTTTAAAAACTTGCTTAGTATTTATATAAAAGAGCTTTTACTTTATGTAAAAGCTCTTTTTTACATTAGTATAAGAAATTAAGTTAATAACGCCTTAATTAGTAATATATTAAAATTTAGCTATTACTAATTAAGGCGTTATTTAATTTTTTCTAACATTGTTAAATAAGTATTTATTTTAGAAAGATTTAAATTTACTAGCAATATCGTATTTTACAAATAGTAGAAATCTTTTTAGTGATTGAATGTCCTCACTAAAAGATGTGTCATCATTTGATGATAGATATCCTTTGTTAAACATAGTAAGAGCAAAAAACAAGATACCCAGATTAATATATAGATCTTTTGTATCGGCAATAAATAAGTTACTTATTCCAATAAAATCTAAACTCCCACCATAAAATATTTTATCAACTAGTGAGCAGATTGCACCACAACTAACGAAAATGAAGCACATATCTGCCCAAAAGTCTTTATTTCCTTTATGTAAATAATACCTATATACTTCAATAAATAGAAAGATGGCTATTGTATTTAAGGCTATTAAAATTGGAAAGTTTACTGACGTGCCAAATCTAGCATTTAGCCATGAGCCATCAGTATTAATTATAGGTCTGAAATATAATATATTTTGGACTATAGAAAAATAATTGTTGAACCAGAATAATTTAATTAAAAATTTTACGCCTTGATCCAGTACGAAAAATAATAAAAATAATGTCCACAATATATTAGACTTAAAGCCAGATTCATACTTAATTCCTATTTTATAAGTAAATAAACCTACTAGTGCAAATAATAAAATTAATAATATATTAAAGAAAATTGTTTGAGAATCAGTAATTCTTCCTGTAATAAGCTCAAATAAGACATATATAGCCCACATAATGGGAAGAACACTCATAGTCAATACTTTTTTATTCTTCATATAAGTACCTCCAATTGTAATTATATTAATGATATATTAAAGTTTAACATATGCTATGAAAAAATTCACTACTATTAAAAGAGATAGGTTTGGGTTAATATAGAAATATAGAGAATGTAGATATGGAATTTATGAATATTGATAAAATATGTAGAAATAATATCAGACTAAGGTGTAGAAGATTATTAGAAAAACGTGAGAAAGAAGGTATAAGATTATGTTAACAATTTTAGCGGTATCAGATTCTATAGGAGAAACTGCGCATCAGGTCGCAGTTGCAGCAGCGAGCCAATTTACAGAAAAGGTTGATGTTAAACGAATTCCTTATGTAAAAGGGCTAGAGGATGTTGAAGACGTATTGAAAGTTGCAGATGAGTGTGAAAATACAATAATAGTATCAACAATAATAACAGTTAATGTTAGAGAGTATTTAACGCAAAAGGCAATGGAAAAAAATATTTCAGTTATGAATGTGTTAGGTCCGATAATCAATGTAGCATCTACTATTTTGAAAACTCATCCTACATATAATCCTGGTGCCATGAGGCAGACAGATGAGGTATACTTTAAGAGAATAGAAGCTATGGAGTTTGCAATGCAATATGATGATAGTAAGGATTATAGAGGACTAAAAAATGCTGATGTAGTATTAATAGGACTTTCGCGTACATCAAAGACGCCATTGTGCATGTATTTAGCTAATAAAGGTATAAAAGCAATAAATATACCATTAATGCCAGAAGTCGGTGTTCCGGATGAAATATATGAAATTGATAAAAAGAAAGTATTTGGACTTACTATAAATCCGCTTAGATTAATTGAGATTAGGAAAAGGAGGCTAGATAAGTTCCATAGAATTACATCTGATATTGAATATGCAGGGGATGCAAGAATTCTAGAGGAACTTGATTTTGCTGATAAAATAATGAGAAAGATAGGATGTAAAACTATAGATGTAACAGAAAGAGCTATTGAAGACACAGCATTGATTATTTTAGAGAAGATAGGGTATAACAATAAAAAATAATAATCAAGATGTGGCTAATAAATTATTGGTAATATTATATAGACTCTTATTTATGTTCTAGAGATAAGTTTAACTAATAGCATACAATTAGCTAAACTTATCTTATTTTATAACGGTTAAGGGACGTAATAAGATATTAAACAGAATTAATACATTTTTTAACCTCTTAGGATCTTGGGGAATCTAGAAGAAAAATAGATGACTATATATGAATTTTATAGATAAGATCAATATAACTAATCCTGGCGTATCCATATGAGGATAATGGAGAAATGTATGTATATATAGTATTATATTTAATATAAACTGGTTAAAATACATTTATTACGGTTTTAATATAAAAAGTATATGTGGTAAGATAAAAAACGTCGCTAAGAGACATAAAACATTTTGAAGGAGTCAACAAATAAGTTTAAAAAACTTTGAAAGATTTTGAAAAAAGATGTTGACAGGGTCGAAAGCAAGTGATATACTTAGAAAGTCGCTTGAGGGTGACAAGAAATAAAGTAAGTTACAACAATATGTTATAAGAAAAATTGGTCTTTGAAAATTGAACAGAATATATAAATACATTTAAGTAAACCAGCAATTCTTTATTTGAGTAAGCTAAGATTAAACTTTTTATTGAGAGTTTGATCCTGGCTCAGGACGAACG
>NZ_QXDJ01000013.1:0-15093 GCF_003575225.1 Clostridium chromiireducens | reverse complement strand
TAGGGGGTAATAGTCCCGTAAGTGAAAACTATGATAATCAGTTCTGCACCAGAGTACCACGAGACACGTGAAACCTTGTGGGAAGCAGGGAGGACCACCTCCCAAGGCTAAATACTACCTGATGACCGATAGTGAAGCAGTACCGTGAGGGAAAGGTGAAAAGAACCCCGGGAGGGGAGTGAAATAGAACCTGAAACCATGTGCCTACAACCGATCAAAGCACCTTATGTGTGTGATGATGTGCTTTTTGTAGAACGAGCCAACGAGTTACGGTATGTAGCAAGGTTAAGTACTTAAGGTACGGAGCCGAAGGGAAACCGAGTCTTAATAGGGCGACTAGTTGCATGCTGTAGACCCGAAACCGGGTGACCTATCCATGGCCAGGTTGAAGCGAGGGTAAAACCTCGTGGAGGACCGAACCACGTTGCTGTTGAAAAAGCATGGGATGAGCTGTGGATAGCGGAGAAATTCCAATCGAACTCGGATATAGCTGGTTCTCCTCGAAATAGCTTTAGGGCTAGCGTCGGAAAATGTGAGTAGTGGAGGTAGAGCACTGAATAGGCTAGGGGGCATAGCGCTTACCGAACCTTATCAAACTCCGAATGCCATATACTATCAGTCCGGCAGTCAGACTGTGAAAGATAAGTTCCATGGTCAAAAGGGAAACAGCCCAGATCGTCAGCTAAGGTCCCAAAGTGTAAGTTAAGTGGAAAAGGATGTGGGATTTCTAAGACAACTAGGATGTTGGCTTAGAAGCAGCCACTCATTAAAAGAGTGCGTAATAGCTCACTAGTCAAGAGATCCTGCGCCGAAAATGTCCGGGGCTCAAACTTACCACCGAAGCTACGGGTTCACACTTATGTGTGAGCGGTAGAGGAGCGTCGTAATCGGGCTGAAGTCGTACCGTAAGGAGCGGTGGACTGATTACGAGTGAGAATGTTGGCATTAGTAGCGAGATGTAGGCGAGAATCCTACAGGCCGAATATCTAAGGTTTCCTGAGTAAAGTTTGTCTTCTCAGGGTTAGTCGGGACCTAAGGCGAGGCCGAAAGGCGTAGTCGATGGACAATTGGTTGATATTCCAATACCACTATAATCGTTATTATCGATGGTGTGACGGAGAAGGATAGGATGTGCCAGCTATTGGATGCTGGTCTAAGCGTTAAGGGAGTCAGAGTAGGCAAATCCGCTCTGGCAATTCTGAGGCGTGATGGGGAAGGTTCTACGGAACCGAAGTATCTGATTTCATGCTTCCAAGAAAAGCATCTAGAGAGAGAAGTAGTGCCCGTACCGCAAACCGACACAGGTAGATGAGGAGAGAATCCTAAGGCCGACGGAAGAATTGCAGTTAAGGAACTAGGCAAATTGACCCCGTAACTTCGGGAGAAGGGGTGCCTGAGAAATCAGGCCGCAGAGAATAGGCACAAGCAACTGTTTAACAAAAACACAGGTCTCTGCTAAAGCGAAAGCTGATGTATAGGGGCTGACGCCTGCCCGGTGCTGGAAGGTTAAGGGGAACACTTAGTGGTAACGCGAAGGTGTGAACTTAAGCCCCAGTAAACGGCGGCCGTAACTATAACGGTCCTAAGGTAGCGAAATTCCTTGTCAGGTAAGTTCTGACCCGCACGAATGGCGTAATGACTTGTGCACTGTCTCAACTGCAAATCCGGCGAAGTTGTAGTGCGAGTGAAGATGCTCGCTACCCGCGATTGGACGGAAAGACCCCGTAGAGCTTTACTGTAGCTTAGCATTGAATTTCGGTATTGTCTGTACAGGATAGGTGGGAGACTGGGAAACTAGGGCGTCAGCCTTAGTGGAGTCGTTGTTGGGATACCACCCTGATAGTATTGAAGTTCTAACTGGATGCCATGAAACTGGTGACAGGACATTGTTAGGTGGGCAGTTTGACTGGGGCGGTCGCCTCCTAAAATGTAACGGAGGCGCCCAAAGGTTCCCTCAGAACGGTCGGAAATCGTTCGAAGAGTGCAAAGGCAGAAGGGAGCCTGACTGCGACACCTACAAGTGGAGCAGGGACGAAAGTCGGGCTTAGTGATCCGGTGGTACCTCGTGGGAGGGCCATCGCTCAACGGATAAAAGCTACCTCGGGGATAACAGGCTGATCTCCCCCAAGAGTTCACATCGACGGGGAGGTTTGGCACCTCGATGTCGGCTCGTCGCATCCTGGGGCTGAAGTAGGTCCCAAGGGTTGGGCTGTTCGCCCATTAAAGCGGCACGCGAGCTGGGTTCAGAACGTCGTGAGACAGTTCGGTCCCTATCCGTCGCGGGCGTAGGAAATTTGAGAGGAGCTGTCCTTAGTACGAGAGGACCGGGATGGACTGACCTATGGTGTACCAGTTGTTTCGCCAGAAGCATAGCTGGGTAGCTAAGTCGGGAAGGGATAAACGCTGAAAGCATCTAAGTGTGAAGCCCACCTCAAGATTAGATTTCCCATAGCGTAAGCTAGTAAGACCCCTTGAAGACTACAAGGTTGATAGGTCAGAGGTGTAAGTATGGTAACATATTTAGCTGACTGATACTAATAGGTCGAGGGCTTGACCAATAAATAATCAAGTTGTAATACATTAAAAAAACTATGTGCAATTTTGAAAGAACAAAGCTTTCAAAGGAAACTCACTCAACGTAGTTGAGGAGTACAGTTCATTAGACCAAATCATAGATTTGGAATGAACAAGCATCTCGTGATGATGGCATAGAGGTAACACTCCTTCCCATTCCGAACAGGAAAGTTAAGGTCTATAGCGCCGATGGTACTGCACGGGCGACTGTGTGGCAGAGTAGGACGTTGCGAGGTAACTTAAAAGATAGTTGTAATGACTATCTTTTTTATTTTTATTAGATATCTAAAATTTAATAAACTAATAATAAAAATTGATGTTAATATATATAATTTATTATTATATGAGAAAAAATTTTTACTTGAATATAAACTAATAAAATATAAATAAAAAAGAGATAATTTAAATTAAGTTATCTCTTTTTTTTATTTTTGTAAACAATTAAGTAACTAATAAGTCTTAAACTTACATTGTAGATAAGTTTATTATTACAAAAAAGTACATAGAAACTTTATGCATTATAGCTGAATATCTATACACAAATAAACAAAAAAAGTTAAATGAGTTAATAATTTTAATAAAAAAAATAGAAAAATAAGTGAAATATACTACAGAATTTGGTAAGATAGATATATATAATAAAAGAAAAGTATAAGTATTCAAAATTTATCCGATGGCTAGCATCCGTGATACTCCATTTCTTTGGGGATGAAATAACGGATATGTACTGAGGATATAAGCTAAAGTAAGATTCACTTGGCGATTATGAGAGGGATAGAGAAATATGAATGGGGGGTATGGTTTAATGCAAAGTAACTCTAAGAGAGATAAGTCCAATGAAAAAGAGGAGTTAGTCACTAGGCAAAATATAGATGATATAGAGAAACAAGATAATGAAATAATTGACGATAAAGTATCTTCAGTTGTTAAAAAAGAAAGAACTGTAAGGGGTAAGAGAAATACACAAAAGAAAACTGATATAAAGGAGAAAAAAGAATCAACAATTAATGAAGATGAAATTAAACTTGAAATCAAGGAAAAAAATATTGTTGACAATGAAAAAGATGATAGAATTAAAACAAAGTCTAAAGTAAAGACAAAGAAATCTAGTACAAAAAGAGGTACCGAAGCTAATGTTAAAACTCCTGTTGAATTAAATAAAAAAAGTGATTTAGAAATACAAGAGAGCGAATTAAGTGAGAAGGGCATAATAATAGATGAGGGAAAAAACGAACAAATAGTTAATGGTAAAGTTGAGGAGAAATCAGGTCATAAAAAATCACATCATAAATCGAAAGCAGGAATCTTGAAAAAGACATCTTCAAAATCGAGAGCTTCAACTAAAATTAGTGAGAAGGACAATATATTAGAAGCAGGAGAGATTAAGAAAAGTTCAGGAAAAAAAGAATTATCATCAAAAATAACCGAAAGTAAAGATAAATCATCTAATTTAAATCTAGGTAAAACACAATCTAAAACAGGACAAGTCAAAAATACAGTTAAAAAGGTTGTTGAAAAATTGGATAAATCTGAAATAACAAACTTTAACACATATTTATTCCATCAAGGTAAGAATTATGATGCTTATAATATTTTAGGCGCGCATATTAGGACTGAAAAAAGAAAAAAGGGAGTGCAATTTTCGACTTGGGCTCCTAATGCTAAAGACGTGTATGTTGTTGGGGATTTTACTGATTTTGAAGTGAAAGAAGAGTACAAGTTAGAAAAGATAACCGAAAATGGTTTATGGAAGGGATTCTTTATAAAACCTAAAGTTGGGGATAAGTATAAATACTGCATAGTGGAAAGCAACGGTGAAAAAGGTGAATACAAATCTGATCCATATGCAATAAAAACTGAATTAAGACCTAATAATGCATCTATAATATATGCTCCTAAGGATTTTACTTGGAATGATGAAGAATGGATAGAAAAAAGAGATAGAATTAATGTTTTGGAACAACCATTAAATATATATGAAATTCATTTAGGATCTTGGAAGACTAATAATGATGGTAGTTTTCTAACATATGAGGAGATTGGGGAAGAATTATCTAGTTACATTAAAGAGATGGGATATACACATGTAGAGATTATGCCACTGGTTGAACATCCGTTAGATGCTTCATGGGGATATCAAGGAACTGGATATTATTCACCAACAAGCAGATATGGTGATCTTGAAGGTCTTAAGAAGCTAATAAATAAATTACATGAGTCAGATATAGGAGTAATAATGGATTGGGTGCCGGGTCACTTCTGCAAAGATGCTCATGGCTTATATAAATTTGATGGCACACCAACATATGAATATCAAGAAGAATGGAGAGCAGAAAATAAAGGTTGGGGAACTTGTAATTTTGATTTAGGTAGATCGGAAGTAAAGAGTTACTTAATATCAAATGCGTTATATTGGTATAGAGAATTTCACATTGATGGATTAAGGGTAGATGCTGTATCTAGTATACTGTATCTAGATTATAGTAGGTCACAGGGAGAATGGTTGCCTAATAAGTATGGTGGAAATGGAAATTTAGAAGCTATTGAATTCATAAAGGAGTTAAATAGAGCTGTTTTTGAAGAATATCCAACAGCACTTATGATAGCAGAGGAATCAACTGCGTGGCCAAATGTAACAAAGCCGCCTGCATATGATGGACTAGGTTTCAATATGAAATGGAACATGGGATGGATGAATGACACATTAGAATATGTCCAGATAGATCCTAAATATAGGAAGAATAATCATAAAAATATAACATTCGCTATGATGTACACTTATGCTGAGAACTATTTATTACCTCTTTCACACGATGAAGTTGTTCATGGAAAGAAATCATTGGTGGAGAAAATGTGGGGAGATGAGTGGAATAAGTTTGCAGGCCTCAGAGCATTTGTTGGTTACATGATGGGGCATCCAGGAAAGAAATTGCTGTTCATGGGATGTGAATTCGCACAAACAATCGAGTGGAGAGAATATTCTCAATTAGAATGGAATTTATTAGATGATTTGGAGATTAACAAGAAAACACAAATTTTCTTTAAAGACTTAAATCATTTGTATCTTAATAATAAAGCTTTTTGGGAACTTGATCATGATTATAGAGGCTTTAACTGGATAGAGGCAGACAATAATGAGCAGAGTATATTAATCTTTACCAGAAGAAGCAGAAATGATAATGATACATTAATTTTCATAATTAATTTTACATCTGTAGTATACTATGATTATGCAATAGGAGTACCGTTTTATGGAAGCTATGAAGAAGCATTCAACACAGATGATAGTAAATATGGTGGATCAGGGCAAACAATCGGAGAAGTATTATTAGCTGAGAAATGCCCTTTCCACAATCAGCCATATTCGTTAAAAATAAAAGTTCCACCAATGGCAACATTAATACTGAAAGTAAATGACCTTAATATGGAGCAAGAAATAAACATCGCTGAAGAAGTGATAGTCGAGGAAAATTAAGATGATATAAATTAAAAATAATATGAGATTAGGATTTCATGAAGTATTAGATAATATTAAAATGTTGTTTTTAGGCTAAGGGGGATAAAGAATGAGAGTTTTATTTGTATCATCTGAGGCAAGTCCGTTTATTAAAACCGGGGGGCTTGGAGATGTTGCGGGAGCATTACCAAAAGCACTTGCACAAAAAAATACAGATGTGAGAGTTGTTATACCGAAGTATAAAGAAATAAGTTGGGAAGTAAGAGATAAATTAAGATTTGTTAAATGGTTCAATGTGAGAGTTGGTTGGAGAGAACAGTTTTGTGGAGTATGGGAATGTTTATATAATGGAGTGACATATTATCTTTTAGATAATGAAGGATACTTTAAAAGAGATGGGAGCTATGGATTCTATGATGATGGAGAGAGATTCGCATTCTTTGATAGAGCTGTATTAGATCTGCTTAGACAAATTGATTGGCAACCTGACATAATTCATTGCAATGACTGGCAAACAGGAATGCTGCCCGTATTGTTGCAGTTTGAATATAAAAAAAATGATATGTTTTATTGGAAAATGAAATGCGTATATTCAATTCATAATATAGCATTTCAGGGCGTATTTGATCCTCAAATACTACCAGAATTATTCGGATTTGATATGGAACTTTACGATAATACATGTTTAAAATTCGATGATGGTGTCAGTTATATGAAGGGAGGGCTATATTACGCTGATATAATAACTACTGTTAGTGACAGTTACGCATATGAAATACAAACACCTGAATATGGTCAAAGACTAGATGGTGTATTAAGAGACAGATCCTATGCATTACGAGGAATAACCAATGGTATAGATTACGATGAGTTTAACCCTAAGACAGATAGATTTATTAAAAAGAATTATGATATAAACTCTATAGAGGATAAAGTAATAAATAAAACTGAGCTACAAAAGGAATTAGGACTAGCTATTGATGAGAATGTTCCCATGCTGGCTATGGTAACAAGGTTGACAAGCCAGAAGGGCATGGATTTATTAGTAAGTATCTCAGATAGACTACTACAACAAAATGTTCAACTAGTTATACTAGGAACAGGGGATAAGCATTATGAGGAACATTTCGAGTGGTTGGATTTTAGGTATGGAAATAAAGTATCTGCCAATATTAAATTCGATAATGGGTTAGCGAATAAAATTTATGCAGCATGTGATATGTTTTTAATGCCGTCACTTTTTGAGCCATGTGGATTAGGACAATTAATTGCTCTTCGATATGGTTCAATTCCTATAGTTAGGGAAACAGGTGGATTAAAAGATACAGTTACGGCTTATAATGAGTACACTGGGGAAGGAAACGGATTTAGTTTCCGAAATTATAATGCAGATGAGTTATATAATATAATTCAATATGCATTATGGATATACAAGGATAAGGAACAGTGGAATGATCTTATTAAAAATGCGATGGATTCTGACAACAGTTGGAATAAATCAGCACAAATATATCTAAATCTTTATAAAGAATTAGCAGGAAAAGATTGAAGCGCTGTGATGAGGGGGTATATCAATGCTCGAAATGGATAAAAAGACATTTAAAAAGGCTTACGTTAATAAGTTTTTAGAAATGCATGGTATTGAGTTAAAAGAAGGAACTAAACAACAAAAGTATGATGCTTTGGGGAGTCTAGTGCGGGATTATGTTACAAGAACATGGCTTAAAACAAATAAGAAATATAATAAAACTGGAGAGAAACAAGTTTATTATTTTTCTATGGAATTTTTATTAGGAAGATTACTTGGAGATGCACTGCTAAATATAGGTATAAGAGATGTATGTAAAGAAGCATTATCTGATTTAAATATAGATTTAGAAGAGTTAGAAAATCTTGAGCAAGATCAAGGGTTGGGAAATGGTGGACTTGGAAGATTAGCAGCATGCTTTTTAGATTCCATGGCTTCTTTAAATATACCAGGAAACGGGTGTGGGATAAGATATAAATATGGATTTTTTGAGCAAAAGATAATAGACGGAAAGCAAGTAGAAGTATCTGATGATTGGTTAAGGGAAGGAAATGTATGGGAAAAGAGAAAAGCTGAAAAAGCTGAAATAGTTAAATTTGGCGGGGAAGTAAGAGTAAGTGAGATAAATGGACGTTTAAATTTTACGCATATAAACTATGAACCTGTTTTAGCTGTTCCGTATGACACACCTATTGTAGGATATGAAAATGAGATTATAAATACTCTTAGATTATGGAGCGCAGAAGCTGTATCAAATGAATTTGATTTTTCATCTTTTAGCAGAGGAGATTTTCTACAAGCTATTAAATATAAAAATTCGGTTGAATCAATCTCACAAGTTTTATATCCAGAAGATTCATTTTATGAAGGTAAGATGCTTAGATTAAAACAACAATATTTCTTTGTATCTGCAGGAATTCAAAGCATTATAAGACATTTTAAGAAGCATGGTAAGGATATACAATTATTAGATGAGAAAGTAGCAATTCATATAAATGATACACACCCTACGCTTGCAATACCAGAACTCATGAGGATATTAGTAGATGAAGAAGGACTAGAATGGGAAACTGCGTGGAGAATAACAACCAATACAGTATCTTATACTAATCATACAATACTATCAGAGGCTTTAGAAAAATGGTCGGTAGATATGTTTAGAAATTTGCTCCCAAGAATATATATGATTGTTGAGGAAATAAATAAAAGATATTGTAAGGAAATTCTTTTAAAGTATCCTGATAATTGGGAGAAAGTTAGAAAAATGGCCATAATAGCAGATGATAAAATCAAGATGGCGCATTTAGCTATTGTGGGCAGTCACAGTGTAAATGGAGTGGCGAAACTTCATACAGAAATATTAAAGAAAAAGGAAATGACTGATTTTTATTATCTATATCCAAATAAATTTAATAATAAGACTAATGGAATTACTCATAGAAGATGGCTTTTGAAAAGTAATCCAGAACTTACAAAGTTAATTAAAGATACAATTGGTGATAGTTTTATAAGGCATCCAATTGATTTAAGAAATTTTGAAAGACATTTATATGATGAAGTGATTTTAGACCAGTTAGGGAAAATAAAGAAATTTAACAAAGAAAAGCTAGCAAATATAATATTAAAAAACGATAATGTAAATGTAGACCCGGATTCTATATTTGATGTGCAGGTTAAAAGAATACATGCTTATAAAAGACAGATTCTTAATTGTTTAAGGATAATGGATTTATATAATAGGCTCATTGATAATCCTAATTATGATATGGTTCCTAGAACTTTCATATTTGGAGGTAAAGCTGCACCAGGATATTATCTAGCAAAAAATACTATAGAATTAATCAATAGTGTTGCTAACAAAGTGAATAATGACCCTAGAGTAAATGAAAAAATGAAAGTGGTATTTATTCAAAATTATAGGGTGTCTTTAGCTGAACAAATAATTCCTGGAACAGATGTAAGTGAGCAAATTTCTACTACAACAAAAGAGGCATCAGGGACATCAAATATGAAGTTCATGATGAATGGGGCTATTACGGTAGCAACATTAGATGGAGCAAATATTGAAATAAGAGATGAAGTTACAGATGATAATATAGTGATTTTTGGGCTAACTGCAGATGAGGTGCTTAACTATTATCAAAATGGAGGATATAAATCTATTGATATATATAATAGTGATATAAGAGTAAAGAGAGTAATTGATGATTTAGTAAATGGAAAATATCATAACGATAAGGATAAATTTAGAAGCATTTATGAAAATCTAATAAATTATAATGATGAATTTTTTGTTTTGCAAGATTTTGATTCGTATTTAAAGGCTCAAGATAAAATTGATACTCTTTATAGAGATGCTAATAAGTGGCAGAGAATGTGTGGAATTAATATAGCTCATTCAGGAATATTCTCATCTGACAGAACAATAGAAGAATATGCAACAGGGATTTGGGGATCTGAGGTAATTTATAAGAATCTATAGGAGGGTAATCAAATGAACGGTATACAGGTAGTACATGACTCGCAAAGCATAAAATTTAGGAAGCCCTTCGGAGCTGTAGAAGTAGGTGAAAAGGTTAAACTGTCAATTAATGTTGATAAAGAGGTAATTGTAGCAGTAGAATTAATTCAGTTTGATGGTACCAGAATAAATGTGGGGATGGAAAAGGAATATTTAAATAATGGCGAATTCAAATATTCAACAGAAATTGATACATCTGATGCTTTGGGAATATTAGAATATTATTTTATTCTGATGGATGGGTATGATAGGTTATATTATGGAAACAACGATGAACATTTAGGGGGAGTCGGCCAAATATATACTTATAATCCTGTGCCGTATCAAATAACGGTATATGAAAAATCTCATATACCTAGTTGGTATAAAGAAGGAGTAATATATCAGATTCTTATAGATAGATTCTATAATGGAAATGATAATAATACTATAAGTTCTCCTAAAGAAAATTCATTTATATATGGAACATGGAACGACAATCCAATGTATATTAAAGATAACTTTGGTAGGATTGTTAGATGGGACTTTTATGGGGGGAATCTAAAAGGTATTATAAAAAAGTTAGAATATATAAAGTCCTTGGGTGCTAATATTATACAACTAAGTCCCATATTTAAATCTCCTAGCTGTCATAAATATGATACCGGGGATTACGATATTGTGGATGAAATGTTTGGTACAAACAATGAGTTTGAAGAATTATGTAGGGCAGCAGAAAGCAAAGGAATTAAAATTATCCTAGATGTTGTGTTAAGCTATACTAGCTCGGATAGTAGATATTTTAATAGATTAGGAAATTATGACGATATTGGAGCATATAATTCTCCTAATTCTAAATATTACGAGTGGTATAAGTTTATTAAATATCCTTCTCAATATGAATCATGGTGGGGAATAAGCGAAAGACCAAACATTGATTCGATGCAAAAGGGGTATATTGATTTTATTATTGAAAATGAAAATTCAATTATAAAAAAATGGATAGCCTTAGGTGCAAGTGGATGGAAATTAGATGTGATAGATGAATTACCAGATGAATTTATAGAGTTGATTAGAAAAAAAGCTCAGGAAATTAGTAATGATGTCGTAATATTAGGCGATATTTGGGAAGATGCATCTAATAAAATAAGCTATTCGAAGAGGCGAAAATATTTTAGTGGTAAGGAAGTACATGCTGTAACTAATTATCCTTTAAGGGAAAGTTTAATTAATTTTACTAAAGGCTATATAAAATCAAGTCGGTTTAGACAGAGAATTATGTCATTGTATGAAAATTATCCAAGAGAAAATTTTTATGGGAATATCAACCTTGCAGGAACAAATGATACTGAAAGGATTTTAACCGTTCTAGATGGTAATATAGAACTATTAAAATTAATTGTAGTTATTCAGTTTACATTACCTGGGGTGCCACTGATATATTACGGGGACGAGGCAGGATTAAAAGGTGGAAAAGAGCCTGATAATAGAAAGAGTTATCCTTGGGAAAAAGAGAATAAGGAAATTCAGGATTTTTATCGAAGGATAATAGACATTAGAAATAGTGAAAATGGTTTAAAAAAAGGGGATTTATATATCTTTGAAACAGAGGCAGATGTGTTTGCATTTGAAAGAAATTATGAAAATGAAAAAATAATAATCTTAGTCAATGTTTCAAATGAGCATAAATTAATTAATGATATAAATTTGAATGGAACTTATGCGAATTTATTTGACGTCAGTGAAAAATATAAATTTGTAGGAAAAAATAGTGTTATATCTGTTTTTCCGCGTAATTTTAAGATATTGCGTAAAATCTAACTTGTTAGAACCTGATTAAGTAGATAGAAAATTGACGAAATATTTTAGTATATATTTATATGGAAAAAGATGTAAAAAGAATGTATAATATACTGTATCTAAAATAACACAAAACGACGTTACAACTTAGTAATAATGAATTAATGATAATATAATAGGCTATAAACTTATTGACATGAAAACAATATGTTAAGCATATTATTAAATATAAAAGCATAAAATATAAAATTTTATCTAATGAGAACAAGAACATGTGAGAGGAGATAATATTATGGGTAAAAACGAAATTGTGGCAATGATATTGGCTGGTGGACAAGGATCAAGATTAGGGGTATTAACAAAAAAGCTTGCAAAACCAGCGGTGCCATTTGGAGGAAAATATAGAATTATAGATTTTCCACTAAGCAACTGTTCAAATTCGGGAATATATACAGTTGGAGTGCTAACTCAATATAAGCCATTAGAATTAAATGCACATATTGGAATAGGTGAGGCATGGGATTTAGATAGGGCTCACGGTGGCGTTCATGTATTACCGCCTTATCAAGAAGAAAAAGGTGGAGAATGGTATAAGGGAACAGCAAATGCAATTTATCAAAATATAGAATTTGTTGATAGATATGATCCGGAATATATACTAATATTATCAGGAGACCATATTTATAAAATGGATTATACAAAAATGTTAGATTTTCATAAAGAAAAACAAGCAGATGCTACTATAGCAGTAATTGAAGTTCCAATGGATGAAGCGTCTCGTTTTGGGATAATGAATACTAGAGAAGATTTATCCATATATGAATTTGAAGAAAAACCAAAAAGTCCTAAGAATAACTTGGCATCTATGGGAATTTATATTTTCAACTGGAAAACTCTTAAGAAATACTTGAGGGAAGATGAAGCTGATAAGAGCTCAAAAAATGACTTTGGAATGAACATAATTCCGAGTATGCTTGGAGAAGGAAGCAAAATGGTTGCATATCCATTTAAGGGATACTGGAAAGATGTTGGTACTATTGATAGCTTGTGGGAAGCCAACATGGATTTAATAAAAGAAGATAATGAACTAGATTTACATGATGAGAATTGGAAGATATATTCAGTTAATCCGGTAAGACCTGCGCAATATATTGGTGAAAATGCAAAGATATCTAACTCGTTAGTGGTTGAAGGATGCATTGTTAATGGACAAGTTGAAAACTCTATATTATTCCAAGGTGTCCAAATAGGAAAAAATTCAGTTGTTCGTGATTCAATAATTATGACAGATGCAAAAATTGGAGATAATGTAGTTATAGAAAAAGCAATAGTTGGAAGCGGTGCTATTGTAAGAAAAGATTGTAAAATTTCTTTGGGAGATGAAATTGCTATTATAGCAGCAAAAGAAGAAGTGAAAATGGGTACAGTTATAGAAAATAATAAAGCTGTTTAGATAGGTACTAAGGGGGAGAAAGAAATGAAAAATTGTATTGGTATAATTAACCTAGATGAAAATGAAAACAGAATGGGAGAATTAGTTGTCAACAGATCTCTTGCTTCAGTTCCAATAGCAGCAAGGTATAGAGTTATAGACTTTATTTTGTCGAATATGAAAAATTCAGGAATAGATTGTATAGGAATATTTACGAAAAATAAATCAAGATCATTAATAGACCACTTAACAAATGGTAGACCATGGGATCTAAATAGAAAAAAGGATGGACTAAAAGTTTTTAATTTTGGAAATGATGAGCCGGTTTATGATGATGTTCATAATTTTGCTGAAAATATACAGTTTTTAACACATAGTAAAAGAGAATATGTATTATTAGCACCAAGCTATATGATTTGTAATATAGATTATAACGAAGTATTAGAATACCATAAGAGTACGGGGAAAGATATTACAATGGTATATAAAAAAGTAAATAATGCTGATGAAGCTTTTGGAGATTGCGGAGTACTGAACTTTGATGATTCGGAAACTGTTATAAGTGTAGGAGAAAATATAGGTAAGAACCCAAAAGCTAATATTAATATGGAAATGTATATACTGAAAACAGAATTGTTTATTAATATAGTAAATGAATGTGTAAGTAGCGGAATGTATAGAAAAGTTAAAGAATATATTCATAACAATCTAAATACTCTGACTGCTGGGGCATACGAATTTAAGGGTCATTTAGACTGCATAAATTCTATTAAATCTTTATATGACAGCAATGTAGGATTCTTAAATAGAAAAATTAACAAAGAAATTTTTAACGAAGAAAGGCCTATTTATACTAAAACCAAGGATGAAGCACCAACCCATTATGCAGATAAGAGTAACGTTATAAATTCAATAATAGCAAATGGTTGTCGAATTGAGGGAACGGTTGAAAACTGTATAATAGGTAGAAGAGTGTATATAGGAAAAAACACCAAACTTAAGGATTGTATAATAATGCAAAATAGTATGATTGGTGAAAATGCAGTATTAGATAATGTAATAGCGGATAAGGGGAGCGAGATAAGAGCTGGAGAGACTCTTATAGGATCTATTATGTATCCACTAGTTATAAAGAAAAAGAAATAGTGTTGAAATTAAAAGCGTATAAAGTAATTATTGATATATTAGTAAGAATATTAATAGTTTAAGATAAAATAGGTATTGAAGTTTAAACTAAAAATTAGACAATCAGAATTGTTACCTTGAATATATCGTCAAAGAGTGAACTCTTTAACATCAATATATGGAGAAACAATTTAATGACTAATAGTAGTTTAAATTTTCAATACCTATTTTAACTATTCGTATTAGTGAGATTTGTTTATCAATTACAAAATAAATCATAAAAACTAGTGCAATTTTTTTAGGAATGAAAGTTATATCGTGGTAAAAATAAGTTTTTAAAGAAAAATGTTGACACTATAATTATAACATGTTAATATGAAATACGTCGCTAAGAGACATGAAACATTTTGGATGGATCGATAAAAGAGTTTTTAACAAAGACTTTAAAAGATTTTGAAAAAAGATGTTGACAGGGTCGAAAGCAAGTGATATACTGAGAAAGTCGCTTGAGGGTGACAAGAAATAAAGTGAGTTACAACAATATGTTGTGAGAAAAATTGGTCTTTGAAAATTGAACAGAATATATAAATACATTTAAGTAAACCAGCAATTCTTTATTTGAGTAAGCTAAGATTAAACTTTTTATTGAGAGTTTGATCCTGGCTCAGGACGAACGC
>NZ_QXDJ01000012.1:0-62500 GCF_003575225.1 Clostridium chromiireducens | reverse complement strand
ATCAAGATTCACAAGAGTTTACACTTGAATCAGTATCAAAAGTATCTACAAATCAAATTCAACTTAAACTAAAAATATCATGCGACGGGGCTTACCGTGTTTATGATGATTTCACAGAAGAGAATATTACGCAAAATAAAGATGGCTCATACACTATAATTGTTTCACTTCCAGAGGGTGAATGGCTCTATAACTACCTTTTTTCCTTTGGTACAACTCTTGAAGTTATCGAGCCTAAAAGTGTACGCAAGGAAGTTACTAGTCGTCTAGAGAGTATGGCAAATAAATATCATTCCAAAACTTGACGTGATGTCGTCAAGTTTACTTAATTATACTGAATAAATAAAACAAATTATTTTAAAGGAGGTATTTTTAATTATGGAAAATACTTTATCACTTGATATTAACAAAGAACTAGATGGTAAACGAGTACTTGTGACAGGCGGAACTAAAGGCATAGGTAGATCAATTGTTGATCGTTTGCTTAATGCAGGTGCGACAATAATAACAACTGCACGAACTATACCCAATGATTTACCAGATTCTATAGACTTCATCCAAGCAAATGTTAGCACACCAGAGGGTACTGAAAAAATTATTAAAGAAACTCTTGAAAAACTTGGAGGCTTGGATATTTTAATAAATAATGTAGGTGGTTCTTCATCCTCAACTGCTGGAGCATTAAGCTTAAGTGATGACGACTGGTTGCAAGCCTTTAACAAAAATCTTTTTTCAGCTGTACGTTTAGATCGTGGTTTTCTCCCATCTATGATTAAACAGCAGAAAGGTGTAATAATTCACATATCATCTATTCAGCGAAAGCTTCCTGGTATAATGACTATGTCGTACTCCGCTGCTAAAGCAGCTCTAACAAATTATAGCAAAAATCTAGCTACGCAGTTTGGTGTGGACGGAATACGCATAAATACAGTTGCCCCAGGCTTTACAGAAACAAAGGCTGCTGAGCGTCTTATTGAAAGAATGGCTCAAAATTCTGGAATTGACTATAATAGCGCACGTCAAGAATTAATGGATAACCTTGGTGGCATACCACTTGGTCGTCCGGCAAAACCTGAAGAAATCGCTGAACTTGTTGCTTTTCTTGTATCAGACAGAGCTTCCTACATTACCGGTAGTGAGCATATTATTGATGGCGGGATAATTAGAACTATATAACAATAAAGTATATCTATATAATTATTTTTAAATAATTTTGGAAATAGAGTTCATACTGTTTATAGGAAATTTGATAAAAATAAAATTGTTCTTTTAATCAATGGCCAAGAAATTGCACAAACTACATTAAATATTATAGGAGGCAAAACAATATGATTATAAATAATTTATTATTAAAATTAAGAAATAGAGATACTGACAACATCAAAAAAACACAAGAAATTCTTCTAAGTATGAGAGGAAAAATAGAAGTTCTAAAAGATATTCAAGCAGAAATAAATATTCGTCCTGGTGGAAGTAATTATGATATAATCCTAATTACAAAGTTTTCGACACTAGAAGATTTAGATAAATATCTCGCTCATCCTAAACACTTAGAAGTTGCTCAATTTATTGGAAGTGTCTTAGATACACAAGCATCCGTGTGTTATAAATTATAGATATCAACACAGCTACTTAGAGGCTTGTACAACAAAATACTACTTATTCTTAAAAATCATAATTAATATATTTAAAAAATATATTAAAAAACTTGCCACCATCTTAAACGAAATGGTGGCAAATTATTAGAAAATACCTATATCTTTTATTAAAATATGCTTTAAATGGCTTTATTGCTTGATAAGTTTAACTACAGTTTCAACATGAGGCGTGTGCTGAATAGTTTTATTAAATTATAACTTAGAATATTCTATTATATCTATTTGTCATTGGAAACAAACCAAACCTTAGATTTAAAATATCCTATCTTTACATAATGTATTTTAAAATAATAACGCATATCTTGTTGATGGGCGGAAGAATGGTGGAAAATTTCATTCTTCCACCCATCTCTTAAGTTAAGTAATATCAATACTTTAAATGTATCAAAGCTATAAACCTATTTAAAATATTAGTATAAGACTAAAAAAACAAATCACTTTAAATTTATTTTACATTTTAACACGCACCTATATCTTTTTTATATTTAGCTAACTTTCCAATTGCTGAAATAAGCTTTATTTTTATCTAAAAAGTTTTTATCAATTGTTATTTTAGTACCATCATCAACTTTGCTTGTATCTGATATTGGTACTGGGTTACATCCACCCTTAGTTTTTCCTACCATATTTGATGCGAATCTGTTACCGCAATTTTGGCATACTAATTCATCACCTTCTTGTACATAGTACCCTTTTCCTGAAGCGTAACATACCTGACAAGTATTTAATGCAGTTCTTATTGTACCATCTTTAGCCTTTAATGCTAAAACTTCCATCTTAATACCATCTGCTTCATATGGATAAAACTTTGCTGTAGTAGAAATTTCTGATTTATTAATTTCTATTCCTGGTACAATATCAGCTGTAGTTGCTTTTGAATCTGCGCTCTTGCTTTCTTTATTACTACTACTTGAATCACTACTCTTGCTTGAATTACTGCTAGTACTAGCTTCACTATTAGTATTTGCTGAACTTTCCTTGCTTGAAGATGAACATCCTACCATAGCAAATATACTAAGTAAAGCTATTCCCATAATAATTAATTTTTTTAACTTATTAGTCTGTTTCATTCCCGAAGGTTTTTGTTGATTTTTTAGTTCATTTTTTCCCATCTTAATTCCTCCATAATATAATTATTTACTTACTAAAATATTGTTCTCTTACTTTTTCTAAGTCTACACTATTTATGTCATCTACTACCTGGATAACCGTTAATACATTACTTGAATTTACTATTGCAAATTTACCTACTTTATCAAGTTTTACATCCATAGTAATTATTCCTTTGATAACATCAGCTGAAGTAATATTTTCCTTTGTATCACTATTTATTATTTTTAATTTCTCATCTGAAGTATCAAAGGCTCTTAAATCTAGTGATATCCTAGTATTCATTCCCTTGTTTGCAACTATGATAAGCGGTTCAAGTTCATAACCTATTCCTCTTATATCAATAGACTGGATATTATCTGAAACTGTAGTCTTTTTAATCAATCTGTCAGTTGATACTTGATTTAAATCATCACCGTAAATACTAGGAGGTCGTTCTTCTTGTATTGATTCATCTGATTTTGAGGTATCTACCATATCAAGATTATCTATCACTTTAATTGTTCCTTTGATCATTCCCATCCAACAACTAAAGTTAATATCTTTATCGCTTGGAGTAAATTCTATTATATTTTCTCCAGACTTTATAGTATTCTCTATATTTAGCGTTGGAATAGCAATCGCATTGTTACATGGATTTATTGAGTCACCTTTTATAACCCACTTTACTGGTACATCCTTCTTAACATAAAATTGATTTGGAGTGAATCCATTTCCATCTACTATCATAGTTATTTCTTGAATCCCATCTTTTAATACTGCTTTACCAATATCAGATTCAGATGAAGAACTTGAAACATAATCCTTCGTTAAATCCATAAAGCTTGGTATTCCTATTCCTGAAAGAGCAAGTCCTCTATTCCCCATAATAATCCCTAGGATTATCACTAAAAATCCACTCATTTTCAATATCTTTTTTGTATAACCTTTACTTAACAGTCCCGACAATGCACCAAAAGTCAACATTAATGGAACTGTTCCGAGTGAGAACAAAAACATTGATATTGCGCCTTTTACAGCACTTCCTGTGCCCAATGCATATAATTGCATTGTTTGTAGCGGTCCACATGGCATTAATCCATTTAAAAGACCTATTAAAAATGGAGCTGTTGGTTTATTTTTCACAGAACATGCAGACCAAGGCACTTTTAAATTTATTTTCCTAAACACACCAAAGCCAGCCATATTTAATCCTAAAATAATCATAAAAACACCTGCAAATATTTGCATTGCTGATTTAACAGCTAATGAAAGAGAGAGTACTGACCCTAATGCTCCTACAATACCTCCTATTGCTGTGTAGGCAATGACTCTACCAGAATTATATAGTATTGCAGGTCGTATTGCTTGAAATTTACTCACATCTTTTTTAGATATACTTTGTGAAAGCATAATTCCACCACACATTCCAACACAATGAATTGATGTAAGCATACCTATTATAAACAAAACAATATATGAAGCTCCATTAAGCTTAGCATTCATATCAAATCCGCCTGTAGTGCTTCCTAAAAATATTATTGCAGCTGCCACTATAAATATTCCGATAACCTTATAGCTATTAGAATTCTTAACACTATAACCTGCAACTTTAACACTTTCTTTTATCTTATCAATATCGCAAATTTCAGCATCATATTCAACTAGGACTTGTTCTTTACTGTAGCTAGCTTTAACACTAACTATCCCTTCTAACGCCTTTAATGATCTTTCTACTCTATTCTCACATGAATTACAAGTCATATCGTAGACTTTTATTTTTTCTTTCTTTATCTTCAAATTTACCTCCCTTTAGCATAAATCACAAACTTACATATTATCAGTTATATAATAATTATGAGATAATATCTTTAAGGCTCTATTTCTAGGAATTTCAATTCATATTAAGATATTTTATTTATCTAGTGACAACTCCATGTGCTAGATGACGTTGCTGTTTGATCTGAACTAATAGTTCCACTACTATTTATATAATAACCCTCAATTGTTGTATTGCGAGCCATAGTGCCATCTCCATTGAGATAATACCAGTTTCCATTATCTTTAATCCATCCGGTTTTCATATATCCATCAGAACCAAAATAGTACCATTGTCCGTCAATATTTTTCCAACTAGTAGAATAAGAACTACCTTGTGAATACCACCACCCATTGCTGCTTTCTTTCCATTCTGCCTGTGCAGCTACAGGAACTACTGCTAATAGTGTCAGCGATGCAACAAAGCTAGTCGTTAGTTTTTTGAATTTTTTCATTGTTATATCCTCCTTGCATTTTATATTTTGCCCATAACAATTCTTAGCAAATAGCTGTACTGTATAACAAACTAGTCTATCTGCAAAGCTATGCCAATTCAAATTATTATTTTACTTTATATATTACAACTTAATTATGTAGATTATATGAAGTTTTCCAATTTATATCAAATTAATTTTATGTTAATGGAATAGACAATTAAGATTATATTTATTAAATAAAACATAAAAAGTTTGGAATTTACTTGTAACTAATTATTAATTTAAATATCACAATTCTACTTGCAAGTGAATACCATTATATTAGCAAGGAGGTGCCTTCATAAATGAAATTTAAAAGAAATGACTACCATATCGATGTAGCTTCTTTATACAATAAATGTAAAAACTTCTTATATTATCATATTATCTTTATAATGAAAGATGGGAGTACATTTGATGGTATTGTCACAAGTGTAGAGGCAAACCGTATTATAGTGTTAGTTGGTAAAGATATAATTAAAACAGAATATAAAAATATTCCCAATGAACAACGACAATATGATGAAGATAATCATCGCTTTCAAAGATATAGACGCTTTGAACCCAAAGATGTACCACTTACTGATTTAACCGGATTATACCTACTCCCTTATATTTCACCACAATATGCTTATTATCCATATCATCCAGCATATCATCTAGACTATGCTTAATAATAAAAAAAAGAGTAATATTATTAGTTTATTAAGCTCATAAACTGCTAAACACTTATGCTGTTTATGGCTATAAATATTTCTCAAAAATTAAAGTAAGAGATAATAGGCGTTACTATGTCAAAATTAATTTATAAATTAAAGGAGCTATATTAAATTGATATGCCCCTTTAATTTTGTAATACAATTATCCCATTCCTAATATACTAACAAATAACAGCGTATTGGAATTCATATAGTTAACCTTGTACAAAATAAAATATAAAAATAGATACTGCTATTAAAGCAATTAAATAAAATATCACAGTTGCTAAACTTATTTTATTCTCTGTAAAAATATCACAATCTTCTTTAGTTCTCTTTGCTAACAATATATAGCTTACTATGCCAATAACAACTAGAATAAAGCTTAGCAAATGAGAAATTGAAAATGGTCCCCATACAACTGGATTTATTCTAAAGAACTCAACAATTCCTCTTATTATAGGAAACGCTATTAAATAAATAACAAATAACTCTCCTTCAAATTTTTTCTTATAACTTCTTCTCCATAAAATTATAAATAAGATATAATCTAAAATAAACTCGTATACTTGCACTGGATGTAGTATTTGTCCATTATAATTTATACCCCATGGCATTATATTAATCATAGCTTTACCAAATACATCGCAACCAACTCTTCCAATCCCTTGAGCTAATGCTATCCCCATAACTGCAATATCTGCGAGTTTAAAAAATGCAATCTTGCTTTTTATAGAATACACATACCCAGCAACTATGGCTGAAAAAATTCCTCCATGTATTGAGAGCCCACCTTCATCTATTTTAATAATTTCTCCTGGGTTGTTAAAATAGAATGATGGATTATAAAAGAGTATATAGAATAACCTAGCTCCTAAGACGCCTGATATTAGTACTATAATAATTAAGTTAAACATTATATCTTCATTTATTCCTCTTTTTTCTCCCTGTTTAATTGCAAATGCACCACCCGCAATTGCTGCTATTGCTATCATTAAACCGAAAAAATATATATGTATTGGTCCAATGCTAAAAAGTTCCTTCATAATATTAGTTCCTTTCCTTACTCAAAAAATTATTTATCCTCAATAGCTTTGAAAATAATTAGTTTATTTAGTAAATATAATAGCAATACAATATGTAGAATATATGAAGATTATTATATTTATTTTAAATTTAATATATTAAACCATATAATTTCATTATGTTAACATCTTAAAATATTTCTTTATCATATGTAATTTAAAATAGTATTGTGAAAAGCAAACAAAATCATATTAAGAATTGAAATAGGTATAAATTCCATCGGCTATCGCTCCAGAAATCTTATTTTGATAACTTATACTGTTAAGTAAAGACTCTTCACTTCTGTTACTAATATAACCCAACTCAATTAGTGCAGCTGGAGCAGTTACTTTTTTTAAAACAGAAAAGTTTCCCGGTTGCGCTCCTCTATCCTTAAGCTTCACATCATTTACAATTTCCTTTTGAATTAACTCTGCGATCTTCTTTCCTTCTATACTTACCTTATTATAATATGTTTCAGTACCTCTTACCTCTTCCATATGAAAAGTATTAAGGTGGATACTTATAAAAATGTCAGCTGAGGCTTCATTAGCTATAGCTGCTCGTGCTGCCAAATCTTTTTTATTATCAGAAGGCCAAGTAACTTTGTCACTTTCTCTAGTATAAACAACATTAAATCCTTTCTTTTCTAAAATAGCACCTAATTTTAAGGAAATTGATAAAGTAGCATTTTTCTCTATTGTTCCATTTACACCAACTGAACCTGCATCATACCCGCCATGTCCTGGATCAATAACAACTGTTTTAAGTTGCTTTGGATTTGCTTCTAATTTAATATTTTTAGTTAAATTATCTGACTTAGATTCATCAGTATTTTGCACAAAATTCGTAATATAATTTAAAAGATTATCATCCTTAATAACTATAATTAATACTGAAAAAATTGCTATTAAACTCATAAGCAATGTAATAAAAAATGGTCTTTTTAAATTCATGATAACATCTGCCCCTCACCATCATTTGTAAATTCTTTAAGAATATTTTTTCCTTTATTTTAAAAATAATTATCTTTTGTTATAAATGATAATCATAATCACATATTATAATGGAAATTTATGAAGATATGATGAAGATAATAGTTCTAGAAAATAAAAATACCGCAATAATGCGGTATTTCAGATTGTAGACAAAAAGCATTTTCTTCTAGCTAAGAAAATGCTTTTTGTTAATTTTAGGATATTATTTGTTAAGATTCTCATTATTAAGATGTTAAAAGTCCTATCGACGCGATAGCCATCGTTCCTTTTCCATAAATAACTTGCCATCTTTTTTAAATTCATGCATGCAAAAGTAAGCGTAACCTCCATTTTCATTTTGGCTAAGCCTCTTAGGTGTGTATATCTCATACTGTGCTTTTCCTTAGCATCGGCAAAAACTCTTTCTATTGTTTCTTTTCTACATTTGTAAACAGAGTTTACATACCTATCATGTCTAAGATGATTTGCTTCTTCAAGATAATCCTCCCAAACATGCCTAGTTACAAGCTTCTGATGATTTTTACTGTTTGTACATTTATTTATGTGCGGGCATTTTTGGCATTCACATGGATTAGATTTATATTCTCTATAGCCATCTCTATTGGTTGTACTATATTTTAATATTTTGTCATTCGGACAAATATAAATATCATTATATTCATCATAAACATACTCATACTTTTTGAAAAAACCATCCTTCGTCATCGGCCTTTTATATGGAAGTGTAGGTAAAATATTATCATCAAATAGTGTTTTGCATATGTACGGTGTTATATATCCCGCATCCATAGCTATTGCTAGAATGTCATTAATGCAGTACTTTTCTTTCAAACTTTTGTATAAATCAATAAATCCAACACTGTCATGTACATTTCCGGATGTAACATGAAAATCTAAAATATAGTTATTGTTATCACAGGCGGTATGAGCTAAGTATGCAAAACATTTTTCTTTCTCATTCTTATAAAACATACCACTATCTTTATCAGTAGTACTTTCCACAATTACCTTCGTGTCGGTTGATTTTTCAGTTTTTTTTAAAGGTTTCTTATCATGTTTTTCTCTATCTTCATCTATTTCTTTTTCTAATTGATTTTGATATTTTTTAGCTTCCGTTTCAATTTCCTTTTTAGTATATTTTCGCTTATTAGCACTAGCCTTTATATGAGTAGAATCTATGTATATTTCTGATAAATTTATAAAGCCATGCTTATCAGCTTCCTCCAATATTTTTGTAAAAATTACATTGAATAAATCAGTATCTTTAAATCTTCTTTCATAGTTTTTATTAAAAGTTGAAAAATGGGGTATCTTCTCATTAAACGAATATCCAATAAACCATCTATATGCTATGTTTACTTCAATTTCTCTTATCGTCTGCCTCATTGATGGAATGCCAAACAAATACTGAATCATAATAATTTTAATTAACACTACTGGATCAATGCTTGGCGCACCGAACGCAGAGTATAACTCTGCAACCTCATCATATATAAAGTTAAAATCTATGGCTTTATCAATTTTCCTAACTAAATGATTTTTAGGAACTAATGCATCTACACTATTAAATTCAATTTGAAATCTATTATCTACATCTTTTCTTGTCATCATTTTTATCACCCAATATAATTTTAATTGAAAAATTAAAAGCTGTCGACTTTGTCGACAGCCTGAAATACCGCAATAATGCGGTATTTTAAAATATTAACTCTCAAAACATAGACTTTTAAATTTATTATTTTACTCTTCTAGCTGTAATATAATCCGATCTATTAATTGACGATATTTTTACCACGTCCCCAGTTCTTGGTGAGTGAATATATGTGCCATTTCCAACATACATTCCCATATGAGTAGGATTACCACCCTCACCATAGAATATTAGATCTCCAGGCTGTAGTTCATCTTTTGAAACTTGATATCCATCATTTATTTGGTCGTAAGTTGTTCTTCCGATTTTTATTCCAAAATGAGCATATACATATTGAGTAAATCCTGAACAATCAAAACCTGTAGAAGGACTTGTCCCACCCCATAAATAAGGAGTTCCTAAGAAATTTGAAGCATATGCTATTATATTATTATCCGAAACTGGCGCAGCGCTTGTCCCTGATCCTCTTGAAGGTGTATATCTAGGTGCTTCACTTCTTATTTGACTCACTTGAGCTATAGTTTGGTTAACTAATTCCTGAGATTCATCTACCTTTGAAGCAAATAATCTCTCCTGAACTTTAGCTTCTTCAATAAGTGTCTTTTGAGATGCTATATCACTATTTAAGCTTGTTAGCTTGCTTTCATTTTCAGTCTTTAGCGCAAGTAGATCATCATACTTTTGCTCAAGAGTTACTTTTTTATCTTCTACTTCTTCCTTCTTTTCATTTAAGTCACTTATGACCTTTTTATCAAGGCTTATTATTTTTCTTATTGTTTCTACTTTTGTGACTAAATCACTAAAGCTTTCTGATTCTAGTATAATCTTAAAATAATCAGATTGCCCGTTTATATACATTGATCTTACTCTTTGATCTAAAACTTCTTGTTGAGCCTTTACTTCTTCTTCAACTCTTGAGATTTCCTTCTTATACTTTTCGATATCGTTTTCTGTTGAAGTTATGCTCTTTTTATTTTCGTCTATTTTCATCATATACGCTTCAATTTGGTTGTCTAGCCTTTCAATACTCAATTCAAGTTCTTGTCTTTTATCTTGCGCTTCCTTCAGTGAATTTTTATTTTCTTCCAATTGACTTTGTTGAGTTTGGCTTTGGCTAGATACTGGCGCGGCAATTGCCGAAACTTGAGTTGCTAGAGCTAATGCAACAGCAAACATAATTGTTCTAGATGTTCTTTTCATTATATCTCTCCTTTTTCATAGAGCAATACTTGATTCCTCGTTTGTAAAGTTATCTCATATTTTACACTAAAGTTGTGTAGAAATTATGAAGATTTCACATAAGAATATATTCCCATTAAAAAACACATAATTTCTTCATAATAAAAAGTTATAATATTGCAGAAATAATTTTTAATAATTTAGTTAAATAACTATACATAAAATAAATTAATATTGGAGGATTACTAATGATTCAGTTTGTAGATGTTACTAAAGTATATGATAATAACACACTAGCCCTGAAAAATGTAAATTTAACTATAGATAATGGTGACTTTGCTTTTTTAGTAGGTTCAAGCGGAGCTGGTAAATCAACAATTATAAAATTACTTTTTAAAGAAATCGATCCTACTAACGGTAAACTAATTTTAAATGGAACTGATGTAACCAATCTAAAGAAAAACCAAATACCTTTTTATAGAAGAAAAATAGGAGTAATATTTCAAGACTTTAAACTAATACCTACTCTTAATGTTTATGAAAATGTAGCTTTTGCGTTAAGAGTAACTGGTGCTAGTAGCAAAGATATAAGAAAGAAAGTGCCTACGGCTTTAGCACTTGTTAGTTTATCTAGTAAATTCAAGTCATTTCCAAATGAATTATCTGGAGGAGAGCAGCAAAGAGTCTCTATTGCTAGAGCTATAGTTAATAATCCTGCTCTATTAATTGCCGATGAACCAACTGGAAATCTTGATCCTGAAACTGCAATGGATATTATGGATACGCTTAATAACATTAACAAAACTGGTACAACTATCCTCATGGCTACACATGCTAAGGATATTGTAGATTCAATGAAAAAAAGAGTAATTGCCATTGAAAATGGAACTATAGTAAGGGATGAAATTAGGGGGAAATACGATTATGACAATTAATTCATTTAAATATTACATTAGCGAAGCATTTAAAAGTTTAAAAAGAAATGCAACGATAAGTTTAGCTTCTACAGTTACCGTTACTGCTACAATGCTTATTTTAGGCGTTTTCATAATATTGATGCAAAATGTAAATCTAGGAATGAGCGATGTAGAATCAAAAATACAAGTGCAAGTATTTCTAAAAGATGACATAAACAGCACCGATCAAGAAAATATTGAACAAAAATTAAACGAAATTTCTGGTGTTAAAAATATTGAATTTGAAGATAAATCTAAGGCCTTAGAGAAGTTTTCAGAGCAAGTGTCTAAAGATGATGAATCACTATTAGATAATTATGATGCTTCAAATAATCCATTACCTAATTCATATATTGTTACCTTAGAAACCCCTGAAACATCTCAGCAGGTAGTAAGTTCATTAGATGACATGGAAGGTGTAGAGTCTATTGGTAATGACAAAGATTTTACAGATAAAATTATTTCTATATCAAAAAGTGTAAAATGGATTGGAATTGCTTTATCTATAGTAATGGTATCAGTATCAGTATTTTTAATTAGTAATACTATAAAACTCGCAATATATTCAAGACGAAAAGAAATTGGAATAATGAAGTTTGTTGGAGCAACTGATTGGTTTATAAGATGGCCATTTATTATTGAAGGTGCTGTTATAGGTTTAATAGGAACTATTGGTGCAAATACTTTGCTATATTATCTTTATAAAACAGCCTTTATAAATATAAATGAGAGCTTACTTTTAGCAAACTTATTACCAACTTCTTATGTTACTCAAACGCTTCAATGGCAGCTCTTATTAGTTGGAATTCTTATTGGGGGCCTTGGAAGTTCGTGGTCTCTGTATAAATTCTTAAAAGTGTAAATACATAAAAAAATTTAATAAAAGTGTATTGAAATCTGACTATGTAAGAATTCAATACACTTTTCCTATTATAATTTTTATTTAAATATGCTAATTCAATTCTTATTATATAGATATAGTTATCTATAACTTATTCCATTTGGCTCTTTCCCAACCTGTATTGTTTTAATAACCTTATCTGTGATATTATCAATAACACTTACGGTTCCTTCATACATATTAGTCACATAAACATATTTATTATCAGGACTAACTACTACTCCATGAGCTCCCTTCCCAGTTTCTATCATTGCAACAACTTTTTTAGTTACCATATCTATCTTTGAAACAGTATTAGATGGTACTTCTTCTGTTCCTTGATTTGCCACAAAAGCATATTTGTTATCTGATTGAATATATACTTGAGCTGGTCCTACGCCTACTGGTACTTTTTCAACTTTTTCTGTAGCTAAATCAACTATTGCAAGAGCATTTTCCCCATTAACTGTTGCAACTAAAGTTTTATCATCACTTGTTATCGCTGTTGTAACAGGTGTGCTACCAACTGTAATCTTCTTAACTTCCTTATTATTTTCAATGTCAACAACACTAATAGTATCTTCACCCATATTTGCTACATATGCATATTTACTATCTTTTGAAATTCGGAATCCATGAGGACCTTTTCCAACACTAACAGTACTAACTACCTTATAATTTTTTGCATCAATTACAGATACATTATTGTCTTCATTATTAGTTACAAGTACATATTTCCCATCCTCTGTAAATACTATATGAGCTGGATGATTTCCTATTTCGACTTTTTTAATAAGCTTTCCTGTATCTGCATCATAAAACATAGCATAAGATTTGCTCTCCATATCCATATCCTTATCTTTACCTTTCATGTCCATGTTTTCATCTTCAGATTGATTTTCTTTCATTTCTGCTGCTAATGTATAGCCAACTACTTTTCCATCAGGTGAAACCTGTACATTATGTGGTGTTCCTTCTGCTTCTTTAATTGTATCTATAACCTCATTAGTTGTAGCATCTATTTTTGAAATGCTTCCACTCTCATTGGCAGTAAAATAGAAATGAGCTTTTTCTTCTGCATTCTTTTGAGTTTGATTTTGATTTTGTGTTTGATTATTAGATTTATTTTCTTTTACCGCATTACCACATCCTGTAAGTACAAGTGTTAAAACTGTAAAAGTTGTTATTAATTTTATAAGTTTATTTTTTAACATTTTTTTCATCCTTTCTCTTTGGTATGAATTTCTATATATATTATTATAATAATGTATTATGTAGAAAATACATTGAACAATAATAGTTATTAATAAATATAAACTTCACATGAATACTACTATATATTTATATAGTTCATTATTATAATTAATATTATACGATTGTCAGTATTTAACCAAATGTATTTTATACAAAAAATAAAGAGTAAACTTACATGATATAATAATTACTCATTATAAATTAGGTTATTTATCTTTACATACTAGCCATTTTTCTGCATTCCTCAGCACATCTGTGACAGTCTATAGCACATTGCTCACAATGAGTATCTCCAAATATTTGACATTCTGATGCACATCTATCGCAAACAGTAGCACACAATTGACAATGTTCTTTTATAAATTGCCCTTCCATTGCCATAAGTGAAGATCACATTTGGCACATTTGTGCACATTCAACAAGCATACTTATACAATTTTTTCTTGCACCTACATCTGGTTCATTTAAGCATGCTTTAAAGCATTCATAGCATGATTGTGCACACCTATTACATTCATCAATACAAGTTTGATATTTATTTTGAGTCATTACTGCCATACTCATTCTATTGTCCTCCTAAAAATAATTTAGAAGATATTTTTAAATATCTTCTAAATTATTTTTTGTAAATAGACAATTATTATGCAGTAACATTATTAGCAGTTAATTACTCACCTTTTCCATTTCTTTTACTTTTTTAAGAGCACTATATGCATTTACAAGTCCATATCCTGATGTTTGATCTCTACCTTCATACATTATATCTGTGGCTGTACTCTGTAAAATATCTTCTATTTGCTTTATAGATAAATCAGGTTTTTCAGCTTTAAGCATAGCTGCAATTCCCGATACTACTGGGGCTGACATGCTTGTTCCATCCCAAGCCTCATAACCGCCTGGGACTGTACTTAACATTTGTACACCTGGTGCTGCAACCTTTATAGAATTACCATAGTCAGAGAAATAAGCCTTTCTATAATTATAATTCATTGCAGCTACTGTAAATGCGCCATCACCAGCCGGGCTGAAATTATCGCTATTTTCATTATCATTGCCAGCAGCAGCTACTATAAATACACCTTTACTTTTTGCATATTCTATTGCCTTTGCAATTAATTCACTTTTAGCTTGGACTCCAAGGCTTAAATTAATTATATCTGCTCCACTATCTACAGCATATATAATTCCTTTAACTATATTGATAGTTTCTCCATATCCGCTTTCATCTAATACCTTTATTGGAAGGATCTTTACATCTAGATTTCCTGTTATACCTACCAAGCCTATTCCATTATTCCCTTGTGCTGAAATTATACCTGATATATGCGTTCCATGTCCATTGTAATCCATTGTATCATAATTATTATCTACAAAATTATAACCATTTTCTACATCAACCCTATTTGCCAAATCTGGATGCGTATAATCTACTCCTGTATCTAAAACTGCTACTTTAACTTCCTTTTTCTGATTTATTAGAGACCATGCCTTATCAGCTTCTGTATAGGGAATATACCATTCATATTTATAGCCTGGATCATTTACAGTAACATTATTATTTTGATTTATATCTTCTAATTTAAAATCTTCATTTACAGTAGTTCTATCTATTGGTTTAATTATTTCTATATTCTTAGGTTCCTCATCTCCTTGATTTTCTTCTATCTCTCGTATTGTATCCAAAATATCTTTCTCATTAATATTATGCATTACTATTATATATTCTCCGTTATACAACTTAACTATTCCAATATGTCTAACCAGCTTATTTGAATAAGTACTTGCTGTTGTTTGTGCTAAACTTTTAGCCGTATCAGATTTACTATTGTATATGGAATCACTTATATTATTTTTTATATATGCACTCGTTGCTATAAAACTTATTGAAAGTATTATCGATGTAGCTATTACACCTATAGTAAATTTTTTCACAGTAAAAACCTCCTTTAACTTTATCATTTATATTATTAAACCCTTAATTGTTTGAACGTAATAATAAATTAACTATCAATATAATTGAAAAGATGACTTCTGTGCATTACAGAAATCACCTTAAAGTAATATTATAATTTATACTTGAACATCAATGGTTCTTCCTAAATTACTATCAACAGCATTTTTACCAGAATCACTTTTATCAGCTGATGATACAGCGGAATCTTGGTGCATTCCTTGCATATTACAATCTGTTTTCATTTGATCTTTGTTAGATACTTCATTCATTTTAGACATGTCATGACTTGCTTTTTCCTTAGACATATTTCCATGAATATGATTTCTATTGTAGCCTATCTGTAAATTTGATATTGCTGAATTGTTACTTATTGCGTTCATAATAATTCCTCCTTATATATATGCATACGTATACGTTACATTTGTAATATACCATATCATTATGTAGATTTTATGTATATTTGTTACAATTAACTATTTAAGTATTATTTTTCAAATATAAATGTATAAATTTTTGTAATAAAAAGAAGTTAATGATTATATAAATTATCCATTAACTTCTTTTTTGTTTAAATAATTTATTATAATTATTTTATCTTCATTTGTTCATTATCTACTTCTTTCTTACCACTACAACAATCTCCATTTTTCATACCTTTAAACATCATAGGGATCATGAATAACATCATCAAAGGACATATGAAAGGTGCTATTCCTGTTATTACTGCTTTAAAACCTCCCCCAATGCTTAGAAATGGAAGTACAGCTACAAGTATGAAAGGTAATCCACAACAAAGTACCATCATTAACATATGTTTTATTGGATTGTGTTTTTTATTTTCTCCATTTTTATTTTTATGACAATTCATAATATTTTCCTCCTTAAAATCTTAACTATATTTAATAAGTGAGTTTAACCATTTTCCCACTTAAAATTGATTTGTTTACAATATATTTAATATCATCCTTTGATACATTTTTATCTTTATAAGTTATTTTTATCTTTTTAGATTCTAGATTAACATCAACGTCTGTTAACCCTTGAAGTGAGCTAAGAGTTTTTACTACGTTCATTAAACATCTATGACAAAGCATATTCTCTTGTTTGAAACTTAAACTATAATTTTTCAATTTATCTCCTCCTTATATGTACATATTACATTAATAATATGAAGATTAGATGAAGATATTTATAAATTCCAAAAAATTATTTTAAAGATTGAATATTTGAGTAATTAAAAATTCACCTCTATATATCATTATCTATTATCCTCATTGAAAAAGGTGTATTAATGCAATTATTTTCATTTGCCCTAATACACCTTTCATATTTATATAAATTCTTATTCTACATCTTTTGCTTCTCCTAATTGAGCAACTATCCCATCTTTTAAAATAACTACTTTATCCGCTATACTTTTTACATCTTCTTTATCATGTGTCACAAAAATAGATGTTATACCCGCTTTATGAAGTATTATTTTAAGTTCTTCCCTAATTTTTATTTTTAAATTGGCATCCAAATTACTGAAAGGCTCATCTAATAGTAATACTGAGGGTTTTGGAGCTAAAGCCCTTGCTATAGCAACTCTTTGCTGCTGACCACCACTTAATTCATGAGGATATCGCTTTCCAAACTCTTGTAAATTAACAAGTTCAAGCATTTCCTTAACTCTATCTTCTTTTTCCTTCCTTTTTAAAATATTAAGTCCAAATTTAATGTTTTCATCCACTGTCATATGAGGAAAAAGTGCATAATCTTGAAATACCATACCTATTCCTCTTTTTTCTGGTAAAATAAAAATATTATTATCAAATATAATCCTATTATCAATAACAATACTTCCATTTGAAGGCTTCTCAAGTCCTGCTATTAATCTTAAAACAGTACTTTTTCCTCCTCCACTCTCTCCCAAGATAGAAAGTATTTCTCCTTTTTTCATATTAAAACTAACATCCTTTAGAGTTTCTGTTTTTGAATTACTATATTTAAAATTTAAATCTCTTATTTCTATAAACATTATTTCTTCTCCTTATCCCCTATTCTATATAATAAATAGATAGAAACAATACTAACTAATATTATTATAAGTGCTGGAATTGATGCTTCATGTACCATTTCATTACTTGCATACTCATAAGTCTTAGTTGCTAAAGTATTAAAGTTAAATGGCCTTAAGATTAGTGTCAGCGGCAATTCCTTTACTACATCAACAAATACTAATGCAAAAGCACTAATTACTGCTGGTTTCATCATAGATAAATCAACTTTAAAAAAAGTTTTAGTAACATTATGACCAAGCGTCCTTGAAACTTCGAAAAACTTCATTCCTATCTTATCAAATCCAGATTCAATAGATTGATATCCTATAGCTAAAAATCTTATAGTATAAGCAAATATTAACATAAAAATACTTGTACTTAAAACTAAAGTCTTTGAGCTAGGATCAATAAGCTTGTAAATCCATACCATTTTTCTATCTATGCTTACCATAAAAAGTATTACTCCAATTGCAATAACTGCACCAGGAACAGAATAACCTAAAATAGATATTTTAGAAAAAACTTTAGAAACCCATTTATTATTCATTCTGCAGAAATTTGCAATAACTAAAGACATAACTATGATAAACAAAGTTGGTATAACTGCAATCCATATTGTATTAAATACAAGACCTACAAATTTAATATTGAGAATTTCTTTATAAGTTAAAATGCTCCACTGACTAAGCTGTAATAACGGAATAATAAAGCCTAAACTCAAAATAGTAAAACAATAACTAAATGCACCTACAGCTTTTATACCCTTTAATTTTATTGGGACAATTGATCTTACTTTAGCTGTAGTATAGCTATATTTCTTTCTTCCCCTTATCCATTTTTCAATACTTAATAATATGAATACTGTAGACATAAGCATAGAAGCTAATTTTACAGCAGTGCTTGTATCTCCCATGGAAAACCATGTTTTAAATATAGCTGTACTAAAGGTTTGTACTCCAAAATAAGATACAACTCCAAAATCATTAAGCACCTCAAGAATGACTAATGAAGTTCCACCAACGATTGCTCCACGTGATATTGGCAAAATTACATGAATAAAAATACTACTAGAACTTCTTCCAAGAAGTCGTGCATTTTCAATAAGTGAAGCAGATTGTTTTTCTAGAAATGCCCTAGTTATCATATATACATATGGAAATAAAAAAACTGTAAATATGAATATACATCCCTTTATTGACATAATATCAAAATATTTAGGATCTAAATTCATTTTCATAACATCTCTAAAGAATTTCTGTACTACACCAGTATAATTAAATACACCATTATATGTATATGCTGCTATATATGGTGGTACTGTTAATGGCAAAATAAGTGCCCATTTAAAGAATTTCCTTAAAGGGAACTCATAAGCAGCAATTAACCAAGCTAGCGTAGTTCCTATTATCATTGTAAAAATTCCTGTAACAAATACTATCTTTATAGTGTTTATAACGTAGTCCTTTAAGAGATAAGTTTTTATATGATACCAATTTTCATTAGGTTTATCTAATAAATGAATAATTATATACATAGTTGGTATAACTACTAATAAGACAAATATAAAACTTAAAACTCCCCATGAATTTAACTTATGTTTAATATATCTCAATGCCATCAATTCTTTTCACACCCTTTTCTCTAAATTATTTTTACTAATACCTATACAGCTGCTAAAAAGGCAGTCCACTCAGACTGCCTTAAAAATTATTTCCATCCCACTACATTCATTATTTCTACTGCCTTTTTATTGTTCTCTCCAAGCTTTGTTAAATTTATGTTTTGAGTCTTAAAATCTCCCCAAGATTTTAAAAGTTCTGAAGGCTCTACATCCTTATTTACTGGATATTCAAAATTAGCTTCTGCGAACAACTTTTGAGCTTCTGCTCCTGATAAGAATTCTATTAACTTAACTGCATTTTCTTTGTTCTTAGCATTTTTTGCTACACCAGCACCACTTACATTTATATGTGTTCCATTAGTTGATTGATTTGGGAAAAATACACCAACCTTTTCTGCAACTTTTACTTCCTCAGGATCAGATGAAGTTAGCATCTTCCCAACATAATATGTATTCATTATCGCAACATCACCTTCACCTGCAACCACTGCCTTAGCTTGATCCCTATCATTTCCCTTTGGCTCTCTTGCAAGATTTGCTACAATCCCCTTAGCCCATTCAGTTGTCTTTTCTTCACCATTTAACTCTATAAACGAAGCAACTAATGATTGATTATAGACACTATCTGAACCTCTAACTAATACTTTACCTTTCCACTTTTCACTTGTTAAATCTTCATAGGTTGATAACTGTTCAGGTTTTGTTCTATCTTTATCATAAACAAGAACTCTAGCTCTTACTGTTAATCCAATCCAATGGTTATCTTTATCTCTTAAGTTTTCTGGAACATTGTTAGATATAGTATCTGATGATATTGATTGAAGAACATCTTGCTCTTTAGCTTTATGTAATCTACCTACATCTGAAGTTATAAACATATCAGCTTCTGTATCCTTACCTTCTCTTACAAGTCTTTCAAGTAATTCATCTGCTTTTCCTTCAATTACATTAACTTTAATACCTGTTTGTTTTTCAAAATCTGCATAAAGTTGTTTATCAACATCGTAATTTCTTTCTGAATATACGTTAACTATTTGTTCCTTTTGAGCATCAGCGTTATTAGTGTTTGTATCTGCTGACTTACCTGCACACCCAACTAAAATTGATGTTGCAATTATTGTTGTTGCTATTGTTGCTATTAGTGATTTCTTCCTCATTTTATTTATCTCTCCTCATAAAGTAATTTTTCTTTCGAATTAATGATTTTCATTCTCAATAATATATTATATTTATATCTAAGTCAAATAATATTTTTCATTTCCAACATTTGCTTACACAAAAGAAACTTATTAGAAAAAATAACAAAACTATGAATATCTATAATGTTCTATTAGTTTTTTCAAAAAGCACCTTTAAGATATTAAGTAATACACTATAATAATCTTTGAAGGTGCTTATAATATATTGTTATAATTTATTGTTCTTTTGTTTCTTTGTAGCATAACTATTTCTATATATATAATATATTCATTTTATTAACTTATATATTTGTTACGAACTTCTTCTAAGTTAGCATTTTCTAATGAGTCTGTGACTTCAACGCCAACTACTGCTATGTTTTCTTTAACAATAACATATGTGCCACTATTATCTATATTAAATTCAACATTTACAATACCTTTTTTACCAGTAAAGCTGCTTACTGGTTCCCCACTATCTGCATTTAATATAGTATATTCTCCATCAGGATTGTCAAATAAATTAAGATCCACTGTAAGTTTTGTTTTCATTCCTTTTTCTACTACTATTACAAGGGGTTCAAACTCATATCCAGTTCCCGTTATGTTCATCTTTTGAGTATCTCCTGAAATATTAGCTTTCTTAATTAATCTATCAGTAGGAACTTTACTTAAATCATCACCGTAGATACTTGGAGTTTGTGGTGCACTACTTGTAGTTCCACCTCCACCTGTACAACAACTCATTCCGCTGCTCGGCGCTGGAATTGACGAGTCCGCTTTAGATGTATCTACTGAATCAAGATTATCTGTTACTTTTATTACTCCTCTTATCATTCCCATCCAACAGCTAAAGTTTATATCTTCATTCTTAGGTGTAAATTCTATTATATTTTCACCGGATTTTAATTTTTTTTCTATATTTAAAGAAGGTACCACTATTGCATTATTACATGAATTAAGCTGATTTCCTTCAATTATCCATTTTACAGGTATATCTTTTTGGATATAAACGCCATTAGGAGTATAACCATTATTGTCTGCTGTCATTCTTATTACTTGGACTCCGTCTTCTATAGTTGCTTTAGTTATATTAGATTGTGTTGCATTAGCTTGGCTTCCTGATAGAGCTTGTGCTAATGTATTCATATTAGGAACACCAACTCCTGCAAGGGCAAGTCCTCTATTCCCCATTATTATTCCAAGTACTACAACTAAAATACCGCTAAATTTTAAAAGTTGTTTTGTATAACCTTTGCTTAATAAACCTGATATTGCTCCAAATACTAACATTAAAGGAACTGTTCCTAACGAAAACAAGAACATTGATATAGCTCCAGCTGCTGCACTACCTGTGCCTAACGCGTACAGCTGCATTGTTTGTAATGGTCCACAAGGCATTAATCCATTTAGCATCCCAACCAAGAAAGGAGCCTTAGGCTTATTTTTTATTTTACATGATGACCATGGCAATTTAATATTAAATTTTCTAAATAAAGAGAAACCAGCCATATTTAATCCCATTATCACCATAAATATTCCAGCAAATATTTGAAGTCCGGCTTTTACATTAAGTGATAATGATAATACAGAACCTAGCGCCCCTACAATACCACCTATTATTGTGTAAGAAGTTACTCTTCCAGCATTATACAAAATTGAAGGGATTAAAGCCTTAAGTTTACTCTGTTTTTCATTTACAATACTATTTTTTGATAAACTTTGAGTCAACATTATTCCGCCACACATACCAACACAATGTATTGATGTAAGCATACCAACAAGAAATAATACTGCATAAGATGCATTATTTAATTTAGCACTCATATCAAAACCTGATGTTGAATTACCAAGAAGCAGAACAGCTGCAGCTATAACTAAAAATCCTGCAAATTTAATGCTACTTGAATTTTTTGTACTATAACCAGATTTATTAATAGCTTCATTTAGCTGTTCCCTAGTACAAAGTTCACTATCATACTCAACAGTTACCTGCTGAGCACTATAACTAGCCATCACATTTATAACACCATTAACTTTCTTTAATACTTTTTCTACTCTATTTTCGCAAGACGTGCACGTCATATCGTAAACTTTAATAATCTCTCTCTTAATTCTCATTCATATTGTCCTCCATTAAATTATCGTATCTTTTTCAACACTCTTTTTTATTAAAACTTCCTTTTACATAATTAAGTATAATAAAAAGTTATGAAGATTTTATGAGGATTCAATAGAAAATCAAAAAATATTAACAAGTATTACCTACCATTTTTACAACTATTGATTTAGGAATATGTATATAAATTTGTGGTACCTTCTAACTAATTGCATAAACATTTTAATTTCTTACTATTTTTCATATATTTTTAGTATTAATGTCATCTATAACTTTTATTACTCCTCTTATCATTCCCATCCAGCAATCAAAATCTATATCCTCATCTTTTGCTGTAAATTCTATTAAGTTTTCACCTGATTTCAATGATTGTTGTATATTTAAAGATGGTACTACTATTGCATTGTTACATGGATTAAGTTGGTTTCCCGCAATTATCAACTTAACAGGCATATCTTTTTGGATATAATTAGCATCTAGAGTATATCCATTATTATCTACAGTCATTTTTATTATTTGAACTCCATTTTCTATAGTTGCTTTAGTTGCATTTGATTGAGAAGCATTAGCTTCAGCACCTGAAAGATTTTGAGTTAATTTACTAGCATTAGAAACACCACCATTAACAGGAGCAAAATTTCTATTTCCCATTATTATTCCAAGTACTATAACTAAAACTCCACTAAATACTAAGATTTGTCTTCTATACCTTTTACGTAGTAAACCAGATATTGCTCTAAATGTTAACATTAAAGGATTTATTCCAAAGAAATGTAGAAACTTCGATACTCTTGTAACATCAAAAACTTTAATTATATGTCTTTTAATACTCATATTTTTCACCCCTATTATTAATATTTAATAAATGCGTTTATTTTAATTAAAAGTTCTTCTTAAATACATTAATTATAATAAAAAGTTATGAAGATTCTATGAGGATAGATTACGAAATTTCTGTTAAAATGTCTCCACGAATTACAATAACGACATTAAAAAGTAACAAATCATTTATGTTTTGAATAAAATATTTAGAATTAAAAATATTTAGAATTAAAAATATAAAGGAGCAATTATTTTGGCAGACAAAGGCAGTTTAAAAGTTCAATGTTTTGATGGAGATAGTTATATTCCTGTATCTGGAGTTAAGGTTTATGTTAATAGATCGGAATTAACTGAAAATGACACAACTGGCATTGGATTAACTAATCAAATAGATTTAGATTCACCTCCTATAGAATATTCATTAAATCCTAATATAAATCAAACTCCATATAGTTTATATGATATAACAGTTAAAGGTGATGGTTACAGAACTTTAGTAATTAAAGGATGTCAGGTATTTCCTATAGAAACTGCTTATCAAAGATGTAATTTAGTTAAAATTGAATCAAGTAGAGATTCCAGACAGGAATAAGTTATTATTATTCCACCCAATAAACTCAACGGGAATTATCCTCCTAAAATTCCTGAAGAAGAGGATAAACCTTTACCTCCACCAACTTCAGGTGTTGTGCTAAGTCAACCTGTTGTCCCTGAATATATTGTTGTACATCAAGGAGGCCCTGAGGATCCTTCAGCACCTAATTATAGAGTACTCTTTAAGGACTATATAAAAAATGTTGCTTCATCAGAAATTTATTCAACATGGTCATCAAATTCAATAAGAGCAAATGTATTTGCTATATTATCATTCACATTAAATAGAATTTATACAGAATTGTATAGAGGCAAAGGTAAAAATTTTGATGTTACAAGTTCAACAGCCTATGATCACGCATTTAGTTATGGTAGAAACATTTATGAAAATATAAGCGCTATAATTGACGAAATATTCTCTACTTATGTTAGAAGAATAGGTAAAAAACAACCTCTTTCAACTCAATATTGTGATGGTAAAAATGTCAGTTGCCCACAGTGGTTAAGTCAATGGGGAAGTCAAAGTCTAGGAGCAAATGGAATGCCACCTTTTGAAATATTAAAATACTATTATGGAAATGATATTGAATTAGTAACTGCAACTGAAGTTGAGGGAAGCCCTAAATCATATCCAGATTATGATTTAAAAATTGGATCATCAGGAGAACCCGTAAAAACAATACAAAACCAATTAAATAGAATCTCCAGAAATTATCCACTTATCCCGAAATCAGCCGAGGATGGAAGGTTTGGGCCTAAAACAGCAGAAGCTGTTAAAGTATTTCAAGGAATTTTTAACTTACCCCAAACTGGAATAGTTGATTATGCAACATGGTATAGAATTTCAGACATATATGTAGGAGTAACTAGGATTGCTGAACTTAGAGGAAATAATTCAAGAAAAAGAATTTTTATGCCTCCATTAACTCCTCCATTGTATGGTAGAAATATACCAACGTTTACTTATCTTGAAGACTAATTTAATACGTATGCTATAAAATTAAAAATCAGGCTATCACACAACCGCTTTCTAAATATAAGTTCTGTGATAGCCTTCAATGGCACTATTTTATATATTTTTTAACATTGTTCAAGTGTTCTTCATAGGTTTTACTGAAAACATGACCGCCACTTCCATTTACTACATAGTATAAATAATCATGTTCCTCAGGATAAAGAGCCGCTTCTATTGAAGGCTTACCTGGTGAAGCAATTGGACCTGGGGGGAGTCCTTTATTTACATAAGTATTATATGGATCTTGTACTTTCAAGTCATCATATAATACTTTTTTCATTGTACTCTCACCTTTAGTAATTGCATATATTACAGACGCATCAATTTGTAGTGGTATGCCTTTTTCTTTTCTATTATATATAACGCCTGCTATTTTGCTGCGTTCACTATCATTGGCTGCCTCTTTTTCAATTAAAGATGCAATTGTTATAACATCATTAATATCCAAACCTAATTCTTTTGCACGGTCGACATATTTATCTGAAAAAACACTGTTAAACCTATCAAACATCAAATTTGCTATCTCTTTCTCCGTAGCGCCATTAGGTACGTAATAAGTATCGGGATACAAGAAGCCTTCTAAACCATAATAAATATTAGTTTTGTTTAAAACCAAACTATTCGTGGTTAAATTACTAATTCTTACTCCTAAGAAATCCTCTTTTTTAATTGATGTATTTTTTTCTAACCTTTCAGCTATCTGATAAAATGAAAATCCTTCTGGTATAGTTACAACTGTAAAATCAGATTGACTACTTTGCAATTTAAGTGATAACTCTTTATAGCTTGTATTAGGTTTAACTATAAAATTACCACCTTTTATATTATTACTAAATCTATTTAATTTTGTATATAGTAAAAATGTATCTTTAGATTTAATAATTGATTTATCTTGAAGCTGTTTTGATATATCGTCTAAAGAGGATTCACTGTTTATTATTAAATATGAGTTTTCCTTATTAACAGTATTTAATCCTTGAAAGTAGTAAAATAGTGTTCCTATTCCTATTAAAACTACAGCTATTAAAATAGTAAACATAATAATAATTTTTTTCATCATTTGAGTTTTTCTTTAGTTCCTCCGTAATTCAATTTTTTTATAAGTATCAAACTATCTATGATACTAAGTTTTACTCATAGGTTATTATCTTCTACTTTGTTCTTTTCAGTAATTATTTTCTCTTACATACTTATCATTTTATAGTTTGAATTTCTTTATTCTTTATTATTCATATAAAACAACTTTTAAAATTTTTTACTAAATCTGTTCTGAATTGCAGCTTATTTATAAATTTAATGCTAGTAAATTGTTTCTTAATTACTTGGATAGTTATTCCTCCTTCTTATTAAAATATTGTTATACTTTAATATACTTTATAACTATGAAGATAATATGTAGATTTATCTTCATGAAATGATTGTTATATTCATAAAAAATAAACTCTAACTATCAACAACTTTTAATAGTTAGAGTTCAGTTTTAGTAATTATTATTTTTTATTTATAATAACTATTTTTTTTACAATGTCACCATATAAGTTATTTGAATTTACATCAGTAAATCCAGATTTATATATGTTTTCTACTGTCTTTCTATTTATATTTGCACCATATGTTGTAACTACTATTGGATTTAAAATATCCATTACAGCTCCTAACAGCCACTTTTCACTTCTTACATGTTCAATCATAATTATTTTACCATTAGGTTTACAGACTCTTCGCATTTCTTTTAACCCTTTTACAGGGTCAGGAACTGAACAATACACACAGGTAGTAAATATTGTATCAAAAGTATTATCAGGAAACTTCATGTCTTGTGCATCCATTTGTATCAGTGTTACATTTTTATTATACTTTTCTGCTTTTTCCCTTGCTTTTTGAAGCATACCCTCACTAAAATCTATTGCAGTTATGCTAATATCATCTGGATAATACTCAATATTCTTACCAGTACCAACTCCAATTTCTAGTATATTCCCTTCCAGTCCCTTCATTAAATCTATTCTCCACTCTCTTAGTGCCATCATTTCCATAGGGCTTTCTAGAATATCATAAAATCTAGCCGCTCTATTATATCTTTTACGTATTTTTTCAGAATGCATATCCATTGTTATCACTCCATTTTATTTTATATTTTAGAAAAAGATCAAAATAATATTCTTCTAGTTCTATTGCTATATCATCTATAAAAAGTGCATCGACTTCTTTATATAAATTACATATATTATTCTTCATATTTCCTTCACATTTTTTTAATATAATATAAGTAACGAAAGGAGAGATTTTAATGATGATGTTTTTACCTTCAATAATTTTAACCATTTCTATATTTATTTACTTGACTTCCTCCAACAATTCAAACACTCTAAGTTATGTAAGAATAAGAAAAACAGATAATGCATTAGACATTTTAAATAGAAAATTTGCAAATGGAGAAATATCTGAAGATGAATATTTATTTAAAAAATCTATGTTAATTGACTAAATTGTATATTCATAACCTGTTTTCTCAAACAAGAGGTATCACCTAACAACTTCCTAAGTAGTTGGGTGATACCTTTTTTAATTATGTAGTTTATAACAAAAATTTATCAATTAATTTTATCACTTTTATTTATACGTACTGTAAATGTAGCACCTTTATTTTCCTTACTTTCTACATCTATAGTTGCAGAATGTAGTGTTAATATTTTTTTTACCATAGTAAGCCCAATTCCACTACCTTCAATTTTATGCCTGCTTTTATCTCCTCGATACATTCTTTCAAAAACATAAGGTAAATCTTCTTTCTTGATACCAATACCATTATCTTTAATTTCAACAATAACAGAATTTATATCACTGCTAAGATTAATACATACAGTTCCATTGACATTAGTAAATTTAATTCCATTAGATATAAGATTTATAAAAACTTGTTTTAATTTATCATAATCACCTAATACTATAAAATCTCCGTCTTCTTTATTCATAATTAATTTTATATTTTTTTCAGCAGCTGAAATAGAAAAATCATCTACTACGGCTGAAATAATTTCATCTATTTTTACTAATCCTAAATTAAGTATTATTTCATCTGATTCCATTTGCTTTAACATATTTAAATTGTTTAAAAGTTTACCAAATCTTATTACCTCATCATTTAAATTATTAAGTTTTTCGGTAGTTACCGGTATAATCCCATCTATCATTGCTTCTAAATTATTTTGTAATACATTTAGAGGAGTTCTTATTTCATGAGATATATCTGAAATTAGTCTTTTTCGAAGTAAATCCTGGCTATTTAGTTTATCACCTAAATCATTTATACTTTCAGTTAAATTTCTGATTTCTTCAATATTGCTTTTTATATTTGATTTAGAATCATAATTACCTTTTGATAAACTTACAGAGGTTTTTGAAACTGCTTTGATAGGTTCAGAAAATTGCTTTGATAAAAATAAACTTATAGCTGCTACAGCAAATAATGTTAATGCCCCGCTAAATACAATACTCTTATTAATCTGTGCTTTAAAGCTTATATCTTCTTGTGAAAGTAAAACCGGTGAGTATTGACCCACTATAATATATCCTACTGTTTTCTCATTTACATTTATATTGAAAGTATTATCTGTATAAAACCCTGCTTCTTCAGTACCATTTACAGTCATATGATTTTTGTATTTTATATCCTCATGATCCATTTCCCAAATAACTTTTTTATTTTCATCTAAAAGGGTTAGGCAATAATTATTCATATATGCTTCATGCATCATTTCTTCTCCTGAAGCTACATTCCAACTTCCATCGCTTTTATAAACTTGCTGAAAATATTCTACTAACCTTGTATTTCTTTTAGTTTGAATATCCTCCATATATCTATTAAATGTGTTTGTTATTGTTATATTTATAATTAAAGCTGACAATAGAACTGAGATTACAGAACAAAAAATTAAAATAAAACTTAAACGTTCTCTAATACTTTGCTTCATATTTCATCACCAAATTTATAGCCAATTCTTGTAACAGTAACAATATACCTTGGAGATTTACTCTCCTCTTCGATTTTCTTACGTAAATTTTTAATATGAACATCAATAATTCTATCTGAACCATCAAAATCAATACCGAATACTCTTTCTATTATAGCTTCTCTTGAAAATACTCTTCCCTTATTTGACGCTAAAACATATAATATATCAAATTCATTGGGGGTTAAACTTATTTCTTCTCCATTTAATTTAACTAATCTACTATCACTACCAATTACTAATTTATCATTATCAAAAGAAATAATATTACAATTACTTCCGCCCACTCGTCTAAACAAAGCATTTACACGTGCAGTAAGTTCTCTTGGACTTAGAGGTTTTGTTAAATACTCATCAGCACCAATATTTAAACCTTCGATTTTATCACTTAACGTACTCTTTGCAGTTAACATAAAAATATATACATCAGAAATTCTTCTAAGTATTTTACAAACTTCTTCACCGTCAATATCTGGAAGCATTAAATCCAGAATTACAAGATCAAATTTTTCTTTTCTAAAAACTTCAATTCCATCTAATCCACTTTCCGTGGAATAAACTCCATATCCTTCTTTTTCTAGATATGCTTTTACAACATCTGATACACTTTTTTCATCTTCAATTATTAAAATATTATTCATTACATTCACCCCATAAAATTTTTATTAATATTACATTACCATATATTTAATAAATTAACATAAACTTATGAATTTTATGTGTAAAAATTAGTAATAATTTTATATTTTCCTAAGAAAGTAATTTTCATTTATAATTTCAAAAAGTAAAGGTTATATTTTTAAAACCTTGAAATAGATTCTGTTCATATTTTCTACACAAATAAAATTCAGAAAAATTAAAAGGAGCTGTTGCATAATAGATTTTTAATACAATATAGTGAAGTTCTATTGAAAACTAAATCAATATATTGTGTTAATTTCTTATTTGCGACCCTCCATTTTCATCTTATATTGCTGATGCTATTGAATTTGCTATTGCGTCAGCTGCTAGATCTTGATAAATTGAATCCGCAGATTTTCGAGCTTCATCTGGATTTGTTATAAATCCACGCTCAATTAATACTGCTGGTATAATTGTATTTCTAAGAACAAATAAATTACCATCTTTAGCCCCTCTATTTATTGCACCACTGCTATTAGCCAAAGAAGATGATATAGTTCTTGCCAAAGACATACTTGCTGAAAGCTTATAATCACTATATGCTCCACCAAAACTTGCATCTTGTGCCCTTGAGCTATAATAAACCTCAACTCCATTTGCTGATGCAGATGCTGCATTATGATGTAAACTTACAAATAAATCAGCATTAGAATTATTAGTAATTTTTACTCTCTTAGTAAGACTTTCAGTTACACTTGAAGTTTCCCTATCAGATGCATTTCTTGTCATAATTACTGTATATCCCTTAGCTTCGAGTTTTGCCTTTAACTTATCTGCAACTTGCATATTTAAATCTCTTTCTGAGTATGTAATACCATTATGAGTTGCATATGCACCATCATCGCCACCAAAGTTATGTCCTGGATCTATGACTATTATTTTTCTAGATGTGCTGCTTGCCACTCTACTCCCTCTTTTTCCATCAACGCCTATTCTCCATCCCTCTACAACTGTATTTTTAACCATCGTGCCTGTGATTGGATTTAAATAGTAATAACCATTTCCATCTAATATCCAACCTTTTGACATGTCTCCACCTGTATTAAAGTAATACCATTGTCCACTAATTGATACCCATCCAATTCTCATTGCTCCACTTGAATCAAGAAAATACTTTCTACCATCAATTAAATTGAGACCTGTTGTCATGCTACCATCACCTTGAAGATAATACCACTTGCTATTATCTTTTAACCAGCCAAGCTGCATTGCTCCACTTGATTTAAGATAATACCACTTTTCACTTAAACTTATCCAGCCCTTTGCCATAGTTCCATCACCATATAGATAATACCAATTATTATCTGGTTTAATCCATCCAGTTGCTTTAGTACCATTTGATTTATAATAATACCAATTACCACCTTTTAATTTCCATCCGATTGGTGATGAAATATTGGCACTGTTATTTACCAGTTGTTGTAATGGTTGAGTTGCTTGTACTCCCGATGGACTTGTTGGAATTGTTTGAGGCGTATTTATTGTTGTGCTTGGTTCTGAACTAGTTCCTGTATTTGCACTTGAAGTTGTTCCACCTGAAATACTACCAGTTCCCGACTCAGGTATAATTCCTAAAGATACTAATAGATTATTGTATAATTTATTAATTTCTTCACCATATGTAAGACTCGGAGCCCACTTTCCACCTAACGCATTTACTGTTACTACTGTTCCTTTTATAGTAACGAAATGCCTAGGATCATATGTATTACTTCTTGGATAACCAATTGCTCCTGCATAAAGTGCTAAATGATCTAAATGAGCTTGCACCCCTTCATCCCATGTCTTAAATTTTTGGTGAGCATTTGGATCAATATCAGATCCACCAACACTCGTTTTTAGTCCACATGGATTATTGTAGCTTTCGTTTAAAACTCCACCAAACTTCCCATATCCCGTTTCCTTAGCCGCTTGTACATATGCTATCGCTGGATTAACATTTCCATGTTCCGGTGCATATTTCCAATATAATTGTGCTAATTTAATAAAAGTATCAGTTGCACCTTTAGATTTAGCCCATTGTTCAGCCTGTTTTGCCGTTACTTCTGTTGCTGATATTATTTTAATATCAGTAATAGCTGCTTGTACATTAGTTATTGGTATTAACACTAAAACTATTGCAAAAGCAAGTATAAATGTAGTCACTCTCTTAATTGCCCTCAAAACAGTTTTCCTCCATTCCATTTAAGACATCTAATAATGAATTAGTTCTCCTAACGATATCTACCTTTGTAAAACAAAAAAATAATCTTTATGCTGTTTACTTTTTTCTAAATGCATATCAATTAAATTTTTAAGTTATGATTTTATATAGATATATTTTATTAAAAATAACGTAACATAAAGATATGAAGAAATTATGTAGATTTTGACATGATTTTTTTAATTATCATTGGCCAAAACTCTCCCTTTGTTTCTTTATCCCCCCATTAGACCATTTGTCTCTATCTCTTACCATTTAACCCATGCCTTAAAGCTCAAAACTCTGAATTTTACAAGCACCGTTTTAGTAAATTTCTTAATAGCTACCATACTATTCAAAGATTTCAAAAGTATCTCCTCACACTCTTCAATTAATGTAGATACAAAAGAATAAAGATAGCGCTATTGATTAGAAGTACCTATGTAGTGATTTTTATGCACAGTTCAAGTTATCGTAATAATTCAACATATAAAGGATGTGCAATATTGCACACCCTTTATATTAAATTTAAAATTAATATTACTTTATATCTTAAATTTTTGTATTAAAGAATTGAGTTCCTCAGATAATTCGGCTTGTCTTCGTGCCGAACTAGCAACTTCTTGAGTTGCAATAGTTGTTTCATCTACACTATTTAGTATTCCTTCTGAGCTTTCTGCAGATTGCTGAGCAGTAGTAGATACTGTTTCTATAGCAGAACTAGTTTGCTCTATGGAATTAAGTATTTGGCTTGTACCATTTGCAATTTCTTCTGACATGGCTTTAATAAATGCTGCGTCCTCCTCATATTTTATAGCAGTCTCTAAAAATAACTCATAATCTGGATTTACATTATTATCTATAAATGCTAGTATATCTTGAGTATTACTAGAAAGATTTTCGAAAGCACTATTTACCTGGATTATAACGTTTTGTATGTTTGAGACATTTTCTGATGACTGTTCCGCAAGTTTTCGTATTTCATCCGCTACAACAGCAAACCCTTTTCCCATTTCTCCAGCTCTTGCTGACTCAATAGCAGCATTTAGTGCTAAAAGATTTGTCTGAGAAGCAATATCTGCTATAGAATCAGCCATTACCTTAATTTTTTCAACGACTTTCCCTTCATCTATTGCTTTCAGTATATTAGTTTCTTTTTCTTTATATAATTTCTTAGAAATATCTATTGATTTTAATCCTTTATCTTTTATTTCTGCAGCACGAATCTGAATTTTATTAGAAGCTTTGTCACCATCTTTTGCTTTGTTTGATAGTTCAATTGAATTTGAAGTTATTTCTTCAATTGATGCATTTACTTCTTGTGATGTTGCACTCAATTCTTCAGTACCAGATGATATATCCTTTGTAGCTTTATTAATATTGTTCATCTTTGAAGAAATCCCTTCTATTGTAGAATAAATTTCTTCACTTGACGCATTTATATTACTAGAGTTTGAAATTATTGTTGATATAAGTTTTCGAGTGTTTTCAGCTGCTTTATTTAAAGCATTTGATATTTTTCCTATTTCATCTTTTGAATAAACATCTATCCTTTGAGTCAAATCTCCACTGCCTAGAGCATCTGCAAATACTAAAACTTTATTTATTTGTTTTGATAGCAATGTTGATATCAAAACTCCAAGTAATATTGCAAATATAAAACCAAATATAACTATACCAAGCATTAAGTTAAATGAATTTCTAAATATAGAATTGTTTGTATTGTTTGCATTTTTAGCTTCTTGTAAATTTAATTCTATTATTTTATTAATACTATCAAAAGTTTTATTTCTTGATTCAGTTACCATTTCAAAAGCCATTTGTGCTTCATCATATTTATCTGCATCTATTAAACTCATAAATTCTTTACGCTCCATCATGTATTCTTCATGAAGCTTAATAAAATTTGATAATAACTCCTTTTCTTCACCTGTTGCATCACTATTCTTAAATTCCTCTGAAATAGCCATATCCTCTTCTGTCAATTTTTCTATTTCAATTTCAAGTTCCTTCTTTTTTATGGTATCTTTTGTAGTTAAAAGAGAAATTAAATCTGAATGTATTTGTAAAAAGTTTTCCTTTAATTCTTCAACTGTTCTCAAATGTATTAAATTATCTTCATACATCGAATTTGAATTTGTATTTATTTTTCTTATTTCTGATATCCCTATAAACCCAACAATGCCCATAATAATTGCAATTAATAAAAAACAAAATATAAGTTTTTGTGCAATTTTTAAATTTTTTAATATTTTCATAACTCTTCCTCCATTATATTCAAAATTCATAATCAAATTGTATCATTTTATTATGAAGATTTTGTAAAGATAAACCCCACATTATAACAATTAATTTAATTCTTTACTGCCTTATTTTACTATTTTATATTATAATATAATTTATATCATGTAAATTTTTAATTTTTCAAGTATACTATAGTTGGATTTTATTAGAACATCCTGTAATAGTTTAGAATTGAAGGTGCGTTTATGAAAAAATTATCATTATTAAAATACTTTACTTTTTATAGTTTAATAGCATTTTTATTTACTGGATTTTCTCTTATACTGTTTATTAATGGTCATATGGTAAACGATAAAATAAATTCAATGGAACAAATGACACATATATCACTGGATTATATCGTTGAACCTGAACTTTCTTTAACAGATTATAGCACTGCCTTAGCAAACGAAAAATATAGTATGCTAGATATAAAACTTCAGCACTTTATAGAAAGTGAAAACATATTAAGCATTAAAATCTGGAATGCAAACAATTCAGTTATTTACTCAAAGAATAATACTATTATCGAAACAAACGACAGTAATAAAAATAACCTTAATGAGGCTTTTAAAAATAAACAAAATCACTTAATTTCTAAGGACTTGGTGAATGGTAAAACTATTAAAGTTATCAGAATATATTTACCTATTCAAATAAACAATTCTATATTAGGAGTTTATGAAATAATAAAGCCCTATGATGAAATAGATATGCATATAAAACCGGTTATTCGAAATATTTCAATAATAGTTTTTTCTGGACTGATTATATTATATCTACTGCTTATAAAAATCATGTATGATTCGTCAATTAAAATGCTTAAACAGAACGAAGCTTTAATCCATAAATCAAATGATTTAGAAGAAGCTTATTCTAAACTCAATTCCTCTTACAAAAGTACTATATTAGCATTATCAAAGGCAATTGATGCTAGAGATAAATATACTGCTGGACATTCTGAACGTGTAACTAATCTTTCTTTAAAAATAGGTCAAGCACTAAATTTATCTTCTGATCAACTTAATGCCTTAGAAATTGCCGCTTTATTTCATGATGTGGGTAAAATAGGAATTCCAGACAAAGTATTAAATAAAGCTGGAAAATTAACAGATGAAGAATTTAATCAAATAAAAGAACATCCTTCAATAGGTGTAGATATTTTAAAAACTATTGGATTCTTGGACAAGACTCTTCCGATGATATTTCATCATCATGAGAAATATAAAGGTAATGGATATCCTTCAGGTATCAGTGGCGAAGCTATTCCATTAGAATCAAGAATTATATGTGTTGCAGATTCTTACGATGCTATGACCTCTGACAGGCCCTATAGAAAAGGAATGCCTCATACTGTTGCAGTAGATGAACTTATTAAATATAAGGGAATCCAATTTGATCCTCAAATAGTTGATGCATTTTTACAAATTAATATTAAAGAATAAAATATAAAAAACAAGGAAACTATTTTTAGTATCCTTGTTTTTTATTTAATAATCATATTATTTAATTCTAACTTATTGATTATCAAGAACTGATTACTAAAAGTATACTTAGAAATTTTTATTTTTTGCACTGCAACAATCTTTTTTGCTGTTATTTTTGTTATTAGAATTACCTCTACAACATCCTAACCCTAATTTTGGCATTGCAAATATCACCCCTATAAATACTAGTATTGATACTATTGTTCCCAATTCACCACTACCTTTTCTTTTTCTTTATACGTATTATATATAATAAGTATAAAGATTTTATGTAGAATGTATTATTAATAACAAAGATAATTATTTTACCAAATCTCAAATAACTCCTTCTATATAATGATATAACAAACTCTAATTTTTCGAAAAAATAGAGTTTATTTATTTAGTAAAATTAAAAATGATAATAATTATCAAAGCTACATAAAATCTTCATATATTTTTTATATAATGTTATTAATCATGATAATTCTTATAGAAAGGAAGATTTACTATTTCGTATTTTACATTGAAGCTTTATGAGATACTAGGATTATTAAATACATTTTTAAGTGATCCAATAATGAATTTTTCTAGAAGTTCAACTATTCCCATATTAGGTGTTTTTTTAATTGGAATTCTTGGTTCAACTGCTCCATGTCAACTTACTACTAATCTTGGAGCTATAGGTTATATTACAAAAGAGAGTACAAATATTAAAAGACTTTGTAAGAATACCTTATGGTATACCTTAGGTAAACTAACGATATTTTTGTTTTATGGAGTATTGATAATATTATTCAAATTCAATATCCAAAGTTCATCAATACCTTTCTTTAGTTTATTTAGAAAACTTATGGGACCCGCTATAGTAATTATTGGATTATATATATTGGGTCTTTTCAATTTAAAAGGATCCATTGGAAATTCTCTTATATCTAATGTTAAAAATTTCATTCATAAATTTAGGACATTTAATTCATCTTTTATAATGGGCTTGTTATTTTCACTAGCTTTTTGCCCAACTTTATTTTGGCTATTCTTTGGAATTATTGTTCCTTTGAGCTTTAAGTCTTATTTAGGTATCATTTATCCTCCAATCTTCGCACTAGGTACCTTGATGCCAATGATGTTAATGCTATTACTAATATTTATAGGAAAAGCCAACTTAAAGTCAAACATAAAACGTTATAATAAGCTTCAGAAATTTATGAGGCATTTTGGTGGTCTTCTACTTATAATTTTTGGATTAATAGATAGTTTAATATATTGGTTTAGTTAAATATTACTTAATGTCTTAATTTAAATTCGAGGTGATTTACTTTTGAAAGATATATCAATTTTATTAGCTTTTTCGGCAGGTTTACTATCGTTTTTATCCCCTTGCGTGCTTCCACTTGTTCCTGCATATATAAGCTATTTAACAGGTTCTTCTATAGAAGAATTAAAGAATGGTAAAACCAAACTTTTTACTTTATATAAATCTTTTGGGTTTGTATTAGGATTTTCTATTATTTTTATTCTAATGGGAGTTTCAATAACCTCTCTTGGTAAATTATTAATTACTCATAAAGATTTATTTAGAAAAATTGGAGGAACTCTTATAATTGTTTTCGGTCTACATACAATTGGAGTTTTTAAAATAAAATTATTTTATCGTGAAAAAAGATTTTTGTATTTTGATAAAATTAAAGGTCCCTTTAGTTCAGTAATCATGGGAATGGCATTTGCTACTGGTTGGACTCCTTGTATTGGTCCAATTCTATCATCTATATTAATCTACGCAACAAGTATGGACTCTATAGGCAAGGGCGTTGTCCTTTTAATAATATATTCTATCGGACTTGCTGTTCCATTTATCCTAACTGCCCTGGCCATAGAAAGCTTTACCGAACAGTTTAAGAAATTTTCAAAATATTTACCTACTATATCGATAATAAGTGGTATTTTAATGATAATAATGGGTATTATGATTTTTACGAATAAGCTAGCAATATTAAGCCAATATACAAGTTTTATTAATTTTTAATGAAGGAGAAAATATATGAAAAAATCAGTACTAATACTTATTACTTCTATTATACTAGTTGGTGTTTCAATTTATACGGTGAGCACCTACATTTCATCACCCTCTGAAAATAACACATCCGCAGAAGGTGCTGGCAATAGCATAACAAGTCAGAGTAATTCTAATAATGAATCTACTAAACCAATTGGAATAAATCCAAGCGTTACTAAAACAAAAGCTATTGACTTTACGTTAAAAGATCTAGATGGGAATGAAGTATCTTTGAGTAGTTTAAAAGGTAAAAAAGTATTTCTTAATTTCTGGGCGACTTGGTGCCCTCCATGTAAAGCAGAAATGCCTGAAATAGAGAAACTATATCAAGAAACTAAAGATAGTGATCTAGTTATATTAGCGGTCGACATAGGTGAAAATTTAAATACTGTAAAGCCATTTATTGATGAAAATAAATATAATTTTAAAGTGCTATTAGATTCTGACCAAAGTGTTGCAACACAATATGGAATTTCATCAATTCCTACCTCATATTTTATTGATACTGATGGAAATATAATTTCTAAACATGTTGGTGGGATGAATATCGAGCAAATGAAAGCCTATATTAAAACTTTAGATAAATAAATAAAAGATTACATTTTTTTATTTATCTCTAGCATCTATTAAAGCCAGATAAATAACTTATCTGGCTTTATTACGCATATCATATACATTTCACTATTGTTAAGCAATATCGCTATTAAAAATAACAGTTTTATTTTTACCATTTTTCTTAGCATTCAAAAGCGCTTTATCACATGCCTGTATTACCTCTTCAATGTTTTCACCATCAATGGGATGCGCCGATACCCCTAAAGAAATGGTTATTTTAAGGAAAGGCGAATTATCGATAGAGCTTACATTATTTCTAATTTTCTCAGCAACAATAAAGGCCTTTTCTTTATCACAATCTTTTAATATTATTACAATTTCCTCTCCACCATATCTATATGTTCTATCATTTTTTCTTACACTATTCTTAATAGCTTTACTAACGTCTCTTAAAACTTCGTCCCCAACATGATGTCCATATTCATTATTAAAATTTCTAAAATTGTCTATATCTATGAATACCATGGCATATTTCTCGCAATCAGCTATGTTCTTGATGTCTTCATTAAATGCTCTTCTATTAAATAATCCAGTTAATTTATCTATTTTTAATTCCTTTATTAACAGTTCGTTAGTTTCCTTAATAAGGTTATATTTTGAATATATCCTTAAAAATGATATATAATACAGTAATCCAAAAATAAACGCTGCAACTATACAATGCATTAGGTTTATATTATACCCATGTAAAATTACCTTACTTAATATAACTGCGTTTAATATACTCAAAATTAAAATGTTTATAAATATCTCTACTTTAACTTTATACTTCACAACTACCTCCAATAAAAAATGTCTTCAAATTACATTTATTATAACTGATAAATTGTAGGAATGCATCCTTATTTTTCAACTAGTTCTATATTAGATTGTTAAATAATTTAACTTTCAGTATGGTTTTATTATTTAAAATCAAACTAAAATAATTTAATTTCTTAATAATAAAAATCTCTTAATCTGCATTTTGGGCGCGTATTCTTCAGAATATATATTGTAATATTGTAACCCATATTAATAATTATTTTTTCATTAGGCATTTTATCTTATCTATAAATTATTATTAAGTAATTATAAAGTTAATTTAATATTAATTCAAATATAAGATAAAAACAAAAAGCTCAAGTCTTATCTTTTATAAAATACTTGAGTCTTCTACATACATTTCAAATTATAGAACCTTCTAAGAGTAGCACAAAATATATGTCAGAGTTATTTATAATTACTTATAATATTTCGTCTTTATATAAAAATAAGTCTGTACCCCCTTCATTTGATAACTTATCATATCATCCTCATGAAGGTTGCACAGACTACTCTACACTCTTGCCTTTTAAATCACAATATTAAACTTCTTCAATTCCTACCACATCATATCCTGCATCTTCAATAGCTGATTTTATTGTCTCATCAGTAACATCATCACCTATTTCAGCAGTAGCGGAATTTTCCTCTAAACTTACTAATATATCACCTGCACCAATCTCTTCAAGTGCTTCAGCAACATGGCTTACGCAATGTCCGCAGCTCATACCTTCAATTAATATTTTCTTTTTCATTTTCATTTCTCCTCTCAAATTTTAATATATCTTAATGGCCTTGAAACCTTTTAAGCGATTTATAGTTATTAATTCTAAACTAAAGGTTTAAAAGTCTTTAGTCTAAGAGCATTTAATAATACAGAAACAGAACTAAAACTCATTGCAAGTGCCGCAATCATTGGATTTAATAGCGGACCACCAAAAGCATATAATATTCCCATTGCAACAGGTATCCCAAGTGTATTATACCCAAAAGCCCAGAATAAATTTTGCTTTATATTTCCTATAGTTTTCTTACTTAGTTGAATCGCTGTAGGAACATCCATCAAATCGCTTCTCATTAAAACTATATCAGCAGATTCAATAGCTACATCTGTACCTGAACCGATAGCAATTCCCATATCAGCTTGAGCTAATGCTGGAGCATCATTTATTCCATCTCCAACCATAGCAACAACTTTGCCCTTATCCTGAAGGCTTTTTACTTCTTTAGCTTTATCATTTGGTAATACTTCTGAAATAACTACATCTATACCTACTTCCTTAGCAATGGCATCTGCTGTTCTCTTATTATCACCAGTTAACATTGCAACTTCTATACCCATTGAATGTAATTTTTCTATTGCTTTTTTACTGCTTTCCTTAACAGTGTCTGCTACCGCAATTATTCCTTCTAATTTATTATCAATTGCAACATACATTGGTGTCTTTCCTTCTGAAGCTAACCTATCTGATTCTTCTTCTAAAGATTCAAGTTCTATTTTTTTATCAACCATTAATCTTCTGTTGCCTAATAAAATATTTTTTTCATCAATATTAACTTCAATTCCTTTTCCTAAGATAGCTTTAAAATTCTTTGTAGATTTAAATTCTATTTTTCTTTCTTCAGCTGATTTTACGATTGCTTCTCCGAGTGGATGTTCAGATCCCTTTTCTCCACTAGCAGCAATTTGTAGTAGTTCATTTTCTGATAAGTTTCTTGATATTATATCTGTTACTTTTGGTTTTCCTTCAGTAATAGTTCCTGTCTTATCAAATACAATTGTTTTAACTTTGTGAGCAGTTTCTAATGCTTCACCACTTTTAATTAGTACACCATTTTCTGCACCTTTACCTGTTCCAACCATAATTGCTGTTGGAGTAGCTAATCCTAATGCACAAGGACACGCTATAACTAAAACGGCGATAAAAATAGTTAACGCAAATGTAGGCGACTCACCAAGAACATACCAAGTAATTGAAGATATTAATGCTAATCCTATTACTACTGGAACAAAATATCCAGAGATTACATCAGCCATCTTAGCTATTGGTGCTTTTGATCCTTGAGCTTCTTCAACTAACTTAATAATTTGAGATAGTGCAGTATCTTTACCAACTTTTTTAGCAACATATTTAATTGATCCATTTTTGTTTATACTAGCTCCAATTACCTTAGACCCCGCAGATTTTTCTACTGGTATACTTTCACCAGTAAGCATCGATTCGTCTATAGAAGTCATTCCCTCTATTACTTCTCCATCAACAGGAAGCTTTTCACCTGGCTTAACAAGAATTACATCCCCAACTTCAACTTCATCTATTGGAATTACAACTTCTTTACCATTTTTAATTATAGTTGCTGTCTTAGGCACAAGTCCCATAAGCTTTTTAATAGCTTCTGATGTTTTTCCTTTAGTTACTGACTCTAAATACTTCCCTAATGTTATTAATGTCAAGATTGTAGCAGCTGATTCAAAATATAAATCATATGCATAATCTACATTTCCTATAAAAATTTGATATATAGCAAAAAGACCATATATAAATGCTGCCCAAGATCCTATTGAAATTAATGAATCCATATTAGGACTTCTCATAACTAAAGCTTTAAATCCGACTTCAAAAAATCTCATACCAGCTAACATTACAGGTGCTACTAAAACAGCCTGAATCACCCCATAATTTGTCGGATTGCTCATTGGATCTATAAACTCGGGTAACATATAGCCTAACATATGTCCCATTGTAATAATTAATAGCGGTACTGTAAAGATTAACGAAATTATAAATCTTCCCCAAAGTTTTTTTATTTCCAGTTCCTTTTTTTCCTTATCAGTATCAACTGATGTTTCAGCTTCACTAGCTTTGTAACCTGCTTTATCTATTGCTTTTTTTATATCTGAAATTGTCAACATAGAAGGTTCAAAAGAAATAGAAAGTTTTTCTGTAGCTAAGTTAACACTAGCTTCAACAGTCCCCTCTAATTTTTTTACTGCTCTTTCAACTGCTCTTGAACATGCTGCACAAGTCATTCCCTCTATCTTCAAAGTAGCATTTGTAGCATCATTCAAAGCATTATATCCTGCTTTCACTATAGCAGCTTTTATTTTTTCTAAATCAGACTTTCCTTCATCAAAAGTAACACTTAATTTTTCTGTAGCAAAATTTACATTTGCTTCAGTAACACCATCTAACTTTTTCGCTGCTCTCTCAACAGCTTTAGCACATGCTGCACAGGTCATTCCTTCTATTTTAAGTATTTTATTTCCCAATTAATATTTACCCCTTTCTAAAACATATTATTTTATTAAATAACCTTCTATGAATTTTATATATAGGGCTCCATTTTGATAGCTTAACATATATAATTTTTAATCTTGCAGAATGTCAAGTATTTTTTGTATTTTATAAGTTAGATTATCATTGTAGAACCCTTTATTTTATAACTCTATGATAACCTTATTTTATGTAGAAAATATGAAGATTAATTTGTAAAATAGATATATATTAGAGTTTTTCCTTAATTTTTTGCATTAAACCATAAATTTGTTTGTACAAAAGGTCTATTTATAAATTCAGGTAAAAATAAATAAGAGAGAAGATATGAGTTAGTTATCCCATTTTCTCTCTTATATCTATATATAAATTATTTCTACATCATTGACATTCCACCGCCACTAGACATGCTGCTTCCACCAGACATACTAGAACCGCTATTCATTTGTTGTTGTAATTGATTGATTTGCATTTCTAGCTGATTTAATTTTTGAATTATCATTTGTGTCTCATTCATTGGCATAGCACTCGTTGATTGCATGTTTGCATTATTAGAAGGCATATTACTCATTTGAGACATTCCTCCCATACCACTCATCATACCCATTCCTCCAGATTGGCTATTTCCTCCCATGGACATCATGCCCATACCACCGGATTGATTGCTTCCACTCATAGGCATCATATTACCCATCATGCCCATGCTGCCTCCTGAAGACATATTTGCAGTATTCTGCATTCCCATTGAATTTGCCATATTTGCTCCACTTGAAGATATAAAAGAAAGAACTATCATTGAAACTATTATTCCAACTAATGAAAATACCGAAAGTCTAAGCCATCTATTCATTATGTATTCCTCCAATTCAATTTTACATTATAAATACTTTGTAAAGTTATTTTTTATCTTGTGTTTCTGTTTCTATAGCTTTATTATTATTTTCTTTATTACCAGTGGTATTTGTAGTATTATTAGTCGAAAATAAGTTTAGATTTAAATTTCCACTTTCATATTGGTTCTTAAAATACATTACGCCAGCAAGTACTAAAGATATAACTAATATAAACATCAATAGTTTTATTAATATCATTATTATACTTGTCATATTTAATATATGATTGTAATACATTCCTCCAGTATTAAACAAACTGCTAAGTAATGTAAAAACAAGTACTAACCCAATTACTGATGCTGTTATTACAGCTACAGCTTTTAAGATTGGGTCCTCATTAACATTTTGCATTAGTTTAGATTCTTTATTTTTTAGGAAATTATCTCGTATCCAAGCAATAACTCCTAAAATCACCAACACAGCTAGCACTATTATTAATAATTTTGTTAATAATAGTAATAACGTAGAAAATGTGCCTCCTAATGAATAATTAGTTCCCATATTCATGAAATTTTCTCCTTTCCGACATTATTTTATTGTATTAATATCTTGTGTACTACTTTATTTATTATTCAAGAAATAAAATCCATTTTCTCTCTTTATTAATGATTATGTTGTGAACTATTTTGTGTTGATTGTGACGAACCAGATGTATTTATACTACTACTTTTACTATGTTCCATACTTCCTTGGGGATCTATTATTGTTAACATTATCATTGATACTAATATTGCTAAAAAAGAATATAACGCAATCTTAAGACATTTATATACATTTTCATTATTTTTTACACCTATCTTATTAGTTTTAGCGGTATTATTGTTTTTTTCAAATCTTATCACATAACTAGCAATTTTTAATCCCACTAAACCAAAACCAATTACAAGTACTATTATAAGTATTGCCATATACAGCGAACCAACACTTCCAAGTATACTACTCATACTATCACCTCCATTTATTACTATTTAAACCACGCTATAGCTAAAAATACAGTTCCACCTATTATAAATGGTAACAAAACTACTATAATAATTGTTGTTATATAATGGATATCCTTTAAGTAGCCTTCTTTAGTTTCATGATTCATATTCATGCTAGTCTGTTCTTTTCTAGTAACTAAATCCGATAATTTAGCATTTTTTAAATGCATAGAAGACATCATGTTGCCCATACTTTGCCCCATCATGCTCATAGAATTTTTTAAATTTGCATTGCTACTCCAGTTATATAATAAAGTACCAATTGTTATTGCCATGAAGACAAATGTTAGTTGTAAAAAGTGCAACTTTTTTTTATTTATCATTGCTTTTCCTCCTTATCCTAATCATTAACCCACTCAAAGCACTAATGATTATTAGAGGAATTGTAATATTCGAAGCTATACCAATTATTTTTTTCATAATTGAATCATGTTCAATTGTCATAGATAAACCCATAGTTGAATTATCCATGGCATCCATCATTCCGCTCATAAACTTCATTATATCTCCCATAGAAGGTTCTGGATTAAAATACGATATTAAAATAGAAGAACCTAAAAAGAAAGTTGCCGTACTAGTAAACCAAATAAAAAGTTTGAACCACCATTTTTGCATCATATATTTTATCATTTCCCTTCGTTACTTTTAACAATTAAGACATAAGTCAAAATGAGCTTATTATATTAACTTTTTATTTTTGAATTTTTTGCTCTACTTAATGTTATTTACCACTTTCTTTTTAGCAGGTAAAAGTAGTGCATGACATTTTTTATAAATATGCCAAATAATACTTGCCACCATTAAATAAGTTAACTTTTCATGAACATAAAGCGCAAAAGCTACTGCTGCCATATTAGTTCCCATGCAAACCCAAATTATTGCTCCTGTAATTATAAATATTAATGAAGTTATAAGAACAACAAGACCAAATCCACTTTTTCCAATAATAAACCAAGCAAGTTTTTTATCATCTTTTTTAATAACTCTTATTACTTCATACATGATTGAAACAAATGTTAGAATTACAAAAACAGCTGCAAGTACTCTATGAGTTAGATCTGCTGCTGCTATATTATAGTTTAATATCCATCCATATTTTGCTCCAACCATGGCAAGACCGCTAAATATTAGAAGTAAATAGACAATTGTCCATAGCCAATGCATAATAAAATCAAATTTAACATTCAAATTCTTAACCTCCTCTGCTCTCAATTTTAGGGATTTTGGGTTCTTTTATCATTGTTCACTGAAATATGACTTTTTATATTATTGCTATTTGAACTTGTTTTAGAATTAATAGTTCCTTTTTCATATTGTTCCTTTAAATACATAAAGCAACCAAAAGTTAATGCTATAAACAATATGCCTATTAATAGCTTAACAAGAAATGCCATTAAACTTACTATATTTAATCCCAAATTGGTCCCATTATTATATCCTACAGTCATGACTCCCATATTCATATTATTACTAGTTATAGTAATAATATTTAATATCTCAAAAATAAATGTTACTCCAATTAATAGTACTGCTATCATTAAACTTAATTTTAATGCAGGTGTATTGCTAATCTTATTAAGAACTTCCGTATTAATAATATTATCTTTGTATATTTCTTTTAACCATTTAGTAAGCATTGCAATTACTATTATTAAAAATAGTACTACCAATATCTTTATAAGCAAAACTAACAATTCATTAATTAAACCTTTAAAAGAATAATAATTACCACTACCTGTAATAAATTTGAAAAACAAGTCAAATATAAACGCTCCAATTACAAGTACCAATATACTTTTTAAAAAAGTATTGTTTTTAATGCTCTCATTCATAAATATCACTCCATTTTACAAACTTATATTTTCATATATAAATTTTTTCTATTCTCTTACTTTTCTTTTTAAGACCGAACTGATTGCCCCAAATAATGCTATAAATAAAGTTATAATCATAATCACTAATATTATTTTGAAAATATAAGATAAATTAAATGTTCCTAATGTGAAACCTTGCCCCATATTCATGTTTCCCATTGAGTTTGCATTATTTGCTAAAGTACTTATGTTCACCATTTGATTTGTAAATTCTTCATTTAATTTTGCTCCTGAAAGCAAACCTTGAGCAAGCTTATATATTCCATTATGAAGGTTTTTCATTTCTTCAGTATTATACTCATAAGCAGTACCAGATGAATAAGGATTTACATTCAAAAGACTCGAAGCTTCATTTATCATACTTAGCGCATTATTTAATTTTATTTTATTTTGTAAGATTGTATTATATAGTACACTATAACCTTGATAGTCAACTGGTTCACTCATAGTTGACTGTATTGTTAAATCATTATTCAAATCATCTAAAATCATTCTGCCTTGGGCAAGCTTGAAAATACCGTTATGCAACTGTTCTAATTTATCTTGATTATATACATAGTTTCCTTTAGTTGTCATTTGAGGACTTGTTGCACTTCCTGCTGCCGCATTTCCGTTAGGATAAATATTCACTGTAGTATTTCCTTGTGCTGGCTGCATCATTGGCTGCTGAGTGCCACTTGGCAAAGTAACTTTTGAATAAGGATCAATTGTTATTTGATTAATTGCATCATTAATAGTAGTTGTTATTTGATTTAATTTATCCTTATTTTGTACAGCTTGCGTAGTAAAAAAATTATTATTTTGCATATTATCCATTTGAGATGAGGTATTACCACTGGTATTAGCATTATCAGTCATACCTTCCATATTTCCCATGCCACTCATGTTTCCCATATTCCCCATGTTGCTCATTCCTGATTTATAAATTAAATTCCAGCCCAAAAATCCTACTCCACCTACAATTATTAAAATTAAAACAAATGTTATTAGTCCTTTAAAAATTTTCATTATTTCACTCCCTTTTTAATTTATAACATCCTATAATTTTCAAACTTATTTTTACCCTAATAAATAATATTAATACATATATTATTTTAAAGATTGTATATTAAGCTATTGCTTTTATTTATAAGATATAACAAAGTTTAAGCAGATATACTTTATTGCACTATATGTGTTTTGTAACTTTGTATAAATGTATTTTATATGTGTATATGGTATCCCCAATACTTACAAAACTAAGTAAGTTATATAGGGAGCTTTTTTATTACTTAATATAATTAATCTGAATAATATTTGTTTGTTTAAGAATAATAATTAGTGGATATTTTAATATTCAAAATTATTTTTAGGAGGACGACAAAATGAGTATGACATTAATGACTCAAAACAAATACCAAACATGTATCGATGAACGAATGCTTTAAAGCATGTTTAAACGAAGCTGACGTTCAAGCAAGAAAGAATTGTACAAGTATACTTGTAGAGTGTGCTCAAATGTGCCAAATGTCTTCATCAATGATGGCAATTGACGGGCAACATGTAAAAGAACACTGCAAGTTATGTGCGACAGTTTGCGATAAATGCGCTCAAGAATGTGATATGTTTAAGGATGACCATTGTAAACAATGTGCTGATGAATGCAGAAAAATGTCTAATATGTAATTAACTAATTATGTACAAAAGCCATTAATATATAAGGCTTTTGTATTATGTCTAACTTTCCTTAAATTTAGGTAAAATGCATTAATAAATTGTAAAAGCAACATATATAATCTTAACATATTTAGGAGGTCTTATAATTTGATTTGGCTATCATTAATACCTGCAATAATAACAATAATCTTTACTTTTAAAATTAAAAAACTCATAACATCATTATTTTTAGGAGTTTTAGCTGGTACATTAATAAGCAAAGGCTTAATTAGTGGTATTACTGCAATAGGTGAATATATGATGGATTCTATTGCTGATAAAGATAGTGCATACACATTATCCTTTTTAATCGCTTTTGGATCTTTAGCTGAATTAATAGAAATGGCTGGCGGTATTTCCGGTTTTAGCGATAAGGTAAGCAAATGGGCAAAAAGTGAAAGAGCTGTTTTAGGGTGGGCTTGGATTTTAAGCATTATAACCTTCTTTGATAGTTCATTTCACACTATAGCAGTTGGCACTGTTCTCTCTCCAGTTCTCAATAAAGTAAAAGGATCTAAAGAAAAATTTGCTTTTATTTTATCTGTAACAAGTCTTCAACTAATTTTGCTAATACCGATTGCTACTGCATATCTAGGGTATATGGTGACATTAGTCACAAATAATATTAAAGATACAGGAATAACCGAAAGTGCATATACTCTTGTTGTAAAGAGTATATTTTGGAATCTGTTTTCTTGGATTATGATACTTATATGTATTGGAGTTACATTATTCGGACTTGGATTCGACAGATTTAAAATTGGTAAAGATACAGAAGAAAAAGACGAATTTACAAAAGGGCATATAGAAAAAGAGGAACTATCCGGAAAATCTATTGAAGAATACCCTAAAAATAGTAAAAATCTAATAATACCTGTATCTGTGTTGCTTATAAGCACAATTTTCTTTTTCTGGTGGACTGGAAAGGATAACTCAGCAAGTTTCTTAGGCGCACTTAGTTCTGCTGAATTTAGTGTTTCAATCTTTTCTGGTGTAATATTTACTATATTTATAACTTCATTGTACTTCGTGTTTCAAAAAATTAGTTTAGCTGAAATAGAAGACCATATTATAAAGGGTGGAGAAAAAGTACTGTCTCTTGTAATTATACTGATACTTAGCTGGGCACTCACTTCTGTTACTCAAGATTTAGGTTTTAATAATCTTATAAGTGAAGACTTAGTTAAAAGCATTCCAAGATTCCTAATACCAGCAATCTTATTTTTAATAAGTGGCTTAATATCCTATACAATCGGGTCATCTTGGGCAACTTGGGCACTTATGATGCCTCTAGCTGTAAATTTTTCTCTTAACTCTGGCGTTAATATTTCACTAATGATAGGAACAGTTTGGGCCGGTGGTGCAGTAACAGACATAGTATCTCCACTATCTTCTCAAATGGCAGATACTTCTTTTTCGAAACATCTTACTACATCATTTCCATATGTTATATTAGGCGTTATTATTACAGCTATTGCTTACATAGCAGTTGGCTTTTTCTTATGATATGAGAAAATGCTTATATTTTACTACTTTCTATTCTACATTAAAGGTAATCCTACTTATTATATTTGCTATATCATAATTATATATTTATATTATCAATTGATATATAAATGCAGATAAATTTTGGTTGTGAACAATAAAAACTTCTTCTCCATTGTATATTTAAAGCTGAGTTCTATACAAATAATAAAGCTTCAGCAATTCAATGGGCGTTTACTAAAATTATAAAATCTAATATAAAACTCTTAATACTGTAAAGCTAGTCAAGTTTATATTTGGACATGAATAAAATCGGAGACAATACTTAAATATCGTATAAATACCGATAATAAATAGCGGTTAGATATGGAAGATTGTATCCTTAAATGCTACAATAAAGGTGAATACTAAGCGCTAAATAACCCATTAAATAAAATTAAAAATAGTAGGTAATTTTGTGCGAAACAATCTTACCTACTGTTCATTAGTAACTATTTATTTAATGTATTAATTATTCTTTGAATTAAATATTTCAACTTAAGTTCTATTCAAATAATGCAGTTGATAAATAACGTTCTCCTGTATCTGGTAGTACTACTACAATTGTTTTTCCTGCATTTTCAGGACGCTTTGCAAGCTCTGTGGCAGCATATGCCGCAGCACCTGATGAAATACCAACAAGTAATCCTTCTGTTTTAGATAATTCTCTTGCAGCTGAAAATGCTTCTTCTATCTTAATCTTTATAACTTCATCATATATATTTGTGTTTAGTACATCTGGAACAAATCCAGCACCAATTCCTTGGATTTTGTGTGGGCCAGCTTTACCTTCTGATAATACTGGTGAATCTGCTGGTTCTACTGCAACAATCTTAACATCTGGATTTTTAGATTTTAAGTATTCACCAACTCCTGTAACTGTTCCACCTGTACCAACACCCGCAACAAATATATCTACCTTTCCATCCGTATCTTCCCAAATTTCAGGTCCTGTTGTATTTCTGTGTACTTCAGGATTAGCTGGATTTACAAATTGTCCTGGAATAAATGAATTTGGAGTTTCTTCAGCTAATTCATTTGCTTTAGCTATTGCTCCCTTCATTCCTTTTGCACCTTCAGTCAAAACTATTTCAGCTCCATAAGCTTTTATTAAGCTACGTCTTTCTACGCTCATAGTTTCTGGCATAACAATTATAACTTTATATCCCTTTGCAGTTCCTACAGATGCAATACCTATTCCTGTATTACCACTAGTTGGTTCTATTATTACTGATTCTGGTTTTAATAACCCTTTATTTTCAGCATCTTCAATCATAGCTTTTGCAATTCTATCCTTAACGCTTCCTGCTGGATTAAAGTATTCCAACTTAGCTAATATGTTTGCTTTTAAATCTTTTCCCTTGCTATAGTTTGTTACCTCTAATAATGGTGTTTTACCTACTAATTCTGCTAAATTTTTATATACCTTTGACATTTTAACCACTCCATTTCATTTTAATTAGTATCAACTTAATATCCTCTGAAATATCATAAGTTCGGTTTAAGAATTTTCTTAATATTATCCCATCCCTAAAATATGGAGGAGGGGCCGAGCTTGCCCCTTGTTTGTTTTATTCTTAGACTTCTTTGATATACTCACAAAATAATAATACACAATATTTATGAAGATAATGTGTAGATTTATAATTTTTATCAAAATTATAAAATTATTACTTTATTATCTTTCGATTTTTAGAATTATATTATCCTAAGCATTGCTATAACTTAAATGGGCTACTAAAACCAAAATACCCGTTCTCTGGTATATAAACTCCTTGTTCTTTATTAATAGTATATTTCTCCATAATCTTACCTTCTGATATATTATTTAAAGCGAGCACTAATTCATTCATATCTTCTAAAGTATTATATAGTCCAAGGCTGACCCTCACAAGCCCTGGTACTTTAGATTTGTCATTATCTAAAATACTTAATCTATGTGATTGTATTTCTTCGGAACTTAAATTAAGCAATCTAAAAACATAAGGATGAGAACAAAAACATCCATTTCTAACAGCAATTCCATATTCATACGACAAAATTGCAGCCACTAGTCCATGTGATATCCCATCTATATTAAAAGCTACCACTCCTAAACGCTTTTCTTTATCAGCCTCAGTAGAACCATATATTCTTATCTTGTCTATTTTTTTGATATGATGAAGAAGATGTTTTGTTAGAAAATACTCATGTGCTTCAATATTAACCATTCCAATATCATTAATTTGTTTTATTGCAGTTGCTAAGGCCACTGCTCCCATTAAGTTTGGAGTACCTGCTTCATTTTTTGTCGGTGATTCTTCCCAATAAACTAAATCATCTGTTACTATCTTTACCATACCACCACCTACAGTATCTGGTTCTGCGGTATTAAAAAATTCTTTAGGTCCAATAACTACAGCTGTGCCAAATGGTGCATATAATTTATGTCCCGAAAAAACTATAAAATCTAAATGACTTTCATTATTATCGTCCTTTACATCTAATTTTCTATGAGCGACAAGTTGAGATGCATCTATTAATAATTTTGCCCCCACGCTATGAGCTAATTTAGCAATTTCATGAATTGGATTAATATACCCAGTTACATTAGATGCGCCAGTTACAGTTACAAGTTTAACTCTTTTACCATATAATTTTAAAAGCATTTCAAAATGATTTAAGTTTAATTCTCCATTTTCATCTATATCTATATAATGAACTTCTGCTTTTCTTCTCCAAGGGAGATCATTTGAATGGTGTTCCATACGAGAACAGATAATTATATCTCCCTCACATAAATTGAACATATTAGCAACTTTATTTAATGCTTCAGTAGCATTTTTAAGAAAAATAGCTATATTAACTTCTTTATCAGCTCCAACAAAATCCATCACGATCTCTTTACACTGTTCATATACTTCGGTTGATAAATTTGATTTGAATCCACTTCCTCTATGAACGCTTGAATAAAATTCTGAAAATTCATTAATCTTTTCCATTACCTTTTTGAATGGTGGCGTAGTTGCTGCATTATCAAAATTTATATATCTTAGTGTTGAACCACCGCTTATAGGTGCTCGTGTATCAGAACCAACAACTATATCTTTAAGATTCATTGAATTCATTAGCTACATCTCCTCGACATTAAACTTTTTATAAAATATAAGCTACATCCTAATCGTAAACTTATTATAATCATAAATTGTGTATATGATATGTTGATTATTCTTAAATTTGATTTAGAAATAATAAGAAATTTATTTATCCCCTGTGTTTTTTAATAAAAGACTCCTCATAGTTAGAAATATCCGTAACTATAAGGAGTCTGAGTCTTTTGAATTATTAATTAATCTTAGTATCACCTTTAGATTAATATTAAGTTAATTAATATTTTTATTAGATTCTGTTACTTATAATAATTTCTTTCAACTATTATTAATGACAGCATCCACCGCCACCCTTAAATGTTCTATAAATTATAAAACCAACAACAGCAATTATTAATATTGTAGCAATCATTTTCCTCATCCTTTCAATTTATTATCATTTGAAAATAATTCTTATTATAACTCAAAATTATGTAGATATTATGAATGTAATAATTATTAGTTGCTCTCACTAAAATATTTCATACTACTTTTTTTGAGTTCTTTTGTACTATATAAAACTTTATATTTACTAATATTAATTGTTTCTGATATCCTTTTTATATTATTTTCACATTCCTCTTTAGTTTCACTATGAATCATAGTAAAAAGATTGTAAGGCCAATCCTGAAAAGTAGGACGCTGATAACAATGAGTAATTTCTGTGAAATAACTTAAAGTTTTTCCAATCTCATCTATTTTATCTTCTGGAACTATCCAAACTACCATAGCATTAGCGTTATAACCTGATTTTCTATGATATAAAATTCCACCAACTCTGCGAATTATTTGTTTATCATATAATTGTTGAATTTTTGTTAATAATATTTTTTCTGAAATTCCTAATTCCTCCGCAATTATCTTATAAGGTTCTGGTGATAGTGGAATATCCTCTGATAATCTTCGAATTATTGCTTTTTCCAGTGAATCAAACATCAGTTTTTCCTCCCTCGCTAATATTAAAGGTAGCTTTAAGTTTGAAAAGTTTAATTGCTGGTAAACTAACTATATTATAAACTCCAGTTTTATTTTTTATATTTGATATAATTTCTCTCATTCTTTCGCTAGAATGTGCAATTATAGTAAACCACATATTGTAGTCATCATTCCTTATATAATTATGAGTAACTTCATCATAACTATTAATTACTGAACTTACTAATTCAATTTTTGATTGTGGAACACTAGCAGCACATAAGGTACTAGAATATCCAAGCTTTTTTGAATCAAATATTCCTCCAATTCTACGAATATAGCCTAACTCTTTCAATTTTTTTATTCTGATTATAACATCGTTTTCCGAGATACCAAGCTTATGTGCTAAAATCAAAAATGGCCTACTATCTATATCTAGACCCTCTTGTATAATGCTTAATAAATTTCTGTCTATATCATCCATATATCTACCTCATCATATCTAAATTACAAAAAGTAACCATTAACTAACATCTATTGCAATTTGTATATACACACGAAGAATCTTCCGCCATATAATTTCCTTCATGATAGTATGCCGCCCTAGCTCTACAGCCTCCACAAATCTCTTTATGCTTACATTCCCCGCAAACACCCTTATACTCTTGAGTTCTAAGCTTATTAAAGACTTTACTATCTCTCCAAATTTCACTAAAAGGAGTTTGCCTTACATTCCCTGCTACTTCCTTTAAATATGCACAAGGCTGCACATCCCCCCTTGGACTTATAATACAATAGCTTATTCCAGCTAAACAGCCTCTGCTAAATCTAAGTTTCATGCCAAGGCTATTGGCAATTCTTAAAAATTGTGGTGCACAGGTAGGCTTTATCTCTATATTAACTTGTTGTTTCTTTTTCATAATTGCTGTTAATAATTCTTCATACTCATTAGCCTCTAAAATTTCTCTTTCAATACTTTCGCCTCTCCCTGTTGGAACTAAGAAGAATGGATAATAAGCTGCCGCTCCCATAGCAACAGAAAAATCAATAATATCTATTGCCTCCTCTTTATTCCAGTTCATAACTGTATGATGAATTTGAAAAGACAGTCCTGCGTCTCTACAATTTTTCATGCCATATAGTGCATCTTTCCACGCTCCATTATATTTTCTAAATTTATCGTGTTTGTTTCCCTTTAAGCTGTCTAGACTTATGCCCACTGCTTTCAATCCTGATTCTACCAATTTTTCAGCAACCTCTTTTGTTATAAACATACCGTTACTTCCCAAAACAGGCCTTAATCCTATTTTAGCTGCATAACTTATGAGTTCATAAATATCTTTTCTCATTAGAGGTTCTCCTCCAGAAAAAATCATAATCTTAAAGCCTGCTTTTGCAATTTCATCTAACAGAGCTTTTCCTTCCTCAGTTGTTAATTCCCCATTATCTTCTACACCAGCATTTCTATAACAATGATCACAATATAAGTTACATCTATTTGTAACATTCCAAGACATTATCATTAATTACATCCTCCTTGTAATTGTGAATTAATTAATCCTTAAATTAAATCTATTCCCTCTGAAACTCCTATTTCTTTATTAGTCAAATAACATGCAGGATCTGATGCCCAAAAATCACCTGTTACAGCCTCAGCCCTAGCTCTAAAGTTACCATTACATACTGATATCCATTTGCATTTACTACAACGACCTTTAAGTAATGACTTTCTATCTCTTAACCCATTTAAAATTGGATGTTCACTATTTTTCCATATATCAGAGAAACTATTATTCTTAACATTCCCAAAACTATAATTCCATGTAAATTGATCAGAGTGAACATTCCCCATAAAATCAACATTAGCAAAAGCCATTCCTGATCTATTACCTCCATTTAGTTTTAATAAATTTAGAATCCTATCAGCCAAATGTGGATATTTTTCTAGTGCTCTTAGATATAGGTATACTGCATCTGCATGATTGTCTACAGTTAAAATTTCAACATTTGTCCCAAACTCTAAAGTTTTTTCCATAATTAAATTCATACATTCTCTTGTTTCTTCTTTTGTAATGTCTTCATTTATCATTTCATTACCACGTCCTGAATAAACTAAGTGGTAAAAGCATACTCTCGGAATCTTTTCTTCTTTAATTAACTTAAAGATATCCTCTAATTGATCATAATTATGGCGATTTATAGTAAATCTAAGTCCAACTCTTTGTTCAATTTCTAAGCAATTGCGAATTCCCTTTAAAGCTTTATCAAAACTGCCTTTAGTTTTTCTAAACTCATCATGTTTAGAACCAATCCCATCTAAACTAACTCCAACATAACCAACATTTAAATCTTTTAATGACTTGCAAACATCTTTTTCAAGTAATGTTCCATTAGTTGAAATTGTATTTCTGATACCATATTTATTAGAATGCTCTATGAGTTCAAAAATATCACTTCTTATTAATGGTTCTCCTCCTGAAAATAATATTACTGGAACCTTAAATTTTCCTAAATCATCTATAAAGATTTTTGCCTCTTCTAAACTTAATTCTCCATCATATTTTCTATTATCTGATTCCGCATAACAATGCTTGCATTTTAAGTTACATGTTTTTGTACAATTCCAAACGACTACAGGACCTACTCCTTGATTTACACCATGTTTTGCATGAGCCGCACCTTTAACATAACGCAGTTTATCTCCAAAATTTTCTGAATCACATAATAATTTAGTTATTCCTACCATAATTAACTCCTTTTACTTCTAGTCCTATACTTAATTGATAATGAAATTATAAAATATGAATATAATCTTTTATTATAAAAATTTTAACAAATATTTATGTAGATTCTATAAAGATTATGTTCAAACTTCATAAACTTTTATGTAAATAATATAACTATACAATACCAAATATATTTACATCTGATATATTTAATAAAGTTTGAACATAAAATTCACTTTAATGCATGTTAAAATTTCTATGCTTATATGATACATAGAAGCATAGAAATTTTGATAAGTATTTGTGTTATTCTGGTTTATTAAACGTATCATTTGGATTTGGAGTATAATTAGATTCAAAACCTTCGTATTCAACTTTCTGCATCATTCCTGCTGCTGCATGATGAAGTTCATGACAGTGTTGTACCCAATTTCCTGGATTATCAGCTTTGAAAGCAATAGTATAACTTTCATTTGCTTTTATCATTAGTGTATCTTTCATCATTTGTGCACCTTTTACTGGTTCTCCATTCTTAGCAATTACCTGAAAGAAATGTCCATGAAGATGCATAGGATGATCTACATTACTTTTATTATTATAAGTAATTTTAACAATATCATCTTTTTTTAACTTGAGTGATGGTAACTCACTAAAAGTATCACCATTAATAGTATATTGAAGAGTTCCTTCTTTTAAACCAACTCCTAAGTCAATATTGTAATTCTTATCATAACTTTGATCTAAATTATATGCATTAATTAACGACTCTCCATAGTTTGCCAAGTCAAATTGTTGAAGATTTAAATTATTTTCTTCTATATATTTTCCGGTTCCACCTACTATGTTTACAGGAATTTTTATTTGTTCATTAAACTTATTGCTATCATGAAAATCTATATAAAAATTATCACTACTATTAACCTTAAACTCAATATCATATCTTTCTCCAGGAGATATATTAATAATATTATCTTTTATTACTTGTGCTCCATTTATATCCTGACCATCAGTACTGATGACCTTAATATCTGTCCCTGGTATATGAATTCCATGAGATCTATAGCCCGAATTAATAAATCTAAGTCTTACAGTATCTTCCTTGTTTACATTCAACGGCTCAACAAGTTTCCCCGATTTCCCATTTACTGTATAGATATTATACATGCTGTTCATTTCTTCTTCTTCCTTAGCACTTGCTTCTTCTACATTTTGGGCTGTGTTATTTGATTCATTCATCCCAGCCATGCCATCAGAATTTCCCATCCACTCATCTAATATTAACGTAAAATCTTTATCAGGTTTTTCCTTATCTTTAGGTTCAACAATTAATGCTCCATATAAGCCTTTATCAACTTGTTCGGCACCTTCTTGATGTGAATGATACCAATAAGTTCCTGGAACATCAGCTGAAAATTCATAAGTAAAGCTTTCTCCTGGCTTAATAGCGTCCTGATTAAGTCCTGGTACTCCATCCATTGCTGAATTTAATGGATATCCATGCCAGTGTATGGTTACTGGATTACTTAAAAGATTTTTTAATTTAACTTGTACAAAATCTCCTTGAGTAACCCTAATTTCAGCACCTGGCACTGTCCCATTATAAGTCCATACAGGTATATTAATACCTTCTTTTATTTGGAGATTATTCTCTATTGCTACAAGGTCAAACTTTTTTATGGGCTGCCCTGGTGATGGCTTAATAATATTATTTGCATATTCATGTTCATTTACTGATAAATTTTGATTCTGCTGTTTTGATTCAGTATTTTGAATCTTTTTCATGCTAACATTTTGATTAAGATACACCGCTATCGACATTCCTGCTACAATAAATGCAATAAAAGATAAAATAGCATTTTTCTTCTTACTCATATTCACACCCCTATATAAATTATTAATGTAAGATATATTCTTATCTGATGAATATCCACTGTAACACTTCCACGATATATCAAACTCCTCTTCCTAAAGGCAGTTGATTACTCATAAAGTAAGCGACCATCATCAAATCATAGATTCGAGATATCTGCTTAACCGATTCACACTAAATCAAGTTTCACTTTATATTAAAAGAAGTAAACCTCAAGGTTTACTTCTCTATCTCATAAATTACATCATACCCATTCCGCCGCCGCTGCTCATGCTTCCGCCGCTGCTAGCACCATTGCTCATGTTACTATTTTGATTTTGAGTATTATTCATTTGAGATTGTTGCATTTGTGATTGAAGTTGATTTAATTGATTTTGTATATTATTTAATTGTTGTTGGATGCTTGTACTATTATTTGTGCTATTCATTGTACCATTCATAGACGCTTGTCCATTCATTGACATTCCACTTTGCATGCTGTTATTACCCATATTGTTATTGTTCATATTATTGTTAGTCATTCCTGCTTGCATGTTATTGCTATTCATTCCGTTTTGCATACTGCCATTGCCCATAGTTGAATTACCCATATTCATATTTGATTGTTGATTTGAACTCATTCCATTCATACCACTCATGTTCATTCCTGAATTAGTTGTTGAAACAAATCCCAATAATACTCCACTTATAACTATTCCTGCTAATGAAAAAACAGCTAATTTAAACCATCCATTCCCATTCATAATAATTCCTCCTAATTTCTTATCAAATTTTATATTAGTTAAAATATTTTTCTTATTTTCGCTACTCTTAGATGCTACTTTGCTTTGGACTTTATTATTTCCTTTGAGAAAGAATTTAATTAGCGCCCATACTGCCAGCCCTGAGCCTGCAAATAGAAGAAGTAATAATACTTTCATATATAGTTGGCCTAATGCTCCTAATATATCCATATCTTTTTCACCTACTTTATCCAAACTATAGCAAGTATAATAGTTCCGCCTATAATAAAGGGAAGTAAAAGAAATATTATACTTGTTGTCATAATGCCCATATTATATACAGACGAAGATTTATCCTGATGATGGCTGTCCATTTCATTAGTGCTCTGCTCAGCCCCTTCATTTCTCATCAAATCATATATTGTAATATTGGATAAATGCATTGTTTTCATCATATTTCCCATACTGCTATCCATCATTTGTGACTTAGGCTTATAAGGCGAACTCCATAAGAAAAATAAAATCAAAATTGTTGCTCCTGTATAAAGTAAAGCCAATCTCCAAAAATTCAATTTTTTCTTATCAAACATCCTTCTTTCCCCCTTGCCTAAGTCTTATAATAAAACCTATTACTATACTTACTGCAATGATAGGCACAAGCATGAAATATGAATATGCAATTATATTTCTTAGTGTACTATTTCCTTCTACACCCATTGCGATTCCCATTATAGAATTATCCATTGCACTCATCATTCCTGACATAAACCTCATAACTTCATTTTCCGAAGGACCAGGTTTGAATATAGAAATAATAACTCCACTGGCAAGAAAGAAGAAGAAAGTAGCCATAAACCAGACGAAAATTTTAAACCATGGTTTTTGTACCATAAAAACTGCTCCCTTACTTTTCTATCTTTTTACTAGTTGATTTCTTTGGCCATAAAAGAATATGACATTTCTTATATATATGCCATATAATGCTTGCTAAAAATATATACGAGACATATTCATGTATAAATAAAGCAAATGAAACAAATGGCATTTTATACTCCATGCAAACCCAAATTATTGCTCCAGTAATTATTAAAATAAGTGTCATTATAAAAGTGAATAGCTGATATCCCTTCTTCCCTATAATAAACCAAGGCAAAGGCCTTTGATCATTTTTTATATTTTTATAAATTTCATAGATTATAGAAATAAGAGTTATTATAACAAATGCTCCGGCAGATACTCGATGTATATAATCTGCTGATGCAATGTCAAAGTTAAGCAGCCATCCGTACTTAGCGCCTACCATCGCAAAACCACTAATTGCTAGTAATGCCCATACTATTGCATAAAGCCAGTGCATTACAAAATCAAATCTAATATTCATGTTGTTAACCTCTTAAATCACTTGAATTGCTTGTATCCACGTCCTCTGTATTTTTGTTGTCTTTTACTTCTGTTCCACATACAGGACACGCTTTCCAATCATTTTTTAATTCTGTATCACAATTTTCACATATCTTTTTTTCAACCAAATTGCTGGCATTTGCTTTAACATAAGTTTGTTTATAATGCAATATTACGCCTGTAATTAAGCCTACAAAAGATACTGCAAGTAATATTTTCACTAATGTAATAATTATTGATAAAATACTAAAACTATAATTATTATTTATAGCATTATTTGTTGCCTGAGTTGGCATAATGGCCATTAATATTACTAAAAATCCTAGAGCACCTATTATTATATATAACGGATTGCTTTTAATTTTATTCAAAAGCTCCACTAGTGACTCATTATTTGCTATCGAACCATTAATCATACGATTTTTAATAAATTTCACTGCTACAATAATTACAGCTATAATTAATATAATTATTAAAATTTTAATTAGTAAAGATATAATGTACGCTAATGTAGTGTTAAGATTATATCCTCCCATTTGAGTCATACCATGTTCCATTCCAGTCTGCGGGGCTCCAAACATTATATTAAATACAAACCCAAATGCAAAAACTCCTAATAATAATACAGCTATCGTCTTTAAGATAGGATCATTTTTAATTAATTCCCACATAAAATATCTCCTCTCTCCATCTTTAATTTAAATTTATTAATACTTTATTTAGCTTCTTTAGGTTTAAGAAGTCTTCCAATAAAACCAAAAATGCTTACTATAAATATAACTATAAATGTTATTAATAATATATTGGCTACAGTTGATAAATTCATATTTCCAAATATACTACTTGATGATTGATTCATTTGAGACATATTCATTGAATTTTGAGAATTCTGAGATAAATTTCCTAAAGATACAGTTTGTTTTGTAAAATCATCATTTAATTTACTTAGACCACCCACTGCTTCAGCTAACTTATAAACACTTTGATGTATTTGTTCCATTCTATCTCTATCATATACAGCTCCATCTTTAGATATATATGGATTAACATTTAGTAAAGTACTTGCATCATTAATATACGTTAATGCTTCAACTAACTTAGTCTTATTTTGTACAGTCATATAATATTGATTTTGATAATATTGTGACGCATTATCATAATTTACACCAGCTTGTTCCATTTGTACATCTACATTATCTTTTAATTGATTAATAAGCTGCATACCTACAGATATCTTGTACAACCCATTATGCAATTCTTGCATTTTATTAGGATCATAAGTTGTTCCCATATTTTCCATTGCATTTACTTGATTATTATTAGTATTAGTTATTGTATTGTTAGTAGCTTGTCCCGAATTGGTGTTAGCATTATCTTGACTTTGATTCTTTTCATCAACTGCATAAGGATCAAGAGTTAAAATTTGTAATGTATCATTTAGTATTTTTACACTCTTATCTAGTTCTTCTTTATCCTGTAATACTGTATTTACTTGATTTGTAACATATTGAGGAATAGCTTTTTCATTGTTACCACTACCACTCATGTTCATTTGGTCTTGTGAAGAAGAGTCACTGCTCATATTCATTTGATCTTGGCTAGAACTACTTTGGTCACTTTGTGAACCCATATTCATACTCATATTCATGTTCTTATTAACCATTAGCTTATAACCTAAGAATCCTACTCCACCGATAATTATTAATACCAGAAAGAAGCTTAAAATTTTACTAAAAAAATTGCTTTTTGATGCCATTTTTTTTCCCCCTTATAATTATATTAATTGGAATACTTTGTTTATATGTATATAATACACTCATAATATGTAGATTTTATGAAGATTACTATCTAATTTCTGATAGTATAAATTTCTAATAAATATAAAATGGTAAGAACCCAATAGTTTTCTACTGGGTTCTACCTTATAACTACATCATTCCATTCATCATGCCCATGCCGCCTTGCATTTTCATTCCTCCCATCATTCCCATATTTCCTTGCATATTATTCATTCCATTCATCATTCCCATATTTCCTTGCATATTATTCATTCCATTCATCATTCCCATATTTCCTTGAGAGTTCATTCTACCTTGCATTTGCATATTATAGTTTTGATTCATATTGTAACTATTTTGACTGAATGTTTGTATACCTATTAATAAAACAAAACTCAATATAGCACCTCCTAAAGACACAACTACTAATTTAAACCATGCATTATTTTTCATAATTACTTCTCCTCCTGATTTGTTTTATTTTCTATTAATTCTATATTTTTATCATAGCTATAAAAATTATTTTCTACATCATTAACACTTACATAATAA
>NZ_QXDJ01000011.1:40243-82743 GCF_003575225.1 Clostridium chromiireducens | reverse complement strand
CAATAAAAAGTTTAATCTTAGCTTACTCAAATAAAGAATTGCTGGTTTACTTAAATGTATTTATATATTCTGTTCAATTTTCAAAGACCAATTTCTTTATTACAACATATTGTTGTAAATTTTTCATCACTCTCAAGCGACTTTCTTAGTATATCACTTGAAGTTCGTACTGTCAATATATTTTTTAAAATCTTTTTGAATTATTATTAATGATTTCTTTAAAAATATTTATGTTTCTTGACGACGTCTTTTATCTTAACATATTATATATTAATTTTCCCTATATATAGCCTCATTATATTGATTTAAATTCAATTTACTCTATTATTATCTATTTTATTTAATATTTCTTACTATGATACACCAGGTTCATATGATACCTTACTTATTTACTGTCATATAGTCATTACATATAAAAATAGGTCATTTAACACATTTGCAATGTTGTTAAATGACCTATTTAAAGTTTTCTGATATTAATATTATTCTTCTATATCATTAGTTTCAATTTCAACTAATTCAACTGATTCTTCTTCTGGATCATCACTACTTAGTATTTTTGCTATTGCAACTACTTTTTCTTCCTCATTAGTTCTCATTAATGTTACTCCCATTGCAGACCTGCTTGTAACTGAAATATCAGAAACATTAATTCTAATTGCCACTCCACTAGAATTGATAAGCATTAATTCATCATCAACTTTACATATTGTAGCTCCTGCTAATTTTCCTGTCTTCTCACTAATCTTATACGTTATTAATCCTACTCCACCTCTATTTTGTAGTTTATACTCAGTGATAGGCGTTCTCTTCCCGTACCCATTTTGGCTAATTACTAACAATTCTTCTCCTTCAACAGCAATATCCATACATACTGCTATATCATCTTCTTTTAAGTTAATAGCCTTAACCCCTGATGCGGTTCTTCCCATAGACCTTACATCTTTTTCGTTAAACTTAACAGCATACCCATTTTGAGTAACTACCATAATATTAGCATCTCCATAGGTATTTTTTACTTTAAGTAACTCGTCTCCATCTTTTAGACTTATTGCAATTAATCCACTTTTCCTTAAATTTTTAAATTCACTAAGTGGAGTTTTCTTTACTATACCTTGCTTAGTTCCCATAAATAAGAATCCTTCTTTTCTATCATCTGTTACAGTTAATACCGTTTGGATTTTTTCATCAGACTCTATAGCAATAAGATTTATTAAATTTGTACCTTTTGCTTGCCTTCCAGCATCAGGTATTTCATAAGCTCTTAACTTATATACTCTTCCTTTATTCGTAAAGAATAATACATCTGAGTGGGTTGATGTTATCATCAATTGTTCAACAAAATCATCTTCTTTTGTTGACATCGCCTGGATACCCTTTCCTCCCCTTCTTTGTGAAGAGTAAGTATCTGCCGAAATTCTTTTTATATATCCAGAGTGAGTTAATGTTATAACAACATCTTCTACTTGTATTAAATCCTCTATATCAATCTCATTTATTATCTTTTCTATTTTACTTCTTCTTTCATCTGAATACTTAGCTTTTATCTCTAATAATTCATCTTTTATTACACCTAATAAATTTTCTTCACTTGCTAGAATAGATTTTAGATATTCTATTTGTTTCATCAACCCATTAAACTCTTCATCAATCTTATCTCTTTCTAAGCCAGTTAACCTTCTTAGTCTCATCTCTAATATAGCCTGAGATTGCTTTTCAGAAAGGTTAAATCTTTCCATCAAAGTGTTTTTAGCAATTTCACTAGTACTAGAATTTCTTATTATACTTATTACTTCATCTATGTTGTCTAAAGCAATTTTTAATCCCTCTAATATATGTGCTCTAGCTTCTGCTTTATTTAATTCAAATATAGTTCTTCTTGTTATAACCTCTTTTTGAAACTCCACATAGTGTTCCAATATTTGCTTTAGATTCAAAACTATAGGTTCATTATTAACTAGCGCTAACATAATAATGCCAAATGTATCTTGAAGTTTTGTATGCTTGTATAACAAATTTAATACTACGTTTGGATTAGCATCTCTTTTTAGTTCAATTACAATTCTCATACCGTCTCTATCTGATTCGTCTCTTAAGTCAGATATTCCAGTAATCTTCTTATCCTTCACTAAATCAGCAATATTCTCAACAAGCTTTGCCTTATTTACTTGGTATGGTATCTCAGTAACAATTATTGAATGCCTTCCATTTTCCTCTTCTATCTCAGCATTTGCCCTTACAATTACCTTTCCTTTACCAGTTTCATAGGCAGCTCTAATTCCTGCCTTCCCCATTATAGTTGCACCTGTAGGGAAATCTGGACCTTTAACTTTAGTCATAAGGTCCAGTACAGTTACGTCTGGATTATCAATAAGCATAACAGTTCCATCTATAATCTCACCAAGGTTATGTGGCGGAATATTAGTAGCCATCCCAACGGCTATTCCTGATGAACCATTAACCAGAAGGTTGGGAAATCTAGATGGCAATACTACAGGTTCTTCTTCTTCACCATCAAAATTTGGCATATAATCAACAGTATTCTTATTGATATCTCTTAACATTTCAACAGCTATTTTATTCATTTTTGCTTCTGTATATCTCATAGCTGCTGCGCTATCTCCATCAACAGATCCAAAATTTCCATGACCGTCTACTAACATATATCTCATTGAAAAATCTTGAGCCATCCTTACAAGCGCATCATAAACTGAACTATCACCATGTGGGTGATATTTACCTAAAACATCTCCAACTATTCTTGCACATTTTCTATATCCCTTCTCAGGATATAAACCTAATTCTTGTAAAGAATACAGTATTCTTCTATGTACAGGTTTTAATCCATCTCTAACATCTGGTAATGCACGACCAACAATAACACTCATTGCATAATCTATATAGCATTTTTTCATTTCATGTTTTATATCTACAGGTATAACTTTTCCTTCATTAAAGTCCATGTACTTCACCTCATATTTCAGTACTAAATATCTAAATTAACAACATTTTTAGCATTTTGTGTAATAAATTCTTTTCTTGGCTCTACTTTTTCTCCCATTAATATGGTGAAAATTTCATCTGCTGCCATAGCATCTTCTATGTTTACTTTTAATAAAATTCTTTTTTCTGGATCCATTGTCGTATCCCATAATTGGGTTGCGTTCATTTCTCCTAGACCTTTATATCTTTGAATATCTGTTGAATTATCTTTTCCACCTATTTCAGATAAAACATTCTCTAATTCTGAATCAGTATATGCGTAGTATTCTTTTTTATTTTTACTAACTTTATATAATGGAGGTTGTGCTATATATACATGACCATCATCAACCATTTTTCTCATATATCTATAAAAGAATGTTAATAATAACGTTCTAATATGAGCTCCATCGACATCAGCATCTGTCATTATTATGATTCTGTTATATCTAATTTTTTCTACATCAAAATCATTTCCAATACCAGCACCAAATGCAGTAACCATAGATCTAATTGTATCTGCATTCAATATTCTATCTAACCTTTGCTTTTCAACATTTAGTATCTTTCCTCTTAATGGTAGAATTGCTTGGAATCTCCTATTTCTTCCTTGCTTAGCCGAGCCACCAGCAGAATCTCCTTCGACTATGTAAATCTCACATTCTCTAGGATCTTTAGATGAACAATCTGCTAATTTTCCTGGTAATGTGGATCTTTCTAATACTGATTTTCTTGTTAATTCTCTAGCTTTTCTAGCTGCATCTCTAGCTCTAGCCGCCATTAATGCTTTATCAACTATTATTTTTCCTATGTTTGGATTTTCTTCTAGAAATATTCCTATATTTTCACCAACAATAGAATCAACTATTCCTCTAACTTCACTATTTCCTAGCTTAGTCTTTGTTTGACCTTCAAATTGAGGCTCTTCTATTTTAACAGATATTACTCCAGTTAGCCCCTCTCTGATATCGTCTCCAGTAAAGTTTTTATCATTTTCTTTTATATGTCCAAATTTCTTTGCATAATCATTAAATACTCTTGTTAATGCTGTCTTAAATCCAACTAGATGTGTTCCACCTTCAACTGTATCTATATTATTTGCAAATGAAAAGATATTTTCAGTATAACCATCGTTATATTGAAGTGCTACTTCAACAGAAACCTTATCTTTTATGCCCTCGATATATATAGGTTCCTCATGAAGTGGTACTTTATTCCTATTCAAATAGCTTACAAAAGATTTTATTCCACCTTCATAATGAAACGTTTCTTCCTTTTCATCTCTTTTATCTAAAAGTCTTATATAAATTCCTTTATTTAAAAACGCTAATTCTCTCAATCTTTGGGATAAAACTTCAAAATCAAAAATTGTTTCCTCAAATATTTCTGGATCTGGTCTAAAATAAGTTTCTGTTCCTGTTTCATCACTATCCCCTATTTTAGCAATATCGTTTAAAACTTTACCTCTGCTGTACTTTTGCTCCCATATATGACCATCCCTTTTAACTGTCACAATACATTCTTCAGAAAGCGCATTTACTACAGATGCACCTACTCCATGTAATCCACCAGAAACCTTATATCCTTCACCACCAAATTTACCACCTGCATGCAATATTGTCATTATAACTTCAACAGTGGACTTCCCCATCTTAGGATGTATCCCTACCGGCATACCTCTACCATCGTCAACTACTCTTATTGAATTATCCTCATTAATGTTGACCTCTATTTTTCTGCAATATCCAGCTAATGCTTCATCAATACTATTATCTACTATTTCATAAACTAAATGATGAAGACCTCTTGAACTTGTACTTCCGATATACATTCCTGGCCTTTTTCTTACTGCTTCTAATCCCTCAAGAACCTGTATCTGATTTTCATCATAGCTTTTATTATTTTGTTCCAAATCAGACTCCTCCTAAACTTTAAAATATTAAACTCATGAACTTTACGAAATTAAAAATTATATTCCATATCAGTTCTTTTTGTTAACGTTGTTGATGATATTGGTGAAAAATATATCTTACTTTTATTATCAACTTCTGCTATAATAAACGATTTTGGTTTTTCATCTGTAATTCTTTCTACAAATCCATCTTCTTCTGCTAATCTCAAAAATTGTATTGTATCAGAACTGTACATTGTATTTTGCAAATCGAATATTCCAATTATGTCTTTAATGGGAACTACAACATTTTCACCTAAATGTAAAAACACTAAATATTCCTCCTTTAATTTAAAATCTTCCCGTTCGATACAGTAAATATCTTAGATCTATAATCTAAATAATTACCTAAATCATCAACTCCTGTACAAGTTATTATTGTTTGTATATCTCTAATAGAACTTAATATATATTTTTTTCTATTTACATCAAGTTCTGAGAGAACGTCATCTAATAATAAAACAGGATACTCTCCAGTAATCTCTTTGATGATCTTTAAAGATGAAAACTTCATCGTTAGAATTGATGTACGTTGCTGTCCTTGTGATCCAAATGTTTTTGCATCAATCTCATTTATAAAAACATTGAAATCATCTCTATGAGGACCAACTGAAGTTAATCCTTTTTCTCTATCTCTAAGAACGTTATCCTTTAATTTTTTCAAATAATTACTTTTATAACTATCTAGATTAACGGTACAATTGTATTTAAATTCAATCTTTTCTTTACCAGAAGTTATATCATTATGAATGTTTTTTCCATAAAAGTTTATTTTATCTATATATTCTAACCTTTTTGATACAATATAATCAGCATATTCAATTAATTGTAAATCATATACTTCCAAAACATCTTCAGCGAACTTTTTGCTTTTTAATAAAATATTTCTTTCATTTAAAATTTTGTGATATTGAACTAAATTAAAATAATACTTTGAATTTATTTGAGATAACTCCATATCAAGTAGCCTTCGCCTTAGACTAGGAGATTCTTTGATAACTTTTAAATCTTCTGGTGAAAACATAACTACATTAAATGTCCCGAATAACTCTCCTATTTTTCCTACTTTTATGCTATTTACCTTAATGGCCTTTTTTCCATCTCTTAGAATGTTAATATCAATTTTTTTATCCAGCCTATTTTTTCCTATAAGCAAACTTATATAGGCTTTATCCTTTTTCCAATTTATTAATTCTTTATCTTTTGATGTTCTATGCGATTTTGCAAAAGCACCATAATAAATTGATTCAACAATATTAGTTTTTCCTTGAGCATTATCACCTACAAACACATTTACACTTTTATCTAATTCTATAGATAAATTTTCATAGTTTCTGTAGTTGATTAAATTTATATTTTTAACATACATAAAAATACACCTATAATAATTATATCATAATAAAACATTTGTCTACTTATTATTTTTTATAACTATATCTATACTATTTCAAAATCTGAATCTTCGAAACTTACAATATCTCCAACCTTTAATTTTTTTCCTCGTTGAATGCAAATTTCATTATTAACTTTTACTAATCCATCTTGTATATATACTTTTGCTTCTGAACCGGATCCAACAATAGCGGCCCACTTCAGAAAAGCGTCTAGTTTTATAAATTCAGTGCTAATTTTTATTTTATTCATATTTTTGCATAAGTATTCACAAATAAATACTTATCCTCCTATCTCATTAATCTTACTGGTAAAACTAAATACTTCGCATTTTCATTATCCTTCTCCTGAATTACACATGGACTTATCCCTGAAGTCATCTTCATAATAACATCGCTCTCTTCCATGTTCTTTAATACATCCAACAAGTATTTTGAATTAAATGCAATTTGTATTTCTTCACCTTGCAATTTTATAGATATTTCTTCTCTTACCTTTCCCAATTGAGAATTGGATGTTATTATCAGGTTATCTTGTTGTAAATCTAATCTTATTAAATTTGTATTTCCTTCCTTGGCCATTAAAGATGCTCTTTCAATAGCATTTTGTAATTCTTGTCTATTAACATTAACAAATAACTTATGCTCTTGAGGCAATAATGAATTGTAATTTATAAATTTTCCTTCTAACAATCTAGATATTATTTTAGTTCTTTCTAAATTAAATAAAATATGATTATTAGTAAAAGTTATATCCACAATGTCATCTACATCTTCAAGTATCTTTGATACTTCATTTAGAGTTTTACCAGGTATAACAACTTCTATATTTATATCAGTATCTAAGAATTCACTTTTAATTGCTAGCCTATATCCATCTAGTGCAACTAAATTTAAATTTTTTTCTTTTACTTCAAATAAAATCCCTTGTAGAATTGGTCTAGTTTCATCTTGTGCAATTGCGAATGATGTTCCTTTTATCATATTTTTTAATATGTTTTGATTTACTGATATTTTTAAGTTTTCATTAATTTGAGGTAATTCAGGAAATTCATTTGTATTCATATAAACTACATCAAATACCGATTTTTCACAAGTTATTTTTATTAATTGGTTTTCGATTGTTTCTATTCTTATAGTTGAATTTGGTAGCTTTCTTATTATTTCTCCAAATATTTTGGCATCAATAACGATGCTTCCCTCTTCTATGATTGTTGCATTAACAGATGTTTCAATGCTTACATCCATATCTGATCCTATAAGAGTTAATGTTGTTTTATTTGTATTTATATATATTCCTTCAAGTATAGGCATAGTTGATTTACCTGTTATAGCTTTTTGAACTATTGATATACCTTCTAATATTTTTTGTTTTTCACATGTAAAAATCATTGGAAAACCTCCTTATTTATTAACAATAAATTAATGACAATAATTAGATATAGATAAATACTTTTATAGTAATAATAGTAGTAGGGGCTGTTGATTTGTTGATAACTACATCAAACCCAGTAATATCAACAAAATTGCATTCAAAAATATTGTGGATAATTCAGTAACAAATTGACCTAGTTATCCACAATAATAAACACTATATTATTATAAAAATATTATCCACAGTATATACTAGATTTGTTATATACAGCTGTGGATTAATTTTGAGTCAGTTTCTTTGTAATGTCATTGACAGTATGTTGCAATGAATCATCAGTTTTTAAGTTCTCAGAAATTTTTTCATAAGCGTGTATAACAGTAGTATGATCTCGACCTCCAAATTCCTCTCCAATTTTAGGCAAGGACATATCTGTCAGTTTTCTACTTAGATACATTGCAATTTGTCTTGGATATGCTACATTTCTCGTTCTCCTCTGAGACTTTAAATCTTCGACACGTAAATTAAAGTAACTAGAAACTACATCTTGTATAGAATCAATAGTCACATGCTTTCCTTGTTTTTTAGATATTATATCTTTTAGTGCCTCTGAAGCCAAATCTACAGTAACCTCTCTGTTTGTTAATGAAGAATAAGCAATTATTCTTATTAAGGCACCCTCAAGTTCTCTTATGTTGGATTTAATTTTAGTAGCAATATACCCCATAACTTCATTAGCCACATTTAGATTTTCAACATCAGCTTTCTTTTTTAAGATAGCCATTCTTGTTTCAAAATCAGGAACCTGAATATCCGCTATTAGTCCCCATTCAAATCTAGAACGCAGCCTATCTTCTAAAGTCGGAATTTCTTTTGGGGGTCTATCTGAAGATAATATAATTTGTTTATTTGCGTCATGTAATGCGTTGAATGTATGGAAAAACTCCTCTTGGGTACGTTCTTTTCCAGCTATAAATTGAATATCATCTATAAGTAATATATCTACATTTCTATATTTATTTCTAAATTCTTCATTTTTATCGTCCTTAATTGCATTAATCAACTCATTTGTAAATTTTTCAGATGAGACATATACAACCTTAGCGTTAGGATTACCATCCAAAACATAATGTCCTATGGCATGCATCAAGTGGGTTTTTCCTAGTCCAACTCCCCCGTATATAAACAAAGGGTTATATGCTTTTGCAGGAGATTCTGCAACAGCAAGAGATGCAGCATGGGCAAATCTATTACTATTTCCGATTACAAATGAATTGAATGTATACTTTGGATTTAAAGTAGATGACATTTCATCATTAACAATAACTGATTTTGGAGATGGGTTAGAATTATTTTTACTATCTTCTTTATCAAAGTTATCAGACATTATAATAAATTCAATTTTATATAATTTTGAACAGATTGCTTTTACTGAATTTGCAACTAAATCTTTATATCGTTTATCTAAAATATCTTGAGTAAAGGAATTCGGAACGCTTATCTTTAGAGTATCAGAAGAAATAGATATTGGCTCGCAGCTTTTAATCCAAGTATTAAAGCTAACTTCACTTAGTTCACTTTTTATGATATTTAAGGTTTTACCCCACAAATTTTTAAGATCGGCATCCATTCGTATTCCTCCAATATTTTTATAAAAAAATTTTTTATGATATTATGTACAGTTTATTAACAGAGATATCAACATTTATTTATTATAGCCAAGTATGTATATAAATATATCAACATGTTAATAATTATGTGTATATATTAATTGAATAAAAAATTAATAACAAATTGTTACTAAAATTTATGAACATATGCTTAACTAGCATTATCAAGGGATTTAGGATGTACTAATAATAGAAACAAACAAGTTATACACAGTTTTATCCACACATGTGGATAAGTTTTAGCATTAATAAGTTATTCACAACATAATACTTATGATAACATAAGTAATTATTCATATTCAATAAGTTATCCACAAAAAAATATATATAAATATAATTATCAACAATTATTACCACCTTGACAGAAAAATAGTATATATATATAATAAATAAAGTAAAATTTAAAAGCGTAAAGTATAGTTTTACTATAAATAATAATTTTAAGGGGGTGCATTTATAATGTTCATGACTTACCAACCTAAAAAGAGACAAAGAAAAAAAGAACATGGTTTCAGAAAAAGAATGAGCACTCAATCAGGAAGAAACATTCTTAGAAACAGAAGACAAAAAGGAAGAAAAAGACTAACAGCTTAAGGGCCGCTCTAAGTGGCCTTTTTTCTGCAAATGCAGGGAAAAAAGGAGAATAAAAATATCTATGACTTATAGATTAAAGAAGAATTTTGAATTTACAATTATATATAAAAGAGGTAAATCATTTGCTAATGAAATTTTAGTTATGTATATATTAAAGAATAAGAGGAATAAAGATAAAGATTTTAATCTTTACAATAAATTAGGCGTTTCTGTAAGCAAAAAAGTAGGAAACAGTGTTGTTAGAAGTAGATGTAAAAGATTAATAAGTGAAAGTTTTAGATTAAATTATCAATATGCAATAAAGGGATATGATTTTATTTTTATAGCAAGAAATCCTATGAAGGGAAAAAGTTACCTTGAGGTAGAGAAGGCTATGAAAAATTTAATTAAAAAGGCAGGCTTATATAATAATGAAGAAACTACTCATACACCTAATTAATTTTTATAGAAAACATATTTCGCCTGGAAGGTCTCCATGTTGTAGGTTTACGCCGACTTGTTCACAATATGCGTTAGATGCTATAAATAAATATGGTGTTTTAAAAGGGAGCATAATGGCTGTTTACAGAATATTAAGATGTAATCCTTTTTGCAAGGGTGGATATGATCCAGTAAGATGAAATATAGGAGGTATATATTTTAATGTTTCAATCAATAGTTGATTTTATGAGAAATATATTTGATTCCCTGCATAACTTTATTGTAAGTATGGGTGTATCAGATGTAGGATTGTCTTATGTTTTAGCAATATTTATTTTTACATTAATCATAAGAATTTTAATATTGCCATTTAATATTAAGGCAGCAAAATCTACACAAGGAATGCAAAAAATTCAACCTGAAATTAAAAAGATTCAAGAGAAATATAAAGATGATAAAGAAAAATTAAGTACCGAGACTATGAAACTATATAAAGAGCATAATGTTAGCATGACAGGAGGATGTCTTCCGTCACTATTACCATTACCAATATTGATGGCTCTTTATTGGGTGTTTATGGGTATACATGGAATAGAAGGAGCATCATTTTTATGGATTACAAACTTATTTGCTCCTGATCATTGGCACATACTTCCTGTTTTGGCAGCACTATCAACATATATTCCATCATATTTAATGTCTAAAGCAACTCCGGCTCAACCAGGAGGCATGAATATGGGAACTATGAATATTACTATGGCTGGAATGATGGGTGTTATGTCATGGAACTTTAGTGCTATATTAGTTTTATACTGGATAATTGGTAATATAATTCAAACTATACAAACATATTTCTTAAACTATAGACCAGCAATTAAAGAAATTGATTCTAGAAAAGAAAAAGAAGCAAAAATAGAATCAGAAAAATTTGTTATGGCAGTTGAAGAGCCTAAAAATTTAGCTAGTAGAAAAAGAAAGAAAAAATAAATAGGTAATTTAAGTTTGATTTAGTATTAGAGGTGGTGAATTAACGGATGAAATCAATAGAAGTAGAGGGAAAAACTGTTGAAGAAGCTTTAAATAAAGCTTTGATTGAATTAAATACAAATGAAAACATGGTTAATGTTGAAATTTTGCATCATGGTTCAAAAGGTTTATTTAACGTTATAGGAGTTAAGCCAGCTATAATTAGGGTTTCTAAAAAATATGATTATATTGAAGAAGCGCGAAATTTTATAGCAAATATACTTAATTGTATGGAAATAGAAGCTAAGATAGATATCAAAGAGGAAAATGACACGCTTATAATTAATTTGTCAGGAGAAAAAATGGGTGTGATAATTGGTTATAGGGGGGAGACTTTAGATTCTATACAATATCTAGTTTCATTAGTAGTTAATAAGGTACATGAGCTTCCTCATAAAAAAGTTATACTAGATACAGAAAATTACAGAAGTAAGAGAGAAGAAACTCTTAGGGGTGTTGCGACTAAAACTGCCTATAAAGTTAAGAAGACACGGAAAGTATTTAAGTTGGAACCAATGAACCCGTATGAGAGAAGAATTATTCATTCTGCGCTTCAAGAAGATGCTTTTGTTAATACATATAGTGAAGGCGATGAGCCATTTAGAAGAGTAGTTGTTGAATTAAAAAATAATTTGTAGAAGAAAGCCCTAGGGCTTTCTTTTTAAATTTATAAATATATTTCATGATTGTATAAAGAAAATTTTAGTTAATATGACTTTGACTATTTAAAGTTTGTTATGTAAAATTAATATTAGTTTTAATGGATATTAATATAAAGATTCTTCTTTATGAAGGAGGAAAATAAATGAAGGAATTTGATACTATTTCTGCAATTGCGACTCCAATCGGGGAAGGCGGAGTTGCAATAATAAGAATATCTGGAGAAAAAGCTTTAGATATTGCTAGTAGAATATTTAAACCTAAGAATGATTTTGATATTAAAAATATGAAGACATATACAATGAAGTATGGAAATATTATTAATTTGGAAAATGAGGAAACTATTGATGAAGTTATTTTAAGCTATATGAGGGCGCCAAGCAGTTATACAGGAGAGAACGTAGTTGAAATTAATTGTCATGGTGGAGTTGTATCAACTAATAGCGTTTTGAATCAAGTTATTAAGTCAGGGGCCAGACTTGCTGAGCCTGGAGAATTTACTAAAAGAGCTTTTTTGAATGGAAGAATTGATTTAAGTCAAGCAGAAGCAGTAATGGATATCATTACTGCAAAGACTGAATTAGCTATGAAGGCAGCGATATTACAAAGTAAGGGGGCTCTTTCTAAGGAAATAGGAGAATTAAGAAAGTATTTACTAAATGTATTGGCATTAATAGAATATGCAGTTGATTTTACAGAGGATGATGAGGATATTATTGATGAAGATTTAATTAGCCAGATTAAAGATGGAATAAATAAATCGATTGTGAATATAAGAAATTTATTAGTAAATGCGGATGAAGGTAAGATAATAAGGGAAGGGCTAAATGTTGTTATTGTTGGTAAGCCCAATGTAGGTAAATCATCATTACTTAATGCATTACTTAAGGAAAAAAGAGCAATAGTAACTGATATTCCAGGAACAACAAGAGATGTAATTGAAGAGTATATTAATCTTGATGGAATTCCGATTAGAATAACTGATACTGCAGGAATAAGAGATACTGAGGATATAGTAGAGAAAATAGGCGTTGAAAAATCTAAAGAAAAGATAGATGAAGCTGATCTAATAATATTAATGCTTGATGTATCGAGGGATATTGATGAAGAGGATCAAATTATAATTGATAAAATAAAAGATAAGAAAAATATAGTTTTATTAAATAAAGTAGATTTAGATGCAAAGATATCAGAAAACATAATTAATAATCTTGATAACAAGATAAATATATCAGCAAAAACAGGAGAAGGTATTGATAATTTAAAGAAAGAAATTAAAAACTTATTTTTTAATGGAGATGTAAAATCTGAAAGCTTAATAATATCTAATGTAAGGCATAAGCAAGCACTCTATAAAGCGCTGGATAACTGTGATATAGCTCTAAACAAAGTTAGTGTTGGAGAATATCTTGATTTAATATCTATTTATGTTACAGCGGCTATGAAGGCATTAGGTGAAATAACAGGAGATGAACTAGAAGAAGATTTATTAAATAAGATTTTTAGTGAATTTTGTGTAGGAAAGTAGGTAAGAGTAATGGCAATAAATTATGATGGCGGGCAATTTGATGTAATTGTTGTAGGTGCAGGGCATGCTGGGTGTGAGGCAGCATTGGCTTCGGCAAGGATGGGGCTTAATACATTAGTGTGCACGATAAATTTAGATTCAATAGCTTTAATGCCTTGTAATCCTAATATAGGAGGTACTGCAAAGGGACATTTGGTTAGAGAAATTGATGCACTTGGTGGAGAAATGGGTGTTAATATTGATAACACATTTATTCAATCAAGAATGTTAAATACCTCAAAGGGACCAGCCGTTCATTCATTAAGAGCACAAGCAGATAAAAAAGATTATCAGTATAGAATGAAAAGAATATTAGAAGAGCAAGATAATCTTATAATCAGGCAAATTGAAGTTACAGAACTTAAGGTTGAAGGTGGAAAAGTAGTTGGTGTAATAACTAAAAATGGTGCCGTTTTTGGATGTAAAGCAGTGATACTTGCAACAGGTACATATTTAAAAGGAAAAATCATTATTGGAGAAGTATCATATGATGGAGGCCCTAATGGATTATTTCCAGCTAATGACTTATCACAATCACTTTTAAAATTAGGTATTGAATTAAGGCGATTTAAAACGGGAACTCCGGCTAGAATTAATAAGAAATCTGTTGATTTTTCAAAGATGGTAGAGCAAAATGGTGACGATAAAATAGTACCATTTTCATTCATGAGTGGCAATATTGAAAAGGAACAGGTTCCATGCTATTTAACATATACAAATGAAGAAACACGTAAAATAATTAGGGATAATATTGATAGATCACCGATTTATAATGGTAGTATAAAGGGTGTTGGTCCAAGATATTGCCCATCAATAGAAGATAAGATAATGAGATTTCCAGATAAGCCTCAACATCAAATATTTATTGAACCAGAAGGCCTTGATACTTTAGAAATGTATGTTGGAGGATTCTCTTCATCGCTACCTGAAGAAGTTCAGATTAAGATGCTTAAAACTTTACCAGGACTTGAAAATGTTGAAATGATGAGAACAGCATATGCAATTGAATATGATTCAATTGATCCGACTCAATTAAAACCAACATTAGAATTTAAAAAGGTTGAAGGATTATATGGTGCAGGCCAGCTAAATGGGAGTTCAGGATATGAAGAGGCTGGTGCACAAGGATTAGTTGCCGGAATAAATGCGGCACTAAAAATTAGGAATGAAGAACCCTTAATTTTAACGCGATCAGATGCTTACATAGGAGTACTGATTGATGATTTGGTGACAAAGGGTACTAATGAGCCTTATAGAATGATGACTTCAAGAGCTGAATATAGGCTATTATTAAGGCAAGATAATGCAGATTTTAGATTAACTGAAATTGGTCATAGAGTAGGACTTGTTACAGAAGAAAGATATAATAGATTTTTAGTTAGAAAACAAAATGTTGAAAATGAGTTAGAAAGATTAAAAAAATTACGAATAACAAATAAAAAGGAAGTAAATGAATTCCTAATTTCATTAAATTCAGCTGAATTAAGAAAACCTATCAGTTTTTATGAATTATTGCAAAGACCAGAGCTAGATTATTTTGATTTATCTCCATTAGATGATGAAAGACTAGACTTACCATATGATGTTGGTGAACAAATTAATATACTAACAAAATATGAAGGATATATACAAAGTCAACTTGAACAAGTTGCACAATTTAAGAAGTTTGAAAAAAAATTATTACCTAGAGATATTGATTATAGTAGCGTGAAGGGGTTAAGGACAGAGGCTGTGCAGAAGTTGAATAGTATTAAACCAATTAGTATGGGGCAGGCTTCACGTATTTCAGGAGTATCTCCAGCAGATATTTCAGTTTTACTTATTTATCTTGAACATCGCTATAATAAGCAATCCTAATATATTAGTATGGAGGAATTATGAATTTTTATGATTTAATGAGTAAATCTTCTGAAGATGTAGGTTTACAACTATCAAAGGAACAGTATGAAAAATTTATTGATTATATGAAGCTTCTTCAAGAATGGAATGAAAAAATAAACTTAACGGCCATAACCGAAGATGAAGAAATAATTAAAAAGCATTTTATAGATTCAATAAAAGCATTTAAAAGGAAAGAATTTAAAAATGCTGCCAATTTAATAGATGTTGGAACAGGCGCAGGATTTCCTGGATTACCAATTGCTATTATGAAAGATGATATTAAAATAACATTGCTGGATTCTTTAAATAAAAGAGTTAACTTTTTGAATAATGTTGTCACTAAGTTAGGACTTTCTAATGTAGAAACAATTCATTCAAGAGCAGAGGATGGTGCAAGGAATAATCAGTTACGAGAAAAGTTTGACATAGCAACCTCTAGAGCAGTTGCAAATATGAGCGTATTATCAGAACTATGCTTACCATATGTAAGGGTTGGTGGGAATTTCATAGCATTAAAGGGGCCTTCTGTTGATCAAGAGATCAAAGACAGTTTAAATGCTATTAAAGTTCTTGGTGGTGAATTAATAGATATTTGTGAAATCAATATTGAAGAAACTGAATTAAGGCATAATTTAGTTGTAGTAAAAAAGATTAAAGAATGCCCTAAAACATATCCAAGAAAAGCAGGTTTAATTACTAAAAATCCTCTTAAGTAATAAATGCAAGTTACAATATTGTAAAAGCAAGGAAACAATTAGATTTTTGGAGGAAAAATAAAACTAAAGTAGAATAGATAATTAAGAAGTTGTGCAAAGTGTATAGTAATTTAATAAGGGATGGGTTGGGAGCATGAATAACGAAATAGTAAAGATTAGCATAGATATGGTAATTCCAAATATTTATCAACCACGTAAATATTTTAATGAAGAAGCAATTGAGGAATTATCTCAGTCGATTAAGCAGTTTGGGATAATTCAACCTCTTACAGTAAGAAAAAGAGGGGAAATTTTTGAACTTGTTGCTGGTGAGAGAAGACTTAGAGCAGCCAAATTAGCTAATCTAGAAACAGTTCCATGTAATATTGTGGACATTACAGATTCTGAATCAGCTGAAATAGCTTTATTGGAAAATTTGCAGAGAGAGGATCTAAATTATATAGAAGAAGCAGAGGCATATTATAATTTGATTAATGACCATAATTTTACGCAAGATGAGCTTGCTAAGAGAATGGGAAAGAAACAATCTACTGTTGCAAATAAGTTAAGATTATTAAAGCTAAGCTCTGAAGTTAGAGAAATATGTTTAAATAATAAATTAACTGAAAGACATGCAAGGGCATTACTTACGGTTCCGAGTGAGGAATTGCAGCTAAAAATAGTTGAAAGAGTAATAAAGGATGGATTGAATGTAAAAAAAACAGAAGAGCTTATCAATAATCAGTTACTTAAGCTAGCAAGTGAGGAATTAAAGAATAAAAGAAAGAGGACTGTTAAAGGTGTCTTGCCTGCAAAGTTATACGTAAATACAATTAAGCAGGTGTTACAAAAGTTTGATATACCCGCTGAATATGCATATAAAGATGAAGATGAGTTCATAGAAGTAATTGTAAAGATTCCAAAAGTTAATAAATAGAATTCAATAATAACATATAAGTAAAGTTAAGGTTATCATTGCGTAATCTTAACTTTACTTTATGTGCAGTAATATAATTATACTTGGTTTATAATTAGGGTATATTAAATATATTCATAAATAAAAATTTCAACAGATTTTCAATGGATTATGTCACTCAGATTTTACTTTTTAGAACATAAATCTTTTATTATCGTAAAAAAGTATATATAATAATATTATGGGAAAGGGGGGAGGCTCTTTTAGGGCTAAACTATGAAAGTAATTTGTATTTTTAACCAAAAGGGTGGCGTTGGAAAAACGACCACTAATATAAACTTATGCTCTTACCTTGCAATGGAAGGTTATAAAGTTTTAACTATAGATATAGATCCTCAAGGAAATACAACGAGTGGACTAGGATTAGATAAAAATAATTTAAAATTGTCTATTTATGATGTACTTGTTTCTGAGACGACTATGAAAGAATCTATACTTAGAAGTGATCTGGTTCAAAATTTATATATATCACCATCAACTATGGAGCTTGCAGGTGCGGAAGTTGAACTTATAAATAGAAGTGATAGGGAAAACATAATAAAGAATAAGTTAAAGGAAATTGAAGATGAGTACGATTATGTATTTATTGATTGCCCGCCTTCTTTAGGAGTATTAACAATCAATGCATTGACTTGTGCTGATTCAGTTTTAGTTCCTATTCAATGTGAATTTTATGCATTAGAGGGAGTCAGTCAATTAGTAAATACTATACAGCTAGTAAAAAAGTCACTTAATAAGAAGTTAGAAATTGAAGGTGTTGTAATGACTATGTTTGATTATAGGACAAATCTTAGCAATGAAGTTTTAAAAGAAGTTCAGAAATATTTTAAGGACAAAGTTTATAAAACAACAATTTCAAGAAATGTGAGATTAGCTGAAGCGCCTAGTTTTGGATTACCAATAATGCTATATGACGAGAAATGCAAAGGTGCAGAAGCTTATGTAAAATTAACAAAAGAATTTTTAAAAAGGCAGTAGGTGATAAGATGGCAAAAAAATTTACTTTAGGAAAAGGATTGAGTGCTCTTATACCAGAAGAACCAGAAAATGATGTGGAACAAAGCAGCAGGATATTGGTTTCAATAAATAAAATTAAAAGTGATGATGAACAACCAAGAAAGCTTTTTGATTCTGAGAAGATTGCTGAGTTAGCAGAATCAATTAAAGTTCATGGAATTATCCAGCCATTAATATTGAAGAAAAACTCTAATGAACAATATACTATTGTAGCAGGTGAAAGAAGGTGGAGAGCAGCTAAAATGGCTGGAGTAACAGAAATACCTGCCATAATGATGGAACTAAGTGATAAGGATACTTTAGAAATATCTCTTATAGAAAATATTCAGCGTGAAGATTTAAATCCAATAGAGGAAGCAGTAGCTTTTAGAAAGCTATTAAATGATTTTGAAATAACTCAAGAAGAGTTAAGCAAAAGAATAGGAAAATCAAGAGTTGCTATAGCTAATACAATTAGATTGACAAACTTAGATGAAAGAGTTCAGCAGTACATAATTGAGAGTATACTTTCAGAGGGGCACGGAAGAGTTCTTCTTGCGATTAATGATAAACAAAGACAGTATGAAGTGGCACAACAGGTAATTGATGAAAAATTATCTGTTAGAGAACTTGAGAGATTAGTAAAAAGAATTAATGATGATGTTGAAAAGGATAGGCTTAATAGTAATACTGGTGAATTAAATCCATATTATAAAGAAATAAAAAATCAACTTCAGAATTATTTTGGAACGAAAGTAAATATTTCAAATAAAAAAAATAAAGGAAAGATAGAGATCGAATATTATTCGGAAGAAGATTTGCAAAGGATATTAGATATTATTAATATATAATGTTCCACGTGAAACAATTATGAAAGGAATGACATAAAATTGGATATGCTAATTAACACAATTAATGAGATAACGCCATATTTAATGGGTGGAATGATGATAATAATAATATTATTATTTATAATGGTAGTAGTCTTATTTAAGGCAGTAGGAAGAGTGGAAAATAGATATAGAAAATTTATGAAGGGGACTAATAACATTAACATTGAAGAAATGCTTTTAGATCGTCTAAAGACTATTGAAGAAGCAAAAGAGACTTCTGATAAGGCTATTGATGAATGTAAAAGATTAGAAATAAAAATGAAAGATTGTATTCAAAAAGTTGCAATCATGAGATATAAAGCTTTCGAGAATGTTGGTAGTGATTTAAGTTTTTCGATAGCTATGTTGGATGATAAAAATGATGGTGTTATCTTAACAGGAATATACGGAAGACAAGAAAGTACAACATATGCTAAACCTATTGACAAAGGAATATCAAGATATGATCTATCTGAAGAAGAACTATATGTTTTAAATGAAGCAGCAAATAAAGAAAGTAAATAAAATTAAATTTTATATATTATAGGTCACATATATTAAAGGGAGTGTCGCAAAATGATTAAATTTTAATCAGGAGCGATGCTCCTTTTCGGTTTAAACTAGTAAATTTCCAAATATTTAAAATCCAATATCAATTATTTGAATATTTCTGGCTTTTATGCGCACTCAAATAAGCCTAGTCACTTTACTCCATAATCAGGCAGTGGTTTTTAATTCATGAAGATAATTCTGAGTTCTTTCATTTTGTATTTTTGAATGTATTTTGTTAATGTTGTAACCAAACAAAGCAAAATAAACTCAGTTTGAACACTATTTTTTCCACGTGTTAAAAATCTATTGAACTCATAATCACTTTTCAGAACTCCAAATGCTCCTTCGACCTGAATAGATATGTTCATTCTTAATTTAGTTCCAAATTCAGTTGTAATATTTTTATAGGATATTTCACTCTTTTTTACAAATTTTTTTGAAACAGGCATTTTTCTATTTCCTTTTGCTTTTCTGCACTTTACTTTGTGATCGAAATTATCACAGTTTTCGCATTCATACACAGTTACTTCTGATTTGTATCAACTTGTGGATTTTCTATGGATAATAGAAGTGGGTATTAATTTTTTATGATTATGGCAAATATAAAAATCTGATTCAGAGTCATATTTCATATTTTCACGCTTACTTATGTCATTTTTAAAACTTCTTTTTTTCCACTTCTCATAAGTTTGTGGCTTTATATAAGGAGTTTGTTTACTTGATTCTAAAAGCAGATGATTTTCTTCACTTTCATAAACTGAATCTGCAATTACATTAAGATATTTACGACCAATTTTTTCTTTCAAATTCTTAAGCATAGGTATTAAAGTAGCTATATCATTTCTATCAACAAATATTCCGACACCGGTTACGTATTCACTTTCAACTGCGATTTGCACATTATATGCAGGTTTTAATTGCCCATTTCTCATACGATCGTCTTTCATATGCATGAAAGTTGCGTCTGTATAAGTTTTGGAGTAACTATTTCTTTTTGAAAATATTTTTTTACTCAAATTATATTTTTCTTGTCTTTCTTTATATTCAGATAGTTGCTCAGTCCACTTTTGAATTTTAGTTTTTATTTTACCAATTCCGTGAACAAATTCTATGTTTCTTTTCTTTTTTTCATATACAAGCAGCCATTGAAGGATTTTATTAATATCATCTGTTAATGTTTCATTTTGAACAGTAAAATCTTTTAACTCTTCAAGGTTGATATTTTCAAAAAGAGCAAGAATTTTCTGAAACATTTTCCCTTCATTTTTTAAAATTGCTTTTTTCCAAACAAATGTATAACGATTAGCATTCGCCTAGATTTTAGTACCATCAATAAATGCATTTTCAAATAATATTTCCTTTTGATCCGCTAGATATTTAACTTGTTGATAAAACAAATCTTCAATCACTTCATTTGAAAGATAGTCTTTACGAAATCTGCTAATTGCAGCATGATCAGGTGCTTTTAATCCTTGAAGTAACCATCTGAAATTTATATCTCTTCTACATGCTTTTTCTATTTTTCTACTTGAATAAATATTTTGAGAATAAGCATACGATATTATTTTGAACATGATTTTGGGTTCCACTGCCGGTTTTCTTCCAACGGAAGAGTACGCCTTATACAACTTTTTGTAATTTAATCCCTCCAATACATGGCTTAGCAAGCGGACAGAATCATCTTCTGGTATTAAGTTTTCTAAATTTAATGGTAATATAAGTTGAAAATTATCATTAAACTCATTATAATTTTTAATGTATGATTTAGTTAGTCGCATAATTTAATTATACAATCAATGTGAGTTCTTCGGAATTCACATTTTTTTATTTCTATAAAAAAATGAGCTGCTACAAAACTAACTATGTTAGTTTTGCAACAGCCCCTTTTTAGTTACTATAACATTGTAAATATATAAATGAATCTTTAGATTTCTGATATTGTAAATACAGATATCGTATACGTAAAATTTATATGTAATTTAATATAAGTCAATTTAACGACAAATTGCAATATCAAATACCATAGCATACCTAGTTTTACATTCTTAAAGATTAGAAGTACGTAAAATAATTTGAGTATTATGGAATTTTATGCTATAGATAGAATTACCAACACAAGCATCATGATAACTATGAATTACGTTGTATTTAATTTACGGTATAATTCTAAAATAGCTACACGCTAGGGGCTTAAAAGTATTATAAGAGTATAAAAGATACGTTTTATAAACAGCTTCTCCTACATTAGCAAAGTAAATTTTAACATAAGCCTTGTTTTATTTAGATAGTGGCTCCATTCTCCATTTCATTTTTAATAGAATTTATTAATAAATTCAGCTCTTTTGATTTTTTGCATGCTGATAATCAGTCTTTAAAGTAAGTTGGATCATACGTTTTTGGAAACTCAAGTTTTAATTTTATGTGATTCAGTTTTATTATTTGTGTAGCCCATAGTGTTTATCAGCCATGTATGTTTTTGTTTAACTATAGAATCGTAATGAAGAATAATCAACTATTAATTTTTCATAGCTTGGTTTAATTGTGCAACTAGTGATATCTTTACTTTTTAATAAAATATAAATATATAATCACATAATTTGAGGGTGAAGATAGAAACACAATATTTTAAGGCTGATAATAATTAAATGATATTACAATTATAGATATAGATAAAGATTCTTTGAAAAGTAATAATTTTATGATAGAAGAGTAATTTATACTATTAGGTAAAATTATTAGTGACTTTTAGAAGTGTTTCACGTGAAACAATAAAGTATTAAGTTAATAGAAGAAAATATTGTTTCATGAATTTGATTATTAATTTAACCATACTTTACAAAACAAAGACGAAAGAGGCTTATATTAAATATAAAAATAAGCTATAAATAATATCAAGTGAAATTTATAGAGCATTTCAAATTATATGTAAATTTAATATTTATATAAAGTATAAGTAGAAGATAATTGAAAATTTATATAGAATATTTTTCAAAAGTATTTTTATCAGTACTCTTGAGAATAAAGTAATATATGCCCCTTGAAATAGAATCTGCTAAGTTCATTACTGTATTTAAGCGTGTGTTTTGTAATACTAGAAAATCAAAACTTCCCGATATGTTAACTATGCCAGTTATACTCATTTCTCCGACAGATGGAAGATTTTTATTCAATGCTAAGCCAGGAAGAAGAGGTTTTTTTTGTATAAATATCTTTCCAATATTATTTATAGAACCCAAACAGGAATCAATAGCTATTATGTATGGATTGTGAAAGGTTAAGTTGATTTCATCTAAAATATTTACTATGTTTCTTGCGTGAACTGGATTTTCAAGTGTGCCATAAATATATATATTATTTTTTGAAAAGTACTTAAGTTTATGTCCTACTAATGGACCAAGGGAATCTCCAGTTGATCTATCACTACCAATACATATAAATATGATAGGTCTCTTTTCTTCAAGAATTGGTTGTAATTCAGTAAATAAATAATCTTTAATCTTTATGTAGGAGTTAAGTGAAGCTGAATTTACAGAAAAACTTTCGCACATAAAAGAACCTCCTTTTATTAGATTTATTTCCAATAAAAAAAGGTTTTATTCATTAGTTTTATAATTATTAATTCAATAAAATAATAATTATCGATAAGGGATCTATAAAAGGTCTAATTTAGTCACAATTTTATTTAAAGTGTTAAGAGTATAATCTATTTCCTTTTTTGTAGTAAAATAGCTAATGCTCAATCTTACAGTGCCTATTGGATAAGTGCCTATAGTTTTATGTGCTAATGGAGCACAATGTAAACCTGCTCTAGTTTTAATTCCATGATCATCAAGGTAATAACTTAATTCAGAAGAATCTAAAGCCTTAGCATTTATGGAAACGCAAGTTGATAACCTTTTTCCAGATAAGTCTCCATAAACCTCAAGTTCACTTATATTTAATAAACCGTCAATAAGATTTTTCATTAGATCATGATTATGTTCGTATATGACATTTAGGCCTATAGAATTTATGTATCTAATTCCTTCAGCCAATCCTATTATACCTGGAAGATTATGAGTCCCGCATTCAAATTTATCAGGTAAAAAGTCGGGTTGATCTAAAGATGATGAAAGGCTTCCGGTACCACCATGTAACAAACTAGAACAGGATTCATTAAATTTTGAGTCGAGTATGAAGCCTCCTACACCCTGTGGTCCTAATAAGCTTTTATGCCCTGTAAAGGCTATTGCATTAGCTTTAATCTTTTTCATATTAAGATCCAAGACTCCAGCTCCTTGAGAAGAATCTATAACAAAGAATACTCCATGTGAGTTACAAATTTCACCTATACTATGTATATCTTGAATTGATCCGGTGACATTTGATGCTTGAGTTATTACAACTAATTTTGTTTTGCTTGTAATTTTACTTTTAAAATCATCAATATCAAGGAATCCTCTAGAATCAGCATTTACTATATCTAACTTAATGTTAAGGTGTTCTTTACAAAAAGAAAGTGGTCTAATAACAGAATTATGTTCCATGGATGAAGTAATTACATGATCTCCAGGATTTAATATTCCTTTAATTAACATATTTAAAGACATAGTAACATTGCCTGTAAAAATTACATTACTAGGAGAGTCATATCCGAAAAAGTTACAGACGCTTTCTCTAGCATCATATAGATATCGATTACTTTTAAGAGAATTATTATAGTTACCTCGCCCAGCATTACCACCTACATTAAGCATATATTCATACATACTATCAATAACTTGTTTTGGCTTAGGAAAAGTAGTTGATGAATTATCTAAATAAACTTCCATTATTCACCTCTAAAAAATAAATTTATATATTCCCCAAATCATAAATATTATGCCTAGTATGAGAAGGAAATAATCTAAGATTTTTGAAGTATTATTTGTGAAACCAGGTTTTAACCGTTTAGAACCTTTGCTTACTAAAATGTTCAAAAAACAAAACCATGTTATACTTCCAATTATCATAGAAGAAATAGAAAAAAAGAAATATATTCTTCCGTGATGCCTCCAAACATTGAAAATTGTACCACTAAGAGCAATCCACAATGAAGGCGTAGTGGGGTTCAAAAATGTTATCAAAAATCCAGTTAGGAAAGAATTAGAAGCATGGCTGTAAATTGATTTTTCGAGTTTAGAGTTTGTATTTTTGGATTTTGAAGATATTCTATTGGCCAAAATTAAAACAAATCCAGAAACTATCCAAAATAAACTATGAAATTTAGGATTTGCAGTTAGTATAGTAAGTAAACCCAGATTTATAATTATTATATATATAATATCTGCAGATACAGCACCAAGAGATACCTTAAAACCTTCTTTAAAGCCCTTTGACATGGAACGGCTAACAGATTCAAGACCTGATGGTCCTAATGGGATAGAGGCCATAAAACCTGTAAAAAAACCTATTAATATAGCTTGTAATATATTAATTACTGAAAACATCATATTCTCCTTTAAGTTACATTTGTATATTATTATAAAATAAAAAGTACTTTTTTTCATTAAAATTACGAAGTTTTTATTTTAAATACAATCTTACCTTTATAAAGTAAAAAAAATATATATAATATAAATTATAGTATAACAGTATAAGAAGGTGGTGCAAACATGAATTATTATATCATAGTGTTTAAAAATACATATGATGCTATGGCAGCAGAAAAGAAACTAAAAGAGTTAGAATATGAATTTAAAATTATGCCTACACCGACATCTATAACTATGAGTTGTGGAATATGTGTTAGGATAGATAAAAAAGATGACATTGATGAAGTAATAAATAAAAATATACTAGAATATAAAAATGTATATTTCAGAGATAATGGAGGATATGCATTATTTAGTGAGTAGAAAGGGGGAGTATATTTGCATGATAATTATCTAATAAAGTTACAAGAAAGCTTTAAATTATATATAGAAGAGGCTATAAGTATTGAAACGCTTGAAATGGTTATAAGTAAAGGATTGAAGATAATTTTTGTAATCACTGCAATGTATTTTTCAATTAAAATTGGTAAGTATTTAATAAAGAAGTTTGTTGAAAGGCAAATTGAAAGTAATGCTGTACTTTCCTTAGATACTCAAAGAGCTAAGACTATAGGTGAAGTATTAAAAAGTATTTTAAAATACTCAGTATATTTTATGGGAAGTGCAATAATAATATCAATATTATTTGGTGCAGTATCATTTACTTTTGCAAGTATAGGCGGAGTTGCTGTGGGGTTAGGTTCACAAAGTTTAATAAAAGATTTAATTAACGGATTCTTTATTTTATTTGAAAATCAATTTGGCGTTGGAGATCATGTAACGATAGGAAGCTTTAATGGGATAGTGAAGAGTATAGGAATTAGAACTACTGTAATCACAGATTTTACTGGAGATATTCATTCAATTCCAAATGGGTCTATAGCCGGAGTAACCAACCATTCCAGAAATAATATTAGATTTGTAGTTGATTTGAATATTTCTCATGAAGAAGATGTGGAAAGGGTAATTGAAATTATTAAAACTGCCTGCAATGAGTTTAAAGATAAAAATGAAGAATATATAAGCGAGTCATTAGAAGTTACAGGTGTTACAGCATTAGGAGTAGCAAGCGTTACAATAAGAGTTGTAGGAAAAGCGAAACCATTAATGCAAGGAAAAATGGAAAATGAACTTAGAATGGCAATAAAATTGGCGCTAGATAAAAACAAAATAGAAATGCCAGCTTCATAAAATCCGATTAGTAGATAAAAATATAGGAAAGAGTGATAGGTAATGATAGAAAGTTTTAATCTTGGAGATATAGTAGAAATGAAAAAGCAGCATCCTTGTGGAACAAATCAATTTGAGGTAATAAGAGTAGGTGCAGATATAAAAATAAAATGTACTGGCTGTGGCAGAATAGTAATGATTCCGAGGGGAAAATTTAAAAAGGAAGCAAAAAAAATAGTAGTTGTTGCAGAAAATTAGAAAAAATACTTGATAATGATTATGATAGATGTTATAATCATTTATTGTAATCCCTGCTATGCAAAGCATAGCCGTTAGTCCGAGGGGAGGAGGTGAAATTAATGAGAAAGTACGAAACTATATTTATATTAAACCCATCATTCGATGAAGAAACAGTTAAAGCTAACATCGAAAAGTTTAAGGGTGTTATAGAAAATGGTGGAGGAACAGTAGATAACGTTGATTTCTGGGGTAAGAGAAAACTTGCTTATGAAATTAAAAAAGTTGGTGAAGGTTACTATACTTTAGTTAGCTTTACTGCTAGTCCTGAATTACCAAGAGAATTAGATAGAATATTCAGAATCACTGATGGTGTTATCAGACATATCATTGTTAATGAACAAGTATAAGGTGGTGTTGTAAATGAATAAAGTAGTTCTAATTGGAAGATTAACTAAAGATCCAGAACTAAGATTTACTCCAGGAAGTGGAGCAGCAGTAACAACCTTAACATTAGCAGTTGATAAATATAACACAAAAACTGGTCAAAAAGAAGCTGATTTTGTACCCGTAGTAGTATGGGGAAAACAAGCTGAAAGTACTGCTAATTACATGAGTAAAGGTAGCCAAATGGCTATTAGTGGTAGAATTCAAACCAGAAGTTATGATGCAAAAGATGGTACTAAAAGATATGTAACAGAAGTAGTTGCTACTGAGGTTCAGTTCTTAAGTAAAGGAAATGCGTCAGGAAATGCTGGAGCTAGTTTTGGTAACAGCAATGAATATTCAATGCCAATGAATGATGCATTCAGTGGTGGAGGTTTTGAAGAGGATATAACTCCAGTTGATGATGGAGATATGCCTTTCTAATTTTTGAGTAAGGAGGGAATAAGATGAGCAGAGAAGAAGGTAACAATAATAGAAGACCGGGCGGTAAAATGAGAAGATCTAGAAAAAAAGTTTGTGCTTTTTGTGTAGATAAAGCTGAATTTATCGACTACAAAGATATAAATAAGCTTAGAAAATATGTTACAGAAAGAGGAAAGATTCTTCCAAGAAGAATTTCTGGAACTTGTGCTAAGCACCAAAGAGAATTAACAGCTTCAATTAAGAGAGCTAGAAACATAGCATTATTACCATTTACAACAGAATAAAGGTAATAATTACAATCCCCCCTGAGAAATCAGGGGGTTTTTAGTATAGAAAAAAATAAAATGAAACTTTATGTTGTGGTAAAATTTAGTAAATGACCTATAAGTTCTTGCATTACTTCTAAAAAAAAACTAAAATAAGAATACAAGGGTTTTGAGAGGGGTGATAGGACTATGAGAAAAGATAATTTTAATATAATGACTAACATTAAAATTATAGAAGATTTAAAGGCACAACTTCTTTGTATAATAGGAGAGTTTTTTAAGCTTTTAACAAAAGGTAACAATATAGCCCGTGATTCCATTTTAGATTGCATTTCTAGCGCTATAATTGTACTTTATATCTTAGGCGAGAAATTGGGATATTCATTTGTAGATATTGATCATATTATGAAATCAAAGTTAGATTTGGGGATAAGGGCTGAAGATCAAGTAGAAAAAGAGGGTAAGAGCTTAAGTAAATTAAAACGTTATATTAGTGATAGAAGAGATTAAATATAACTTAGGAGGCTTTTTATGAATTGGATAACTATGCTTAAACGCTTGCTTAAGCCGGGACTGCTAATTATAGTTTTAACAATATTATTTGCATATAATTATATAGGCATAGGTATAATTATCCTTATAGTTTATTTAATAGATGATTTTTATCAGTTAAACTATTATTGGAAAAATCAAACAGATGCAAACGAATTTATAAAGAGCATAGATAAAGGAATATCTGATAATGTACTAAAATCTATTTATCCATTAGCATTAATAAAAGAAGATGGTGAAATGATATGGTGCAATAATCTATTTAAAACTCTGAAAACAAATAAAGAAGATCCAGAGAGAAATATTTTGAGTATAACTAGAGGAGTAAATTTAGATAATATATTGAAAAATGAAGAAAATTCGCATCAAAGATTAAGCATCAACAATAAGTTATATGATGTGTATGCTACATTTATTGAAACAAAAAATAAAGAGTATCTATATCTGCTGTCTTTTAATGACATAACCAAACTTATAGATTATGAAACTACTCAAGAAAGTATAATGTTGATTGAAGTAGATAATTTTACTGAAGTATTAGATAAGACTGATGAAAGTAATAGGCCCCTATTAGTTGCAGAAATAGAAAGAACAATAAATGCATATGCTAATAACTTGAAGGCAATGATTAAAAAGTATGATACGAATAAATATGTGCTATCAATTCAAGATAAATATATTGAAGATGAAATAAAGCAAAAATTCAATATAATAGAAGTAATTTCAGAAATAGATAAAGGAAATTCTATAGAAACTACGTTAAGTATAGGGGTTGGAAAAGGTGGCATGTCTCCACTTGAAAATTATAATAATGCAAATATAGCAAAAGAATTAGCATTAGGAAGAGGTGGAGATCAGGTTGTTGTTAAGACCAATAACGATATCAAGTTCTTTGGTGGAAATACTAAAGAGATAGAGAAAAGAACTAAGGTAAAAGCGCGGGTAATTGCTAGGGCTCTGAGTGAATTAATATATGAGAGTAGTAAAGTATATATAATGGGACATAAGAACCCTGACATGGATTGTTTCGGATCGGCAGTTGGATTAGCAAGTATAGTAAAGCAATTAGGAAGAAGTTGTAATATCATCTTAAGCAGTGATATTAATGCAATTGACTACTTCTTAAATAAATTAAATAAAGAGTCAAAATATGATGATTTATTTATATCAATCGAAGAAGCAAAAAATGAATTAGATAATCAAACTCTAGTAGTCATTGTAGATGTTCATAATAAAAGTTATATAGCCGATTTATCGTTAGTTGAGAAAGCTGAAAGAAAAGTCATCATAGATCATCATAGGAGAAGTCCTGATATGATAGAACATGATATATTAAATTATATAGAAGTGTATGCCTCATCTACGTCTGAGATGATTACAGAAATAATTCAGTATATGGTTGATAAGCCAAATCTGACAAGGACTGAAGCCGAAGGATTGCTTGCAGGTATTTTTATGGATACAAAAGGTTTTTCGTTTAAAACCGGTGTTAGAACATTTGAAGCTGCATCATTTTTAAAGTCTTTAGGTGCAGATACTATTGAAATTAAAAAGATGTTTACTGATGATTTAGAAGATTATTTACTTATTGCCGAAACAATAAAATCAGCAGAGGTGAATGAAAGTACTGCTATTGCAATAACGCCTAAAAATATAGATACTGTAATTATAGCCAAGGCGGCCGATGAATTGTTAAATATATCTGGAATTTCAGTTAGTTTTGTTTTAGGTGAAATAAATAATGATATATATATTAGTGGAAGATCAGTAGGAGATATTAATGTTCAAGTTGTATTAGAAGCACTTGGAGGTGGTGGCCACATGAATATTGCTGGTGTTAAAATATCAAATAAGACAATTGAAGAAGTGGTCATTGAATTAAAAGAAGCAATGAAAAAATACTTAAGGATAGGTGAATAAATATGAAAGTTATTTTATTACAAGATGTTAAGAAAATTGGGAAAAAAGGTGATGTTATTGAAGCATCTGATGGATATGCAAGAAACTTTTTATTTCCAAGGAAATTAGCTCAAGAGGCTAGTACTTCAAATATGCATATATTAAACAACAAAAAAGAAAATGAAAGAAAACAAAAATTAGCAGAACTTGAAGCAGCACAAAAATTAGCTGCAGAGTTAAAGGGAAAAGAAATCACAATAAAGGCTAAGACAGGCGAAAACGGGAAATTATTTGGTGCTATTACTAGTAAGGATGTTGTAGAATTAATTAAACAACAATATAAAATTGAGGTTGATAAGAAGAAAATTGTTATGGATACAATAAAATTAGCAGGCGGATATGAAATAGATGTTAAGTTATATCCAGAAGTTAGTACTAAAATGAAGGTGATTATTGTTCCACAAGAATAAGGAGGATTAATTTTGAATTCATATGATGACACAAGCCTACTGCAGGATATTATTTCAGGAACTTTATCATTAGATTCTCAAATAGAAGCGTTATTTTCTATAACTAAGAATATTCTTGATAAAGGTGCGTTTAGAGCTAGAACAGTTAGATTTAAATTAGATAAGTATATACAATCAGCAAATCTTTGTGATAAAATTTTTGCATTGAATACTATTTTAGCTGAGGGTAAGGATCTAAAGTCTGCACCCAAAAAAGAGGAATTGCAGCAAGCTATTAATAAAACTGTAAGGTTAATTTCAAATGAATTAGCAAAAAGATATGTTCAAAATAAGATTGAGTCTCAAGTTGAGCAATCAATTATGGAGAAACAAGAAAAGTACATAGATGAAGTTAGGCTCTCAGTTATAAATAAGCAAAAAGGTGCTGAAAATAAGAAAACAATAAATAAATTAAATAATTTGATAGAATTAGACAGTAGGACTACCAGTAAGAATATTATGAGCTTTCTAAGGCCATCTAATTTTAGTCAAGTAGTTGGTCAAGAGAGAGCGATTAAATCTCTAATATCAAAACTTTCATCTCCATACCCTCAACATATAATATTATATGGGCCTCCTGGGGTTGGTAAGACTACAGCGGCAAGACTTGCGTTAAATGAAGTTAAGAAACTTTCGTTTACTCCATTTGATGACAAATCTAACTTTGTTGAGGTTGATGGGACTACATTAAGATGGGATCCTAGAGAAATTACAAATCCTTTATTGGGATCAGTACATGATCCTATATACCAAGGAAGTAAAAGAGATTTAGCTGAAGTAGGAATACCTGAGCCTAAACCAGGATTGGTTACACAAGCCCATGGTGGAGTATTGTTTATAGACGAGATAGGAGAATTAGACTCTATGCTTCAAAATAAGCTTTTAAAGGTTTTAGAAGATAAGAGAGTTGAATTTTCATCATCATATTATGATCCAGATGATGAAACGATTCCTAAGTACATTAAGTACCTTTTCGATAATGGAGCACCAGCAGATTTTGTTTTGATTGGAGCTACCACTAAAAGTCCTAGTGAAATAAATCCAGCATTAAGATCAAGATGTACTGAAGTATACTTTGAACCACTTTCATCAAAGGATATTATACTTATAGTTGAAGATGCTGCTAGAAAGTTAAAGGTTATACTGGAAGATGGCGTTGCTCAGAAAATAAGTAATTATACCTTTGAAGGAAGAAAAGCCGTAAATATATTGACGGATACATATGGGTATGCACTGCACCGTACTAAACAGTTTGTAGAGGATTTAGAAATAAAGCTATCAGATTTGGATGAAGTGATATCGATTGGAAGGTATACTCCGTTTGAAAGATTAGTAAATATAAATAAGAGCGAAGTAGGTCATGTTTATGGTTTAGGAGTAAACGGATTTTTAGGATCTACAATTGAAATAGAAGCAGCTGTTTTTCCAGCAAAGAAAAAAGGAACAGGTGTGGTTAGATTCAATGATACAGCTGGGTCTATGGCGAAGGATTCTGTATTTAATGCGGCCTCTGTTATTAGAAATTTAACCGATAAAGACATTAAAGATTATGATATTCATGTTAATGTTGTTGGTGGAGGAAAAATTGATGGGCCGTCAGCAGGAGCTGCCATCACAATTTGCATAATAAGTTCATTATTAGATAAACCTATAAGACAGGATATGGCGATTACAGGAGAAATATCTCTTCAGGGAAAAGTTAAACCAGTAGGAGGGATATTTGAAAAGATATATGGAGCTAAGAGAATGGGAATACAGCTTGTTATAGTTCCGAAAGATAATGAAAAGGAAATTCCTTTAAATACTGAAGATATAGAAGTTAAAGCTATAGCCTCTATAGAAGAGATTATGGACATTGCTTTTAGCTAATTTAATAAAATAAGCCTCCTTGATAAGGATAGGAGGCTTTTTTTTATTCCTAACAAATGATAGAATTAGAATTATTATATACATATGATAAAGTGCAGAATAATTGTCAACCGATAATTAGATAGGAGGAATAAAGCTTGGATGCATCAGTAATGAGGAGTTTACCTCAAAGCATAGAAGCAGAACAATCAGTTATAGGATCGATGATCATTGATAAAAATTCTATTGCAAAAGTTCTAGAAGGTTTAGAAGAAGAGGATTTTTATAGGGATGGCCATAAGGTAATATATAGAGCTATATTAGAGATGTTTAGGAATGATATAGCTGTGGACTTATTAACTTTATTAGAATATTTAAAGAGCACTGACATGCTTGAGAGAGCTGGTGGAGTAACATATATAACAGAATTGAGTTCGTCTGTACCTACTACTGCAAATTTAAGCGCATATATAAAAATTGTTTCAGATAAATCTACTTTGAGGAAACTAATTAAATCATCGACGGCTATAATTGAAGAAAGTTATAATAATCAAAGTAATGTAGAAGATGTTGTGGATAGTGCTGAAAAGAAGATATTTAACATAGCAGAGAAGAGAACATCAAAGGATTTTGAGCCACTAAGTGATGTATTAGAAAGAGGATTTGCACAAATAGAAAAACTTTTTAATGATAAGGGTTCAGTTACAGGAGTTCCGTCAGGATTTACTGATTTGGATGCAAAGACATCTGGATTTCAAAGTGGAGATATGGTATTAATTGCGGCTAGACCTTCAATGGGAAAAACAACATTTGCATTAAATATAGTAGAGAATGCAGCACTTAGAGAAAATAAGAGCGTTGTAGTATTCTCGTTGGAAATGTCTAAGGAGCAGCTAGCTTATAAATTACTTTGTTCAGAAGCTAATGTTGATATGTTAAAGCTTAGAACAGGTAATTTGGAAGATAAAGATTGGGAAAACATTGCTATGGCCGCAGGGCCATTATCCAAGGCAAAGATTTATATAGATGATACAGCAGGGGTTACTGTTATGGAGATGAGATCAAAATGCAGAAGGCTTAAGATGGAATATGGAATAGACTTAATTGTTATAGACTATTTGCAGCTTATGTCTGGAGGTGCTGGTTCTGATAATAGACAACAAGAAGTATCTGAAATATCTAGATCTATTAAAGCATTGGCTAAAGAAATGGAATGTCCTGTAATAGCCTTATCGCAGTTATCGCGTGCTCCTGAACAAAGAGCAGATCATAGGCCAATGTTATCTGACTTAAGAGAATCAGGTTCTATAGAACAGGATGCAGACGTAGTTATGTTCTTGTATAGAGATGAGTATTACAATAAAGAAACTGAAGATAAAAATATGGCTGAATGCATAATGGCTAAACAAAGAAACGGTCCAGTTGGTACTGTTAAACTTGCTTGGCTTGGACAGTTTAGTAAATTTGGTAATTTAGATGTGATTCATAGAGAATAAAATTTAAAGAAAATAGAAAAACTAAGAATAAAGATATAAGAACAGTTTGACATAACTATTCTTATATCTTTGAGTATTGTAAGTAATATTCATTTGAAGAATATTATTGTTGTATTATAAAAGTTAAGCCATTTTAGGTATTATTAATTTTATACTGTCTTTATATTCGTGCAGTAATATATAATCTAAATCAATTTTTAAAAGATAAAAGATTCTTTGAAATAGAAGTTGCTTAAAATCATCATCGAGCATAAATTTTAGTGTTAAAAAATTATTTTTATATGATATTTCTAATACGTGTTTATCGTCGTAAAATGAACTTATATTTATATAGTAAAAGTCTGGACTTTCTTCAATATCGCATGTGGGAAGTTGTTCTTTAGGCTCATGATACAAAATAGAGTCAATAAAGTTCTCTGGGCTGATTAAAGAATTATTATATACTAAAGAATTATCTTTCATATATATTCCTCCCTTCATATTTAACTATAGTTTGTGAGTTTTGATACAAGCTATCCTATGATTATGGTGGTTTATAATTAAGATATTCATATAAAATCATAAAATTTCAAATAATAACAAAAATTTTTTAATGGGGGCTATGAAATGAGTAAAAAAGTTGGTTTTATTGGTTGTGGTAATATGGGGAGTTCAATGGTTGGAGGTCTTATTAATTCAGGCTTTCTAAAAGCTGAGGATATAATAGTATCAACTAAAACCGAAGCATCTTTAAAGAAACTAGAAGCGCAGTTTCAAGTGAAAACAACTTTAGATAGTACTATTGTTGCAAAGGAATCAGATATTATCATTTTGGCTATCAAGCCTTTTATGTTTAAGCAAATGATAACTGAAATTAGATCAGAGTTAACAGAAGATAAATTGATTATTACTATAGCTGCTGGAATTACAATTAGTAATATGGAAGAATGGATTAGCGGTAATTCTAAAATAATTAGAACAATGCCAAATACGCCAGCCCTTGTAGGGGAAGCAATGTCAGCTATATGTCCTAACAAAAATGTTACCAAAGATGAGCTAGACTATTGTTTTAAGATTTTTGAAAGTTTTGGAGAGTGTGTTCAACTAGAGGAAAAAGATTTTCACGGATTTATAGCATTATGTGGATCGTCACCAGCATATGTATTTATGTTTATAGAGGCTATGGCAGATGCAGCAGTAAAATTAGGAATACCTAGAGTTAAAGCTTATAAAATGGCAGCTCAAAGCGTTTTAGGATCATCAAAGATGGTTCTAGAAACAGGAAAGCATCCAGGCGAATTAAAGGATATGGTTTGCTCACCTGCTGGTACAACTATAGATGCAGTAGTTGAATTAGAAAAACTAGGGTTTAGAAATAGTGTCATACAAGCAATGGATAAGTGCGCAGAGAAATCAAAAAATATGCACAATTAAAAAAAGCGCGAAGCGCAATTAAGATCCTTTCACAATTAAAAAAAGCGCGAAGCGCAATTAAGATCCTTTCACAATTAAAAAAAGCGCGAAGCGCAATTAAGAACTTAACACCAATAAAAAAGTGCGAATTACAATTAGGAATTTATTGAATAGAATTAATAATTTAAGTTATTAATCTAAAATGATAAACAAAATAATGGGAAGCTGAATGTTTATAATACATTCAGCTTCCTATACTTTTATTAGTTTTAATTCATAAAACTGATATTAATTCAAAAGATTTAGATATATTATAATAAAATTCGAGATTTTCCTGACTATTAAAGAAGCAAGGAAAGTTTAAGTTATAATTTCCCCAGATACTGATAGGTTTGTAAGTAAAATAAAAAGTAAGAAAAAAAATTTCCCTTGTATTTAAACGAACTAAAAAAGGTATAAGATCTTTATTGAGAAGTTTAAAAAATACTCCAGTATGTTTATCAAAACTTAAATGGGATTTTAATATATCTTTATCTTCATCTGGAACTAAATCAAGAAGCTTTTTTTTATCAGCATCTGAAATTTTATTTATATAAAAATCTACATAAGCGCTACAATTATTTATTTCGAAAATATATTCTATAAATTTGATAAAGTTGTTCTCTCCGTTTTCAATGCTATTAGCCATGAGAGTAAAATTTTTAAAGGAATCGAAGCCTTCCAAAATATTATTAAATCTTATACTGACTTCGGATTTAAAAGCATCATCATCTATAGGGATTAGTAATTTAGCCATATAATTCACTCCTAATATGATTAATATCAATTTTATATTAACTAAATGATTTGATATTGTCTAGGATTAAGTTCTTTTAGGGAGAGAAAATACTTATCAACATAACATTTAAAAAAATTTTTTGTGCATAAGATTTATAATAATATAATGTGGATAATTATATTATATTAATTCTGTGGATAAATTCTAAAAATAATTTTTATTAAAATGTATTTGTGGATAAAGTTAAGATCGTCTTTTGTATGCATAACTCATCAGTAAAGGAATAATAAAAACCTATAATTGAAATATAAGTTCAACTATAGGTTTTTATTAAAATAAATTATTCAAGATTAAATTCAGAAATATTAAATACTAGCAACTCCACTTCTAATTGCAGCCTCTTTGACAGCCTCTGCGACTAAAGCTTGAACCTTGAGATCAAATGCTTTAGGAATTATATTTTCAGGAGTTAATTCATCAGATAATATAGCATTTGCAATAGCATAAGCAGCAGCTACTTTCATCTCTTCATTAATTTCTGTAGCTCTTACATCTAATGCGCCTCTAAATACTCCTGGAAAGGCTAATACATTGTTTATTTGATTAGGATAATCTGAACGACCAGTACCCATTACTGCGATTCCAGCTTCTTTTGCATCTTCAGGAAAAATTTCAGGAGTTGGATTAGCCATTGCAAATATTATTCCATCTTTGTTCATAGTTTTAACCATATCTTTAGAAACTATATTTGGAGCAGAAACACCAATAAAAACATCTGCACCCTTTATAACATCTTTAAGTGTACCTGCTTCATTATTTGGATTAGTTATATTAGCTAGCTCTTGCATGTAAATATTATGACTTAAATCTTTATCTCTACTTATTACGCCATCTATATCACACATTACTATATTTTTAACTCCCGAAGAAAGTAATAACTTACATATGGCAGTTCCGGCAGAACCGGCACCATTTATAATTACTTTGATGTCTTCTAGCTTTTTGTTTACTATTTTTAAGGCATTCAACAGACCTGATAAAACAACTATAGCTGTTCCGTGTTGGTCATCATGAAATACTGGTATATTTAATTTCTCTTTCAATTTTCTTTCAACTTCGAAACATCTAGGAGCTGAAATATCTTCTAGATTTATTCCACCAAGAGTTGGCGCGATATTTACAACTGTATTAACAATTTCATCTACATCTTTAGTGTCTAGAACTATTGGGAATGCATCTACATTACCAAATTCCTTAAATAAAATACTTTTACCTTCCATGACAGGTAAAGAAGCAAGCGGACCAATATCTCCAAGGCCTAAAACTGCAGTACCATCGGAAATAACAGCAACAGTATTCCATTTACGAGTATATGTGTAAGCTTTTGATGGATCTTTATGTATCTCACGACAAGGCTCTGCAACACCAGGTGTATATGCAAGACTTAAGTCCTTGGCAGTTTTTACCTCACATGTAGGTTTGATTTCATACTTACCTTTTTTTTCTTCATGAAATTTTAAGGCTTCTTCATAAATATTCATTAAAAACACTCCTTAATATGTTAAATATATTTAAATTCACTGAAATATAGGCTTTAAGATAACATTATAAAACAATTATACGAATTATTTATAAAAAAAGCAAAAAAATATTCGATATATAGTTGACCATAGAAAGGTACTTTGCTACTATTTAAAAGGAGAGATTAAAATAATTTTTAATAAAACTCCAAATTAATAATTAAAATTAAAGCTAAAAGTGCAAGCTTATTTATATTAAGGGAGGCAAGATAAATGTCAGCATTTATTGTTTTAGGAGCGCAATGGGGAGATGAAGGAAAAGGAAAGATGACAGATTACTTAGCAGAAGAGGCTAATGTAGTTGTTAGATTTCAAGGTGGAAATAATGCTGGTCACACTGTAATGGTTGGCGATAAAGAATACAAATTACATTTAATACCATCAGGGATTTTATATGATGACAAATTAAATGTTATTGGAAACGGAGTAGTTGTTGATCCAAAGGCTTTATTTCAAGAAATAGATTATTTAGAAGGTGTTGGAGTTAAAGTTACACCTGAAAAGTTAATCGTAAGTGACAGAGCTCAACTTATCATGCCATATCATAAGATATTAGATCAATTAAAAGAAAAGGCTAGAGGTAAAAATGATATAGGTACTACAGGTAAGGGAATAGGACCTTGTTATACGGATAAATTTGAAAGATGCGGAATTAGAGTTTGTGATTTAATGCATGAAGATGTTTTCGCAGAAAAATTAAGAGAAAATGTTGAAATGAAGAATGCCTATATTACAAAGATATTAGGTGGCGAAGCATTAGATTTTGATGAAATATTAAAAGAATACTTAGAAATTGCTAAGAAATTAAGACCATTTGTTCAGGACACATCTGTTAGAGTATACAATGAAATAAAAGCTGATAAAACTGTTTTATTTGAGGGTGCTCAAGGAATGCTTTTAGATATCGATTATGGTACATATCCATATGTGACATCATCTAATACAACTGCTGGAGGAGTATCAAGCGGTGCTGGAATAGGGCCTAATATGATAACAAATTCAGTAGGGATAACAAAAGCATATACTACAAGAGTTGGTAAAGGGCCATTTCCAACAGAATTACTTGATGAAACTGGAGAGTGGATCAGGGAAAAAGGACATGAATATGGCGTAACTACAGGAAGATCAAGAAGATGTGGGTGGTTAGATCTAGTTATAGTTAAAACAGCTGCTAGAGTAAGTGGATTGACTTCATTGGCAGTAACTAAAATCGATACACTAGCTGGTTTAGAAAAAATTAAAGTATGTGTTGGATATAAATTCAATGATACAGTAATAGATTACTTCCCAGCAAGTTTAGAAGATCTAGCTGAATGTGAGCCAATATATGAAGAATTTGATGGTTGGGATGATAGTGTAGCTGATGTTAGAAGTTATGATGAACTACCTGAAAATGTTAAAAAGTATTTAGCTAGAATATCAGAATTTACAGAAACTAAGATTTCAATAGTTGGGGTTGGTCCGAAGAGAGATCAAACTATGAGAATAGACAGTATATAGCCTATTGTTTAGTATTATACTCGGGTATTGACTTTATGTTTTGTATAAAATATAATTTTATTGTAGACAATAATTACATAAAAGTTATATTAAAGAAGGTGAAAGTATGATAACTAAAGATATGACAATTGGTGAAGTAGTTAGTTCAGATTCATCTAAGGCTCAAGTTCTAATGAGTTTTGGAATGGGATGTGTTGGATGTCCATCAGCTCAAGCTGAAACTATAGCTGAAGCAGCAACAGTTCACGGATTAAATTTAGACGATTTATTAGAAGCATTAAATAGATAATAATATTGTTCATTAGAGGATTTTCTTTTTAGAGAGTCCTCTTTTCTTCGCACTAATATCACAGTAATTAGAATTACGGATTTTAAAAATTAAGGTGAAAATCAATAATTCTATTAACTCTTATGTGTTAATAGATGATAAAATATATTATAGTAAGATACAGCTTTACTGAAATTAGGGCTGTATCAATAGATAAGGTAACAAAGTATACAATAAGGGGGGAGAGAAACATTGTTGAATTATAAATAATTTAGGTAATAGTATAAGTGAAAAATTATTGTGGATAGAAAGAGGTTTTTAACTATGAAGTTTACCTGTTATTTATTAATAAGCAATGAATAAATATGAGTAAAAGGTTTACTAAGAAATATGAAATACACTATTATGAAGTAGATTCTAAGTTAAGATGTAAATTGTCATCTTTGATTAATTTTATCTGTGACGTAGGTACTCAGCAATCTGAACACTTGGGCGGTGGAATAGAATATTGCACAGAAAATAATTGTGCATGGGTTTTCTATAAGTATGATATTAAAATAAATAGGTATCCAATGTTTGGCGAAACTGTAAGCATTACGACTCAGCCTATAGGATTTAAAAAGTTCTATGGATTGAGGGCGTATTTTATAAGAGATGAGGAAAATAATATTGTTGGAGAAGCTCAGGCACTATTTTTCTTGATTGATATTAAAAAAAGAAGACCTATGAGGATACAAAAAGAGCAATATGATATTTATGGGGTGGATGGAGATGTAGACTATGACATAAGTATGGATAAAATAGAAAGGGTTGATGAAGAGCAGTATCAGAAGGAGTTCAGAATTAGGTATAGTGATATTGATTCAAATAATCATGTTAATAACGTTAAATATATTGAGTGGGCAACTGAAGCTGTTCCTCTGGATATTGTTAATAGCTATATTATTAAAAGAATTAAAGTGACATTTGAGAAAGAGACTAAGTATGGAGATACTATATCATCAATTGCAACAGTTAAGGAAGTAAATGATGATAGTCTAAAATCATATCACACTATAAGGAATGGAGAAGGAGATAATGTTACTTTACTTGAAACTGAATTAGAAAGGTTAAAAGAATAACCATTAGAGTAACAACTATAAAATTTTTAAGAATTTTATAGTTGTTACTTATTTTTAATATGTAATCTTGAATAATTTTTATTAATTGATTATCTACTAGCAGCAGACTTAGCAGCTAAATAGCCGGAACTCCATGCCCATTGAAGATTAAAACCTCCACAATCACCATGAACGTCTAAGATTTCTCCACAGAAGTATAAATCCTTAACTAGCTTGGATTCTAAACGCTTATTGTTTACCTCAGAGGTATTTACACCTCCTACAGTGACTTGAGCATTAGGAAAGCCGTTAGTATCTATACAATTGAAATCCCATTCTTTAAATCTATCAATTAATTTGTTAATGTTCTTCCAATCAATATTGCTACAAGGCAAATGGATATCTTTTATTCCAACGTCTTTTAATATCGTAGGAATTAATTTTTTGTTTATTACTCCAATTAATGCAGATAATATACCTCTGTAATTAAACATTGAAAAATGACTAGAAAAGAAATTTTCAATATCTTCTTTGCTTTCATATGGAAACATATCAAGTCTTATAGTAACTTTTGAGTTGTTATAAAGAGCTTTAGAGGCATGAGATGATAACTGCATTATAGGAGGCCCAGAAATTCCATAGTCTGTGAATAGGACTTCTCCAACCTCTGTACGCACTATTTCATCGTTAACTAGAAGAGAAACAGAGCCATCAAATTTAATCCCAGATAAAGCTTTTAAGTAAGGGTAATCTAATTTTAACTGAACAATACCAGGAAGCGTGCTTATAATGCTATGACCAAAAGATTTGCATAACTTGTAACCAGAACCATCTGACCCTGTTTTCACGGCAGATTTACCCCCACAACTCAAAATAAGTTTATTGCAGGAAAAATTTTTAAATTCTTCGTTATTACTGCATAAAGTAAAAATCTTATTTTTATTTATAGAATTAATTTTACAATTTGAATATAAAGGTATTTGTCTATCATCCAGAGCCATTCTAAATATATCTATGACAGAAGAAGCTTGAAGAGACTTTGGATACATTTTACCATTTTCTAATTCAACTAAAGGAAGTCCAAGAGATAAAAACATATTTTTTGTATCCTTTACTGTGAATTTATTTAAAGCTTCTTCAAAAAAAGTATTATTTTCACTATGAAAGCATTTATATGGATATGATATACTTTTATTGGAAATATTACATCTTCCATTTCCTGTAACAAGAATCTTTTTACCAATTCTATCGGTTCCCTCAATAATAGCAACATCAATTCCAAAGTCTTTTGCTATTATTGCGGCCATTAAGCCTGATGCACCACCACCGACAACTATTAAATCGTGATAAATCATTTTTTTAATCACTCCTTAGTTTCATAATAAATAAATTTTATCATAGTAGTGTTAACGTTAAAAGAATCAATAATATAAGTTGTTAAATATTTTATTATGTTTATTTTTATTATTAACAAAAGCCTAGTAAAAATCACATTATAGAGCCAAAGAATAGCTTTTGAAATCAATAAAATAAGATAAAAATAAAAAAAATGAAAAAATGTGTTGACACGCAATCTAATTTTAGGTATTATAGTCTATGTGGTCGGCAGCTTGAATAACTAAAGGACATAAAGTTAAGATATTTAAGCGAAAGACAATATAAGCATGGCTCCTTGGTCAAGCGGTTAAGACACCACCCTTTCACGGTGGTAACAGGGGTTCGATTCCCCTAGGAGTCACCATTTATCTATCTTATGGGCGCATAGCTCAGCTGGGAGAGCACCTGCCTTACAAGCAGGGGGTCACAGGTTCGAGCCCTGTTGTGCCCACCATAAGATGGCTCAGTAGCTCAGTTGGTTAGAGTGCCGGCCTGTCACGC
>NZ_QXDJ01000011.1:0-40233 GCF_003575225.1 Clostridium chromiireducens | reverse complement strand
TTTATCTATCTTATGGGCGCATAGCTCAGCTGGGAGAGCACCTGCCTTACAAGCAGGGGGTCACAGGTTCGAGCCCTGTTGTGCCCACCATAAGATGGCTCAGTAGCTCAGTTGGTTAGAGTGCCGGCCTGTCACGCCGGAGGTCGAGGGTTCGAGCCCCTTCTGAGTCGCCATTTAAAATATGCTGGCATGGCTCAACGGTAGAGCAGCTGACTTGTAATCAGCAGGTTGTAGGTTCGATTCCTATTGCCAGCTCCATTTTAAATAAAACATAAAACTTAATATGGCTCCTTGGTCAAGCGGTTAAGACACCACCCTTTCACGGTGGTAACAGGGGTTCGATTCCCCTAGGAGTCACCATTTTATCTATCTTATGGGCGCATAGCTCAGCTGGGAGAGCACCTGCCTTACAAGCAGGGGGTCACAGGTTCGAGCCCTGTTGTGCCCACCATAAGATGGCTCAGTAGCTCAGTTGGTTAGAGTGCCGGCCTGTCACGCCGGAGGTCGAGGGTTCGAGCCCCTTCTGAGTCGCCATTAAAGAACAAGTTCTAGTATAAACTAGAACTTGTTTTTTTATTGTATTTAAATATCATCTTGCTATACAAGTAATTTTCACAAAGAAAAATAATTGTTTCTTTTAAAGGTGTTAAAAGCTAGAGTACATTATATATTGTGCTCTAGCTTAATTCATTTATCTGTTTTTCTCAAGATTCTTCTTTATTCTTATATCCTCTGAATAAAATTTGCAAAGCTTAAATTCACCAATTAATCTTGAAGCGATTCTTTCACTGTATTGCTTTGTAATTCCTGGTAGAGTTAAATTGGTTGAGATAAGCATTTTTCTTTTACTAAGAATTCTTTTATTTATAACATTAAATAATTCAGTAACAGAAAATTCATTAAGATGTTCCGCACCTAAATCATCAATAATCAATAAATCACAATCAAGTATTAACGACTCTAGAGAGGAGTCATTATTAAATCTTATGTCTCTTAAATTCTTAATTAATTCATCTGAAGTTTTGTATATAACTAAATATCCCATATCTAATACAGCTTTAGCAATGCAATAAGATAAATAAGTCTTTCCACTGCCTGGATTTCCATAAAATAGTAGATTTGTTGAGATTGCAGAGAAGTTTGGAAGATAATCTTTTAATATATATTCTAAATTATTCTCCATATTTTTTCGAGGGGAAAACTTCTCATCCCCAAGTTTATGACTTGAAAATAAACTTAAGTCAAAATTATCAAAGTTATTTGATGCAATGGCACTTTCAAGTTCGGAATTTTTATAGTATAGCTTAATTAACTTATGTTTATAGCAACTGCACTTAATATTACCAATAAATCCTGTATCTTTACATTTGTTACAATGATGATGCAAGTTTAAATATTCAGGATCATATCCTCTTTCAACCAGCATTTCACATTTTTTTACTCTTAAATCTGTAATACGTTCTTTAAAATTGTCTATTGTTTTTTCCCCGTCTCTAGATTTAAGAATCGATACTGCCATCTGCAAAGACATTCTTTGAATCTGATTATCTAATTCAATAATTTCAGGATATTTTTCAGATATCTCTGCTCTTCTAGATTTTAGTGATTTAGCTTCGTCTTCTCTAAGTTTATCATATATTTTTAAAATTTCAGTTTGATAGCCTTTAATCATCATTATCCCATCCTAAAAGTTTTTTTTCTAAGGAATCATAATCATACTCTCTTGCCTCAAAATTATTGAACTTAAGAGGAGATTTTTCGGTATTACTATTATTATAGCTTTTTTGGTATTTAACATTTTTATTATTCTTAATATCTTTAATAGCTATATCTTCTAGAGTTCTAATATTATTTTTATTCCAATTAGATAGTATACCATCAATATACTTAAAATCTGCTCTATTTAATCTTTCAAAACATACATCGCAAGCTTTTAAAATAATTTCATTTGGAAACTTATAAATAAGAAGCCATTTTTCTATCAAGTCCTGTTGAGGTTTCATTATATCAGTATTGTTAATACCTAAATAGGTTAATATTTTTCTTATGTTAAGCCACTTATCTTCGGTCTTCTTAATTAAATTTTGTGCTTGTTCAATATTAGTTATCTTTTGATCGTGCCAAGCCAATGCCACCTTTTCTATATATCGCGAATCACTTTTACCTTTTGATATACAGTATTCCATTAAAATCAAAATTAATTCAGAAGAGAAACCGAATTCTCTTTGCCAATTTAAGTAAATTGACATTTCGTTTGGTGATAGTGGTCTAGCTAAAAGCGTTTCTATATCTTTTAGCATATCTTTGGTGCTAGAGCTATCAAGAGCTTCTAATAAGTCTACTTGATTATTAGGTTTAACTGGTTCGTCAACTAAATCTATAAATTCAACATTAAAGTTACCCATTTTATCTATTTGAGTAAGCTTTATAGCTCCCTGATCATTCCAATAATTGAGTGCGTTCATAATATCAGATTCTAATAAATTAAGTGAGGAAGCTAGTATTGATGAGCTAACACCTAACTCTCCAGAAATATTATGCTTTAGCATTAATAAATAAATTTTTACAAATTCGCCTCTAGCTTGTGGCATGTATTTTTCTATAAATACATTACTAACAGGAGTAAATCCTTGAGATTTATTTTTCAACATAAATGTGCTCATTCTATTTACCACCTACCTTTCTAAGTATTTTATGATCCATAATACTAAATAGAATAATACGGCAAACTGCTGTATATAAATAATTATAGCATATTATAGTTATGATAAAGTGAAATATTAATCAACATATTATTTAAAATCAATAAATAATATTAATTAGAATATAAACAATATTATATAATATTTCAACAAAATAAAGATCATAAATCTGTTTTAGTTATGAAAATGCACTCATAACTAAAACAGATTTATGAACCCTATCTATTTCTTGTGTATAATTATCTTGTTTGTAATTTAATTATTACTTAGTACTTATTTATAAATAGGCACTAAGTAATAATTCTATGAATGTTTACTATTCCTTCACCTTGAGTTGTTTTGGAAATATTATCAATTGGATCACAAGCGACCTTTAATAGCGAAATCATATCTTTAAAGGTTATTGTTGGATTTTTTTCGCATATTAGAGCACATAGTCCGCTAATATATGCAGTAGAAATAGAGGAACCAGTAAATGTTTTGTAAGGCACCTCAAGTTTACTAGGATAAAGCTTAATACCGTTTTTTTCAGAAATATAGTTGTTATCAGAATTTAGTGAAACTACATTAACACAAGCGGCACACAAGTCAGGTTTTGCTAATTTACCATAAGGTCCTTCAGAAGAATATAAATATGGTTTTATAATAGAATTAGAGGTATTTAGCCCACCTACAGTAATGCAGTTAGAGAGTGTAGCGATACCCATAATCGGTGATTTACCATTTAAATTACTTCCACTAGGAACGATGGGAATTATCCCCTTAGATACAGCGTAATTAAATACTAAATCAAAACAAGAAATAATAAATGTATTATGGCTTAGCAGCTCAAATGGTAAGCAAAGCACCTTTATATTATTTTCTTTAGATATATTGGCTAAACTTTCTATAGAATACAAAACATCGGAAGCAAATCCTTTACCAAGCTTATCAAATGCTTTGTAGCAAAATAACTTACTTTTATTACATATACCTTTATACATATTATTTGATGATAGACCACTGCTGCAAAGGATTCCTGCTATTGATGTACCATGCCCGTTGTCATCATAGGGATGCTGAAAATCATTCACAAGATCCTTAAATAACTCGATTTTATTGCTAGGATAAGTTAAGTCTTGATGTGGATAGATACCACTATCAACAAGTCCTATGCCAATTCCGGCTCCAGATAAACTAAATTTTTCAGAAAAATGTACTTTATTAGCGGTAGTGACGCTCATGCCACACAAGAATAAATATTCATCTAGATATATTTTTTTTATTTCAGGATATTCTGAAATTCTATCTATACCTCGAGCATTAAGTTCTGCACTAATAATATTAGCAGATTCTATAATATGATGAACAGTTCCTTTATATGAACCAATTTTTTTCACAATTGAGGATTGAAAATCCTTATATTGAATAAGTACTCTATAAGTTTTATATGCATTTTTAGATAAATAGTATTTTAAATTATAGTCTAGCTTCTTTTTATATGAAAACATATATTTCTCCAAAATATTACTCTTCAATATATTATATGAAAAAGAAGATTATTGTTAATAAAAATATAAATAATTGAATATAAAAAATTAAAAAAGCCATGAATTCATTGAAAGGTTTTTAAGAATATATTCCTTAATGATATAAACAATTCATTAATATTATGAATTTAAAATAAAACAGTCACTATAAACTATAAGTTTCACCTATATCAATAATTTTAATAGAACTGTCATTTAGGTTTAGTAAGGATTCTTCAGTTTCCTCAAAATTTTCTAAAGAAATCTTAAACGTTTTATAATGAATAGGAATCATTACAGGACAGTCCATCATTTTAAACATCTCATAACTTTGTTCTGGCGTACAATGCATATAAGAAAATCTATCAGGTTTATAGCAGCCTACAGGCATTAATGCTACATTACAGTTAATATCTTTAAAATTATTTGTAAAAGCAGTATCTCCAGCAAAAAAGATACGTTTATCTTCCCTTTCAATTAAATAGGAAATGCTTTCGTTATCCTGACCAAAATAAAAGCGTCTTCCATCATGATTAGCTTCATAGGCTGTAATTTTTACGAACTCATCCTGATAAATGTCTCCAGGGTGCAATAAAACTACATTTTTGAAACCTAATAGTTTAGCAAGGCGGACATATCCTTTTGGAACAATTATGGCTGCATCTTTATTTAATTTTCTAAGAGAAGAAAAATTTAAATGGTCCATATGACCATGTGATAGGAGTATATAATCTATCTTTAAATCATTTATATAAGCTGGCTTTTTTACTAATCTCTTAAAATAACCTAACGTACTAGAAAATACAGGATCAGTAATTATAATTTTATCATATAAATTTATAACTGCAGTAGCATGACCAAACCAGTTTATAGAATTAGCCGTTATTTGATCAGATTTTATTTCCTCACTTTTTCTGAAATATTCTTTTATATTGTTAATTGTTAAATGGAATAAGAAATTAATATTAGAAAAAAGATTCAAGTGTTATCCTCCCTTTCTTAATGATTCCATTTAAATATTACAACACCAATAATCATAATAGCAATACCTAATAAGTGATTTAATGAGAACTTAATCTTTACAGTTTCAAATAATCCTAAAATATCAATAAGTGCTGCTGAAAGTAATTGTGATATTAAGATAATACCAATTCCTAAAGCAGGTCCCATTGAACTGACACTTTTTATAACTGTAAAAGTAATTACAACACCTAGTATACCACCTAATAAATAAAATTTATTAACAGTCTTTAAATTTGAATAACTTCCATCACCAAAAAAGAAAAAGGCTATAAGACTAACGATGAAAGCAATTATTTGAACTAATAATGTAGTTTCCCATACCCCTATCTTTTCTCCAAGACGAGTATTAAATACTCCCTGAACACTCATAGCAATTCCTGAAATTATTGCACATATTATTCCAAACATAATATCACCTCGGAAATATTATTCCCGTAAGATCGTTAAATATTATATAAAATAAAAATGTTGCTATGTAATAAGTATTTTATAGACAACATTTACGAATATTAGCAATTATTGCTAAACTATTACTAAATTATCTAAACTTTTATTAAATTGATTTTGTATTTGAGATTCAGAAAACCCTAAAGTTAATCCTAAACTTAGTAAATCTTCAAATAGGGTTAAGTAGTGATCCATAGAAGGAGAGATAATCAAGTCGTTTATATCAATATATAAATTTAGAAATTGATCACTTAGACAATAATCATTAGGATTCATGGAAACTGCGATTAAATCTGTATACTTGTGGTCAATACCAAGTGTTAGGGCCTGAGAAATACATGTTATATATTTATTGAATATCACAGTTAGATTGACGGGTTTGGTTTTTTTATCTAAATAATTAAAACAAGTAGTTTCATTAGCTAAATCACCAAGAGATATTGCAAATTCTAAATTTTTACGCACTTGCAATTTATGTGGTTCCAACTCTTCATTTATAGATAAACGATCATTATATTTTTTCTGTACTTTAAATAATGGCTGAATATTCATTATGAATCCCCCTATATTTCTTGTAATAATATTATTTTACAAAATCTTTAAAATAAATGAAAGTTCAGAAAACGAATACAAAAAAATATTTTTTATTTTTACAGAAAATTCATAATTAATGCATTTTTCAAAAATTAAAATTATTATATTAAAAATATTTCGTAAATTTTACAAAACAAAAAAACTGCCTAAATAATTTATACATAAGACAGTTTTATAATTGATGGATGTAAGGATTTAATAATTACCTTTAGCTTGGTGTGTTAGAAATCTTTCAAAATATAAGATTTTATTGGAGTATTTTTCTTTACAATAGGTAATTTCCATATCTCAATACTTTTAATTCTTAATTTTACAAGGTTATTGTTATCATATATTTCAGGAAAATTTAGTTTTACATCTTGTTTCTTATAGTCCTTAGGAACGTAACCTAGATTAGCTAGAGAAATAAAGTTATCTCCAAAGGATTTTACGGTAAAGCCATTAAGATCTAAAACATCAGAAAGGCTTCGAGAAAGTCTTTTTATATACCCTTTATCATCTATTTTTAGATTTATACTTTTAGTAGGCTCAAAAAGGTATACCAAATCACTAGCATCAATTCTGAAAGTTTTATATGGAGCTATAACTTTATCCATAACAGGATATAATCTATCTAAATTTGGATTTTCTATAGATGTCAATAAAACAAAAGGTACAGGCGAATTTCTATTTGCCCTAAATTTTTTAGACATATTTCTTTGTATAGGAGATATTACTTGATATGTCTCCTCATCAAATAATGCAACTATGTAGTACTTCATAATAACCCTCACAATCTCGATTATTGTATTACTTAAAGTTTTAATAAATTATAACATATTAAGCAGTAGAAAAGAATAGAATAGAAGAATAATTAAATACTGAATGTAGATATTAATCACACTATGCGTTATATATTTTAACATTATTGACTATTTATGTATTTATTATAAAGGTATTAAGAAACTAATTCCATTTGGACCATTAAAAAAATTATGATAAATAGCATATATGCCTAAAAAAGTAGGTATAGACTAAAAAAATATATTTAAATAAATTTAGTTTATGATATAATGATTAAGATAGATTTTAATAATAAAATAGGTTAATAATGTAATTAGATATAAAATATAGATAATATAGATTTTAATAGATAGGGTGAATTCAATGGAAAGATTAGTTATAAACGGAGGAAACTTGCTAAAAGGCAGCGTTGATATAAACGGAGCTAAGAATGCAGCAGTAGCAATATTACCAGCAGCAATAATGGCAAGCAATGGAAAATGCATAATTGATAACATACCAGATATTGAAGATGTACACTGCTTAGAGAGAATACTTAAGAGCTTGGGATGTAATATAGTTAAGATAGATAGCAATACTTTAGAGATAGATAGTACTAGTGTTAATAACTTTGATGCATGCATAGATGATGTGAGAAGGATGAGAGCTTCATATTACTTTATTGGAGCTTTATTATCACGATTTAAAAAAGCGAGAGTGGTTCTTCCAGGTGGGTGTTCAATTGGTGTAAGACCTATAGATCAACATATAAAAGGATTTGAGGCTTTAGGTGCCGATGTGTTTATTGAGCATGGAGCAGTGAATGTTAAAGCTGATAGATTAGTAGGTGCTAACATATTTTTTGATGTAGTTTCGGTAGGAGCAACAATAAATGTAATGATAGCAGCAACATTAGCAGAGGGAGTTACAGTTCTTGAGAACGTAGCTAAAGAACCTCATGTTGTTGATGTAGCTAACTTTTTAAATTCAATGGGTGCTGATATAAGAGGTGCTGGAACTGATATAATAAGAATTAAAGGCGTAGAGAGTTTAAAAGGTTGCTCGTATAGTGTAATACCAGATCAAATTGAAGCTGGTACATTTATGATAGCAGCGGCTGCTACAGGCGGAGACGTTTATATAAGAAACGTTATACCAAAGCATTTAGAATCAATTACAGCTAAGCTTACTGAAATGGGAGCTGTAATTGAAGAAGGCGATGATTGTGTTAGAGTTACTGTAAATTCTCCACTTAAAGGAGTGAATATAAAAACAACGCCATATCCAGGGTTTCCGACAGATATTCAACAACCAATGTCAACTTTATTGAGTGTTGTTCCAGGAAGAAGTTTAATAACTGAATCTATTTGGGAGAATAGACATAAACATATAGATGAATTGAAAAAGATGGGGGCAAACATCAAAGTCGAAGGCAGGGTTGCAATTATTGATGGTTCACAAAGGCTTACAGGTGCTGTAGTAAAGGCAACAGATTTAAGGGCTGGTGCAGCAATGGTTATAGCAGGATTAGTTGCAGAGGGAACTACTGAGATAACTAGCATAGAGCATATAGATAGAGGTTATCCTCATATAGAAAATAAATTTAGAGCTTTGGGTGCGAATATTAAAAGAATAGAAGTTGATGAGTAAGAAATGTTCTATAGGGGGAGGAGATTAGAGTGATATTTTGTTCTTTATATAGTGGCAGTAGTGGCAATAGCATGTTTGTTGCTTCTGATAAAGCGAAGATATTAATAGATGCAGGACTCCCTGGTAAAAAAATTGATATGGCACTACAAGAGATTAATCAAAATCCAAGAGATTTAAATGGGATTTTTATAACTCATGAACATAGCGATCATATTAAAGGAGTGGGAGTATTATCTAGAAAATATGATATTCCTATATATGCAAATGCAGATACTTGGTCTGCCATGGAAAACTCGCTTGGAAAAATAAAAGAGTGCAATATAAGAGTGATAGATAAAAGATCTATTACAGAAATAAATGATATGAGTATTAAGGCCTTTAATACTCCTCATGATGCAGTGGCCCCAATGGGATATACAGTTAGTGCTGTAAAAAAGAGAATAAGTGTAGCAACGGATTTTGGTACCTTCACTAGGGAAATCTATGATAATATAAAGGATTCAGAAGTAATACTTCTTGAAAGTAACCATGATATTAATATGCTTAAATTTGGACCATATCCATATCCTTTAAAAAGGAGAATTCTTAGTGAAATAGGACACTTATCTAATGAGGATTGCGGAAGTGCTATTGTTGAATTATATAAGTGCTCGGCAAATAAGAAGATTATTTTAGGGCATTTAAGTAATACAAATAATCAACCTGATTTAGCATATCAGACTGTATTTAATGTGTTAAGTGAGAATGGAATTAATCCTAATGAAGACATAATGTTAACTATGGCAAATAGGCACAATCCTAGTAGTTATATAGAAATTTAATTCTTATAAGGTTATAATTAAAAATTATTATATATAAAATGAAGATTTAAGGGAGGACTTAAAAAATGAGTTTATATACAGAATGGACTGACATGGTTGTTGACTATGTAAAAACTAAAGGGGAAAATGCTTTTTGGGCAGAATATAGTAAATTAGAAAAATCAATATATAAGGATTTATTAGCGAATCATAAAGAAGCTAAAAACACTACAATTAATGAATTAGCCAAAAACTATGATTCTACAGTAGAATTTGCTATGGGATTTATGGATGGAATTAACGATAGCTTAAAGAATCCATATGATTTAGAATCTATTAATGCAGATACAGAACTAGTTTTAGATTTAAATTTAGAAACTTTATACTTCAATATGTTAGATGCTAAGGCAGAGTATTTATATACATTACCTCAATGGGATGGTATATTCTCAGTAGAAAAGAGAAATGAAATGCAAAAGCAATATAAAGAATCTAAAATCATAAGAAATTTAGATAAAGTAGGAAGAAATGACGCTTGTCCATGCGGAAGTGGAAAGAAATATAAGAAATGCTGCGGGAAAGACAAATAGTAGATCGTTACATATAATATAAGTGTTTTTAATATATTAATTGACTAAAAAACCCATTTTAGATGGGTTTTTTTCTTTTTAATAGGTTTATGAAAAATAACAATTCACAAATTAAAATATAGTTGATATAATTAACATATATAAGATATATGTGTATAAAAATGAATAGATATGCTATGGAAGCAAAAATGAGGATTTTTTTAAGAATCTTTATTTAGTGCTTTTATTTTTTATATAAATTTAATTAAAAAGGTAAGCAATAATATTTTTGGGGGGAATCAAGTATGAACTTAAAGCTCAAGTACCTACTGAATAGAAATTTAAAAGGGCATTCAGAAAAAGTTTTTGAAGGAATATCTAATGGAAGAAAAAAGGCTTTAGACAATTGGTTTAACGATAAGTGGGCTCAACTAGAAAATATAAAAAATTCGCTTATGGCTTTAGAAGATGATGATGATATAGTTTATAACTATTTAGTGGAAAATGTAAAGAAACATGAAGATTTTTGTGAAATCTTTGTTTTAGATGAAAGAGGAATAGTATCGGTTTCGTCATGCAAAGAGCATGTAGGACTAGATATGGGTGATTTACCTAATTTAAAAGCGGGATTAGAAGGTAGACCTCTCATGTATGGGCCATATAAAGATAAAAGAACTTTAGATACGGATGTAAGTAACAAGCAATTTGTTGACGATGTAACACTAATGTTTTCGAGCAGATGCAAAAACCATACAGGACAAGTTAGAATATTATGCTGTAGAACTTTAAATGATGATATGAGTAATATAATACAAGATGAGGATACTCATATATACAAGGATTCTGGCGACAACTACTTGTTTATGGTAAAGTCAAACAGAGGCATTAAGCCTGGAACTGCAATCTCTAGAAGTAGATTTGAAGATAATACTTTTACTTTAGGCGATAATCTTAAAGATGGAGTTAAAACAAAAAAATGGGGAGTAGTTCAGATCAAAGAGCATACCGAATTTGAGATTATATTTACTGATCCGGCAACCAATAAATTGCATCCAGGGGTAGAGAATACTATTAGGAATGGAGAAAACTTAGATTGTTGGCCTGGATACCCTGATTATAGACATATTATGGTTGGTGGTAAAGGAACGTTGATAACACCTCCTAATTGCGATGAAGTTTGGGGGATGATGTGTGAAGGAGATATAGATGAAATATACAATTTTCAAAGTATCAATTTAAAGATGCCAATGGCTATATCTTTAATGTCAGCAATTTTAATAGCAATTAATACCGTAACAACAAAACTTGCACCTGACATGAGCATATTTACATCTTTAGGAATGTGGTTTATATTGACGTTATTTACACTAATAATATCTAAGAGAATGGTTTCATCACCTTTAAGCAGGACGATAAATATATTACAAGACATTGCTGAAGGAGAAGGGAATTTAACAAAAAGAGTTAAGAAAATGTCATCAGATGAAATTGGAGAACTATCAAGATGGTTCAATAAATTTATAAATAATCAAATGAGCATGCTTCATAGAGTAAAAAGATCGGCAAAGACGACCAAGAAGTCAGTAAATATAGTTTCAAGTATAACTAATGAAGTTAAAAAAGGAATGGCAGTCATTGAAAATACAGTTGTAAGCCTTTTAGAAAACTCAAAGGAACAAAATTTGGTATTTCAAGATACAAAGAATAAATTCTCAGAGATTACAGCCTCAATTCAAGAAATGGATAGTCTAATTTTAGAAGTTTCGGGAATTGTTGAAGGTACTAATGAGAGTGCATCAACAGCACAAAATGTATCTAAAGAAGTCTTAAGTAATATGGAAGATTTAGAAATTACAATTAATAAAACAGTTGAATCAATTAGTACATTGCAAGGGTATTCGAAGGAAATAAGTGAAGTTGTTAACGTGATAAGTAATATAAGTAAACAAACTCAACTTTTAGCTCTTAATGCATCAATTGAAGCAGCAAGGGCCGGAGAAAGTGGAAGAGGATTTTCAGTAGTTGCAGAAGAAATATCAAAATTAGCTTTAGAAACAGAAGGCGCAACTAAATCAATAAGTAATGTTATTAAACAAGTTCAAGAACAAACGCAAGCTACCTTTGAATATGCAGGAGAAATAAATAGCAAAGTAAATGTTTCAACAGGAAGTGTAAAAAATTCTATTCAATCATTTGATCAAATTAATCAAGATGTAAATATAATTGCAGATGCTATGCAATCCATCGCTCATATTACTTCAACACAAACTGAAAGCGTTGGTGATGTTATGAATAATGTAAGTAATATGGCGGATAAAGTAGAGCAGTCTACAGAAAGTAGTTCAACTAAGAGCGAAGAATCATTAACAATGGTTAAAAAGATATTATCAGACATAAGGCAATTAAAGCAAGCTACAGAAGTATTAGAATATTCATCAGATAATCTAAATGAAATGGTTGGATCATTTAAGTTAAAATAATATAAATAAAAATCTTATTCATACATAGAAAATAAATTAAATATAAATTTAAAAACTTATCTCGAAATTATTTAATGACAGGCTGCCTTCATTTATGTTTCCTATTTTTAAGTAGGATACGTAAATATAAAGTAGCCTGTCATTAAATTTTATTACTGAGAGTTATTCACAATGAATATAAAAATAAAGGAGTTTATCTATAGAATCAGGAGAGAATGTGGATAAAATTCGAATAAAAGAACATATCTGTGGACTATATTTCTGGCACAATGAATTAACTTAGCATTTGTGCAAATAATAAAAATATATTATAATCAAATATAGTTGCTATCGCAACTATATCTAATTGGAATCAGAGTAACAAATTTTATTGTAGTATAGAAATTATTATTTTAGGTTTAACTTACAGTTTAAATAGATTAATTATTATATATGCTACGTAGAAAGGATAAAGATTATGGAGAATAAAGATAACAAAGTAAATGATAAAAGATGGCTTATATTACTCACAACTGTACTTTTAACATTCATGGCAACGCTTGATGGTAGTATAGTAAATGTTGCATTACCGGTTATGGCGCAAAGGCTATCAGTAAGTATGGCATCCATAGAATGGGTAGTTACGAGCTATTTAATAGTTATTGTAGGTACTATCCTTATATTTGGGAGATTAGCTGATATTAAAGGAAAGGCTAATGTATTTAAACTAGGAATTATAATTTTTACAATTGGTTCTCTAGCGTGTGGTCTATCTAATTCACTAATAATGTTAGTTTTATCGAGAGGATTACAGGCAATAGGCGCTGCAGGAACAATGTCAACAAGTCATGGAATTATAACACACGTATTTCCGAGTAATGAAAGAGGAAGAGCTTTAGGGATTAATGGTACATTTGTAGCATTAGGATCAATGGTGGGGCCTCCAATAGGTGGAATAATTGTATCTGTTCTGAGTTGGCAATATATATTTCTAATAAATGTACCAATAGGAATTTTAGCTCTTACATTAGCCATGAGAACACTTCAGAAGAGTAGTAATAATTCTAAGGAAACGTTAGATATAAAGGGCGCAGTGTTGTTTGGACTAACTATGGTATTATTATTTGGAGCTCTAACATTTGGTAAAGAAATAGGATATAATAATACTGGTGTCATAGCAGCTATAGCTATTTCAGTTATATTATTTATTTTATTTATAATGGTTGAAAGAAAAATTATATCACCGCTATTGAAGTTGGAGATATTTAGTAATCAATTATTTTCTCTTAGTATTTTTTGTGCATTTATATCTTTTATAGCAATAAGTTGTTCAAACATAATAATACCGTTCTATCTGCAGTATGTAATGAAATTAAGTCCATCAGTTACAGGTATATTAATGATGGTTTCGCCAATAATATTGGCCGTTATTGCACCAATGAGCGGGCATATGTCTGATAGGGTAGGGTCAGAAGTTCTTACATTTTTAGGTCTTATAGGAACTAGCTTAGGCTTATTTTTGATGTCAACACTAACACAATACTCTCATTTAGGAGCATTAATTATATTTATTGCTGTAATGACAATGGGAAATGGAATGTTTCAATCACCTAATAATTCACTGGTAATGTCTACAGTAGATAAGAAGAATTTAGGAATTGCAGGAAGCATAAATGCTCTGGTAAGAAACTTAGGAATGGTTTCAGGAATATCATTATCAACAACTCTTTTATATTATCGTATGAGCACAATGGTAGGATATCATGTTACAGGATATATAGAAGGAAGAGATGACGTCTTTATATATGGAATGCAATATGTATATTCAGCCGCAGGCATAATATGCGCGGTAGGAGCTATTTTAACGGCATATAGATTATATGAAACTAGATACAAGAAAAAGGTTGAAGTAGTATAAATAAAATATCATCAAAAGAAGAATGCAGAAGGCATTTAAACTTTTGATGATATTTTTTTATAATAATATATTATAGAGGTATAGTAAGACAAAAGAAATAAGATAAAATTAACTTTCCATTATATTTATAGCAAATGAAAAATTTTAGCTAAGTTTATCATTTTTAGTTATAATATATATAATATTAAACAACTTAAGGAGAAGCTAATGAACATTACTATAATTACCGTAGGTAAGATTAAAGAAAAATATTTAAAAGATGCAATAGATGAATATTCTAAAAGATTAGGGCGTTATTGTAAGTTAGATATAATAGAGCTAGTAGATGAAAAGACGCCTGATAATGCATCAGAAAAGGAAGAGGAATCAATTAAAGAAAAAGAGGGTCAAGGGATATTAAGTAAAATTAAAGATAATATGTTTGTTATAGCTATGGATCTAGGAGGAAAGCATTTGACTTCAGAAGATTTTGCAGGTTACATAGAAAACTTAGGTATAACAGGTAATTCTAATATTGCCTTTATTATAGGCGGTAGCCTAGGTATATCAAAAAGTGTTTTAGCTAGGGCTAACTATAAATTATGTTTTTCAAAAATGACATTCCCTCATCAACTCTTTAGAGTAATGCTTCTAGAGCAGGTTTATAGAGGGTTTAGAATAATGAAGGGTGAACCGTATCACAAATAAAGATGATAAAACTGTACAAAAATGCTCAGAGGAAATGCTACAAGAAGCAGAAGAAATAATAACACTACTAGACGATAACTATTGGGGGTTGAAAATATACTAAGTTAATTAGAGCGCATATTTTGATATAATATGTGAAAGTAATTGTTATGTTTATCATATATTAATAGCAGTAGATAGATTTATTGTAAATCAAAATATTCTATCACAAAGGATGATAATGATGGAATTAGCTAAGGATTTATGTTTTAATGGTGAGATTGTAACACCTAAGGATATAGAATATGATGAAGATAGACAAGTGTGGAACAGAGCAATACAAAAATATCCAATAGCTATATTATATTGTACTAGTAGAGAAGACGTTATAAGTGCTTTAAGGTTTTGCGTTAAAAAAAATATTGAATTTAGAATAAGATCTGGTGGACACAATTATGAGGGATATTCAATTGGAAATAATGTTATAGTAATTGATGTTAGTAGAATGAAGAAAATAATTATAAATGAATTAACCAATACAGTGAAAATAGAATCAGGGGTAGAAAATAATGAACTTTACGAATATGTAGGCACAAGAGGATATCCTTTTCCGGGTGGAACCTGCCCAACTGTTGGAGTAGCAGGATACACTTTAGGCGGAGGATGGGGACTATCTTGCAGGTTATTTGGTTTAGGAATTGATAATGTATTAGAGTTTGAACTTGTAGATTATAGAGGTAAGATAATCATTGCAAATAGAGATTGCAATAGTGATTTATTTTGGGCATTAAGGGGTGGCGGAGGAGGAAACTTTGGAATAGTAATCTCATTAACTTTTAGGTTACCACCAAAATTAAATAAGGTAACAGAGTTTACAATATATTATCCAAATACCACACCATTAGAACAAGCAAGTATTATGGATATATTTCAAAATTTATATCAAACCCTAGATAGAAGAGTGAATATGAGAGCTAGTTTTTATAATTCTGCAGATGAGGGTGTAGCAGCATTCATTATAGGATTATTTTATGGAGATATAGCGGAATTAAAGGAAATATTAAAACCTTTATTGATGTTACCAAGAGCTGAGGCTGACTTTGAATATACAACCTTTTTAAATGCTGTAAAAAAGATTGGAGCTATATATAAAGCTAGTGAAAAATTTAAATCTGCTGGTAGATTTGCAGATAGAATATATTCAAAGCACGAGTTATTAAAATTAGCATCTTCTCTTCAAGAAAAGCCTATAGGCTCAGTTTATGCTGCAGTTACTTTTTATGGATTAGGTGGAGCTGTAAAGGATAAAGGAAAGCATGAAACAGCCTTTTATTATAGAGACTCCAATTATATTATAGGTATACAATCAGTATGGGAAAATTCAATTTATGCAGAAGAAAACAAGGAATGGGTAGCTAGTAGATTAAATTATATAAAGATGATAACAGAAGGATCATATGTTAATTTTCCGTACAGTCCATTAATAGATTATGAAAAAGAATATTATGGTGGAAATGTATGTAGGTTGAAATATATAAATGAAAAGTATGATCCACTTAATATATTTAATTATCCACAATCAATAAAATAAGAATTTAATTTTAGGTGAGCCCTCACCGGAAAATAAACGATTAGAAGATAATCTTGGTATTAGTTACAGAGATTATCTTCTTTGTGGCGAACTTTTCTTATTTGAATAAAAAAATAGCAATTTATATTAAAAGAATATATGAGATATTGGTTATAATGTATATGAGAGGAGTTGTTTATATGAAGGCTAATGTAGATGTAATCTCAAAAGTTATCGAATTTATAGAGGAACACCTTACAGATGAAGATGATTTAGATTTAGAAAAAATAGCTGATATTGCGAATTATTCGAAGTTTCATTTGCATCGAATGTTCTCGCAAATTGTTGGATGCACAATGCATCAGTATATTCAAAGAAGAAGATTAACTGAAGCAGCTAGACAACTTGTTTTTTCGGATAAATCAATTATAGATATAGCATCTATTTCAGGTTATGAAACTCAGCAGTCTTTTACACTAGCGTTTAAAAGATTGTATCAAGAATCACCACAGATGTATAGAAAAAGAAACAGTTTTTGGCCTAAACAATTGAAATTTCAACAACAGAAAGTTGAATGTATTTCTTATACTAACTTAAATATGAGATGCGAGGTGAAAGCAGCGTGAGTTTAATTCCATATGTTATTGAACAAACAAGTAGAGGAGAACGAAGTTATGATATTTATTCCAAGCTATTAAAGGATAGAATTATTTTTCTAGGAGAGGAAGTAAGTGAGCCTATTGCAAATCTTATAGTGGCGCAGCTTATATTCTTAGAATCAGAAGATCCAGATAAGGATATTCACTTATATATTAATAGTCCAGGAGGTTCTGTAACGGCAGGTCTCGCTATATACGATACAATGAATTACATTAAATGTGATGTCTCAACTATTTGTGTTGGTATGGCAGCAAGTATGGGGGCATTTTTACTTGCAGGAGGTGCAAAGGGTAAGAGATTTGCTCTTTCAAATGCCGAAATCATGATCCATCAGCCATCCGGGGGTGCAAGAGGTCAGGCTACTGATATTAAAATTGCGGCAGAGCATATTTTAAAAAATAAAAGAAATTTAAACAAAATTCTTGCAGAAAATACAGGAAAATCGATTGAACAAATTGAGGCAGATACAGATAGAGATAACTTTATGTCGGCAGATGAAGCAAAGGAATATGGATTAATTGATAAGGTAATGAGCAGGGATAAATAATGCTTCAAAGATGATGTGACCCTTTATTTTTTAGTAGTTGGTCATTTTGAGTATGAATTAAAGATTTATTATATTTTAAAGGGTAATATTCTAAACCATATATATTGTCTAGAATATTACCATATATATTATTTGAAATTTGGGGATATTAAATGTTCAGTGCTAATCTTCTATTTTCAATAATTTTTTCTAGCTCATCGGCAGCTTTAAGTACATCTTCTTCGACTATTAGTTTACCTCCTGTGATGTTTACTAAATCTTCTTTTAATACCTTAGTTACAACTTCGCTTCCGTCTATGAATGGAGATATAGCAACATGTAATGGAAGTCCTAATGATAATCCAAAAGCTGCATCAGCTAATGCTTGCTCTTCAAGCCATTGTGGAGCCGATAATACAAGTGGAAGTTCTGGAATATCTACACCTAGATTTTCTGCAAGTTCAGTTGCTACCATTTCTAATCTTCCAATAGCAAGGCATGGACCAAAATTTAATACTGGAGGTATACCTAGTGTTTTACATATATCTTTTAAATTATCTCCAGCAAGGTCAGCGGCGCCAGGTGACATAAGTCCAACATTTTCAAGCCCTCCTGAAGAACAACCTGCTGAAAGAACTAAAATATCTCTCTTTATTAATTCCTTAGTAAGCTCTACTGTAAATACATCATGTCCTTTTGCTGTTAGATTAGAGCAGCCTACTACTCCAGCGATACCTTTAATTTTTCCTTTGGCAATTAAATCAATAAGTCCATTCCAATTTCCACCTAAAAATTCTTTTAATGATCCTTCACTAACACCAGTTACTACATCATCGTAACCATGATCTTTAGGAATATCGATTATGACAGTACTTCTTCTACTTTTATAACTTTTTAAAGCTTCAAAAATAATTTTTTCACTTATCTCTTCAGCATTTTGCATATTAAAATTTATGTACTCGGCATTTTTCTTCTTAGCAACATCATCTATACATATAGTTTTTACATTAAATTTTTCAGCTATAGGTTCAAGTCCTGGTATTGTACAGTTAAATTCTGAGACAATTAGATCTATAGCACCAGTTGCGAGTACAGCCTCACTTGTATAATTATTTCCTGCATGACCTGAGAAGACTTCAGTATAATGTTCTCCTCTTAACTGTAAGTCCTGACCTACGCATGTGCATCCAACTAATTTAAAGCCTTTAGCACCTAATTCAACTGCTTTCTTTTTAACATTCTCATCAATTAATTTATCTTGAAGATGTGCAATATCAGAATGCTGATGTCCTGTAATCATTATATTTATATAATCCTCATCTATTACCCTAAAACCAACCTTAGCTTGTCTGATTTTTGGAGCACCAAGCATAACATCATTTAAAAGATTAGTTAATACTAAACCATATATTCCTGTAGCAATTCCAAGTTGAAGTGCATTAAGTAGCATATCTACAGGATCACTATTTAAATTTGTTGATGTTTTTACAAGTGCATCAAAAACTTCAGACTTAGCACCACCTGGTAATATATTCAGTTCCCTCCACTTATTATATCTAGGAGCATAAGCTAATTTTTTTACTAATTCCATCTTTTCAAATCTTGGTTTATATAGATCTTTAAGAACTTCATCGGCTACTTTAATTGCCTTAGTATTTATATCTTCTTCAACAACATCAAAGATTTCAGCAAGTTTATCTAATATTTCTAGGCTTTTTATCTTAAGGTTACCTTTTCCTTCACCAATATCTTTAAGATTTCTTGCTGTAGTTTCCACGACATGAAGATAGCATGCTGATCCTGCAGCTATTGCTCTTAGGAAGTTCCTTGATACGATGGTATCAGCATCTGCACCACATACTCCTTTAGGTGATTTAGGTGTTATCTTACATGGGCCATTTGAACAAAGCTTACAGCAAACTCCCTCTTTCCCAAATTTGCATTTAGCTTTTTGTGATTCAACTCTGTTAAAAGAGGTCTCTAATTCTTGTTTTGATGATAAAAATTCACATAATTTACAATCTGCTGATGTACACATTGACATATTAATCGTCTCCTTTTATTAAAAAATATATTAAATTGAAGTACAAATTCAAATGCATATACTATACCGTTTTGGTATACTTTTGTGCAAATATAAAAGGCTTTCGCCCATTATATTATTTTTATATAAGACTACCACGGATCATTCTTCAACTCAGCAAAGTTTACACTTTCTAGCTCAGCTATCATTTTACTTTGAATATTACATAAGGCCTTATGTATAGAACAATGTCCAGATTTATTTGCGCTACATGCTTTGGTATCATAAACACATCTAGTAACAATAATTGGACCTTGTATAGCCTCGACCACATCCTTCATGGTTATGTTTTTAGGATCTCTAGATATAGAATAACCTCCATTGACGCCTCTATATGATTTAACTATACCCGACTGAGTTAACTTTCTAGTTAATTTTAATAAAAATCTTAGAGGTATATTTCCTTTTTCGGATAAGGATTTTGCATCAATTTTATTATCTAGGCCTTCTTTAGATAGCATGAGTACTATTCTAAATGCATAATCAGATTCTTGATTGATATTCATATATTTACTCCTTAAAGTATACCTGTTTGGTGTAATTTATAATAATATAATTTATATAAATTGTCAATATATTAATACAAAGGATTAAGTTGGTTAATTTATTTGAATATGGTTTTATAATAAGTACTAAAATAGAAAGTCATCATCAATTCAAAAATTATATAAAAGAGCGAAACAGACATGTGAAATGGATTGAGTGGGAAAATAGATAGATATGAAAATAAATGGGTTCATTAGTAATGATGAGCTCATTTATTTAATTTTATATATATTATATTAATTAACATCTAAATCTAATTTTGATAGCAATTTTTCAATGGTTTTTGCTGAAATGTAATCATCGTCTCTTTTCACTAAAAGTTTAGAGCGGCACTTTGAACACTTTTTTAGGCAATCTTTTACCTTGAATTCGATATTATTATCATCTAAAGCCTTAGATAATTCTTCAAAATGAAGTGTGTGTTTACAAATCTTATATTTAGCCATATATATTCCCCTTTATAAAAACAATTTATTCTTTTTTAATAGTATAAGTTATTTGATAATAAATATCAATAGAGCTATTTAATAAGGTTATATACTTTAGATATATTATACTTAAAAACTTTCATAATAGATGAAACGTTAATGAAAGAGTAAAGATATTTATTTTTAATGAATTAATATGATTAAGTACAAAAGATACTCAAATATTATTAAAACTTAGTACGAACTCTTTAACATAATTATATTATTTTGAATACTATATAAATAAAGAATTTATTTGGGGTGAGTATTATGTTTGGAGCTTTAATAGCCATGCTTACTGGAATCCGAATAATAAAAGATGCTAAGGGAGGAGTTTTTGATATACTAAATGGTAAAGGTCCTATAGAAAAAGCAATGGAAGCAGCAGGATATGATTATGATCCTGAACAAGATATATTTTATTGTGTTATGAATCCGTGGCAAAGAAATATGGGATATAATCGGTTATATGATGAAGCAATGGCACCGTTTGGGATGATTGTAGATTGTGAACCAATATATTTTGAATATAAAAATAAAATATGGTTAGTTGAATTATGGAAAGGTCAATATGATGTAAATACTGGCTGCGAAATAGGAATATATACAGCAGATAAACCAGTTTTAAATATACCTGAAATGTATAAATTAATGTTCTTTAATTGTGCAAATGATGAAGAGAAATTAACAATGTCTTTTACCTTAAAAAAGAATGGTAAAATTCTTTTCTCAAGGGATGAAAAGCACTGGTGGTTAGCAGGTTTTAAACTTGGTGAATACTCAGAACCTTCAGAATTAGTGGTAAATTTAAATATTACCTTAAAGGATGAAGAAATGTGCAACGCGTTTGTAGAAGCATTAAATAAGATTGGATATGCAGAAGAGAAAATCAGTGTAAATGGATATACGGTAGGTTTGATATTTGATGAACCACATACGCCGCAGCCAATTACAAGAATAGAAGAAACAGATAAATTAATTCAAGCTAAGAATAAATTATTATGTGAGAAATATAATGAGATTACTAATATATATAATAGTTTTACAGATAAAATAAATGCACTTAAAGATCAAGCACCTGAAATATATTCAGAAATTATTGATAAGGCAACATTGAGAACACATTTAAGAAGTATTAATAATACCGAAATGCTTTAAGTTGCTATGATGCACCGGCAGGAGATAAACTCCTGCCTTTAAAATATCTCTAGTATAACACATAATAATACATAAGTTGGAAAAAATTAAGAGATTTTCATTTTATATATTTCCTTGTAATAGCATTAATGTTAATATATGATTATGGTTAATGTTTATATATTAGCAAAAGCTATATTATCATCAAAACTTGAGACACAATCTTACTATATTAATTTTATGGAGGTATGAGTTATGAAGGCCTTAACAATTTTTTACTCATTGGAGGGTAATACAAATATTATTGCGAATGCAATAAATGATGAACTGCAAGGAGATATCGTTGAAATAAAACCTAAACAAGAAATACCGAACAAAGGTTTGAGAAAATACTTTTGGGGTGGGAAGCAGGTATTATTTGGCGAGAAACCTGAAATAAATGATATAAAGGTTGATTTCTCAAAATATGATTTAATAGTATTTGGTACTCCTATATGGGCAAGTAATTTTGTACCAGTTTTTAATACCTTTTTTGAAAAACATAGTATTAAGAATAAGAAAGTAGCCCTATTCTGCTGTCATGGCGGAGGAAAGGAAGGAAAAGCTTTTGTTAAATTTAAAGAGAGGTTACAAGGAAATAACTTTTTAGGTGAAATAGCATTTGAGGATCCACTTAAAAAGGATAAAGATAATAATATTATAAGAGCGAGAGAGTGGATAAAAGCCATTATTAAATAAATAATAATTATTAAGTTACGGTTGTAAAATATAATAATAAGAAAGAGGATATGGTATTTAATATTGTATCCTCTTTTTCAGTTTATAATTTCTAGCTATAGGAATTATAAGTTCCTTCAGTTCTTTTTTTATTAGCACCTTTACTTATGTAAGAGCCTTCAATAAGATTTTTATAGCCTTTTTTAGAAATTATAGATTTAATATAATCAATATGTGGACATCTATCATAATGATAGTTATCAGTTGCCATGCAAGATGATAAATGTATAACAACTTCATCTTTTTCAATATTGTTTTTTACTTTAAGTTTTTTAGATAGATGTTCTAATTTAGCAGCAATACTTTTTCCACAGCATCCACCACAGGTAAATGAGATATACTTAGTAGAATCAGAATAACTTTCAAAAACACCATCTTTGTTGTAGAAAGCATTTGTACAAGCAAAACCACTACAACGGTTGTGAGCAATGTCACATTGAATAATAACTACATATTTTTTGTCCATTTATTTTTAGCCCCCTTTAGAAATAATTGCATAAGATAATTCCTGATTTACATGCATTGACTTTTATATAAGACAATTATACAATCAATCTGTAATTGGAAAAAGTGCCAGTTTTATATGATTTATAGGATACAGTTTACTCGTGGGGGTGTGTTAATGAAAATGATTATTGTAGAGAATAATTCATCTAAACCTTTATATATGCAGATTTATGAAGCATTAAAGAAGGAAATAATTTCGGGAGAATTACCTAAGGGTTATAAGCTAACATCTACACGCAATCTTGCAGAAACACTAAAGGTTAGCAGAAACACAGTAGAAAATGCTTATCTACAGCTATCTTCAGAAGGCTATATTTCAAGTAAAGCTGGGAGTGGGTTTGTTGTTGAAAAATTGGATAATACTATAATTTCTAAATTAAACGAACAACGACTAAAGAGTAAGGATGATAATAATAAAATTCAAAAAACGAGCACTGATAGAATTTATCAATATGATTTTCAATATGGGAATTTAAGCTCTTCAAATTTTCCAATACAATTGTGGAGAAAAATATCTAATAAGTGCTTATCAACCATAAGTACTGAGGATATTATGTCATATAATTCGAATAAAGGTGAAGTAGAATTGCAAATAGAAATTATGAATTATTTGAACAAATCTAGAGGTGTTTATTGTAGCTCTGAGCAAGTAATCATTTCTTCAGGAATTGGTCAATCTCTAAGTTTATTATGCCAACTTTTTCGAAGTGATTCAAATCAGATTGCAATTGAAGATCCAGGATATAATGGTGCAAGAAACATATTTATTAACAATGGTTATGAAGTTATACCCATTGGATTGGATGAGGATGGAATAAAAATTGAGGATCTGGAAAATAGTTCTGCAAAAATAGTGTATGTAACTCCATCGCACCAATTTCCAACAGGAGCTGTTATGCCAATTTCAAAACGACTGAAATTGTTAGAATGGTCTGTAAGAAGAGGCGGAATTATAATTGAAGATGATTATGATAGTGAATTAAGGTATAAATCTAGACCTATTCCAGCGATACAAGGTATAAGCGGTGCAGAAACTGTTGTATATATTGGCACATTCTCAAAATCGTTATCGCCGAGCCTGCGTATGGGTTATATTGTATTGCCTAAACCGTGGGTAGATATTTATGATAAGTGTTTTAGTAGATATCATGCGTCTGTTTCATTAGTTCAACAAAGGATACTTCAACAGTTTATGTCTTTAGGATATTGGGAAAGGCATTTACGGAAAATATGCATTTCTAATAAAAGAAAGCATGATATACTGATTAATACAATTAATGAGTTAATAGGAGAGAAAGTTATAATTCACGGAAAAAATGCAGGTTTACATATAATATTAGAATTCAATAATGGACCGGATGAGAAAGGGTTAATAGATAAGGCAGAATATTATGGAGTTAAGGTTTACCCAGTATCTGCATTTTGGATGAGACAAGAAAAGTATACAAATAATATGGTTTTATTGGGATTTGGCAATATGTCAGAAAGTGAAATTGTTGAGGGAGTAAAAGCGCTTGTTAAGGCATGGTCATTGTAAAGATAATTTTCAGAGTTAATAATTAAGGATAAATTATTATTATATTAAATAAATTATATATATTTGAGTTTCTTGATTTAATTTCAAGGAACTCATTTTTGTTGATATTATTGGTAACTAGGGAATAATGATAATTTTTCAGACAACTTTGAAATAAGTGTTTAGTATTGGCAACAATATTCGATAAAAAAGTAAGCACCATTTGAAAATTATGTAATTACTTATGAGTGTGATTTATACAGATATATGTTTAGATACTAATTATGATGAAATATCATAATTAAAATATATTTAAATTGTGTTAGGGGGAGATAATATGTTTAAAAATATAAAATTAGGGACAAAAATAATCTCATTGTTAATTGTACTTGTTATATTATCCGTATCAGTAATAGGGGTATTATCGACAAATTCTCAAGTAACTGCAATCAATAATAATTTGACCTATACTACAAAAGAACTATCAACAGGATTAAGTGAACAGATAGATGCATTTATATCAAAGCATATTTCTGTACTGGAAGGAATAGCGGTTACTAATGATTTAAGGTTATATAATCCTCAGGATCAAAAGACACTTCTAGAGGAAGTTAATAAGAAAGAGTCGGATTTTGCTCTTATATTTGTAACAGACACTAATGGACAGCAAGTGGCAAGGTCAGATGGAAAAGATAAATTCGATAATATGTCTGACAGAGATTATTTTAAGGCTATATCATCAAATAAGAAAACTGTTGTTAGTGATGTGTTGATTTCTAAAACGACAGGAAAACCAGCAATAGTTATAGCTATTCCAATTATTGATAGTGACGGTGAGTTCAAAGGTATATTAGGTGCAACGTTAGATTTAAGTGTACTAGAAGAAATGAGAAGTAAGATTACTATTGGAGATACTGGATATGCTTTTATAACAGATACACAAGGACAAATATTAGCGCATCCTGATAAAAAAATGGTTGAAGAACGAAGCAATGTCTCAGATGTGGAAATAGTTAAGAAGGCTTTAACGAGAGAATCAGGAGCTCAATTATATGATTATAACGGGGTGAAGGTATTTGGTAGTTATACTAATGTACCAACAACAGGATGGGCTGTTGTTGTTAGGCAAACTCAAGAAGATGCTTTTTCGTCAATTACTCAAACTCAAATAAAAATGGTTAGTATATCAGCACTTATTTTAGTAGTTACTATTATAATCGGATTTGTTTTATCAAAAAGCATGATAAAGCCATTATTAGTTTTAAAAAAGGCGGCTGAGCAATTAGCTCAAGGGAATTTAGCCTATGATTTCAAAATTACTTCAGGTGATGAAGTAGGAGATTTATCAAAAGCATTTATGGAGATGAGGGAAAACTTAAAGAATTTAGTTCAACAAATTTCCTCAGCATCTGAAAATGTAACAATATCAACCAGGGATGTATTAAATTCATCTAAGCAAGCTGAGGTTGTATCTAATCAGATTGCAGAAGCAACAAGTCAATTAGCATTGGGAAGTGATGAACAGGCTAAAAGCGTTGAAAATGCATTTGGTTCAATTAATAAAATTGTAAGAACTATAGAAGAGATTGCAGGTAGTAGTAATCATTCACTTGAATCTTCATCAAAAGCTGAGAAATTAGTTAAAAGCGGTGTAGAAATTGTTAAAGAGCAAGATGTTAAAATGGATGAAAGCACTACTGCAGTTGAGCAAGTATCAAAAGTAATTTTTAATTTAAATGATAAAACTGTTCAGATTGGACAAATCATAGAAGTAATAGAAAGTATATCAGAACAAACTAATCTATTGGCGCTGAATGCTGCTATTGAGGCGGCAAGGGCTGGAGAACAGGGAAAGGGATTTGCAGTTGTTGCTGATGAAGTTAGAAAGCTTGCAGAAGAATCGCAAACATCCATCGGAAAAATTCAAACAATTATTAAAGATATTCAAAATGCTACAAAGACAGCCGTGGATAGCGCTAGATGTGCAACAGAAGCTATCACCCAACAAAATGAAGCGGTCCAAAATACTTCTAGAATTTTTGAGGATATTTTAAGGATTGTAAATGAAATTGCTAGTGAAATACAAGAAATTTCAAGTTCAACTGAAGGTGTAAAAGGTGATGGAGAAAATATTCAGCAGGATATGGAAAGAATCTTAGCAGTATCAGAGCAAACGGCAGCAAGTACTGAGGAAGTAACAGCATCTACAGAAGAGCAAACAACTTATAGTGAAAATATAGTAGTAGAAGTTGAGAAATTGAATAAAATGGCAGATGAATTAAAAGGCTGCATCAGAAGATTTAGTATATAATATTTTTAAAAAGAGGATTTCCTTAGAATGGAATCTTCTTTTTTTATAATTACTTAATACCTTAGAATTAGCAACATAAAAACTTCAGTATGTATACTTTTTTAGGCAAAGCACCTGAAAATGATAATAAAACCAATAATTCTGATTAAAATATAGAACGCCTCAATAACAAGAATTGAGACGTTCTATGAAGAATAATTATGCAAATAATGCTACGAATACTAAAGTTAGAGTACTTACAAGTTTTATAAGTACATGAAGTGATGGACCAGCGGTATCCTTAAATGGATCACCTACTGTATCACCGACAACACTGGCTTTGTGTGCTTCTGAATTTTTACCACCATGTTCTCCTAGCTCAATAAGTTTTTTAGCATTATCCCATGCACCACCACCATTATTTAAAAATAAAGCCATAATAACACCAGTAATCGTAGTTATCATTAGAAAACCAGCAGCAGATTCTTTACCTAAAATAATTCCAACTAGTACAGGGGCAGAGATTACTATTATTCCTGGAAGTATCATTTCTTTTAAGGCTCCTTTTGTAACAATATCAACACAACGAGCATAATCAGGTTTTGATGTTCCTTCCATTATACCTGGAATTTCTTTAAATTGTCGCCTAACTTCAAGTATTACATATTGAGCAGCTCTACCAACAGCACTTATTGCAGTAGAGCTAAATAAGAATACTATCATAGCGCCTATAAAACCTCCAATAAACACTTCAGGTTTTCCAATATCTACTGAAAACCATGAATCTAAAGGTTTACCAAGTATTCTCTTTACTTCATCTAAGTATGCAGAAAATAATAGGAACGTTGCTAGAGCGGCAGATCCTACTGCATAGCCTTTTGTCAATGCTTTTGTAGTATTACCACATGCATCTAATCTATCAGTTATAATTCTAATTTCTTCAGGAGCACCAGACATTTCTGTAATCCCACCTGCATTATCAGTTATTGGACCGAAGGTATCCATAGCAAGGATATAGGTACATGTTGAGAGCATTCCCATTGTCGCAATCGCTGTACCGTATAATCCTGCATTTGCAACACTTGGTAATGCCAATTCGCTTAACTTATAAGATATAAATATACATATAGAAATACATATTACAGGTAGTGCAGTCGATTCCATTCCAACCGATAATCCGGTTATTATGTTAGTTCCAGCACCAGTTTTAGAAGCAGTTGCGATATCTTTTACAGGCTTATGTGTTATTGAAGTATAATAATCTGTTATAACTACAAATACATAACTAAGTAGTACTCCAGCAACGGCACACCCATATAAATAAATATAATTTACAGTACCTCCAGTTGTAAGTGATCCACTCAACATATTTTTCACTACGAAAAATAGAAGTACTAGGTTAATTAGTGAAGTTACAACAAATCCGTTTTTTAGTGCTTTCATCGGATCATCAGAATCATTCTTCACTTTAACAGAAAATATTCCTACTATTGAGGCCACAATACCTAGGGCACGTGCAACAAGAGGGAATAGTATTCCTTTCCAACCAAAAATAGGATAAAGTGCGACACCAAGAATCATAGCACCTATATTTTCAGCGGCAGTCGATTCAAAAAGATCAGCACCTCTTCCAGCGCAATCACCAACATTATCTCCAACAAGATCAGCAATAACAGCTGGATTTCTAGGATCATCTTCTGGGATACCAGCTTCAACTTTTCCAACGAGGTCAGCACCTACGTCTGCAGCTTTTGTATATATACCACCACCAAGCTGTGCAAAAAGTGCAACAAAGGAAGCACCAAATCCAAATCCAATGATGAGAGATGGCGCCTCTTTTATTAAGGTATCATTTCCTGAAAATCCTCCATATATTAGGAATAGAGAAGCAACACCTAAAAGAGATAGTGCAGTAACAGCTAGTCCAGTAACAGCGCCACCTTTTAGAGCTATCTGAAGAGCATTATTTAGACCATTTTTAGCGCCAGCAGCAGCTCTTATGTTTGAATTCACAGCCATATACATACCAATATAACCAGATAAAGCAGAGCAAAATGCACCAGTAATAAAGGCTATACCAGTATGTAGGGATATGGATATAGCTAAGCCAGAACCTTTTGATATGTTACCTAAATAATTAGATAGTATAATTAAAAATAAAGCTAGAATGGATAGAATAAATATAGTTTTATACTGTCTTTTAATAAATGCCATAGCACCTTCTCTAATGTACGTTGATATTTCTTGCATCTGACTAGTACCTTTGTCTTGAGAAAATGTGTACTTAACTAAATAAACAATTACAATAAGTGAAATAATTATGACACTATAGATAAGAATTAAATATGGTACCATTTAAAACATCCCCTTTATTTTTTTGAAATATAAATATTATACATTTATATTATACAATATAATATTCAGAAAATTACAAATATTTTTATTTTTTATATAATAAACATGGTATGCATTAATATGGTAAGTAATACAAAATAAATAGATATCTAAAGAACATAAGCAATTCTATAGATATCTACTTTACTTTTGTTAAGAGAGCTGTTATTCACAAATAAGAATTTCATAAAATAATAGTTTGATTTTTTTTATAAATAGCAAGAGAATATACTTTGCTAGGATAAACAAAAATTTTTATTTAGAACTTAGGATTTATTTCATCTCTTTGAATTCTTCTTAGGTCCTTTAATCTTAAATGAGTTTTTTCTCTTATAGTAGCAAAGCGTTCGCCATCAATCATCATTTTCTTAGCTTTATCATGTAACATTTTTTTTTCTTCTTCGCCCATAAATATGACCTCCTATTAATACTTTTAGTATACCTATAGTTTGTCTTATAAATAAAAATATATTCATTTTTATATTCTCTAATTTACATGAATTTTACATAAATAATATATTAATTTAACTTTACAATACTATGATAGTAATTAAGAGTAGGGATGTGTACGACAAATATTATATTCATTGGGATTATAAAAGGTCTTATTCTATAATTCATAGCAGAGGGTGTGAAATGAAAAGATGGAAATATTGATGAATGATTTTTATGGGCAAGAATATGAAAAGAATGAATATGAAGAATTCTGCAATATAATTGAAAATGCTAATATAAAATCTGTTTTTCAACCAATTATTTCTCTTATAGATGGGAGTGTGATGGGGTATGAAGCATTAAGTAGAGGTCCAAAAAATTCACACATGAAAAATCCAGAGATACTTTTGAATATAGCTAGAAAGTTCAATAAGCTATGGGAGATTGAAGAATTATTTCGATCTAAGGCATTAGAAAATATTTCAGAAAAAAACATAAATGCAAAAATATTTTTAAATATTAATCCCAATATTATTGATAGCTCAAAATTTAAAAATTCCTTTACAAAAGATTATTTAAAAAAATATCATCTTAGCTCTGATAATATAATTTTTGAGATAACGGAAAGAAATGATATTAATGATATGAGCAGTTTTAAAGAAACCATTGAAGATTGGAAAAATCAAAAATATAAAATAGCTATTGATGATGCAGGATCAGGTAATTCAGGATTAAATAGAATAGCACATATTAACCCACATTACATTAAATTAGATATGGAACTTATTCGTGATGTTGATAAACATTCTACGAAACAAGCAATAATTAAAAGTATGCATGAATTCTCAAAATTAACAAATTGTAGTTTGATTGCGGAGGGAATAGAAACAAAGGATGAGTTAAGAACTCTTGTGGATATAGGAGTTCAGTATGGGCAAGGGTATTTTATTCAAAAACCAGAGGCATCTATACTTCCAATTAAAAATGAAGTTATTAATTTAATAAAAAAGTTAAATATAAAAGAAGATAGTCAATATGGGTATAATATAGCTAATGTGTATATTAGTAGTATAGCTAAAAAAATAGAAATAGAAGAACCAGATATTTTAGTTTCTGATATTGATTCTAAGTTTAAAAAAAATCAAGACTTATTAGGAATATGCATTGTAGATAATGGTTATGTAAAAGGAGTCGTAACAAGGAATTCGTTTTATAGCAAATTAGGGTGGCAGTATGGATATAGCTTGTATTCATCTAAAGCCATATCAAATATAATGAATACTAATTTCTTGAGTGTTGATTATAAAATGCCGATTGATATGGTAATAAAGCTTGCAATGGCAAGATCTAAAGATACATTGTATGATCATATTACTGTAACCAAAGATTCGAAGTATTATGGAATGGTAACAATAAAGGATTTAATTGAAAAGACAATAGAAATAGAAGTGGATAATGCTAGACATTCAAATCCACTTACAGGTCTTCCGGGTAATGTTATAATTGAGCAAAAGCTTGAAAAGTGTATATTTTCAAAAGAACAATATTGTGTATTGTATTTTGATATTGATAATTTTAAACCTTATAATGATGTATATGGATTTGAAAATGGTGACAAGATAATAAAACTTTTAGCAAAGGCAATAAGCTCGAATATTTCATGCAGGGACTTTATTGGACATATTGGTGGTGACGATTTTATTGTTATAGTAGGATATTGGAAAGCGGAAAAACTATGTAAAAAAATAATAAATGATTTTGATTCAAATACATTAGAGTGTTATGATGAGAAGGATATTAATAATGGATATATAACAGCTCAAAATAGGCATAGTATAGTAGAGAAGTTTCCACTAGTATCTGTATCTATAGCAGGATTAACTAATAAGAGAAGGGAATTTGAAAGTGTACATGCATTAGCCAAAGAATCAAGTAAGCTTAAGAAAAGATGTAAACAAAATAATGGAAGCTGTTACTTAATAATTTAATATATATTTAAATAAGTTAGCCTAATTCCTAAATATAATAAAGATGAGAGCAGGTAATTTTTATAACTACCTACTCTCATTTTTATTGTATTTATTTAAATTAGCCTCAAGAAAACCAATAGGTTTATTCTCCAAGATAAGCGCTCTTAATACTCTCATCATTAAGAAGCTCTTTTGCATCTCCAGACTTAACTATTTTACCAGTTTCAAGAACATAAGCTCTATGTGCAATAGCAAGCGCCATATTAGCATTTTGTTCAACTAAAAGTATGGTTGTTCCAGATTTATTTATTTCAACAATGGTATCGAAGATATCTTTAACGACAAGAGGCGCAAGCCCCATAGAAGGTTCATCAAGAATAAGCATTTCCGGCCTATTCATAAGTGCCCTACCAATCGCAAGCATTTGTTGTTCGCCACCAGAAAGAGTACCAGCTTGTTGTTTTTCTCTTTCCTTCAATCTTGGAAATTTAGAAAATACCATCTCCATATCTTGTTTAATTCCAGCTTTATCTTTTCTAAGGTAAGCGCCTAATTCAAGATTTTCTAAAACGCTTAATTGAGGAAAAACTCTTCTTCCCTCTGGTACATGAGAAAGTCCTAAAGAAACTATTCTATTCGCAGGAACTTTGTTTAATGAAGATCCTTTAAACGTAACAGTACCTGATTTTAATGGCTCTAATCCTGATATAGCTCTAAGAGTTGAGGTTTTACCAGCACCGTTAGCACCGATTAAAGTAACTATTTCACCTTGTTTAACTTCAAGGGAGATATCTTTTAGAGCTTGGATTACTCCATAGTATAGATTAATATTATCTACTTTTAACATTTCTCTAAGCCCCCTCTCCAAGGTAAGCTTCAATTACCTTAGGATTGTTTTTGATTTCATCAGGGGTACCTTCAGCAATTTTCTTTCCGTAATCAAGAACTGCTATTTTATCACAAATACCCATAACAAGTTTCATGTCATGCTCTATTAGAAGAATCGAAATATGATATTTATCTTTAATCCAGTTTATAAGTTCCATAAGTTCAATTGTTTCTTGAGGATTCATTCCAGCAGCCGGTTCATCTAATAATAATAAAGATGGTTCAGCGGCTAGAGCTCTTACTATTTCAAGTTTTCTTTGTTCTCCGTAAGGAAGGTTACTAGCTAATTCATCTTTTTTTGAATCAAGAGAAAAAACTTTTAACAACTCAATGCTCTTAGCTGTAATATCTGCTTCTGTCTTTCTAAACTTAGGAGTTCTAAATATAGAATCAAAAAGTGAATATTGAATTCTATAATTAAAACTTACTTTTACATTATCAAGAACAGTTAATCTAGAAAATAGACGAATGTTTTGAAAAGTTCTAGCTATTTTCTTTTTTGTAATATTATAAGGCTTAAGACCTTGGATTCTTTCTCCAAGGTAAGATATAGTACCTTGAGTTGGAGTATAAACACCTGTTAGCATATTAAATACAGTTGTTTTTCCAGCACCGTTAGGTCCTATAAGGCCAACAATTTCTTTTTCATTTATAGTAAGATTAAAATCGGAAACCGCCTTTAATCCACCGAATACAATTGATAAATTTTGAACATCTAACATTGAGTTAAACCTCCTCTCTGTCCTTTGATTCTTTTTTAGGTAGTAACTTACTAAATATTTTAAACGATACTTCTTTATCACCTAATAATCCTTGTGGTCTAAATATCATAAGAACTATCAGTGCTAATGGGTATATTATCATTCTATAATCGCCAAGACCTCTAAGAAGCTCTGGTAAGAAAGTTAATATTATAGTTGCTATAATTGAGCCAGATAATGACCCCATTCCTCCAAATACTACGAAAGTTAAGTAATCTATTGATTTATTAAAATCGAATGATACTGGTTGTATATAGCCCATATAGTGAGCGTATAATCCGCCAGCAATACCAGCAAAAAAGGCACCAATAATGAACGCCATCATTTTATATTTAAATGCATTTATACCCATTGATTGAGCAGCTATTTCATTTTCACGAACAGAAAGCATTGCTCGACCCTGTGATGAATGAATTATGTTATATATTACTAGAATAGTAATAACCATTACTAAAAAGGCTATACTGAAGGTTGTTTTCTTTGGAATACCTGTAAAACCACGGGCACCACCAACAGCATCAATGTTCATAATAACTATTCTTATGATTTCACCAAATGCCAATGTGGTTATAGCAAAATAATCACCTGTAAGCTTTAATGTAGGATAACCTATTAAAGCAGCGAATATACATGCAATTATTGCTCCAATAAGTACTGAAACTAAAAGCGGCATGCCTGCTTTTTGAGTGACTATAGCTGATACATAAGCACCAATTGACATAAAACCGGCATGGCCTAAACTTAACTGTCCTGTAAATCCAACAATTAAGTTTAGAGAAACAGCTAAAATAATGTTAATCAAAACTAATGTGATAATTCCCATATAATATGAGTTTATAACTTTTGCACTCATTAGCCCGAATAAAATTGCATATGAGATTAAAGTGCCTATTAAAGTGAATAGTATCTTTTTATTTGAAAAATTCTTCATATCAACGCACCTACACTTTCACATTGGCCTTTTTGCCTAATAGACCAGCGGGCTTAATCAAAAGTATTATAATAAGAATTGCAAAAACTATTGCATCAGAGAAATTAGTTGATATATAGGCCTTAGAAAAAGTCTCAAGCAATCCAATAGCAATTCCACCGATAAGAGCTCCTGGAATACTACCAATTCCACCCAATACTGCTGCAACGAAAGCCTTAAGGCCAGGCATAACACCCATGTAAGGAGTTATACTAGGATAAGAGATTGCAACTAAAACTCCAGCTATACCAGCCAATGCAGATCCTATAGCAAATGTTATTGAAATAGTATTATTAACGTTTATTCCCATAAGAGAAGCGGCTTCCATATCTTGAGAAGAGGCTCTCATGGCTTTTCCAATTTTAGTTTTATAAACTATAAATTGAAGTAATATAACTAGAGCAGCAGATACTGCAAACATCAATATTGTTTTAACTTCAATCTGAATAGGTCCTATATTTATTGTCCCAGCATTGATTAAATCAGGGAATGGTTTAGGATTTGAACCAACATTAGCTCTCATAACATTTTGCAAGAATAGAGAAACTCCGATTGCTGTGATAAGCAAAGTTATTCTTGGAGAATTTCTTAGTGGCTTATACGCAATTTTCTCTATAATAATGCCTGCCAAAGCTGAAGCTACCATAGCAATTAATAATGTTGGAATTAATGGTAATTTTAGCGTTGAAGCAGAATAGAAGCCTGCGAAGGCTCCTATCATATATATTTCACCATGAGCAAAGTTTATTAGTTGTATAATTCCATAAACCATTGTATAACCTAATGCTAGGAGGGCATATACGCTTCCTAAAGCCAATCCATTTATGAGCTGTTGTAAAAATTCCATTGTATATTCCTCCTTTTAAGTATTAAGGGTTAACTTTACCAGCTAAAATTTTCTTGTCTCCATCAACTTTAATTATTGCAGCACTTTTTATAGCACTTCTTTCACTATTAAATTTGATGTTACCAGTAACACTGTTCATTTCCATACCTGCCAAAGCTTCTTTAATTGCAGTACTATCTGTCTTGCCAGCTTTTTCAATTGCTTTAACTAGAATTTTAGCAGTATCATATCCAAGAGCTGCAAAAGCGTCTGGTTCTTTATTATATTCTTTTTTATAAGACTCAACGAATGTCTTTACAGCGCTATCTGTATCTCCTGAATAGTAGTGATTAATGTATAATGCACCATTTACAGCATCTCCACCAATTTTAGTTAATTCTTCTGATTCCCAACCGTCTCCGCCAAGTAATTGTGATTGAAGTCCCATTCCTCTAGCTTGTTTTGCAATAAGACCAACAACGTTATAGTAATCAGGTAATACTATTATATCTGGATTTAAACTTTTAATTTTAGTTAATTGAGCTTTAAAGTCAGTATCTTTATCATTATAAGTAAGGAATTCACCAACTTTTCCACCAGAAGCTTCAAATTTTGATTTAAAGCTATCAGCTATTCCTTTTGAGTAATCTGAACCAGCATTATATAATACTGCAGCAGTTTTTGATTTTAGAGTCTCATTAGCATACTTTGCAAGAACATCTCCTTGGAAAGAGTCAACAAAACATCCTCTAAACATGTATTCTCCACCAACATTTGTTATAGTTGGCTCTGTAGCTGTTGGTGTAATCATAGGTATTTGTCTTGATGTTGCATTTGGAGCAACTGCAAGTGTTGCACCTGATGTAACAGGTCCGAGTATAGCACTTACTTTTTCATCATCAACTAATTTGTTGAAAGCCTGCATTGCTGAGTTAGGCTCAGCCTGATCATCTTCAAAAATAAATTGAATTTTTTTACCGCTGATACCGCCAGCACCATTAACTTCCTTTTCTAATAATTGAGCACCTTCTTTTACAGATACACCATACGTTGATGCTGCTCCAGATAAAGGTCCAATAGCACCAATTTTAATTACATCTCCTGCACTACTTGTACCAGAGTTACCCCCTGTTGAATTTCCGCTACAGCCAGCAAGAAAAGTCATAGCCATAACAGAAGCTAAAATTCCAGAAACTAAATTCTTTTTCATAATTATCCTCCCTTTTTGCCATAAGCAATAATATCAAAATAATAATTTGTTCCGTGATATATTAACAAAATAATATATTACAAATATTTATATTATGGATATAATAACATACCAAATGAATAACTACAAGAATGATATTTAATATTTTATATAAAAAATAATAAATATAGACTGAAAACAGTATCACAATACATAAGGTGACCTAAAAAGATACATTATTTAAAAAATGTGTAGTAAATAGAAAAACATATAATAAAATTATAAATAGTAATTGTATAGCTACATTGTGATAATATTGAATTAATGCGATATGAGCAGATCTCATTAATAATTTGTATTATTACTAGAAAGTTTAAATAATTATATTAAAGTAAAGAGGTTGAAGATAGTTGATTAGAAAAGAAATAGAAAATAAGCATAGCCAAAATAGTAATATTAAAAGAAGATATTTTTATGCTATTAATTACCCAGTATTTGAAGAAGATTTATGCAAGATGGAGATGAGAAGTCTTTTTAACCAAACTCCGGATGAAAAGTTTTTATTTTCGAATACATATATAAGTGCTTCAAGAAGTCCTTTTATAAAAGAAATGATATCAATAATATATGAAGAAGATTCATTGGAAGATATTCTTAGAAGTATTACAAGGGATAGATTGGCTTACAATGATTTTAAGGTATGTTATATAAAAATTGAAAACGGGGATATAGGTTACGAGGAAAGATTAAGAAGTATAAGTAAAGTTGGATTTGTTATAACAGGCGAACCTCAAATGCATAATCCCCAAATTATAATTGGGATTACGAAGGTTAATGGAAGATGGATACTAGGAGAGTATGAGAGAAATGACTACGAGTGGCATATTCATGATAAGAAGCCTTATTCATATTCAAACTCTTTAAGTTTAAGAGTGGCTAGAGCATTAGTAAATATAGCAGTAAAAAATGATTTGAGTTGTAAACTAATTGATCCTTGTTGTGGGATAGGTACAGTTGTTATTGAAGCTATGTCAATGGGAGTTAATGTGTTAGGGTATGAAATCAATAAGAGCATTGCGGAAAATGCTCGAAAGAACTTAGAATTCTTTGGATATAAAAATGTTATAACTAATGAAGATATGAATAATATAGAAGACAAATATGATGTTGCTATTATAGATTTGCCATATGGATTATTTACGCCAACAACAATTGAGGAACAAACATCTCTTATTAAAACTGCTCGCAGGATCAGTAAAAGATTAGTTATAGTTACTTTTGAAGATATGGATGAGTACATTATAAATGCAGGTTTTAATATCATTGATAGATCATTTGTTTTAAAAGGTAAGTTTAAGAGATATATAAGCATTTGTGAGTAGGTAAAACTAAGGTTGTATAAATGATAATTAATAATTACCTAAAATGTATGGGTACATTTGCATTGTATCCATACATATTTTATTATAATTAGGTAATTAAAAAAGGGGGCGTTATACAATGGAGAGAAAATTAGTGAATAAGAATCTTGCTCAAATGTTAAAGGGTGGGGTAATCATGGATGTTACAAATAAGGAAGAAGCAATCATTGCAGAAAGGGCTGGGGCGTGTGCTGTAATGGCTCTTGAAAGAGTTCCTTCCGATATAAGAAAGGAAGGCGGAGTGGCAAGAATGTCAGATCCAAAGATGATAAAAGAAATTCAACAGGCCGTATCAATCCCAGTTATGGCTAAAGTCAGGATAGGACATTTTGTAGAATCTCAAATTCTAGAAGCACTAAATATAGATTTTATTGATGAAAGTGAAGTACTTACACCAGCTGATGATAAATATCATATAAATAAAGAAGAGTTTAAAGTTCCGTTTGTTTGTGGTGCAACTAATATAGGTGAGGCACTAAGAAGAATTGGCGAAGGTGCATCAATGATAAGAACTAAAGGAGAAGCAGGAACCGGAGATGTGGTGCAAGCAGTTAAGCATATGAGAACTATGAATGAAGAAATAAAAAAAATACAAAGTGCATCAAAGGAAGAATTAATGACTTTGGCTAAGACTTATAGTGCACCATATGATTTAGTTAAATATGTTTGGGAAAATGGGAAGCTGCCAGTTGTAAATTTCGCGGCAGGTGGAATTGCAAGCCCTGCGGATGCAGCACTTATGATGCAACTAGGAAGTGAAGGAGTGTTTGTAGGTTCGGGTATCTTTAAGTCTGACAATCCGGAAAAGAGAGCAAGAGCAATAGTTCTTGCTACTACTTATTATAATGACCCGGAAAAATTAGCAGAGGTTTCTACTGATTTAGGTGGAGCAATGAGTGGAATTTCAGCACAAGAGATTCAAACCCAATTCGCTGAAAGAGGTTGGTAATATGAATGTTGGGGTTTTGTCGTTTCAAGGTGGCGTAATTGAACATTTAAACCAAATAAAAAGACTAGGACATATTGGTGTTGAAGTAAAAAGGGAAAAAGATTTAGGTATTATTGATGCAATAATATTGCCAGGGGGAGAGAGTACAACCATAGGCAGACTTCTAAGAGTAACGAAGCTTATCGAGCCACTAAAGGAAAAGATAAGGAAAGGACTGCCTACATGGGGAACATGTGCAGGAATGATATTATTAGCAAATGAAATCGAGGATGAAGAATCGAAATATCTTGAACTTATGAATATTAAAGTTAGAAGAAATGCATTTGGAACACAGAAAGATAGCTTTAGAACACATAGAATAGTAAATGAAATTTCAGAAGAGAAACTGGAGCTAGTTTTTATAAGAGCGCCGTATATAAGTGAAATAAAAGGAAATGCAAAAATTTTATGTAAATTGGATGATAAAATAGTAGCAGCTAAGCAGGACAATATTATGGCAACATCTTTTCATCCTGAATTGACAGATGATTTAAGATTTTTGAATTATTTTTTGAAAGGTAATTGGATGAAGAATAAGTAATGTGAAAGTAAGCCATAACATATAAGAAGAAATTACTAAGAATTCATTAACAGATAATAAAATCTTTTTGCATGCTTTTTTAGTAGTTTTCTATCTGATTAGATAGAAAACTACTAAATATATGAGTACATTTATCATAGCAAATGTTTGGACTCTAGAAGTGGATATAAGATATAAATCAGTTTTATGGGTTAATAGTGTTAATAATGATAGTTAACTAAGCCTAGTGTATCAATAATAGAATAATGTAGAAAAACAGAGAATAATATGGGATTAAGAATATAAGCTGAGTATATGATGATTTTAGTGAAAATCAGTAGAAGCGCATATGGTAAGATAAAACACGTCGCTGAAAGACACAAGCCAAACAACTTAAAACTGAAAGAATAACTGAAAATGAAGTTCAAAAAGTTTTTAAAAAAAGTTGTTGACAAGTTTTGAATGCGATGCTATACTGAATAAGTTGTCAGAAACGACAGCAAACAACAAAAGATTACAACAGTAGTTGTAAGAAAGAAAAATTGGTCTTTGAAAATTGAACAGAATATATATAAATACATTTAAGTAAACCAGCAATTCTTTATTTGAGTAAGCTAAGATTAAACTTTTTATTGAGAGTTTGATCCTGGCTCAGGACGAACGCTGGCGGCGTGCTTAACACATGCAAGTCGAG
>NZ_QXDJ01000010.1:0-130000 GCF_003575225.1 Clostridium chromiireducens | reverse complement strand
TAGTTTTTATTGTCAATATCTTTTTAAAGATTTTTTCAAATAATTTTACTAACCATGTTTTTACTTGTTGCTCACTTGCCGTGACAACGAATATTATAGTACCACGTTTTTTCTAATCAATTTATTAATCATATCCAATATATTAGAATTATTCTTATATTTCATTAATTTTCTCATTTATACTATATATTTCATTAACAGACACGCCTGGCAAAGTTAATCTTGCTTTTAAGTAATTCTTAGAGAATTATTAATTTATACAACTAAGCTTTACTCTTATACTAATTTATTCTACTATATAATATAGTAGTGTTCGTTATATATTTTATTGTTAATTACTACAATAATATACTCCTTCTGTTGATTTTATTATTTCAATTTCGAATTTCGTTAACTTAAACAATTTATACTCTATAGAACCTACATATATTGTACGACAATAACTATATATATGATTTACTAGTATTATTAGCGAATCTTATAACATAAATATAATTTTAATTCAGGGAGATTTCGATGATGAATAAAAAAATATTAAGTTTATTACTATCAGTTACTATAATTTCTTTTATAGGTTGCACAAATAACACGGCATCTTCAAAAGATTCTACTCCAAGTTCCCCTTCACCAAAATCATTGGAGGTTCCAAATTCTACAGCAAGTGACCCAGTTACATTCTCTTTAACTGATAATTCTTCATACTTTTGTCCATTCGTTTTTAATGGGAATGATTTAATTTTTCCTAATCCAGATGAAAATAATAGAATTTCAACAATTCCTGATCCACTACCAAAGGATATTCTCGAAAGCAAAAATGTCACTGACTTCGCAGACTATTCTTCCAGCAATATAGTATTGATAGATAAAAATATATTTTTTTCTAACGACTCAGAAAATGGTGCTTTATCTTCTTTTAATATAACTGACAAAACATATAGTAAGTTAAATACACATTCAGTTGATAATTTAATTGCTGTTAACACAGAATTGTTTTACAAAAATAAGAATGATAATAATATATACAAGTATGATACTGTATCATCTGCAAATCAATTACTATCAACCGATAACGTAGGATCATTCATTATCAACGGTGATTTCGTTATATATCAAAATTTAAGTGATGGTGCAAAGTTATATTCAATTAAAACAGACGGTACTGCTAGACAGAAACTTACTGATTACACAGCAAATAGCTTTGTAGTATACGATGGTAAGTTGTTATTCTTTAACTCTTCTGATAATAATAATTTATACTCAATAGATCCTTCTACTTTAGATTGTAAAAGAATTTACATAATGAACGGGTTCCAATTAAAAGAGATTAATAAGTCTTTGTACTTTATTAACGGAAGTGATTCAAATAACTTATACTCATTATCGGTGGATTTAGGCAAATCAACTACAACTTATAAACCTGAAATTTCTCAAGGAATTAATGATTATTACTTAACCTCTTCTGGAATTTTTTATAGCCCAAGTATTAATGTAAATAACATTTGCTATGCCAAATTCTCTACCAAAAGTTAGTCTATCAAATAAAAAGGATGAATGAAAATTCTTCATTATAAGCGAATCATTTTCATTCATCCATATATATTTACCCTTCAAACATACTGCTACTATAAGTTTTTCACGATTTCCTTAAATTTATTTCCTCTAACCATAAAATTAGGATACATATCAAATGAAGCGCATGCTGGCGATAAGGTTACAATGTCTCCTTTTTTAGCTATCCTCTTAGCCATATTTACAGCTTCCTCTAAGGATTCCGCTATCTTTATATTGATTTTTAATCCTCTCTCCTTTTCCAATTTGTCAAATACTTCTTTGATCTTGTTCTTTGTAGCACCTAAAAGTATTAGTTCTTTTATATAAGGATAGCCTTCATATGCTAGTGGCTCAAAAGGTATATGTTTATCATACCCACCTGCAATTATTATCACCTTTTCATCAAATGCCTTCAATCCGGCTAAAGTTCTTGTAGGACTTGATGCTATAGAATCATTATAATACTTAACTCCATCTATTTCTCTTACCAATTCGCACCTATGCTCAACTCCTGTAAAAGCTTCAGCCACCTTTTTCATTGTCTCCACTGAAACATCATCTTTAGTTGCTATAAATGCTGCGAGATAATTTTCAACATTATGCATTCCTTTTATTAATATATCATCCTTTTCACAAATTTCTTTTCCTTCAACATAAAGCATACCATCCTTATAGTGGGCGCCATCTAATATCTCTCTTTTAGAACTAAATTCTTTCACAGTTCCCCTTGCCTCTTTTACGAATTCATGAGTAATTTCATTCTCTCTATTCACTATCAAAAGTCCTTCTGAACTTTGGAATAAGAAAATATTCTTCTTTGCATCTATATATTCTTGCATGTCTTTATGCATATCTAAATGATTTGGAGTTAAATTTGTACATATAGCAACATCAATTTCTTGAGTCATTGTCATAAGTTGAAAACTAGACAACTCTAATACAACCCTATCTCCATCATTAATGTTTTCTATTTGTGAGAATAACGGAGTTCCTATATTTCCTCCAACCCAAGTTTTATATCCTTGTTCTTGAAGCAATTTTGAAATAATTGTTGTAGTTGTTGTCTTTCCATCGCTGCCTGTAATTCCATATACCTTTCCTTTAGTATATCTCACAAACTCCTCCATCTCGGATGTAATGTATGCCCCTTCATTCTTAGCCTTTACTAATGACTCGCTATCAATCCTCATTGAAGGTGTCTTGAATATTACATCAAATCCTGAAAGTTTATCTAAATAGCTTTCTCCAAGCTCTAATTTTACTCCTTTATTATTAAATTCATCGGCCACTTCACCCAGCTCTTCCTCATTTTTTTTATCAAATGCTGTTACTGAAGCACCTAAAGTAAGTAAGAAGTTAATTAGTGGAATGTTACTTACTCCAATTCCAACAACACCAACTTCTTTCCCAACTATAAATTTCTTAAAATCTTTAAAGTCTCTTTTCATGTCTATCCTCCAAATTCAAATCATCTATCCCTATATGATATAATTTATTACCAAAATCTGTTCTTTACTATTTTAATTATAGCACTTCGACAAAAAAAATAAACCGACTCAAAAAGAAATTATTTTGAGTCAGTTATATTTGTTTTTAGAATTCTAAACTTGATTGAATGTAATTTTCTAGCTCGCTTATCTTAACTCTTTCTTGTTCCATAGTATCTCTATTTCTAATAGTAACTGATTCGTCTTCTAATGTATCAAAATCAATTGTTATACAGAAAGGAGTTCCTATTTCATCCTGCCTTCTATATCTCTTACCTATACTTCCAGTTTCATCAAAATCTAAGTTAAACTTTTTGCTTAAATCTCCATAAAGGTCTAGAGCCTTTTCAGAAAGCTTCTTAGAAAGAGGCAATATTGCCGCCTTAAATGGAGCTAATGCTGGATGTAAATGCATTACAGTTCTAACATCTCCACCTTCTAACTCTTCTTCATCATAAGCTTCAATTAAGAATGCTAAAGCAACTCTATCAGCGCCTAATGATGGCTCTATAACATATGGTATATACTTTTCATTAGTTGTCTGATCTAAATAGCTTAGATCTTGTCCTGAGTGTTCTTGATGTTTAGATAAATCGTAATCAGTTCTATCTGCTATCCCCCAAAGTTCACCCCATCCAAATGGAAATAAGTATTCTATATCCGATGTCGCATTTGAATAGAACGATAGCTCTTCCTCACCATGATCTCTCATCCTTAAATTATCAGGTTTTACATTTAGATTAAGCAAAAAGTTCCAACAATAATCCTTCCAGTATTTGTGCCATTCTAAATCAGTTCCTGGTTTACAGAAGAATTCTAATTCCATTTGTTCAAATTCTCTTGTTCTAAAAGTAAAATTACCAGGTGTAATCTCATTTCTGAAAGATTTACCTATTTGAGCTATACCAAACGGAACTTTCTTTCTAGATGTCCTTTGTACAGCTTTAAAGTTAACAAATATACCTTGTGCTGTTTCTGGTCTTAGGTAAATTTCTGCTTTAGCATCTTCCGTAACACCTTGGAATGTTTTAAACATAAGATTAAATTTTCTTATATCTGTATAATTCATTTTTCCACATTTCGGACAAACTATATTATTACTCTCAATATATTCTTTTAACTGATCATTAGTCCATCCATCAGCGCTAGCTACCTCTGCTCCATTTTCTGTCATATGATCTTCAACTAATTTATCTGCTCTAAATCTTGCCTTACATTCTTTACAGTCCATTAACGGATCCGAGAAACCTCCAACGTGTCCTGAAGCAACCCAGACTTCTCTATTCATTAAAATAGCGGAGTCTAATCCAACATTGTAAGGGCTTTCTTGAACAAATTTCTTCCACCATGCTTTTTTAACGTTATTTTTGAACTCTACTCCTAGAGGACCATAATCCCACGAATTTGCTAGCCCACCATATATATCAGAGCCAGGAAATACAAATCCTCTATTTTTACAAAGAGCTACAATCTTTTCCATTGTTTTTTCTACTGCCATCGTTTTATCCCTCCAAATATTTTTTGATAAAAATAAAAAGGCTATAAGCACAAAGGGACGAAATACAATTCCGCGGTTCCACCCTTCTTGGCTCTAGCCCATCTTTCTTCTCTAATTAACCTACACTCAAAAGCTCCATTCATTTACAAATAATAATGATTTCCACCAAACATCATCTCTCTTTAATTTACTTATAAATTACTCCTCTTTTTCAACGTGTATATTCAATTTATAAATTTATTTTAACAAAATTCCTTTATATGTCAAGATTAAATTATCTTTTAAAAAAGTATAAAAAAAATGGCTCCGCGAAGAGGACTCGAACCTCCAACCTATCGGTTAACAGCCGAGTGCTCCACCATTGAGCTATCGCGGAACGTCATTACTTAATCTATTATATCAAACTTTTATAATTATGCAACCCCATTTTTCATATTTATTTATTTTCTTTTATATATAGACTTGTGTTTATATATAAACCTGATAATGAGCAATAATTTGAGGAGGAATTATATGAACAAATACACCTCATAGGCAGTTTCACTAGAAATCTAGCATTCCGGAATTTCCGTTATGAAAAAAGTACTTACATCCAATCTAATTCACTTTAACAGTTTATAATTACAATTTATCAACATAAAAATCTTCAACTGATATACCTTAAAATTTTCGATTTTAATCATAACAAAAATAATATAATTTAATATATTAAAAGGGTGGAGAATAATTCCCACCCTTAGCTATTTCACTTATTTCTATTTTCTAAAAAAGTATAAAAAAATGGCTCCGCGAAGAGGACTCGAACCTCCAACCTATCGGTTAACAGCCGAGTGCTCCACCATTGAGCTATCGCGGAACGTCATTACTTAATCTATTATATCACCTTTTTATAATTATGCAACCCTTTTTTTCAATTCTTTTATTTTTTTCAAATATGAACTTTTATCTCCGTCTAAACCTAAATATGTAATTCATTTATGGGGGACAATACTTACAATATATACCTTGCAGATAAATCTATTAGAGATCCGGTACTTCAAGAACTTATGTCACCTTTACCTTAACATGGATGCAAATTTACATAACATGAATATAATTTAATATATTAAAAGGGTAGAAAACACTTTCTACCCTTAACTACTTACTGATTTTTATTTTTCAAAAAAGTATAAAAAAATGGCTCCGCGAAGAGGACTCGAACCTCCAACCTATCGGTTAACAGCCGAGTGCTCCACCATTGAGCTATCGCGGAACGTCATTACTTAATCTATTATATCAAACTTTTATAATTATGCAAGCTTTTTATATTAATTTTTTTAAATAAGTTAAGAATAACTTGTTTAAAATTCATAATAACTAGTTTCTTTACAATATATTGAAATTTCATTGAGTTTTCTCGAAATATATCTATATGCAAAATCCTAATCAATATAAAAAAAGATCCATACACGTTCTATATGAACACATATGAATCTTTTATCGTATATATTACTACGTATTAAACTTTACAAAAATTTCTTTTTCAGGACCTACTTAGCTTCTTTATTATTTTTGTGGCCTCATTGTTGGGAATAATATAACATCTCTAATTGAAGCTGAATCAGTCAAGAACATTATAAGTCTATCTATACCCATTCCCATTCCACCTGTCGGCGGCATACCAGTTTCAAGAGCGCTCATGAATTGCTCATCTAACATATACGCTTCATCGTCTCCAAGTTCTCTCTCTTTAGCTTGTTGTTCAAATCTTTCTCTTTGAACTATAGGATCATTTAATTCTGAGTATGCATTACAAAGTTCTCTACCGAATACAAAACCTTCGAATCTCTCAGTGAATTCAGGATTTCCTCTCTTTTTCTTTGTAAGAGGTGAAATTTCAACTGGATAATCTGTAACGAACGTTGGCTGAATCATGTTTGCTTCACCGAATTCCTCATATAAGGCATTTAGTACTTCACCCTTTGTAACTGTATCTAATGGTTTAGCAAATTCTATATGTTTCTCTTTTGCTATAGCCTGAGCTTCCTCATTAGATTTAATTTCGTTAAAGTCTACACCTGCATATTCTTTAACAGCATCAACCATAGTTATTCTTCTCCATGGTGGTTTAAAATCTATTTCTGTACCTTGATAAGTAACTTTAGTAGTTCCATTTATCTTTTCACAAATATATGCAACCATATTTTCTGTAATTTCCATCATATCATTATAATCAGAATAAGCTTCATATAATTCAATAGATGTAAACTCTGGATTATGTCTAACTGACATACCTTCATTTCTGAAGTTTCTTCCTATTTCATATACTTTTTCAAATCCAGCAACAATTAGTCTCTTAAGATATAATTCTGGTGCTATTCTTAAGAACATATCCATATCTAAAGTATTGTGATGCGTAACAAATGGTTTAGCTGCCGCACCACCAGCTATAGCACCAAGTATTGGCGTTTCTACTTCTATAAAACTTCTAGTATCTAAGAACTCTCTCATTGCTGAAATAATTCTACTTCTCTTAATAAAAGTATCCTTTACTCCTGAATTTGTAATTATATCAACTTCTCTTTGTCTATATCTTAAATCCGGATCTTTTAATCCATGCCATTTCTCTGGAAGCGGCTTTAGAGACTTACAAGTTAATTCAAAAGTATTTACATTTACCGATACTTCGCCTGTTTTTGTTGTAAACACTTCACCTGTCGCAGCAACCCAGTCACCTAAATCAAGAGTTTTATATTGCTTTAGATTCTCCTCTCCAACCTTATCAATCTTTAAGAATAGTTGAAGCTTTCCATCTTTATCATGTATGTCTGAGAACACAACCTTACCTTGGCCTCTCTTGGACATTATTCTTCCTGCTACTGTTACCTCTTTACCTTCTAATTCATCATAGTTTGCCTTAACCTCTTCTGATGTATGAGTTCTGTTAACTTTATAAACATCAAAAGGATCTTTTCCAGCATTTTGTAGATCTGCAAGCTTATCTCTTCTCAATCCTTCTTGTTCATTATATTGAGACTCTAACTCTTGCATACTCATTTCTTCTGTTGACATAATGTACCTCCAATTAACTTCTACTTATTCCTAAGATTTCAAATTTATTCACTCCATCAGGAACCGTTACTTCCACTATATCACCAACTTTTTTACCAACTAAAGCTTTTCCAACTGGTGATTCATTTGATATTTTAAAATTTATAGGATCCGCTTCTGCTGAACCCACTATTGAATATTCCACTTCTTCATCAAATTCATAATCTTTGACTTTAACTTTTGATCCAACTGAAACTATATCACTTGGAATTTCTGATTCATCAACAACTACAGCATTTTTCAACATGTTTTCTAATTGAATTATTCTTCCTTCTGTAAATGCTTGGTCGTTTTTAGCTTCATCATATTCGGAGTTTTCACTCAAATCTCCATATCCTAATGCAATTTTAATTTTTTCAGTTATCTCTTTTCTTTTTACTGTCTTTAAATATTCAAGTTCACTTTCTAACTTTTTTACACCTTCATAAGTCATTACATATTGTTTTGATTGGCTCATATACTTTACTCCCCTTTAAAACCTTTTATAATTATTTAATTAATAATTGTAATTATTGAGTTTGATTCAAACTAATATTACCTAAGTTTTCTTATTATACGCTTTATCATTAAGATATTATACTGTTAATAAAATAAAACTTATCAAACTAACATAAATACATTATAATATCTCCTTAGCCTCAAAATCATTTAACTAATTATAAATCAGCATATTTGATATGTCAATAAATCCTGACTGAAAGCAATTCATAGTATTCTGTTTAATTCATCACTAAAATATTATTTGATTTAAGTTAGAAATTTGTTGTTAATCTTATAATATCTACAATATTATTTTTAATACGTATAAATAATAAATTTATGCGAGTATTAATAATATGATTTTAGTGATCAAATTATACTTCTTCTTTATATTTCTTCAAAATTTCTATTACTTTGCTGCTATCATTTATTGTATTAATTTCATTTTTAATATCTGTACATCTTGGTAACCCTTTAATATACCATGATGCATGTTTTCTCATCTCTCTTATAGCTTTAAATTCACCATCGTATTTAAGTGCCAATTCATAGTGCCTAAGGCACATTTCAACTCTTTCCCTATGTGATATTTCTTTAATAGGTTCATTTTTTAATATGCTGCTAACTTGCTTAAATATCCATGGATTTCCTTGACTTCCTCTAGCTATCATTATGCCATCGCAGTTAGTTATTTCTTTCATCTTTAAAGCGTCTTCTGGAGAAAATACATCTCCATTTCCTATTACAGGTATTGACACACCATCTTTGACTTTTTTTATTATATCCCAATCGGCAAACCCTTGATACATTTGTTTTGTAGTTCTTCCGTGGATAGCAATTGCATCAACCCCTGCTTGTTCCATACCTTTTGCAAATTCTACTGCATTAATGTTATCATCATCAAATCCTTTTCTAAACTTAACAGTAACTGGTTTTGATGAAACCTTTTTTATTTCCTTTACAATATTAAATGCAAGTTCTGGTTCTTTCATTAATGCAGACCCTTCTCCATTTTTAACTATTTTAGGAGCAGGACATCCCATATTTATGTCTATAATACAAATATCATCTCTATTATTAAGATGTTCCTCGCAAATATTTGCCATAATCTCCGGATCTCTTCCGAAGATTTGAGCCGCCACAGGTCTTTCTTCATCTGCTGTTCTAAGCAATGCTTGTGTATTCTCACTTCCATAATATAACGCTTTAGCACTAACCATTTCAGTATAAACTAACCCACATCCCATTTCTTTGCATAGTCCTCTAAAAGATATATCTGTTACACCTGCCATGGGTGCTAAGAATATATTATTCTCAAAGGTTAACTTCCCTATCTTCATTTAGAATGTACTCCTCACCTTCTATATTTTCGGACTGCATATTATTTTAGCTTTGAAAATTTTCCGTTTCCTTATTTTTTTCATATAATATTTTTAATCCTTCTAAAGTTAAATCCGAATCAACTTTGTCTATAACATCAGTTTCTTTAGCTATTAAATTAGCTAACCCACCTGTTGCTAGCACAAACGGTTCTTCCTTATATTTAGAATTTTTCATTTCCTGTTTCATCTTTTTAACTATATATTCAACTTGCCCAATATAACCGAATAAAATTCCTGCCTGCATGCTTGATACAGTATTTTTGCAAATCATATTCTTAGGCACTTCCAATTCTACTCTTGGAAGCTTAGCTGCCCTTTCAAATAAAGCATCTGCTGAAATTCTTATTCCAGGACATATACATCCTCCAAGATAATCTCCATTTGCCCTAACCGCGCAAAAAGTCGTGGCTGTTCCAAAATCAATTATTATAACTGGTCTTTTATAGATTTCATACGCCGCAACGGCATTTACTATTCTATCAGCCCCAACTTCTCTTGGATTATCATATTTAATATTTATTCCCGTCTTCACTCCCGGTCCAACTATTATAGGTTCATGGCAAAAGCATTTTCTTAACATATTTTCTAAAGAATGCATTATATTAGGAACAACAGAAGAGACTATAACTCCAGCAATATCTTTAGGATTGATATTACTTAAGTTAAATAATTGCATAACCTGTATACCATACTCATCTGAAGTTTTATTTCCTTCACTTGAAATACGCCAACTAGCTATATACTTTTCTCCATCATGTACTCCCAGAACAATATTAGTATTACCTGCATCAACAAGTAAAATCATAGAAAGCACCACCTTAATACAGTTAAATTAAAAGCAGCCCAAAGAGCTGCCTTAATTTAGAAATTCACTTAAAAATAACAATATAATTTTAACAATTCTAATTTATTTGTCAAGGGTTTAACGATCATTTTAATACAATCCCATCATTTTCTTATATTTTTATTTTAATAAATACTTTTATAAGTTAAAATAATCCTATTATCTCTCCACTCTTTAAGACATCCATCTTGTTTGCGGCCGGAACCTTAGGAAGACCTGGCATTGTCATTATATCTCCAGTTTGGACAACTATAAATCCTGCACCATTAGATACTCTAACTTCCTTTACAGTTATATCAAATCCCTGCGGCCTAGCTAAAAGACTTGGGTTATCTGATAAAGAGTACTGCGTTTTTGCCATGCATATAGGCAATTTATCTAATCTAAATTTTTCTAGTTCAGCAATTTGTTTTTTAGCAGCTGGTGTATAATTTACTTTGTCAGCTCCATAAATTTCCCTGGCAATAGTCTGTATTTTTTCTTCAATAGAATCTTCTTTATCATATATTGGTGAAAAATTTGAATTGTTCTTATCTAATATATCTAACACTATATTTCCTAGTTCAACTCCACCTTCTCCTCCTTTGGCCCATACATCACATAGGGCTACTTTAATTCCCATATTATCACAGAAGTTTTTAATAAATTCTACTTCCTCTAGACTATCTGTTACAAATTTATTTATAGCAACAACTGGTGTTACATTAAACTTCTTTATATTCTCTATTTGTTTTTCTAGATTAGCTATTCCATTTGATAAAGCTGAAACATTTGGATTGTTCAATTCAGTCTTAGCTACTCCTCCATGATGTTTTAATGCCCTAATTGTCGCTACTATTACAACACACTCTGGTTTTAACTCTCCATATCTACACTTTATGTCAAAGAACTTCTCAGCTCCCAAATCTGCTCCAAATCCTGCTTCAGTTACTGCAATCTCTCCAAGCTTTAAAGCCAACTTAGTTGCCATTATAGAATTACACCCGTGAGCAATATTAGCAAATGGCCCCCCATGTATTAATGCTGGAGTATTTTCTAATGTTTGAACTAGGTTAGGCTTAATTGCATCTTTCATAAGTAAAGCCATAGCACCTTGAATCTCCAATTGTCTTGCATATACTGGTTCACCGTCTAAATCATATGCAACAACTATATTCCCCATTCTTTCTTTTAAATCTTCTAAATCACTTGCCAAGCATAAAATAGCCATTATTTCAGATGCAACAGTTATATTGAACCCATCTTCTCTAACGAACCCATTAACCTTTCCACCCATTCCAACAACAATATGTCTTAACGCTCTATCATTCATGTCAATAACTCTTTTAAAAACTATCCTTCTAGAATCAATCTTTAAAATATTTCCTTGATGTATATGATTATCTATAGCAGCTGACAATAAGTTATTAGCAGATGTAATAGCATGCATATCACCAGTAAAATGAAGATTAATATCTTCCATCGGAACTACTTGGGCATATCCACCACCTGCAGCTCCACCTTTTACTCCAAAAACCGGTCCTAGGGATGGTTCTCTCAACGCTATTACCGCCCTCTTACCAATCTTATTTAGCGCCTGCCCTAAACCAACAGTGACTGTTGATTTTCCTTCACCAGCTGGTGTTGGGTTTATAGCTGTTACTAAAACTAATCTTCCGTCTTTATTATTCTTTACTTTATCATACACATCTAAAGATATCTTACATTTATATTTTCCATAGTATTCAATATCATCTTCGCAAAGACCTAATTTTTCAGCTATACTTTTTATCGGCTCCATCTTCGCTTCCTGTGCAATTTGAATATCACTTTTCATTTAAGTATCCTCCTAATATTAACCATAATCGATATATTGTATATACATTATATCACTTCAATTTATTCAATAAAAGTTTTTTCGAACAATTCATAGAAATATACTCAAATTATTCGCATTATTGCTGATACTTATTACTATTTTGAGTATAGCAATTATAAATTATGCAAAATATATATTTCCTAAATAGCCTATAGTTAGCCAATTCAATACATTTATGATTTTCCTTGAAAAAACAAAAGCTATTTCAAAATGTTTTACACTGAAATAGCTTTTACTCATTAATTATTTATAAAGATCTTTTCGAATTCTTCTGCATCTAGCTTCTCTTTTTCAATTAAAGCTTGTGCTACAGCATGTAATATATCCATATTTTCTTTTAACAGTTTATTAGCCTTATCATATGCTTCATCAATAAATCTTTTAATCTCTTTGTCTATTTTAGAACCAATTTCTTCACTAAAATCTCTGCCTTTTCCCAAATCTCTTCCAAGGAACACTTCATCATGACTAGATGCATTATATGATATTGTTCCAATTACTTCACTCATACCATAATCCATAACCATACTTCTAGCTATATGACTTGCTCTATCTATATCACTTTTAGCACCAGTGCTTATATCCCCCATGATCAATTTTTCAGCAACTCTTCCACCTAAGAGTCCAACCATTTCATCTTCTAATTTAGATTTTGAAGTGTATGAAGTATCCTCTTTAGGAAGATGCATAGTATATCCACCAGCTCTTCCTCTCGGAATTACGCTTATTTCATGAACCGGGTCACAATTCGGAAGCAATCTCATAACAACTGCATGACCTGCCTCGTGGTAGGCTGTCAATTTCCTATCATGCTCAGTTATTACTCTACTTTTCTTTTCTGGTCCTGCAATTACCTTAGTTATGGCTTCTTCCATTTCAGACATAGAAATTTGTTTTCTTTCTCTTCTAACTGCAAGTAAAGCTGCTTCATTTGTTAAATTCTCTAAATCTGCTCCTGAGAATCCTGGCGTTCTCTTTGCAAGTACATCTAATTTAACATCGTCTTTAAGAGGTTTCTTTTTTGTGTGTACTTTCAGAATTTCCTCTCTGCCTTTTACATCTGGCGCTCCAACCATTATTTGTCTATCAAATCTTCCAGGTCTCAATAATGCAGGATCTAATATATCTGGTCTGTTTGTTGCCGCAATCATAATTATGCCTTCATTTACACCAAACCCATCCATTTCAACAAGAAGTTGATTTAGCGTCTGTTCTCTTTCATCATGACCGCCGCCTAATCCAGCACCTCTTTGTCTTCCAACAGCATCAATCTCATCTATGAAAACAATGCAAGGCGAATTTTTCTTAGCTTCTTCAAATAAACTTCTAACTCTTGATGCACCAACACCAACAAACATCTCAACAAAATCTGAACCTGATATACTGAAAAATGGTACTCCCGCTTCTCCCGCTATTGCTTTTGCAAGTAAAGTTTTCCCTGTTCCAGGAGGCCCAACTAATAATACACCCTTAGGTATTCTAGCACCCATTTGTATATATCTAGCTGGCAACTTTAGAAAATCAACAATTTCTTCAAGTTCTGCTTTTTCTTCATCTGCACCCGCTATATCTTCAAACGTTACAGTTTGAGTATCTGGAGTTACCATTTTGGCCTTACTTTTACCAAAATTCATAACACCTCTACCTCCACCTCCGCTTTGGGACTGTTGTGTAAATATAAATAAGAATATAAATATAAATACTGCCATCAACACAAATGGAAGCAATGTTGCAATCCATGTTGCATTATTAGATGGTTTTTCAAAAACCACTTTAACTTCTGATTTGGGTTGATTCTCTATTAATGAACTAACAAGTTCACCTGGAGCATACGTAACAAAACTCTTATTATCAGTTGTCTTACCTTCTATGGTCATACTATCTTCTTTAATTATAACGCTCTCTATTTCGTTTGCATTCCACTTTTGTACGAATGCACTATATGCCATATCACTTGACCCTTTTCCTGTCTGCCACATAGTAACTGCTGCTAAAACTAGCATGACAGAACACACAATCCATACAGCTGCGCTTGAATATTTTTTCATTCAAGGCCCCCCTCTCTCATCATATTTAAAATTTTACCATACGAATATTCTTATTACAACGAAAATTGCAACCCCTATTTTTCATATACTTCAGGTTTTAATATACCTATAAACGGTAGATTCCTATATTTTTCAGCATAATCTATTCCATACCCAACTATGAATCCATCGGGTACTTCAAACCCAACATATCTAACATCTAAATTCGAAACTCTTCTTGCTTGCTTGTTTAGTAAAGCTACTATTTCTATACTATTTGCCTTTCTAGCTTCTAAATATTTTAATAAATATGTTAAAGTAACTCCTGTATCAACAATATCTTCAACTACTAGTATATCTTTTCCTTCAATATTATTGTCTAAATCTTTCAAAATTCTCACAACACCAGATGTCTCTGTAGAATTTCCATAGCTTGATACTGCCATAAAATCTATTTCACAATGAATAGATATATTCTTAATTAACTCTGCCGCAAATAAAACAGATCCTTTTAATATTCCAACTACAACTAAATCCTTTCCTTTATAATCATTACTTATTTTATCAGCAAGTTCTTTAATTCTCTTTGTTAAGACCTCTTCTGAAAATAATATCTCTTGTATATCTTGTTTCATATTCAATATTCCTTCCTCTCGACAACTACTTTTAATATATTTTTACTTTGTGCAGTAACTTTATATTCTTCTGAATTTCTGACCCCAATAATCCATGCAACTCTTTCATCAAAACATAAAATGGGGATAGTATCTCTTTCATCTTTTGAAATCTTCATATCAATGAAGATATCTTTCAATTTTTTACTTCCATTCATACCTAAAGGAACAATTTTATCTCCATTCTTTCTATTTCTTACTGAAATAATCCCATTTACCTTATCAAAATCAAAATATTTTATTAAATTACTTTCATTTAAATTTATACTATTTTCTTTGTGATTATTCATCACTGAAAACTTAATGTAATAATTACGAAATTCAATTGTATTGTTATGCGCATTATTCTTATTTAGATTTATCTCTTCTTTGATATTAATTGTATTTAGTTTTTCTTTTTTTCTTTTTATGTATATATCTCCATAAATATTTTCAACATAAATTTGATTTGGTAATTCTGATACTTTCCCAGATTCCTTTTTAGCTAAATCAATAATCATATATATATGCTTCATTTCAAAATCATAGTTCGATTTTGAATACTTAGTTATGGCATGTCTTAGTGTTCTATTAAGCACGGCTTCTTCTTCTCTAAATATCTCCCTTTTTATTATAAAATAATCATCATATTCTACACAATATTTATTGTATAAATCTAGAGATAATTTTTCAAGGAATTCATTATCTTTTTTTAAAAGCACTGACATCCTATTCAAAGTTTGTACTATATCTTCATTAAAATTAGCTTTCATATATGGTAATATATCTAATCTTATTTTGTTCCTATTATATATTCTTTCAAAATTAGTTTTATCAATTCTAGGTTTTAAATTTTTAGATTCTATATATTTTTCAATTTCTTCTCTTCCAAGACATAAAATGGGCCTTATTATCTTTTCATCTCTAAATGCCTTAATTCCTACAATTCCTTCAAGACCAGTCCCCCTCATAATCCTAAATAAAATCGTTTCCGCTTGATCATTAGCATTATGTGCTGTAGCAATTTTATTAAATCCTTCCTTCTTCAGAATCTCATCAAAAAAATCATATCTAACACTTCTACCTGCCATTTCTGAAGACACCTTATATTCCTTAGAATATTCATTTATATCCACACGTTTTATAAAGTATCTTATTCCCATTTCCCTGCATATATTAGTTACATATTCTTCATCCTTATATGAATCGTCACCTCTTAAAAGATGATTTAAATGCGCTGCAGCTATTTCTATCTCTAATTCCTCTTTTAATTGGAATAATATATTCAAAAGACATACAGAGTCAGGTCCTCCTGAAAGAGCTATTAGAACTTTATCTCCCGGTTTAATTAAATTATTATCTCTTATATAAGATAGCACTTTTGTATACAAAAATTAACACACCTACTTTTTTTGTAATATAGTATCGGTAAACATAATGCTGTATAGTATATTTTACGCATATATATTGCATATGTAAATATTAACTCAAGTAAAATTATTAATAGCTGTCTCAAAACTATTTTACATATAGCTTCGAAACAGCTATTAATAATATTTAAGTATCTGAGAGAATAATTAACTAGTCACACCTCCTCAGCTATCTAAATAAACTTTTGAAACCACTACTGTCATATCATCTTTAATAATCCCTTTACTCAACTTCATTGCTTGTTTTAGTATTTTTTCAGAAAGCTCCCTAGGATCTGCATTAATATTCTTTAAAAATTCTTCTATCCAATTAGACCTTCCAGAATTTAATTTATCAATATCTAAAACTCCGTCACTTACATTTACTAAAATATCCCCAGGCCTTAATGTTTCTTTAATGATTTCTACATCAACTTCATCTACAAGCCCAAATGGCAAGTTTTTTGAATTGATTGTTTTCACCTCACGTCCCCTCTTTATGAAGCTAGGTGCTGCGCCAATCTTAACAAACACTGTTTCACCATCATATAAATTGACTTTATTCAAATCCAATGTAGAATATTTCTCACCTTCTGCAAATCTCATCCCCACAATAGAGTTGACTGTATTTACAGTTATATCCTCATTAAATCCTGCTTCCATAAGTTTTTCCACTAAATCAACAGTTGATTTACTTTCTTCCCTCGCTTCAGGACCTGATCCCATTCCATCACTTAATATAGTCATATAATTTCCATTTGTAGTTTTTCCAAAACTATAACTATCTCCTATTTGAGTTTCCCCTTCTTTAGGCTCTATAGCACCATATGAAACCATAGAGTACTTCGGTTTTTCCTCTATAACAATTGTACACTCGTTCGTCTTAGTATTAATATTACATCCATTATCCCCTACATATAACTTTATTCTTATTGCACTACCTAGTAAAGAAAGAATATCCTTCTCACAATAATTACTTTTTTCATAATTATTTATACTCAATCTAATTTTGACTCTACCATTTTTATCCACATAGCAAAAAACATCATTATAATGAATCATGTTCTTATTTAATACGCGCTTTACGATTCTCTCCAAATCAGAATCAATACTAACTTCTCTTTTAAAATCACTTAGAAGATTATCCAATGTACACGATATATTTGATATATGTGCTGATACTATATTCTTCCCCTCCGCCAATCTCTCCTTTATAGCTTCATTTATATTATAATTACTTACTATAGCCTCTGTGTTCCTTAGCAAAGTAAAATTCTTAACACATTTCTTTTGCAAGTCCACCGGTATAGCTAAATTTCCTTTCTCATAATTTTGTATTAACTGTTGAAAAGAATTAAATGTTTGATGAAAACCTTTCTCCCAGCACAAAGATTTATTTTCACAATTTAAGCAACTTCTATCAGCTAAATTTTCTACCAAGGCACTTCCTTTTGATTTAATTAGCAGTTTTTCATTTTCACTATCATTTCTTAAGCATTTTGAAACTACAAGTAATACATTGGTCAGTTCTTTTAATTTAAAAGTGAATTCCTCCTTTATAGCATCCAATTGAATTTCTCCTAACGATGCTTTCTTCTTGTACGGATTTATCTCAACTTCAATACTTTTATACACAGGTTTGGGAATACATAAAAATAGAATAGAACTACTTAAAACCTCAATCCCTAATTTCAATGTTACTGCATTCGAATATAGAGCTAATGCAGTATAAATTATTACACCTGAGAGTATTGAAAATATTTTCCCTGTATCCTTGAATACTCCAACTATAAGACCGCCAACTCCAAAAAAGGCTACACTATACATCATATCATTAGATGCCACACCTATCATTATTCCCATTGCAACTCCAATCATCGCTCCATATGCGGCACCACCTACATATGCAATCGCTAAGACTAATGTTAATGCGCATATATTCCTCACTGAATAATCCATGAAATTAATATTTCCTATTCCAGCAATTATTAAACACATAAATATTCCTATACTAACTAACTCCTCAGAAGAAAAAAAATAATTAGTATTAACTTCCTCTAAAGAATTTAAAGCATATTTTATGACATAATATATAGGAACAACAATTAATGTCTGTATCAAACATAAAGTTATGTTCACTCCCAATTCATATTTATTTATGAAAAGTCCATAAAAGAAGAAACTTCCAAATATTATTACGAAGCTTGCCAATTCTTTTTGCCTTCTTTTAATTGGCGATATAAAAATATAATACATTGTTATCAAAATTACAGATACCAAATAAATATACCCATCAGTTAGCAAATCATTAATCGTTAAGTAACCTATAGCAATTCCTATTGCTGCAACTAAACTCTTCTTTTTATTTTCTCTTGTAATAATGGCTATTAAATATGCTATACCTATGGGTGCAATCCCCCGGCTATCAGATTGATTTAATAACAAATTTACTCTTCCAAGTAAGATACCTATAACTAAAATGATCCCTAATTTCGCTACAGATGCTCTTAACCAAACTTTTCTTTTTATCTTGGTCATCTCGTTTATTTCTTCGTATTTATTCATACCTAATCCATATTGCACATTAGCTCGCCTCATTTCCAAATAATGTAATATGATTATAGCATCTCTATTTTGAGATAAATGTCATAAGCTGTTTCTACAATTAAATTTTCGTAGGACAACTTCATCTAAAATTCTCTAAGATTTAATGATTTGGTGTATTATTCTATCTATCATAAAGTTCGTTAAGTTTCTTTTAAATCAATGTTAAATCAATATATTGAGCCAGCTATGGCACTTTTAATCTAATAATTAATTTGTCGTTAATATTATTTTATTAGAAATTTATAACTAATTATTTTTTCATAAAATTATATAGATGTGAATAGCACCCTATTTTTATCACTTTTTTAGGTTTTATATATTACAAATTGTTTTTAAAACTAATAAAGGGCGTAGCGCAAATAATTTATCCAACTACTTACATTACACCCTTATATATGGCTACTAAAAATGAATTATCCTAATATGTATCGCATCAGCTATTACTGATACTTTAATACCAACTCTTTAATACCGATTAGAAATCTATTATTTACTTATTATTCTTTAATGCAAAAAGACTTAAGCTACAATTAGCTTAAGTCTTTGGTGCCGAAGACCGGAATCGAACCGGTACGGTGTTTAACTACCGCAGGATTTTAAGTCCTGTGCGTCTGCCAGTTCCGCCACTTCGGCATATTATACGCATTCTCTTTAATTTAAAAGAATTTACGCAATCTCTTTTTTATTAGAGATTCATATTAATTATTTATGGTTGCGGGGGCAGGACTTGAACCTACGACCTTCGGGTTATGAGCCCGACGAGCTACCAACTGCTCCACCCCGCGATATTATTTTTATCATATATATGGTGCCGAAGACCGGAATCGAACCGGTACGGTGTTTAACTACCGCAGGATTTTAAGTCCTGTGCGTCTGCCAGTTCCGCCACTTCGGCACATATTGGTAGCGGAAATAGGACTTGAACCTACGACACCTCGGGTATGAACCGAGTGCTCTAGCCAGCTGAGCTATTCCGCCATATCAATGGTTGCGGGGGCAGGACTTGAACCTACGACCTTCGGGTTATGAGCCCGACGAGCTACCAACTGCTCCACCCCGCGATATTATTTTTATCATATATATGGTGCCGAAGACCGGAATCGAACCGGTACGGTGTTTAACTACCGCAGGATTTTAAGTCCTGTGCGTCTGCCAGTTCCGCCACTTCGGCACATATTGGTAGCGGAAATAGGACTTGAACCTACGACACCTCGGGTATGAACCGAGTGCTCTAGCCAGCTGAGCTATTCCGCCATATCAATGGTTGCGGGGGCAGGACTTGAACCTACGACCTTCGGGTTATGAGCCCGACGAGCTACCAACTGCTCCACCCCGCGATATTATTTTTATCATACATATGGTGCCGAAGACCGGAATCGAACCGGTACGGTGTTTAACTACCGCAGGATTTTAAGTCCTGTGCGTCTGCCAGTTCCGCCACTTCGGCATGTTGTACTTAACTAAGTCTCAACAACAAAGCTAATTATAGTATATAACTCTCATGCTGTCAACAAAAAAATCAATATAAATTTTAAAACTTAAATTTTAAATAATTATGTAACGCTCCAACTCCCACTATCAGTAGTCTGTAGTGAAATTTATAGTGTAGAATAAACCGTAAAAGAATACCTAAAACTTCTAGCCAATCTATTCTACACTTAAAAACTTTCAACTAATAAAATTTTATATTTATATGTTCATCACAGCTTTAAAAAGGTCTAATATCCTTTTTTTCCACCCTTACCTTTAAATTCTTGATGTTTTTTTACATCTTGCATTCTCTCTTCGCTATCTTTTAAGAACTTAGACATAATATCTTCAAAATTACCTGAATTAGTTGTCTTTTTCTTATCAGATGACTTCCAATCAATTTCTACAGGTTTAACTGATTTTTTTTGAACATTTGCTTGTTTTATAGAAAGACTAATTTTTCCGTTATCATCTATTGAGATAACTTTTACTTTCACCTTATCCTGCTCGCTAAGATGCTCTCTAATATCTTTTACGTAAGAATCTGCGACTTCTGAAATATGAACTAATCCAGTTTTGCCTTCAACTTCAATAAAAGCTCCAAAATTTGTAATGTTTATCACTGTGCCCTCTACTATGTTTCCTGCCATTAAGGTCATGTTTAAAAGACTCCTCCTTAAATTTTAAAAATATATAAATTTATAAGAACAAATTCTAATTTATAAAATATGTTCTTTAATTTTAAATACAAATTTAATTATTATTTAATTTTATTATATTAACAGAGTTTTATAGGCTTTTCTATATTATGAAAATTATTTAGAATTTGGGTTTATCTCATTATTAACAACTTTTTCACCTGGTTTAATCATTCCAAGTCTTTCTCTTGCTAATTTTTCCAGATAATCTGACGAATCTGAATTAATCTTTTCAACCTCATCTTGAAGCCTCTGATTTTTTTGCTTAACTTCATCTAATTGGGATTGCTTACTATCAATTTCCTTCTGAATTCTATTCACTGTTATACTTTGTTTAATATAACTAAATACAAAGAAGATAATAAATCCAGCAATTATTATTCTTTTTATTAATTTTTTTTTCATCTATAGAACCTCTATTTTGCAAATTCTCCTAAGTCTATTGTAAACACTATAATACTATTATTCAAGTAATTTTTTCTTATTTACGTCTATCTGTAATTTTATATATAATTATTTTTAATGGATATAATGTATTTTTTAATATAATTCGAATAAATCTGTAAAATGATTTTCCTATTATTATCTCGCCCGTATAAAAATACTTACTGAAAAATCTAAAATACAATAAAATAGCAATGGTTATAAAAATATATACATAGGGAGTCAAAAACGCATAATTAGTATATAGCAGAAAGGTAAACACAATTAGAGCAATAAGTATACAAAATAATAGATCTTCTATTATTGTCAATATTTTCATGGAATTTAATCCTCTTATTGCTCTATATATATCGAATAATACGCCTGTTATAACCCCTCCTATTAGACTGTATATAACAAGATTGATTTGCATATTTAATCCTAACGGCATACTATATTCCTACTTAAATAATTTACTTATTATACTTTCATTATTTTTTTTGGTCACCTTACCATTATAAACTATAGACGCAATACTCCCAGCTATTATAACATCACCATTCTGCACATCTAACTTATTCATTTTTAATTCTTCTCCCTTAATAGTTAAGTTACCTAGACAGGTAGTTAAATCTATCTTTTGTTCATCAAAACTTATAACTTCTATAACTCCACTTAAAGTTAGTTTTTTTCTATTTTCTAAAGCTAAACTTGATTTATTATCTTCTATTTTATTTTCCACTCTTTTCTCCATCAAAGATTCCTCCATTCACTTTTCTTATACAATATATGTTTATATATTGTAATTTAGAATCCAGAATCCTTTATAGCTATGTCTATATATCAAAAAAGAGTAAGAAAACTCTATAAGTCTCTACTCTTTATCCTCTTCCCCTTCAACAATAACATACATAGCCTTTGCATCTTCTTTTCTCACATGTTCTGCTATGTTAACAATTTCTGCTTTTAGTATTCTATTTGCAAAGGTTATTTGAATTATATCTCCTTCCTTTATTTTTGTGGAAGGTTTTGCAACTTTATCATTAATTAATATACGGCCACTCTCGCATATTTCTTTTGCTACTGTTCTTCTCTTTATGATACGAGATACTTTTAAATATTTATCTAATCTCATAATTTTCTCCTTTATCAAAAGAACCCGAGAAAACTCGGGTTCATATTTACTCTGTCTAACATGTATTTTATTACTTGTTAACTTTATCTTTGAATTCTTTACCAGCCTTAAATACTGGAACAGTTGTTGCAGGAATATTAATAACTTCCTTAGTTCTTGGATTTCTTCCTTCTCTAGCTGCTCTTTCTCTTGTTTCAAAAGTTCCAAATCCAACTAGTTGAACTTTTTCTCCTTTTTCTAGAGCTTCCTCAACACTTTCAATTAAAGCTTTTAATGCTAATTCTGCATCTTTTTTTGTTAACTTACTTTTTTCTGCCATACTAGTAATTAATTCTGCTTTATTCACAATAACATCCTCCTTAAAATCCAGTTATATATTTTTAACTGTTTTCTTTTATGTACTAAATTGCACTTCTTTATTATATAACCTCTTCAGCTACCCGTCTATAGAAAAACGCTTTCTTTTCCTATATATAACTAAATAATCCAATAAATCGTTACAACATAGTTCTTTATAAAATAATTATTCTGCACAAACTAGAAAATTCCTTTATTTAAATCATGCATTAATCTAATTCTTTTGAAATCTCCCAGAGTTTATCCATTTCCTCTAACTTCATATTCGTTAATTCAACATTTTCTTCCTTTGCAACTTTTTCAATATACTCAAATCTCTTTATGAACTTGTCTATAGTGTAGTTTAATGCTATTTCTTGGTCTACCTTTAAAAATCTTGCAACATTTACACATGAAAATAATAAATCTCCAACTTCTTCTTTTATTTTCTCCACATTTTTTGTATTATATACATCAATTACCTCTGTAAGTTCTTCTTTTACCTTATTTATTGCAAAATTAATATGCTCAAAATCAAATCCAACTTTTTTTGCTTTTTCTTGAACCTTATGTGCTCTTAATAGAGCAGGTAATCCTTTTGTTATTCCTCTCATTTCTTCGCTAATACTTCTATAGCCCTTCTCGTTCCTTTTTAGGTCATCCCATTTTTCTAATACTTCTTCAGAAGAATTTAACTGGCTTGAATCTTTGAACACATGTGGATGTCTGTTTATCATTTTACTACAAATACCCTCTATTATATCACTTATATCAAAAAAACCATCTTCTTTACCTATGGATGCATGAAAAACAACTTGCAGAAGTACATCTCCCAGTTCCTCAATTAATGAGTCATCATCTTCTTGTTCTATTGCATCTATAACTTCATAACTTTCTTCTATTAATGCTTTTTCAAGAGATTTATGAGTCTGTTCTCTGTCCCACGGACAACCAGCTTCACTTCTTAGAATTTCTATTATCTCTAAAAGATCAGTAAAATCTTTTTTATTTTTAGTATCCTTAGGTATATATATAGATGTTAAATAGTCAATATCTTCCTGCATATCTAACTCAAATATAGGTATCCTTCGTATACTCTCTTGCCCCTCTATTCCTGCAGCTCTTACATAATAAATTTCAGTTTCATCGTTATAATTATCAAGTAACTTTAATTTGACTTCTGACGCTATCAATTGATTATAAACTTGTGTAACTATTGTACCGATTCTCTTATCTAACACTTGATTTCCTATATCAAAAGAGTCTATAACTTTCAGTCCTTCTATAGGATCAATCCTAAGACTTTCTATCATAGCATCAATAAAACTTACCGCTGGCACTATCTTATATTCTATGTCGCTCTTTTTACATAGATCTATAAGATTGAACACTGATTTTTCAGCAACTAATGGATGACCCGGTACTGCATATATTAAATCTCCTAAATCTTCATGTTTTTTAATTAAGTCATTAGCTATATTTGAGTATACCTGATCAAAGTTTTCTATGCTCTCATAGACATTGTCATAAGTATCAAATATAACTTTTTTTTCCTTCAAATATTCTACAGTCGGATGCTTTTCTGTTCTAAGAAATATATTTTTATTATTCTCAAGTTCATATATTGTTCCTATCGTTAGTGCATTCTTATCCCCTGGCCCTAATCCAATTATTTTAATCATCAGGTTTCTCTCCTTTTATCTTCGTTTAAGTCTACTTTTTATTTCTTCCATATCAAATACCTTAAATACGATTATTAATGTAATATATACTATAATACCCAAAAGTATAGATGTTAGGCAAGATAATCCATTACTTATTGTATTCTTATATATAATATTATAACTAAATAATACAAATAACATCATAATGGTTGATGCATATGCTGGTTTAATTAATATTTCATATAGGTTAAGTCCTATCTTTAAGGTAAACTTTAAAGTTATTATGTTTAAGATACTGACTACTACATACGCACTAAAACTTGCAATTACAGCTCCATATATATTAAAAGCCTCCATTGAGACCAAAGTCCATGTTAATATAACTTTTATTACACATCCTATTAGCAAGTTAACAATAGGTTTTATATAATTCCCTGTTCCCTGCAATATTGCTGTTGTTGTCTGAGTAATTATAATAAAAGGGATCGTCAATGATAAATACTTTAATATTTCTATTCCTTCAAACTTACCAGGGAAAATAAGCTTCATTACTGGTCCTGCCAAAAAAAATAGTCCAAATGTGCACGGAATTGCAATTACTGCTGCCATTTTCATAGATGCATCTATTTTGTTTTTTAATTCTCTTTGTTTTTTAAGAATAAAGTTTTCAGCTATAATTGGTATTAATGATGTGCAGATTGCTATGGAAAGAGTCAGTGGAATATTTATAATAACAGAAGCCTTTCCTGTTAGCTGTGCATAAAGTACAGTTGCCTGTGTGTTTGTAAATCCTGCTTGTAGTAATTTTTGCGGAACTAAAATGGAATCAATTAAATTCATAATACTACTAACAGTTGTACCTAATGAAATTGGAATTGCAATCCTTAAAATTGTGCTTAATATTTCAGGATTACTCTTTATTTTTTTCACTTTGTAACTTTTTCTTATCTTCTTATAGCTCGCATATAAATATGAACCACCCATGACTGCACCCGCCGTCGCTCCAAAGGCCGCGCCACCTGCTGAATACTCAATCCCCCGTGGTAATAGAAATACAGCTAATCCTACTCCAAAAATAACTCTTCCAACCTGTTCTAGTATTTGCGATATAGCTGACGGGGTCATATTTTGTAGACCTTGAAAAAAGCCCCTAAATATAGTTACAAAAGATATTACAATCGGTGCAAAGGATATTCCTATTAATGAATAATATGCTTTTGGATCCCATTTTAAAAATGTTATTATTGGTCTTGCAAAGAAGAACAATACCAATGTAGTGCCTGTCCCTATAATGGCCATTAAAATAGCGGATTCCTTCATTACTTCAAAGCTTCCACTTATATCATTTGTTGCATTTTTTTCTGATATCATCTTTGAAATTGCAACAGGAACTCCTGAAGCCATGGCTATAAAAAACATATATAACGGATATGACATTTGATAATATCCTATTCCTTCATCTCCAATTAACATTATTAGTGGCCATCTAAAAAATAACCCTAAGAATCTAGTTAATATTCCTGCAATTCCAAGAATGATACTCCCTTTTATTAGGGATTGTTTATTCATAAAACACCTCCAAACTTACACGTTACTAATAATTATTATTGTAAGTTTAGAGGTATTATTCCTTTTATTTTTCATACCGTAACTAAATTATCAATATTATTGCTCCATTTGCTTTCCTAAAAATGCTGCTGCTGTTTCAACTAACTTTGTTTCAACTTCTCCAAGCTCTACATCCTCTTTTGATAAGATAATTACAGCACCAATTTCATCACCTTCTGCTATAATTGGCGATATAACTTGACTAGTGTATATTGCTTCATCATCATCATTATGTAATGGTATTACTGAATTATTAGCTTTATTTAATAGTACAGTTTTTCTTCCATCCATTATTTTTTCTAGTTCACTGCTTACTTTTCTTTCTATGTAGTCTTTTTTAGGTGCTCCACTTATTGAAACAAATGCATCTTTATCAGCTATTAATACAACGTGACCTATAACTTGTTGCAAGCTTTCACAATATTCCTTTGAGAAATTAGTAAGTTCTTCAATTGGAGAATATTTTTTTAATATTACACCACCATCTCTATCTGTGAAAATTTCTAGTGGATCTCCTTCTCTTATTCTTAATGTTCTCCTTATTTCCTTAGGTATTACTACTCTTCCTAGATCATCAATTCTTCTAACAATTCCTGTTGCCTTCATTGGTTATATAACCTCCTTTGAAACTCTATTAATTGGTTGCAATATTATTATTTGAATTTCTAGAAATTTTATACACTTATAGACAAATTTTATATAAATAATTTTTCTCATGTAATTTAATTAAAAAGTGCCGAATACAGTTATGTTTTATATTTAAAATATACCTTATCATTAAAAAATTATTTATGAACAAAAAAGCCGTTACAGAATAATACTAAACTATTCTGTAACGGTCCTTTCATTTAATAATATTAAATTATTAATATCACTATTTTTTAATTAAAGCTTATCTTCATAAGTTTTAACTTTTAAATCTGTTTTCCACTCTTCTAACTTAGAGTTAAATGCATCGCCTTGCTTTTGTTGTAATAATGATGATTTTATTTGATCTTTAACCTGATCTAAAGGCGTAACCTGAGAGGTTTTCAATCCAGTGGCTTTTATTATATGGTACCCATATTGACTCTTTACTGGAGCAGAGATCTCATTCTCTTTCAAGTTCTTATATCCCTCTACAAATTCCGGAACTAATTGTGTTGAATTATATGGTTGAAATCCTAAAGTACCGCCTTGATCTTTACTTCCCGGATCTACTGAATTTTCTTTAGCCAATGTTGCAAAATCAGATCCAGCATCTAATTTAGCTTTTAAATCATTTGCCTTTTTTAACGATGCATCAAAGTCTATTGATCCATCACCAGCTTTTTCGGCAATTAAAATATGTGATACAGTTGCACCAGCTCCTTGTGTATATTTAGCATCCTTATTCTCATTATAATATGTTTGAACATCTTCATCTGTAACTGTTATATCTTTTACTATATCATCTTGAACAGCTTTCATTATAACTTCATTCTTTATAAGATCCTTAAGCTGATCTTCTGTCAATCCATTTTGCTCTAAAACACTTTCAAATTGTCCTTCTTCAGGAAATTGAGCTTTAGATTGGTTAATTTGATCATCAACTTGTTTGTTTATCTCATCATCCGATGGCTTTAAATTTAACTCATTAGCCTTTTGTAAAAGTATCTTTTGAGTTACTAGGCTATCTAGTTGCTGTTTTTTCATTTTTTGTAATTGTTCTTTGGCTTGTGCATTATTCTCGTAATCTTCTCCATATTGTTGCTTAAATTGAGCTGTATACTTCTCCATTTCTTTATCTAAATCACCTTTTGTTACTTTTTCGTTACCAACAGTTGCAAGAACTGTATTCTTTATCGCCTCTGGTGTCTTCTCAATCATCTTGCATCCCATAGCTGTCACTGCAATTGTCGATACAGCTATTACTGCAATAATCTTTTTTAATTTCTTCAAAATTTTCCCCTCGCTTATCCTAGATTTTAACTTTAAAAAATAACCTGCCATAAATATCATGACTCTTCAAGTCGGACAATGTTATTTTTCAATATATCTTCCTGTAAAAAGTCATAATATTAGTATATCAATATTATTTTTATTATTCAAATTTTTTACACTATTTTATTCGTACTTCTCTTTTATACCATATGTTTGTTACAGTATTATGTCATTAAAGACTTCTTTTAGAAATTCTAGTTTATTTTCCTTCTTTATATACTTTAGTTTAAATGCAAAATAAGGGTTTGATCCAAATTTTAATACAACACTACTTTTATACTCATCCATTAAAGTTTTGAATATGTTCTTATATTCACTTTCACCCTGTGCAAATTTAAATATCATTTCTTTTGGTGTTTCCTTTATCTCCTCTATGAAAATAGATTTTGCTTGGCTTTTTATATATGCAATATCCATTAGATTATATACTGGTTCTGGAATTTTGGAGTACCTATCTTCTAACTCCTCCTTTATATCATTGTAATCATCCAAGCCTTCGATTGCTGCTATCTTCTTATAAACTTCAATCTTTTGGATTTCATCCTCGATATAATTCTCTGATATAAATGCATCTACTTTTATATCCAAAGTTGTTTCTATAGGCTCTTTTTGAATTTCTCCCTTAAGCAGCTTAACAGTATCTTCAAGCATCCTACAGTATAAATCATATCCTATTGATGCCATATGCCCATGCTGAGAAGAACCCATCATATTTCCTGCGCCCCTGATTTCTAAATCTCTCATGGCAATTTTAAATCCGGACCCTAACTCAGTAAAATCTTTTAATGCCTTCAACCTCTTTTCAGCCACTTCGGTTAGAACCTTATCTTTAGTATATAAAAGGTATGCATATGCAATTCTATTAGATCTTCCTACCCTACCTCTTAATTGATATAATTGAGAAAGCCCCATTTTATCTGAATCATAAATTATTATTGTATTTACATTTTGAATATCCATCCCTGTTTCTATTATCGTTGTACAAACTAATACGTTATATTCTTGTGACATGAAATCGAACATTTCCTTTTCAAGTTGTCTTTCTGCCATTTGCCCATGAGCTACTCCAACTTTGCTTTCAGGTACTAACGTCTGCACGTACTTTGCCATTCTATCTATATCTTCCACTCTATTATAGACAAAATAAACCTGACCACCTCTACCAATTTCCCTAAGGATAGCGTCTCTTATAAGCTGGTCATTTTGCTCTACCACATATGTTTGGACAGGGTATCTCTCCTCTGGAGGCGTTTCAATAACTGAAATATCTCTAACTCCACTTAAAGACATATGGAGCGTTCTAGGTATTGGAGTGGCACTTAAAGTTAAAACATCGACATTCTTCTTTATCCCTTTAATTTGTTCTTTTTGCTTTACTCCAAATCTTTGCTCTTCATCTACAATTAGTAATCCCAGATCTTTGAATTGGATATCCTTAGATACCAACCTATGAGTACCAATCAGTATATCTAAATTTCCCTCTTTTACTTTTTGTAGGATTTCTTTCTGCTGCTTTCCGGTCCTAAATCTACTTACCATATCTATCTTTATAGGAAAATCCGAAAATCTGTTTTTTATATTTTTGTAGTGCTGCTCTGCCAATATAGTAGTTGGAACTAGTATTGCAACTTGTTTTCCATCCATAACAGCCTTAAATGCGGCTCTAAGCGCAACCTCTGTTTTTCCATATCCTACATCTCCGCACAAAAGTCTATCCATGGGCTTATCTATTTCCATATCATGCTTTATTTCTTCTAACGATGTCAATTGGTCTGGAGTTTCTTCAAAAGGAAATTCATCCTCAAATTGTTTTTGCCACTCTGTGTCCTTAGGAAACTTGTGTCCTTTTACAGTGCTTCTCATAGTATATAATTTTACTAAATCTTCTGCTATTTCATTAATCGATTTCCTAGCCTTTGCCTTTGCTTTTTGCCATTCTGCACTTCCAAGCTTATTAACTTTAGGAGACTTGCCCTCACTTCCAACATACTTCTGGATTAAATCAAGCTGATCCACAGGAACATATAATTTATCTCCTTTATCATATACGATATCAAGATAATCCCTTTTATGCCCTCCAACATCAATTTGCTTAATACCCTTATATACTCCAATACCATGATTAGCATGAACTACATAATCTCCTGGTTTTAATTCAGCAAAGCTCTTTATCTTAGAAATCCCTTTTCGCTTTGACTTATTATTGGCTCTTAATTTTCTCTTTGCTTCACCAAATACTTCTCTATCTGATATTACGCAAATTTTATACTCTGGATATTCAAATCCTTTTAGTTGATTACCAAAAGTTATTACAACTTCACCAAATTCAATTTTTTCAACAGAGTCTCTATAGACACTTTCTATTCCTCTATCTCTTAAGGTTCCTACTAAACGTTCTCCCCTGGCTCTTGTTCCAGATAGTATTAACGTCTTGTATCCTGCCTTCTTTTTACTTAGTATTTCATCAATTAATAGATCTAATTGCCCTTGGTAGCTATTAAGTGTTACTTGTGCAATATCCACTACTGAGACTGGGCTTAGCCAATCTGTCACTTTATTTAAAGATTCAAAAAAAGCAATTCTTTCCTCTTCAAATAACTCTAATATTTCTTCTTTGTTAAGTAATAGATTTCCTTGCCCCGGAAATATATCTCCTCTTTCTGAAAAAGCTGTAAAATTTTCTTCAAATTCTAAATAGGTAGACTCTAATTTTCCTTTACACCTTTGCACATTATCTACAATAAAGAAATAATCCTTAAAATAATCAAATAAACTTTCTGGTTCATTTACAAAATAAGGCAGGTAGCTATCTATAGTTTCAAACGATGATGTTTCCTCTAAAACTTCTAAATTCTTATTTAATATTTTTCTTAATTTTTCTACTCTTTCACTTCCCTTGTCATTAGAAGCTATTTTATCAAATTCTTCTTTGATCTTGTCACGTCCAAGTTTTAACGTTTCTTCAGATACAATAATTTCTTTGGCCGGAAAAATATCTATCTTTTTTACTTTTTCAATACTTCGCTGGGATTCTGCATTAAACGTCCTAATAGATTCTATTTCATCACCAAAAAGTTCAACCCTATATGGATAAGTTGAACCTGTCGGAAATACATCTAATATCCCTCCCCTTAGAGAAAATTGTCCTTTACCTTCTACCATTTCTACTCTTTCATAACCAGATTGAATCATCTTTCTTGATATTTCGGTAAAATTAACTTCAGCGCCTTCTTTTAATTTCATGCTATACTCCAAAAATGATTTATGTGGAGTATATTTAGATGCAAAGGCCTCTATTGAGGTTACTATTATTTTCTTTTTCTTATTTAATATTTCGTTTATTACCTTTAATCTTGCCCATCTTAAATCACCAGAAATAGCATCAATGTTATAAAAAACCATTTCTCTAACTGGAAAATAGTAAACTTCATTTGTATAAAATATCAAATCTTCATAAAGATTTTTCGCTTCCATGTCGCTTTGAGTAATAATAACCATAGATCTATCGGTGTTTTCGAACATTCCGCTTATGATATACCCTCTACCTGATTCAGATGCACCGTATATACCAATAGGATATTTCTTATTATTAATACCTTGAATTATACTTTGAAATTCTCTGCTACTTTCCAAGGGCTCTAATAACCCTTTTAATCTCATCCCATGCACCTTCCTTAAACTGTTGTATTTGCTTTGAATCCATTAAATTGATTCATAGCCACCTTAGTGTTGTTCTTTATTATTTCAACACTTGCCTTTGTTGAAATCTCAATACTTTGGTTCAAAATAACCATTTCCTCTTTTGTAAACTTACCTAATACATGTTTAACTAGGTCACCATTAGGTTGTCCTACGCCTACTTTTATCCTAGGAAAAACATCACTACCAAGGTGCGCTATGATGCTCTTAATACCATTATGCCCACCCGCACTACCTTTTTCTCTTATTCTTAATGTTCCTACTTCTAAACTAATATCATCATATATAACTAAGACTTCATTGCTATCAAGATTATAAAAATCCACTACTTCTCTTATGCTTTCTCCGCTTAAATTCATATACGTAGTAGGCTTTAGGAGCATAACCTTTTTTCCTTCAATAAAGCCTTCTCCACATATACCTTTAAATTTTTGCCTATTTATTTCAATATTATACTCTTTAGCAATACTATCAATAACGTTGAAACCAATATTATGTCGTGTATCTTCATACTCCCTCCCCGGATTTCCAAGGCCTACTATTAAAAACATTCTATTCCTTCCTCCTTTGATACTTATCTTTTTTATTCTTATACTTTGTAAGCGAGAATGTAAATGTAACACCTATATCAGGATCATTTTTAACCCATACTTCTTCACCTTGCTGCATAAGTATCATCCTAACTATAGGTAATCCAAGCCCAGTGCTTACTTTATTTGTTCTAGATTTGTCTGATTTGTAAAATCTAGTCCATATATTTCTTATCTCTTCTTCTGTGATCTTAGGTCCATTATTATATATTGCTATAAAAACTTTATTACCTTTATAGTATGTGCTTATTTTTACAAATCCATTATTTCCACAATACTTAACAGCATTATCCAGTAAATTAGTTAAGACCTGCATGGTTTTATCTTCATCGGCTTTAACATAGCAATTATCATTTTGCAAATCTATTTTTAACTTTATACCTTTTTCTTTTATATTTTGTTCATTGTTTAATACACAAAGTCTAATTAATTCATTTATGTTAATTTTTTTTATATCGAATTTTAACTTTCCCGATTCAATGGCTGATAAATCTAACAAATCATTAATCAATCGCGTTAATCTGTGTATCTCACTATAAACTATATCTAAATAATATCCCTCTTTATCTTTTGGAATCACCCCATCAATTATCCCTGCAATGAATCCTTTTATAGATGTAATAGGTGATCTTAACTCATGAGAAACATTAGAAATAAAATCTCTTCTATTATTTTCAACCTTTTCTAAAGATTCAGCCATTATATTAAAAGAATTAGCTAATTCACCAATTTCATCTTGTGACTCTACATAAACTCTTTTATTAACTTCTCCATTAGCAAATCTTTTGGCAGCATTATTTATTTCAGCTAAAGGGTTAATCAATATTTTTTTAGAAACCAAAGATAAAACTACTGAAGCAAAAACCATAGCACACAATGCTGATATCCATATGATTAAATAAATTCTATGCAGCTGCTTGCTTATTATTGATAATGGAGCTGTCATTGCTACATACCCTTGAAACTCGTCCTGTTCTATTATTGGGTATATATAAGTATAACGATCACTAATATATTCTAATGGGGCTCCACTAACCAAATCTCTCATGTTTTTATCTGAAATATTTGGTTTCTCCTCACCATTTGCCCTGCTTTCAATTTTAGAATCTAAATATATACGACCTGATTTATCTGTAATGATTATATCTGCATTGGCTCCAACACTGGACATATTTACTATTCCCTGAAGTTTATCTAATTCGATTTGATTCTGTTGAATATTATATATCTTAACTGCCTTCGATATATACTCTCCATCTTGCGCAAACTGTGTTCTTTTTTCTGCAAAGTAGGTAATTCTAAACCACATAGATAATATCCATGCTAAAGAAACCAATACAATGGTCAATATTATTATAAATGTCATTATTAATTTTTGAAGCAGACTTCCACATTTCATTTAGTTCACCTCAAATTTATATCCAACACCCCATACAGTTTGTATTTCCCACTGCTCTCCACCACTTAATTTCTCTCTTAATCTCTTAATATGCACATCTACTGTTCTAGAATCCCCTGGATAGTCATATCCCCAAACTTCACAAAGTAGTTGTTCTCTTGTAAAAACCTTATTTTTATTATTCGCTAAGTAATATAATAATTCAAATTCTTTTGGTGGCATTTTTATTTCTTCTCCGTTATACATTACTTTATATGAAGTTGAATCTATTGATAAATCGCTTAATTTTATTATTTCATTCTTTATATGTTCTGAAGAATATCTTCTTAATACTGCTTTAACCCTTGCTAATAACTCTTTAGGCTCAAAAGGTTTTACAATATAATCATCAGCACCAATTTCTAATGCTAAGACCTTATCAAAGGTATCCCCTTTTGCTGTAATCATTATAACTGGCGTTTCCTTCTGTTTTCTTATCCACTTTAATACATCGATTCCATCTATGTAAGGTATCATAACATCAAGTAAAACAATATCTGGATTATAATCTAAATATAATTCTTGAGCATCTTTACCATTCAGAGCTATCTTTGTGCTATATCCAGAGCTCTTTAAGTACATATCGATTACTTCACTAATGTTTTCATCATCATCTACAATTAATACCTTGTTTGTAACTCCTTCCAATACTTTTCCTCCTTGCATTATATGCATATTATTCATATCCTAATATAGCATAATTTATTTACTTTTTATAGCAAACAAAGAAATATATAAGTATCTACTAAAGCTAATATTTTGATAATAATTAACCAAGTAATTACTAATTATATTTCAGTTAAATATATAATATGAATTCTTATATGTTTACTAATCTATACTGTTAAATTTACTTTACTTATAAAAAATAGAATATATATTTACTCTATAATATATAAGAATAAATATACATTCTGTTTTATTTTAATAATGTTCCTTAAATGTATCCATGCCTAAATTATTGGTGACATTCAAATAACTTACTTATCGGTTGATCATCATAAATTCTCTTTATTGCTTCTGCAAACAATGGAGCAACCGAAATTGATAGGATCTTACTATTATTTCTGTCTTCTTTTAGAGGAATTGTATTTAACATCACCAATTCTTCAATTGCCGATTCGTTTATCCTATCCATTGCTGGTCCTGATAATACTCCGTGGGTACAACATGCGTAAACATTCTTAGCCCCTAAGTCTTTAAGTGCATTTGCTGCGTTTGCTATAGTTCCTGCAGTATCAATCATATCATCAATTAATATACATCTTTTGCCTTCAATATCACCTATAATATTCATTATCTCTGAAACATTTGCTTTTGGTCTTCTCTTATCTATAATCGCAATCGGTGCATGCAGATTATCTGCAAACTTTCTTGCTCTAGTTACACTTCCTAAGTCTGGTGAAACTACCACAACATCTTTTTGATCTACTAATCCCATTGATATAAAATGTTGTGCAAGTATTGGTGCTCCAAGTAAATGATCAACTGGAATATTAAAGTATCCTTGAATCTGGGAAGCATGTAAATCCATAGTTAATACTCTGTTTGCTCCTGCCGCCGTTAGCAAATCTGCAACTAGCTTAGCAGTTATAGGATCCCTAGACTTCACCTTCCTATCCTGCCTTGCATATCCATAGTATGGAATAACCGCTGTTATTCTACCTGCAGATGCTCTCTTAAATGCATCTATCATAATTAATAATTCCATCAGATTATTATTAACAGGTGCAGACGTGGATTGCACTATAAATACATCGTTTCCTCTAACAGTTTCATTAATATCCACAGATATTTCTCCATCACTGAACGTTGAAACTTTAGACTTTCCTACCGGAACTCCTAGTATATCAGCTATATTTTGAGCAAGTTGTGGATGCGAATTCCCAGTAAATACTTTTATATTTCTCCCATGAGTTATCATAATCAAGAAGACCTCCTTAAAATTTTGGCTGATTCATTGCTGAAACTATTACTTTTTTAATCCTTTTTTCTCTACCCATCCCTTAATATTTCTTTGTTTAGCCCTTGCAACAGCAAGATCGCCTTCATTAACTTCCGATGTAATAGTAGAACCTGCTGCAATATACGTATTATCGTGAATTTTGACAGGTGATACAAGATTAGTATTACAGCCTATAAAGCTATGATCTCCAATGATAGTCTTATGCTTGTTTTTTCCATCGTAATTTACAACTACAGTTCCACATCCAAAATTACATTCTGAACCAACCTCTGCGTCTCCTATATAAGTTAGGTGAGATACTTTAGTTCCATCCCCTATTGTTGATTTCTTTATTTCTACAAAATCCCCAATTCTTGCATTCCTACCTATTGTAGATTCAGGTCTTATATACGCAAAAGGTCCAACTGTAGTATTGTCACCAACATTACTATCTAGTACAACTGATGATTGAATTTCTACTCCATTTCCAATAGTACTATCTGATATTCTGCAATTCTGATAAATTAAACAATTATCCCCTATCTCTGTATTACCCTCTATGATATTGTTAGGGTATATTATTGTATCTTTTCCTATTACAACATCAACTCCTATATATGTAGTTTTAGGATCGATTAACGTAACTCCATTTTCCATATGCTTAAGATTTATTCTATCTTTTAAAATCTCTTCTGCCTCTGCTAACTGAACTCTTGAATTCACTCCTATAGTCTCTTCATACTCAGTTACAACTGCTCCAACTTGATTTCCTTGGGATTTTAATATTTCTATTACATCTGTAAGGTAATATTCCCCTTGTTGGTTATTATTATTTATTTTTTCTAAAGCATTTACTAATAATTCAATGTTAAAACAGTAAATTGCAGTATTCATTTCATTAATTTTAAGTTCTTCTTCATTACAATCCTTGTGTTCAACTATTTTCAAAACTTGATTATTATCGTCACGTACAATTCTTCCATAGCCTGTTGGATCCTCTACTAGTGAAGTCAGGATAGTCGCAGCATTTTTATTTTCAATATGATCATTAAATAATTTCTCTATGGTTGATTGCTTTATTAAAGGAGTGTCACCTGCAAATATTGCGACTACTCCTTTTTTATCTCTTAAAAATTCATTAGCACACTTAACTGCATGCCCAGTACCTAGCTGCTCAGCTTGTAATGAATATACTACATTTTTATCTAATGTTCTCTCTTTTACAATTTCAGCACCTTTACCTACAATTACATCTATATCATCAATTCCTGAGTTTCTTATTGAGTCTATAACATGCTTTAACATTTCCTTGCCACATACTTTATGCAAAACTTTAGGTAAATCTGATTTTATTCTCTTACCTTGGCCTGCGGCTAAAACTAACGCACATTTATACATTATAATATCACACCTTTTTTTAAATTTAGCTATATGAAATAAATAACGAATCTAAGATGTCATAACCACTATTACAAAATATAAAAAATTTGTATTGCAATTAAATTAATCAAACACATCGATTTGCTATTTTTATTAATATGCCTTCTATTAATACGATTATTTCTTTAAATAATGTATTAAATATTCATATTAAATTAATTATATTTGAAAGCCATACTTATTTCAACTATTAACAATCTAATATTTGCCTATAAATATGTTTTACATAACAACTATAAATATATTATACAAAACAAAAGGAAGTTATAAAAACTTCCTTTTGTTCCTAAGTTTATTCCCCATCTACAATTTCTTCTGAAATAGCTTTTTCATAAGCTTCTAAAATTGCAGTTTGAATTTTTTCCCTTGCTTCTGTATTAATTGGGTGAGCTATATCCTTGAATTCTCCATCTGGTGTTTTTCTACTAGGCATAGCAATAAATAAACCCATTTGTCCTTCTATAACCTTGATATCGTGAATTACAAATTCATTATCAAATGTAACAGAAACTATTCCCTTCATTTTACCTTCTGATGCAATCTTTCTAATTCTAACGTCTGTTATTTGCATTTTACTCCACCCCTCCCAGTTGCTTTAAAAATATTTAATATTTATATATTTTCTCCACAAATTTCTAAATTCCTTTTTTATATTTGATAAATCCTTAAAAATTTATTTTTTTGTGGAAATTTACATAAAATAATACAATTAAGAGATTGTCCTGATTAAATTTAAAATGCTCCCTTGAAATATAAGTTTTAAAGACAACACGGTATAGCTCATATAAAAAAATCTTAGTACATATTACAGACGTGAACATTAGCGTTTTTAAGAAAATATTTTCGAAGGTTGTATTCCTATGATTGCAGACTTATCTACTGCTTTCAATTCTACTATAGAAACATATTCGTCAATTAATTTTTTTTCAATTTGTTTATTATCTACTAGTACTCCAATTCCGACTAATTCGCTATCAAATTCCTTTAATAAATCCTTAATTCCAATAGCAGTACCTCCACCTTTCATAAAATCATCAATAAATATACATTTACTAGAAGGCTTCATTGATTTTTTTGATAATGACATTTGTTGAAGTCTACCATTACTTCCAGATACATAATTTATTGTAACTGTTGGACCTTCTGTCACCTGGCTATCTCTTCTAGCAATAACTAACTGTACGCCTAAGTTTCTTGCAACTTCATAAGCTAAAGGAATCCCTTTAGTCTCAACAGTTATTACATAATTAACTTCTTTTCCTTGAAAACAAGATGAAAGCATAACCCCAGCTTTACTTATTATTTTCGGATTATACATTAAATCTGTCATGTATATTATATTTCCCGGAATAACTCTTCCATCGTCACTTAATTGTCTGCATATTTCTAGTGCAAAATCCTTCTTTTCCTCTTCGCCACTTTGTGGAATGTATTTTATTCCTCCGGCTACACCAGCGATTGTTTCAACTCTACCCATTTTAAGCTTTTCTAAAACTTCACGAACAACAACTATATCTTCACTTATAGTAGATTTTGCTGCATTTAATAATTCTGAAAACCTATTTAATCCTAGTATTTTATTAGGACTCTCTAATAAAATTTTGGTTATGGCAACTACCCTCTTATTTCTCGTAAACTTTTCCATATTAATTCTCCTACACGAATTTTTTTATATTAAATCGCTTTAATATTCATATTTTATGCTAAATTTAGGTTAATATCAATATTTTTAGTTATAAAGTTACTATATATGTTTATATGCTGTTCACAAATAAATCAAATATGCATAAAATATTGTGTATTTACTTTTTCCTATGGTTGATTTTCAGAAAAATGTATATAATTATATTTAAAGTATAAAACTAAATGATTTAATTTAAGTTGAAAATAATTTTATATTTTGTTTTATTAAGTTTAAAGGAGTTGATCATTTGTCTTTCAATTTTATAAAAGATAAAGATAAAAAAATTCATTTCATTGGCATTGGTGGAATTAGCATGAGCGGACTTGCTGCTGTTCTATTAAACAGCGGATTTAAAGTATCTGGTTCAGACTTTAAAGATTCTCCTATTATTGATAAATTAAGAATTTCAGGTGCTGAAATTTACATAGGTCACAAAAGAGAAAATATTAAAGACGTAGATCTAGTAGTTTATACTGCAGCAATACCATCTGATAATCCTGAATTATTAGAAGCTGAAGAAAAAAATATTTTATTAATGGATAGAGCTGAATTCTTAGGACAAATTATGAAGGGGCATAAATATAATGTAGCTATATCAGGTACACATGGAAAAACTACATGTACATCAATGCTTTCTCATATAACTCTTGCTGGTGATTTAGATCCAACGATTTTAGTTGGAGGCGAGTTAGATGCAATAGGTGGTAATTTTAGAATAGGAAATAGTGAATATTTTTTAACTGAAGCTTGCGAATATAAACGTTCGTTCTTAAAATTCTTCCCTTATGTAGGAATAATTTTAAACATCGATGCTGATCACTTGGACTGTTATAAAGATATAGATGAAATTGCAGATACCTTCCTACAATTCTCTAAACTTATTCCAGATGATGGATACCTAGTGGGTTACTGTGATGATTTTAGAGTTAAAGAAGTGTTATTAAAAGCAACTTGCAATACTTTAAGCTATGGTTTTACTGATAATGCTAATGTTACTGCAAAGAACATAGTTTTCAATAAAAATGGTTGTGCAACCTTTGATGTATATAAAGATAATAAATATTTATTTAACTTAACTTTAGATGTACCTGGTAAGCATAATATATTAAACGCTCTTGCTTCAATCTGCGTTTCATTAATTTTCAATATTTCTTATGATAGTATAATTGAAGGATTATCAAAGTGCAAAGGTGCCCATAAAAGATTTGAATATAAAGGTGAATTAAATGGTGTTACTGTAATAGATGACTATGCTCATCATCCTACAGAGATTAAAGCGACTTTAAGCACTGCAAAACAAATTCATCATAATAGAACTTTTTGCATCTTTCAACCACACACTTACACTAGAACAAAAGCTTTATTTGATGAGTTTACTGAATGTTTCTATGATACAGATGAACTTATATTAATGGACGTTTATGCTGCTCGTGAGAAAAATAACAGTCTTGTATCTTCTGATGAATTAGGTGATGCTATAAGGGATAAAGGTGTAAATTGTACCAATGTGCACTCTCATGACGAAGCCCTAAACTATGTAAAATCAAAACTCGCTTCTGGTGACTTATTACTAACCGTAGGTGCTGGTGATGTAGTTATTGTTGGAGAAAATTATTTGAAATCTTAAGTAAACATTTTTAACTTTTTTAAACAACATAGGAGGAATGCTTATGAAAATAGCAGTAATTTCAGATATTCATGCTAACGTATATGCTCTTATGAATGCCTTAGAAGATATAGATTCTGAAAAAGTTGATACTATTATTTGTTTAGGCGACTTAGTTGGCTATGGTCCACATCCCAATGAAGTAATTTCAATGATTAGAAGAAGGCATATTCTTTGCATAAAAGGGAATTATGATATCTCTGTGGTCGATAATGAATATTCTTTCATAAGAGAAACTCACATTAACAGTTTCTCTCTCCCTTGGACCGTCAATGAATTAAGAGAGGAGAACAGAATATTTCTCAAAAATTTATCCACTAGTTTGACTTTAAATATTCTTAATAAAAATCTTTTATTTGTTCATGGAAGCCCAAATAAAATTAATGAATATCTTTTAAAAGATGATGATAATACTCTAAATATTATGAATGATCTTAATGAGGATGTCTTAATTTGTGCTCATACCCATATTCCTGGAATAAAAGAATTCGGAAATAAGGTATATATAAATTGTGGTAGTGTAGGTAAACCAAAAATTGGCCGACCAAATAGTACTTATTGTATATTAACTATAACAAAAGAAGATGGCATGAAAGTTCAAATAAAAGAAATACCTTATGCTTATAAAAGAATTATTAAAGATATGACTATACTAGAATTTCCAAATGGATTGATTCAGAGCCTAGAAAACGGCTTAGAATAGACAAGCCTTACAAGGAATTACTCTTTGGACATTACGTCTATTGTTATCTTATATATATAAATTTGCTGAAATGTTCTAAGCAGATTTTGAATTTTTTATACAATCTTATTTTTATTAAGATTTAGTAGCAAATGAATTCATATCTCTTATGAACATTTACAGCTTATTTTTTATTTCGTAAGTGTATATTTTAAAGCCTTATTTATGCTGAACTTGAAAATAATATAATATTATTGATTAAATTTATTAATATTTCATTTATTTTACATTGTACTTATAACTTAGGCATTTAAAATTACAAATTATTATCTAATTAAAGACAGGCTCTAAGTTGCATTCACTAAGAAAGTGTTGTAAAATCAATTTATTATTAAGCGCAATGGGTTAAATTAATAGTATTTCGTATAATGAAAACATTTCATTAACATAACTTTTATTTTAATCAAAAGATTAATTATAAAAATGGAGGTCATATAATATGGCAAAATCAATTTCAGTTAGAAGCCTTTATAGAAATACTGACAATTTCTTATCAAAGGAGATAACAATATCAGGTTGGATAAGGACTCTTAGAGCCTCTAATGCATTCGGATTTATTGAAGTTAATGATGGTTCTTTCTTTAAAAACATCCAAGTAGTTATTGATGATAAACTAAGTAATTTTAAGGAAATATCAAAGTTGCCTATAAATTCATCAATTTCAGTCATTGGTACACTAGTTGCAACACCTGATTCAAAGCAGCCCTTTGAGATTCAGGCAAGTAGTGTTAACATCGAAGGTATGTCAAATTCAGATTATCCGCTACAAAAGAAAAGGCATACTTTTGAATACTTAAGAACAATAGCTCATTTAAGACCTAGAAGTAACGCTTTTGCAGCAACTTTTAGAGTTCGTTCTGTTGCCGCTTATGCTATCCATAAGTTCTTCCAAGATCAGAATTTTGTATATACACATACGCCTATAATAACCGGCAGTGATTGTGAAGGTGCTGGAGAAATGTTTAGAGTGACAACTCTAAATTCTAAAACTCCTGAATTAACTAAGGATGGAAATGTAGATTTTAGCAAGGATTTTTTTGGCAAGGAAACTAACCTTACTGTATCTGGTCAATTAAATGGAGAATGTTTCGCTCTAGCATTTAGAAATATATACACATTCGGTCCTACATTTAGAGCGGAAAACTCTAATACCACAAGACATGCAGCTGAATTTTGGATGATTGAACCTGAAATCGCATTTGCTGACTTACAAGACGATATGGAACTTGCAGAAGATATGCTTAAATATGTTATTAAATATGTTATGGATGAGTGTCCAGAAGAATTAGAGTTTTTTAATCAATTTGTTGATAAAGGATTACTTGAAAGATTAAATCATGTAGTTTCATCTGATTTTGCTAGGGTTACTTATACAGAAGCTGTTAATATACTACAGAATTGTGGAAAGCAATTTGATTATCCTGTGACTTGGGGTATAGACTTACAAACAGAACATGAAAGATTTCTTACTGAGGAACACTTTAAGAAACCTTTATTCGTAACAGATTATCCTAAAGATATAAAAGCCTTCTATATGAGACTTAATGAAGATGGCAAAACAGTTGCAGCTACAGACCTTCTAGTACCAGGCATTGGTGAAATTATAGGTGGTAGCCAAAGAGAAGAAAGATTAGATGTCCTAAAAAGCAGAATGGCTGAATTGAGTTTATCTGAAGAAGATTACTGGTGGTATCTAGAATTAAGAAAATACGGCGAAACTAAACATGCAGGATTTGGCTTAGGCTTTGAAAGGTTAATTATGTATATAACAGGTATGACAAATATTAGGGACGTAATACCATTCCCTAGAACTCCAGGAACAAGCGAGTTCTAATCATTTGACATATAGTATACTTTAACATATTATATGCGCATTCCTATTTATATACTTTCGCATAATATTATTCTATAAGTAGTGAAAGAGAGGTAAAGAGTTATTTTATCTCTCTTTTTTTTATACAAAATATATCCTACATTAATTAAATGCTAATCTAACTAATACATTCTTATTTTTATGTATTCCACTGCTATGCCTTTATATGGTGCTTATACTACTATTCTCTTAATATATTTTGTTTTCATAATATATATTATCTTAATATTACTTTGAAAACCTAATGTATGGTGTTTATATTATTAATGCCTTATAAAAAAATAGTTAAAATACAATTAATATTCTTAGCCTTTGTATATATTGTATTTATTGTCTATACACCATACGTAGTTAAGGCAATCTAAAAGGGGAAATCTATCGATTCCCCCTTTATATTATATTAACTTTATTATTTATTTTCTTCTTCGAATTTCTTCATAAATTCAACTAAAGCTTTAACACCATCTATTGGCATAGCATTATATATACTTGCTCTCATACCACCAACAGATCTGTGTCCCTTTAAGTTTTCAAATCCAGCTGCTTTAGCTTCCTTAACGAACTTAGCATCTAATTCATCTGAACCAGTTACAAATGGTACATTCATTAAAGAACGATCCTTCTTTACAACAGTTCCTTTGAACATATTACTTGAATCAAGATAATTGTATAATATAGCAGCTTTTTCTTCATTAATATTCTTCATTGCTTCTAATCCACCTTTATCTTGAAGCCATTTAAATACTTTTCCACATATGTAAATTCCATATGCTGGTGGTGTATTATATAATGATTTATTATCAGCATGAATCTTATATTTCAACATTGTTGGAGTACCTGGCAATACATCGTCTGTAATTAAATCTTCACGAATTATTACTACAACAACTCCAGCAGGTCCTACATTCTTTTGAGCTCCTGCAAAAATTAATCCATACTTTGATACATCCACTGGTTCAGATAAGAAATCTGATGACATATCTGCTACTAACACCTTGTCCCCTACTTCTGGAAGATCGTTATACTTTGTTCCGTATATGGTATTGTTATGGCATATATACACGTAATCAGCATCCTCAGAAATCTTTAAATCCTTTAGATCTGGTATATATGAGAAAGTTTTATCCTCTGAAGAAGCTAAGATATTAACTTTTCCATATATTTTCCCTTCCGATGCTGCTTTCTTAGCCCATTGCCCTGTAACAATATGATCTGCAACTTTATTTTTCATTAAGTTCATTGGAATCATTGCAAATTGTTGTGATGCCCCACCTTGAAGAAATAATACCTTGTAGTTGTCTGGAATATTCATTAATTCTCTCAACGATTGTTCTGCTTCTGTAATAATCCCCTCAAAAGCTTTAGAACGATGACTCATCTCCATAACTGACATACCAGTACCAGCATAATCTAACATTTCTTCTGCTGCTTCTTTAAGAACCTCTTCTGGCAATACAGCTGGTCCAGCTGAAAAATTATAAACTCTTGACATTTGAAAAAAGCCCCCTTTTGATATTTTTATTTGTAATCTATAATATTATAACATAATTTAAACATCAAGTAACAAATTTATTAACTTAAACAGTATAAAAAATTAGAAATTTACATAAAAAATAAAATCCTCAAAACTTTGCTTACCTTACTATAAGTGAATTCAATTCTTATTTCTGTCTCCTCCTAAATCTCATTCAATAATTATAATTATTCGTATCATTAATTTTTCCATACAATATTACAATATATTACATAAATATTTATATATTTTTTCCTATAGTACTATAAATGGGATAACTTTACTGATATACTACTATTATATTAAGAATATAAACTGCGAATTATGTTGTAAATTGTACTATAACCAAACAATTGAGGAGACGATAGCAATGAGATTAGTTCCAATTGAATGTGTAAAACCAAATTCAATTATTGGTAAAACATTATATGATTCTGACGGTAGAGTTTTAGTAAGGGAAGGTGTAACTCTAAGTGAAGGAGTTATATCGAAAATAAAGAATATAAATATTCTATCAATATATATAATTGATGAATATAGTTCTGAAGAAATTGAAGATATTATAAAACCCGAGTTAAGACAAAAAGCAATTATAACTATAAAAGAAGCTTTCTCGAACATAAATAGACTTACTGTTGCTGATAAATTTTCCAAAAAGGAAACTGTTTATTTTGAGAATATTGAAAATATGGCTGAAAATTTAATAGAAAACATACTAAGTAATAGAAATATCCTACTTTCATTAGTTGATATAAGAAGCATGGATAACTATATATATTCACACTCTGTAAATGTTGCTGTAATATCACTTATTATTGGTATTACCTTAAAACTTCCTAAAAAGCAGCTACAGCACCTTTGTATTGGTGCTTTACTACACGATGTGGGTAAATCATTTATCCCTAAGGAAATCCTTATGAAGGAAGAGGAATTAACACCTGAAGAAACTCTAATCTTAAAACAACACTCTACTTTAGGATATAAGTATTTATCTGACTCCTATAACTTGAGTGCTCATAGTAAGGTAATAGCACTTCAACATCATGAAAGATGCGACGGGTTAGGATATCCTAATGGTTTAACAAATGGTGAAATAAATATTTTAAGTAAAATTGTTAGCATCGCTAATGCATATGATGAATTATCTTCGGGCAGACCAAATAAAAAGGCAATGTTTCCTAGCGACGTTTTAGAATATTTAATGTCAAATGCGGGTAAAATATTTGATTATGATATAGTAATTACTTTTTGCAAAATTGTGATTCCCTTCTCTAAGGGAACTTTAGTTGAACTTAGTACTGGTGACATAGCGGTAGTACAAGAAACGCTTCCAAATTTCCCGCTAAGACCTATTGTAAAAATACTTAGGAGTACTGATTCAAATATGATTAATAAAGAAGTTAATTTAATAGATGAGATTTCAACAGTAATAACAAGTATAAAGTATGAGCTATAGCATATTCTTAATATAACGGTCTACCGGAGGAAATTTATGAAAGATATACTATACCTTGTTATTCCCTGTTACAACGAAGAAGAAGTTTTACAAGAAACTGCTGGAAGATTACTTGAAAAGATCAATAATATGATTGAAAGACAATTAATTTCTTGTAAAAGTAAGATACTTTTTGTCAATGATGGTTCAAAGGATAAAACTTGGAGTATAATTCAAGATCTCCATGAAAGAAATAATACAATTTCAGGCATCAATTTATCAAGAAATAGAGGCCACCAAAACGCTTTGCTTGCAGGACTTATGACAGCTAAAGAATATTCAGATATGACCATATCATTAGATGCAGATCTGCAAGACGATATTAATGTTATAGGTAAATTCGTCGAACAGTATTATAACGGCTCAGACATTGTTTATGGCGTAAGGTCATCAAGAGAAACCGATACATTTTTTAAAAAAGTAACTGCATTAACCTTTTATAAGTTAATGCGTACTCTTGGTGTTGATATGGTCTATAATCATGCAGATTATCGTCTTATGAGTAAACGCGCTTTAGAGGGATTAAGTGAATATAAAGAAGTTAACTTATTTCTTAGAGGAATGGTTCCTTTGATTGGTTATAAATACTCAATTGTTGAATATGAGCGTCACGAGAGATTTGCCGGTGAATCTAAATATCCACTAAAAAAAATGGTTGCATTCGCATTAGATGGAATCACATCCCTTAGTATAAAACCAATAAGAATAATAGCTGGCATTGGTTTCGCTATATTTATTATTGGAGGCGCGGCCCTATTATACTCCTTGATAGTTAATTTCATGGGTAGAACAGTTACTGGTTGGACTTCTTTAACTCTGTCAATTTGGATGCTAGGAGGAATACAGCTTCTATCCTTAGGCGTTATAGGCGAATATATTGGAAAAATATATAATGAGACTAAAAGAAGACCAAGATTTATTATTTCAGATAAGCTTACTGATACTGACAAAAATGATAAGTAAGTAATTACTATTTCTTAACTTTCTCTTTATTAAATTCGTTAAAAAAATACTGATAAGCCCTATTCTTACTTTATATTTTATCAGTATTTTTCATTTATTATTTTTTACCGCATTAGATGTACTAATATTAACATTATATATGTAATATCATGTTATTTAAGAGACCGCATATTAGAATCATTACACCTTATACCTCCTAAGTAAATAATTGCATTATAGCTGTTATTTCGGTTACTTATTTTTTAGAAATATATTTATTTCCCCTTATATAAAATCTCCACGGAAAATCTATAGCTTCTTCCGCATAATCGATTCCAATCCTTTTTGTCTCTGCTATTTCAAATTTTTCAATTTTTACATCCTCTATATATAAATCTCCTTTTTCATAGAGTTTCTTATAATTTTCTGATTTATCTATAGAAAAAGCCATACATAATTTTGATGGGCCATTTGAAATTGCTCTTTTCTTAGTCTCTGATAATTTCTCATAACTTTCATTAAATCTTTTTTTTGCTAGATAATCAAATTCATTCAACGGTTCAAATGCTCTTATTAAAACGCCCTCACCTTTATTTTCAAGTCCACTTATAACATTGAAGCAATGATATTTCCCATAAATAAAAAATACGTATGCAATACCTCCCTCTTTAAAGAGTGGTTCTGTTCTTTCTGTTCTTCTATTATTATAAGCATGAGATGCTTTATCTATTTCTCCTATGTAGGCTTCCGTCTCAACAATTTTAGCTCTTAGAGTGACATTATCAACAGTTCTCACGACAACTTTACCTAGAAGTTCCTTTGCTAAACTTAGCGCACCTTGTTTATAAAATTCTTTATCTAAAATCAAAGCTTAATCACCTAACTTTCAATATAACTTATATTTATATTGTGATATCTTTGTTCTTTTTATTAAATATTTATCCACAAACTCTAATTTTTATCCACAGATTTTAATACTATTAATCAATTTTGTGGATAATTTATAAATATTGTTTACTAATAATTCAAGACTATAATTTCTTTCAATTTTAAACTCTCTTTTACGTCTATTATTCTCTGATTTGTAGATCCTCTAAATTTAAGTCCATCTAGCATCTTCCCTTCCTCAAACCTTCCATCTACAAGAACATCAATATTATTTAATAAATCTCTCCAACCTAGTCTACTATCTATACTTCCAATAATATATTCGTAAGTATACCCTGTATAACTCCAAATATTTAAGCCCTTATTTTTAAACTCTTTTGCCATATATGCGAATTTATCAGCCTGTTCCCACGGATCTCCGCCACTAAATGTAACACCCTTTATAATCGGATTTTGTAAAGTATCATTAATCAATTCATCTATATTTTTCTCGTCTCCTCCATCAAAATCGTGAGTATCTGGATTAAAACACCCCTTGCAGTTATGTTTACAGCCTTGTGCAAAGAATACTCTTCTCATACCAGGCCCATTAACCAAACTCTCATATGCTATTCCAGATAATCTTATTGTTTTCTCCATTTTAATGCACTTCTTTCTAAACTAATTTCTAAATCTTTTATATCCTTTTTATTTATCAATTATAACTTAATTTCAACTATATTTACAATTTCTAATAACTTTGATATTTGACATATCAAATTAAATCAGGTTTAAAATACATTCGTTTTATATAAGAAGGGCACAAGAATCCTAATTGTATATGAATTCTTGTGCCCTAAAATAAATTTCTTAATTCAGCTATTATTGTATACTTTAAATTAGCTATTTGCTTTAACGTAGTTAAGTCTTCCGCCTTCTTTAATAACCGCGATTTCTTTTTCTGTTAAATCAACTGTTGCCTCAAATTCAGTTCCTTTAGTTAAGTTCTTAACTTTAACTACTCCTGATTCTAACGCAGCTTTGATATCTTCCATCTTCAAGTCATCAACTAAATCAATTTTGTCATAATCAGCTTCATTCTTAAATTCCATTGGAACTATTCCATTGTTAATTAAGTTAGCTTTATGAATTCTTGCAAATGATTTAGCTATAACTGCTTTAACTCCTAAGTATAATGGTGCAAGTGCAGCATGCTCTCTACTTGAACCTTGACCGTAGTTTCCTCCAGCAATTATAAATCCACCATTGTATTCTTGAGCTCTCTTAGGGAATTCTGTATCTACTGTGTTGAAGCAGAATTCTGCAAGATAAGGTATGTTTGATCTAAATGGTAATAACTTTGAGTTTGAAGGCATAATATGGTCAGTTGTAATATTATCCTCAACCTTTATTAATACTTTACCATCTATTTCTTCACCTAATGGCTTGCTTACTGGGAATGGCTTAATATTTGGTCCTCTAACAACTTCAACCTCAGCATTAGTTGATGCTGGTGCTAAGATCATTGAATCATCTATTAAGAATTCCTTAGGCATATCTATTGTTAAATCTACATCCATTTCTCTTGGATCAGTTAAAACTCCATTTATAGCTGAAACTGCTGCAGTCTCGGGACTTACTATATATATTTGTGCTGATAATGTTCCACTTCTACCATAGAAATTTCTATTTACAGTTCTAAGTGAAATTGCATCAGTTCCAGGTGATTGACCCATACCAATACATGGTCCACAACCATTCTCAAGTATTCTTGCTCCTGAGCTGATTATATCTGCTAAGGCACCATTTCTAGCTATCATTTCCATAACCTGTCTTGATCCTGGTCCTATTACTAAGCTAACATCTGGATGCACTTTTTTACCTTTTAATATCTTAGCAACCTTCATTAAATCTTCATAAGAAGAGTTAGTACAACTTCCTATAACTACTTGATCAACTTTAATCTTACCCACTTCACTAACCTTAGCTACATTATCTGGGCTGTGTGGCTTAGCTGTAAGTGGAGTTAATTCACTTAAATTAATAGTTACTACTTCATCATATACAGCATCTGCATCTGGTTTAAATTCCATCCAATTTTCTTCTCTTCCTTGAGCTTTAAAGAATTCTAAAGTTCTTTCATCACTTGGGAAAATTGAAGTTGTAGCTCCAAGTTCAGCTCCCATATTAGTTATAGTAGCTCTTTCTGGAACTGAAAGTGTTTTAACGCCTTCACCAGCATATTCAAAAACTTTACCTACTCCACCTTTAACAGTTAATACTCTTAAAACTTCAAGAATAACATCTTTAGCTGCTACCATCTTATTTAATTTTCCAGTAAGTTCAATCTTTACTACCTTTGGAGTATTAATGTTATAAGCTCCGCCTCCCATAGCAAGAGCAACGTCTAATCCACCTGCACCCATGGCAAGCATACCAACACCACCTGCTGTTGGTGTATGGCTATCAGATCCTATTAATGTATCTCCTGGTGTTGAGAATCTTTCTAAGAATATTTGATGGCATATTCCATTACCTGGTTTTGAAAAATACACTCCATATTTAGATGCAACTGTTTGAATAAATTTATGATCATCTGCATTTTCAAACCCTTGTTGTAACATATTATGATCTATAAATGCCACTGATTTCTTAGTCTTCACTCTATCTATTCCCATAGCTTCTAATTGAAGATATGCCATTGTTCCTGTTGAATCTTGAGTTAATGTTTGGTCAATTTTTAACGCTATTGGTTCCCCTGCTTTTAATTCACCTTCAACAACATGACTCTTTAAAATCTTATAAACTAAATTATCGCCCACTTTTTATTCCTCCTGCTTCTATTGCTTATTTTCTTCTAATTGTCTATGATATTCATTATATAATTGAACTACTTCTTTATCAAATAAAGATCTTTTTAATCTAACTGAGGTAGATCTTACAAGTTCTAATATTCCACTTGCTTCATCTTCTGTAAGTACTCTATTATATTCTTTAAACTTATTTATTACCGAAGCTCTTCCAGAGTGTTTACCTATTACAATCTGTCTTTCAAGTCCAACTATATCTGGATCAAACGCTTCGTAGTTTTTAGGATCCTTTATTGCTCCATCTGCATGAATTCCTGATTCATGTGCGAACATATTCGTTCCAACAATAGCTTTCCATATTGGAAGTTCTCTTCCTGATGCTCTTGATACATATTGTGATACTTCTCTAAACATTTGAGTATTTATTCCATCACCATTATATCCGTAAACAAGCATTAATGCCATTATAACTTCTTCTAATGCCGCATTACCCGCTCTTTCTCCAAGACCATTTACAGTTACTCCAACATGCGATGCTCCACCCTTAATGCCTGCTACAGCATTAGCTGTTGCCATTCCAAAGTCATCATGAGTGTGCATTTCTATATCAAATCCTGTTTTATCATATATATATTTAATATCATCTCTAATTTTAAATGGCTCCATAATTCCTACAGTATCACAATATCTAAATCTATCTGCACCTGCTTGCTTAGCTGCATTAATATATTCAACTAAAAAGTCTTTATCTGCTCTAGATGCATCTTCCCCATTAACAGATACATAAAGACCATTCTTCTTTGCAAATTCTACAGACTTAACCATGCTTTCCAATACCCATTCTCTAGATGTTTTAAGCTTATGCTGAATGTGTATATCTGATACTGATATTGATATAGCAACTGCATCAACTCCGCAATCTATCGATTGTTCTATATCGCTAACTACAGCTCTATTCCATGCCATAATGCTAGATTTTAAATTTCTTTTTACAATTTCTTTTATAGCCTTCTTTTCGTCCCCACCCATTGTTGGAATTCCCACTTCTAATTGATCAACACCTAAGTCACTTAGCATTTGTGCTATTACTATTTTTTCTTCATTAGCAAAAACTACCCCTGCTGTTTGCTCACCATCTCTAAGAGTAGTATCTACTATAGAAACTTTTTTGTTAGTTTTTAAATTACTAACTGCCATTGCAATCCCCCCATTATATATTATTTAACTTATAGCTTAAAGCAATATTTTTAATAAATTAACATTTTCATGTATATTTATAATATCATAGATAAGCAAATTTGCACAAGATTTATTTTCTTTTTTTGCAGCGTATTACACTCTCTCCTTCACGTTATTTTAAAAAACAACTGATTTAATATGAAATTACACCTATTATTGCAAGTTTTTTTTCAAATATTGCAATACTTCAAGAAATCAAACTTTTACTCTTCTAACAAATTTACGCCTTTTATTTAGATTTTATACCAAATAGTTACATCCATAGTTTCAATATTTTACTTACATGTCATATATATTAAATTTTCATGCGTAAATATAAAAAACTATGTTAAAATGCTTAAGTAACTTAAATTTACTTTCATCTTAACATAGTCTATAGATTATTAATTATATATTAATAATGATGTCCATGATCTCCTGTATGAGATATTCTATCTTCTCTTTCATGGTACTTTCCTGCGCCAAATCTTTCGTCTAAACTTAAATATCCTGTAACTCTTGATATTCCTTGTATATCTTGACTTGCGCATTTTGGACATTTATTTTCATTATTATGAAGATAAGTTCCACATTCTCTACAATATCTTATATGGAAATTAACCCCGACATAGCTTATATTTGTATTCTTATATGCATAATTTATTATATCCATTACTGTTTCTGCATCTGGTGTATCATCAACCTCTAAGTAACTAATGTGACCTCCATTACACAATTTGTGATATGGAGCTTCAATATCAATCTTTTCTTTAATAGATATTGGATGTGATACTGGTACATGATAACTATTTGTGTAATATTCTTTATCTGTTACACCTTTTATTATTCCAAATATCTTTTGATCTTGCTTTATAAATTTACCTGAAAGACCTTCTGCCGGAGTAGCATAACAGCTCCAGTTTAATTTATATTCTTCTGTAAGTCTGTCACAGTACTGTCTTATATGTTCAATAATTCTTACCCCTAAAGCCCTTGCTTCACTATCTTCACCATGATGTTTACCAATTAAAGCTACTAAGGTCTCAGCTATTCCTATAAATCCAATCCCCCAAGTGCCTTGCTTTAATATTGGTTCAATAGAATCATCAGGCCCTAAATTCTCAGCACCCTTCATAAGTCCTTGACCTGCGACAAAAGGTAAGTCTTTAACTCTTAAGCCTTTTAGCACTTCATATCTATGCATCAAAGATTCCTTAGCTAATTCCATTCTAGAATCTAGTATTTCAAAGAATTTATTTATATCACCTTTAGCCTGGAGCCCTATTCTTGGGAGATTAAGAGTTGTTGGTGCTATGTTTCCTCTACCTTTGCAACCTGGCTCACCATTAATATTTTTCATAAGATACGTTCTACATCCCATTGTTGCAGGAACATACCCTTGGTCATAATATTCCTTGTTAAAATCTGCATCAATATTCATAAATGTCGGATTCATTCTCTTTGATGCTACTCTACACGCTAATTTGTATAAGTAGAAATATGGATCATTTTCTTCCCTATTAACGCCTTCCTTAACTCTAAATATTATGTTAGGGAAAATAGGCTGTTCTCCTTTTCCTAATCCCTTTTCATATTCTAAAAGGAAAACTTCGCATACAAGTGCCGCATCTTCACTTGTAGGTAATCCAATATTAATAGAACTGAATGGAACTTGTGAACCTGCTCGTGAATGCATTGTGTTAAGATTATATACAACACCTTGCATGGCTTGTTGAACTTTTTTTCTCACTTTTTTTTCAATTAGCTGTTCTATTTTATTTTCTGGTATTTCTAATTCTTCTAATTCTTTTCTAATTTCATCTCTAGTAGGATCTACAAATATAGCCATATCATTATCAAAATCTGGATGCGATTGCCCACCAAACATATCATTTTGAGTTGATTGTAATAATATACATGATAATTCAGCAGCTGTTTCTATTCTTCTAGGAGCATTAATTGTTCCATATCCAGTGTTAAATCCATTTTCCAAAATTTCCTTAGTTGGAATATGCAAACAATTTACAGTTAAATTGTAGCTATCTAGATCATGATAATATAAATCACCTGTTTCATGCGCCCTTGCCAAATTCTTTGGCATTATAGCTAAGGTATTCCACTTATTTGATTCAGATGCGATTCTCAATAGTTTAGAACTAAAATTATTCCCTACATTTGCGTTATCTCTATCAGTTTCAATTCCAATTTGCCTTATAGCTCTCATTAAATCTGATTTTATTTCTCTTACCTTTGTTCTCTCTCTTCTGTATGATGAATAAGCTACTGCTATATCTTTGTGTCCCTCATCCTTTAATGCTTCTTCTACAAAATTTTGTATCTGTTCCACAGTTATCGTTCTTTTATACTCTGATTCAATATATGTGATAACTTTATGTACAGTATCTAATACCTGACTTTCTCTTAAATTTAAACCGATTTCATTAGCTGATCCTTTAATTGCTTGGGCTATTTTGTCTGAATTGAATTCAACCTCTCTCCCGTCGCGTTTCACAACATATAGCATTATTATTCCCTCCATGGCACAATATATAGTATAATTACTACCGTATTATTATACTGTATAAGATATTCCTTAGCAATACTTCTAATTTTTTATTTTTAAGCTACTAGATTTTAATTATCCCAAGTTATATCCAATTATCTTTCGATTAGGCTGATTTTTGCAACTTTTCTATAGTTGACTTATTATGAATATCTTCTAATGTTGTCTCTTACTATATTCTATGTAATTCTCTTCTTTTATTTTATATTAAAAATTTATTGTTTATACAAAATAATCTGCACACACTAATAAAAAAATACATTTTTTACAAATGGTGCTATAATTAAATTAAGATAATATATTTTAGGAGGAACTAAAATGGATAAGATTGCATTAATAACAGATAGTGCTTCTGATTTAAATACTGATTTTGCACAAAAAAATAATATTAAAATAATACCATTTAAAATTATTTTTTCAGACAGAGAGTACGATGATGGTATAGATATAACTCCTACAATGCTTTATGAATCTTTACCTAGAGAAATTCCAACAACTTCTTTACCTAGTGTTGAAAAATTCACAGCAGCTCTAGAAGAGGTAAAATCTAAAGGATTTACTCATGCAATTATAATTACTATATCAAGCAATCTTTCTGGCTCCTATAATTCCGCAAGGCTTGCAGCTGATAATGTTTCTGATATAAAAACCTTCGTGTTTGACTCTATGACTTTAACTATGTCAGAAGGAGCTATGGTTATTGAAACGGCAAATTTAATTAAAGAAGGCAAATCTTTTGATTATATTATAAATAAATTACCAGTTTTTAGAGATAAGATAGATGTATTTTTCACAATAGACACATTGGAATATTTAATTAAGGGTGGTAGAATAGGCAAGGTTTCTGGAACAATAGCTGATGCTTTAAACCTTAAGCCTATTATAACTGTGGGTAGCGATGGAATATATCATACAGTTTGCAAGGCCAGAGGAATAAAGCAATGCATATCTCGTTTAACAAGTTTATTATCAGAGCACCTATCAATTAGTAAGTGTAAAGTTTGGATTTTAGATGGAAACGCTCCTGATAAGGCTGAGATGCTTTATGATACTATAAAACATCTTCCTAATATAGTAGAATGTACTTTAGGTGGCTCAATAGGACCTGCTCTAGGAGTTCATACCGGTCCAGGACTCGTAGGATTCATTGTTGAAAAAATTGATTAATTTATAAAAAGAACGAGATTAAAAGCTCGTCTTTTTTATTTAAAAAATCCTTTATGTGAATACTTATATTTGTATATGTGAATAATATAAAAAATTAAACTTATTGAAAGGATGTATTTTAATGAAGGATTTCATATTAGATTTAACTTATAGAGATGCTACCATAATAAATAGTAATGATGATATATATACTATTCCCATAAATAACTTACCCTATATGTCTATTCCTCATCATACAATAAACTTAAATAAAACTGGTCAAAATTATACAACAAACCATAATAAGAGTAGTAAATCTAATATATATAACTCAATTGACTGTTTATAATTATCAGACAAATTAAGTAGATTATATGTCTTTACTTAATTTATTAATAAATAAAGATAGGATTGATGTTGTGAAAAACAAAATCAATCCCATCTTTATACAATATACAAATTCTATTTTAGAGTTCCTCTGTTATCCTGTTTTGCAATTAAATTCTACTCTTCTATTGCAATTGCATCTACTGGACAGCTTTCTTCTGCTTCTTTTGCTTCATCAACGCAACCTTCTGGAACTTCATCAACTACAGCTCCAGCTTTACCATCATCTTCCATTTGAAAACATTCTGGACATATAGAAGGACATAATCCACATGCTATGCATGTATCTTTATCTACTTTTGGTGTCATAATTACTTCATCTCCTCTAATATAAAATTACATAACTTATTATTTCCCAAGAAATATAAGTTATGTATGTATATCAGAATATTTTTAAATAATAATTAAAACTCGTAATCATTTAACTTAATATAACCCTTCAAAGATCAATGCATATAAAGGATCTTCTTTAACATATTCTTCAGCTCTTCCTTCTTCTAGCGCTTCTGTAAGGTCAATATTAATAGGTAATTCACCTATCAATGGAATCCCTAAATAATCAGCATTTTCTTCTGAAGATTTTCTACTAAACACTCTTATCTTCTTGTCACAATCAGGACAATTTATATACGCCATATTTTCTACGACGCCTTTAATCTTTACACCTATTTTTTGAGCCATTATAACTACTTTTTTAACAATCATAGATACCATATCTTGAGGAGTTGAAACTATTACTATTTCATTTATTGGAAACTCCTGCATAACTGTTAAAGCTATATCTCCAGTTCCTGGCGGCATATCGATTAGCAAATAATCAAGTTCACCCCAATTAGTTTCTACAAACATTTGCTTCAATACTCCTGTAATCACTGGTCCCCTCCAAATAACTGGCTCATCTTCCACAGCTGTTAAAAGGTTCATTGAAATTATCTTTATTCCACTATCTGTTTCTACTGGTTCAAATTTTACCATATCATTCTCTAACGGAATTATTTTTGCTCTCTTATTATTAATCCCGAAGAATCTTGGCATAGATGGCCCTGTAATATCTGCATCCAACACACCTACTTTATATCCTTTTTTGGCCAACATTGCTGCCATTATTCCTGTGACAGTTGACTTACCTACTCCACCTTTTCCACTTATAACTCCTATGATATTTTTAATACTTCCATATCTAGAAGCTAATTTTAGGCTTTCTTCTTTACACCCTTCTCCTTTAGACTTACAGGTATCCTTACTCTTACAATCTTCGCAACTCATCGCACGTCCTCCTTAATTCCTTACCAATCTTGTGGTACTTTATTTGGTTCACTTATTTTAATGTCCCAATCCTTATAATTATATTCTGCTGATATATAATAATTTTCAAATGATTTATTCTTTTTATCATCTATAGTTATTAATGTTTTAAAAGTTGTGCTATTATATCCTCTATTCTTAACTTTAATTATTGTATCAAAGTCTTCATAGTTATTATTAACAATGTTAATATCAGGTAATACTTCATTTAAGTTCTTCTTAAATTCTTCTAAATCTACAGAGAATATATATTTTAAACAGTCTGTGTCGCTACCTATATCTACCCCAACCTTATTCCCGCCAGCTAAATTATTTTTTTTACTCTCAATAACCTTTAATATTGATTGATAGTATATATATTCAAAATCTCTTGGTTTTCTTATAAATGATAAGTTCTGCATTATAGTATTTTCTAAATTCTTTGGTACTGAAAAAGCTTTATTATCATCATAAAAATTTCCTGCACCACGTTCATTAGCGCCAACTACATATTGATATTTTTTTACTTCCTCTCCGATATATATTTCAAAAATATAGTCTGGATCAAGGGAACTCTTTTTTGAAACTTCGCTACCTTCTGATAAAAGTTTATAAATATCTTCTATTGCCTTACTATCTGTCACAACAAACCTAAATCCACTATCTCTTACATTTTGTATAACAATTTTATCTACCTTATTCTGCTTTATGTATTCAAATTGTTCATTTTTAAGATTCATTTTAACTTCCATATCATTAATAAAAGTACATCCTGATAACATTGTACCTATGCATAATAATATAGATAAAACAATTAAAAACTTATTATTCTTCAATATTTTTCTTCGCTCCTTTAAAAATCTTGCCATTATTAAAAACCATAAATCCAAGCACTAAAGTAAATATTGCAATAAATTGAGATGTTGAAAGAATGCCAACATTCCCTCTTGGATCATCTCTTAAAAACTCAACTAAAAATCTTCCTATACTATATATTATTAAATATAATCCCGTGACTTTACCAGTTTGTCTCTCTTTTCTACTATAATATAATAGCAGAAATCCTAATGAAAAATCAAAAATTGAAGAATAAATTTGTGTTGGGTGCAAATGTACACCTGCTGGCGCAAGAGATCCTTTAGGAAATGCAACGCCTATTGGCAATGAGGTTTCAGCTCCATAACAACACCCTGCAAAAAAGCATCCTATTCTTCCAAATCCTTGTGCTATTGCAAGTCCTGGAACAGTCATATCTAGCATTTCAGCTATATTCCAACCTTTTTTCTTAGAATATAAATACATAGCTAAGGCCCCACCAGCAATCGCACCATAAACTACAAAACCATATCCAAAATTAAGTAATATACTTGGTTCTTTAATAATATCTTTTATTTCAGTTAATATAAATAGCCCTTTCCCTCCAAGCATTCCGCCTAGTACAGCAAAAATAATTAAGTTTAATAGGGAATCTTCATCGAAGCCTTTCTTTTTCCCTTTATTTATAAATAATGCTGCCGCGACTATTATACCGATTGCTATCATTAGTCCATAACTTTTTACTTGTATCCCAAATATCTCAAATAATACTATCCTCATTTTTCTCCCCCAAACGTCAAATAAGTATCAAGGAGAAGCTAATCTGCGCCTCTCCTTAATACTTAAATTATAATACTTATACTTATCCTTGGCAAATTTAATTTATATATTTAAAAGTTTTAAATATAACTTTTAAATAACTTTATGTTTTACATCAAATAAAGTATTGTAAGTTTTTCTTATACGTGATTATTAACTAAACTTACATATGAAAGTATAAATACAAATTAAATTTAATTATACTCCCCCTCTAAGATGTCTTAATACTCGAAATAATCGTATTAATAATAGTTTTCACATTATCTTTATAATCTTTAGTTTTAAGATTAAATAATATTTTTACTGTTTTACCTTCTCCTAAATTCAAATAATAACATTCATTTTTAAATTCGTACCCATTTTTTACAGATGTTTCATACTGTACTAGCACTCCAGAATTATTCGGATTCTTAAAAGGCATCACTTCCGAGTTATAATACTCTAGATATTGATTATTTAAATCATTTTCTGCAAATACATTTAAATCTTCATTAGTATTTATTACTTGTAATGAACCAGTAATCTTACTATTCTTGTCTTTGAAATCCAATCTATAACTTACATATTGGTCTTCTTTACCTTCTTTTTCTGTTACAGACCATTCACTAGGAAATGATACAGTGTATTTATCCTTATAAATTTTGTATTCCTTAAATCCACTTATACCCTGATCCATGAGAATTACCTGTTCAAAGTTTTCTTTGAAGAATCCTTGCGTTATAGCTAGTATCAACATTAATGATAACAATATTGACGTAACGATTAATTGCTTTTTATTCATATGAATATTACCTTATTTTGTTGGTATTACAATGGAAGAGTTTTTAAAATCGTAGAACATTAGCCAATATCCTCTGCCATTATTATCGTTAGTCCATGTTACAAAACCTGTTCTTCCGCCATATGGTTGATCATTCTTTTCCTTGCTTCCTGGTATAGCATATACAATATACTGAATCTCTCCATTTCTATTACCTTTATACCCCAATAAGAAGTGACCTGATTTACTGATATAAGGATAGTAATTCAACATTGGATAATATGCTAAGGTATATTGATTATAGTTTGAATCATCAGACAAATCCTCTATGCTATTTACATTGATTTTATACCACTTGCAATGATTTATATCAGCTAAATTACCATTGTAAGGTTGAAATCCTTTTGCAAGTTTCTCAAAATATAGAGTAACTTCTCCAGTAATATTAAACCCTTTATTTGTTGTTGATTGTTGATTATTATTTAAGTTTACTGGTTCTACATCGCTTAGATCTAGTTGATTACAACCACATGGATTTATTGTTTCTTTTTTGCTTGTGGTTGCCCCTACATTAATTAAAGTTATTTTTTCCTTCTCCGCTTGGCATTTTTCCTTTTTGCCTGAATGGCATTTTTCCTTTTTGTCTGAATGGCATTTTTCTTTTTCCTTTACTACTTCTGGCTGTTTCATTATTAGATGGATTGTTTTAGTTTGGCATTCTGTATTCATCGGCCCTGTTTGTCCCATTGGTCCCATTGGCCCCATTGGCCCCTTATCTCCCATTGGTCCCATTGGCCCCTTATCTCCTGCTGGTCCCATTGGTCCCTTATCTCCTGCTGATCCCATTGGTCCCTTTTCTCCTGCTGATCCCATTGGTCCCTTTTCTCCTGCTGGTCCCATTGGTCCCTTTTCTCCTGCTGGTCCCATTGGTCCCTTTTCTCCTGCTGATCCCATTGGTCCCTTTTCTCCTGCTGGTCCCATTGGTCCCTTTTCTCCTGCTGATCCCATTGGTCCCTTTTCTCCTGCTGGTCCCATTGGTCCCTTTTCTCCTGCTGGTCCCATTGGCTCTATTTTTTTAATTTCATTTTCATATTCATCAAAATCTATTATATCTTTTCTTCCTGAATCATTTATTCCGGTTAACTTATCTAAGACAAAGTTTTCTTGTAATCTCCTAGAATTACTTGGAGTATTAATAAAGTCCTGATTCTCGCTTCTACACTTCTTTTCTAACTTAAATTTCTTCCACTCACAATTACAATCTTTCTCGTCCTTTATAAAACCATAGACTACAATATCATCATGATTGTAATTTATTTTTGCATCAATTATACCGTCATAAGTCTCTAATTTTTTAGATAATTTGTTAATAATATCTTCCACATCATCACTCTTACCATAAATATCATATTTATCGCACTTTTGATGGTTACCGTACTCATTACTCACATCATGTTTATGATTCTTTTCGTGTTCATCACATTTATCATATTTTTCATGTTTTTCACAATCATCACATTTGCTATACTTATCATGTTCATCAGATTTATCATGTTTATCGCATTTATCATATTTCTTATAATCTTTATTTTTATGTCTCTCTTCATAAGAAGTATCTATTACATCGTCTATATTTTCATTAATTTCAGTATTTCTAATTTCCACCATAGAATTATCTTTTGTTATATCCACTGACTCTATATCACCTTTGTTTTGAACTGTATTTTCACTATTTTTGCGTTCAACTACTTCAGCTTGTAATTTAACTTTCTCAGAATTAGAATCTAGGATATTTACCGCCGATACACTGACTATACTAGAATTAGAAATATCCTTCTTTTTTACTTCTAAATCTGTCTTATTAATATACTTTTTGGAATCTGTCTTTATAAATTTAAATTTTCTCCAATTATCAGCAGACTCTTCTCCATTCATAAATCCATGCATTATGAAATCTGTTTCATTATCCTTCACTCTGCAAATGGCAGCACCTGATATTTTATCATAAGATATTCCAAGTCCAGCTATGTTATTTACATAATACTCCTTGCTGGTATCTCCTTTTCCAACTTCATTTATTGCTAAAGGCCCTAAATCAATTAATTGTTTTGAGTCTCTTTTGCAACAGATAAGTACCATTGAATAGTTATCTTCTGGCTTAAGATTTTGAGCATAAAAAGATACTTTACATTTATCTCCTTTTGCTTCAACCTTAGCATACCCAGATAAGGTTTTATCATTAGAATGAGAGTATCCTCTTTCATCTTCTTGTAATATTATGAAATTTCTATACAATTTATTATGTGCCAAACCTTATATTCCCTCCGCATATATTTATTCCATATAGTATATGCGGAATATTTAGTATTATGATTCAATTACATTCTAAAGATAATACCTCAATCTTTTTGAATTAAAGCTTTATATCATATAAAGAATCCGCCAATAACCCAAATTCCTCTAATGACAAAGTCTCAGCTCTTCTCTTAGGATCAATTCCCGACCTTTTAAACGCGTCTTCCAATTTTTCTTTATTTACATGGAGTGTCTTTGCAGCATTCCATAAAGTCTTTCTTCTCATATTGAATCCGGCTCTCACTAGCTCAAACATAAAACTTATATCTTTAGTTTTTACTCTAGGCTCATCTAATCTATCTAATCTTATTACTATTGATTCCACCTTTGGTCTTGGTATAAAGCAAGTTGGAGGTACTCTTCTTATTATACTTGTATTGCAATAATATTGAACTAAAACAGATAATGATCCATAGTCTTTGCAATCTGGTTCAGCATTCATTCTTTCTGCAACTTCCTTTTGTATCATAATAGTTAGAGATTTAAAGTTATATCCACCTTTCAAAAGTTTAACTATTATAGGGGTAGTTACGTAATACGGCAGATTAGCCACAAGCTTAACACTCTTCTCTTCACCTATGAGTTCATTAAAATCAACTTTAAGTGCGTCTTTATGTATTAACTCAAAATTTTTATTTTCGCCTAATTCTTGTTGAAGTATTGGTATTAAATCATTATCTAATTCAATTGAAGTTACTTTTTTAGCCTTCATTAATAATTGCGCTGTTAAAGTTCCTACTCCTGGACCAATTTCTATAATGAAATCCTCATTATTTACTTCTGCTCCGCTAACTATATCATTAAGTACTGAATCATCAACTAAAAAATTCTGCCCCAGACTCTTCGAAAATTTGAAATTATATTTTTTAACTAACTCCTGAGTTTTTATATCTTTTAAATCCATTTATTTCTTACCTACTTCCAATTGTTTTTCTACCTCTTTTATAGCATTAGTAAATTCTTCTTTTGTTATTCCATAATTATTTAATCTAGAAACCATTTGAGCAGCATTTCCATAACCTATGCCTAATATCTTACCAAGTATACCTCTTCTAATTTTAGATGTAGCATCTCCCGTAAATTTAAAATAAAACATATCTTGCATATTAAAAAATTCCTGCTTTTCTACTTGTGTTACTTTAGCCATCTCAAGAGCTTTTATAATAACTTCTGGGCATGCATTTTCAACTCCAATATCTCCATTTTTAAGCCCATCTTCTTTGGCAATATACGCATGTTTTATACCTTTAACTCTTTTAGATATTATTCTTCTTATCTTCTCCCCCGCAAAATCCGGATCAGTTAAAACAATTACTCCTTTTCTTTTTTGAGCCTCCTGTATTCTTTCAATTACTTTCGCATTTATTCCAAACCCGCCAACAGCTATTATTTCCGCATCTATTGCTTTCTTTACAGCATCAACATCGTCTCTTCCTTCAACAACGATTACTTCCTTTATCAATATTCTACTTCCTTCCATTCATTAAAACTTGCCCTAATAAGAGCATAATTATAGTTATTTTATCCTATTTCTAATAATATGATAAAATAACTATAATTTAAAGAAAAAAATAGAGATAACAAATGTTATCTCTTAAAATAAGTTACTATTGTCCTGGATAAGCAACTATTAATACGTTAACTGATCTTCTTCCCCAATTATTACATTCATTTGATGAATTAAGGTATATATCAATTTTGTTGCCTTTTATAGCACCACCTGTATCAGCTGCTATTGCATATCCATAGCCCTCTACGTAAACTTTACTTCCTAATGGTATTACACGTGGATCAACTGCAATCGTACTCAAGCCACCTTGATTTCTAACAGGAGTTCTCCCTGTAGCCGTAATTGAATGGTTACTATAAGCCGTTGCTTCACAATCAAGTTTTTTCTTATAAGTTATACTTTCTCCGCCTCTACTAGCGTATACTTGACCAGTTCCTTTTACCACGATTTCATTTTTGGGTTCTAAAATAGTTTTAGTGCTCTTTATATTGCGAGAAATCTCTACTCCATCTTTATATATTATTTCATAAGTAATTTCCTTCTCACCATTAACTCCATCACTCTTAACCTTTTGAACACTACTGTCTAGATTTTCATCTTTTTCAACTATTGTATCGAAGTTAATTGTCTCTTTTTCAACAAGGTTCTTTGTTTCTACTTTGACAAGTTGTACACTTACGTCTTCTCCTAATTTAGAATCTAGTGAAGGTGATACTTCATCTACATCTTTATCAAATTCTATCCCTTGCTCTTTTAATGTATTTTTCTCTGCATTTAGCATATCCTCAATAGTATCTTCTGCTGTCTGCACCTGTACTTTTACCCCGTTTGCTTTCACTTCTACGGGAATAGCTGTCTTTAATTTAATAGTTTCTTTCTCAGATACTTTGGATTCCAAGGATGGTTGCACTTTATCTTTTTCGGATAATTGTATCCCCTTTTCTTGCAACACATCTTTAACAGTCCCCTTGTACGTGACAAAAGTCTCTTCTTTACCGTCTATACTAATTATGAGCGTATTTCTCATGCTCATTATTGTCACTGCTACAACAACTACAATTAACATTGTAATTGCCCCTATTAAAATTTTTGCCTTCGGACCGTTAGAAAAACTTTTCATTGTGAATTCTTTCAATTTTTCTATCATTAATTTCCCTCCTTTGGCAAGAGTGTCTTTTGAATTATATATTATTATTCTAGACTTGTCAAATTTGTAACCTCTTGCATTATAATGAAGCATAGCAATAATGCACCCTGTGCATAATAAATAATAATATAAAATGATAGCAGTTTTAAATATTACTTCATTAATAAAGTTAAGAATTTAATGATATTAAGTTTTGGAAACCTTTTACTTTTTATGTGTAAATATAAATTAAATGTTGGAAATAATAAATAAATGTACAAAATATATTTTACCTTATATTTCCTTTTTAATCAATCTCAAAAAATTCTCATTAAAGCTCAAATTTGCCTTGTAAGGGTCAATTTCTTTGATTTCAGCAATTCTTGTAATTATATATTCAATATAATCCGATTTATTACGTTTTCCTCTATTAGGCTCAGGTGCCATATATGGACAATCAGTTTCAACAAGGATTCTTTCTAATGGTATTTCCTTTGCCACTTCAATTATTTTTTTTGCATTTTTGAATGTTATAACTCCAGTAAATCCTATATAGTATCCAAGTTTTATACATTCTTTGGCAAACTCCACACTTCCTGAAAAGCAATGTATTACTCCTGTAACCTCTGGAAATTCTTTCATTATTTCTAGAGTATCACTATGTGCATCTCTATCATGAATTACTACTGGAAGTCCTAATTCTTTCGCTAAGTTCATTTGTTTTCTAAACGCGTCTTTTTGTACATCCTTAGGTGGATTTTCATCCCAATAATAATCTAGACCAATCTCCCCTATCGCTACTATCTTATCATTGATGTCTATATAATTTCTGATTTCTTGTATTGCACTTTCTTTAAGTTCGTATGCATTTTCTGGATGTATTCCTAATGCACCAAACATAAAATCATATTCTCTTGTCAATTTATCTGTAGCACTTAGACTATTATATGATGATGCGCAATTTAATACTCCAACAACTCCATTTTTCTTAATTTCTTCTAATACCAGTTCTCTATCCTCATTAAAAGCGTCATCATCATAATGTGCATGACTATCTATTATTTTAAATTTTTCTTCCATAACTTTATATCCCTTTCCTTTGTTTTATAACTATATATTTTTTATTATATCCAAAAATTTGCACTTGTTAAACTAATACTCTAAATTTTTATTTTGACACGTAACTGACATATTCCTGTCGTAAAATTAAATTGTAAAGTAGTTAAAGCATTATTATTTACCCCTTTAACCATTAGTTTTATATGGTTAAAGAACGTCTCACTCCCCTAAGTGAGACGTTCTTTTTATGCTTATAATAAAGTAAAAAGCAATGTATAATACGCTTATCTTACTATGCTACCAGATTCTAATTCCCCTGGATTTACAGCCTTTAATATGCTATCATCATCACTTGCAGCACATAAAATCATTCCTTGAGATAACTCTCCTCTAAGTTTTGCAGGTTTTAAATTAGCAACCAATACTACGTTCTTTCCTATTAATTCTTCAGGTTTATAATAACTTGCTATTCCTGATACTACCTGTCTTTCTTCTCCACCCAAATCAACTTTTAACTTCAATAACTTTTTAGCACCTTTTATTGGCTCACAAGCTAATACTTTAACTACCCTTAAATCAATCTTCTCAAAATCTTCTATTGTGATTTCTTCTTTTATCGGCGTAATTTCTCTCTTTGCAGGCTGAGAAGCCGCTCTTAAAGCTTCAAGTTCTTCTAATTTTTTGTCAACATCTATTCTTGGGAATAAATTTTCTGCTTTAACCATCTTTGTTCCAGTCTTTGTTCCATCAAATGACTTCAGTGAATCCCATGAAATCTCTTCTGTATTAATTTGATTATTAATTTTCTTAGCTGTATCTGGAAGAAATGCTGAAATCATTACTGATGCAAATCTAAGACTCTCAGCTAAATTATAAAGTACTGTTCCAAGTCTAGCTTTTTTACTTTCATCTTTGGCTAATATCCATGGAGTTGTTTCGTCTATATACTTATTAGCTCTTCTTATTAATTCAAAAACATATTCTAATGCTTGAGGTATATTCAATTCATTTATAGCTGCTTCAATTTTAGCTGGTGCAGCCAATGCTAATCCTATCAATTCGTCATCAATAGCTTCCTTTTCAGATTGAGCAGGCATATCCCCACCAAAATACTTTTCAACCATTGCAACAGTTCTTGATAAAAGATTACCTAAGTCGTTACAAAGATCAGAATTAATCTTCTTTATAAATATTTCATTATTAAATAATCCATCTGCTCCAAAAGGAATTTCTTTTAATAGATAATATCTTACCGGATCTACTCCAAACTCATTTACAAGTACAACTGGATCTACTACATTACCCTTAGATTTTGACATTTTTCCACCATCTACAAGTAACCATCCATGACCAAAAACTTGCTTTGGAAGTGGTAAATCTAAAGCCATTAGCATTATAGGCCAATAAATGGTATGGAATCTTAAAATATCTTTTCCTATTAAATGTACATCTGCTGGCCAATATTTATCGTATAATTCCTTATTATCTTGGCCATATCCAAGAGCAGTTATATAGTTTGATAGTGCATCAATCCAAACATATACAACGTGGCCCTCATCGAAAGTTACAGGCACTCCCCAGTTAAAGCTAGTTCTTGAAACGCAAAGATCTTGAAGTCCTGGTCTTAAGAAGTTATTTAGCATTTCATTCTTTCTTGATTCTGGTTGGATGAATTCTGGATGATCCTCAATGTACTTTATTAATCTATCTGCATATTTGCTCATCTTAAAGAAATAAGCTTCTTCCTTTGATTTTTCAACTGGCCTTCCACAGTCTGGACAATTACCCTTTTCTAACTGCGTATCAGTCCAAAATGATTCACAAGGGGTACAATACCACCCTTCATAAGAGCTCTTATATATATCTCCTTGATCATATAACTTTTTAAATATATCTTGAACAGCTTTAATATGATAATCGTCAGTAGTTCTAATAAATTTATCATAGCTTATATTCATCATGCCCCAAAGATCTTTAATCCCTGCAACTACTTCATCTACATGTTCCTTAGGTGTAATTCCCTTTTCTTCAGCTATTCTTTGGATTTTTTGACCATGCTCATCAGTTCCTGTTAAGAACATTACATCGAATCCTGTCAATCTCTTAAATCTAGCAATTGCATCAGCTGCAACTGTAGTATAAGTATTTCCTATATGAAGTTTTGTTGATGGGTAATAGATTGGTGTAGTAATATAATATGTTTTTTTACACATTTCTTCTGTTCCTCCTTATTTTCAATCAATATTTTTACATGTTGCAATTCATGGAAAATTATAATTAAGTTGCCTAAATACATCTATTGCGGGCTTCACTTATAACTCTTCCCATAATTGCACGAGTAAATTCTACATTGAAAACTATATTTATATAATAAAAAAATCTCTATGTAATTTCTAAAAAAATTACATAGAGACGTATTACACGCGTTACCACTCTAATTCTTATTTATCTCACAATAAATAACTCAGTAGGTGACCATCATCACCCTGCAATATAACGGTTGCTCCCGTATTTTCCTAACTAAACAACTTTAGCTCAAAAAATATGCTCTAAGTCCATCTTCATAAAATTCACAAACGCTAACTTTCAGCATATATTAGCTCTCTTATAGAATGATTCTTTTATTACTCTTCTTTTCATAGCATTTTTATTATATTAATCTACTATTTATGATAATACTCAAATTATTTACATTATACTATTTGTTTCACTTAGAAGCAATAGGATAATTTTCTATTAAATACATTTTATATTTCTCTAGTAACTTCCTTAAGGAATTGCTTTTCATCATCATTTAATAAAGGACTTAATTTTTCATAAGTTTCTTTATGATAATTATTTAACCACTCCCTTTCATCCCTAGTTAATAATTCTGCGTCTATCCCTTCTATATCTATAGGACAATATGACAAAGTTTCAAATTTATAAAACTCCCCAAATTCATCATTTTTTTCAGCTTCGATAACTAACATGATATTTTCTGTTCTTATTCCATGTTTACCTTCTCTATATATTCCTGGTTCATTAGTTAATATCATTCCTGGTTCTAAAGCAATTTTATTTGGAATTGGTCTTATTGTTTGTGGTCCTTCGTGAACACTTAAGCAAAAACCTACTCCATGTCCTGTTCCGCATTTATAATCTATGCCTTCTTCCCACAAAACCCTTCTACTTAATATATCAATATTAGATCCTGTAGTTCCTTTTAAAAACCTAGCTTTCATGAGATTAATATGTGCCTTTAATACTAATGTGAAATCTCTTTTTTCTTCTTCACTTATTTTGCCTAATATGATACTACGTGTTATATCAGTAGTCCCATCAAAATATTGCCCCCCACTGTCGACTAACAGTATTCCTTCTTTTTCTAATTTATATGCGCTTTCTTCTGTCGCTGAATAGTGCATCATAGCAGCATGCTCTTTGTATCCTGAAATTGTTCCAAAACTTTCTTCAATAAATAAATCACCTTGACTTCTAATTTCGCATAATTTATCTGCTAAAGTAAGCTCTGTAATTGTCTCTTTATCAACATTTTCCTTAATCCACTTAATAAACTTTACCATTGCAACTCCATCTCTAAGTTGACAATTTTTAATACTTTTTACTTCTGTATTATTTTTTATGGCCTTTAATCTTGTAGATATATTCAATTCTTCTATTTTCTTCACATCATCACGTATCTGCTCGTATATGTAAGCACTTACCTTATCAGAATCTAATATAACGCTATCCTTTATTTCCTTTATATCCTTAAATACATCTTCATAGCTTTTTATTTCTATTCCTTCGCTAGATAATTTTTCTTTATCTATACCTGATACTTTTTCTTCATTAGTATATAGCACTGCTTCTTTCTCATCTATTAGCGCATATGCTAATACTACTGGCGTATACTTTACATCATTACCTCTAATATTATAAAGCCAAGCTATATCATCCAAAGATGCTATAATATATGATTTTCCACCTAATTTCTTCATTTCATTTCTTACTTCTTGTATTTTTTCACCAGCAGACTTTCCACAATATTTTATATCATGTAAGAAAATCATTTCCTTAGGCATTTTAGGCTTATCTATCCAAATTTGATCAATTAAATCTTTATCCATAACAATGTTTATATTTTTATTTTCTTTTATTCTTAGAATCTCTTTATATTGATTAACCGATACTACTCTACCATCAAAGCTTAAAGTTTGCCCCTCGGCCATATTATCAATTAACCATTCTTCTAAAGTTGGCCATCCTGGAATTCCAATCTTAAACAGTTCTACCCCGGAATCCTTTAATTGCTCATTAGCTTGTATAAAGTATCTTCCATCTGTCCATAGAATTGCCTTTTCCCTTCCTATTATGGCTGTTCCTGCTAAGCCTGTAAATCCAGTTATATACGCTCTTGATTTAAAGCATTCAGCCACATATTCACTTTGATGAAAATCTCCACTTGGCACTATATAATAATCTATCTTTTCTTTCTCCATTAATTCTCTTAATTTTTGTATTTTCTCTGATACTTTCATATTCATCCCCACTATAAATTATTTCTTATTCTAATATGCAAAAGAAAATAACCAGTTAATATACCTGTTATTTTCTTCATTCTATCTTACTTCATAAATTCTTCAATCTCACTAATTTCTTTTATCATATTCATTGTTAAAACTTCACATCCATCTTTAGTAACTAAAATATCATCTTCTATTCTTATACCTATACTTTCCTCACCTATATATATTCCTGGTTCTACAGTAAATACCATCCCCTCAGTAAAAATAAATTCTCTTCCGTGAATTCCCAAGTCATGAGTATCTAATCCTAAACTATGTCCTATACTATGCCAATAATATTTTGTAACTTCACTTTTTTCTTTTATAATTCCCAGTTTAATGCATTCTTCAGCAATTAAATCTCTAGCCCATATATTGAGTTCCTTTGAATCAATTCCTGGTTTTATTCTATCAATAACCGCTTTATTAACTCTAAGGACAGCTTCATAAACTTCCTTTTGCCTATCTGTAAACTTTCCATTTACCGGAAATACCCTTGTTATATCTGCATTATATAAATTCCATTGTGCACCTAAATCAAAAAGTATTAAATCTCCATCCTTTATCTCACTATTATTTTCTACATAATGAAGTATCGTTGCATTTTTACCTGCCGCAGCTATCGTTCTGAATGCAAAATCCTTAACACCTTTTGTTTTACATTCAAAATCAAAATATGCTTCAAGCTCATATTCCTTCATTCCAACTTTCGCATTTCTCATTAGAGATTTTACACCATCAATTGTAATCTCTATTGCTTTTTTCATTTCCTCTATTTCTTGTTCAGATTTAATCATTCTCAGCGGTGCAATCTTGCTTGAAAAGTTCTTTATTGTAAGCTGAGGATATTTATCTTTGGCTTCCTTTGCAAAAACATTAGCAATTGAATCAGCTTCATCTATATCTTCTCTATCTAAATCCAAATATAAATTAATTCCTTCAGCACCTTTAACCAATCTATTTATATAAGAATTAAAGTCCTTTATATATACTACATCTTGTATTCCTGACATTTCTCTTCCTTCGCTATCTCTTAATGTCTTTCCATTCCACATCTCTTTATCTAAATCTATATCTTTTAAAAATAACTTTTCATTTATAACGTCTTTAGATTTAGATAGAACAAGAATATGTTCTTGTTCTTGTATTCCTGTTAAATAGTAAAAATTTCTACTTGGAGTAAATTGATATAATTCATCACCTGTTTTTTTGCATGGCTTTCCTGCAAATAATATTACTATTGAATTATTTTCTATGGTTTCTATAAACCTTTTTCTATTCTCCATATAAGTACTCTTATCCATAAATCTAGCCTCTTTCTTTCTACAAATATATCGTTCTCTAAATATGATACTGCAAAAATTTATACAAATACAGGCTATTAATTATAATTTAAGATTAATTCTCAGATTTCTTGTCACTAGGATGCCTAAACTAAAAATAAATTAACCATAAAAATAGCCATAATTATTGCTGTAAGATCAGCAAAAACTGCTGCCCATAAAGTATGCCGTATTTTTTTTACCTTAACTGCACCAAAGTAAACTGTAATTGTATAAAATATAGTTTCTGTACTTCCCATTACAACAGATGCTATAAGTCCGGTTCTTGTATCTGGTCCAAAACTTTTTATTACATCTGTAAAGACACCAATAGCGCCGCTTCCTGATAATGGCTTTATTATTAATAGCGGGATAAGTTCTTTAGGCAATCCTATTAAATTTCCGACTGGCGCTATTAAGTTATTTAACAAATTCATTAAGTTCGCTTCCTTAAATATTTGTACAGCAATTATCATAGCTAAAAGGTACGGAAATATCCTTAATGTTACCATTAGTCCATCTTTAGCACCTTCAATAAACCACTCATAGACCTTTCGTCCCTTAAACATTCCATATGTTATAATAAGTAAAAATATTATTGGTATTATGCTTTTACTCAAATAATTGAACATACTATTTATTATTCCTCCTGTACAATTAATTATGATGATACTATTACATTTCCTAAAAATATCTCTGCAAAATTTTACAACATATGACTCCAACTATTGCTGCAGTTGTGGTAGATACTAGCGTGGGTAGTATTATTACTCCTGCATTTGCTGAATTACAAGCTGCCCTTATTGAAATTATCGTAGACGGTATTAACTGAATACATGTCGCATTTAAGACTAAAAAAAGTGCCATGTCATTAGTTGCAGTTCCTTTATCCCTATTAAGCCTATCCATTTCTTCCATTGCTTTAATTCCGAAAGGCGTTGCAGCATTAGAGAGTCCCATCATATTGGCAGTAAGATTCATCACTATAGCACCTAGAGCCTTTTCATCCTTAGCTACTTCTTTAAATATACGTTTAAGAATAGGCTTTAACAATTTAGATATTTTTCCTGTAAGACCACTATTTTCCGCAACCTTCATAACTCCACACCAGAAACACATTATTCCTGTAAGTTCTATAATGAAAGTTACGGTACTGCTACTAGAATTTACTATAGCCTTAGAAATTACTTCTCCATTTCCACTTAGTAATCCAACTAAAATACCAAAAAATATTAAGATGAACCAAATATAATTTATCATATTCTCCCCCATAGTATAATTGTTCTTTACATTTATATTCCTTGCACTTATTTTTTAGTAGTGATAGGATATAGTTACTAAACATAATTATATTTAAGAGGAGAACTTTTATGGACGATTTAAATTTAAAAATAGCTCAACAAGATGTAGAGGAAGCTTTAAAAACTGTAGAAGATATAGAAAAATTTATAACTGATAGTGAACCTTCAAAGGAACTACTAAAAGAAAAATTTATTAATCTATCATCTAGAGTTCAGAAATTAGAGAATATTTTAAAAACCGAAGGAATCCTTTAAACTACATATAATATAATTAAAAGCACAGGTATACTACTGTATTCCTGTGCTTTATATATTGTTTTTATATACCCATTCCCTAGATATAAGTTGTTATTTCGATAAAGTTTAAGGCAAATATTTAAATTCAAATCCTTTAATTTTCAAGTATAACTTTTTGTGATTTTTTATTTTCTACTAGTTCCCTTGATTTTCTTACAAACACCACATATGTTATTATCACTGATAAAAAGTCAGAAGTCGCTCCTGCAATCCATACTCCATCTAATCCCTTAAACATAGGGATTATTAAGAGACATGGAATCAATATTATAACCTGCCTTAACAGACTTAATAACATTGATATTTTAACTTTTCCAGTAGATTGGAAGTAATTAGTGACTATAATTTGCCCTCCTACAAATGGAAGCATAAGTAAAAATATTCTCATTCCGTGGGATGTAACTTCTATAAGAGAAGGATCATTGTTAAACACTTTAACTAATAGCTCTGAAGCTGATTCTATAACTATAAATCCTGCTGTAACAATTATAGTTGCCGCAATAACTCCATATCTTACAGCTTGCTTTACTCTATCATATTTTTTGGCTCCAAAGTTATATCCTATTATAGGCTGAAGACCTTGATTTAATCCAAAAATCGGCATTAAAAACACCATAGCTAGACTAACTATTATTGTCATAGCGCTTACTGCTATATCTCCACCATATATTTGCAAAGAATTATTTGCAATTATTTGCACGGCGCTTTGGGCAATTTGCATGCTAAATGGACTTATCCCTATAGCAATTATACCCATTACAGATTTTTTATCGAGTCTTAAATTCTTCTTCCTAATTTTAAGGGTACTAGATCCTTTAGTAAAATAATATAAAATCCAAATACTGCTTATTAATTGTGCAACAACGGTTCCAAGTGCTCCTCCTCTAACTCCTAAATTAAAACCAAATATAAATATAGGGTCTAATATAATATTTATAATAGCGCTCATAAGCATTGATGCCATTGCTATTTTAGGACTTCCATCGCTTCTAATTGAATGATTAAGACCAAAGCTAATCATATTAAATATACATCCAATAAAAATTACTTGAATAAAATCTTCTCCGTAACCTATAATATTTTCGCTTGCTCCAAACATTTTTAATAATGGATTTGAAAATACTAGTCCAAATACTGTTAAAAAAATACTTATTATTATTATTAGTGTGAATGCATTCCCTAGTAACTTTTCAGCGCTTTCTTTATCATGCTCTCCAAGCTTTATTGATATCTTTGTAGCTGTACCAATTCCAATTAACATACCAAATGCTAATATTATAGTCATAAGTGGCATAGTTACTCCAACACCAGCCATAGCTAGATTTCCTATTCCTTCTATATGCCCAATAAATATTCTATCAATAATATTATATAAAGTATTTACTAACATACCTATAATAGCTGGAATAGAAAACTCCAACAATAATTTCCCTACACTCATTTCTTCTAATCTCTTTTGATTATTCATATAATTCCCCCTTACTTATCAAAGAACTTTTAGATAGTTTATTTAATAATTTCATTAATTCTTCAGATTCCTCATTGGTAAAACAATTTCTAATTTTATCTTCCCATTCTTCCATTATTAAAAATACTTCTTCTCTTATTTGCTCTGATTTTTCTGTGAGTTCCAGCATATAAGCCCGTCTATCACTTTCCTTTTTAATTCTCCTGACATAACCTTTATCTTCTAGTTTCTTTATAGCTCTCGCTGTAGTTGCTTTATCTAGCTTAACCTTCTCTGTTAATTCTTCCTGTGTTATTCCTGGATTCTTATAAAGATTTAACAAGAATAGGTATTGGCCTGAACCTATTTCAAACTTACTAAATCTTTTGCTAAAATACATACAGCTAGATCTATGAATCTCACCAATATATTTGCCTATATGTTGGTAACCTTCCATCTCTCTTCTCTCCTATCATACAATTAGATAAATATAGTCTCATACACTGCCCATATTTATCACATATTCAAATTAATGGTTGCACTAATTATATTAACATTAGATAGTTGCGAATGCAACTACCTGGATTTTGCACAATAAATGACTGTTTCAAAATAATTAAGTATTATTTTGAAACAGTCATCTTAAAACTTATAGATTAATTATTTTAGTAATCATTAAAATCAAATATAGATTTTAGAAATTACTTTTATTCCTTACTAGACAGTACTTTCTCTTTCAACTAACTGATGCTCTAAAACATAATGTGGTTCATCTAATTCTTTTTTATTTAACATTTTAATAAGCATTCTCATTGCAACTGATCCCATGTCATAAGTTGGTTGAGAAATTGTTGTAATCTTTGGATAGAATATTGATGCTGCAAAATTATCATTAAATCCAACCACGCTAACATCTTTAGGAACTTTTATTTTATTGTCTCTTAGAGCATTTATTGCGCCCATTGCTATATCATCTGATGCACATATGACACCCTTAAACTTCTTATTTTGTTTTAAGAATTTTTGTATTCCTTCGTATCCACTTTTTACTTTCATTGAGCTTAGGTACACTAACTCAGAATCTATTTCAATTCCTGATTCTTTCATGGCATTTTCATACCCGATATACCTATCTCCCCATGCATTTCTGCTTTCCTTTTCTGGTCCTATAAAAGCAATTTCTTTTATTCCTTTTTCAATTAATAACTTTGTGCTATCATAACTAGCCTTAACGTTATCAATTGTTACACTCGGTAATAGTCCTTCTTTATCTCTAGTTTCAACTAACACGGTTTTTAAATCTAATTCATTGATTAATTCTAATATTTCTTCATTTAAAGAACTACTCATGTAAATTACACCATCAACCATTTTTTCTTTAAGTACTCTTAAATATTCTTTTTCCTTTTCTATATCAAGGTCTGAATTACACAATATTATATTGTAATCGTATATATTTGAAACGTCCTCAGCACCTCTTACAATCTCTGGATAGAATTGATTTGATATATCCGGAAGTAAAATTCCTATTGTTTTTGTTCTTTGAGTTTTTAAACTTCTTGCGACTATATTAGGTCTATATCCAAGTTTCTTAATTGCATCTAATACCTTTTTCTTAGTATCTTCGTTTACTACATCGATATCATTTAAAACTCTAGAAACAGTTGCAATTGATACTCCAGCCTCTTTTGCAACATCCTTAATAGAAGTAGCCATTATTATTCCTCCTTTGAATTTTTCTAGATAATTTCATTATACTAATATATTACATTATAAATCAACAGAACTTACAATAATTTATTATTTTATTCTAAGTTTTGTCAGAAATCATAGTTTTTAAACTTAAATTCATAATTTTATTAAAAGATCTTAAGTATAATAATAAGTTAGTATTATTTTAACTAGAATTAATATAAAACAAAATGGCTAGGAACTCCAAGAGAATCTTTTTATTCCTAGCCGATTTCATTATTTTATTACTTCGACATTCATATTTAGCACTTCACCATTTATAACTGTTTCTGAGTAATCAGTTTCTTGGTTATAAATAATTTCAGAAGTTAAAGTTTCTTTCTTAATTGTTTCTTCAAATTTTCTAATAATATCTATTAACATATTATTATTTGCTACATAAAGGTTAATCCTATCTGCAACTTCAAACCCTTTATCTTTTCTCATGTTCTGAATCTTTGAAATAATTTCTCTTACATGCCCTTCTTCTTGAAGTTCTGGTGTTACTGTTGTATCTAAAACAACTCCTAGTTCACCTTCCCCTGCAAATGCATAACCTTCTAATCCCTGCATAGTAACTAAAAGATTTTCGTTTGTAAGAACTATTTCTATATCATTGACAACTATAGTTTCGCTTCCACCATTTTGAATCTTTTGAGCTAATTCCATTTGATTCTTTTCTGAAATTGCCTTTCTGATTTGAGGAATTAATTTACCGTACATTTTACCTATAACAGGTAGGTTAGGTTTAATTTCGAAGTTAACATATTTAGAAAGGTCAGCTCCTAATTCAACCATCTTGATATTTAATTCTTCTTTTACTATATCTCCATAATATTCTGGAAGTGATTTTGTTGAAATAAGCAGCTCTGAAAGCGGCTGTCTATTTTTAATGTTAGCAGCATTTCTAGCACTTCTTCCAAGCTTAACTAATGTGTAAGCTAAATCCATTTCCTTTTCTAATTCTTCATTTATAGCTTCTTTATTCACTTCTGGCCATGTGCATAAGTGAATACTTTCTGGAGCATTCTTATCAAGATTTAAAACTAAATTTTGATAAATCTCTTCTGTCATAAATGGTACAAATGGCGATGCTACCTTAACTAGGTTAACTAACACTTTATATAATGTTACATAAGCACCAATTTTATCATCTGTTAATTCTTGTGTCCAGTATCTAGATCTGTTTCTTCTTACATACCAGTTTGATAATTCATCTGTAAAGTCTTCAATAGCTAAAGCTGCTTGAGTAATCTTATAAGTGTTTAATCCATCATCAACTGTTTCAATTAATGTGTTTAGCTTAGATATAATCCATTTATCCATCACGTTGTCTGAAACAAAATCAGCATAATTAGTTGGATCAAAATTATCTATTTCAGCATATAAAACATAGAATGAATATACGTTCCATAAAGTACCTAAGAACTTTCTTTGAGTTTCTGCAACATCATCAACTGAGAATCTTGTTGGAAGCCATGGAGCACTTGCAGTATAGAAATGCCATCTTGTAGCATCTGCACCTTGACTGTTTAACACTTCAAATGGATCAACAACATTTCCTTTAGACTTAGACATCTTAAGTCCCTTTTTATCTAATACGTGACCTAATACTATACAGTTTTCAAATGGATTTGTATCAAATAAACATGTTGATAAAGCCATTAATGTATAGAACCATCCTCTTGTTTGGTCAACAGCTTCTGATATAAATTGAGCTGGAAAATTCTTTTCAAATTTTTCTTTATTTTCAAATGGATAGTGCCATTGTGCAAAAGGCATTGACCCTGAATCAAACCAACAGTCAATTACTTCATTAGTTCTACTCATTTCCTTTCCGCATTCAGAACATTTTAACTTGATTCCATCTACATAAGGTTTGTGTAATTCTATTCCCTTGCAATCTGTAGTTGCCTTTTCTTCTAATTCAGCTCTGCTTCCTATACAATCTCTGTGACCACATTCACATTGCCATATTGGAAGTGGTGTACCCCAGTATCTATCTCTTGAAATACCCCAGTCAATAACATTTTCAAGGAACTTACCAAATCTTCCTGTTCTAATGTTATCAGGATACCAATTTACTTTATTATTATTTTCAAGTAATTTATCTCTCATTTGAGTCATTGCAACAAACCAACTATCTTTTGGATAGTATAAAAGAGGTGTGTCACATCTCCAGCAATGAGGATATGAGTGAAGATGTTTGTGCTTATTAAATAATTTATTATTTTCTTCTAAGTAATTACAGATACTTTCATCGCACTTCTTAACAAATTTTCCTGCCCATGGAGTTACTTCTTCAACAAAGTTACCACTTGCATCTACTAAGTTTACAAATGTAATACCATTTTGCTTTGCAACAAGACTATCGTCTTCACCATAAGCTGGTGCAATGTGTACTATACCAGTACCATCTGAAAGTGTTACATAATCTCCATGAATTACTACAAATGCTTTACCTTCAACCTTAGCAAAAGGTAATAATTGTTCATATTCAGTACCTAGTAATTCTTCACCTTTATATTCTTTGATTACTTCATGTTCTGTATCTCCAAGAACAGTTCCAATTAAGTCCTTAGCTAATACATAAACTTCCTCACCAACTTTAACATCAGCATATGTGTATGCTTTATTTATACATAATGCTAAGTTAGATGGTAATGTCCAAGGAGTTGTTGTCCAAGCAAGAATGTACTTGTTTTCTTCTCCTTTAACTTTAAACTTTGCAGTTGCAGTTAAATCTTTAACATCTTTATACCCTTGAGCAACTTCATGAGATGATAAAGCCGTTCCACATCTTGGACAGTAAGGCATTACCTTATGACCTTTATATAATAAACCTTTATCCCATAACTTCTTTAATGCCCACCATTCTGATTCTATATAATCATCATGATAAGTTACATATGGATCTTCCATATCAACCCAGAATCCTATTTGATGTGACATCTCTTCCCATAAACTAACATATGAAAATACACTATCTTTACATTCTTTAATGAAATTTTCTACACCGAAATCTTCAATTTGCTCTTTTCCTGAAATTCCAAGCTTCTTTTCTATTTCAAGTTCAACTGGAAGACCATGAGTATCCCATCCTGCTTTTCTTAGAACTCTATGTCCCTTCATAACTTTATATCTTGGAATAATATCTTTCATAACTCTAGTTAAAATATGACCAACGTGAGGTCTTCCATTTGCTGTTGGAGGTCCATCATAGAAAGTAAAATATTCTCCATCCTGATTTGAATCAAAGCTTTTTTTGATAATATCTCTTTCTTTCCAAAGCTTTGCTATGTCTTTTTCCATGTTGACGGTACCTTTTGACGAATCTACCTTATTGTACATTAAAAATTCCCCTTTCATTCTGAGTAAACTATATATTTTCCTCAATAATTTTTCAAAATTTATATATTTTTCTAAACGTAAAAAAACTCCATCCTACAGGACGAAGTTGAATTCGCAAACCACCTAAGGCAAAACATCTAAAAAATAATATTAAATGCTTTATTTCAAGTACATACATACTCTATCCTTTAACGCAGGCTGTTACGTGATAACTTATTGGGCATTAATGCTTTTCAGTCTCCAACTCCTAGGTGATTTTCTCCGAGATTTATTATAGCTTTGCACCATACAGCTACTCTCTAAAAATAATATCTAAGGTACTTTTCCTAATCATAGTCTTTTATTGTAATATTATATATTAATGATTTTTAAATGTCAATTAATAGTATCTTGTAAGATAAAGTTCTATTAATATTAATACACTTATTTATTTACCTATAGTTTACCTAAATGTTATATTGTATTCATTAACATCAAATATAACAGAGAAAAGGTAACCATGATGTTTTTTCAATAATTGTGGACAAATAATAGATTATGATATTGGCACATGCATACCTTGCAATAAGGTTTATAATTGTATATATTGATCCATAAATTTATTATAAAGTACTAATATATACTTTTAATATAAAATAAAAAAGCTATTTCTACGTAGGTGTAGTAATTCCTACTTAGAAATAGCTTTTTATATTATTATATATTTAATCAAAAGAGAATTCTAATTCATCATTATTATACTCACTTAACTCTTCAATTTTAGGGTTATTTTCCTTACCAACATTCTCATCAATATTTATAATGATTCCCCTGTCCCTGCTCCTTGATAATTTTCTTTTAGATTTATCATCTAACGCCATTTTAACTAACTTAATTGACTCAGTAGGTGTGTCACATCCACCTAGAACAACTATATTGAAATCATTGTTATAGGTAATATATGTGCTTTTATAAACTTCAAAGCATTTTGATACTTCATTTGGATCGTATCCGTCTATTTTTAAATTTATCCCTAAATAATCACAATCATATGTGTCAGGTTGAGCAAATACACTGTTTTTTATAGCCAGATCTATTGCCGTCTTTTCATCCTTTAAACCATCATAAAGCTTTAAAACAATACCAGATCCTTCAGCAGTATTTATTCTAAACGAATCCTTTTTATCAATATTTCCATCAATATGAATTCCCATTAGATTGTATGCTAAATCTAAGCTTTCAATCACTTCATTGTTTATTTCTTTATAAGTATTTCTTTTATTATTATCAACAAACTTAATATCACTAATTGAATCAATTACACCATTAATGTCATTCCAACATTCTATTGTATTCTTAAATGATAGTTGATCTTCTGTCAGGCTTGGAAGAATTGCTACTACATTAATTTTTGTAGTTGGAATAGCAGCTGAAGCTATCTGTATGAACGTCTTGATTGCGCCAGATCCCGTCCCCCCTGCCATGCTTGTAAAAACAACCATAACTTCTGTTTGAGGATACTTTCTTAATAAAGTTCCTATTGCATTTGCATTATCTTTTATCATCTCTTTTGATTTATTTCTATCTCTGCCAGATCCATCTGTCCCTGGATATAAATAAACGTTTTTATCTATATTTGCATTTTTTAATGGTTTAATATCAAATAAACTACTATTAAAAAATAATCCATTATAATTCTTATTTCTACCTAACAGACCATCAACAATGTTACCAGCACCTTGTCCTAATGCAACTAATAATATTTTGCTCTTTTCCATAATAATCCCCCTATTTAATCAATATATATCGGATTTTTTACTATTCTAAAAGATTTTTTGATTTTTTGATTTTTATATGCCTGTATTTATTGTATAATAGTTATTAGAAATATTTTATTACATTACAATTTTATACTATATTTATTAATATTTAAAGGATATTTAATATAAATAAGTAATTTAAGGTTAAAATAAGTAATATAATCGAATAAGGTAAAAACACTTTATAATCTGTCGATAATATTAATGAATGTACAATTTTAATATTACTTATTACATATTACTAACTTTATATTATAAAGTTAACTTTACATACTAAAATATATTTATTTTCGAAAGTTATTTCTTGAGTTTCATGGAAATTAGAAAATATTTATAGATAAGATGTTTTAATTATTCTATAATTAAAACATAAACAAGCTCTTTTAAAATATAATTTTTTATAACTATAAATGATACTAGCACACTTATTGAAAAGTAGGGTCGCAAAGCCATGAGTCTAAGGAAAATTTAATTTTCTATGATTGTCAGGTTGCCAAAATATAATTATAATAAGATGTTTTTTTACTTTTGTTATATTTAGGTGACTATTATTATATAGTCACCTTTATTTTTTGAAAACTTATTGAACGCAACTAATCTTATAGTTAATTGCCTACAATATTCTCAAATACTCTATTTCAAAAAACTATTTGTATTTAAAAATAATTTATATAAATTTTCTCTTATACTTTTACTTTCCAATATACATCAGAATAACTTAACTGCGATAATTAATACTTTACTTTAACCTAAAAGAGGGGGTTTAAAATATTATGGATTATGAAGATAAATATATGCATATTCCTGATAAGTTAACTGTAAAAAACATAAAAAGGGGGGATATATTACATTATTCAATTAATCAAGTAGCCAGTTTATTAGGGGAAGAAGATAGTAGTATACGGTATTATACTAATGTTTTTGATAACATTCTAAAAATTGAAATTTTAAATAAAGAGTTTAGATATACCAATAGTGATATAGATAAACTTGAGTTTTTAATTAACTTGAAAAATAAAGGAATGACTGTTAAGGAGATTCAAAAATACTGTGAATCACTACCATTGAACCTGGAAGAATTAGTTGAAGTTAAAGAAAGTAATTCCTTATCTGTTAAAGAAATAATATCAACGATAATTGATCTTGAAAATAAAGAGATTAGTAGTTTAAAGGAAACTTTATCAAACAAGATTAAAGAAGATAATGAATTACGCATTAAAAAAATTGTTGACCTCGCATCGGAACAAAATGATCAATTAAAACTATTTAAGGAAGATATGTTAAAAGAAATAAAAGAATACATTGACTATAAATTTGAGAAAGCTTATGAAGAAAAAAATAACCTATATAATGAGCTATCTCTAAAAATAGATAATTTAATTTCAGAGAAACTTTCCTTAGAAGATATTCTAAAATTACAATTTGATAAGTTTAATGAAGCTTCTAATTCTAGGGATATAAATTTAATTGATGAAATTAGAAGATTCAAAAATGTTATAGAGCGCGCTTATTATGTCCAACAGGAAATGGATACTACTAAAGAGAAATTAAGTTTTATGGGTAGGCTGTTTGGGCTTAGATAATTTATTAATAAAATAAGAACAAGTTAAAATCATTATTCTAACTTGTTCTTATTTTGTTATATTCTTACTTTATTATCTTTGGGATTATTAAAATAAACTCTGATCCACTACCATACTCTGAGTTAACTTTCAGTTTTATCCCAAAATTTTTCGAAATTGATTTCAATAAACTTAATCCAATTCCAGTACCACCAATATTTTCTCCTCTAACAGCTTCACTTCTATAAAATCTATCAAATATACGAGATTGTTCTTCTTCCTTAATTCCTATTCCATTATCTTTTACCGATATCTTAACATATTTGTTCATATCCTCTACACTTAATATTATCTCACCATTTTCATTAGTATATTTAAATGCATTTTCAATTAAAATTACTATTGATCTTTTTACCTTATCATAATCCCATTGAACAGATATATTTTCTTCTAATCCATTTACTTTAAAGGTCTTTTCCTTAATCTCCGCTAAATCCAAATAAAATTCACTTAAATCATCAATAAAATCATTTAGTTTAAAACTCGTGATATTAACAGCTAAATCTAAATCTTCTTTTGACAATAGTAATAAATCACTGTTTAGTTTTTCTAGTCCTCTTACCTCCGTCATCATCTTAGAAATATGTTCAAAGTGATTATCTATAGTATCTCCCCATGAATGAGCTAATAGTTCCAGTTTTCCTTTAATTACAGCCAATGGAGTTCTCATTTCATGAGATGCATCTTGAACGAAATAAACCTGTTTCTCATAAGCTTCCCTAATTGGCTTTATTACTTTAGAAGCTAGATATGCTGAAAGTAATGTTGCTAGTATAATAAGTATAATTAAACTTGCTATAATAGAATTTCTTAATCTGCTTAATGAACGTTCTTCAGCATCAATATTAGCAAGAACTTGTATTTTATATTCGCCATTATTAACTACTATACCCCTGAAACTATACCCACCACTTGTAATTGTAACTATCTCATCCTCTGCACTTAATGGAATCACTGGTAAATTCTCTTCACTAAAGTATAAATTTTTACTCATGGCTTCAAAAGTATTATTTTTATATATAATAACAATTAAATTGGGAGGGATATGTGCTGGTTTTCCATCTAATCTTCCACTAAAACCTTCAGGTTTATTTTGTTGTTGCAATGATTTATCCTTAAATTTATCGCCTAATCCATTTTCTCTTGTAATAACATCATTTTTGTTTAGACCCTGTTCATAACTAAAATCCGATTCCTGTTGAAGAAAGAATTTTTTTTGTTCTATAAGTTGGTGATCTATATTATCTAAAACCGTTGATGAGTATAATATTTGAGTTATTATTGCAAATACAATTAAGCATGTAAATACTACAATTGTACTTGTAGCTATAATTTTTTTCTTTGTTGATAAAAATATATCCTTTTTCATGTTTTAATCCTCTATACTTTCGTCTAGTAAATATCCCATCCCTCTCTTAGTTATAAGATACTTACCATACCCGAATGCGGATAGTTGTTTTCTTAACCTACTTATATAGACCTCGATAATTTCAGTTGCTGCATCACTATTGTATCCACACACATTATCAAATATTTGTTCCTTAAATAATAATACACCTTTATTTATTACCATATACTCAATAAGTCTGTATAATTTCTCATTTAATTCTAGCTCTTTGTTATTTATAAACACTTTTTTTACCTTCATATCTATTTCCATGTTCTTAAATTCAAGGATATTAGGCTTTTTAACTTTTCCCATGCTTTTTAAAATTGAATTAATACGAGCTTTTAATTCTTCCATAAAGAACGGCTTAGTTAGATAATCATTAGCCCCCAAATTAAAAGCCTTAAGTTTATCTCCAAGCTCTTCCTTAGCTGTTAATATGATCACTCCAGTATTTAAACAATTTTTAGAGATGTGCTTTAAAACACCCATTCCACTTACTTCTGGTAACATAAGATCTAAAATTACAATATCATAATCATATGCTCCCAGATATTCAATTGCATCTGAGCCATTATAAACAGCCTGAATTTCTACCTCTCCTTTAAAATATTCCTCTATATTTTTACTTATTTCTATGTTATCTTCAACGAGCAACACATTTACCATTATCATCACCTCTAGTTTAATAATCATATATCAGTTAGTAGATGAACTAACTTCTCCATTATCCTCTAATTTTATTTCAATTATATAATAATTTTCTTAATAATAGCTTAATCTCCTCATGTTTTGCAGTTTTCAAAATTCTAAATAGCAAAATCTATAGCCTTCAATTTTAAATAAGCATATTAAAAGCTTCTATTACATATAATTAAATAATTAGTATATTAAAATAAAATCAATAATATTACTTTCTTAAATAATTTTCTTTAAACTTTTTATCTAAACTGTATAATTGAGTTAAAGAATATTTTCTTTAACTTTAATAATGTATTTTAGGAGAATTAATATGGATAATAATTTGAATGAAGCTATTTTAGATAAATTAACAAAAACTTGCACTTGTAAGGCAATTCCTAGATCTAAAATTAAAGAAGCAATTAGAAATGGTGCTTCAACAGTAAAAGAAGTTCAGGCCGCTACTGGAGCAGGCAGCGGTGCTTGTAAAGGGAGAAATTGCTCTCCTCGAATATATGAACTGTTAAAAAAACATAAAGACGATAACTATTAAATTAATTTGATTATTTATAAAAATCAAGTTCTAAAATTAAGTAAAGAAGAACACATACTTTTTATTTATGACTTGTATGTGTTCTTCTCATATTAAAGGTTATTTATACATACTCTCAATAACTACATCTATTTAATAATTTATTTTATTAGCTATCTTATTTTGTATAAGTAATTCTCTCCCCATCATATTCTGGCACTATCTCTATAATACTTTTTCTAACGCAATATTCGATATCAGAATCTAACTTTAAAGACTTCATCACAGTATAGTGTGTTGCTTTTCTCACATAACTTAAAATATCGGAATTTTCCTTATATATTATATTTGCTGTTTTTGATATATCTGTAAGTTCCATACTCTTATTATATTTTAACATTTCATTAATTATATATCCGCTGCAAATAAAATCATCCATTGAAAAATTCCCATTCGTCCCTGCATTGATGATTACTACATCCTCATTAATGTTAATCAGCTTCTTTGCTACAGATTCTGCATTTATCATAGCTGCTATAAATACCTTTTTTGCTGAAACTGATTTTGCAAGAGTCCTAGTTCCATTTGTTGTGGTAAATAAAACTGTTTTATTTCTTATTAATTCTTTAGTATATTCTAGTGGAGAGTTAGATAGATCAAAACCTTCTATTTTAACTGCTTTTCTTTCTCCCCCTAGCACATAATCTTCTCTATTTAATTTCTTAGCAAATTCTAATGTCTCTTCAATAGTTAAATAAGGAATAACTTCCTTGCATCCATTATTCAGTGCTGTAATAATTACAGAAGTTGCCCTAAATATATCTATTACAACAACTATCTTATTTTTAATTTTACTATCATGTATGTCCTCAGCGGATATTATAACATCTATCTTCATTGTTGAATCCCTCCTTTATTTTTAAATACCTATTAACAGTATTTGATCTCTAAAATTTCTCATTTAAAGTTCTTTCCCTGCCACATATCATTATCTTCTAAAGCTTTATCTATGGAATTTAAAATCTCCCACTTTTTTAGACTCCACATTGGACCAATTAAAAGTTCTCTCGGTGCATCTCCTGTCAGTCTATGCACAACCATCTCTTTTGGCAAAAGAGTTATTCCTTTTGTTATTAGCTCAATATAATCCTCTTGGGACAAAAATTCAAGCTCACCAACATCATATAACTTCACCATAGGTGTTTGCTTCATTAAATGTAAAAGATGAAATTTGATCCCCTTAGCGCCTGAATGAGCAATATAATTTATTGTTTTTATCATATCATCTTTGGTTTCACCTGGTAATCCCAAAATATCATGTACAACTACATCTATATTTCTTTCTTTTAGTTTCTTCATTGCATTCTCAAAAACGTCTAATCTATAACCTCTATTTATTTTCTTTGCAGTTTCATCGTTGCATGTTTGAAGACCAAGTTCTATCCAAAGATAAACCTTACCATTTATATCTTCTAATAAGTCTAATACGTCGTCATCTAGACAATCTGGCCTTGTAGCTATTGCAATTGCTACAACCCCCTCTTGATTCAGTGACTCTTCATATTTTCTTCTTAATTCACTAACAGGTGCGTATGTATTAGTGTAAGCCTGGAAGTAAGCTATGTACTTCCCACCTTTCCACTTCTGTGCCATCATTTTTTTTATATCATCAAATTGATTTGCTATTGATACTTCTCTATCGCCTGCATAATCTCCAGAACCTCTTTCACTACAAAAAAGACAACCACCCTTACTAATCTTTCCGTCTCTATTAGGGCAAGAAAAGCCTCCGTCTAATGATATTTTGAATACTTTTTCTCCAAATTTGTTTCTTAAAAAATAGTTTAAACTATGATATCTCTTTCCTGACCAAAAATTATTCATGTTTCCTCCTAGTATTATGTGAAGTCATTTTATTTACTACAACACTTTTTATATATTAATTTTATCTTTGTTAATTTATGTAACTAAATTTTTATTCTTTATTAATTCTACATTTTAAATTAATAAATGTACATTATGAATGTTACTTATAAATTGTAACCTAAAAAAATACCTATGTCTTTTTAATATACTTTCTTTAAATATTGTAACATTTAAAGAATAAATCAAAAGTAAAGCTTATATAATTAGTAAAAGAAACATTCTTCAAGGGGGATAAATTTGAAAAAGGAATTATTGAAGGTATTTCAAGTTGCCACTGTATTTATTGGAACGATTGTTGGTGCTGGACTTGCCTCTGGAAAAGAAATCACAGAATTTTTCACTCAATATGGACTATCTAGCTTTTTAGGTATCATAGGTTGTGGTATATTTTATATTTTGATGAGTTCAATAATCTCGAAAATAAGTATTCATTACAACCTTAGTTCATATAGTGACGTTATGAATATAATAAGTCCAAATATATTTGGTAAGTTTACTGGCGTAATAACTACCTTATTCTTAATCTCTAGTGCCTCAATAATACTTGCTGGAAGTGGGGCTTTAATTCACCAATTCTTTGGAATTCCAAAAATAATTGGTTCATTAATAATGATTTTAGTTGGTATCTTTTTTTTACTTAGGGATACAGAAGGCCTGATTGAAGTAAACTCATTCATTGTACCTGGATTAGTTTGCACTCTTTCTTTAATTACAGTTTTATATTTTACATTTTGTAAGGATTCTGTTTCACTTAATAATATATCTAGTTTCCCACCTAGGAAATCTGGAATCTTATTTTCAACAATATTATATGCAGGATACAATACACTTTCGGCATCCGGTGTTTTAGTTCCACTTAGTACACAAATGAAAAAAACTAGAACCATGATTATGGGAATTATAGTTGGTTCAATTGGTCTTACTATACTTTGCTTAATGATTAATTTATTACTAACAGTTAATCAGCCTTATATATATAAATATGAAATTCCATTACTTTTTGTAGCAAATAGATTTGGTAATATAATTCAAGCTCTGCTACTTGTAATTATTTGGCTAGAGATGTTTTCAACTGAAGTATCAGATATATATTCAATTAGTAAAACTATAGAACGCTCATTTAATATCAAATTTAAAAAGGCTATATTCATAGTAATTGGTATTGCCCTTGTAATTTCTCAATTTGGATTTGGAAACCTAATAACTAAGTTATATCCAATGTTCGGGTTATTAAGCTTAATATTTATATTTCAATGCATATTTTTCTTTTTCAAACATAAAAAAGAACTTTCTAATATGCCTGAAGAAAAATAAATATGATATACTTTATTAATATAAAGTTTAATTACCATCAGAAGGATTGATACAAATGAATTATTTAAGCTTATTAGACGAGTGTACTCTCTGTTCTAGAAATTGCAAAGTTAATAGAAATAATAGTGAAATAGGATTTTGCAGAGCATCAAATAAAGTAAAAATTGCCAGAGCCTCTCTGCACCTTTGGGAAGAACCTCCTATATCACAAGGAAAAGGTTCTGGTACTGTATTCTTTTCTCATTGTAACCTTAAGTGTGTATTTTGTCAGAATTACAACATAAGTCAAGGTATAGAATGTAATTTAGATATTCAACCTCCAAATTCCAATCCATTAGTTACTGGAATTGAAGTATCTATAGATCGTCTTTCAGAAATATTCTTAGAGCTTCAAGAAAAAGGTGCTAATAATATTAATTTGGTTACTCCAACTCACTTTGTTCCTCAAATAATTGACTCATTAAAAATTGCAAAGAAAAATGGATTAATTATACCAATCTTATATAATACTAATAGTTATGATTCCATTGAGACTATAAAATTATTAGATGGATATATTGATGTTTATTTACCAGATTTTAAGTACTTCAATGATAAATATGCTAAAAAATATTCTAATGTTGATAATTATGCTGACAATACAATACAAATAATAAGTGAAATGGTTAGTCAAGTTGGAATACCTAAATTTGATTCAAAGGGAAATATGATCAAAGGAGTTATTGTAAGACACTTAATGTTACCAGGACTTCTTTTTGATTCAAAGAAGATTATAGATTTTTTATATAATAGGTATAAGGATGATATTTATATAAGTTTAATGAACCAATACATTCCTATGTTTAAAGCTCACAACTTTCCAGAGATTAATAGGCCACTTAATTCCAAACATTATGACAGCTTAATTAATTACGCTTTGGAACTTGGAATTAAAAATGGTTTTATTCAAGACGAAGGTACTAATACATCTGACTTTATTCCTGAATTTAATTTAGATGGTGTAAAAAAATAGATGTATTTTCAATTGCATTAAATATACAGGGATGTATTTGTGATAATAATAAATCAAACCTCTTACAAATACATCCCTATTAACCTTATTTGCTTCATATACCAAAAGTATTTCACATTCAAAATTAGATAAAATCAAATTAGTAATAAAATTTTGGTATTCCTCTTTTATTATCTAATCCTGGTATAACTGGTGGAATAAACTCACGCATTCCTAATGTTCCTCTAAGCTCCGCTATTCTACTTACTCCAACATAAATATCTGAAATTCTGTACCATGTTGCATAATCAACTATACCTGTTTGTGGTAATGTAAATATCTGTTGAAATGTTTTTACTGCATCTGCAGTCTTTTGGTTGAACTGCCCATCTTCGGCTACTTTAGGTATTAAAGGGTAGTTTCTAGCTATTCTATTCAATTGATTTTGTATTGTTCTTACAGGTTGGCCTGAAGATCCTATAGTAAGTGGTTTTCCTGGATATGATTGAGGACTTCCAGAAACCTTTTCAGCTGTAGTTAATTCAATATCACTTCCATAATAATTTCTTAGTATTTCAAAAGGTACCATACCTTGTTGTGCTAATTTCTGGCTTCCCCATTGACTTAACCACTGCGGACAAGTAACATTCTTACCATCACAATATTGTGATAAAAGTGGCTGCTTAGCTCCAACTCGTCTTATATAAGTAGAGAATATTTCATCTACGATTTCACTTATACTGTCGTAAATATTTCTTCCGAAATTAAATGCATGATCATAGGCTGTTGAGCTAGTAATATCAAAATTCTTTCCTTTTCCCCTATACCATTCAGTATAAATTCTATTTAATGTAAATGATACAATGCAAAAAATATTTGCTCTTATAGCAGATTCATTCCATGTTGAATATATTTCACTAGAAGCAACATTTTTTACATAATCTTTAAATGGAACTTTGTAATTTGGTGCTGATGGATCATCAGGTCCTCCTTGGTGTACAATAATATACTCTGGAACTATAGGCTGAGGCAATACGACCCCTGAAGTTGGTGCTGGTAATGGTTTCTCTGGATCCTCTGGTATCTTAGGTGGAAAATTACCATTTAACCTATTTGGTTGTATATTTATAACTTCTTGCCGCATACTTCCCCTTCCTGAGTTACTTGTTAAATTACATATCTGATAAGCAACTTGTGTAGGAAATACCTGACATCCGCGTATTATAATCGGATTAAACCCATCTCTTTCAACTGTTATATCATATAGGCTATAAGGCATCTGGTTACTGTTCGGATTTAGAGAATATTCTAAAGGTGGTGCATTTAATTCTATTATTTGTGTCAAGCCAACAGTATCTGTAACTAGCTGAACACTATTTACATTATCAGAGCCTTCTCCTCCTCTTACAGTTATTCTAGCACCATCAATTGGAATATAATCAGATCCTCTGAAACATTGAATTTTTAATCTACCAATATTTTGTGTAGAACTTCCACTACTTGTACTCTCCATAAACTTCCTCTTTATATTTTTTCTCAGAATATTATATTTACTTAGGTTGATATTTATTACTGGTATATCTTTATTAGATATATATCTCCTAGTTAAAATGGAACTTAAATCATTTTGAAGTAGTTTTAAACTATTAAATGCGCATACTTCTCCATACCCCCACAAAGGGTTAGGATATGTTACATCTATGCGTCTTCTTTGCGCCCCCTTTATTAAATAGTACTTTAACCTTTGTCCAAATAAATAAGGATCATTTCCTCGGATAATCCCCCACTGCATCATTAGTGCACATATTCCTGCAACTTGAGGTGTGGCCATGGATGTACCCGTTTTACTATCATATCCTCCATTTGGCACTGGCCCAACTATCTCCTCTCCAGGAGCAGCCAAATCCGGTCTCACTAAATTCCCCTGATTTTGTGCTCCTCTTCCACTGAACGATGATAAGTTATTAGTTCGATAGTTATAACTTCCTACTGCAATTATATTATCCACTGTAGCAGGTATCCCCAGCGTATTAAATTGATTTGGTTCTAAAAATCTTGTTGCTGGATTAAGACCTTCTAATACTGGAAGCCATATTGAATATGTTCCCAAATATTCATTTATAACATTTAATTCCAAAGCCCATACTCCCTGAGCTAGAAAATTAGTTCTCGCTGAAAGTATTATTTTTATTTCACTATTCAACTCAAAAGGTTTTGGACCTGATACATATATATCGTACCTATCACTTCCTATTGCTCCTTGGATATATCCCTCTTGTATAGTAATATTTCCACTACTTTGGCTTGTTGGATTTGTTATCGTCATTGACATATTTGACAGAATTGGTTTATATAAATTCATAACTATGGACTTTTCTTCACTTGCTATATTGAAAATTTTCCTTTGTGTTTTAAGTAATTCTCCTCCAACATGATGCCCGGCATCTCCCTCATTCCCAGCTGCAATAGTTATAGATACCCGCTCTAAATTTGAAACTGTTCTAATATACTGTTCAAGTAAGCTGCTTCCATCATGAGCTCCATCGTTTGTACTTAAGCTAATACTAATAACTAAAGGCATATTTAGTTCCTTACTCTTATCTAACAAAAATTTAATACCTTGCATTATCTGTGAACTTAAAATTGTGGTTCCTCTTGCAGCTTTAACCATAGCTATTGACGCAGTAGGTGCTACACCTTTGTACATTGGGTTAATATTTCCTCCACCACATGCAATACCTGCTACGTGCGTTCCATGCCCTGTATTATCAAGTGAAGGAACTATTGAAAATGGATTAGAAGAATTTATTGCCTCATTAATGGTTTGTTTGTTATAAACCTGACCTCCAGTGCTCAAATCATAAATATACTCTATTCTAGTAGTTCCTTGTGTATTCATAAATGCCGGATGAGTATAATCTATTCCTGAATCAACAAATCCAACTAATACACCTTCACCTGAAACATTAAAATCAGGAGATAATTGAGGTATACATGATACTCTATTACTTTCTTGATCTTGCTCGTATAGACTTTTAGGTAATTCTATATATTGAATTGTAGTACTAGCTGCCAATTGCTCTAGCATATTAGCAGGTATAATAACTACTGCAAAGTTAAACCCCAAGTCTTGAAAACTCCCACCTATTCCTTCAACGAATGCTCTTGTTTCCTCTTCATTACCTCTATACAGAATTGTAAGTTCTATGTTGTTACCTTGACTTTGATATTTATAGCCTAACTCATCTAGTATTGCTTTTGGTACATTAGTTAATAATCCTATTGATGCATCTACCTTTGAGGGTAATTGCCTTTCTAATGCCACTATCATAATCACATCCCAAATAATTCTATCTTTAAATTATATTACTCATAAAATATTCTTATGTAATAAAAAAGAGCATAACTGGAAGATCCAGTTATACTCTTTTCATTATTTAGTTATAGTTTGATTTCAACTCTTTCTAATTTTGCAATTACGTCTATTTCTTTTAATTCCATAGTTTCAGTGATCAAACTTCCTGCATTACTTACCAAAAGCAACTTGGCATTTCCTAGAACTTTTACTTGTCGTATTTTCCTCTTCCCCTTATAGTCAACTAAGAAAAAACCATTGTTGCTTACTTCCTTTACACTATGAGCAAAAGCAATATCTCCCTTTAACATTCTAAAACCGTTCATTTCATCATCTTCTATTTCTAAATAGAAGACTTTGTCTTGTGGGTAATTATCTATCTTATTTGAATGAACAGGCATTTCTTTTGATCCTTTTTTATTAGATAAAGAGTAATCATATATAGGAACACTTCTAAGTACTGATGAAAAGGCATCTGTCCACACTTCTGAACTTTCTACATTTCTTTTTGGAAGTTCCTTTAAAGTCTTTTTTTCTTCCATTAAAGCTTCATCAGTAACCACCATGCTGATATCATTTAAATCAGCTTTTAAAACCTTAGCTGCTTTATCAATGAACGATTCTGGTGCGACTTTTCTTCCCATTTCAACTTCATTCAAATATTTTTCCGCTACACCTAGCTTCTTTGCTAGAGCTTTAACTGTCATACCACTTTTTTCTCTAGCCTGCTTAATATTTTCTCCTACACGACTCACTTTTACTTTCTCCCCTTTTGTTGTTCTTTAAACCATTCTCTTTCTTCAATCAAATGTTCTAATAAATAGCTAAATGTCCATCTATAGTTTTGTGGTGTAGATATAGCTAATACTCCACCTTGAACAAACCCTCTGATGTATCGAATAGTAACTTTTAATTGTTCGTCTTTAAATCCATTAAAAATAAGTGCCTTCTCATTTAATGGCAATTCATCATAAGAATTATCATTGGTATTCCCATTAATTATATCTTCTATTTTCATTAAAGCCATCTTATTATTTACTTCTATGACTTTAATATTCTGTCCTTTAATTTTATCAATTTGTTCTTGATCTAACCCATATGCTAATATACACTTATTATTTGTAGCCATTTATGACACCTCTTTTCATTTTTATAACTTAAATTAATATGTCTTTTAATCTTCTATTATTTCAGGTGCCTTCATTTCTTCGCCTTGCATATCAACTGTAACACTTTTAATAACTTGATCTTCATATGGTCTATCTGACCTATCAGTCTTTTGAGCAACAATTTTATCTGCTACTTCCATTCCTTCAATAACCTTACCAAATGATGCATATTGCCCATCTAAATGTGGCGAATCTGCTACCATTATAAAGAATTGGCTACCTGCTGAATTTGGATTCATTGCTCTAGCCATTGATAGTACACCTCTTGAATGTTTTAAAGTATTCTTAAATCCATTACTTGTGAATTCTCCCTTTATAGAATATCCTGGACCACCCATACCGCTACCTTCTGGGCATCCCCCTTGAATCATAAAGTTTGGAATAACTCTATGAAAAATTAATCCATCATAAAATCCTCTATTAATTAAATCTATAAAATTATTTACCGTATTTGGTGCTATTTCAGGATATAATTCTGCTTTAATAACTCCACCATTTTCCATAGTCATTGTAATAATTGGATTCTTCATCTTAATAATTTCTCCTCTCGAAATCAATCTTAAATAGTATTATTATCTAAAATATAAAATTAAATTCATAACTCATGTGCATTTATAAATCTAAATTATATTTATATATTAATTAGATTATAACAGAAATCTATAATATTATTATCATTTATAGAATTATAGATCATTACCTCTCCTTTTGACTTTGAATCATTTAATAGATCCTTTTCTAAAAGTTTTCTTTTTAATTCTTGAGCGGTACCCTTTCCCCCATCAATAAGAGGCACATTTTCTCCAACAACGCTAGCTAAAGCCTTTTTAATAAAAGGATAATGTGTGCATCCTAAAACTATTGCACTTATATCATCTTCCAGATATATTTTAAACTTTTCTTTTAAATAATTTTCTAATTCTTTACCTTCTAGAATTCCTCGCTCTATAAACTCTACAAGTCCAGCGCAAGGTAAAGATATTATACTCGCTTCACTTTTATATCTCTCCATTAATGATTTAAATTTCTTTTCTCTTAACGTCATGGGCGTTGCCATTATTATTATATTACCTTTTCTATTAAGCTTTACTGCCGGCTTTAATGCCGGCTCTATTCCTATTATTGGAATATGCTTATATTGACTTCTAACTAATTCAATAGCTGCACTAGTCGCAGTATTACAAGCCACTACAATTGCCTTAACTTCTTTATTTAATAAAAAATCTACCGCTTTCAAAGTAAGATCTTTAACTTCATCCAACTCCTTAGTTCCATAAGGAGCATTTTTTGAATCTCCAAAATATATATAATTTTCATTGGGCATGACGAAAATAGCTTCTTTCATTACACTTAATCCACCGACCCCTGAGTCAAAAAATCCTATTGGATTATTATTAATATACAAAGTGCCCTCACTCCATCTTTCTCTAAAATTAGGCATGTAAAATGATATAACTATATTTAAAACATGCTCATTTTATAATAAATATTTACGAAAATATAGACAAAACTGAACAACACATAGTTTGCTTTTATTACTTAAGAAATTATAAATTTAATCAGTTAAATCTAAAAACTTATCATAATAAATATTTTATTACTTTATCTACCTGATGTCTAGCGATTGTAGTATTCATTTATATATTAGATTTAATTCTTTTGCTAATTATATTAAAATCCTATACCTTAGCATTTTTTTCATTATTATACTATAATTTTACACAATTTTTATGATATAATTGTTATTATTATTGCAGCGAGGTATATAATTATGCGTTTAATTCCTATTGAATGTGTTAGAGAAAGTTCTTTATTGGGTAAAAATATATATACTTCTGATGGGCGATGCTTGCTTAAAGCTGGAGTTGTATTGACTGATGCTATATTAAAAAAAGTTAAAGAATATAAAATATTTTCACTTTATATAGTTGATGACTACAGTACTGCTGAAATTGAAGATATAATAAAACCAGAATTAAGGCAAAAATCTATATCTGTTATTAAGGAAACTTTTTCCGATATAGAAAGGATAGCTTCGGTTCATAAATTTGAGCAACGTAGTATCAAAGAGTATTCAAAGCAAGAGAAAAAATACTTTAACTCAATTAATAAAATAGCAGATGAATTATTAGAAAATGTTTTGTCAAATAAAAATGTACTTCTTTCATTAGTTGATATAAAAAGCATGGATAACTACACTTATTCCCATTGTGTTAACGTTGCTGTTATATCACTTATACTTGGAATTAGTTTAAATCTTTCGAAAAGAAATTTAACTTATCTTTGTATTGGTGCGCTAATTCATGATATTGGAAAGTCATTCATCCCACGAGAGGTTCTTCAAAAACCTGGAAAATTAACGCCAGAAGAATTTGATATAATAAAAAATCATTCAAGATATGGATATAATTTTCTAAATAGATTTTTTACTTTAAGTGCTCATATTAAATTAATAGTTTTACAACATCACGAAAGATTTGATGGATTAGGTTATCCTAATGGTATAAATGGTAAAGAAATTAGCTACTTGGCTAGAATTGTTAGTATTGCGGATGTATATGATGCATTAACATCTGATAGGCCATATAAAAGAGCTATGTGCCCAAGTGATGCACTAGAATATTTAATGTCTAATGCAGGAACACTATTTGATTATGATATGATTAGTGTATTTTGCAAAATTGTTATTCCTTTTCCTCAAGGCACAATTGTAAGTTTGAGTAATGGCGACATAGGGGTAGTTGAAGAAACTCTTCCGAACTTTCCATTAAGACCAGTTGTAAAAATACTTAAAAGTAATCTACCAAATAAAGTTGGCTCTAAGATTAATTTAGTGGACAACCTTTCAGTAGTTATATCTAATATAAAATATGAAGTATAAAATAAGCTGCCGATTTATTATATTTGTAGCTTGTTTTTCTATCTATTAATATTTATTTGAAAATAATATTATATATCATACTTTTACAACACTTATAAATAGTGCTTGTTAAATATTACTTTAATTAATTCTTTGTTTCTTATGTTCAAATGGATTCAAATTTGCTAATTCTTCTGCTTCTTTATAGCTTCTAGCTCTAAAAACTAATGTCCATCCATTTTTGTCATACTTTCCTGCACACATTATATACTTCTCTTGTTGACTCATAAAATTCCCTTGTCTATCTATTATTAAACTTCTAATATTATCAACATTCTTACAATTAACTTTAACAAAAAAATTTCCTATTTCACTCACAATACACATCTCCTAACCAAACATATGTTCATTAATTGTATTATATAGAACATATGTTCATTTGTCAACAATTCTATCTAAACAACATTTTTTTACAAAAAACCTCTAAAGACTAGATATATTAATCTTAAGTCCTTAGAGGTCCATTTATGTTTCTTATTCTGCTATATTAAATACTTCTAAATCTTTACTTTCATCAAACTTCTCAAGTTCTACATCCGCAATAGCTCTTAATGTATCTAATGCAGTAATTACTCCTAAGTTTCTCTCAACAGCTGCTCTTCTTATTAAGAATCCGTCTCTTTTTGAGTCATTTCCCTTAGTTGGGGTATTTACAACCAGGTCCACTTCTCTATTCTTAACTATATCTAAAATATTTGGTTCTTCTTCATCTATTTTTCTAATTTCTTCAGCTTCTATACCTGCTTCCCTTAATAACTCACAAGTTCCCGATGTTGCAATAAATTTATATCCTACTGATGCTAAATCTTTTGCTATTGGTAAGAATTCTGCCTTATCATGCTTGTTAATTGTAGCAAGTATTTTTCCCTTTTCCTTTGAAGGGTACATATACGCCCCAACAAATCCTTTATAAAGTGCTTCCTTTAGATTTCTACCAACTCCCAAAACTTCTCCTGTAGATCTCATTTCAGGCCCTAAGCTTACTTCAACATTAGGTAATTTTTGAGTTGAGAATACAGGTACTTTAACTGAAACTAATTTAGGCTCTTTATATACATCTACTCCATATCCCAAATCCTTTAATTTAGCACCAAGCATTACTCGTGTTGCTAAATCTACTATTGGAACTCCACTTACCTTACTTATATATGGTACTGTTCTTGATGCTCTTGGATTAACTTCAATTACATATAATTCTCCTTCAAATTCTATGAATTGAATATTTATCATACCCTTTATTCCAATTTCTAGAGCTAACTTTCTAGTATATTCTAATACATCAGCTTTAATGTTGTCAGAAATATTTTGGCTTGGGTACATAGTTACACTATCCCCTGAATGAACTCCAGCTCTTTCTAAGTGCTCCATGATACCTGGTATTAAAATATCTTCTCCATCTGATATAGCATCTACTTCTATTTCTCTACCCATTAGATATTTATCTATAAGTATTGGATTCTTACTGTCTTTAGCAAAAGCATTCTCTAAATAGTATGATAACTCTTCTTCATCATGAGTTATCTCCATTCCTTGACCTCCAATTACATATGAAGGTCTAACAAGTACTGGGAACTTTAATCTTCTAGCTTCTTCTAATCCTTCTTCTAAAGACCATATTCCCTTACCCTTTGGTCTTGTTATTCCTAATCTCTCTAATAAATCATCAAACTTTTCTCTGTCTTCAGCCATATCTATTTGATCAGCTGTAGTTCCAAGTGTTACAATATTTTGTTCTTTCAAGAAGTTTGCAAGCTTAATAGCTGTTTGACCTCCAAATTGAAGTATTACACCATCTGGCTTTTCTTTTTCTATTATATTTAAAACATCTTCTTCAGTTAATGGTTCAAAGTATAATTTATCTGATACATCAAAGTCAGTACTTACTGTTTCTGGGTTATTATTAACTATAATAGTTTCAATTCCAAGTTTCTTTAATGCTTTTACGCAGTGTACTGACGCATAGTCAAATTCAATTCCTTGACCTATTCTTATTGGACCTGAACCTATAACTATAACCTTTTTATTGTCTGATACCTCAACTTCATCATATTGCTCATATGTTGAGTAATAGTAAGGTGATAATGCTTCAAATTCTCCTCCACAAGTATCAACCATTTTATACGAAGGTTTTATATTCCATATATCTCTTAATCTATAAATGTCATCTGGGCTAACCTTCAACATATCTGCAATAGCTTTATCTGAAAATCCTTTTTTCTTTAAGTTGTGTAACCATTCTTTATCTAAATCTTCTATTTTACTAAGTTTTAATCTTTGTTCTTCTTCAACTATCCATTTGATCTTTTCTAAAAAGAACATATCAATACCTGTAATTTTGTTTATTCTATCTATCATATAGTCTCTTCTTATCATCTCAGATAGCGCAAATATTCTTTCATCGTCTGGTTTCATTACTATATCTTTTAAATCTGCAATACTATATTCCTTAAATTTCTTATGGTCTAAAGAATATTTTCCTATTTCTAAACTTCTAATACCTTTTAAAAACGCTTGCTCAAAATTAGCTCCGATAGCCATAATTTCTCCTGTAGCCATCATTTTAGTTCCCAATTGTCTATCAGCGCCAAAGAATTTATCAAAAGGCCATTTTGGTATCTTAACAACAACATAATCAAGTGTTGGTTCAAAACATGCATAAGTCTTTTGAGTTACTGCATTTTTTATTTCATCTAATCCATATCCAAGTGCTATTTTAGCTGCAAGCTTTGCAATAGGATACCCTGTTGCCTTTGATGCTAAAGCTGAACTTCTTGATACTCTAGGATTAATTTCTATAACTGCATATTCAAAGGAATTTGGATTTAATGAAAATTGTACATTACATCCACCTTCAATTCCAACTGCATTAATTATATTTATTGATGCTGTTCTAAGCATTTGATATTCTTTATCTGAAAGAGTTTGTGATGGTGCAACTACTATACTATCACCAGTATGTATACCAACAGGATCTATGTTTTCCATGTTACATACAGTAATGCAGTTTCCATAAGAGTCCCTCATTACTTCGTATTCTACTTCTTTCCATCCCTTAACGCTCTTTTCAAGTAAAACTTGACCTATTGTACTTAATTGAAGTCCTAATCTTAATATAGTTTCAAGTTCTTCTTCATCATTAGCAATACCGCCGCCAGATCCACCTAAAGTATACGCTGGTCTAACTATAACTGGATATCCAATTTTATTTGCAAAATCCATACCTTCTTCTAAACTGGTTACAATTTCGCTCTTTATAACTGGTTCCCCAATTTTATTCATCATATTTCTGAATAATTCTCTATCTTCACCTTCTTTAATAGATGCAATAGATGTTCCAATTACTTTTACGTTATATTTTTCTAAAGTACCAGAATCATGTAATTCTACAGCCAGGTTAAGTCCTGTTTGACCACCCATTCCTGCAAGTAAACTATCTGGTCTTTCTTTAGCAATAACTTTCTCAACAAACTCTAATGTTAACGGCTCTAAATAAACTTTATCCGCTACTTCCTTATCTGTCATTATTGTCGCAGGATTTGAATTCACAAGTACAACTTCTATTCCTTCTGATTTTAACGCTTCACAAGCTTGAGTTCCTGAGTAGTCAAACTCTGCCGCTTGACCTATGACTATAGGACCCGATCCTATAACTAAAACTTTTTTTATATCTTTATTTAATGGCATTTTACTTACCCCTCCTATAGTGCATATTCTAAGAATTTATCAAATATGTATTCACTGTCTTTTGGACCTGCTGATGCTTCTGGATGGAATTGAACTGAATATATTGGTAAAGTCTTGTGCTTCATTCCTTCTACAGTTCCATCATTTATATTAACGTGAGTAATTTCCATATCATCTGGTAACTTTTCTACTACATAACCGTGGTTTTGAGAAGTTATATGCACAATGTTAGCTTCCAAATCCTTAACAGGATGATTACATCCTCTGTGCCCAAATTTTAATTTAGTAGTTTTACCACCTAGCGCTAAACCTAATAATTGATGACCTAAGCAAATACCAGTTATTGGTTTCTTTCCAACTAATTTTTTAATATTTTCTATAGCAAAATCTAAATCTTCTGGATCCCCAGGACCATTAGATAAGAATACTAAATCTGGATTAACATTTAAAACTTCTTCAGCTGTAGTTGTGGCTGGGAATACAGTTAACTTGCATCCTCTCTTTTTAAAGTTCCTTATTATATTAGTCTTTATACCAAAATCCATAACTGCGATATGCTTTCCTGTGCCTTCAACAGTATAAGATTTTTCTGTAGTAACAGTTCTTACAGCTTCCTTAGTAGAAAAGCCCGCAACTTTTTCTTTAACATATTCATCATCAACATCTTCGAGTGTAATAATTCCTCTCATAGTACCACTATTTCTTAATACTTTAGTTAAAGCTCTTGTATCTATTCCTTCTAACCCAATAACCTTTCCTTGTTTTAAGAAATCTTCAAGTTCTAATTCACATCTAAAGTTACTAGGCATATTACACTTTTCTCTTACAATAAAGCCCCTTACTTTTATTGAATCTGATTCCATATCTTCAAGATTGATTCCGTAATTACCTATTAAAGGGTAAGTCATAGTTACTATTTGTCCGTAATAAGATGGATCTGTAAGTACTTCTTGATAACCTGTCATACCAGTTGTAAATACTACTTCTCCAACACTTTCCTTCAGGTATCCAAAAGCCTTCCCTTCAAAAACCATGCCATTTTCTAATATAAGCTTTGCCTTCATGCTCAAGCCTCCTACAAATATATTTTTGCTAAAACTACACCTTATAAATTTTTGTTTATATAAAACAAAAGGATAATAAAGAGACTGCAGTAAAAACTACGCTCTTCACTATCCTGTGATATACCTTACAAATATTTGAATTCAAAAAATAAGCTATGAAATTTTTCAACGCTTCCAAATATCATAGTCGTGTTCCCTTTTTGGCCTCACAGGACCAAGTTAAAGTGCATCTTAACTTTTAAATTTTCTCTTTCTCAATATTTTAGTTGATAGATCATTCTATGTCAAGATAAATTAAGGATAGTTTAATATTTTATATAATTTTTTCTTTGTTTATCATATCGTTTTATTAGTTATATTTATAAATTTATTTTTAAATATTCATCTCACATATCAATCTTATCATATATACATAATAATATAAAGCATAAAAATTCATTTAATATGAATTTTTATTCACAAACGTACCGATATACAGTTAAGCAATTCGCAAAATGTGATTCATTTTTATATCTAGTATTATATTCAATAACTTATATACAAATTCATATATTGAAAATAACACATTATTTATTTGTATATTAATAAAAAGTAATAGTTGATATTCGGTCACTGATTTCTTATCCATCGACAAAGTTCTAGATATATAGATCTAATAATTTTTATTTTTTCTATAACGTTCTTTATTGTAATTTAATTTAATTTGTGTTATAATTTAATTAAGTAAATATTCAGAATATTTAGGCAGTTACAGTTAATTCTGAACTGACCTTCTCCAAATCTGAATCTCAATCAACACTACTTTTTCTAAAAAACACTTATCATGAATTTGATAAGTGTTTTTTTATTCCAAATTAAATTTTTATATACTTTAAATAAATTCCCAATATATGCTATGATCCAATTAAAATTTACCAATATAATTTAATAAAAAAAATAGATTAATAACCATAATAGATATGAAATCGTTCTTTACAAATAATAACTTAATTCATAATCTACATACTAATTATTAATCCTATTTTTTAATAATATTTAATTCTTTTGCAACAGCAGCATGTCCTTAATTAAAATTCTTTAATTATAATTTCTGCAGTCTTTATATTCGTAACTACCGCTACATTATGTACATTACAAACTCTAAGTAATGCTGATACGTCTGGTTCATGCGGTTGTGAAGTTAGTGGGTCTGTAAGGAATACTACTAAATCAATTTTTCCTTCTGCAATTCTTCCACCTAGTTGTTGATCTCCTCCATATGGTCCTGAAAGATATCTTTTAACTTTAAGTCCAGTTGCTTCAGATATTAACTTTCCTGTTGTTCCTGTTGCAACTAACTCGTACTTTGCTAATACATCCTTATATTTTTTCGAAAATTCAATGATTTCTTCTTTCTTTTTATCATGTGCTATTAAAGCAATTTTCATAATTTCATCCCCTTTATTAAATTTTACTCTGATACGTTTTCACTTGAAATTATACTACAACTCTTTATTATAAAAAAGATTATTTATACCTTAAAAATAACTTTATATATCATAAAATTATAATAAATAATTTTTTATAATTTTGAGTATTTCCTAGGTAATATATTTTCATTAAAATCTTTTATTGTCAATTTTCCTTTCACAAATAATATCTTCTTAACAATTAATCTTAGATTATAGTAGCATCCTTAAGTGCCTTATAAATAATTAAGGAACATTTCTAAAAGAAATATTCCTTAATATCCAAAACTAAACAAATTAAAGTACTCTACCTTATTTGACCATTTCCATATATGATATATTTTATTGTTGTTAGTTCTTTAAGCCCCATTGGACCCCTAGCATGTAACTTTTGAGTGCTTATACCTATTTCAGCACCAAATCCAAATTCAGATCCATCAGTAAATCTTGTAGATGCATTTACATAAACGGCAGCCGCATCTACTCTTTGCAAGAATTTTTGAGAATTTTTATAGCTTTCTGTAACTATGGCTTCTGAATGGCCTGTTCCATATTTATTAATATGTGTAATTGCTTCATCCACATCTTTAACTATTTTAACAGCCATTACATAATCTAAGTATTCTTTTCCCCAATCTTCTTCATTTGTCTTTTCAATATCATTAATTATGGTCTGTGATGCATCATCGCCTTTAACTGCAACTCCATTTTCTCTTAACGCTTTAACCACTGTTGGCAAAAATTCACCAGCTATCTTTTCATTTACTAGCAACTTTTCAGCAGAATTACAAACAGAAGGCCTTGATGCTTTTGCATTAACAGTTATATCCTTTGCCATTTCAAAATCACAATTCTCATCTATATATATATGACAATTGCCTGTACCTGTTTCTATAACTGGAACAGTTGCATTTTTAAGAACTGCTTGAATAAGTCCTGCTCCTCCTCTTGGAATAAGAACATCTATAAATTCATTTAATCTCATCATTTCAGTTGCAACTTCTCTGCTTGTATCTTCAATTAACTGAACCGATTCCTTAGGCAATCCTGCCTTCTCCATTCCCTTAACTAACGCTTTAACTATAGCCTTATTTGAATTTATAGCTTCACTACCACCTCTTAAAATAACAGAATTTCCTGTTTTCAAACACAATCCAGCTGCATCACATGTCACATTAGGTCTAGCTTCATAAATTATTCCAATAACTCCTAATGGCACTCTTTTTTGACCTATTTGTAATCCATTTGGTCTTTGCCACATTGAAATTACTTCTCCAATCGGATCTTGTAATTTCACTACATCTTTAAGCCCATCAGCCATACCTTTAATTCTATCATCACATAAAGCTAATCTATCTAACATAGCCTCTGATGTACCTTTTGATTTTGCAGTTTCCAAATCTATTTCATTTGCTTTAATAATATCATTTTTTGCATTAATCAATTCTTCTGCCATAAGAATTAAAGCATTATCTTTTTGTTCAGTAGATGCAATACTTAATTCATAAGATGCTTCTTTTGCCTTCTGGCCAATAATTATTAATTCACTCATATTTATAGCCCCCTTTTTTTATTTTTTTTCTGATATAAATAACGTTCCTATTTCTTCAGCATTTAATATATCTAATAATATACTTGGTTCATTACCATTAGACAAAACCATATCTACTCCTGCTTTTGTAGCTGTCTTAGCAGCCGTTAGTTTTGTAATCATACCACCAGTACCTACACTTGAGCCAGCTCCACCAGCGCATTCTTCTAACTCTGGAGTTATCTCTTTAACCTCATTTAATAAAGTTGCATTATCATTGTTTCTAGGATCTGAATCGTAGAAACCATCTATATCTGATAATATTATTAATAAGTCTGCATCAACTAAACATGCGACTATTGCCGATAAATTATCATTATCTCCAAACCTAACTATATTCTCAATCTCATCTATAGAAACAGTATCATTTTCATTTACTATTGGAATTATTCTTTTCTCTAATAATGTTTCAAAAGTATTACATACATTTTCTCTAATATGATCATCTTCAACTACATCTCTTGTTAATAAAACTTGACCTACTATATGACTATACTCCCCAAAAAACTTACTATATATATGCATCAATTCACATTGTCCTACTGACGCAACAGCTTGTTTTTCTCTTATACTTTCGGGCTTTTCTTTAAGCTTCAATTTATTCACACCAACAGCAACTGCACCTGATGTTACCAATACAACCTGTTTACCAGAATTAACTATATCTGATAAAGTTCTTGTTAACTTTTCAATTCTACTTAAATTAATGTTTCCATTATCATAAGTTAGTGTTGATGATCCCACTTTTACAACTATTCTATTTGCATCTTTTAACCTTTGACGAAAGCCCATTTTTACATCCCCTTAAAAGTCATATTTATTCTTTATCTTTTATCTTACTATACCAAATATATCTTATCAAGTTATAAAATCCTTTTTAATATAAATTCCCTAATGATATGATATCTACTTAAAAATACAAAATCATTTTTATATGAAAAGAGAACCTCTTAAAAATTAATTTTAAGAAGTTCTCTAAGCATTCTGCTTATATGTTAACATCATAATAATATGAAAAACTAAATTATATATACAAAAACACAGATAAAGTGGCAAAGTGTCCCTAACATTATAAATACATGGAATATTTCATGTCTTCCAAATAGCCATATTCTTATTTTATCTGATTTCAATGCATATATTACTCCACCAACTGTATACATCACGCCACCTAAAACCAGCCACATTAACCCTATTAATGACAATACTTGTGACATAGGATATATTGCAAATATTGCAAACCAGCCAATTCCAATATACATTGTGCTACTAAGCCATCTTGGACAAGTTACCCAACATAATTTAAATGCAATTCCCACAACTGCACATATTGTTACTGCTGAAAATAAGTTAAATCCTACTTTCCCATTCAATGCTACCAAGCAAAATGGAGCATATGATCCAGCAATTAAAATGAATATCATTGAATGATCTAATCTTTTTAGAGCTTTTATAACTTTATCATTAGCTATAACTGAATGATATGTTGCCGATGCACTATATAATAAAATCATACTTACTCCAAAAAATAAAACTGAAAATATTGTTATTGCAGAACTTCCTCTTTCATATGCTCTAAATAGCATTGCAATTAAAGCAACTAATGATAGTACTGCTCCCACAAAGTGAGTTAGCCCATTTATAGGTTCTCTTAAATATTTCTCCATTCTTTTACCCTCCTATTTATTACCACATAGTTTTTATAACTACATGTTATTATATATATAATTATTTCATATATTTATTTGTATTGCAAAAGTTATTTTCGCTTATATTTTATTATCTATTAGTATTTTACCCATAAATGCTTGAATTATCTACCTCTTTCCATTAATATTGAAATTGTAATAATGAACATAGTTTTTATTACTATGTGAGGAGTGAAATCTTATGAGTGACTTTAATATTGATAACTATATAAATTCACAAAAATCATCTAATAATATAAATTTAAATGACTTTCCTGAAATTGATCTTTATATGGATCAAGTTATGCAGCTATTCGAAAGTAAATTAAATTATACTAAAAGAAATGATGACGATAAAGTATTAACTAAAACCATGATTAATAATTATGCAAAAGGTAATCTCTTGATGAAAATTAAAAATAAAAAATATACTAAGAATCATCTTATCTTAATGGGCTTAATTTATAATCTGAAAGGTGCCTTATCTCTAACAGATGTCAAAACTCTTCTGACACCTATAATAGACTCTTTTGAAAAAGATCAAAACTATCCACTACATGATGTATATCAATCATTTTTAGATATATATGATTTAAATTTAGATGATTTAAATTTATCTTCTAATAAAATTTATGAGAATATACAAGAATTAATAAAATCTAAAGAGGATACATTAGGTGATTATGAGGAAAACTTCTTACTTATATGTGCCTATGTTAATATGAGTAATCTATATAGGCGTATGAGTGAAAAAATATTAGATGAATGTTTTAATATTCCAAAGAATTGTAAATAATACGAGTATTGTTTAAACTTTAATCTAATACAAATTTTTTAAATTATAGCAATACTTAAAAATGCAAAATTTGTTGATTATGTGGTATAATAAGCAACATGAAGTGAAACTACTTGAACAATATATAATTAAGAATTAAATTCAACATAATTTCTAAACACATATATTTATTACAACTAAGAATTTTCTTCTTAAAAACATATATTGTAGATTTTTATAGTAATTACAATAATAAGAAATGAGGTCGAAATATATTGATAAACGTATCAAATGTTAGTCTGAGATTTGGTGGACGTAAACTTTTTGAAGATGTCAACCTTAAATTTACTCCTGGAAATTGTTATGGAGTTATTGGTGCTAATGGAGCTGGAAAGAGTACATTCTTAAAAATATTATCAGGTGAAATAGAACCTAATACTGGAGAAGTTACAATTGCTCCTAATTTAAGAATGTCTGTTTTAAAACAAGAACATTATAAATATGACGATTTTCAAGTTTTGGAAACTGTGATAATGGGTAATGAAAGACTATATCAAATAATGAAGGAAAAAGATGAGATATATGCTAAACCTGATTTTTCTGATGAAGATGGAATTAAAGCATCTGAATTAGAAGGAGAATTTGCTGAACTTAATGGTTGGGAAGCCGAATCTGAAGCTTCTTCAGTTCTACAGGGATTAGGAATAGGAACAGAAATGCATTTTAAAAATGTATCGGAATTAACTGGTGGAGAGAAGGTTAAAGTTCTTTTAGCTCAGGCTCTATTCGGAAATCCTGGAATCTTAATTCTAGACGAACCTACTAACGGCTTAGATTTAAAAGCTGTAAACTGGTTAGAAGACTTCTTAGGAAACTTTGATGGAACTGTTATAGTAGTATCACATGATAGACATTTCTTAAATGCAGTTTGTACTCAAATGGCTGATGTTGATTTTGGGAAAATTAAAATTTATGTTGGTAACTATGACTTCTGGTATGAATCAAGTCAATTAGCTCTTCAATTATCAAAAGATCAAAACAAGAAGAAAGAAGAAAAAATTAAAGATTTACAAGACTTTATTGCAAGATTCAGTGCTAATGCATCTAAATCTAAGCAAGCTACTTCTCGTAAAAAGTTATTAGATAAAATCACCTTAGATGATATTCAACCTTCAAGTAGAAAATATCCTTTTGTAGGGTTTAAACCTGAAAGAGAAGTTGGTAATGATATATTAATGGTTAAAGATTTATCTAAAACTGTTGATGGTGTTAAATTATTAGATAATATAAATTTCATGGTTAATAAAGGTGATAAAATTGCTCTTATTGGAAATGAAATAGCTGTAACTACATTATTTAAAATCTTAGCTGGAGAAATGGAACCAGATAGTGGAGAATTTAAATGGGGAATAACTATAACTAACGCTTACTTCCCAACTGATAATTCTGCATTCTTTGATGGCTGCAATCTTTCATTAGTAGATTGGCTTAGACAATATTCTGAAGAAAAATCCGAAAGCTATATTAGAGGTTTCTTAGGTAGAATGCTATTCTCAGGTGAGGAAGCCTTAAAAGAGGCTAGTGTATTATCAGGAGGAGAAAAGGTTAGATGTATGTTGTCTAAAATGATGCTATCTAACGCTAATGTATTAATGCTAGATCAACCAACTAATCACCTTGATCTTGAATCAATTACAGCTGTAAATAATGGTTTAAGAGATTATAATAGTAACATATTATTTGCTTCTCACGACCACCAATTCGTTCAAACTATAGCAAATAGAATTATCGACATAAAAGATGATGGTTCTATAGTTGATAGAACTATGACATTTGATGAATACTTAGAATTTTCTAATTCTAATAAATAATAAATTTATTATTTAAAATGCCTAAATAAAAGATTTAATAACCTTTTATTTAGGCATTTTCTATTATGCTTAAACTTTTTATTGTGTTTTATTAATAACCACTTAAAAGCTACTCTAGCATGTCCCCTATAACTTCATACACATAATCAACGAAATTATTTGCATGATGCTTAACTATCTCTTCTACATTATTAAATGTATAGCTATTATTTGTGATTTTGAACATTGATACATCATTTAAAGAATCACCAACTGTATATAAATTATCAGTTGTCATATTCTCATTTTCTAATATCATCTCTATAGCAATTCCTTTTGAACAATTTTTAGGAACTATATCTACAAAAAACTGATTTCTAAATACTTCTATATATTCACTATAATCCACTAATAATTTTTCTTTCACCAATTCAGACATAGATATTGATTGAGATACATTAAAAATACTCATAATTTGTGAGTCTGCTGTATTGCTTAATGCCATATCTAAATTTACTCTATCAGAAAAATGATTGAAAAAATCAGCATCAACCTTAGATGTATCTACATTATCATTTTGAATCATATATGTAGCACTTCCATCATCATAGTAAATAAGTGAATCGTCCCAATTATAAAAGCTTTCAATTATCTTATTTTGAATTTTATTAGGAATTACTTTTTCATGGATTATTTTATTATTACTATCAGCTATTAATGCACCATTACACATAACTAAATAATCATATTCAAAAGGATATTCTCTTAAAATATCGTTAACTCCCTTAAAACTTCTTCCAGTTGAAACTATAACCTTATTACCTAATTCTTTCAGTCTTCTTAATGCTCTCAAATCTTTTTCACTAATCTTATTATCCCTAAATAATGTTCCATCTAAATCACTTGCTAGAAATCTCATTTTAATATTATCCCCCATTAACTGCGTTATTTATCATATTTTATGTGTAGTAACTTATGAGCTTTGCCTTGTCCTGGTGCTCCCATATATTCATGATACATTTTCAATAATGCTGAATTCTTATGGGATTTTCTCTTTTCTAAATTTTTATCTTGATTATATAGTACAGATGCTCTTAAAGCTCTTACATCTATATTTTCCCTGTCCTTTGCATTTACGTGAGGTTGTCCTCCACCATTAATGCATCCTCCTGGGCAAGACATTACTTCAATAAAGTGATATTGTTTTCCAATTACTTTTCCACTCTTCATAAATTCAAATAAATTAGAAGAACCGTTTATTACAGCTACATTATAATTTTCTCCACCAATTTGCACTGTAGCTTCTTTAATTCCTTCAAATCCTCTGACTTGTGAATATTCTACATTTGTTAAATCTTTATCCTCTATGAAATCTTTAGCAGTTCTAAGAGCCGCCTCCATAACTCCACCCGTAGTTCCAAATATAACACCAGCTCCAGTATATTCTCCCATAGCTAAGTCTGCTTCGCCATCTTCTAAACTAGCAAAGTTAATCTTTGCATCCTTAATCATTTTCGCTAGTTCTCTTGTGGTAATAACAGCATCTATATTTCTTATTCCATCATTAGCCATTTCTTTTCTATCTGCCTCAAATTTCTTTGAGGTACAAGGCATTACAGTTACAGTAAATACATCCTTAGGGTTTAATCCTTCTATTTCTGGATAATATGTTTTACTTGCTGCACCAAATATTTGTTGAGGTGATTTTGCTGATGACAGATTCTCTAAAAATTCTGGGTAGTAATTTTCAAGAAGTCTTACCCATGACGGACAACATGATGTAAACATAGGGAATGGGCCATTATTCTTTATTCTTTCAATAAATTCTGTTGCCTCTTCCATTATTGTCATATCGGCTCCAAAGTTGATATCAAAGACCTTATCAAAACCTAACATTCTTAATGATGTATATAGTTTTCCTGTAACATCTACCCCGTACCCTAATTTAAATAGCTCTCCCATAGAAGTTCTAATTGATGGAGCCATTGCAACTATTACATGTTTATTTTGATCCTCTAGTGCTTCCTTTACTCTATCCATATGCGATTTTTCAGATAAAGCCGCAACTGGACACGCAACAACACATTGACCACATAATAAGCAGTTAGTATCATCAAAACACTCATTTCCTATAGACGAGACTTTTCTCTCCGCACCTTTGCCTACAATTTTAATCATTTCAGTTCCTGTCTTTTCTTTGCAGGCAGCAACACATCTTCCGCATAGAACACATTTACTTCTATCTATAACAATTGATTTACTTCTTTCATCAATATATTCTAGTTTATCAGTAACAACAAAAGGCGTATTAGCCTTCGCTTTCGTTTTAATAACCAGTTTTAGAAACTCACAATTTTCTCTTCTATTACAAGGTCCACATTTAAATTCATGTTTATCTAGCAATGTACTCACTCTTGACTTTATTCTTTCTTGAACTTTTTCTGAGTTTGTTTTTATAATCATTCCATCTTCAACTTTAGTTATGCAAGCTAAAGATAAATTATTCTTTCCTTCAACTTCTACAGCACATACGCCACATTTTCCTACATTTCCGCAATCGTTTAAATAACATAATGTAGGTATATCTATTCCATTATCTAATGCTGCCTTTAAAACAGTTGTTTTTTCATCTTCTATTTTTATAATCTTACCATCTATTACTATATTTATCATAAAAAAGAATCCTCCATCTTAGTGTTCTATTTTAGTTAATAAATAGCCTATTCTCTAGGCCACCGAATACTATTTTAACACAATCATAATGAAGAATTAAATATTAATTAATAACTTTTATTGATAATATTATTTATTTAACCAAATTTTACAACTAAAAATACATGTTTTCTCACAATTCTAGAGTTAATATATTAACAAAGTTATATGGTTCTTAATTCTTAACTATTTTAGATATTATTTATCATTATAATTTACTTCTTTATAATTTATCCCTAAACCATTTAATGTAAACTTTATTGTGCTTTCTATAATGTTCTCTAAGTCTATCTTTTCAATACGAATAGACTCATATATTGCAGATGAGCATAATGAACCAAAAAACTCAAATGCCATAAGCTCAATATCCCCTTTTTCAATCAACCCATTTTCCATAGCAATTTTTATGTTAATTTCAATTTCATATATATATTTTCTTATTTTTTGTCTTAATTCATTTTGCCTTCTTTCAGTTCCCCATAACTGACTCATTACTATCTTGAAGAAATCTGTATATCCATAAAGAAAAGTTAATTGTATTCTACATATCCTTATTAATTTTTCAATTGGATCTATACTCGTATTTTGAACTTCAACAACTTGATTTTCTAATATCTGAAGTCCTTCCTCAACAATAAAATTAAATATTTCTTCTTTACTTTTGAAATGATAATACAATGTTCCCTTAGCGAGACCTGCATTTAAAGCTATTTCATCCATTGTAGCTCCTCTATATCCTGATTCCGAAAATATTTTTATTGCTGATTGAAATATTAATTTTTTTGTCTTGTTCATAATACTTTTCCTCGTTTCCCCTATATAATCTTACAATAACATGCAACTAATATTATACCATCAAGTTCAATAGTAGGCCATAACTCTATAACTCTCTCGTCAACAAGATTTAAAATCTCATTCATTTATATCTCTTTTGAATTTCTTATTATATGTGATAAAATTAGTATTAAGAGTTAAAATAAATTATGTATGTTACACATTATTTATTAATGCATATTTTATATTAATCTAAATTTATATTAATTCCTATTATGGCTAATAATATAAATAGGATCTATAAAAATTATAAAATTAAATAAGAAATGGAGGATACTTGTCATAACTGTAACATTATAAGTTTATCTGGCTTTTGCCTACAATATTCTATAAAGTTTTGACAATTGTATTTATGATTCAAGTTTATAATAGAAAAACAAAATCTTATGAAGAAGAGCTTATAGCGGGGAAAAAGTATATTGAATGGACATATGAATCCCCAATTGGCAAAAACGTTACTGAACTTATCGCAAAAAAGAAGCTATTTTCTAAATTGTATGGAACATACTGTGATACAAAACTAAGTGCAAGTAAAATTCCATCATTTATAGAAAGCTTTAATATCGATATGACTTTATCAAAGAAAAAGATTAATGAATTTAATTCCTTTAATGATTTTTTTACTCGGGAACTGCATTCTGAAGCTAGACCAATAAATAAAAACAAAGATATATTGATTTCACCTGGAGATGGAAGACTTACTGCATATGAAAACATTGATCTTGATAATATAGTTCAAATCAAAGGATTAACTTATAGTCTAAAAGAATTAATTGATGATGAATCTATTGCTAGTAAATACAGTAATGGTGTATGTGTTATTTTAAGACTGTGTCCAACAGATTATCACAGGTTTCACTTTATAGATTCTGGTATTCCATATGAAAGTCACCATATTAAAGGACATTATTACTCAGTAAATCCAATAGCACTTAAGGCTGTCCCTAAGCTTTTTTGTGAGAATAAACGAGAATGGTCATTGTTTAAGTCAGATAATTTTAAAGATGTATTGCATGTAGAAGTTGGTGCTACTTGTGTTGGCTCAATAATTCAATCTTATTCGCCTAATGTTAAAGTAAATAAAGGCGATGAAAAAGGATATTTCAAATTTGGAGGTTCAACTACAATATTATTTTTTGAGAAAGATTCTATCAAAATTGATAGCGATATTTTAGAACAATCTAAATTAGGCTTTGAATGCAAAGTTTTATTCGGTGAAAACATAGGCACTAAAATTATATAAAAAAATGTCTTAACTTAATTAAGTTAAGACATTTTTTTATATAAATGGCAGAGCGTAAAGGAATCGAACCCTTAATGTACCGTCCGTAGCGGTAAGTTATATCCGTTTAACTAACGCTCCATACTTATTTTTAACAACAGAACTATATTATCACAAGCTACTACAATAATCAAGTTTATAATAACTTATTATAATAAATTTATTTGATTTCCTAATTATAGTTTAGATAAATTATATAATAAGTTATCTAAAAATAGAATATGTTAGATAACTTACTATACCTTCATAATTTTCTAAGTAATTTATAGATAAATATCTGAAAATTCCACTTCAAGTATTTCTACTTTGCTCTTAGAATTTAAACATTTATTTTTCACAATTTCATTTTCTTCTAGCTTCTCTATTGGTAACTTAATAATAAACTCACAACCCTTGTTCATTTCACTTTTAAGTTCTATACTTCCATTATGAGCCTTTGTCAGATATCTAACCAAATCTAAACCTATTCCACTACCAGAATGTTCACTCTTTTTATTTCTAGAAGATTGAACAAATCTATTAAAAATATTACTTTGTTCTTCTTTAGGTATTCCAATTCCTTCGTCTTTAATTGAAATTGTTAGCTGATTAATACTCTTCCATGTGTTTATATATATACTGCTGCCCTCAGGCGAGAACTTTATGGCATTAGATATTAAATTCATTATTATTCTGTCTATTGCTTCAGGATCAATTGCCATAATACATTCTTCAACATTTGTATCAAAAACTAAAGATATATCCTTTTGTTTAGCATACTTATCTATAGATGATATATTCCACTCTATTAAATTGATTATATCTAAATTTTCTTTCTTCATGTTATAATACTTTTTTTCTAGTTTTGTAGTATCAATAAGATTATTTATAAGTTTTAATATCTTATAAGAATTTCTTTTTATAATCTCTATATGATCTTGGCATTGATCTCCTTTTTTATTATTTTTATATTCATCTTTATAACACTGCAATATACTTAATATTACATTTAGTGGTGATCTTAAATCATGAGAAATATTTAAAATAAAATCTTCTTGAATCTTTTTACACTCTGATATATTAATAAGTATATTAATCAAATCTTCTTTTGATAATTTAATAAGCTCAGCTTTATTTAGTGTATTCTCTTCACTTATTCCACCATCTTTTAAAATATCGACCTCAACCATTTCTTAATCCCCTTTTGTAATTTTTTTTACTTTTTTTACCATATACCCTTAATATATAATATCATATTATTTTCCATATAACAACTCCTTGTTATACAGTATATCCAGTTGTTAGATAATAGATTTAGATTCAAAATGAAACTTGATTAATTGGACACTAAAAAATAAATAGAATATATATTCAATAAATTAATTTTTCCTTCATTGAATATATATTCTATTTATTTCAGCATCTATATAATATCCTTTAGCCACTCTTTAATTAATTTATAGTAGTTTTTAAGTTAATTTCTTTATTATTTCATCTTTTATATACTTTAATATTAATATAACATAAGTTAGCGTCCCAACTATAAACATTGTATCAAAACTCATATTGGGATTAAATATTTCTAATATAATTTGAACCATCAGTGGTAATGTGGCCGCATATAAAGTCAATGAATATAAAGCTATATGTTTAACTACCATCCGCATGAATATTGCAAAAAGAGAGGATACAACAGATACAATTAAGCAGTCAAATAACAAGTTAAGAAAACTCATACCAAAATTGGTAATAATAGTAGATGTAAAAAAATTTAATTCAAAATTATTATTTCTATATACCGCAAAAGCACTTCTTATTATTGCCAAGATTAATGTAAGCAGCATTGCATACGAAATTGATCTAAAAAATCCTTCCTTAGCATATTTAGAAAAAACTTTTATGTCATATATAGAAGTTATAACTTTTTTTAAAAAATTAGTTCTATGGTCCATCTTACCCTCCGAATTAATACTCTTTAGTTTTATAAACTCTATTCACTATATTAACATATATTAAATTTAGTTAAAACCTTAAGGTTTATTTTTTGTGTTTCTTGTCAATATTATAGATAAAAAGGACTACTATTATTTAATGTGTATAAAAAACCAAATGATTATATGCACATTTTTTAAACGTTATTCGATTAATAAGTATTAAATTAGGAGGCATTTCTTTGAATATAAATAGAATTCCTTATAATAAAGTAAACAAGAAGAGGAAAGCTAAAATAATCATACGCATATTATTATTTATATTTATTTGCTTTAGTACCTTTTATGGTTTCTATAAGTACAATAAATTTATTGACTCTTTTAAAACAAGCTTTGATAATTATAAATTTTCTCAAGCAAATAACATCTTATTAACTCAACAAAAGTTTAATCCATTTAAAGTATTTATGATGGATAATGATATTTCTAAATACTTTAGTTATAAATTAAATAGTCTAACTGAAGATATTAATAACCAAAAAATATCTTCTGAGAATGCATTGATACAGGTAAAAGAGATTCAACGATACAATATTATAGATAATAATAAATTACATAGCATTTCCGATTCAATAGATTTAATTAAAGAATCAACTAATAATTATAATACTGCTATAGACCATTTTAATAATAGACAATATGCTGAATCTATCCCTTACTTTAATAAAGTTTCTGCTCTAGATTTAAATTATATTGATTCATTGATATATTTAAATGATGCTAAGAGTAAATTCAAGGAATCCTTATTTGCAGATTGTGATAATTTAGTGAGCAGTGATTATTACAGTGAAGCTCTATCTAAGATTTCAGATAATAACAATATTTTGGGCAATGATTCTGATGTAAAAGAAAAAATAATAGATATAAAAGAAAAACAACAAGATTACCTAGATAAAAATTCTGCTATTGCCGAAGCTTCATCTCGTGCATTAACAAACTCAATATCACCTAAAAATATTAATACATTAAATATTGAAAGCATCACATCATATTTTGTTAATGTAAATCTAAAAGAACAGAAGACCTATGTCTATAAAGGAAAAGCAGATAAATGGCAATTAATTAAAACTTTCCTATGCTCTACTGGTGTAAATGGTGAGGATACTCCTTCTGGCTCTTTTTCAATTAAAGAAAAAGGTGATTGGTTCTTTTCAGACAAATATGAGCAGGGCGGAAAGTACTGGTCCCAAATTACAGGCGATATCTTATTCCACTCTGTCCCTTTTGCTAAGGATAAAACAACGGTCTTGGACTATACTATGAATAAACCATCTTCTCATGGATGTATTAGACTTTCTTTGGACGATGCTAAATGGATCTATACTAATATTCCTAAAGGAAGCAAAGTAATAATAAAATAATATATTGTATTAAATAAAAGAGCAAGATTGTAAACTCATTACTACTATCTTGCTCTTAATTTATTAAATTGTCACTTTTGCATCAATTATAATAGGACTTCTTTCTCTAGAGAAAATGAATATAAATATTTATACTTAACACTTTTGCCTGTCATTTTAAATACAGCATGACTGTAATATTCTAATTGTTTTTTATATTTTTCTTTTAAATTATTCTCATCGCCCTTTTTTACATAATCAGTTTTATAATCCAATAATATAATATCTCCATCATATTCAAAAAAGCAATCAATTATTCCTTGTAATCTAACTTTCTCATCCTTATATTTATCTTGTTCTAATGTTTTATCTATTTGTAAACTACTTATTTCAGTATAAAATGGAACTTCTCTATAAATTATTCCGCCGTTCATATTTAATTCAATAATTTTTCTTCCTAAATCAGATTCGAAAAAATTTAATATCTTATATGGATTAATAGCCTTTAACTCTTCATTAAGTATGAATTCGCCTTCATATAATTCCAGCAATTGTACTTCTATTTCATTTATAGATGATACTCTATTAAGATCTAGCTTTTTCATTACAAAGTGAACTGCCGTCCCCTTCTCTGATGGTGTCAATCCTCTCTTCTCTTGAAGAAACTTAGGGGTTGTTACTACTTTTTCTCTATAAATTTCTTGAGTATTATTATTTTCTTCAGAATTCCTTCGCTTTAAGTCTGAAACAGAAATGTTACTTTTAAGAGTAGTTGACGCCTTTAAAGGATATTCGTATGATAGCCTTCTATTTATCTCATATGAAACTGAATCATTTAATGAGTTAGTATTAGTTATTGTAGTCTCATACTTTTCCTCTTCAATACTTTCTAACTCCAATTTATTAATTAAATGACCTTTATTCCATAAATTAATTTTCCATTTTGATTCATCATCTTTTGATATTTCATTAGAACCTCCAGCAATATCTCTAATTACTGTTCCATCACTATGATGGCATAACGTCATTCCGACCCAATCTAAATACGATCTACATTTTAATACTTCAGAAGGTAGTATATAATCATGCTCCAATGATGCTGAGCTCAACCATCTTTCTACTGATTTTTCAACATTAGTGACTGTTCCTGTCATAATCAGCTTTTCTTTCGCTCGAGTGCATGCAACGTAAAGTATTCTCATTTCTTCTGATAGTGTTTCAAGTTTCATTTTCTTTTTTATTGATTCTTTAGCCAAAGTTCCAATACTAAATCGCTTTTCTATATCTACAAAATCTGGTCCAAGTCCTAATTCATCATGATATACCATATTCTTATTTAAATCCATTAGATTAAAACTCTTTCCCATTCCACATAAGAATACAACCGGAAATTCTAATCCCTTACTTTTATGGATGCTCATAATTCTTACTACATCTTCATTCTCCCCTAACATTTTGGCACTTCCCATATCACCTGACGACTTTGTAAGCTTATTTATGAAATTAATAAAATTAAATAATCCTTTAAAACTTGTTTTTTCAAATTGTTTAGCTCTTTGGAAAAGTATTTTTAAATTGGCCTGTCTGAATACCCCATTAGGCATTGCTCCAACATATCCATAATAAGCAGTATCCATATATAAATGCCATATAAATTCATCAATTGCCATATAAATTGACTTGTTTCTCCAAATTTCAATACGCTCAATTAAATACTTGCATTTGTCGATTAATTCCTTAGAATAAATTTCCTCTCTATTATCATGAGCTTCTTCACTTATATATTTTATATTCTCATAAAAATATTTATCTTTATTAACAAGCCTGACATCACTTATTTCTTCTGCTGAAAAACCTGCAATTGGTGATCTCATTAAGGCTAACATTGGAACATCTTGCATAGGGTTATCTATAACTTTTAAAAGAGAAATTATTGTTCTAATTTCAATTGATTCAAAATATCCTGTTCCTGTATCTGAATATACCGGAATTCCTTCTTCCCCTAATTCATCTAAAATACTTTCAGCCCAATTTTTCGTTGCCCTAAGGAGAATTACTATATCTTTGTACATTACTGGTCTATATTCGCCTATTTCCTTATCTAAAACCTTAAATGTTTTTCCATCCTTTGACGACATTAATTCTTTAATTTTCCTAGCAACGATTCTTCCTTCCATAATTACATTATTTATTTCTTCTTGTTCTTCAACAACTTCTTCAGCTGATTCTTCATAGTTTTTATCTATTATATTAAGCTCAATAGCGCCACCAAGTATTATATCCTCATCTTCTGATTCCCTATAATTTGCCCCCAAATTTAAAGCCTCATCATTAGAATATTCTAATTCACCAACTGTCTTAGACATTAATTCTTTAAATATATAATTTACACCATCAATAATCTCTTTTCTGCTTCTGAAATTCTTATATAGCTGAATCTTTCTACTGTTACCTTCGTCTAATTTATATGTATTATATTTTTCAATAAACAGTTCTGGTTTTGCTTGTCTAAATCTATATATACTTTGTTTTACATCTCCAACCATAAATACATTAGGATTATTACTTTCTTTTCTAGATACTAAATTTATTATTGTTTCTTGAACATTATTAGAGTCTTGATACTCATCTACTAAAACTTCATCAAAATATTCTCTAAAGTTTTTAGCAATATTAGAAGGTATAATATTACAATTTTCATCATTTTCAATTAGTATTTTTAAGCACAAATGCTCTAAATCATTAAAATCCAAAATATTTCTATCTCTTTTCTTTTTACTGAATCTATCCCCAAACTCCAAAACAATATTTGTTAATTTTCTCATATGGGGATATGCTCCTTGTATATTACTTAACATTTGCTGCGGTGTCACTGAGAATGTATTATTCACCAACTCAGATATTTTCTTTTTAATATCATCTCTAATTTTTCTAACAATGTTTTGAGCATTTTCATCTGAAACTTTATCTTTTTTAATAGATTTAAGCCTATTAAATTCTACTGCTAACAATGCTTTATAAATTTCTTCTAAACCATTGCTAGTTGATTCATAGATCCTTTTTATACACATTAATTCGCTAGTATAATTATCTATGTATGGTTCTAAGCCATCTGTTTCATTAATTATTTCAATGGCCTTCTCCATCATCTTTATATAACCTTCAATCTCAATTCTAACATTATCAGCTAACACTTTAACCCATTTAGTTCTATTTAATTCTTCTATAGATTTAATATTGAAAGCTTCAGTACTATCATTAAGCCATTTTTCAGGCCATGGACCTGACATAGTGAAATTAAATAAATCTAAAACTAACTCTTTTAGATTATCATCATTCTTGTAACTGCTAAACGCTTCAACTAAATCTGTAAATTCTAAATCGTCATCATTATATTTGTCTTCAAAAAGTTCATCTATAACTTCTGACTTAATAAGTATGCCTTCTGTTTGATCTCCAATTCTAAATGATGGATCAAGATCAATTCTATGAAAATTATTTTTAATTACATCTAAACAAAATGAATGCATCGTTGTAATATTAGCTCTATTTAGTAGTGTTAATTGCTTTTGGAGATTTCTAGAATTCGGATTTTTATCTAATTCCTTTGATATTGCTGTGGCTATTCTCTCTCTCATCTCAGCTGCTGCTGCATTAGTAAATGTAACAACTAATAATCTATCTATATCAACCGGATTCTCTTCATTTGTAATTATTTTAATAATCCGTTCTACAAGCACTGCAGTTTTACCTGAACCAGCTGCTGCTGCTACTAATAAATTGCAATTCCTTGTTTCTATTGCTTTTAATTGTTCATCAGTCCATTGTGTCTTTCCCATAAATTAATCTCTCCTATCACTAATCAAAGTCTCTTTTGAGTTTTATCAATAATCTTCTAAGCTTCCTCATTGGTCTCTTTAATTAGTTTATTAGAATCATTTATATCATCTACATTATAAATTTCTTTTCTTATACTATTCCAAATATCATTCTGAGATTTCTTAGCAATAACTTTATACTTGTTATCCTGTATAGATGTATCAAATTGACAAATTGCTGAAAAATCACAATACTCGCAACGAGTTCTGTTAGCATTTTTAGTTGGTTGTATTTTAATTTCACCACTTAACATCTCTTCGCAAATTTCCACCATCTTCTTATTAACATATTCTCTAAGTAATATAAATTCTTCTTCCGTAACTACATCACTATTTGACTTGAAATCCCCATCATTCTTAAATGCAGCCGGTATAATTAATGAATAGCCTTCAATATCTCTATCCATAGCCTTAACAACCCTAGCATCCTTTAAAATTAGCCCTTTCATCTTTAAAGCATCTAGAACTTCTTCCTGAACCTCTTCTGTAGTCATTTCCTTCTTACTCTTTATTATTGGATCATCTATTTTAAAATATAGTATAGCTCCCGGCTTTGCTTGACGCTCCAATATATATTTAGAATTTTTAATTAGTGCATCTAAATATACTAATAATTGCATCTGTAATCCATTATAAAGTTCATTCAAATCAAACTTATTAGTACCAGTCTTATAGTCTATAATCCTAATATATGTTTCTCCATCTAAATCCAGTGTATCTATTCTATCAATTCTTCCTTGAAGATACACTTTTTCATTGTTTTCTAAATCTAGTGTTATAGCTTCTCCTGAACTATAGCTTCCAAAATTAAATTCTGTTTTAAAAACTTCAAATTCACCTTTTCCTATTTGATTTGCAATAACTGAAACAGATTTAGAGATTACTCTCTTAAATCTTTGAGCTAGATACTTAAACTTCTTAGAACTATTCAAAATTGAATTACTTTGTTCATTTAACTTTTTATCAATGATATTAGATATCATTTCTTTACATCTTTCATTATTTAGTTCAGACCATAGTATTCCCTCTTCTTTAACTCTCTTCGTAAATGAATCTAACATTTCGTGTACAAATGAACCTAAGTCTGGTGGAGTGAACTCATATACTTTTCTATTTTTTGCTTTTAAACCATATTGTATAAAATATGAAAATGGACATTCAGCATAATTCTCTAATCTTGAAACGCTAAAGACTAAATTTCCCATATCATTTTGATATAATTTTCTAAGTTTATTCTTTGCAACTTTATCCCCTACATTTGAATATGTAAGTCCTTTAAATATACTTTGAACCTTTTTCTTAAATTGCTCATTTTCTTTAAACCAGTTATATACTTGTGGCCAGTATGGCTCTATATCCTCTTTGTCAAAATCTCTTCTTACAGCAAGTATAAGTTCATTAAACGTTGCTATTGGTGCAATAACCTTACTAAAAGGATTTCTTTGATCTTCTAAATTATAAATTGAACTTTCTTCTACTAACTTAGGAAGTATTTTTTTTATTCTAGGTATTACTATAGATGGTCTTAATGATTTTCCTTCAAAATCAGACATTGGATATGACAACATTAAATATTCACTACTTATTGTTAAAGCTATGTATAAGAGGTATTGCTCCTCAAATACTTTATTTCTAGTTGTTGTGGCTAAGATTATACCTATATCATTTAGTATCTCCCTATCCCTATCAGATATAATTCCTTCATCCTTCTTAGATGCAGGTAGCACTCCATCATTAATTCCTACTATATAAAGAATCTTTACATCTCTACCCTTAATTCTTGCAATATCACCTATATTAACTTGATCTAAGGCTACAGGTATTACTCCTATTTCCTCATTAGTAAATCCTGAATTTAATATCTTAAAGAACTCAAAGTAATCTAGCGTTTCTTCTCCAATTACATCAACTGCTTGATCCAATATATCTATAACTATACTCTCAACTTGGCTATACTCTTTTACCTTATCTTCTAACCCTAATTTTTCAAAGTTATCAATCCACTCTTCTATTCTTTCAAAAGCTTTAATCTCAAGCAAAAATTCATAAATAGCTGTGCATATATCTCTAACTTTATATTTTCCATTTATTTTATTATGAAAATTTATTAGCGGCCTCCTGATTTCTTCCATGATTTCAGATATCAATATCTTTTCATCAGTTAATTCATCATTATCATTAAACCAACTTTCTCTGATTATCTCTTCTACTGTCCACTTATATCCCCTTATTCCATGCTCTAAAACAAAGTTTTCTAAAACATCAATATATGAATTAATTACTCCCGTTAATCCACTTTTTAAATATTTAAATACGCTTTCGTATGACCAATTCTTGGATAATATTTCAAATGCAGAACTTATAAGTATAACTAGTGGATTACTTAGTAATTGAATCTTCTTGTCAAGAAAATAAGGAATATCATAATCCTTAAATATTACTGATGTTATTTTCTCATAGTCATCTATATTTCTACAAACTACAGATATATCTCTATATCTGTATCCATCATCTCTTACAAGTCTTGTTATACTTTTAGCTATATTCTCAATTTCATCATAAATATTATTTGCCTTATATAATGATACTCCTCTACAATCCTTCCTATATTCATTAAATGGATAAGTAAAAAAGTACTTTTCTATATGCCTAAGTTCCTCATTATCTTTAAATCTATATGGCTCATTGTTATTTAGATAAACTGGCTTATCATATGCTATATTATTATCTTTCATTAATTTTAATAATTTGTTTTCTGTATTCTTTATTATATTAAAGATATCAGTTACATCTTCATTCCCATTCTCTGTAGATTTTCTATCCATACAAAGAGTTATATTTACTCTATTACACCTCTTAGCCAATAATCTTATTATTTCCATTTGTTGAGGTGTGAAACTAGTAAATTCATCTATCCATATTTCTGAGCCTTCATAAGCGTTAGTTTCTAATATTTTTTTACTTAATAAAGTTAACTCATCATCTCCATCAATATAATTCTCATGCATTTTGGAATTAAATGCTTCATAAATTACTGTTAATTCTCTAATTTTTTTAATTAACTCAGGATCGCCTGTCTTTTCATCAATTTTTTTCAAGTTATCAATATCAACACTATACTTTTTAAACTCTGAAATTATCTCTGATACAATTTCATTGAAACCCTGTTCTCTAGATATTTTTTTAAAATACTCTAAAGAATCTAAATTCTCATTTAATACTTTATGAATAAGCATATTTCTACCAGATTCTTTAATTATTTCTTTAACACGCCCACCATATTCATCAAAAACTTCATGAGCCATCTTTTTAAAGCTAAGCACCTCTGATCTCAAAAAAGCATGTTCTCCAATAAACTTTAATATTTTATTTTCAGTAGTAAATGTGTATTGTTCTGGAACCAATAAAATTAATTTATTCCCTAAAGCATTATCATTTATATGACTTTTTATTTCATCAATGCAAAATTTACTTTTTCCTGCTCCAGCTCTTCCGTAAATAAATCTTATACTCATTGTATCTTCACACCCTTACATCTTAAATATAAATCAGTTCTTCTCTAAGTATACCCATAATTATGGTGTCTAAATATTCTCCATCTATATAAACATTATTTCTCTTTATGACTTCTTCAATAAGTCCACACTTTTTATAACAATTTATAGCTCTTAAATTAGTGCTTATAACTTCTAGCTCAACCCGTATAGCATTTAATTTCATAAATAGATACGCTAGTAAAGTTTTTATAGCATCTTCACCATATTTATGCCCCCAATAGCTGCTTCCAATTGTTATTCCAATAGAGTATACCCCTATATGGCAGTTACTCTCCTTGTAAGTTATAAAACCAATTAAAATATCTTTATCATTTAATATACTCAATGCTTTTCTTAAGTTATCACCTTCATCATTGCTATGGATATCATTAGGAATAATACTATACCTTTTTACAATATTTTCATTAAATAACCTATATAAAATAATAATATCCTTTCTTTCTACATCTCTTAAATATATTTTCTTACCCTTAATCATAATTCACCTTCTTAAGTAAATTAAGTATTTATATATCTATGCTTATCATTAATTATAATGTTTTAATTTCAAAACTTAAATCAATATTTATCTCAGCAAACTATGAGCACACAATTCTAATAAAGTAAATTTATTTAAAACAAAAAAACACCTAACAAAACGTTAGATGTTTTTGGCGGAGGATCCGGGATTTGAACCCGGGCGCCAGTTACCCGACCTACGCCCTTAGCAGGGGCGCCTCTTCAGCCACTTGAGTAATCCTCCATGTGCCCTCTATATTTAAATTAAAAAATATATGGCGGAAAGATAGGGATTCGAACCCTAGGTACGCTCACACGCACGCCGGTTTTCAAGACCGGTGCCTTAAACCAACTCGACCATCTTTCCGTAACTCACAAAAATTATTATATCAAGCAATATGATAACTGTCAACATTTTTATTATAATATTTTTAATTTTAACATATATAATTTATAATGCCCTATAATCTATTATAAATTCCAATTCATAATAGATTAAAATCTCCTACAATTTATTATGAATATATCTTTAAATAAAAAAAAACATCTAATAAAATATTAGATGTTTTGGCGGAGGATCCGGGATTTGAACCCGGGCGCCAGTTACCCGACCTACGCCCTTAGCAGGGGCGCCTCTTCAGCCACTTGAGTAATCCTCCATGTGCCCTCTAAAATACTTTTTTAGACAAAAAAATGGCGGAAAGATAGGGATTCGAACCCTAGGTACGCTCACACGCACGCCGGTTTTCAAGACCGGTGCCTTAAACCAACTCGACCATCTTTCCACGTCTAACAACAAATATGATTATATCAGTGAATTATAATTATGTCAACTAATTTTTATATTTTTTATTTATAATTTATTAATGTCTCCACTTAGTAATACATATTATATTTTAGGTCACCTGCAAAACTTATATTAATTCTATAAATTATTAATCTATTTTTTTTGTGCATATTATATCTACGCCTGTATTCATTATATTTCTGCAAATAACATCTCCAATATTAATAGGAGCACTGGCATAAATTCTACTAAGAACTTTAGAGAATTCTCTCCACAATCTTTTTTCGATAGGCTTTGTACTTTTAACCGAAACAACCTTATAATTTTGATTTCCTTTTATTCTAACTAGACTTGTAAATATATCTCTATCATCCACCATTAATTCCTCCTGTCTAGATTTCATTAAATTCCTTAATTCTTCCTACTAAAATTCTAGAATCCATAGAATCATCCACTATGCTTAAAACACTTTTATTCATTTCTCTTGCTAATATCTTTATAATCTTCATATTACAGGATGCACCATTACAATTGCCAAGACCTATGCCCGTGCGTCTTTTCACCCCTTCAACTGTTCTTGCACCCAAAGGTCTTCTTATAGAATCAATAATTTCTCCCTCCGAAACATTATTGCAACTACAAATAATATTACCATATCGTTTATCTAATGCAATTATCTTATTTCTTTGTTCATTTGACATATTTCTGAATACATATATTTCTCTTTTTTTATCTATATAATCTCTCTTCTCAGTCATGTTCATGCTTATTTTAAGTTTTTCTTCAATATCCTTTGCGATAGCAGGTGCGATTGTCACTTTAGCATAATGATTTCCTATAACCTTTATATACCCATCATTGAGACTACTATCATCTATAATGATACTATTTTCATTATATGTTTCTGTAAATATATTAGCTATGAGTTCTTTCTTTATATATTCCAAAATACTTTTTGATAACTCTAATTCGCTCTCTAGCCCTAAATAATCATCACTTTTTATTCCAATTAAATTTCTTCTCGATGATGTTGGAATACTCATGACAAATGTCTCTTTATTTATATCATTTATAATAATAGTACTTTTACTATTTTCTAACTTGTCGTTTAATAATATATATTTCATTTTATTATTTTTTCTATTAGACATTGTACCACAACACTTATCATTAAAATTTTCATTCGGTATTGTATTTATAACAAATTTACAAGTAAACTTATTTTTATTTGTAGTTACTTTAAAACCTTTTGAAATATTCTTAATATCAATAACTTCCTCTTCTAGTCTAAAGTTAACCCCATTATCAGATGCGACTTCTGCGTAAGATACTACTAAATTATAAGGAGATATTACTGCAGTATTCTCAGAGTATAGGGCTTTAGTTACCTTCATTTTTAAATTAGGTTCTATCTCATATATTTCATCTGCATTCAATATGCGTATGCCGTCTATCCCTCTCTTTTTAGAGTTTTTATACATATACTCGATTGTATTGTAATTGGAATCATTTTGTGAAATTCTTAGTGAACCAATCTTGTCATACTTTATGTTAAATTTTTGGCAGTGTTCCTTAATCAATCTAGTTCCCATGCTTTCTAGATTAGCCATATATTCATCTTTTGCTTCTGATCCATCGTAAGTAATTGCTGCGTTAGTAAAGGATATGTCATTAGCTACATCATAATCCTTTTCAATTAGAGCTATATTTATGTTATATTTTGATAGTTCATACGCAACAGCACATCCAATAATTCCACCACCTAAAATCAATACATCATAATCCATTATTAATCCTCCAAATCTGAAACTATAAAGTTATTTTTTTTAAGTTCACCTATAATTAAATCAATATCTTCCTGGCTTTCTGCTGAAATGGTATGTAGATGAACTCCATTAGTTAGTGCAGATAATAATTTGGCTCGCTGCTCCTGATACTTCTGAATAAACTTATTTAATTCATTATAATTTTTAATCATAAGCATACCTTTTATTTCTCCATACAATGGATGTTCTACTATAACATCTTCAATTGTTCCCCCGTATTTAATCACTATGCCTAATTCATTAAACATTTCTTCTTCAGTATGAATTACAGCAATAATAGCTTTAATTTTATGTTCATTAGCATTGATTATATATCCATCTGGAGTAGCTATTATATTTTTTCCTTTTGCCCTAAGAATAGCTATGTCTCTTACAATAACTTGCCTTGTAACGCAATATTTTTTGGCTATGACACTACCTTTTAGTGGTTCATTACTATCTGACAATAACCTAACTATGCATTCTCTTCTCTCAATAGAATTCATAACTTCCTCCTATATTCTAATTTAAATTATCACACCTCTTTAATATCTTTAAATATGTATTATCCTTTGCATTATTGTCATCGTGATGATATCTGATGCAATTTATTATATCTATATTATCTTCGTTTATATTCTTCAATAAATCTGCTCCAATTTGAGGATGATTATAATAATTATTAATTCTTTGACTTTGAGTGTATTTTAGAAAATTACCATATGTAATTTTATTTATAATAATAATAATACTTTTATAAAATATATTTAATCTTGCCTTAGATTTTCCTATATCATGCAATAATGCACATTTGCACATTATACATTTATCTATATCCAATATATTTTCATCCCTGATATACTCCAAAGCAGCTTTGCATACCCTTATTGAATGATTTCTCTCTGACTTAGTAACTTTCATAAATAAACTTAATTCAGATTTGCTGAGGTACTTATTTGGTATCTCACAATCTGTATTTTGAAATACAGATTGTATTGCCCAATGGAATTGCTTAATTCTGTAAATCATTGCATATCATGACCCCTTATTAACATTTATATTAGATTAGTATTCATAGTTTATTATAATACTTCCCTATTATACAAATTTACGCTGTAATGTTTTACTTTCTAGTTCTTAACTATTCATTAATATATATTATAATATAAAATCTAATTATTTATCATAATTCCAATTAAAAATATACTTATAAAATGTAAACTATTTATTTAACTATAAAAAAAAAGTTATGAATTTCTTCATAACTTTTTTTGGTGGAGATAAAGAGATTCGAACTCTTGACCCCCTGCGTGCAAGGCAGGTGCTCTCCCAACTGAGCTATACCCCCATGGTGGACCTTCAGGGACTCGAACCCTAGACCTACCGGTTATGAGCCGGTTGCTCTAACCAACTGAGCTAAAGATCCCTTTTGTATTTACCTGGCAACTTCCTACTCTCCCACACAGTCACCCATGCAGTACCATCAGCGTAATAGACCTTAACTTTCCTGTTCGGAATGGGAAGGAGTGTTACCTCTATGCCATCATCACCAGATATTACAAAAATATTATACTTATTAAAATATAATATGTCAAGTATTTTGAAAGATTTTA